>NZ_JACRSR010000001.1 GCF_014384795.1 Gehongia tenuis | reverse complement strand
GGTGGCAATGGCGAAGGGGAACCACCTGTACCCATGCCGAACACAGAAGTTAAGCCCTTTAGCGCCGAAGATACTTGGTGGGTAACTGCCCGGGAAAATAGGTCGCCGCCGGATTCCATAATCCTCCTTAGCTCAGTTGGTAGAGCGTTCGGCTGTTAACCGAAATGTCGTTGGTTCGAGTCCAACAGGGGGAGCCAAGGAGAGAGGGAAGAACATCTTGTTCTTCCCTTTTTTGTCGCTCTTGTGTATTTATAGTATTTGTGATAGAATTTGAACGTATCTTGTTATGATAAAAGAGCAGGGGGAAGCACGACAACATGAATAGATTAGATGATGTAATTGTAATTATACCATCTTTAGAACCAAACTTAAAGCTGTTGGATCTTTTAGAACAACTCCAAAATGTTAACTTAAACAATATCATTATTGTAAATGATGGCAGTGCTCCTTCCTTTAATCATATTTTTAATGTTGCTCAAGAAAAATATAATTGCCTTGTTTTAAAGCATTATGTGAATATGGGTAAGGGCCGTGCACTAAAAACTGCA
Source organism: Gehongia tenuis (assembly GCF_014384795.1). Classification (NCBI taxonomy): domain Bacteria; kingdom Bacillati; phylum Bacillota; class Clostridia; order Christensenellales; family Christensenellaceae; genus Gehongia; species Gehongia tenuis. The sequence goes on along the minus strand of NZ_JACRSR010000001.1, from coordinate 1,217,274 downwards.
ATGAATTATGTTTTGAATTATTTTCCTGGATGTATAGGTGTAATTACTGTTGACTCGGATGGACAGCATCAAATAGATGATATATTAATATGTGCTAAAAAGCTAATTGATAATCCCTCTGAGTTAATTTTGGGATACAGGGATTTTGATAGTAGTAATGTACCTTTTCGCAGTAAATTCGGTAATAAAATTACTAGGCAAATAATCAAATTCCTATGCGGAATAAAAATCCAGGATACTCAAACGGGCTTAAGAGGCATTCCAAAGGATTTTATGGTAGCTCTTTTAGATGTAAAAGGTGAGCGATTTGAGTTTGAAATGAATATGTTAATTGAGGCAAAGGAGAAAGATATTTCTATATTGGAATATCCAATTTCCACTGTTTATATTAACGAAAATAGTTCGTCACATTTTAATCCTTTGAAGGACTCCGCCAAAATATATTCAATATTTTTAAAATTTATTATTTCTTCGTTTTCATCCTTTATTGTTGATATAGGATTATTTTCAATAATAGTTAATTTGATAAAGCCTGTGAGCTCTTATTATATAATTATAAGTACAGTGTTTGCAAGATTGGTATCTTCTATTGTCAACTTTGCTCTAAATAAAAATAGGGTGTTTAAGAGCCAAGGGGCTACCAAATATTCGGCAATCAAGTATTATATTTTATGCATATTCCAATTGATAGCATCTGCTTTAGCAGTTGATGCATTATACACTTTGTGTGCAGGAAAAGTTTCTGAGTCTATTATTAAGATAGTGGTTGATTTTATTTTGTTTTTAGTTAGTTTTCAAATACAAAGAGAATGGGTTTTTAGAAAGGGGAAATAATGTCATACTTGATGGCAATTTTGAGTATTGTGGCTTTAACTCAAATATCTGTTTTATGGTTCAAAAGAAAATTCGAAATTTTATTAGCTCCTTCTATATTTTTAATAATCCTCATTCTCTATATTTTTGGACTATTTAATTGTTTGCACTATGGCTTTTATTTTATATTTTTGATTCTTATCTTTGGCTTGGGCGCTTCTATTTTTGCTTTAGCGAGAAAAAAGATAAATATAAATGGACAGAACATGATTACGCCCGGTTTTTTTGTATTTTTAATATTTGTAATTATAATCTTTTTTGGCACGCGTGGTCGAATGCTGTATTGGTGGGATGAATTTTCTCATTGGGGATTAGTCGTAAAGAACATGTATATAAATGATACTTTCGGAAGCTTGAGCCAGGCGACTACCCAGTTTAAAGCATATCCACCAGCAGCATCATTGTTTCAATATTTTTTCACAAAGTTTAATGGTACTTTAATTGAATGCCAAATGTTTCGGGCGATGGATATAATGCTCGTTTCCTTGGTGATGCCTGTTTTTTCACGAGTTAACTGGAAAAACTGGAAAAATGGAATAGCCATCGCTATTATTGTATTTGTTACTCCCATATTATTTTATGCTGATTTTTATATTTCTATTTATGTTGATGCCTTATTAGGTGGTATATTTGCCTTTGTTCTTTATACGTATTTTTCACATAATTTACATACAAAGCTTGATAATATAGTAATTGGCATGGGATTATTTATTTTAACGCTTACAAAAGCTTCTGGATTTGGCTTAGCTCTCGTTGCATTGTTCATCATTTATTTTGACCTATTAAAAGCTCGAAACTTTAAATGGATCTTTTTAGTTCCGGCTATATGTACTATTCTGGCAAAAGTATCATGGGAGATTCATTTAGATATTGTAGAAGCTGGAGTGCCCTGGAATACGTCGTCTATTACGGGACAAGGGATCCTTGGCATATTTAATGGGAATCTTCTGCCTTACCAAACGGATGTAATTGGATCTTTTATTCAACAGGTATTTACGTTTCAATGGGATAGTACGATAAAATTTGCCTATTTTTCATGGATGATAGTATGGATCGGCTTAACTATACTATTAGGCAGGGTTAATAAATTACGGAAAAAGCAGTATTATATTTGCGGTATAGGATTAAGTATAGGCTATGTGGTGTATTCAATTTCATTACTAATCTTATACCTATTTACGTATACTGAATACGAGGCTACAAATCTTGCGTCCTTCCAAAGATATATGAATACCTATATTTTTGGCGCAACGATGATTCTGTTAATGCTCCTAATAAAGACAATTCTAGAGGGTAACTTTGGACGTAAGTATGCGGTAGGCGTTTTGTGTTGTATTATTCTATTTTTAGTTCCGTTGCAGACGATTGCTCAATTCACAATATATACCCAGAAGGATATACAAATAACGCAGAAATACCGTAAGTCTATTGAAAAGTCTGCTACCTTTAGTGAAATAATGGATCCTGAAACAGACAAGATCTATTTAATTTCCCAACATAATCTTGGAAAAGAATACTGGGCAATCAGATATAATTGCACGCCAATTTGGGTTCCTATGAGACATGCTGAAACAAGCTTTTCCGAAAATGTGGAAGATGGTTCCATTGTCATTACTGTAGATGAATGGGAAAAGAAACTGCGGGAGGATTATACCTATGTATATTTGCATGTAGTGGACGACTTTTTTATCAGTGAATATGCTGCATTATTTGAGAATAGATCTGAGATTCAAAATGATACGCTATTTAGAGTGGATAAAAGTGGGCCACATATTGAGCTAATAAAAGTATCGGATTAAACTTGTACTTGTTATTTTAGGGGCGTATAATAATTTATGTATGAGAACATAGATGCAGGCGGGAAAGAAGCCGGCTGCAAAAAGGAGGCTACTTAATGAAGATTGGTCTACAGCTATTCTCGGTGAAGGAGCATTTGATGCAGGACGCGAAGGCGACCCTTGCGGAGGTTGCGCGGCTGGGCTACAAGTATTTGGAACCCTTTGGCATTTTGGATGATAAGGGCTGCTTGTCCTATGGTCTCAATATGCCGTTGGAAGAAGCGAAAGTTTTTCTGGGCGATCATGACCTTCATGTGGTTGGCGGACACTACTACTATCCGGGTGACCCTCAATTTGAGGCCTTCTGTGAATACTATGCGGCACTGGGCTCGAAACAGGTGGGCTCCGGCGGCGATAAATTCCCTGGCGGACGTGAGGAAGTCTTGCGCAAATCTGAACTCATGAATAAGGATGCGGAAATTGCCAGGAAATACGGCCTGCGGTATTATTATCACAATCATTATTGGGAGTATCAGCCCTTTGAGGGCGAGACGGTGATCGACACCATTTTGAACAACACCGATCCTTCTTTGGTTTTTTATGAATTGGATACCTTCTGGGGTGCGCGGGGCGGCATTGATCCGGTAAAGGAGATTGCCCGGCTTAAGGATCGTATCATTCTTTTGCATCAAAAGGATTTTGCAAAGGATGCCGGCGAACCTCTCAATATCTGGGAAAAGACTGCGGACATCACCGTGCCCGTATCCCCTGAAATTGATCGGCCCACTCGGCGTCTCGAACTGTTTGCCGAAGTGGGGACCGGTATTCTGCCCATTCAAAGCTTTATTGATGCGGGCAATGGGATCGGAGTGGAATACATGTTCCTGGAGCAGGATAAGACCCGCTTGGGTGAGATGGAATCCATTGCCAAGAGCATGGAAGCCTTTAAAAAGTTTACCGGTGTGGAATGGCAATAAGCCAAACAATAGAATGGAGGAATAGACGATGGAAATTGGTCTGCAAATGTTTTCCATTAAGGATCATCTGAAAATCGACGCCAAGGGTACGATGGAGCAGGTGGCGAAGCTAGGCTACAAATATTTGGAGCCCTTTGGAACTCCGGATGAGACGGGTGAAACTTCCTATGGTTTTGGTATGACCTATGCGGATACCAAAGCATTTCTGGATGCTAACGGCATCGGCTTGGCCGGCGCACATTACTACTATCTGGGCAATCCTTACTTTGAGCCCTTCTGCGAGTACTACGCGAAACTGGGCGCCAAGCAGGTGGGTTCCGGCGGCGCTCATTTCCCCGGCGGGCGTCAGGACGTTTTGGAGAAGTGCGAACTGATGAACAAGGATGCGGAGATCGCAAAGAAGTATGGACTTCGCTACTATTACCATAATCATTACCGGGAATATCAGCCCTATGATGGAGAGATGGTGATTGATATCATTCTCAACAATACCGATCCCTCCCTGGTTGCCTATGAACTGGATACCTTCTGGGCGGCCCGCGGCGGCGTGGACCCGGTGGAAGAGATTGAGCGTTTGAAGGACCGCATCATTCTTCTGCATCAGAAGGATTTCTCGAAGGATGCGGGCGAGCCCCTCAATATCTGGGAGGAGACGCTGGACATCAATGTGCCCGTATCCCGGGAAATTGATGCACCCACCCGTCGGCTGGAGCTGTATGCCGAAGTGGGTACGGGCATTCTGCCCATCCAGGATTACATTGACGCTGGCAACAAGATCGGCGTGGAATTCATGCTGCTGGAGCAGGATAAGACCCGTATGGGAGAGATGGAGTCCATTGCCAAGAGCATGGAAGCCTTCAAGAAGTTCACCGGCGTTGAATGGGAATAAACCGAACAATGAAAGAAGCGCAGCGATGCGCTTCTTTTTTTTGGAGTAAGGTCTGTTGGCGGGGGGAAACCTTTTAAGGAAAGGCATCATAGAATGGTAGAAAAGGAAAGAAGGGACGCTGGATGGAAACGCTGGCCTTGACGCAGGCACCGGCGAGCCCGGATACGCAGCCTACGCCCAATCTTGCAACACCCATCGTAATTCTCCTTCTATTGGGTGCCTTTGCGATCATCTTCATCAAGCACAGGATCAAACAAAGCATGCGCATGAAATAAAAAGCCTCCGACAACGGAGGCTTTTGTGATTCTATCAGCCGCGGGAGGTGCCCATAAAGAAGAGGGCCAAGGTTCCCGGACCGGAGTGACTGCCGATGACCGGTCCCACAAAGTTGATGATAAACTCTTTGACGCCAAAACGGTTGCGAATGATGTCGGCCAGATAGTTTGCATCCTCCTCACAGTCGCCATGGCTGATAAAGACGATCTGTTCCTTTAAGTTGACGCCCAGCTGTGCCATATGGTCCACCAAAGCCTTGATGGCATTGCGGCGGCCCTTCTTTTTTTCCACGGGAACCAGCTGGCCAAGATCGTTGACGTGCATGACGGGCTTGATGCTGAGAATGGAGCCCATGAGAGCGGCGACACCGGAAATTCGTCCGCCCCGGCGGAGAAAATGCAGATCGTCCACGGTGAACCAGTGATTGAGCTTCAGTTTATTGTTTTCCAGCCAAGCGATGATTTCCTCCGCTGTGCGGTCCTCGTCCCGCATTTTAAGGGCATAATGAACAAGGAGTCCCTCACCCAAAGAGGCGCAGCGGGAATCCACCACATGGATGCGGCCGGGAAATTCGTTCTCGAGATCCCGCTGAGCGATACACGCGCTGTTGTAGGTGCCGCTGAGGGCGGAGGAGAAGGCCACATAAATAAGGGGCATATCGTTGCCTGTGAGAAGGCTGCGGAAGAACTCGTTCATCCGCTGGGAGTTGACCTGAGAAGTCACGGACATCTCGCCCTCCCGAAGGGCGTTATAAAAATCCCGATAGGTCTTGGCCGTATTGTTGCGGTCAAGGCGTTCCTGCCCTTTCAGCGTGTAGGACAGGTCGATGAGGGGAAGATTATGCTCTATAATATAGGAGGCGGGAAGATCCACAGTGGAATCGGAAGCAATGATCGTTTTCATATCGCACCTCTTCAATCTAATGGTATAGCTTATTGTATCCCAAAACGCCCGGTCATGCAACGTTTGGGACAAAATCTTCCTTAAAATTGACAGGTTTGCGGGGACACGATACAATCATACGGGAGTATACGAAAGTAGGAGATTTTTAGATGACCCTAAAACAGGAAGTGGAACGGCGAAGAACCTTCGCCATCATATCCCATCCCGATGCCGGTAAGACGACACTCACGGAAAAACTCCTTCTCTATGGCGGGGCGATCCGGGAAGCGGGTTCGGTCAAGGCGCGGCGTGCGCAGCATCATGCGGTGTCGGACTGGATGGAGATAGAAAAGCAAAGAGGCATCTCGGTGACCTCCAGCGTCATGCAGTTTGATTACGATGGCTATCGCATCAATATTTTGGACACGCCCGGCCATCAGGATTTTTCCGAGGATACCTACCGCACGCTGGTCGCAGCGGACAGCGCGGTTATGCTGATCGACGGCGCAAGGGGTGTGGAAGCCCAGACCATCAAGCTTTTTCAGGTGTGTAAGCGCCGGGGCATTCCCATCTTCACCTTTGTGAACAAGATGGACCGGGCTTCGAAGAGTCCATTCGATCTCATGGCGGAGCTTGAGGAGGTGCTGGGCATTCGCTCCTGCCCCATCACCTGGCCCATCGGCACCGATGGGGATTTCAAGGGGGTGTACCACCGGGACATCCATCAGCTGGAAGTCTTTGACGGCAGTGTGAACGATCACGGCAGCACCAAGCTTGAATCCATCAAAGGTTCGGTGGAGGATGAAAATCTTCGTGAATTTTTGGGCGAAGACTATCACGACCGGCTGGTGGACGAGATCGAGCTTCTGGATGTGGCGGGAGATCCCTTTGATCTTGAGAAGGTGCGTTCGGGTGAGTTGACGCCGCTGTTTTTTGGCAGCGCCATGAACAACTTCGGTGTGGAATCCTTTTTGGAAAAATTCCTGAAGATGACCACGCCGCCTCTGTCAAGACACAGCGATGACGGCGAGATTTCGCCCTATGATGAACGTTTCTCAGGATTTATCTTTAAGATTCAGGCCAATATGAATCCAGCACACCGGGATCGGATCGCCTTCATGCGCATCTGTTCGGGTAAGTTTGAAAAGGGCATGGAGGTGCGCCATATGCGCCTTCAAAAAAACATCAAGCTGACTCAGCCTCAGCAGTTCATGGCTCAGGACCGGGACGTGGCGGAGGAGGCCTGGCCGGGAGATATCATTGGGCTCTTTGACCCCGGGATATTTGCTCTTGGGGATACGCTGCTTACGGGCAGTGAACGCTTTCATTTCGAAGGTATTCCTGTGTTTGCGCCGGAGCATTTTGCCAGGGTCACACCGGAGGATTCCATCAAGCGAAAACAGTTTGTGAAGGGCGTAACCCAGCTGTGTCTGGAGGGCGCCATTCAATCCTTCAAGCGCTTGGATATTGGCATGGAGGAAATCATCGTGGGTGTGGTGGGCGCGCTGCAGTTTGAAGTTTTGCAGCATCGCTTAAAGCACGAATACGGTGTGGATATCCGCCTCAACGTCCTGCCTTACCGCATGGTGCGCTGGGTGAAGGGCACGGATTCGCTGGACGGCCTCAATCTCACATCCTCCACTTTGCGGGCTCAGGATGGGGATGGCCGCTTGGTGCTTTTATTTGAAAACGAATGGTCCGTGGATTGGGCTGTAAAGAATAACGAGGGCATAGAGCTAACGACGATTACGGATCGTGACTAAGGGGAGATAGGGTATGAAAAGAGAAGATATTCGAAACATTGCCATCATTGCGCACGTCGATCATGGCAAGACAACGCTGGTGGATCAGATGCTCCGGCAAAGCGGTACTTTTCGGGAGAATCAGGTCGTGGCCGAGCGGGTTATGGATTCCCAGGATCTGGAGCGGGAGCGGGGCATCACCATTTTGGCGAAGAACACGGCGGTGCATTACAAGGGCGTAAAGCTCAATATCATCGACACCCCTGGGCATGCTGATTTCGGCGGCGAGGTGGAGCGCATCCTCAAGATGGTGGACGGCGTGATTCTGCTGGTGGACGCCTATGAAGGCCCCATGCCGCAGACCCGGTTTGTACTGCAAAAAGCTCTCGATCTCGACCATCGGGTGGTGGTGCTCATCAACAAGATGGACCGTCCGGATGCGAGGCCGAATGAAGTGGTGGATGAGGTGCTGGAACTGTTCATGGAGCTTGAGGCCAGCGATGAACAGCTGGACAGCCCCTTCGTGTATGCGTCCGCCCGTTCGGGGTCGGCGAGCCTGTCCCCGGATGAGAAAGGGACCGATCTCAAGCCTTTGTTTGATACCATTTTGGATCACATCCCCAGTCCGGAAGGCGACGAGAAGGCGCCGCTGCAGCTTTTGGTGTCCACCTTGGACTACAACGACTATGTGGGCCGCATTGCTGTGGGCAAGGTGGAGCGGGGCACCATCGCCACTGGGCAGGAATTGGTTCTCTGCAATCATGAAACGGGCAAGGTTTCGCCCGCCTTTCGGGTGAGCAGCCTGTTTGAATTCGATGGCTTGGACCGGGTGCCGGTGAAGGAAGCGCCCATGGGCGATATTGTGGCGCTTTCCGGTGTGGAGGGGATCATGATCGGGGATACGGTGTGCCCGCCGGATGTGCCGGAACCGCTGCCCTTTGTGAAGATTTCGGTACCCACCGTAGTGATGACCTTCTGCGTCAACGACAGTCCCTTCGCGGGCCGGGAGGGCAAATATGTGACCTCCCGCCATCTGCGGGACCGGCTGATGCGGGAAACGCTGAGCGATGTGAGCCTTCGAGTGACGGAAATCAATCCCGACACCTTCGAGGTTGCGGGCCGGGGCGAGCTCCATCTGTCCATTTTGATCGAGACCATGCGCCGCCAGGGCTATGAGTTCCAGGTTTCAAAACCCATGGTGGTTACGCGGGAGGAGAACGGTAAGCTTCTCGAACCCATTGAAAGGCTGGTCGTCGATGTGCCCGACGCCTGTTCCGGTACGGTCATCGAAGCACTGGGCCGGCGCAAGGGCGAGATGATCAACATGCATCAAAGCCAGGGCAGCCGGGTGCGGATGGAATTTCTCATTCCCTCCCGCGGGCTTTTTGGATACCGTCCCCAGTTCATGACCGATACCCGGGGCGAAGGCATCATGAACACCATCTTCCATGACTACGAGCCCTTCAAGGGTGAGCTGGAGAAGCGGTCCCAGGGTTCCCTGATAGCCTTTGAGACGGGGGACGCGGTGAGCTATGGCCTGTTCAACGCCCAGGGCCGGGGTCAGCTCTACATCGGGCCGGGCACCAAGGTGTACGCCGGCATGGTGGTGGGCAGCAATTCCCGCCAGGGCGACATGGAAGTCAACGTGTGCAAGAAGAAGCATGTGACCAACATGCGGGCTTCCGGTTCGGATGAGGCGCTTCGGCTGGTGCCGCCAAAGATTTTAAGCCTGGAGGAGGCGCTGGAGGTCATCGCCGGGGATGAACTTCTGGAGGTCACCCCGGAGAACTTCAGGATCCGCAAGCGGATCTTGGACAGCACTCTCCGCATGCGGTCCAACCGCAGGGAACAGTCCTAAAACGTAAAGGACAGGCATAAAACTAAATAGCAACGACTTTTGATGAGGAGAACCGGATGAAGCGGAAAATTGATTGGCGCTATTTCAAAGTGTGTATCTACGCTTTTTGCACCATCGCAGCGTTGGTGCTGTTTGTCCGTGTGCTTTCCAGCTTTGACAACATCGTGCAGAGCGTTCATGGGGCTGTCTCCGGTTTTCTGGCCATCATTTCTCCCTTTATTATTGGATTTGTGGTGGCCTATTTGTTCAATCCGGTGATGAAAGCTTTGGAAAGTCGGATTTTTCCCAAAGCGCTGGACCACAAAAGCCGCAGGCGCGCACGCACCATCGCCCTTGCTATCATCTATGTGGTGCTGATTGGGACGGTGGCTGTGACGCTGATCTTTACGGTGCCGGTGGTGATTAAGAACGTTTCCGATCTTGTGGCGGTGATTCCTCAGTACATTGATGAGGCCAAGAACTTTTTGGAAACCGAGGTCGTGCAAAGCGATTTCGTCAAAAATGCGGGTCTGGACCAATCCATGGAGCAGGAACTGGGCAATCAGATCGGTGTGGTGGGCGTATGGATCCAATCGTTCTTTTCCAATTTGGTGGGCGGGGCCATCAACGTGGCCCAGTTTATCTTTAAATTGGTGATCGGTTTCACCATTTCAGCTTACATGTTGGTGAGCAAGGAACGGATTGCGAAAGGCCTGAAGCGGCTGGTCATTGCCGTGCTGGGCAGGAGACGCGGGGAAAGCCTCATTGATTTCTTCCGGGATTCGGACGTGATCTTCGGCAACTTCATCCGGGGACGGCTTCTCGATTCACTCATCATCGGCATTTTGGCCATCGCCGCGTTTTGGATTTTGGGGCTGCCCTATGGTTTTCTTATGGGTGTGATCGTGGGCATCACCAATATCGTACCCTATTTTGGACCCTTTATCGGCGCTGTTCCTCCCATTATCGTGGCCCTTTTCGAGAGCCCGGGCAAGGCGATTGCCGTGGGTATCGTGATTTTGGTGATTCAGCAGCTGGATGGTGCTGTCATCGGCCCCAAGACCATGTCCAACAAAATGGGCATCAGCGCCTTCTGGGTGATGATCGGCGTGGTGGTGGGCGGCGGCCTGTTCGGTTTTGTGGGTATGTTCATCGGCGTGCCGCTGGCGGCCATCTTCAAGCTGCTCATGAATCGTTTCATTGATAACAGGCTGGCAGGACCGGAGGACATGGATAAATGAAAATCGAAGCGGGAATGCCAACTTTGATTGAGCAGCCGGAACTGGAGGCCTGCTGCCGGCTTTGCCGGGAGCTGGGCCTTTGTTTTGTTGAGCTCAACATGAATATGCCCGAGTATCAGCTGGATCGGCTGGATGGGGACGAGCTTAGGGCTATGGCTAAAAAATATGGCGTTTATTTCACGCTGCACCTGGATGAAAACCTGAACGTATGCGATTTTAATCCGTGGGTGGCGGAAGCCTATCAAAGAACAGCGCTTGAAGCCTTGAAGCTTGCGGAGCAGTGCGCCATGCCCATCGTCAATATGCATCTAAACCCGGGGGTCTATTTTACGCTGCCGGATGGACGGGTGTATCTTTTTGAACAGTATAGAGAGCGGTATCTCATGGAGCTGCAGAATTTTCGGGACAGGGTGGGACTTCAAAGAGACGTTCTTCTTGCAGTGGAGAACACCGACGGCTTTGCGGCCCATGAGCGGGAGGGTATGGACAGGCTTTTACAAAGCCCAACCTTCGGACTGACATGGGATATCGGCCATGACGCCGCTGCTGGCGGTGCGGACCGTCCTTTTATTCTGGACCGGAGGGACCGGCTTCGGCACATGCACATCCATGATGCCAAGGGCGGGAAAAACCATTTGGCGCTGGGGGAGGGCGAACTCCATTTAGAGGAGCATCTTAAATGGGCGGAGCAGCTTCAATGCCGATGTGTGCTGGAGACCAAAACGGTGGAGGGCCTAAGAAGCTCGGTGGACTATCTGCGAAAGAGGCAGTGGATCTAAAATGGAGAAGTTTCGACTTGCACATCTAAGGGAATATGAACGGGTTGTACAGATTTTTGAAGAGGCCATGGAGGCGCTGCACAACCAGGGGATTCAGCAGTGGAACGGCGGCTATCCGAACCGGCAGCTTTTGCGCGAGGATATTGAAAAAGGCGAAATGTGGGCGCTGGAGGAGAATGGAGAACTGCTCGCTGTGGTTGTGCTCAATGACAGTTCCGATGTGGATTATGATACCTCCTGCTTTACGGCGGTGGAGCGCCCCCTGTTGGTGCATCGACTTTGCGTGGCTCCGGACAGGCAGGGCCAGGGCGTAGGCAGGCGAATGATGATGCACTGTGAGGCCTGGGCCAGGATGGAGGGCTATGAGGCGCTGCGCCTTGAAGCATACAGCACCAATGGTCCGGCTCTTCGACTGTACGATAAGCTGGGATATCAAGATCGGTTTTTGCTTCGGGAGCCTTTCGGCGACTTTGTGCTCTATGAGAAGGTTTTAGGGGGCAGATACCTCCGAAGGGCGCGGATGGAGGAGCTGGACGGGATCCAGAGGATGTATCAAAGGGGCATCCAGGGCATGATCGGGCGAGGGATCGATCAATGGGATGATTCCTATCCAAACCGTGCCATCCTGGAGGAGGATATCCGTCATGGGCAGCTTTTTGTGTTTGTGGAGGACGGTATATTGGCGGCGGCTGCACTGAATGAAGCGCAGGACTCGGAATACCAGAAGCTTTCCTGGGCGTGCGCGGGACCCAGTCTGGTGATCCACCGCCTCTTGGTGGATCCCGATTGCCAGGGACAGGGCGTTGGCCGGGCGTTTATGACCGCCATTGAGGAGTATGCCCGGCATCAGGGCTATGCCAGCATTCGGATGGACACCTACATGAAAAATCATCTCGCTCTGGGTTTATACGACAGCATGGGTTACGGACGCCGGGGGATTCTGAAATTTCCCTTCCATCACGGTGAATTTCAGGCTTTCGAGAAGGTGCTGTGACAATGCTCCCTTAAAACGGCGGTCCCCTTTGGTTCAAAGCGTGGACCCCGTGACCGCTGTCAACAAAGGCATTCTTCCGTCCAAAATCAAGAACTCTCACTTTGAACGTTTTTCAAAAATAAAAACGCGGCCGTTGGGCCGCGTTTTCCGTTTCATCAGTTATCCAGATTGGGCCGCTTGGGATCCCGGACCGCATCCACATCAAAGTAGATGCTGTAAATGTTCTGGTAATGCCACAGCGAGGTGCCGTCCATGGCACCGCGGTCCATGAACAAGGTCCCATCGGATTCGGGCAGGTTGTAAGCTTTACCGCCCACACCGCAGAACAGCCGGAAGCCCGCATCCTTTAAAACCTGGTATTTGGGATCGCCCGGCTTGATGCGATCGCCATAGGGCCATACAAAGACCAGCTCATTCTCGCCAAGCAGAGGCTCCACCTCGTCCTCCCAGCTTTGCGTATCCTCCCGAATGAGATCGATGTCACGCTTGTTCATCCAGCGGTGACCATAGCTGTGACTGGCAAAGTTCCAGTTCATCTCCTTGAGCCGGGCCACGATCTTGAGAACCTCAGCTTTTTCCGCTTCCCGGTCGAGAGGCGTGTCCGACTGGGTGCGATAACCCAGGATTCCCTCAAAGCCGGTCAGGCAGAAGGTTCCCTTCACGCCCTTGAAGCTGAAGTCCGGATGATCCCATACAAACTGGTTCAAAATGGGCACAAACTCGTTGTCCAGACGGGTTTCTTCGGTGCCGTCGGCGAGCTTGGTGTAGGTAGCCACCTTTCCGTCCTCGGTCAGGACCAGCTTGTCCACCATGCCCCGGCCCATCTTCTTGCTGTCGTACACCACGTCATCAAAGGAGAGAATAAGCGGTGTTTTGCCCTTGGGGAGCTCCAGCGTGGCAAATTCATAGTTTTCCCCGTCCCCGGAGGGATTGGAGATGATATCATGAATATCGATGAGGATATAGTTCTTCTCATAAAGAGAATTGAGAATCCGCTCGAATTCCAGAGGCGTGATGCAGTCGATCCAAAGATCCTTCGCCGCACCGCCAAGCTCCAAGGACAGATCCGGATAGGCGATCAGGCAGTGGGTGAACAGATGATGGATCAAACCGTTATAGGGCTCCAGCTCCTGTTCCTGGGCAGCCGCCTTTTGGTAGCGGGGAAGAATATCCGCAATATCGGTATCACCGGGCAGACGTTCCGCCGCCTTTTCCAGAAGAGCGGCGGCCTCCGAAACCTTGCCCTGATCCACCAAGTTGTAGGCGGAGGAAAGGGCCGCGGTTTTTAAGGTTGCATCATCCATGCCGTCCCATTGACTTTCGTCAATGATGGGCGCCGCTTGACCGGGCTCAAAAGTGGGCAGGGGCCTTGGCGTACGGTCGGCCTCCGGTTCCAGAGTCATCATGGGATTGCCGGAAGTCTGCTGAGGGCCAGGGCTGCGTACCAGAAAATAGATTGCCGTGCCCAAAAGGAGGGCAACGATCAAAATAAAAATGGTAAGACGGCGGCGCCTTACCCGGCGTCTGAAGTAAGACATGAAAGTACCTCCTCTATCTATATATATCTCATATTCACAGCTTATCACAGAAGACCAAATTTTCAAACGAAAAGTTGCAGGGAAAAGCAAGAAAAATATAAAAAAACCCCGATATTTCAGGGTTTTTAGAGTTTTGTAAAGGTTGTGTAATGTTTAGAGCGCGCCGTGAAGCAGCCGCCTCAGATCGGAAGATGTGTATACTGGCTGGGAGCAGACCTGATTTTTACACACGTAGGCCGCCGCTTTTTCCGAAACGGAGGGATAAATATCAAGATAGGGTACCACGCCCCGCAGATGATGGCTGTTCTTGATGATCACCCGGCCGGGATCATAACCCTCCAAAGCGACTTGATGCAAAGCTTCCATGCCTTCACCGGGAATGAGCACCACCTGCGCTTCCTCATGGGTCTTGGTCAAAAGGGTGTCAAGCCACCAGGCATGGTTCAAAGGATCGGCATTTATTTCCCGGGCAAAGACGTTGAAAAGGCGTTCGCAGCGATCCTCCCACCGGGTATCACCGGTCAGCCGGTAAAGCCGGTGGAAAACCCAGGCGGCCATTGCATTTCCGGAGGGCAGAGCGCCGTCCCGGGAATCCTTGGTCCGGGCAAAGAGCTGGGAACCGCTCGCGGCTTGATAGAGCCCGCCATGTTCCTTGTCCTCAAACAGCTCCATCATGTTTTCAGCAAGATGCAGGGCCCATTTGAGATGGGCTGAATGCAGATCCGCCTGATAGAGTTGGAGTAAACCATAGATTAGGAAGGCATAATCGCTTTGAACCGCCAGCGTTTTGCCCGCTCCCTGACGCCAGGAGTTGTACAGCCGGCCATCCGGCCGCACCATGCGAAGCTGGAGAAACTGCACGCATTCCCGAGCCATATCGAGATATTTCTCCTCGCCCAGAGTCCGGTAGGCTTCGGCAAGCGCCGCGATCATGAGGCCGTTCCAACCCACCAGGATCTTGTCGTCCTTGGCGGGAGGCACCCGAAGAAAACGGTCCTGCAGCAGCTTGGGAAGAGTTTTTTCCAAAAAGGCTTCGTCCTTAGGCGTGAGCTTCCGTCCGATCAGGTTGGGGATGTTTCTGCCTTGAAAGTTGCCCTCTTCGGTAATGTCCATCAGGCGGCAGAAGGTCGTGCCGTCAACATCTCCCAAAACCACCTTGACCTGGGCGGGCGTCCAAAGATAGTAAAGTCCTTCCTCGCCTTCACTGTCCGCATCAAGGGCGGTGTAGAAGCCGCCTTCCGGATCCCGCATCTCCCGCACCACCCAGGTAAGAATGTGCCCGGCGATGCGGCCGTAGGCCGTCTCTTTGGCGGCGGCGGACAGCTGGGCATACAGATAGGCTAGCTGAGCGTTGTCATAGAGCATTTTTTCGAAGTGGGGAACCAGCCATCTTTCGTCGGTGGAATAGCGGCTGAAGCCGTAACCGATTTGATCCTGAATGCCGCCGGCGGCCATGCAGCCAAGCGTGTTTTTGACCATCCATACGGCGTCGGCATCGCGGGTCAAAGTTCCAGCGTGGAGAGCCAGCTGCCAAAGATGGGCCTGGGGGAACTTAAGCTCCCCGACCAAACCGCCGTAGCGGGCATCAAAGATGGATTTGAGCTGTTCCACAGCCTTGGACGGTGCGGCGGGGTCCACCTTGCCGCCGGTTCTCGGAGGTGCTTCAAAAATTTTTTTGACCCGCTTGCCCGTTTGAAGCAGTTCATCCCGATAATTCTGCCAAAGCTCAGTGATGCGCTGCGCCACGGTGATAAGGCCCATCACGCCGTACCGGTCTTCCTTGGGAAAATAGGTGCCGGTGAAGAAGGGCAGACCGTCGGGAGTCATGAACACGTGCAGGGGCCAGCCGGAGGCTTGACCCATGGCCATGGCCGTTTCCATATAGAGATCGTCGATGTCGGGATGCTCCTCCCGGTCCACCTTGACGCACACAAAGTTATCGTTCAGAACCTTGGCCGCGTCCTCGTCCTCGAAGGTTTCATGAGCCATTACGTGGCACCAGTGGCAGGATGAATAGCCGATGGATAAAAATACCGGCTTGTCCGACTCCTTTGCCAGCTGGAAGGCCTCCTCGCCCCAGGGATACCAGTCCACCGGATTGTAGGCGTGCTGCAATAGATAGGGTGAGGTCTCGTGAATCAGTTTGTTGGGCTGCATATTCTCCATCTCCTTCGATTACCCGTGAAGAGCCCGCTCAAAAACGTCCTGAATGGCCGCCTTGGAAGGCACGCCTTCGAAGACCCGTTCGCCCTCGATGAAGAAACAGGGCACCAGATTGTAGTCGTACTTTTCTGTCTCCGCACGCTGGGCCACCTCATCCAAAATGGTCATGGGGATTTCCCGGTATTCGGGATGCTCCCCAAATAACTCCTGCATAATGGCCGATGCCTGGCGGCAGAAGGGACAGTAGCTGCCTCGAATATGCAAGATTGGTTTCATAAAAATGCCTCCTTGAATCACTTCTTCAATTTTGTTTATTATACCATGAATCCCAAAAAGGATACAAACCGCCTGTTTTCAGCGATTTTGCAGGATGATTGATTTAAACTTGCAAAATCGCTTGATTTGTTTGGGGCGATCTCCTATAATGGGAACATAACTTATTTTGGCAAGGAGGAAATGTGGGTGGAGATTTCAAAGAAGTGCAGCAGGGTGGCGCCGTCGGCCACGCTGCAAATTGATGCAAAAGCAAAGAAGATGAAGGCGGAAGGTTTGGATGTTGTTGGTTTTGGCGCGGGGGAGCCGGACTTTGATACGCCCAGCTTTATCATAGATGCGGCAAAGGAAGCCCTGGATCAGGGCATGACCCGTTACACCCCGGCGTCCGGCACGGTGAAGCTCAAAAAAGCCATCGTGGAAAAATTCCGGAAGGACAACGGCCTCACCTATGATCCGGCGCAGGTGATCGTATCCAACGGCGCCAAGCATTCCATCTACAACACCCTCCAGGCCATTTTGAACATAGGGGATGAAGTGATCATTCCTTCCCCCTTCTGGGTGAGCTATCCTGAGATGGTACGCATGGCGGATGGTGTGCCGGTATCGGTGATTACCCATGAGGAGGACAATTTCGTGCCCCGGCCCTCGGCCATCGAGGCGGCGGTGACGGAGAAGACCAAGGCGATCATTATCAACAGCCCCAACAATCCCTGCGGCTGTGTATATGATAAAAATACCCTGGAGGCTATCGCCTACCTTGCCAAGAAACACGATTTTTATATCATCTCCGATGAGATTTACGAGGCACTGCTCTATAATGGGCAAAAGCACATCAGCATCGCTTCTTTGAGCGAGGATGCATACGAGCGCACGATCGTCATCAATGGCGTTTCCAAGTCCTACGCCATGACCGGCTGGCGCATCGGCTATGCCGCTGGGCCCAAGGACGTGATCACCGCAATGTCCAACTATCAAAGCCACGCCACCTCCAATCCCAACTCCATTGCCCAGTATGCGGCGGCGGCTGCCATCGAGGGCCCGAAGGACGCCACCAAGGCCATGGTGCAGGCATTCCATGAACGGCGGGATTACATGATCGCCACCATCGCATCCATTCCGGGCCTGTCGGCAAAGATGCCCGGCGGAGCCTTTTATGTGATGCTCAATATCAAAGGTATCCTGGGCAAGTGCTGGCAGAACAGAAGAATTGACGGTTCCATGGCATTCACGGAAGCGCTGCTGGAAGCGGAAAACGTTGCGGTGGTTCCCGGTGACGCTTTTGAAGCGGAGGGCTATGTCCGTCTGTCCTACGCAACCTCCATGCAGAACATTGAAAAGGGTCTTGCAAGAATCGCACATTTCGTGTCCGCACTCCAAAATTAGAAAGGGGAGAAGTTATGGCTATCGTAGAATTCAGCGATCACACCAATCTATTGGAACAGTCAGCCTATAAGTATCAACTGCAGGACGTGGAGAAACCCAATCTCTACCGTCATCTATTTGAATATGACAGCATTCCCAAGGTGCCCTTCAATCACCGCTTGGTACCCATGGGCATGCCAAAGGAAATCTGGGTGACAGACACCACCTTCCGGGATGGACAGCAGTCCTGCTCGCCTTTCACGGTGAAACAGATCGTGGACCTGTTCAAGCTGATGCATCGTTTGAGCGGCCCCAAGGGCATCGTTCGGCAAAGCGAGTTCTTTATCTATACCGACAAGGACCGCCAGGCCCTGGAACAGTGCCAGAACCTTGGGTATGCGTTTCCTGAAGTGACCAGCTGGATTCGGGCCAATAAAAAAGATTTTGAATTGGTGAAGTCCGCGGGCGTCAAGGAGACGGGCATTTTGGTCAGCTGCTCCGATTATCATATCTTCAAAAAGATGAATCTGACCCGGGCTGAGGCCATGGATAAGTATCTTGGCATCGTGAAAAGCGCTCTGGAGTACGGTATCCGGCCCCGCTGCCACTTTGAGGATATCACCCGGGCCGACTTCTACGGCTTCGTGGTGCCCTTTGCTATTGAGCTCATGAAGCTGATGGAGGAATCGGGCATTCCCATCAAGATTCGGGCCTGCGATACGCTGGGCTACGGCGTGGGCTATCCCGGTGTTGCGCTGCCCCGCAGCGTTCCCGGCATCATCTACGGTCTCAACCATCATGCGGGTGTGCCCAATGAGCTTTTGGAATGGCACGGCCACAATGATTTTTACAAGGTGGTTTCCAATGCCGGAACCGCTTGGCTGTACGGCTGCTCCAGCATCAACTGTGCCCTGCTTGGCATTGGTGAGCGCACGGGCAACTGCCCGCTGGAGGCCATGGTCATCGAATATGCCCAGCTTCGCGGCACCATGGACGGCATGGACTTTACGGCCATCACCGATATCGCCAACTATTTCGAGGATGAAATCGGCATCCCGGTGCCGCCGCGCACGCCCTTTGTGGGCCGTAATTTCAACGCCACCCGGGCGGGTATCCATGCCGACGGCATGCTGAAGGATGAGGAGATCTACAACATCTTCAACACTGAAAAGATTTTGAACCGTCCCGCTACGGTGATGGTGGACTCCCATTCCGGCGCTGCGGGAATTGCCCACTGGATCAACGGTTTTTATAAATTGACGGGCAAGAAGGCGGTGGATAAGCGTTCGGAGCTTGTTGCCAAGATGAAGGAGAAGGTGGACGCGCTTTACGCCAATGGCCGCAATACGGTGATGGGCGATTACGAGCTGGACAATATCCTTCGTGAATGTGACGAGCGGGCCTATGAGTACTTTCAGATTGCCCGATTGGATGACGAGGACTAACGAACTGTGGCGGAAACCGTACAAAAACACGGTTTCCGCTTTTTGTTTTCTGGATTTTTGTTTTAGGTCTGGCTTTCGACGGCAGAATAAGCTATAATAGAATAAAACTGACGAGGAGGGGTGCTGAATGATCACTATTATCTGTGGCAAAAAAGGCAGCGGAAAAACCAAGAGGATCATTGATACCGCCAACAATGCCGTGGCTTCTCGCAAAGGCGATATCGTTTTTGTGGACGATGACAAACGCTATATGTATGATTTAAACCATCAGATTCGCTTTATTGATATGAGCGAATTTTGTGTATCTGGAGGAGAAGGTTTCGCGGGGTTCATCAGTGGTATGGTGGCCAACAACTACGACATCGACTTGGTGCTTTTGGATGGGTTCCTCAAGATCGTGAAACAGCCCATGGCGGAGCTGAAAGGCTTCTTTGAAAAGCTGGATGACCTGTCCAAGCGTTTCAATATTAACTTTGTGATTTCCGTCAGTGCGGATATTTCTGAGATTCCTGATTTCATGAAGGTTTATATCGAGGGGTAATCTATGAAATTGACGAGTACAAGAGACGCCGCGGCCCGGGTAACTCCGGCCGCGGCCATTTTACGGGGCATTTCCCCGGACGGAGGGCTGTTTGTGCCCACCGAATTCCCTGCGGTCTCTTTAAAAGAAATGAGGGAGATGGCGGGGGAGGACTATAGGGCGCGGGCGATGCGCATTCTGTCCGCCTTTTTGACGGACTATGATGAAAAAACGCTGAAGGGCTACATTGAAAAAGCCTATGGTGCACAGTTTGACGGCGATTCACCGGCGCCGGTGAGCAAGCTGGAAAACGGGAAATACGTGCTGGAGCTCTGGCATGGCCCCACCATGGCCTTCAAGGATATGGCCCTGCAGCTTCTGCCCCATCTTTTGACCGGTGCTTCCAAGATGCTGGGTTCGCACCAACGGTCGCTTATCCTGGCGGCCACTTCCGGGGACACGGGCAAGGCGGCAATGGCCGGGTTTGCCGATGTTCCGGATACGGCCATTCTGGTTTTTTACCCCCATGGCGGAGTGAGCGAGGCTCAGCGTCTGCAGATGGTTACCCAGCGGGGCGGCAATGTGTCCGCCATGGCGGTGGAGGGCAACTTTGACGATACCCAGACCGGCGTGAAAAACATCTTTGGCGATAAAGATATGACCGATTGGCTGCATGAGCGGGGCTGGCGGTTCACCTCTGCCAATTCCATCAACTTCGGCCGGCTGGTGCCCCAGGTGGTCTATTACTTCAGCGCCTATGCCGATCTCGTGCAAAAGGACGAGATCCGCTGCGGGGACCCGGTGAACTTTGTGGTCCCAACCGGAAATTTCGGCAATATCCTGGCCGGATACTATGCCAAACGGATGGGCCTTCCCATGAACCGTCTGGTATGCGCCTCCAACAGCAACAACGTGCTCAGCGAATTCTTTGCCGACGGACACTACAACAGCCACCGTGAATTCCACAAGACCCTTTCGCCTTCCATGGATATCCTTATCTCCAGCAACCTGGAGCGCCTCCTCTTCGAGGTGTGCGGCAGGGATGGGGAGACGGTGAAGGCGTGGATGGATCAGCTGAAGCAAAAGGGGAGCTACGCTGTGCCGGGCACCGTCCAAAACCATATCCGGGAGAATTTTTGGGCGGCTTGGGCCGATGACGGCATGACCTCCGAAGCCATTGGCGATGCTTTCAAGCAGTACCACTATCTGATGGACCCCCATACGGCGGTGGGCTACCGGGTATACCAGGACTATCGGGACATCACCGGGGACGATACGGCCACGGTGCTGGTTTCCACGGCCAGCCCCTTCAAGTTCTGCAAGGATGTGGCCCATGCTCTTGGGGAACGGGGGGAGCGATCGGATCTGGAGTGGGCTAAGTGGCTCACGGAGAAGAGCGGACTTGTGCCGCCGGAATCCTTCTCGGAGCTGTATGAGCTTCCGGTCCGCCACAAGGGCGTTTGCGAAAAAGAGGCGATGGAGGAAGCGGTCCAGAATTTTGTGGCTTCACTGTAAAGAAAACGCGGCGGAAATGGGCGGTTTGCCCTGCTAAAATGAACCATCATACCAGGGGAGGCTTAGATCAATGGAGATACAGAAGAAAAGAATTTTCAGCGGCATTCAGCCCTCCGGTGCGCTGCATCTTGGCAATTATGTGGGGGCGCTGCGCAACTGGGTGCTGCTTCAGGATGAATATGACTGCTACTATGCGGTGGTGGATCTGCATTCTTTGACGGTCCGCCAGGAGCCGAAGGAGCTTAGAAAGCGCTGCGTAGAGCTGATGGCCATTTTTCTGGCCAGCGGCATTGATCCCGACAAGTGCACCGTGTTCTTCCAGTCCCATGTGAGCGCCCATGCGGAGCTGGCGTGGATTCTCAACTGCTACACCTATATGGGCGAACTGTCCCGCATGACTCAGTTCAAGGATAAGTCCAAAAAACATGCGGATAACATCAACGCCGGGCTTTTTACCTATCCCGTGCTGATGGCTTCGGACATTTTGCTCTATCAGCCCGATCTGGTTCCGGTGGGTCAGGACCAGAAACAGCATGTGGAACTGTGCAGGGATGTGGCTGTCCGTTTTAACAACATCTATGGCGATGTGTTCACCATCCCCGAGCCCTTTATTCCCCGGACCAGCCGGAGCATCAAGAGCCTGCAGGATCCTCTGCACAAGATGTCCAAGAGTGACGATGAGAATTCCTGTATCGGCATTTTGGATGAGCCGGACGTGATCGTGCGCAAGATCAAGCGGGCGGTGACTGATTCGGAGGGCGTGATCGCCTATCGGGAGGATAAACCGGGCGTTTCCAACCTTATCAATATCCACTGTGCCCTCTCCGGCAGGGAGCCGGAGGATCTGGTGGCGGAGTTTGAGGGGAAGGGCTACGGCGATCTCAAGAAGGCAGTGGCCGAAGTGGTGGTGGAGAGCCTCAAACCCATGCAGGATCGGTATCATCAGCTGATCCGGGATAAGGCGTACATGGATGAATTGGTGCAGCGCTCCACGGAAAACGCACGAAAGGTTGCGTCCAAAACCCTGTATAAGGTCTACCGCAAGGTGGGCCTTGCGCCCCATCATATTGATTGACATGAAGAAAGAGGCCCGATGGGCCTCTTTCTTTGTATGCGTCCGTGGGATCCGTGGCGTTGTGTTGGAAGGCTTTTGCTGGAGTATGTTTGAGGTTCTTGGGTATATCTTCAGGTCAAAGACCGTCTTTATCCGGTGTACAATACATACTATGTTGCGGGCGGCCGGAAGGTGAATTTTGATTAAACAAACTTTTCGTGGTACAATGAGCAAAATGGAGGGGTTGGACCATGAATCCCTATGATGTTTTGGGCTTGGAAAACGGCGCTTCTTTGGAGGATATCAAGGCAGCTTACCGTCGCCTCGCCAAGCGCTATCATCCTGATTTGGTGCCGAAGGCGGAAAAGACCATCGCGGAGGAACGGCTGAAGTCCGTGAATCTGGCCTACGAGGCGTTGGTCCAGGAGCGAGGCAGAACGAAGGCGGACAGTGGTTTTGAAGAAGTTCAGCGTCTGCTGGACCGGAGCGAGGACGGGGCGGCGCTTGCCATGCTGAACGCCATGACCGGCCGATCGGGGAAATGGCACTATTACCGTGGCCTGATTGAGGCAAGGCAGGGTCGTTTTGATGAGGCCAGAAACTACCTGGAACTTGCCGCTAAGATGGATCCCGATCCCATGATTTTGGCGGAGAGAAACCGGATCTGCACCCTGCAGGAAGCGCTCAAACGAAAAAAACGGGGCCTGTGGAGTTGGATTCGCGGACTGTTTCAACGATCCCGATAAACCTTTGGACAATGAAGGAGGAGTATAAGCCATTATGCGGCGCACGGAGTATCTGGATATCTTGATTCATGAGGGACTAAAGCTTGGAGCCAAGGATGTGGTGGGTTTTGAGATTGACGATATCGTCTTTGATCAAAGAACGCTGCTGAAGTGCATGTTTGGCTGCGAGGATTGGGGGAAGGGGCACACCTGTCCGTCCCGTCCCGGATCGCCTTCTTTGGACCGCTATCAGCGCATCTTCAAGGAATACGAGTGGGGCGTCATCATCCATGCGGAGGACAAAAAGACCTCTCAGCTGGTGTCCCTGGCCTTGGAACGGCGCGCCTTCGCGGACGACTATTACTTTGCGTTTTCGCTCAGCGACTGTGCCCTGTGCAGCCGGTGTGCAGGCAAATCGGGCGAGCCGTGCAACCATGTGCGGGATGCGAGACCGGCCTTCCAGAGCGTGGGTATCGATGTGTTCGCAACGGTCCGCCGGTTCAATCTGCCCATCCACACGCTGACCGATCCGGAAGGTGAGATTCAGAACTGGTATTCCGCCGTCTTCATTGAGTGACTGGAAATGCCAAAAATCTTTGAGCTTTTAGGTTATCCCCTGGGGGATAGAAGTCCGGTGGCGGACAATGCCAGAAGAAAGGCCTATTGCCCCTTTCGAGGGCAGTCATGCGATGGCGGCGGCAACCGATATATGACGCAGATAGATTTGGCGCAGACAAAAGAGCTGCGCCATTTTTTTCATTCAGAACTGAAGCGGGTTCCGGCGGGGGTGTGCTCCATTCAGCTTCATGGGGATGAGGCGCCCTGGATCGTATGCCCGCACCGTCTTTTTGCTTTTCGGAAAGGCATGGATGGCCCCCAAGGCCGGCTTCTTCAACTGGCCTTTGAACCGGGTGCCCGGGTGGGCGTCTTTCCTCAGGTCAGGGTAAGCCAAAGGCGAAGGGGGAGAATATTTGCCTGCACCTTTGACTATGTACTCATGGAGCTTCGATCCGGAATGCCGGCCGGGAATCCGGTTATCGTGGAGGTGATGAGCTGCAGCACCTCCGGAGGGAACGGGGCGCGGCGCAGCCAGATCGCTCAAGCCTTTCAGGATGCCCTTTTGGGGAGAGAACACCGTGCACCGGGGATCAACTATCGTCAGGTGGAAGCCCGCATGGTAAGCCAGCTCTTTGTCAAATCCCAGGTCGGAAAGGCATGGGGCGGCAAAACCTTTTGGATTATTCAGGATCTTTTGGGCGAATATATTTCCAAGACAACGGCGCTGAAACTGGAAAGCTTTAAAACCGAGGAGCCCCTGGATATCAATTTTCTGTCCCTGGCGTACGACAAACCCTTTTCGGCGAAAGGCCCCGTACAGCTTCGTGCAGCAGAATTCTACGGCGGATTCCTGCGGCCTGCCGGCAAGCCGGATTTCAGCGATATCCTGCTAACCGACGAGCTGCCGCCCAAAGAGGCGCTTTTGAAAGTGCTGAAGGCGAGAAAACCGGTGGTTCAGCTGCGGGTACCCATCGATTAAAAAATCTTAGCGGTTACCCGCTTTTTTTATTGACAAACGGAGCAAACTAACATATCATACATTTGAACAATTGTTCAAGTATTGGAGGTTTAAAACATGGTGGGTCATGAACATTGCGAGAGCCAACTGCCGCCGGAGGAGCAAATTTATCGGATTGAGAACTTTTTTAAAGTTCTGGGGGATGCAACGAGACTGAAGATTTTGCTGCTTTTGCTGCAGGGCGAGATGTGTGTACAGCATCTTGCTGAGCGGCTGAACATGAGTGTATCGGCGGTTTCCCACCAACTCAATGTCCTGCGTCAGGGACGCTGGATCACCTTCCGCCGTCAGGGACGGTTCGTGTTCTACAGCTTCGCCGATGATCATATCGAGGAGATCATCAGTCAGGCCGTAAAGCATCTGGAAGAGGAATGACAGGAAAGGGGCAAAAGCGATGAGACTGGAATACACGGTGGAGCATCTGGGATGCGCAAACTGTGCGGCCAAAATGGAAAAAAGGCTTTCAGAAATGCCGGAAGTCGATGAGGCCAGGTTGGATTTTGCCACACAGATTCTTAGAGTCAATTTGAAGGATGGGGCGGACCAGAACGCTTTCCATCAGGAGGCGGGGAAGCTGTGCCAGGCGGTGGAACCGGAAGTGATTTTGCAGCCTAGGAAGGAAGAAAATGTGAAGAAAAAATCCTTCCAGGTGAACACGCCCAAACTGGTACGCATGGGTGTGGGCATCGCCGTATTCATTGCGGCGCTGATGTTGCCGGAAAATCTCAGCACCTGGTCTCTCGTCCTTTATATAGCGGCCTATCTGATCTTGGGACTTCCCGTTTTTGCGCACATCGTGAAGCGGGGTTTCAGGGATTTTTCCCTGGACGAGAACGTGCTGATGACGGTGGCTACTCTCGGCGCCTTCATCATCGGCGAATATGCCGAGGCCGTGGGCGTCATGCTGTTCTACCAGGTGGGCGAATTCTTTGAGGACTGGGCGGTCAGCCGCTCCCGGGGCTCCATCAAGGCGCTGATGGATATTCGGCCGGATACCGCCGCGGTGGTGCACGACAATCACACCCATAACACTCCGGCCAAGGAGGTGGAGGTGGGCGCGATCATCCTGGTTAAGCCCGGCGAGCGGGTACCTCTGGACGGCGTGGTGGTGGAGGGCGAAAGCTACACCGATACCTCCGCCCTGACGGGCGAATCGGTGCCCCGATCTGTGAGAGTGGGTGACGAGGTGCTCTCCGGTGTGATTGTGCAGGATTCCTCTTTGAAGATTCGGGTGACCAAACCCTTTGAAAAATCGGCGGCAGCCCGTGTTTTGCAAATGGTGGAGGAAGCGTCCTCCCGCAAATCAAAAGCTGAAAACTTTGTGACCCGGTTTGCACGCATCTATACGCCGGTGGTGCTGGCGGGCGCCGTGCTGGTGGCCGTTCTACCCCCTCTCATTGCGGGTCAGGATTTCACCACCTGGCTGTATCGGGCTCTCATGTTCCTCGTCGTATCCTGCCCCTGCGCGCTGGTGCTGTCCGTACCGCTCAGCTACTTTGCAGGTATCGGCGGCGCTTCCCGCCAGGGTATCCTGATCAAGGGCTCCAACTATCTTGAGGCAATGAACGATGTGGATACGGTAGTTTTTGACAAAACGGGCACTTTGACCAAAGGACAGTTTGCCATCACCGCCGTGCATCCTCTTGAAGGGTTGGATGATGTATCCTTCGTCCAAATGGTGGCTGCACTGGAGGCGAGCAGCAACCATCCTATTGCGAAAGCCATTCTGGCACCCTGCCGGGAGATGGATCTTTCGGGATGGTGCACCGAGGCTCACGAGGTGCCCGGCCGGGGTATGGCGGGCGTGGTGCGCGGCGCCAAGGTGCTGGCTGGAAACGAGGAACTTTTGCGGGAGAAGGGCGTCCTACCGCTGGAGATGAAGGACGAGGCCGCCACCTTCGTTCATGTGGCAGTTAATGGGCACTATGCAGGATACATCGCCTTGGGTGACGAATTAAAAGAGGATGCGGCGGATGCCATCGCGAAACTGAAAGAGGGTGGCATCCAGAAAACGGCCATGCTCACCGGCGACCGAAAGGCTATCGCCATGGAAATGGGACGCAGGTTAGGTTTGGATGAGGTTTACTACGAACTGCTGCCGGACGGCAAGGTGGCCTGCCTTGAGGAGATGGAACGGGAAGGCAATACGGCCTATGTGGGCGATGGCATCAACGATGCGCCGGTGCTTGCGCGGGCGGGTGTGGGGATTGCCATGGGGGCCCTGGGCAGTGATGCGGCCATTGAGGTCGCCGATGTGGTGCTGATGACCGACGAGCCCGGGAAACTGCCGGTAGCCTTCGCCATCGCGAAGAAGACCCGCTCCGTGGTGATCCAGAACATTGCTTTGGCCCTGGTAGTCAAGGCAGCCGTGCTGGTGCTGGCCACGGCGGGCGCTGCAACCATGTGGGCGGCGGTCTTTGCGGACGTGGGTGTGGCGTTGCTCGCGGTTCTTTCATCCATGAGGGCCATGGTAGCTCCCAAAATTTAAAGCCGGGCGGCGCCCGGCGCGCCGCATAACCTCAAAGGAGGACGGCTATGAGCGAACAGATCTATCATGTTTTGGTGATCGGGGCCAGGTACTGGTTTTGCCTGGCCTTGATCTATATTGTTTTTGGCGTAGTTAACGGTGTTCGTAAGGAATATCGTTACAACCGTTTCGTACGCCAGGAAGCTCAGGCAAGATTTGCCGGTATCATGGAGGTGGTGGAGGGCCCGGAAGAAATCATGGGCCGGCGCTACGGCCTGAAACTGGAAAGCATCATTGGCCGGGGACGAAGCTGCGACGTCAATGTGGAGGACGCTTCCATCTCCCGCAGCCATTGCCGCATCTATTTCAAGCAGGGCAAATGGTATGTGGAGGATGCAGGCAGCCGCAACGGCACCTTCCTTAATGGCAAGAAGGTGAGCCGTCCCAAGCGGATCTACCACCGGGATATTTTGAAACTGGGGGATGTTGAGTTTGACATGACCCTCTATGAACAGGAGGGAAAGAAGGATGCGTAGAATATCGCTGCCCGGCACGGGCATGCTTCTCACGGTCATCGTGCTGTTTGAGGCGTCGGCCTTTGGACTCATTGCCTTTCGCGGCGAGACCCTTGATATCCAGGCGCTCATTATCGGCGGCGGCATCATCTTCATGTTTTTGCTGTCCTATAATTTGATGAACCATATTTTTGCCGGTGTGGACCGCTACGCCCTTATCATCGTCAACATTCTGGCTTGTCTTGGCTTTATCATGCAGTACCGCCTCAATCCCGGCACGGCCATGCGCCAGATGGTGTGGTACGCTATCGGTACGGTTTGTATGTTTATTGCCGCCGCCGTGGTGCAGCGGGTTAAGGTGGAGACCTGGCATAAACTTCGCTATTGGCTGATGATCGGCGGTATCGGACTTTTGTCGCTGTCCTACCTTTTCGGTAAGGATATCAATGGTGCCAAGAACTGGTTTAACATTGGCGGCATCGCCATCCAGCCTTCGGAATTTGTAAAAATCATGCTGGTGTTTGTGATTGCGGCGGTCATCGACCGCAGCCGCAAGATTGTTACCCATCTGCCCATGTTTGCCTTTGTGGCTTTTGCTATGGGCCTTCTGGTACTGCAGACGGACCTGGGTGCCGCCATGCTTTATGCGTTTACGTTCCTCATTCTCTATTATGTGGGAACGTCCAACCTGGTGATTACTGGGCTTGGCCTTGCGGCGGGCGCGGGAGGCGCGGTTCTCAGCTACAAGCTGTTTAGCCATGTGAAGCGCAGGGTGGCCGTATGGCAGGACCCCTGGCAGGATGCCACGGGTTCGGGCTACCAGATTGTGCATGGCCTTACGGCCATCGCCAGCGGAGGTATCCTGGGCATGGGCCTTTATCAGGGTACGCCGGGCAGCATTCCCTTCGCCAGCACCGACTACATCTTTGCCGCCATCTGTGAGGAGATGGGCATTCTGGCCGGTGTGTGCATTGTGGCTTTCTTCATTCTGCTCACCTTCCGCGGCGCCATTACGGCGCTCAATGCCCGCCAGCCCTTTTATTCCATCCTGGCTTTTGGATGTACCACCATCCTGATGCTGCAAAGCTTCATCATCATAGGCGGCGTAACCAAGATGATTCCGCTCACGGGCATCACACTGCCTTTTGTGAGTTACGGCGGCAGTTCCATGCTCACCTGTATGATCATGATCGGGATTTTGCAGGGCATCAACATCCGAAATGCCGATCTCGACCGAGCGGATCTCGAGTCGATGGGCATGGGAGGTGAATTCAAATGAACAATATGACCAAGGTAAAACGAAATATCAAGCGGCTTGCCTTCCTGTTTATCGCTGCTTTTGTATTCATGGTGGGATATTTTTCTTATTCCGTATATTCCTACGGTGCCAGATGGCTCAACAATCCTTACAATCCCCGGCTGGCCAGTGTGAAGAAAAACATCATCGCCGGCGATATCAAGGACCGCAATGGCATGGTGCTTGCCACCACCGATTCGGATAAGGACCGGGTGTACAATGACAGCGCCACGATCCGCAAGGCCAACGCCCATGTGGTGGGGGACAACTATGGACAGGTGCAAACCGGCGCGGAGAATTTTCACGCTCAGTACCTATTGGGCATGAACGAGGACTTCTTTGACAAGGTCTATCAGAACTTTGTCTCCAACACCAATAGAGGCAACGATGTGTATTTGACGGTGGACGCCAACATTGCCGCCGCGGCCTACGAGGCCATGGGCGAATACAACGGCGCCGTGGTGCTGATGAATTACCAGACCGGTGAGGTTTTGGCCATGGTCTCCAAGCCGACCTTTGATCCTTACAACGTTGCGTCCCTCCTGGAAAGTCAGGACATGCCCGACGGCCTGTTCCTGAATCGGGCTATCCAGTCCCAGTACCCGCCGGGTTCGGTCTTTAAGATCGTGACCACGGCGTCGGCGCTGGAGAATTTGCCAAACATCCTGAATGACGGCACCTACAACTGCCAGGGCCAGATCACTCTCGGCGGCAACGCCATTGTGGACTACAACAAGACGGTGCACGGCAATCAGACGCTGAAGCAGGCCTTTGCCAACTCCTGCAACTCCTACTATGCTGATCTTTCCACCAAACTTTCGGCCAGCCAGCTGGATAAGACCGCCAAAACCTTTGGTTTCAACGAGGAATTCTGGTTCAAGGATATGTCCGTGGTGCGCAGCCGTGCGGAATTTCCCAATGGCGACACCAACCTCATGGCATGGTCCGCCATCGGCCAAAACAAGGATACGGTGACGCCGCTGCACATGTGCCTCATTGCCGGAGCCGTGGCCAACGACGGCGTGATGATGGAACCCAAGCTTCTAAAGCAGGTGATCAACAACCAGGGCGCGGCCGCGGTGAGCGTTCAGCCTACCCAGTTCAGAAGGGTTCTGTCCAGTGCCAATGCAACCATTTTGAAGGATATGATGGCGGAGACGGTGAACAATGGTACCGGTACGGGAGCGGCTCTTCGCATGTTTCAGGCCTGCGGCAAGACGGGTACGGCGGAAATCGGCGGAGATCGGCAGGCGCACTCCTGGTTTGTGGGTTTTGTGGACGATCCCAATCATCCGCTGGCCATTGCGGTCATTCTGGAGGAGGCGGGCACCGGCGGCGCCTATGCGGCCCCGGTGGCCAAGACGGTCTTTACGGCGGCCATTCGGGCCGATTATTAGAGGGAGAACATGCCAAACGAAAGGATTTTAGAAAAACTTAAGCACCTTCCGGACCATCCGGGCGTTTATCTGATGAAGGATAAGGATGGCACCATTATCTATGTGGGCAAAGCCGTGTCCCTCAAGAACCGGGTGCGTCAGTATTTTCATGCGAACCAGGGCCATACGCCCAAGGTTCTCGCCATGGTGGAGCATATAGAGGATTTTGAGACCATCCTGGTGGACAGCGAGCTGGAGGCGCTAATTCTCGAATGCAACCTTATCAAACGCCACCGGCCCCACTACAATATCCTGCTGCGGGACGACAAGCATTATCCCTATGTGCGCATCGATATGAATGAGGATTTTCCTAAGGTGGAGATCACCCGCAGGGTTAAAAATGACAAAGCCAAATATTATGGGCCGTATATTGCGGCCCATTCGGTCTTTGAGGTCATGGATGCGCTGAAGAAAATCTTTCCTGTTCGCACCTGCAACAAGGATATCGCACGGGCCATCGAGCGCAGGGAGCGGCCCTGCCTCAGCTATCAGATTGGGGGCTGCATGGGCCCCTGCACCGGCAATGTTTCGCCGGAGGAGTACAAGGCCATGATGAAAAAGGTGGCGAATTTTCTGGCCGGGCACCCTGAAGAGGTGCTTCAGGAACTCAAAGTCCAGATGAACGAGGCTTCGGAGAGTCTGAACTTTGAGCGAGCGGCCATTCTAAGGGATAAGATTCAGCTGGTGGAACGGGTGGTGCAGCGGCAGAAGGCCATCTTCACCAGCATGGTGGATGAGGACGTGGCGGCGCTGGCGCAGTGGGGCGGTCAGACCATGGTGGAGATGTTCTTCATCCGGGGCGGCAAGCTCATTGGTACCGAACAGTTTCATTTGGACAACGCTTCCGACTCGGATAACGGGGAGATCATGGCCACCTTCCTGGGCCAGTTCTATGCCGATGCATCGGTGGTTCCTAAAAAGATTTACGTCAATGCGGAGCTGGGGGAGAGTGTACGGGCGCTCGAGGCATGGCTCACCGAGAAGCGGGGCTCCATGGTGGAAGTCATCCGGCCGCGGCGGGGCGAGAAGCTTAGGCTGGTGAAGATGGCGGAGAGCAATGCCCTCGAGATTCTGCAGAAAAACCTCACCCGTCAGCAGATGGAGGAGGAGAAAACCTACGGTGCCATGGCGGCCCTCAAGACGGCTCTTGTCATGGACAAACTGCCCCGGCGCATCGAGTGCTATGATATCTCCAATATTCAGGGCACCAATTCCGTGGCGTCCATGGTGGTATTTATCGAGGGGAAGCCCGCCAAAAAGCAGTACCGGCGCTTTCGGATCAAGCAGGTGGAGGGGCCCAACGATTTTTTGAGCATGTATGAGGTGATCACCCGCAGATTTACCCGCGGCATCGCGGAGAAAAGGGAGCTTGTGGAAGCGGGGCGGGACCCGTGGGAGGGAAAATTCTCCGATCTCCCCGACCTCGTGGTGATCGACGGCGGCAAAGGCCAGCTGGGTTACGCCAGGCGGGCCATGGAGGAGACGGGCGCGGCGGATATCTTTACCGTGGGTCTTGCCAAGCGCTTTGAGGAGATCATCCTGCCGGACCGGGACGATCCGGTCATCCTTGATAAGGCGTCCCCGGCGCTGAAGCTCATGCAGCGGATTCGGGACGAGGCCCACCGCTTTGCCATCACCTATCACAGATCCCTGCGCACCAAGAGCGGACTCATGTCGGTGCTGGATGAAGTGCCGGGCATCGGGCCCAAGAAACGCACTCTGCTTATGAACCATTACGGCACCCTTCGGGCCATTCAGCAGGCAACCTTGGAGGAACTCTGCCAGGTGCCCGGCCTCGGCAAACCGGCGGCGGAGAACGTGTACCATTATTTTCGGGAAGGCATGGAGTAAGGGTTTTCAATTTGCGGCTTTTGTTGTATGATAATCGGTGGACAAAGATCGGAGGGGGAGAACCATGGGATACAGGCTCATTGCCATGGATATGGACGGAACGCTGCTGAACGGCGACACAAAAGTCAGCGAAGGCAACGCCAAAGCGCTCGGGGATGCCATGGCGGCAGGATGTCATGTGGTGCTGGCCAGCGGCCGGATGTATGCCTCCGTGCAACCCTTCTTTGAAGCAATGGGGCTCAACGCACCAGTGATTACCTATCAGGGGGCTCGTGTGATGGGCACCCGCGGCGAGGAGCTTTACCGAAAATGTGTGCCTATGGAGCTGGCGAGGGAGATTCTCGCTTATGCCCGTGAGAAGGATTTTTATATTCAGATGTATTGGGACGAGCGCCTTTTCTATGAGGAGAGAACGAATCACACCGACTATTATGAGGCGAAAAGCGGGATCAAGGGCACGGCGCTGGGCCGAGGCGCCTTCGATCATCTTACGGAGGAACCCTTTAAGATTCTCTGCATGGACAGGGCCAGCCGGATTTCCGAAGCCCGAAGGGAGCTTGCCGAACGCTATGCCGGGAAGCTACAGGTGGCCACTTCCGAACCCGAATACTTGGAGATCACCCACCACGAGGCCCACAAGGGTGCGGCGCTCAGCTTTCTTGCGGAAACCATGGGCGTTTCACAAAGCGATGTAATCGCCGTGGGGGATGGCCGCAACGATATCTCCATGATCCGCTGGGCGGGTCTTGGCGTGGCCATGGAAAACGCTTCGGCTTCAGTAAAGGAAGCGGCCGATGTGGTGGCGCCCACCAACGATGAGGATGGTGTGGCTTTCATTATTCGAAAATATATGCTGAAACAATAGGAGAAGAAATGGCCATCATTGCGCTGACGGAGTTTGTCAAAGCTCTCGATTTAAAAATTATTTATGCGCCGCCGGACGTTCATACACTGACGCTGATCAGTGATGATATCAATCGCCCGGGTTTACAGCTTACCGGCTATTTCAGCTACTTTTCCAAGACCCGTGTGCAGATCATGGGCAAAAGCGAACTGAGTTATCTGGCGGAAATGCACGCCGCTGATCAGGAATCGGTGCTGGACCGCTATTTTAGCTATGAGATACCCTGCCTCATTATCAGCCGGGGACAGAAGCCTCCCGATGTGCTGCTGGATTCGGCGCGACAGTATCAGCGGGTGGTTCTTGGGACCGATCTTGTGACCACCAAAGCCATCAACAAGATCACGCACTATCTGGAAAATCTGCTGGCACCCCAAATTACCCGTCACGGTGTTTTGGTGGACGTGTACGGCGTGGGTATTCTCATGATGGGCGAATCCAGCATCGGCAAGAGCGAAACGGCACTGGAGCTGGTCAAACGGGGCCACCGGCTGGTGGCCGACGATGTGATCGATATCACCAAAGTCGGCGAGAACAAATTGGTGGGCAAGGCACCGGATATCGTGAAATTTTTTATGGAGATTCGCGGTATCGGCATCATCAACGTCCAGGAAATGTTCGGTGTGGGCGCGGTGATCGGCCATAAAACCATCGATATCATCATCTGCTTGGAGCAGTGGGTCCAGGGCAAGGTCTATGACCGGCTGGATTTTGGCGACGAAACCATGGAGATGCTGGAGGTGGAGGTTCCTACCATCACGCTTCCGGTCATGCCCGGTCGGAATCTGGCGATTATCGTGGAGGTGGCAGCGATGAACTACCGCCTCAAGCGAAGGGGGTATAATGCCGCGGCGGAGATTACGCGCCGTCTGACGGCTGAAATACAAAAACGAGAAGAAGAATATGGAGGCTGAGAAAAAATGGTCTATGTAGGCATCGATTTGGGCGGAACGAACATTGTCGCCGGCGTGGTGGACAAGGACGGCAAGATTCTGGGTAAGGCTGAAACCCCCACCATGGCGGAGCGGCCCTATGCGGAAGTTCTGAAGGATATGGGCGATGTGGTCGTCAAGGCCGTGGAGAACGCCGGTTTTACCATGGACGACGTGGCTTCCGTGGGCGTAGGCGCTCCGGGCGTGGCCGATCCTGAAACGGGCGACATCGTGTTTGCCAACAACCTCAGGTGGTACAATGTTCCCGTTTGCTCCACGCTGAAGGCACAGTTGAACAAACCCGTTTATATCAACAACGACGCCAATGTAGCCGGCCTTGCGGAAGCGATGTTCGGCGCCTGCAAGGGCGCGAAGAGCTCCATCACCATCACCCTGGGCACCGGTCTTGGCGGCGGCATCATCCTGAACGGCAAGATCTGGAGCGGCACCCATGGCGTGGGCGCCGAGCTGGGTCACATCGTTATTGAGAAGGACGGCCTGCAGTGCAACTGCGGCAACCATGGCTGCTGGGAGCGCTATTCCTCCGCAACCGCCCTCATCCGCTGGGGCCGCATGGCTGCTGTGGAATTCCCGAGCTGTCTTATCAACGCCATGGTCGACGGAGATATCAACAATATCACCGCAAAGACCGTGATTGATGCGGCGAAGGCGAAGGACTTTGTGGCCATCGATGTGTTCAACAAGTTCATCAGCTACCTGGCCGACGGTATTGTGACGCTGATCAACTCCATCGATCCCGAAGTGATCGCCATTGGCGGCGGTGTTTCGAAGGCGGGCGAGTTCCTGCTGGAGCCCCTGCGCAAGCTGGTGGCCGAGAAAGTTATGTTTAAGGATCTGCCCTATGCCAGAATCGAGCTGGCTGAGATGGGCAACGACGCCGGTATCGTGGGCGCCGCCATGCTGGGCGTAATCGCGTAATAGCTTCACAATTTCATACATAGCATAGAGGTAAAGGTTGGAAAGGAGCCAGATGCATGGCGAAAAAGAAACCTTTGCCTCTATTTTTATGGGCAATTTTCATATTGGCGTTTCTGATTGGGATGCCGCCCATCCTGAAGGCCAGCTTCTCGGGGGAGGATCCGGCGGAAATCAAAACGGAGCTTCCGGAATGGACGGGCGTGATCCGGCTGCTCCATGTACGGGACTGGCAGGGCGGAGTTTCCCTGGAGAATTTTCTGAAGGAGCAGATCGCAAGATTTGAAAAAAACAATCCCAAGGTATTCATTGAGATGACGGTGGTCACCGGGGAGAACTTTTCCGAGGAACTCCTGCAAAACGCCGATCTGCTGTCCTTTTCCACGGGCACCTTGAAGGACCCACGGGAGAAGCTGTGGCCTTTATCCGGCGCAAACGGTCTTAAAAGTGAATTTGCCGGACTTGGCGCCTACCAGGGCACCCAATATGCCATTCCATACGCCTATGGCACCTATGTCTTGTGCCGCAATACCTCCTTGGCGTCCACACTTCCCGAAGATGGAGAGAATTTTGCACAGAGCCTTGCCGACCTCTCCATGGACCGGGGCAAAGGCAGTGAGCAGCAGCGCGTCACAGGGATCGCTCTTGGCAGCGGCGGATTGCGGATGCCCTATCTGGCTCTCGTCCTTGCGGGGGGAGGCGGGCCGGAGATTTTGGAGGGGGCGGACGGCACACTGCTGTCTATGACGGACGCCTATTCGGCCTTTGCCAAAGGAAACAGCGCTTATTATGTGGGCACTTTGAACGATGGGGCCAAGCTCCGTAAAAAAGCGGAGGACGGCGAGCTGCCTCTCGCTCTCAGCCTCCCTGTGGGTAATGGACCCTGCTATACGGACATGGTGCAGTATATGGGTGTGGTGCGGGGCGATGATACCAAAAGAAGCGAGATGTGCGCAAAGTTTGTGGGTCAGGTGGTGGATGAACGGGCACAGAAGGGTATCACTGCCGCGGGCGCGTTTCCGGTGCGGGCGCTGGATGAATCCGCGTATGAGCCGGAGAGCTGGCTGTATCCGCTGGAAGGTCAGAATCTGAAAATATTATCGCCCTTCATGGACCAAAAAGAGAAGGAAGAATTTGTGCAGGCTGCTGTCAAGGTACTGCAGGGCGATATGGACGGCCTAAACCGCTGGCTGCCCTGACCGTTGTAAAATTGATCGGTTTACGGTAAACTAAAGATAGTTTGTTGAAGGAGGACGCTATGACCAAATTGGCCTTGAAAGAGGAACTGAAGAAATGGGTGCCGGAGGAGCGGCTGCTCGTGGACGCACCCATGAAGGAGCACACCTCCTTTTGCATCGGCGGGCCTGCCGATATCTTGATGCTGGCGGGATCGGTGAAAGAGATCCGTGCGGCCCTTCAGCTGTGCAAAACACAGCATGTGGCCGTTATGGTCATGGGCAAAGGCTCCAACCTTCTGGTCCGGGACAAGGGTATTCGCGGGCTTGTGATCAAGCTCGCTGAAAATTTTGGCGATATCAACATTGAGAAGAATTGGCTTTCGGCTCAGGCGGGGGCCTCCCTTGCGAAGCTTGCCCGGCAGGCTATGGAAGCGGGGCTGACCGGCCTTGAGTTTGCCAGCGGCATCCCCGGTGCCTTGGGCGGTGCGCTCACCATGAATGCCGGCGCTTACGGCGGCGAGATGAAGGACGTGGTAAGAAAGGCAACGGTGCTGGACGAGACGGGCGCTGTGAGAACGGTCGCGGCGCAGGAGCTGGAGCTGGGCTACCGCACCAGCGTTTTTCAAAGGAAACCTTGGGTGGTACTGACGGCGGAGATGGAGCTTCGCGCCGGGGAGCGGGAAGCCATCGCGCAGGTGATGAATGATTTGAATGAAAGAAGGCGGCTCAAGCAGCCCTTAACCCAGCCCAGCGCGGGCAGCACCTTCAAGCGGCCCACTGGGTACTATGCGGGTACGCTGATCGATTCCTGCGGACTCAAGGGAGCCCGGGTGGGGGATGCCATGGTGTCCGATAAGCACGCCGGCTTTATCGTCAATGTGGGAAACGCAAGCTGCGAGGATGTGCTGGGGCTTATAGCCAAGGTACGGCAAACGGTGAAGGAACGTATGGATGTGGAGTTGGAGCCGGAAGTTCGTTTGGTAGGCGAAGCATAGGAGGGGTGAATCGATGAAGTTTGTGGTGGTGACCGGTGTTTCTGGTGCGGGCAAGACCCAGGTGCTCCGCTGTTTGGAGGATATGGGCTTTTTCTGTATGGATAACCTCCCGCCCATGCTGCTCACCAAGTTTGTGGAGCTGTGCGCCCAGACGAAAGATGATGTGCAGCAGGTTGCCGTGGTGGTGGACATCCGGGGCGCCGAATTTTTTGACACCCTGGGAGACACTTTGGAAATTCTGCGGGCCAATGTGGAGAGCATGGAGATTCTTTATCTTGACGCCGATGATGCCGTTTTGATCCAGCGCTACAAGGAATCCCGGCGCACCCATCCTCTGAACCAGGAAGGCACCTTGGAGGAAGCCATTCATAAGGAGCGGCAGATGCTTTCCATCCTTCGGGACCGGGCGGATTATATCCTGGATACAACCACCCTTCGGACAAGCCAGCTCAAGGAGGTTCTTTACAAGATCTTTCAGGGAGATACCCGTCAGGGCATGGCGGTGCAGGTGGTCTCCTTTGGTTTCAAGCGGGGGCTGCCCCTCGATGCCGATCTGGTCTTTGACGTGAGGTTTTTGCCCAATCCGTATTATATTGAAAAGCTTAGAAACCTGAACGGCACCTCGAAGGAGGTGCAGGATTATGTCTTTTCCTTTCCGGAGGCGGCGGAATTCATGGGCCATTTGAAAAGGCTTTTGACCTTTCTGATCCCTTTTTACATCAAGGAGGGCAAGACCCGTTTGGTGGTGGGTATCGGCTGCACGGGCGGGAAGCATCGTTCGGTTGCCATCGCCAGCCGCCTGGCGGACGCGCTCAAGCAAAGCGGTTACCATACCAATCTGATCCATCGGGATATGCAAAAGGAGAGCAATCGGGAAATCTATCAGGGGGAATAGGCCATGTCCTTTTCATCGGAAATCAAGGAGGAACTGGTGCATGTGGGCGTAAAAAGGTCCTGCTGTATTCGGGCGGAACTCACAGCGCTCATTCAGATGGCAGGCACCATCCATCTGAAGGGCATGCGCCATCTGGCTCTCACCATCAACACGGAAAACGGTGCGGTGGCCCGCAGGGCTTTCAGCTTCCTCAAAAAAAGATATGGTATTCAGCCCCAGATTCAGATGACCGAGCATACTCAGCCCAAGAAAAGCCATGTCTACGAGCTGATGGTGGACGCAGAAGATGCCCTTCGCGTGCTGCGGGATACGGGCATTGTTGAGGATGATGGGGATGGCTTCTTTAATCTGAATTGGCGGATTCAGCCGTCCGTTGTGGAAAGCGAATGCTGCAAGCGGGCCTATCTCCGCGGCGCCTTTTTGGGCCGGGGCTCCATGGCCGATCCGGAGAAAATGTATCATCTGGAGTTCGTGGTGGACCGGGAGGAACTGGCCGCATCCCTGGTGGAATTGTTGCAAAAAAAAGAAATTAACGCCAAAGCCATTCCAAGAAAGGACCACTTTGTGGTATACTTGAAGGAAGGTGAACACGTTATACGCCTGCTCAGCATGATGGGCGCTCATGGTGCTCTGCTGGAAGTGGAGAATATCCGCATTCTTAAGGATATGCGGAACAACGTCAACCGCAAGGTGAACTGCGAAACGGCCAACATCAATAAGACCGTGAACACCGCGGTAAGACAGATTGAGTGCATACGGCTGGTGGAACAGCGGATCGGCTTTGACAGGCTTTCGCCAAACCTGAGGCAGATTGCTGAGCTCCGGCTCAACTATCCCGACGCATCCTTGCAAGAACTGGGCGCCATGCTGGATAAGCCCATTGGAAAGGCGGGCGTGCATCACCGGCTTCGCAAGCTGGAAGAAATGGCCAATGATTTGGGACTGCAACAGAA
Organism: Gehongia tenuis; assembly: GCF_014384795.1. NCBI lineage: Bacteria > Bacillati > Bacillota > Clostridia > Christensenellales > Christensenellaceae > Gehongia > Gehongia tenuis. The sequence continues at coordinate 1,178,476 of NZ_JACRSR010000001.1, read as the reverse complement.
TAAGGAGTGATCGATTCATGCAAAAAAAAGAAGTGCAGGTAGGCTGGAAGGAAGGCATTAATGGCCAGGTGGCCCCTAAAATCACTCATGTGGCAGGACGGTATTCCTCCCTCATCTGTGTGCAGACGGGGACCAAAAAGATTAATGCAAAATCCCTTATGGGCGTGATGTCGCTGGCGGCTAAGAATGGAGAACACCTGCTGCTGACGGCGGACGGCGCCGATGCCAGTGAGGCCATTGCGGCTGTGGCAAAGATGATTGAAAATCGCTAAAAGCTGTGATAAGAGGCCGCCGGCGAGTCCGGCGGCCTTTGTATAAGTTTTTTTCTTGCAGGGAAAGGAGAAAATGTTGGAATTTGTCCATCTACACGTGCATACTGAATACAGCCTTTTGGATGGCGCCAGCCGCATTGATAAGCTGCTGGACCGCTGCAGGGAACTGGGTATGGACAAGCTGGCAATCACTGATCACGGCGTACTTTACGGCGTGGTGGATTTTTATAAGAAGGCAAAGGCGCGGGGCATCAAACCCATTCTGGGCTGCGAGATGTATGTGGCCGCAGGGTCCCATCTTGAAAAACAGAACAAGGAATACAACCATCTCATTTTACTGGCCCAAAATGAGACCGGTTATCAAAATTTGGTGAAGCTGGTGTCACTGGCCTTTTTGGAGGGGTTCTATTACAAGCCGAGGATCGATGAGGAACTCTTGAGGACCCACAGCGAGGGCCTCATCTGCATGTCCGCCTGTCTTGCCGGCGCCATTCCCCAGGCCCTTTTGCAGGGCCAGGATCAAAAGGCACGGCGCATTGCCGAACGGTATCAAGCCATGTTTCCCGGCCGGTACTACATTGAGCTGATGGACCACCATCTGCCCGAGGAGAGGGAGGTTATGCCAAAGCTCATCGCACTTGCCCGGGAACTGCAAATCCCCATGACGGCCACCAACGACATCCATTACATCCTGAAGGAGGATGCCGAGGCTCAGGAGATTCTCATGTGCATCCAAACGGGTAAAACCCTGGACGATCCGGAGCACATGCGCCTTGAGACGGAGGAATTCTATCTTAAATCACCGGAGGAGATGGCCCGCCTGTTTGAAGCGGTGCCGGATGCACTGGAGAACACGGTGAAAATTGCGGATCAGTGCCAGGTGGATTTTGATTTTGACACCATGCATCTGCCCGCTTTCGATGTCCCCGAAGGCTATACGGCTGCCGGATTCTTTCGGAAGCTTTGTCAGGAAGGTATTGAGAAGCGGTTCCAGCCCGTTCCTTCCGAAGTGCAGGAACGCTTGGAAAGTGAAATGTCCATGATCGAGCAGATGGGCTATGTGGATTACTTCCTCATTGTCCATGACTTTATCAAATATGCCAAGGATCATGGCATTCCCGTGGGGCCGGGCCGCGGCAGCGCCGCGGGCAGCATCACCGCCTATGCCCTTTCCATCACCGATGTGAATCCGCTCAAATATGGACTTATCTTCGAACGCTTCCTCAATCCGGAGCGAATCAGCATGCCCGATATCGATATCGACTTTGATTATGAGCGCCGGGGCGAAGTTATTGATTACGTGGTGGAGAAATATGGGCAGGATCGGGTGGCGCAGATCATCACTTTTGGGACCATGGCGGCCCGGGCGGTGATCCGGGATGTGGGCCGGGCCCTTGGCATGGCCTACAGCCAGGTGGACCCTATCGCCAAAATGATTCCCTTCGTGCTGGGCATGACCATCGACAAGGCCCTTGAAATGAACGGCGAGCTTAAGCGGCTGGCGGAGGAGGATGAGGCGGTGGGCCGCCTGATCCGACTGGCCAAGGTACTGGAGGGTTTGCCGCGCCATGCTTCCACCCATGCGGCGGGCGTGGTGATCTCCAAGGTTCCGCTGATGGAATACGTGCCTCTGCAAAAGACGGAGGACAGTGTGGTAACCCAGTTCCCGATGACCACCCTGGAGGAGCTGGGACTCCTCAAGATGGACTTTCTCGGCCTGCGCACGCTCACGGTCATTCAGGAGGCCATCGATCTTGTGGAGAAAAACAAGGGCGTTAAGGTCGAGTTTGAAAAAATGGATATGGAGGACCCGGGGGTGTATGAGATGCTCTCCAGCGGGGATACCGACGGCGTGTTCCAGATGGAAGGCACGGGCATGAGGAGCTTCCTGCGGGACCTTAAACCCAACTGTTTTGAGGATATCATCGCCGGCATCTCCCTGTACCGGCCCGGTCCCATGGAGCAGATTCCCCGCTACATTGCGGGCCGCCGCCATCCGGACCAGGTAAAGTACGCCCATCCGCTTCTGGAACCCATCCTGTCCGTGACCTTTGGCTGCATGGTGTATCAGGAGCAGGTCATGCAGATCGTGCGGGATCTGGCCGGATATTCCATGGGCCGCTCCGACCTGGTGCGCCGCGCCATGTCCAAAAAAAAGAAGGACGTCATGGAGCGGGAGCGGGATATCTTCATCAATGGTCTGGTGGAGGATGGAGAAAGGGTACTGCCGGGCTGTGTGGGCAACGGTGTGGACGCCAAAACCGCCAATGACATTTTCGATGAGATGACGGCTTTTGCCCAGTACGCTTTCAATAAGTCCCATGCGGCGGCCTACGGCGTGGTTGCATACCGTACCGCCTATCTCAAAGTTCATTATCCCCTGGAATTCATGGCGGCGCTGCTCAACAGCGTCATGGGCAATACCGAGAAGATCGCTCTTTATATCGATACCTGCCGCCACAAGGGCATCAAGGTGCTGCCGCCGGATGTCAATACCAGCTACCGAAAGTTCAGTGTGGACGGGGAATCCATTCGTTTTGGGCTTTTGGCCATCAAAAACGTGGGCAGCACTGCGGTAGAGATCCTGGTGGAGGAGCGGCAGAAGAATGGGCCTTTTAAGGATTTTCTGGATTTCTGCCAGCGGGGCGATTCGGAATTTTTGAATAAGCGTATGGTGGAGAGCATGATTAAGGCCGGCGCCTTCGATTCTCTGGGCGCAATCAGGCCTCAGCTCATGTACGTCTATGAGAAGGTCATGGATTCGGTAGCCCAGGAGCGCAAGCACAACGTGAAGGGGCAAATATCTCTTTTCAGCATGGAGGAGAGCGCCGCCTCATCGATGATGCCCAAGCTGGAGCTGCCCGATCTGCCCAGCTATGCGCCGACAGTGCAGCTGGCTTTGGAGAAGGAAACCATGGGCGTTTATATCTCGGGCCATCCGCTTGAGGCCTATGTCAAGGAACTGGAGAAAATGGAATGGACGGTGGCGAGGCTGAAAGAGCGGCTGGAGGAAAATGCTCTGCTGACCGGCGACCTCTATGACGGCAAGAGAATAGAACTGGCCGGCATGGTGGCGGGCCGCACCCTCAAATACACCAAAAACAATCAGGTGATGGCCTTTGTGCAGCTGGAGGATATGACGGGAAGCCTTGAGTGCCTCATTTTTCCCAAGGTCTACGAGAAGAGCCAAGGCCTTCTCACGGAAGGAATGGCCATCCGAGTGCGGGGAAAGCTCAGCGTCCGCGAGGAGGAGGATCCCAAGATTTTGGCCGATGAGGTACTGCCGCTGGGCGCTGTGGCCGAACCGGAGCCGGAAAGGGAGAGGCCGGTTCCCGCGCAGGGAAAGCTCTATATCAAGGTGCCCACCATCGATGATCCGGTGGTGAAGAAGATCCGCATCGCCCTTCGGCTGAATCCCGGGGAGCTGCCCGTGATCCTGATGGATGCATCCGACCGCAGGACTTATGCAATGAAAAGCCTGCCGATTAAGCCGGGCCCGGAGCTTTTGGACAGCTTAAAAAAATTGGTGGGTGAAGACAGCGTGCGATTGAAGGTTGGTCATTGACGGAGCACACTTTATCTTGTAAAATGGGTAAAGTAGGCAAGTAGGTGCATTTCTGCCGGAACGCCAATTTGCCGCATGTGGGAAGCCGGTAAAAAAGCCCGGCTTGCCAAAAAATACATCGGTGATCCAGATTTAAAACCGGGAGGTTTTAAATCGTTTTGGACGGATCGAACCGATAAATGAATTGTTGGGGTGGGGTAACGATGAAAAAAATTGCAGTTTTGACCAGCGGCGGAGATGCGCCGGGTATGAATGCCGCCATCCGCGCCGTTGTACGCATCGCCGATTATCATGGCATGGAAGTCTATGGTGTGAGCCGCGGCTACAATGGTCTTATTAACGGCCAGATTGAGAAGATGACGCCAAGGAGCGTTGCCGATATCATCCAGCGCGGGGGGACCATTCTTAAAACTGCCCGCTGCGAAGAGTTTAAGACCGAGGAAGGCCGCGCCAAGGCAGTGGAACAGATCCAAAAATACGGCATTGAAGGCGTGATCGTCTGCGGCGGTGACGGAAGCTTCCGCGGTGCTCAGCTGCTGAGCCGCCTAGGCATCCCCACGGTGGGGCTGCCAGGCACCATCGACAACGACCTTGCCTATACCGAGTACACCCTTGGCTTTGATACGGCGGTTAACACGGCGGTTTCCGCCATCAACAATATTCGGGACACCATGACCTCCCATGAGCGAGTGAGCGTGGTGGAGGTGATGGGCCGCAGATGCGGGGATATCGCCCTCTATGCGGGCATCGCCGGCGGCGCCGAAGTGATTATGGTACCGGAAATCCCGGTGAGCATCGATTATATCTGCCAGCGGCTTTTGGCCGGCAAGGAGCGGGGCAAGCTCTCCTCCATCATTGTGCTTGCGGAAGGCGCGGGCCATGGCGAGGAGATCAGCGAATTGGTGGAGAAGGGAACGGGCCTTGAAACCCGGCCCGTGGTGCTGGGCCATGTGCAGAGGGGCGGAACGCCCACCTGCCGGGACCGCATTTTGGCCAGCCGCATGAGCGCCCATGCCGTGAAGCTTTTGAGCAAGGGGGTTGGCAATCGCCTGGTGGGAGTCAAGGGCGAGAAGATCTTCGATATGGATATCGATGAGGCTCTGGCCCAGAAACGGACCTTCAGCAAGGAATTGTACGATCTGGCGATTGAACTCGCCAACTGATGAGAGGAATCGAAAGGGCCCGGCGTAAGCTGGGCCTTTTCTGATGGAGATAAATATGAAAAAACAGGATAAGTTGGCGGTTACCGCCGATGATTTGACCCACGAGGGGATGGGCGTTGCCCACGTGGAAGGCATGGCCGTATTTGTGAAAGGACTGCTGCCGGAGGAGACGGCGGAAATTGAGATCATCAAAGTCGCCAAAAATTATGCCGTGGGGCGTATCATGGAGCTGTTGAAGCCCTCATCCCAGCGGACGGAGGCGACCTGCCCCGCCTTTGGCCGGTGCGGAGGCTGCACGCTGATGCATCTCAGCTATCCGGCACAGCTTCAAATGAAGGCAAAGCGGGTGGTGGACTGCCTAGCTCGGATCGGCGGCGTGGATTCGGACATCTTCGAAGGCATTGTGGGTATGGAGAACCCCTACGGATATCGAAACAAGGCGCCCTATCCTGCAGCAATGGTGGAGGGCGGCGCCCGTCTTGGCTTCTATGCGGCCCGCAGTCACCGGCTGGTGCCAGTGGAGCGCTGTCCGGTACAGATGCCCGTCATTCAGCAGGCTTATCAAGGGGTATGCGAATGTCTCAAAAAATATCCTGTGCCCGCTTATGATGAAGCATCGGGAGCGGGTTTGCTGCGCCATGTGATGATTCGGGCCTCACAAAGCACCGGCGAGGTGATGATCGCCTACATCATCCGAGGCAGAGCTCTGCCCGGCGAAGAACGCATTGCCGAATTTCTGAAGGAACGGGTGGAAGGTCTGGCCGGTGTGATGGTGAACCAAAATATGAGATCGGGCAACGTGATTTTGGGGGACGGATGGAGGACGCTTTGGGGCAGGGACCATATTGAGGACGAGCTTTGCGGGCTCAAGTTTCGGGTGTCGCCCGCCTCCTTTTTTCAGGTTAATCCGGCGCAGGCCCAGCGGCTGTATGAAAAGGCGGCGGAGTATGGAGAGCTGACAAAGGAGGACACGGTCTTTGACGGCTACTGCGGAACGGGCACCCTGACCTTGGTGCTGGCCCGGCAGGCGAAGCGGGCCGTGGGTGTGGAAATTGTTCCGGAAGCGGTTGCAGATGCCCGAATCAATGCCGCAAACAATGGTCTGGCGGATCGAACGGAATTTTGGCTGGGAAAGGCGGAGGAGGTGCTGCCCGCGAAAATTGCGGAGGGATTTAAACCGGATGTAGTGGTCTTTGATCCGCCGCGCAAGGGATGCCATCCCGATTTTCTTGCCGCTATGGCGAAGGCGGGACCCAAACGCATGGTCTATGTCTCCTGTGATCCCGCAACCCTGGCGCGGGATATCGCTCTTTTGAGGGATTTTGGCTATGCGGCCCGGCGTGCCAAAGCTTTCGATCTTTTTCCTCATTCGGGTCATGTGGAGTGCGTGGTGCAGCTGAGTGCGGATAACTGAGCATGGGAAAGGGTGTGGAGAATGAACTATACCAGCGTGGTATTATCTGTGGCGGATATCAACGCCGCACGGAAATTTTATGAGGATTTGTTTGGCCTCGAACTCGATCAAAACTATGGCATCAACATTTCCTTTACCTGCGGCCTATCCCTACAGCAGGACTTCGATTGGCTGATAAAGTTGCCGAAGGATAGGATATTGAACTATGCCAACAATATGGAGCTCTGCTTTGAGGAAAAAGATTTCGATGGTTTTTTAAAAAAGCTGAAGAAGTATCCGGGCATCGTCTTTTTGGGCGATGTGATAGAACACGGCTGGGGTCAGAGGGTCATTCGATTCTACGATTTGGATGGTCACTTGATTGAAGTGGGGGAGGATATGGAAATGGTTGTCCAGCGTTTTTTGGATACGGGTATGACGATGGAAGAGGTGTCAGCAAGGATGGATGTATCCGTAAAGGATCTGCTGAAACTTTTGCATCGTTAGAAGCATAACCTGCCGGGGCATGACCGCCCCGGTTTTTTGCCCTGTTAAATATAGATATATTTTATATTACACATTAAAATTATGAAATTGACTTTCTAATTCACCGATGCTACATTAAGTACAGCAAAGAAAGGGAACGAGGAGGCAGAAAGGTGAACTACGAAACAGCGGAAAGAATGGAGCATCTTCCCTTTTCCGGCATTCGTGCTGTGATGGAGAAAGCAACCAAGATGCAGCAGAATGGCGAAAAAGTTATCCATATGGAACTGGGGCGTCCCGATTTCGATACGCCCGAGAAGATCAAGCAGGCCGCCTACGACAGCCTGGCGAAGGGCAATGTGTTTTACACTTCCAACTACGGTACCCCCGAACTGCGCAAGGCCATTGCGGAAAAATTGGCCACTGAAAACGGCATCAGCTACGATCCGTCGGAAATCCTGGTGACCGTTGGCGTGGGCGCCGGTACCTTTGCATCCTTTGCAGCCTTCCTGGACGAAGGTGATGAGGTATTGGTTCCCGATCCGGTGTGGCTCAATTATATTCATGTGCCCAGCGCTCTTGGCGGCAAGCCGGTGCCCTACACGCTTCTTGAGGAGAACGACTATCAGATCGATATGGCGGAGCTGGAGAGCAAAATTAACGAGCGAACCAAGATGATCGTTATTATCTCTCCCCACAATCCTACAGGCAGCGTTCTTGGCAAGGAAACGCTGGAGAAGCTGGCCGATATTGCAATTCGCCACAATCTTCTGGTGGTTTCCGATGAAATTTATGAAAAACTGGTCTATGACGGTGAGAAATACACCAGCATAGCTTCACTGCCCGGTATGAAGGAACGCACAATTACCTTGGGCGGTTTTTCCAAGGCCTATTCCATGACGGGATGGCGTCTTGGCTACATGGCGGCGCCTCGTGAGATCATCCAAGCCTGCGTCCGCATTCAGCAGTACACCGTTACCTGCGCGTCCTCCTTCGTGCAGGAAGCGGCCATCACCGCACTCAAGGACTGCGAGGCGGACGTTCAGGCTATGCTCAAGGAATATCAAAGGAGAAGAGATTATGTGGTCGATGCCCTGAACAAGATTGACGGCATCAGCTGCAAGGTGCCGAGGGGTGCGTTCTACATCTTTGTAAACGTCAAGGCCCTGGGCAAAACTTCGATGGAGATTGCGGAATATCTGCTGGATACGGCCAAGGTGGCCTTGGTGCCCGGTTCCGCATTCGGCGAGCAGGGCGAAGGTTATCTTCGAATCTCCTACGCCAGCAAATATGAGGACCTTGTGGAAGCCTGTGAGCGCATCAAGGCCGCCATCGAAGCTTTGAAATAGATCAACAGCGGTTACCTTTCCCCCTTACAATAAGAGAAATACCCCAAAAGCTCGATACACTTTTGGGGTATTTCTTGTTTTACTGGGATCCACCCCAAACCTCGCCTACTTTGATGGGCTGCCAATGGGCGGCGAGATAGTCATCGAGCAGCTGTTCGAAATAGGATACGGTTCGCTCATGGGTCACATTGGGAAATTTGTGCTTGATCTTATAGCAGATGCGGTCCGGGGGCGGATTCTTGAGCTCGCTTACATAGATGGGCCGGAAGCGGGCCAGTTCCTCGATGACGGAGATTGGCGCGATCATCCAGTGGCGGGGGTCCTCCCAAAGGCGATCCAAAAGAGTGATGGTGTCTGCGGCGATATGGGGCCGGAAGGAAGCGGTAAGCCAGCGGTCATGCCAGATCTGATAGTGGTCGTCCCACGCCAGAAAAAGCTCCATGGTGGGATCCAGTTCGTTGGTATGAACGAGAGGCTGCGGGACGGCCGGCTGATCCGATTGGACAAGATACAGCTTTTCCTGAAAGAGCTTCTCGGAGATGATGTTCTTGTAGTTGAGATGGTGGTAAACAAAACCGATATCAATATCATGCTCGCTCAGGATGCTGTACAGCTCCGCCGATTGATGGGTCTCGATCTTAAGGTCCAGCGGATATTCACCCTTGAGAATGAGGCGGTAAAAGGGAGCCATCACCGTGTTGTTGAGACTGTCCGTGCAGCCGATGGTCAGCAGCATCCGATCCTCATTATATTGCAGGATCTGGGTTTCCTTCCAAAGGGAAATCCAGCGCTCCGCGATGGAGATGAACTCCTGGCCTTTGGGAGTAAGCTCCACCTGCTTGTGTCCTTTTTGCCGAATCACCAGCGAAAAACCCAGATCCTTTTCCAGTGAACTCAGCCGGTGGCTTACCGTAGGCTGGGACAAAAAAAGCAGGTCGGCGGTCTTGGTGATGCTCTTGGTGTTCACGATGCTGAGAAAGGTTTCGATATCGGCAAGATTCATGGCGTTTTCCTCGTTTCATATAGGACTAATCATAGATAATATTTATATTATACAGAGAAATTATTCGTTTTTCAATGGTTATCTTCTGTGCTATTCTGAAACCAGGTATGGGAGCCGTGAGGCTTTCGGAAAGTGAGGAATGGTTATGCCAACAGGATGTAGAATCAAGAAGAATTTTGAACGGCCGGACAGGGAGCTGGTGGAGGCGTTCCGCGGTGTCCCGGTAGCCAATATTGACGACTGCATGGGCAGGCTCGCGGCGCTGGACGCCTCGATTCGTCCCATGAATAAAGCGCCCCTTCTGGGCACCGCTTTCACGGTGAAGGCCCCTGCGGGCGACAATCTGATGTTCCATAAAGCGCTGGATATGGCAAAGCCCGGCGACGTTTTGGTCATTGCTACCGGCGGCAGCATGAGCCGTTCCCTGTGCGGCGAGATCATGACCCGCTATGCCATGATGAAGGGTCTTGCCGGTTTTATCGTTGATGGATGCATCCGCGACCATGACGAGATTGCGGCTATTGAAGAGTTTCCGGTTTACGCTAAGGGCGTGACGCCCAACGGTCCCTACAAGAACGGCCCTGGAGAGATTGGTTTTCCCGTGTCCTGTGCGGGCCAGGTGATCTGCCCTGGGGATATCCTGGTGGGCGATGGGGATAGCGTGCTTGTGATCAAGCCGGAGGAGGCCGAGGCGCTGGCGGAGAGCGCCAAAAAGGTTACGGCCAGCGAGACCGTCCAGTTTGCGGATATCGCAAGCGGCAAAGGCCTCAACCGGGACTGGATCGACCAGACGCTTGAGAAGATCGGCGTGGAGTATGTTGACTAATCGTTAACAACGGTTATGATGGATTTATGAGCATGCAAGAAGTGACAATCCGCTGTGCCGGAGACAAAGCGGTTTTGGTGGAATTTGAAAACGAGATCAGCCTGAAGGTCAATGGCAAGGTCCGATCCTTAAAATATGCTCTGGAGCAGGCTCCTTTTCCGGGCATGATGGAACTGATACCGACCTACAGAGCTCTTCTTATTCAATATGACCCGCTGGTTGTTCGTAGCCAGCGGGTAATCGCTTTGGTTGAGGAGCGGCTGGACCAGCTTGCCAGCGTGAGCCTGCCCAAGGCCATGGTCACGGAGATCCCGGTTATCTACGACGAGGAGTTCGCCGATGATATCGAAGAAATTGCAAAGCTGGAGAATAAGTCCATCGAGGAGATCATCAGGATTCACAGCCAAAGCGACTACTACGTCTACATGCTGGGGTTTTCCCCGGGCCATCCCTACACGGCCAGGTTTGAAAATCCCTTCTCCTTCAAACGCAGGGAAGCGCCCCGGGTTCGGATTCCCGGTGGGAAGATTGTGGTCCAGCTGGCGCTCAGCGACATCATACCTTTCAGTCAGCCCTGCGGCTGGAACATCATCGGGGCCACGCCGATCCTGCCCTGCGACTACCGCAAGAGGGACCCTTTTTTGCTTCGGGCGGGCCAGTGGATCCGTCATATCCCCATTGAACGGGATGAATACATGCAGATCAAGCGCCAGGTGGAACTGGGCGAATACACATGTAAAACCTATGAGAAAGAGTTGTAGCCATGGGGATGAAGTTTGAGAACGGCGGCATTCTGACCACGGTTCAGGACGGCGGCCGTTTTGGATACGAACAGTATGGTATGACGCCCTCCGGCCCAATGGATATGCGGTCCATGAACATTGCCAATCTTCTGGTAGGCAACGACCGGGGCGAAGGATGCCTGGAGATGACGCTGATGGGTCCCACCATCCGCTTTACGGACGCCGCCGTGATCGCCGTAACCGGCGCTGATATGCAGCCGCAGCTCAATGGCGCTCCGATGAGCATGTATGCCGCTGTTTCTGTCAATTCCGGCGACAGGCTGGAATTTGGCCTGGTTAAGGAGGGGTGCAGAACCTATCTGGCCGTAGCGGGCGGCATGAAGATTCCCGAGCTCATGGGAAGCAAAAGCACCCTTTTAAGCGGAGAATTCGGCGGCTACGCGGGCCGAAAACTGAGAAATGGTGATGAGATCTCCCTGAACCAAAGGATCCCAGCACTTCCGGGGATGGCGGTCCGGCAGACCGAGGGCGATTCCTTTTCTGGTATGGAGCGCGTGCTCCGCGTCATTCTGGGCCCCCAGGAGGACCGCTTTACGAAAAAAGGCATGGAGACCTTTTTAAATGAAGCCTACCGGGTGGGACAGGATTTTGACCGGAGGGGATATCGTCTGGAAGGTCCGGTGATCGAACACCGATCCGACGGGAACATCATCTCCGACGGCCTTGTGACCGGGTCCGTACAGGTTCCCACGGCGGGAGAGCCCATCATTATGCTGGCCGAGCATCAAACGGTGGGCGGCTACACCAAAATAGCAACGGTTATCACGGTGGATCTGCCCATCATTGGGCAGTGCAAATCCGGCGACGTGGTTCGCTTCAAGGCCGTATCAGTGGAAGAGGCACAGGATTTATACGCTGCCTATCATCAGGAGATGAATATCTTGCAGCAGCGAATGGCGCTGGCCGCACCGGCACGTCGCCAGTTCAGGCTGACGATTGGGGAGAATATGTACCATGTCCAGGTGGAAGAAATGGAGGGCTGAGGATGTATCAGGTGGATTTGAACAGCGATATGGGAGAGAGTTTTGGCGCCTACAGGCTTGGCGGCGACGAGGAGATCATCAAGTATGTGACCTCCGCCAATGTGGCCTGCGGATTCCATGCGGGGGATCCCATGGTGATGGCACGGACGGTAAAAGCGGCAAAAGCCCATGGAGCTGCCGTAGGCGCCCATCCGGGATATCCCGATCTTCTCGGGTTTGGCCGCAGGAAGATGGTGCTCACCTTTGAAGAGGTAAAAAATTACATGAAATATCAGATCGGTGCTCTTTCTGCCTTTGCCACCGCCGAGGGCATGCGCCTCCAGCACGTGGCGCCGCACGGCGCTCTTGGCAATCTGTGCCAGGAGGATCGGGAAGTTTCCCGGGCCATTTGCGAGGCGGTCTGTGAAATCGACCCGAAGCTCATCATCTTCTACTGCGCAGGTGCTGTGCTGGGCGATGAGGCGAAGAAGATGGGCCTTACGGCAAAATCGGAGATCTTCGCGGACCGGGCCTATATGGACGATCTTTCCCTGGTGCCCCGCAAGATGGAGGGCTCCATGATCACCGATGAAAATATCGCCATTGAGCGGTGCATCCGCATGATCAAGGAGGGCAGGGTAACCTCCATAAACGGAAAGGAACTGGATATCGCGGGAGATACGCTCTGTGTGCATGGGGACGGCCCCAAGGCACTGGCTTTTGTGCAAAGAATCCGTGAGGCCTTTGCTGATGAAGGCATTGAGATCCGGAATTTCAGCTGACTTGAAAGCGAAAGGAATGGTACTGTGAAAATTGTGATCCTGGACGGATATACGGAAAATCCCGGCGATCTTTCCTGGGACGCCATGGCGACTCTGGGAGAGCTGACGGTTTATGACAGAACGCCCCATACGGATGAGGTGGTGGCGGAGCGCATCGGCGGTGCGGAGCTGGTCATCACCAACAAGACGCCGGTTTCTCGGGCGGCCATGGATGCCTGTCCTAACATTCGCTATATCGGCGTTTTGGCTACTGGCTACAACATCGTGGATGTGGCGGCGGCGAGGGAGAAGGGCATCGTGGTCACCAATATTCCCACCTATGGCACGAATGCCGTGGGGCAGTTTGCGATCGCGCTGCTCCTTGAGCTGTGCCATCATGTGGGGCATCATTCCGCTGCTGTACGCGAGGGACGCTGGGAGGCCTGCCCCGATTGGTGCTTTTGGGATTATCCGCTCATCGAGCTTGCAGAAAAGACAATGGGCATCATTGGCTATGGCCGCATCGGGCAGGCTACGGGGCGCATCGCACAGGCGCTTGGCATGAAGGTGCTGGCTTACGATACCTGCCAGCATCCAAAGCTGGTATCGGAAACCTGCCGCTATGCCGAGCTGGACGAGCTGCTCCGCACGTCGGATGTCATTGCGCTGCACTGTCCATTGTTCAAGGAAACGGAGGGTCTTATCAACCGGGAATCCATCGCCAGGATGAAGGACGGCGTATTCATTATAAACAACTCCCGGGGCCCGCTCATTGTGGAGGAGGACCTGGCTGAAGCGCTCAATTCGGGCAAAGTAGCCGGAGCTGGGCTCGATGTGGTCTCCACCGAGCCCATTCGGGGTGACAACCCCCTGCTCAAGGCGAAAAACTGTATCATTACGCCCCATATCTCCTGGGCACCCAAGGAAAGCCGTCAAAGGCTGATGGATATTGCCGTGGAAAACGTCAAAGCCTTTCTTTCCGGCAGCCCTGTCAACGTGGTGAACGGATAGCAAAGCCGTGAAGCCCCCCGTCAAAAAATGGCGGGGGGCTGTTTTTGTTACTCGCCGAAAAGGGACCGCCTATGCTATAATAATTTTATGCGCGTAGGAGGTGGAGACGAAGGATATGGATGTTTTGGAAAGCTATGTGCGGTTCATTCAGGAGGTAGAGGGCCTGAAGTCCACGCTGCGCACGGCATGGACCGCCTCCGGGCGGCAGGAAAGCACGGCGGAGCATTCCTGGCGCCTGGCTTTGATGGCTGGGCTTTTTCTCCATGAGTTTCCAGCGCTTGATGGTCATAAAGTGCTCGTGATGTGTTTGATTCACGACCTTGCGGAGCTGGATGTTGGGGATATCTCGGCGGCCCTTCGTACGGACGAGAAAAGCAAGCATGAGGCGGAAAGACGGGCGTTGGAACGAATCGTGCGGCCCTTGCCGGAGCCACTTAAGAGGGAGATCCGCGAGCTGTGGCAGCAGTACAACGACAATGCCACCGGGGAGGCAAAACTTGTGAAGGCACTGGACAAAGCGGAGACCATTTTGCAGCACAATCAGGGGCGCAATCCTGAGGATTTCGATTATGCCTTCAACCTTGAATATGGGATCCAATATTTTAAGGGACCGGTTCTTAAAGAATTGCGCAGGATGATCGATGAAGATACAAGAGTCCGGGTGGGGGAGTTCAAAGGACAGGAGGATCAGGGATGAAAAGTGGATTCTTTTCCATCGGCTATGTGGAGAACAAAGGCTATGCGGCCGAGATGCGGCGGCTTTGCGGCACCAATATCGATTATAGGCTGCTGGACGAGTATGTGGACGCCGAATGGCAGGACCGTTATAATCGATGCCTTTGCTGGGATGAGCGCTTGGAACCCGTCGACCCCCACGGAAAGAACATCGCCTATATGCTGGTGGATACGGGGTATGTGACCACCGGCGGGGAAAAGATTTACGGGGGATTCACCACTCGAAGATTGAATGGACTGGAGAAGGATAGTAATTGGCAGGGTGTAGCCATCGGGACGCGGGAAAGCATCTTGAAAGGCTGGCGCGCCGCCGGGGGCAGTTTGCGCAGCTATACCTTCCTTCGGGATTTCAGTTCGCTGGAACGGGTGCTGAACTCCATGACGGGAAAGAACCTTACGGAGGAAGCGTGGGAAGCGGCCCTCCAAAGCGCCTTTGACGAAGCTCAGCGGACGGGCCGTCTTGGTGTTTATCAGGGAACAGCCAAGGGAGCTATCTCTTACTATCCCCTGGGCGAGACGACCTTGACGGGGGAACCCATCTGGCTGACCATGGAGGCCAATCTTGTTACGGGCGCCCAGCCCTGGTTTGGACTGATGGCCAAGGGTGAGAACGAGCTACTGGAAAAGATCCTCGATATGAACTGCTATCATCTTGGATCTATGATCTTTGAAGGCGCCGGAACTGCGAACGCTTTTTTGCAGCAGCTGGCGGAGCTGGCCATGGACGAAGTTTGGACGGCTTCGCCTGCGGGCAGCCCGCCCTATGGCATCCTTCGTTCCTATATCACGCACACGCTTTACCGCCTGGAAGATGAAGACGCCCGAAGTGATGGTAGCGGACCCAGGCATGTGGACGAGGTGGACGGCAAGATCTATTTCAATTCGGGGCTTTTAAGCCGTCTGTTCCGTCAGATCATCATTGTAGGTGAACGATGCGATATTGAACTATCCATCGAGGGGATGGGCAAACGGACCTACAGAATGATCAAAAATCCCTGCTGCTATTCGGAGAGCGACAGAGAGATTGCCAATATCTACGACGGCGAGATCTACAAACTCCCCCCTATCGCTCGCTATTTTACGGATTATCGGGAGATCATGTTCGATGCCAGATATGCCATCAAGCTAAATGATCTGCATATCTTTGAGGATGGCGTGGAGCGCAAGCGTCTGCCCAAGTATGACGAGGAGTACCAGCGGTGCAAGGATAATCCGGAGGTAAAGAACATACTGCTGGCGCGGATTGCCCGGGATTTTGACAGCGCCATCCAGCGTGCGAAACTGCTGGCGGAGCGCAACTACAAATTGGCAGTGCCCCAATTCTGGCGGGAGACGGGGGAGATCCAGTTCCTTCTGCCCATCTATTTGGGCGAGCTGGAGGAGGCGGACCGGCCCCAGTGTGCGCTGGCCCTCTCCCTCGACCGGTCTGGCCGGGTCCCTTACTATCGGGGCGCCACAATTTTGACCCTCGATATGGCTTACAACAATGCCCGGCTCATCGCAAAGCCGGACGTATTCTGGCTGGATGCTACGGTGGAGCCTGAGACCTAGAGAAGCTGGCAGGATTCATAAAAATCGTGTAGAATTTTATTGGGTTATAGAGAACATTTGAAGGGTAGGGATGATATGATTTCGCAAAAGATGGTGGAACTGGGCAGTAAACGCTCGGTGATCCGGGAGATCTTTGAATTTGGCAAGAAGCGTGCCGCAGAAGTGGGTGCGGAAAACGTATTTGATTTCAGTTTGGGCAATCCCAGTGTGCCGCCGCCGGAGTGCGTCAAGGAAACGCTGCTGGATCTGCTGCAGAATGGGGACCCGGTGCTGGTTCACGGCTATACCTCTGCTCAGGGAGATGCCAAGGTTCGTCAGCAGATTGCCGAATCCCTGAACAGCCGGTTCGGTACGAATTTTGACGCGGGCAACCTCTACATGACGGTGGGCGCAGCGGCATCCCTCAGCGTTTGTTTCAAGGCGTTGGCTGTGCCGGGGGATGAATTTATCGCCTTTGCACCCTTCTTTACGGAATACCGCGTATTCGTGGAGGCTGCGGGCGGAACGCTGAAGGTGGTACCGCCCAATTATGAGGACTTCCAGATCGATTTTGAGAAGTTTGAGGCCATGATCGGTGAGCATACCAAGGCCGTGATCATTAACTCGCCCAACAACCCCTCCGGCGCCATCTATTCGGAGGAGACCATCGTGCGGCTGTGCCGCATTCTGACGGAAAAATCTGAAGCCTTGGGTCATCCCATCTATCTTGTGACCGACGAGCCCTACCGGGAAATCGTCTACGATGGCGGAAAGGTACCCTTCCTGACAAAGTATTATAAGAATACGCTGGTGTGCTATTCCTACAGCAAATCCTTGTCCCTGCCGGGCGAGAGGATCGGTTATGTGCTCGTGCCCGGCGAAATTGTGGATTTTGAAAAGACCTATGCCGCAATCTGCGGCGCGGGCCGCGCTCTGGGTTATGTTTGTGCGCCCAGTCTTTTTCAGCAGATGGTGGCCCGATGCGAGGGAAAAACGTCGGATATTTCGGTGTATAAAAAGAATCGGGATCTGCTCTACAATGGACTTACGGAATTCGGGTACACCTGCGTGAAGCCGGACGGAGCCTTCTATCTTTTCGTGAAGGCCATGGAGGAGGACGCCAATGCCTTCTGCGAGAGGGCCAAAAAGTTTGACCTATTGCTCGTGCCTGGCGATGACTTCGGGTGTCCGGGCTATGTTCGCATTGCCTACTGCGTAAAGACGGAGCAGATTGAACGCTCCATGCCCGCTTTCCAAAAGCTGGCGGAGACGTATAAGTGAGCAAGGCTTCCGCCTTTGATAAGGATCCCCAAAACTACGATGAGCTGAGACCGCGCTACTGTCCGGAGCTCTTCGCCGACGTAATGACCCTTGCCGGCGCAGGCTCCGGTACGACGGCGCTTGAGATTGGCGTGGGCACGGGCCAGGCAACCCAGCCTTTTTTGAAGCAGGGCTGCCGGGTCACGGCCGTGGAGATGGGAGAGCATTTGGCCAGGTATGTGGCTGTGAAATATAAGGATGCTGATTTTTCGGTGGTGCAGACGACCTTTGAGGCCTATGTCTGCCCGCCGTCATCCTTCGATCTTGTCTATGCTGCCACGGCCTTCCACTGGATTTCGCCCGAGATTGGCTATCCCAAGGTGCTGGAGCTGCTGAAACCCGGCGGCTGGGCGGCTTTTTTCTGGAATTGTCCCCATGCCTCCCGGGAGGATGATCCCGTTCATCGGGGCGTCCAGAAGGTGTATGCCAAGTACCGCCCGAACAGCAGACCTTCGGCGCAGAGCGCTGGCAAATATGCCGCGGCGGAGGAATATTTAAAAAATTACGGGTTTCACTCCGTTACGGCAAAACAGTACTTCGGCGAGCGGCGGTTTGGGCCGGAGGCATATGTGCGTCTGCTGCGAACCTATTCCGATCACAATGCCATGGAGGAAACGGTTCGCTTGGCCTTTGAAAGGGAGATCATGGCGGCCATTGAGGCCGGCGGCGGCGTCATGACAGTACACGATACCATGGAATTGTACATGGGGCAAAAAGCTGCCATTTAGAGGGCAGGATCGGGGAGAAAAGATATGGAACACTATCTGTTCAAACTCTATAACGATCTAAAGGTGCTGGAACCATTCCTGAATGGTTCCGGCACTTTGATGGATGCGGCCCAACAGCTGGCAGGCTATATTCAGGGTTCCGTGCCGGTCTGCCGTCTTGCTCTGGTGCGCTGCAATGAAAGGGCCGAGGTGAAGGAATCGGCTTTTTGGGGCGCGGCATCACAGGAATGTGAAGCGTTTTACGTGGATTTTCTCTCGAAGCGGCTTGCCGAACTGATGGCGGTTTACAGCAAAGAGGGACGGATTGAGGATGACACTTTGAAAACCATGGTGGAAAGCTCC
Organism: Gehongia tenuis; assembly: GCF_014384795.1. Classification (NCBI taxonomy): domain Bacteria; kingdom Bacillati; phylum Bacillota; class Clostridia; order Christensenellales; family Christensenellaceae; genus Gehongia; species Gehongia tenuis. The sequence goes on along the minus strand of NZ_JACRSR010000001.1, from coordinate 1,160,227 downwards.
ATGGGCGGAAGGCGCCTCGACTATGATCCCACCCTTTTTCCCATTGCACATGATCATGAGATTTTGGGCTTCGCTTATTTTGGCAAGGAAAGCGGTCCCTGGACGGATCAGGAAAAGGGGGCGCTGAAGCTCCTTGTCACCATTATCAGCATATCCTTTGCCAATAAGAACTCCCATGATAATCTTTTGCAGCAAAACTGGGCAATCAATGCCATTATGGACAGCATGCGGGTCAATATCTATGTGACCGACCCCAAGACGGACCAAATTCTTTTTATGAACCGCACGATGAAGGATGCCTTTGGACTGGACAATCCGGAAGGCGAAATCTGCTGGAAGGTTCTGCAAAAGGGCATGACCGGACGGTGTCACTTCTGCCCTGTGAGAAAGATGCTGAACAATCCGGACGGCGGGGTACAGATCTGGGAGGAACATAACTCGGTCACGGGGAGAATCTATGAGAATCACGATGACCTTATTCAATGGTTTGACGGCTCTCTGGTGCATTACCAGCAGTCGGTGGATGTGACCGATTCAAAGCTTCTCTCAAGAGCTGCCAGTGTGGATGAACTGACCCAGCTGCTGAACCGCCGGGCTGGAAAACTGGCGCTCCAGCGCACCCTCCTTGAAGGCGTACGTGAGAAGGTTCCCGTCAGCGTTTGCATGTATGATATCAATCTGCTCAAGGAAATCAATGATGCCTACGGCCACGCGGAGGGAGATATTCTGATCCAGATCATCGCCGACAGCGTGCGGGAGTGTCTGAAAAAGGATGATTACGCCTTCCGGCTGAGCGGCGATGAATTCATCATCGTCATGAAAAATAGGGATGAGACGGAAGCGGCGCAGGTCGTTGCCGATATCAAAAAAAGAATGGCAGAGAAAGGCGAGGCCCTGGGAAAGCCCTATACCATTGGTTTTTGCTATGGCATATTGGAGGTCAAACCGGAGGATACCCTGGACGAGAGCGAAATTTTAGGCCGTGTGGATGAGCGCATGTACGAGCAGAAACGGGCCTTTCATATCGAGCGTGCGGAACAAAAGCGCATTCGAATGGACGAGAGAGCTGCGTATGATATCAAAAGTTTTCAATACGATACGGACCGGCTCTACGATGCGCTGGTGCAGAGCACCGACGACTACATCTATGTCTGCAACATGAAAACGGGGGTATTCCGGTATCCGAGGGCCATGGTGGAGGAATTCGATCTTCCGGGAGAGGTGATCGAAAATGCCGCCGCGGTATGGGGAGCCCGGGTACATGAACAGGATAAACAGGCATTCCTGGAAGCCAACCAGGAGATCGCCGACGGCCGTGCAGACTATCACAGCGTGGAATATCGGGCCAAGAACCGCAAGGGAGAATGGGTGTGGATGCGGTGCCGGGGCCATCTGGAGCGGGATGAGAAGGGTGAGCCGGTGCTCTTTGCCGGCATGATCACCAACCTCGGCAAAAAGAACAAGATTGATCACCTGACAGGACTGTTCAACAAGTTTGAATTCGAGGATCAAATCAAGGCCTTTCTTGAGGACCGGCCCCGCCAAAGGCTGGGGATCATGGTTCTGGGGATGGATGAATTCAAACGGGTGAACGATCTGTATGACCGGTTCTTTGGCGATGAGGTTATCCGCATCACCTCCCAAAAGATTCAGTCCCTGCTGCCGGAGAGCGCCGCCGTCTATCGTAGGGACGGCGATGAGTTTGCCGTGCTCTTTAGCGGCGCTTCGCCGGAGGATATGCGGGCAATCTACGAGAACATCTACCAAACCTTCAACCATCAGCAGGAATACGGCGGCAGGAAGTATTTCTGTACGCTGTCCGCCGGCTGCGTCTTCTATCCCGAGGACGGCCAGAACTATCTTGAGCTCATCAAGCACGCCGATTATTCGCTGGAATATGCCAAGCTTAAAGGCAAGAATCGTTTGGCCTTTTTTGCAAAAAACATTTTGCAGCACAAGGAGCGGGCTTTGGAGATCACGGAGCTTCTTCGAACGAGCGTGGAGAACCATTTCCAGGGATTTGAACTTAACTACCAGCCTCAGATCTACGCGGATACACAAAAACTGAAGGGCGCGGAGGCCCTGTGCCGCTGGCGGTGTGATGAATATGGCTCCATCGCGCCGGGTGAATTTATTCCGCTTCTCGAGGAGAGCGGGCTCATCCATCCAGTGGGCCGCTGGGTATTTGACCGTGCGATAAGGGCTTACGCCCAGTGCGTACACAAGTCCGCGGACTTTACCATGAGCATCAATTTGTCCTATCTGCAGCTGATCGAGCAGGATTTTGTGGATTTCATGGATGAGACGCTCAAAAAGTATGGTGTGGATGCAAATAATATCATTGTGGAGCTTACCGAAAGCAATATTGTATCCAGCATTGACGCATTGGCCCACGTGTTTCAAAAGATACGGGGGTTGGGGATCCGTATTGCCATGGATGATTTTGGGACGGGATATTCCTCCCTGGAGATTCTAAAAAACTGTCCTGCCGATGTGGTGAAGATCGACCGGGCATTCATCCGGGATATCCGCTCCAGCACCTTTGATGCCACCTTTATTCGGTTCATTGTTGAATTGTGCCACGACGTGGGCATCAAGGTGTGTCTGGAGGGCGTGGAAACCCAGGAGGAATACGACATTGTTAGGCCCATGAATCTGGATTTTATCCAGGGCTTTCTCTTTGGACGCCCCATGCCCGAAGAAGAATTGAATCAGCTGAGGCATTGAATATGAACTATCATGAGATTACCTGCGAGAGCGCTTTGCATAAACTGAAGCGAAAAATTCCCTTTGCATGGGACCTAAATCTGTATCGGGGCTGTGAACACCGTTGCAGATACTGCTTTGCCATCTACTCCCACCGCTATCTGGACTCCGGGGATTTTTTTGGAGATATCTTTGCGAAAACCAACATTCTGGAGAAGCTGGAAAAAGAGCTGGCCTCGCCGAATTGGAAGCGGGAGATCGTCAGCATCGGCGGGGTGACGGATAGCTATCAGCCCTGGGAGCGGGAGCGCAAGATCATGCCGGAGGTGCTCAAACTTTTCATTCGCTATCGCACACCGGTGATCATATCCACCAAATCGGATCTTATTTTGCGGGACCTGGAACTCATCGATGAGCTGTCCCATGTTGCGATGGTAAATATTGCGGCCACCATCACCACGGTGGATGAGCAGCTTCAAGCCAAGCTGGAGCCGGGAGCCGTAAGCTCAAAACGCCGTTTCGCCATGCTGAAGGCCATGAGGGATACCAACGCCTGTACGGGTCTGCATGTGATGCCCATTTTACCCTATCTTACGGACAATCGAAACAACATGGAAGGGCTTTTTGCCGGGGGACGGGATGCCGAGGTGGACTATGTTTTGCCGGGGACTTTGTACCTGCGGGGGCAAACGCGCAATGTGTTCATGGATTTTATCGCTCACGAATTCCCGGAGCTGCTTCCCAAATACCAAAAGCTTTATGCCACGGGCGGAGCGGGCAAGGCCTACAAGGATGAACTTTACAAAATGGTTCATGCCGTGCGGGATGCCTACCATCTCTCGGGAAGCTATATGGCACCTTTAAGAAAAAGATGAACGAACTCACGGAAAAGCAGCTAACCTTTCTTTGATTTCCTTAAATCTGCAGAAAAACGTATCATTTTAGCGTATTGTGCTATCCGTCCATAGGGTTTGCTGATATAATGTTCCTTTAGTGGGAGGTATGGATATGAGAATAAAAAAAGCAGTTTGTTTTCTGGCGGTCTTATGCATGTTAACCGCCATGCTTTCGGGATGCGGGGAGAAGAAGATACTGGATGCGAAAAATCCGGTATCCATTGAAATATGGCATTATTACAATGGGCCCCAGAAAACCGCTTTCGATGAGCTGGTGACGGAGTTCAACGATACGGTGGGCCTGGATGAGGGCATTGTCGTGGAGGCCTTCAGTCAGGGCAACAACGTGAACGAACTGATTGAGAAGGTCATCGATGCCGCCAATCAAAAGGTGGGTTCCGGCGATATTCCCGATGTGTTCGCCGCCTATGCGGATACGGCCTATCAGGTGGATCAGCTGGGCCTTGTGGCCGAACTGGACAGCTATCTGACCGAGGAAGAGCTGGCGCAGTATGTTCCTGCATATATTGAGGAGGGCCGTTTTGATGCGGAAGGGCATCTCAAGATTTTTCCCACCGCAAAGTCCTCGGAGGTATTCATGCTCAACAAGACCGACTGGGACCGGTTCGCTGAGGCAACCGGCGCTAAACTGGAGGATCTTGAGACCATGGAAGGCCTGGTGCGCACGGCGGAGGCCTATTACGAATGGACCGACGGCCTTACCGAGGAGCCCAATGACGGCAAAGCATTCTTTGGCCGGGATGCCATGGCGAATTATTTTATTATCGGCTGCCGGCAGCTGGGCACGGAAATCTTTGAGGTGAACCAGGGCAAGGTGAAGCTGAACGTCGATGATGATATCATGCGCAAGCTCTGGGACAACTTTTATGTGCCCTATATCAACGGCTATTTTGGCGCCTATGGCCGCTTTCGTTCCGATGATGCCAAGACGGGAGATCTGATCGCCCTGGTGGGCTCCACCTCGGGGGCAGCCTATTTTCCCGACAAGGTGACGGTGGATGACAGTGAAAGCTATGATATCGAGCCCTGGGTGATGGCGCCGCCCCATTTTGAAGGCGGGGAACTCTACGCCGTGCAGCAGGGCGCGGGCATGGTGGTTACCAAGTCCGATGAGAAAAAGGAATATGCGGCGACGGTCTTTTTGAAGTGGTTCACGGAAGCCCAGCGAAACATTGATTTCTCCGTGGGTTCGGGTTACCTGCCCGTCAAAACGGAAGCCAATGATATGGCGATGATTGAGCCGGCCCTGAAGCAGTCCGAGGAATCGTCGACCACAAAGAATCTTGAGGCAACCTTCCCGGTGGCCATTGAAATGACCAAAACCCATACGTTTTATACCAACAAAGCTTTTGAAGGCGGAACCGCCGCCCGAAATGTCCTTGAGAACTCCATGATGGATCAGGCCAACGCCGACCGGGCCGAGATCGTAAGCCTTATGCAGAGCGGTGTGAGCCGAAAGGATGCGGTGGCCCGTTTTGATACCGATGACCACTTCAACGCATGGCTGACGTCCTTTAAGAACGATTTGAATGCGGCCATCGAGTAAGTTCTCCTTTTGAGGTAGCGCTATGAGACGATCAGAAAACAACTCCATCATGAAAAAACTGATGGTCCCCATGATTCTCGTGATGCTGATTCAGACGGGGTTGTTTTTTGGTACCATTTTATGGAGCGGTACCTTGAACACCATGACCCACAACGCCTTTGATATTCTCAATCAAAGGGTGATCAATCGGAAAAATTATCTTCAGAATGAGATGGTGCAGCGCTGGTCCAATCTGGGCGATTCGGTGAGCGCGGTGAATAACGAGGTTGAGAGCTACCTGACCGAGAAAAATATGGATCTTGCCCATCTCAATGGTGACGACAGTGTGCCATCCGATCTTTTGGAGAGGCTTTCGGATGATGTGCTCTATCTTCTTCGCAAGAATTCCGTTACCGGCGCCTTCATTGTCTTTGATGATCTGAATGAAAACGACTCCTATTCGGGAATCTATCTGCGGGACACCGACCCGGAGTCCAATTCGGTGAACAATTCGGATATTTTGATTGAGCGCGCTCCCTCCAATGTGACCAAGAGCATGGGCATTCCCATGGATACGTGGTGGACCCCCAGGTTCAAGCTTACGGAGCAGAGCGATTTTTTCTTTAAGCCCTATGAAGCCGCCAAGGAGCATTTGGAGATTGGATGGCAGGATCTGGGCTATTGGAGCAGACCCTTTCATCTGAGCGAAAAGGATCTTGAAGTGATCACCTACTCCGTCCCGCTGGTGATTGACGGCAAGCCTTACGGCGTTCTGGGTGTGGAGCTCACCACGGATTATTTGCGAAAGCTTCTTCCCTACGATGAGATCGCAACGGACAAACAGGGCGCTTATCTGCTGGCGGTGGCGGAGGGGGAGGAACGCAGCTTTGACAATGTGATCGAAAGCGGACCCATCTACAAGCAGCTCTTCGGTGATGCAAACGGGATCGCCCTTGAGGGTAAGGAAGTATACGAGAGCAACTATGAGATCACCAGGAGCGAGCGCTATAACGAAGCAGCGGTGGGCAGCGTCCAGTATTTGCAGCTCTATAATACGCACACGCCCTTTGAGAATGATCGCTGGGCGCTCATCGGCATCATTGGCAAAAACGACCTGCTCAGCATTGTCAACCACGTCAAGACGTTGATCCTTATCTCCATGGGCATTTCGCTCACCCTGGGTGTGGTGACGGTGATCGTGGTCAGCAGAGTGGTCACGCGGCCCATCACGGGGCTGGTGCGGGATCTAAAAAGCAGCGATGCGCGGCTGCCCCTCCGGCTGGGAAAAATCAACATTGTGGAGATTGACGAACTGGCCAAGGCCATTGAAGATTTGAGCAGCAATGTTGCAGATGCGGCCTCCAAGCTGTCCCAGATTGTGGATATGTCCAACATTCAGCTGGGTGCTTTCGAGTACCGAAAAGCCACGGGGCAGACCTTCTGCACCGGCCGCCTCTTTGAAATTCTTGGGCTTGAACCCCTGAGTGAGGGAGGGTATGCGGATACGGAACAGTTCAAGCAGGCCATGCTCAGCCTTGAAAAATGGGTCGAAAGCCGCACGGAACACGCCGTCATCTTCCGAATCGAAGACGAGCAGCGGCATCCGCGCTGGGTGCGTCTTGAGTCGGTGGAGGATGAGGAGAAGGTCATGGGCGTCGCGGTGGATATCACCCAGGAGACGCTTGAAAAGCGCAAAATTGAATACGAGCGGGATTATGATCTGCTGACCAATTTGCTGAACCGCCGGGCATTCCATGCGGAGCTGAAGCGTAAATTTGCATCCCCGGCGGCGCTCAAGGTGTCGGCGCTGATCATGCTGGATTTGGATAATTTGAAGTATATCAACGATACCTATGGTCATGACTACGGCGATGTGTATATTCAGTATTCAGCGAATGCTTTGAAAAAGTTTGCACCCTACAATGTGGTGCTTTCCCGCATGTCCGGGGATGAATTCTATGTATTTATCTACGGTTACGAGGATAAAGCTGCGGTGCGCCGGATCATTGCCGATATCCAAAGGGAGATGCTGAGTACGGTTCTTCCGCTGCCCGACAACGACTCTGTCAAGATCCGTGTTTCGGCGGGCGTGGCCTGGTACCCCGACGATGCGGAGGACTACGAGACACTGATCCGTTATGCTGACTTTGCCATGTACATGGTGAAGAACACCACCAAGGGAGAATTCAAGGAATTTGACCGGGCAAGCTATGAGAAGGACGCTTATCTGCTTCACGGCAAGGAGGATCTGAACCGGCTCATCGATGGCGAGCTGGTGGAGTATCACTTCCAGCCCATTGTGGAGGTGGCTACGGCCAGCGTATTCGCCTACGAGGCACTGATGCGGTCCAAGATCGATACGTTGAGCACACCCCTTGAGATACTGACCCTGGCGAAATCTCAGTCCAAGCTTTATCAGATCGAGCAGCTCACCTGGTTCAAAGCCCTGGAAGCCTTTGCACGGCTGAAGGCGGAGGAACGCGGGGCCAAGGTTTTCATCAATTCCATTCCAAATCAGGTGCTGTCCGAGCGGGACATGAAGCTCTTTGAAACCATGTATGCGCCCTTCCTGGGGAGGATTGTGGTGGAACTCACGGAGGAGGAGAAACTGGATGAGCGCTCCATGGTGCTCAAGCAGCACTATTGCAAGCAATGGGGAAGCCAACTTGCCATAGACGATTTTGGCACGGGTTACAACGGCGACGGCATTCTTCTTTCACTGACGCCCGACTATGTGAAGATCGACATGTCCATCGTGCGCAACATTGATAAGGACGAAAACCGGCAGCGTCTGTTGAAAAATTTGGTTTCCTATCTGAAGCCTCAGAAAATCCGCACGATCGCCGAGGGTGTAGAAACCAAGGCGGAAATGGATATGGTCATCAGCCTAGGGGTGGACTATTTGCAGGGCTATTACCTGGGCTGGCCGGAGGCCGAGCCGGCGGCGCTTTCCGAATCGCTGAAAAAGGAGATCAGGGCAGCGCGGGATCATGTGCATAAGGTGGTGGATTCGTGAGTCACTCGTCCAGAGGCGACTGGCTGATCGCGGCCATAGAAAACAACCGCATACTGACCGCTGTTCGAAACGGCATGGTGCTTGCACTTCCCGCTATCGTAACGGGATGCGTTGCATTGGTGCTGCAGAGCCTTCCCATTGAGGGCTATCAGGAGTTTCTAAGCGGTTTGGCCAATGGGACGGTGGTAAGCGTACTCAGCCTGGTGCAGAATGCGACCCTGGGGATCATATCGCTGATTATGCTCTTGACCATCAGCTACAGCTACGGCCGGGAGCAGGGCGATGGTGTCCTGGGGGGCATCACGCCCTTTGTTGCGTTGGCGGCCTACATTGCTTTTGCCATTCAGCAGGATAGGATGTTCACCTTTGAAATCTTTCAAAGCACTTGGCTTTTTAACGCCATTCTGGTGGCTGTTCTGGCCTCGGTGCTTTTTATCAAGCTTTGCGGATGGATGGGTCAGCGCTGGCGGACCTATACCGACGGCACCGAACTCAACGGTATCATTGCCGCCATTTTTCCGGCGGGCGCTGTGATTTTGCTTTTTGCACTGCTCAATGTGGCCATGGTGAATCTGTTCGGCGTACCCAATTTCCAGACCCTCTTTTCCGATTGGCTGGCCGCACTCTTCAATGGCATGGGCCGGGGGCTGATCAGCGGACTGGTCTTTGTCTTCTCACTTCACTTCATGTGGTTTTTTGGCGTGCACGGGGGCAACGTGCTGGACGGCGTTGCGAAGGGCGTATTTGAAACGGGCATGGACATCAATGTCCAGCAGGTTCTTGCAGGTCAGGTCCCCACTGAAATCATGACCAAAACCTTTCTGGATACCTTCGTCCTCTTTGGCGGGTGTGGTACGCTGCTCGCTCTGGTGATCGCCATTCTCATCCATGAAAGACGAAAAAATGTGCTGAGGCTGACTCGCCTTGCCGCCGTTCCCGTTCTTTTCAACATCAATGAACTGATGGTCTTTGGTCTGCCGGTCGTCCTCAATCCCATCTATGTGGTACCCTTTATTTTGACGCCGCTGGTGCTCACCGCGGTGAGCTATCTGGCGACAGTTTTAGGCTGGGTGCCTGTAGCGGCTCATGGGGTGAGATGGACGACACCCCTATTTCTCAGCGGCTATGCGGCAACGGGGTCCATAGCCGGAAGCCTGCTGCAGCTGTTCAATCTTGCTATCGGGGTTCTGATCTACACACCCTTCGTGAAGCTTTCCCAGCGGCGGGCACTGCGCCAGGCTAAAAGGGACGTGGAAGCGCTGACCAATCTTGTCTTGGAGGAGGAGAGCCGCGGCGAACGCGTCGCTTTGTTTGAACGGCCGGGCAGAATTGGGTCCATGGCCAAAAGTTTGGCTGCCGATCTGGAGCATCTGGTCAGGACGAAGGGCGTGACGCTATACTATCAGCCCCAGGTGGATACATCCGGAAGGATGGTGGGCGGCGAAGCCCTGCTGCGCTGGGAGCATCCCGTGGGCGGGTGGATCGCACCGCCGCTCATCATTCGCTTAGCAGAGGAAGGAGGATTCCTGAGCACTCTTGAGGATCAGGTGATGGAATACACCTTCCGGGATACGGCCAAGATCACGTCCCGGCATCCGGTCATGATCTCCTTCAATCTCACCGCAAGGCAGCTGGACCGGCCGGACATTGTGGAGCGGATTGAACGCCTTCAAAGAAAATACTCCGTTCCCATGGAATACATGGGTCTGGAACTGACGGAACAGACCGCCCTTACCAGCACGCCGGAAATGACGGAGCGGCTTACCACGCTCCATGATCTGGGTATCCAGATCATTATGGACGATTTTGGCATGGGCCACAGTTCCATGATGTATCTTCAGGACAACCGCTTCGATGTGGTTAAGCTGGATGGTTCCTTGGTGCGGAGCCTTGCGGACAATACCCGAAGCCAGGATATCATTTCATCCATTTTGTATCTTGCCGAATCCCTCAAGTTCAAGGTGGTTGCTGAATTCGTGGAAACCCCGGAACAACGCTGCACCCTTGAACGATTGGGATGCGATCTTTATCAAGGGTATCTGTACAGCCCGGCAGTACCTCTGGAGAAGTTTATGGGTTTTCTGAAAAATTGTGATTTTGAGCTGTAAAGATCTTGTTAAAATCATAAAAAGTCGATACAATAGGGACTGTGCCCGCCGGACGGCGGGTATCTTTTTGGGGAGGGGGAGGTTTCTATAAAAACGAAAGGGATCCTCTGCACGATTGCATCGGCGGTGATCTTTGGGGTTACACCCGTCCTTTCAAGCTTGACCTTTGCGATGGGCAGCAATGCCGCTACTTTGACATTCTACCGCAACCTGTCCGCGGTTCCGGTGCTGCTGGTGCTGCTTTGGGCGCGAAGGATCTCGCTTCGCCTGAACCGGAAGGAAGCCCTGGCCATTTTGCTGGTCAGCTTTCTGGGGGCCGCAACGGGTATTACGCTTTCCTCATCCTACAATTATGTGGGCGTGGGTACGGCCACGATACTGCATTTTCTCTATCCCGTATTTGTGGTGCTCATCTGCCGCATCTTCTTTCGGGAAAAGCTGGGTAAGGTTAAAACCATTGCGCTTGCCGGCGCAACGCTGGGAATTGTCTTTTTCTTCGAGCAGAGCGGCGATATGAAGGTGCTGGGCATTGTCATCGCACTGCTTTCCGGGGTCACCTATGCCGGTTATCTGGTGGGTATCGAGCGAATGGGGATCAAGGATATGAATCCTTTCAAACTGGCTTTTTATATCGCCTTGGTCGTGGCCGTGATCATGCTCTTCTACGATATCCCCACCGGCGCCATCATCTTTGATATTCCGCCGAAGGCCCTGCTGCTTACCTGTATCGTGGGTATTTCCTGCACCATTGTGGCCTTTATTTTGCTTCAGCTGGGCATTCGTTCCCTGGGCGCGTCCATGGCCTCCATTTTATCCATGTTTGAACCCATTTCCAGCGTGTTTGCCGGATGGCTGTTCTTGGGGGAGGGGTTTGGCGTGAGCAAGGTGATCGGCTGCGTGGTGATCCTGGGAGCGGTGACCGCGCTCGTTGCGGCGGACAAGATTGCCGCCAGGAGAAACGCACTGCTGCCCGAGACGGAAGAGGGCATTATAGAATTTTAACGCCATACAAAATACCCTAACAGGACCTTGTGATCCAAACAAAGGCGTGAGTGTTATAATCTTACCCATCAAAGGCGAGGAGGTAAGCGTATGACAGTCCGCAATCATCCCAAGCATGTTAAAAAAACCATGGAACCCAAGGAGCATCTTGTCCGGGTTACCATCACCCGCAGGCATTTTAGGAGAACGACAAAAATCCCTGTATAAGAAAAGGAGCCGGAATCGGCTCCTTTTTTGTTTGACAGATAGGAATGGGAGCGCTATAATCTAATTACTGATTTACTAAATTAGTGATTAAGTAATTTGAGGTGAAACAAATTGAAGATTCCCACCAGCTTGAAGCATAAGCCTGTGATTGTATGTGAAAATTATGAGAACGTGGACGGCAGGGATGCCTACCATTCGAACGCGAAGGGGCTTTCTCTGGGCCTTGCTCAGTGGAATGATCGTGGAAACGTGGATATCTCTGCAAAGGTATGGCGGTACACCGGGGAGAAGTGGTCCCGTCAGTCGGAGGAACTGCCCCTGCACCGGCTCGTGGATCTCAACATTCTTTTGTGCAGAACGCTGCAGTATTTTCGCGAGGCGTATCGATACGAGAAACTGTATGACCCCGAAAACCCTCGGATCGACCGGGTGGGCCTGCAGGGGGACGCCATGACGGTGGAGGTTTGCACGGACAATGAACGCATCGATGAAGATATCCGTCTATTTCGGGACGCTCTCGCCCAAAACGACGAATTTTTGAGCGAAAGACTTAAAGTGCTGTCCAGTTTGCTCAAGGAGCTGAACTACTGATCCGTCCTTAGAAAATAGTTTACGGGATTTGCTGTTGTGAGTATAATCTTATCGTCGGGAGGGATTTGGAATGACCAAACAACGAAAGATTTACGACGCCCACACCCATATTTATCCGGGAAAGATTGCCGAAAAAGCTACGGCGTCAGTGGGAGATTTTTATGATATCGGCATGCGGCAGATTGGCTATCCCCATGCCTTGGTGGAGAGCGGCCGGCGTATCGGCGTGTCGAAGTATCTGGTCTGTTCGGTGGCCACCACCCCCAAACAGGTGCGGTCCATCAACAATTTCATCCATGAAAAATGCGAAAAATATCCCGAATTTATGGGGTTTGCGGCCCTGCACCAGGCGCTGGAGAACTATGAGGAGGAGATCGATCACATTCTGGAGCTGGGGCTTAAGGGGGTCAAGTTTCATCCCGATTTTCAAAAGTTTTACATTGATGACGAGGCCATGATGCCTATGTACAGAAGGATCGCCGAAGCGGGGCTGCCCATTCTATTTCACACGGGGGATGACCGCTACGATTATTCAGCGCCGCATAGGCTGAGAAACCTGGTGGACAGGGTGCCCGATCTCGTGTGCATCGCCGCTCATTTTGGCGGATACCGCCGTTGGGAGGAGGCCTTCCAGTGTCTTGAGTCGGAGCGGATTTTTCTGGATACCTCCAGCAGCTTGTTCATGCTGGACAAGGCCGCTGCGGTGGACATGATTCACCATTTTGGAGCGGATCACTTCATGTTTGGCACCGATTTTCCCATGTGGGATCATGTGGAGGAGTTGAACCGGTTTATGGCTTTGCCGCTGACCGAGGTGGAACGGGACCAAATTTTTTACAGAACCTTTGAAACACTCTTTGATATGACGGAATGAGGACGCCTTAGGGCGTCCTTTTTATAATTGAGGCAGGGAAAAGCGTGGGTCTTATGGAATCTTGTTAGGTCCAAATTATAATGATGGAGCGTGAAAAATGGAACAACGTGAGCTGAGCAAGATGCCCTTTTCCCGAGATGAGATCCTGGCCTTGGCTATGAATCTGCAGGGCAGCTTTGAAGCCGCCCAGGAGATGTATCTGGTCTATCATTCGGCAATTCGGGAGATCCGCACAAAGTTTGAGATATTGGACGATGAATTTAAAATTCAGTGGCAGAGGAATCCCATTGAGTACATGAAGGCCCGGGTGAAATCGCCCAAAAGTCTGCTGGACAAACTTGCCCGGCGGGGCTTTGAGGTGAGCGTATCTTCGGCCCGGGAAAACCTTAACGATATTGCGGGCATTCGGGTGGTATGCTCCTTTGTGGAGGATATCTATACCCTGGCGGAGATGCTGATAAGACAGGACGATATTCGGCTGATTCAGCGCAAGGATTACATCCAGAATCCCAAGCCCAATGGCTATCGGAGCCTTCATCTGGTTGTGGAGGTGCCGGTGTTTTTCTCCAACCACTGTGAGCCCACCCGGGTGGAGGTGCAGATCCGCACCATCGCCATGGATTTTTGGGCGAGCCTGGAGCATCAGCTGCGCTACAAAGGCGTGGACAAGGTGCCGCCTTCGGTGAGCCGGGATCTCAAGGAATGTGCCGATGTGATCGCTGCCACCGATCAAAAGATGCAGCAGATCCATAATATTTTGAACGGTACGGATTAGGAGGACGCATGCGAAGCGAAAAGGAAATGATGGAACTTATCCTATCCACGGCCCGAGAGGATGAGCGAATCCGCTATGTTGTGATGAACGGCTCGAGAGCCAACCCGGGGGCTAAAGCGGATATTTTTCAGGATTACGATATCGTCTACGGGGTGACAAGGCTTGCGGACTTCACCGAAGATCCCCATTGGATCGATCGATTCGGAAACAGATTGGTGATGCAGATGCCGGATACCACCCAAATCTATCCCGGTGAGGTGCGGAAGGGCGCTTTTGCCTACCTCATGCAGTTTACCGATGGAAACCGTCTGGATCTCACCCTGGTTTCTCCAGAAAAAACCGATGAATATGTGGGACGGGACTCCCAAACCATCGTGCTTTTGGATAAGGACGGAATCCTGCCTGAGGTGGGGAAGCCCTCCGATCGGGACTATTGGATCAAGCCTCCCACGGAGAAGGAATTTCTCGACAGCTGCAATGAATTCTTCTGGGTCAGTCCCTATGTGGCCAAGGGCCTTTGGCGGGTGGAGATTCCCTATGCACTGGAGATGCTGAACGTTCCGGTCCGGGAGATGCTGGCCCGCGCCCTTGAATGGCACATCGGCATCCGCCACGGCTTCGAGGTTAGCGCCGGGAAGGCGGGCAAATACTTTGAGCAATACCTGGAGCCGGAGCTCTTTGCGGCCTATCTTGCCACCTATCCCACCGCTCGTAGGGAGGCCGTATGGGACAGCCTCATGGCCATGCAGCGGCTCTTTGACCGGCTGGCCCGGGAGATAGCGCAGCATTTTGGCTACCCCTATCCCGAAGGGGACAGCAGCAGGGTTTTCCTGCATCTTGAACATGTACGGGATCTTCCCAAAGATGCCGAGGTTCTCTACACGAAGGAGGAAACCCAGCGTCTCTTTGGTGAAATGGAATGACCTCACAAAGCCGGTGGAAAGCTAGGGGCGGAAAGGTGTGAAATGGATGGATAGTATGCTTTTTTATCATGGCGATATTTTGACTATGGAGGCACGGGAGGATCGGCCGGAAGCGGTGGTGGTTGAAGACGGCAGAATTGCCAGGGTGGGGACCTTGGAGGAAGCGCTTAATTTTGCACCCAAGGCGGAAAGAGTGGATCTTGAGGGCCAAACCCTTATGCCTGCGTTCATTGACGCCCACAGCCACATCACATCCTTTGCGACCACCCTTGGCATTGTCTCCCTTGCCGGGGCTGAAAGTTTGGACGAGGTCCGTGATCGGATTCGCACCTATGCCAAGGAACGGAAGGTTGCTGCGGGGAAATGGATCGTGGGTTTTGGCTATGATCACAATGATCTTGCGGAGGGCCGCCATCCCACCCGCTGGGATTTGGACGATGCTTCGCCGGACTGCCCCGTTCTGATCGCACATGCTTCCGGCCATATGGGGGTGGTAAACAGCCTTGGTCTTCAGGAGCTTGGGATTGACAAGGATACGCCCGATCCTGAGGGCGGTGTGATCGGCAGAAGGGAGGGCGAGCCCACCGGCTATCTGGAGGAGCGGGCCTTTACGCAGCGTTCAGCGGGCGTTATGCGGCCCACAATGGAGGAGACGCTGGCCCTTTTGGACGAAGCTCAAAGGGTGTATCTCAGCTATGGCATCACCACGGCCCAGGATGGCTTGGTTCGGGAGGCGGAGTGGCGTGTCCTGGAGGCGGCCGCACGGACAGAGCGCCTCATTTTGGATGTGGTGGGCTATGTGGACTTGGAGGAAGCTGATATTCTGCGCGGCAACCCCCAATATCAAAACTATGTCCACCGCCTGCGTCTTGGCGGATATAAGATGTTTTTGGATGGTTCACCCCAGGGCCGCACGGCCTGGATGTCCGAACCCTATGCCAACGGGGAGGATGGCTATCGCGGCTATCCCATCCATGGGGACGATGAGGTCCGAACCATGATCGAAACAGCGCTCAGGGAGGAGCGGCAGCTTCTCGTTCATTGCAACGGGGATGCGGCGGCCCAGCAGTACATTGACGCTATGGAACGGGCGCTGCAAAAGTGTCCCAAAGCTATCCGGCCGGTGATGATTCACGCGCAGACGGTGCGGCCGGATCAGTTGAAGATCATGGCAGAGCTTCCCATAATCGCCTCCTTTTTTGTGGCCCACACTTATTTTTGGGGCGATGTGCATCGCGTGAACCTCGGGGAGGCCCGGGCGAACCGGATCAGTCCCGTCAAGACGGCCCTTCAGGATGGCGTCGTCTATACCTTCCATCAGGATACACCGGTGGTGCCGCCGGACATGATGAAAACCGTATGGTGCGCTGTGAATCGGCTCACGAAGGGCGGAACGGTGCTGGGCGAAGGGGAGCGGATATCGGTTTACGACGCGCTCATGGCCGTTACACGAAACGCCGCCTATCAATATTTTGAAGAGAACGAGAAGGGCAGCATCAAGGCGGGCAAACTGGCCGATCTCGTTGTTCTTGGGAAAAATCCGCTGACAGCCGAGCCCATGGAACTGGCGGATATACCCGTTGTTGCAACCTACAAGGAAGGCAGAAAGGTCTATCAGCAATAATCTCTTGGAGGTGACCTATGAAAAAGATCATTGAGGTGGAGGGCCTCAAAAAAAGTTTTGGCACCGTGGAGGCGGTAAAAGGCATCGATTTTTACGTACAGAAGGGCCATCTTTTCGCTTTTCTCGGGCCCAACGGTGCGGGAAAATCCACCACCATCAATATGATCTGCACACTGCTGAAACCGGACGGCGGCAGCATATTGGTGAGCGGACATGCGCTTGGCCGGGAGGATGACAGCATCCGCCGAAAGATTGGCGTGGTTTTTCAGGAGAGCGTGCTGGACCCCCTGCTCACCGTGCGGGAAAATCTTGTGACCCGGGGCAGCTTCTATGGTCTTGGAGGCAAAGCGCTGCGGGAGGCGGTAAATCGGGCCAGCAAGGCCGCCGAGGTGGAATCCATTCTGAATCGGCCTTACGGCAAGCTGTCCGGCGGTCAGCGCAGGCGGGTGGATATCGCCCGGGCTTTGGTGAACACGCCGGAGATTCTGTTTTTGGACGAGCCCACCACAGGCCTTGACCCCAAAACGCGGCAAAGCGTTTGGAACACCATCCGAAACCTCCAGCAGACGGAGGGGATGACGGTTTTTCTCACCACCCATTATATGGAGGAGGCGGCCAAAGCGGATTACGTGGCGGTGATCGTGGACGGAAAGCTCAAGGCGACCGGCACCCCTGCCGAGCTCAGGGAAGCCTACAGCTCCGATCATCTGTTCATTCAGCCCTCCAACCGGGAGGGGGTGGTGGAGACGCTCACAGCACAGAATAGGGCCTATGAGGAACACAACGGCGTAATATCGGTGCAGCTGGAACAGACCACCGACGCCATTGCATTGCTGGACGCCCTTAAACCCCATATTGCCATCTTCGAGGTGGTTTGCGGAAGCATGGACGACGCGTTTATCGCCATCACCGGCGAAGAGGAGGAAAAAGCATGATCGTTTGGAGCTTGCTGAAGAGAAATCTTAAGGTCTTTTTTCGGGATAAGAGTTCGGTTTTCTTCTCCCTGCTGGCGGTATTTATCATTATCGGACTGTATGTCCTATTCCTTCGGGACACCATCATGACCGGGTTTGAAGGCATGGGGGATGACGCGGTGCACATGCTGGATAACTGGATCATGGCGGGTATGCTGGCCGTGACCGCCATTACCACCACCATGGGCGCCTTTGGCATCATGGTGGAGGACCGGGCGAAGAACATCATGCGGGACTTCACCACCGCACCCATCCGCAGAACTTCTCTCGTCCTTGGGTATGTGACCAGCGCCTTTGTGGTGGGCATGATCATGAGCCTTGCAGCGCTTGTTCTGGCGGAGATCTATGTCGTGGCCTACGGCGGCTCGCTCCTCACCCTTTTTGAGCTTGTGCAGGTGATTTTGATCATGCTGCTTTCCGTGTTTGCCAGCAGTGCCATGGTGTTTTTCTTGATATCCTTCTTCAAGAGCGTCAACGCTTTTGCCACAGCCAGTACGGTACTGGGCACCATGATCGGTTTCGTGACCGGCATTTATATCCCCATTGGAAATCTGCCCTCGGCGGTGCAGTTCATCATCAAGATTTTTCCGGTCTCCCATGCCGGCGTACTGTTCCGCCAGGTCATGATGGCCAGGCCCATCGAGGCCGCTTTTGCCGGTGCTCCGGCCGGCATGGTTGAGGAATTTGAACAGGAGATGGGCGTATCCTTCAATTTTGGAGGGGAAAGCCTGGGCCCCTGGGGCAGTGTGGCCATCTTGGCTGCCACGGCGGTGATCTTCTTCGCACTGGCCACCTGGAACATGTCCAGAAAAAACCGTTAGGGATGGCTTATGGAAATTTTCACTCAAAATGCTCGGGATAACCAAAGTTTAGAGGCGGCCCTGAGAAGGGGAGAGCCCTGCCTGATCGTGGCCCGCGGGGATCAGCTGGAAATTATAGCGGATGTTTTGGAGATCCATCCCAGGATCGTTGGCGAATGTCTGGCCGCCACCCCTTCTAAAATGGAGAGTCATGAGGGTTTTGATTTTATCGCTCTCAACATTCCGAACCGCGATGATCTTTTTAAGCCGTACCACCGTACCTGCATCTATTATCGCAGGGGGCTCATGCTGTTTGTATGCGACGGCGACCGGATCGCGGACGGGATCGTGGAGGCGCTTAAAAAAGGGGAACTGGAGCCAACCTTGGATCGGGTGTTCTATTCCTATTTTGATCAATTGACCGCAGGGGACACTGCCCTTCTGGAGGATATCGAACAGGAGATTTCCGACCTGGAGGAAGCATTGCTGACATCGGAAAAACAGGACTGCACCCGGGAGATCGTGATGCTTCGAAGAAAGCTTATGGCGCTGAAGCGTTATTACGAACAGCTGCTGGAAATTTCTGAAATGATCGAAGAGAACGGAAACGAACTGGTGAACAAGCGGGCTCTTCGCTATTTCAGAATGCTGACCGGTCGTGTGAACCGGCTCTATCATGGAGTGATGACCTTGCGGGACTATGTCACCCAGGTGCGGGAATCCTACCAGGCCCAGGTGGATATCAGCCTCAACCGGCTGATGAAGCTCTTCACCGTGATCACCGCTGTGTGTTTGCCGCTCACCCTCATTGCCGGCTGGTATGGCATGAACTTTGATATGCCGGAGTATCGGCAGCCCTGGGCCTATCCGGCACTTATCGTGATCAGCCTTGCCGTTGTGGCGGTCTGCATCTATCATTTCAGGAAAAATAAATGGCTTTGACCGGCTAAGAAAGGCAGGTCCTGTGTGACCCGAAATCATCATTGGCTCAGATCCTTTGTCGTTATCTATATTGGACAGACCTTCTCCATCGTGGGAAGCGCTGCCGTTCAGTTTGCAATCCTATGGTATTTGACCATCAAAACCGGCTCCGCCAATACGCTGGCGCTGGCCTCGGTGGCCGGGCTTTTGCCCCAGGCGCTCCTGGGTATATTCGCGGGAGTATGGGTGGACCGCATGAGCCGCAAGAAGGTGATGATCTATGCCGATCTTTTTGTGGCGCTGGCCAGCGGGATATTGGGCGTCCTGCTGCTGTGGGGGGAGCCGCCCACCTATGTATTTTACATCATCCTATTTTTGCGCGCTCTTGGATCGGTATTTCATGGCCCGGCCATGCAGGCGGCAATTCCCATGCTGGTTCCGCCGGAGATGATCATGAAAGCCGGCGGCTGGGGACAGTTTGTCCAGTCGGGCGCTTTAATGGCTGGGCCGGTTTTGGGAGCCGCGCTTATGGCGGCCTTTGAACTGCCGGCAGTGATGCTTGTGGATGTGATCGGCGCCATCATAGCGGTGGCCACTGTGGCAGCGGTAAAGATTCCTGATCCGCCTAAAAGCCATGAGAAGCCCCATGTGTGGCATGAGCTGGCGGAGGGATGGCGGGCCCTGCGGCACAACCGCAAGTTGTTCAGGGTTTGCTGGCCCATTCTTGCGGCGTGCATCATCTATGTGCCGGTGGGTTCCCTGTTTCCTCTGATGGTGAACGGCCATTTCGGCGGTACGGCTTGGCATTCAAGTTTGGTGGAACTGCTTTTTGCCGGCGGTATGCTTCTTTCTTCCATATTTATCGGAATTCTGGGCGGGGAAAAACGCCGGTTCTTCATGATGTCCCTGGCCATTGCCGCCCTGGGAGTCTTCATCGGTGCGTCCGGCCTGCTGCCGTCCACGGCTTTTTGGCTCTTTGCGGTGCTGTCCTGTCTCATGGGCGCGGCGGGCAACTTTTTTTCCGTGCCCTTTATCACCTATATCCAAGCTACTGTCGCACCGGAAAAGCTGGGCCGGGTGCTGTCTTTAGCGACCAGCGCCATGTCCCTTGCCACGCCGGTGGGACTGTTTATTGCCGGGCCCCTGGCGGAAAAGGTGGGTATTGATACTTGGTTTATGGCTTCCGGTGTGGTTTTGGTGATCATTGGCCTCGTCTGCAGGGTGATTACTCGAAACTTTGATCGTACAGAAATGACGGAATAAGTGTTATACTAATTTAAGATGGTTATAATCTGAAAAAAAGATTCGGAGGCAGCATCCATGAATACCGAAATTCCTACGAAACGCAAAACGATCAAGGAAATGCCCTTCTATACATTGGCCGAAGAGATCATGAACGCGGTGACTCACGGCGTGGGCGCGCTCATCTCGCTGGCGGGCTGCGTTATCCTGATTGTGATGGCTTGCCTGCAAAGGGATGCCTACAAGATTGTGAGCGCTGCGATCTACGGCCTCAGTCTGGTCACACTTTTTACCATGTCCACGCTGTATCACGCCATCACTCATCCTGGTGCAAAACGGATCTTCAGAATTTTTGATCATACGTCCATCTTTGTTCTTATCGCGGGCAGCTACACCCCCCTTACGCTGGTGCTCCTGCGGGAGAGCGGCTGGGGCTGGCCCATCTTTGCGGTGGTCTGGACGGCGGCTCTGCTGGGCATCGTCTTTAATGCCATCAGCCTTGAGCGGTTCAAGGTTTTCTCCATGATCTGTTACATTGCAAGCGGCTGGTGCATTGTGGTGGCCATCGTACCGGTGATCCAAAACATGGCAACCCTGGGTTCGGTGCTGCTCATCGCCGGCGGTCTTTGCTACACCCTTGGCATCATCTTTTACGGCTGGAAACGCAAATATATGCACAGCATCTGGCATCTGTTCGTGCTGGCAGGAGCCATCCTGCATTACTTCTGCATCCTGTTCTATGTCATTATGGCCTAAGGGACCCAGGAACCGTTCACTATACCAATGAAGCTCTCAAGAGAGCAGTTGGGACGAATATTGAAACGAGGCAGCTGATAGGGATCGCTGCCTTTTTTTACGTATCCTGAACGGACGGTGAAAGCCAGTTCAAACCCTTTTTCCTGAAGCGCCTTGATCACGGTATCGTTGTAGAAGCCATAAGGATAGGAGAAGGCCTTGTTTTCAAGATGCTCCAGCGATTGCCCAAGATCCTTCAGAACACCCTCGTAACTGCTGTCAGTGAGCCTCGAACGGCCATTTTGGGTGATTTCATGGAGCGCATGGGTGTGCGCCTCATATTCAAACACATCTCTGCTTTTTTCCACGACCGGCCAGGAGAGCATGGTGATGGCGTTTGGATCGAAGGGGGCCTGTTCGTCCGTAATCTTGCTGGTCACCAAAAAGACAACGGCCGTGTAGCCATACTGCCGGAGGATGGGATACGCGTATTGGTAGTTGCTGTAGTAGCCATCGTCAAAGGTGATGAGCACCGGTTTTTCCGGCAGCGTGCCGCCATGATACAAAAAGCGGGAAAGTTCCGAGAGGGTCACGGTATGATAGCCGTTATCATGGAGATAGTCCATCTGCTTTTGAAAGTTTTCCACAGTGACCACGATTTCATTGCCCTTATATCGCTTGTTTTCACCGCTTTTGAGCAGGTGGTGGTACATCAGCACCGGCACCTTGACGTCCGCTTCGTTCTCGCCGCCTTGATGAAATACGGGGGACTCGGCAGGAAAAAGGCCGGTGGATGCCGTAAATATCACCAAGAGGAGTCCGGTTATCAGCATATTGCGAAGGGTGCGATCCATGGTCATCATCTCCTGGTGATGCCTATGCAAAGAGCCCAGGGCTTATGAAGTAAGGGGGAGAGAAAATGAAAAATGTGCTCGAAACACGGAGGCTTACCCTAAGACCCCTGACCCCGGAGGATTTTAAGGACATGGCGGAAATGCTCCAGGATCCGGAGGTGATGTACGCCTGGGAGAAACCATTCAGCGACGAAGAGGTGAAAGCGTGGATTGACCGGCAGCTGGAACGTTATGAGCGGGACGGCTGCGGCTATTGGGGCGCCTGGAACGAGAATGGTTTCATGGTGGGCCAGATGGGCCTTGTGCGTTCCGAGATTGGGCTTTCCCTGGGATACATCCTCAAAAAACGCTTCTGGCACCGCGGGTATGCCGTGGAAGGAGCAAAGGCTCTGGCGGAATACGCCAGGGAGAGCCTGGGAGCATCCAAGCTGGTGGCTGATATCCGGCCCAACAACCGGTCGTCCATTCATGTGGCGGAAATGCTGGGCATGACGGCGGGAGAGGTCATCATCAAAATGGTAAACGGTAAGACCATGCCCCATGTGGTGTATACGCTTCATTTTGAGCCCCATGAAATGACGGAGAAGGAAAAGATGCTGGCGGGACAGGCGTATAAGGCCGGCGATGAGGTGTTGGTGAAGGAACGGGTGCGCTGCCGGGAACTCATGCTGGAGCTGAACAGCAGGGGTTCCACCGATATCAATAGACGAAGGAAGATCCTGGGTGAACTCATTCGTGCCGGGGAGGACGCCAACATTGAACCGCCCTTCTACTGCGACTATGGATATAACATCATTGCCGGGAAAAAATTCTATGCCAACTTCGACTGTGTATTTCTCGATGTGACGCCCATCGTTTTTGGGGATAACGTCATGCTGGGACCCAAGGTGCAGATCTATACGGCCACCCATCCGCTGAACGCTGAAGCGCGCATCCAGGGGCCGGAGAGTGCAAAGCCTATCACTGTGGGGGATAATGTTTGGATTGGCGGAGGCGCCATTCTCTGCCCCGGTGTGAACATCGGCAGCAACACCGTAATCGGTGCGGGCAGCGTGGTGACTCGGGATATTCCGGAGGGCGTTTTCGCCGCGGGAAATCCCTGTAAGGTTGTGAAAAAGGTATGAAATTAGGTTTGGTATTGGAAGGCGGCGGCATGCGCGGCATCTACACGGTGGGTGTGCTGGACCGCCTGATGGAAGAAGATATTGAAGCGGACTATGTCATTGGGGTGTCAGCCGGCGCCTGCAACGGTGTATCCTATGTATCCCGGCAGAAGGGCCGGGCCTACCGTGTGGATATGGATTATCTGGACGATAAACGTTACGGCGGCATCTCCAGCTTTCTCAAGACAAAGTCCATCTTTGGCATGGATTTTCTCTTTGATGAGATCCCCAACCATTTGGATCCCTTTGATTACGAGACCTTTCTTGCTTCGCCCTGCGAATTTGTAACCGGGGTGACCGATGTGGATACGGGGAAGACGGTCTATTTCACCAAGGAACATTTGGACCACGATTCCACGGTGATCCGCGCCTCCTCATCCATTCCCATTTTTGCGCCCATGGTTCGGTACAGGGGCGGGAAATACCTGGACGGCGGCACTTCCGACCCTATCCCGGTCAGGAAAGCGCTGGACGATGGATGTGACAAGGTGATCGTGGTGCTCACCCGTTCCCGGGATTTTGTGAAAAAGCCGGAGAAATTCCGGTACGTCTATAGCCGCCTATTCCGGAAGTATCCCCATATGATCGAGGTCTTGGACCGGCGCCACAAGGTGTATCGAGAGGAGCAGGAATTGGTAAGACGGCTGGAGAGGGAGGGACGGGCCATCGTAGTGGCGCCCAGCCGTCCCATTGAGATCGGCCGCTTTGAACGGGAACGGGAAAAGCTCCAGGCCGTCTACGATATGGCGGTGGAGGATGTGAACCGGGTCATGGACAAAATTGAGGCCTGGAACGACGAACGCTAGCGTTCCTCCATGCGCACCATCCGGTAGCCAATCCCCACATGGGTCTGGATGTACTGGGGCTGGGAAGGAACCTTCTCGATTTTTTTGCGCAGGGTTGCCATGAAAACGCGCAGCGATGGCGTGTCGGTGGGCAAGGCGCTTCCCCATACCTCCTTGAGGATGTAGTTGTGGGTGAGCACCTTGCCTATATTTTTAGCCAAAAGGCACAGCAGCTTGTATTCAATGGGGGTGAGATGGATCTCCTGCCCCTCACGGTATACGCAGCCCGCCGCGTAATCAATGGTGAGGTCGCCATTATGAAAAACGCTGGCAGCCTCGCCCGCTTGCTGGCTGTCGAAGCGGCTTCGCCTTAAAGCCACCCGCAGCCTTGCCAAAAGTTCATCGACGCTGAAAGGCTTGGTCAAATAGTCGTCAGCGCCCGCGTCCAGGGCATCGATCTTATCCTTATCCTCGCTTCTGGCGCTCACCACAATGATGGGCATGTTGGACCAGGTACGGATTTTTTTGATGATCTCGACGCCGTCCATGTCGGGAAGACCAAGATCCAGCAAGATCACATCGGGCCGGCCGGATACCGCTTCCAGCAAGGATTCCGATCCGGTGGCGGCGGTATGGAATTGATAATTTTGCGTTTCCAAAGTGGTGGTGATGAGGTTGCGTACCGCACGGTCATCCTCCACAACCAATATTTTGGGCTTATTCATGAAGATCAACCTCCTCAGCTTGCAGTGTGAAATAGAATAGAGCGCCATGGGGAACGCTGTCCCGAACCCCGATGGTGCCGCCGTGGGCCGATATGATGGATTTGCACAGGGAAAGCCCGAGGCCCAGACCCCGCCTGCCGTCGCCCCGATGGTTGTTTGCCGTATAGAACATATCAAAGAGGCGGGCCTTGGCATCATCCGGTATTCCCTGACCATTGTCGGCAATTTCCACATGGGCCATACCATCCTTGGCGAAGGCCCGGATGACAATTTTTGAACCGGCCGGCGTGTACTTGATCGCGTTGTTTACGATGTTAATGATCACTTGGATGATGAGTCGGGAATCCATGCGGGCCATGAGCAGGTCATCCTTCAGCTGCACGAAAATCTCATGCTCATCCCTGCGGCGGCTCAAATGGTCCATCGCTTCCTGAATGACCTCGCCAAGGAGTTCCGGTTCCATATGAATATCCATGGAACCGTTCTCGATGCGGGTCACGGCTAAAAGGTTCTCCACCAGATTGATAAGCCACATGGAATCATCGTAGATATCGGTATAGAGCCGCCGCCGCTTTGCTTCATCCAGTACGGCAGCGTTGCCAAGAAGAATGTTGGCGTTGCCGGAGATGCTGGTCAGAGGCGTCCTGAGATCGTGGGAGATGGTGCGTAGAAGATTGGCCCGAAGTTGTTCCTGCTGGGCCTTGAGCTCAATCTCATTTTTAGCGCGGCCCACCTTTTCCTTTTCAAGGGCCAGCGCGCACTCGCCAAGAAGCGCCACCAGAAGGCTCTGGTCAAAAGCTTCAAGAACCCGCTCATTAAGAGCGATGCCCACCACGGCAAAAACGGTATCATGGTTGCGGACGGCCATGTACAGACATCGGGCGCCCGGCAGGGTGTTGGTGGTTGCACCGGCATGCTTGTTGTTCTTAAAGACCCATTGGGCGACGCCCTGCTCGTCCGGGGCGGCATAGATTCCTTTGCTGCCTTCTTCACCCGCCTTGGGGAAATAGAGGGGAGGCTGCAAAACGCCATCCAGGCTGGGATAGAATAAAATGCTGCAGTCAAACAGCTTTTTCAGCTGCTCTGCGGCCTCCGACAGAATGTTCTCCACATCCTTGGCTCGTTGCAGCTTTTGGCTGGTTTCCAGTAGAACCTCAGTGCGCCAGGCCTTAAGCGCTTGACGATGAGCCTGGGATTTGACACGCATGGTGAGCGTGCTGGTCACAAGAGCGGCTGCAAACATCACCAAAAAGGTGATGGGATAACCGGAATCGTAGGCCTGCAAAGTAAACCTTGGATCGGTAAAAAGAAAGTTGAAGATAAAAACGTTCACCAGGGAGGCAATGAGGCCATAGAGTACGCCCTTTGTACACATGGAGATGAACAGCACACCCAGAATGTAGATGGTGATGATGTTGGCCTCACTGAAACCGAACCGGTCAAAGAGCACGCACACGAGGGAAGTCATCACAAGGATGGCAATCATTTTGCCAACATCGGCCCAGGAAAACTGAAAGGCCAGACCCTTGAAGGAGCGCTGAGCCGGTGCATAGGGAGGACGGCTGTCTGGAATGATGTAGATATCCAGCTCCGGCGCCAACACCGTGAGCCGGTCCACAAAATTTTTTTTGGTGGAGAACATCCGGCGCCTGTTGTTGGAGCGACCCAGCACTACCTTGGTGACACCGCTGACCTGAGCATACTCGGCGATCTGCATGGGAATATCATCGCCATAGACGGTTGCCACCTTGGCACCCAGCTGCTCAGCAAGATGGAGGTTTTCCCGAAGGTTTTTTTGCGCATCCTCGGTGATATCGCCCGAAGTTTCTACAAAAAGAGCAGTAAAGGCACCGTGGAAGGCGTCGGCCATCCTTGCGGCCGTGCGAATCACGTTGGCATTGGAAGGGGAGGCGGAAAGGCAGATCATAATGTGCTCCTCGGCGGCGAAACGCTGCCGATCGATCTTCGCATCCTCCTCAGCTCGGCGGCTTACCCGATCGGCGGTGCGGCGCAGAGCGATCTCCCGCAGGGCGACCAGATTTTTGGGCACGAAAAAGTGGGCCAGTGCCTGCCGGGCCTGCTCGGTGCGATAGATTTTTCCGCGGTCCAGCCGCTTGATCAGTTCCTCCGGTTCGATATCCACCAGCTCGACTTGGTCCGCCTGATCAAATACCCGATCGGGGACTCGCTCCCGGACGATCACGCCGGTGATGGAAGCTACCACGTCGTTCAGACTTTCAATGTGCTGCACATTGATGGTGGTGTACACATCGATGCCCGCCTTCAATAGTTCCTCGATATCCTGATATCGCTTGCGATGACGACAGCCCTCAGCATTGCTGTGGGCCAGTTCATCCACCAGGATGAGCTGAGGATGGCGCTCTAAGGCGGCGTCCAGATCAAACTCCCTTAGGGTGATGCCCTTATACTTCACGTCCAAGGGTGAAAGCTGTTCGAGGCCGTCTAAAAGCTTCAGCGTTTCCGGTCGGGTGTGGGGCTCAATATACCCCGCCACCACGTCAATTCCCGCATCCTTGGCCGCATGGGCGGCCTCGAGCATGGAATAGGTCTTTCCCACGCCTGCAGCGTATCCAAAGAAGATTTTAAGATGACCAGCCCTGTGTATGATTTGGTCATCTTCTTGGATTACCTTATGCAGCAAAGCGTCAGGATCGGGTCTGCGCGTTTCCATAGCGGTCATCCTCTTAACCATTTTTTAATAGTATATCACGGGATGAAGTGTAAAAACTGTTGGGATTTCAGCCCCTGCATTAAGATTCCATAAAGAATCTAAAGATTCTCTAAGTTCACAGGGAAGAGAATTTTAAGGAACATCTTTTCTGCAGCTGTGCCATGGATATAGTCAAGACGGATGGGAGATCCCGCAGGATCGATCACGTGAAAACTATGGGCATCATGGCTCACGGTAAATTGAAGTTCGCACAAAACGCCCTCGAGGGCCAGCTCCCATTCGAGAAGACTTCGGACAGAGCCATCAAGGTAGGCGTCCCACAGCCACTCAAACTCCATGGAGGATACGCCGTCGCTGAGAAACGTCCTCCATAGCTCAGCTTTTTGCTCCATCGTCAGGCAGTGGAGCTGTTCGGCGGTGTCCGATTCCCCGCTGAGTGGAATATAGCAGTATCTTGCGCCGTCCGCGGAGGGGATACCCGTCCTTTGCAGGAGACGTTCATAACACCGGGAAACAGCCACGAAACTTTTTGTTCCATCAATGCCTTCGAGAGCCTCCTTAAAGAACGCCCATTCGGGATTGCCGGAGGTCTCCAGTTTGATGTAAAGATCCAAACAGCGGTTGAAATCCCTGCCGGAAACGCAGCGCCAAGTTGAGACGATGCCGTCTCGGGCCAGCTTGGCCTGAAGCTCCGCCGTTTCGGGACCGGGTGCGGTGCCATAGACCTTGACGGTCCAATGCTGGGACAGGCAGGCCATCACATCGCCGTAATCCGCGAAAAAATCCTCGCAGTCAAAGGCCGCATCGGGAAAGACGATGGCCAGCATTCGATCCCCGTCCATTCCGTAGATGGAGGGTTTGGTGTCAAAGGTGCAGCTGAGGTCATAAATCCACCGAAACAAAAGCAAAGCGGGAGAGGTTTCAAATTTTTGCAGAAGCGGCATGTGCTCCGTGCGCACAAGCCGCTTCTGATACAGATTGAGGTTTTTCATGATAAAATTCCATCCAAGGCCAGATTGACCTTAAGGACATTGACCCGGGGTTCACCAAAGATTCCCAGGAATCGGCCCTCGGTGTATCTGTCCACAATTGCGCGGATTTCATCTTCCGGTTTGCCGGTGTTTGCGGCGATACGGGAGATCTGGTATTCAGCTGCCGCAACCGAGATGTGGGGATCAAGGCCGCTGCCCGAGCAGGTTACAAGATCCACAGGCACCTTGGTGAGATCCTGCCCGGGATGAGCCTCTTTGATCATGGCCACTCGCTTGGCAATGAGTGCATCGTACTCCTCACTGGCGGGGCTGAGATTGGATGCCCAGGCATACATGACGGGATTTCCCGCCTCATCGGTGAAGGTTTCCGTGTCCACGTTCATGATGCGGCCCCACATGTGCTTTTCATCGGTGAACTGTTGGCCCAAAAGCGCGCTGCCGTATTTTCTGCCGTCCACCTCAATGATGCTGCCGTTGGCCTGATAGGGGAAAAGAAGCTGGCCCACGCCGGTAACGGCCAACGTGTAGATACCGCCGCACAGGAGCGAAAAGATGAGAAGAAACAGGGCGGCCCTTGGGAAAAGTTTTTTCAGTGTTTTCATCGGTTACCCTCCAATCACAGGATGCCAAGTCCCACAATGACAAGATCGATCAGTTTAATGGCAATAA
This sequence comes from Gehongia tenuis, assembly GCF_014384795.1. Taxonomy (NCBI): domain Bacteria; kingdom Bacillati; phylum Bacillota; class Clostridia; order Christensenellales; family Christensenellaceae; genus Gehongia; species Gehongia tenuis. The sequence goes on along the minus strand of NZ_JACRSR010000001.1, from coordinate 1,131,407 downwards.
AGGGGATGATGATTCCGCCCAGGCCATAGATGAGAAGGTTGCGTTTGAGCAGCCGTCCCGCGGATACCTCCCGGTATTTGACGCCCTTGAGCGCCAAAGGAATAAGCGCAATGATGATCAGGGCGTTATAGATGATTGCCGAGAAGATGGCGCTTTCCGCACTGTGCAGGTTCATGATGTTGAGAGCGGACAGACCGGGATAGAGCCCCATGAACAGTGCCGGGATGATAGCGAAGTACTTGGCGATATCATTGGCGATGGAGAAGGTGGTCAAACTGCCCCGGGTCATGAGGAGCTGCTTTCCAATACGCACGATATCGATCAGCTTGGTGGGCGAAGAGTCCAGATCCACCATATTGCCTGCTTCCTTGGCAGCCTGGGTGCCGCTGTTCATGGCCACGGCCACATCGGCCTGAGCAAGGGCCGGCGCATCATTGGTTCCATCGCCGGTCATGGCCACCAGATGGCCCTTGGCCTGGAAGTCACGGATCATGCCAAGCTTGCTCTCCGGCGTAGCCTCGGCCAGAAAATCATCCACACCAGCCTCGGCAGCGATGGCAGCAGCGGTGAGGGGGTTGTCGCCGGTGATCATGATGGTGCGGATGCCCATCTTCCGAAGATCGGCAAACTTCTCTTTAACACCTTGTTTGATGATGTCCTTGAGCTGAATAACCCCCAGCACCCTATGATTTTTCGCCACCACCAGCGGTGTTCCGCCCTGACGGGAGATGGAGTCCACGGTGCTTTGGCATTCCTGGCTGAAGGTGCCGCCTTTTCCCTCCACATACTGCCGCACCGCATCGGCCGCGCCCTTGCGGATCTCCGTGCCCTCATAGTCCACGCCGCTCATGCGAGTGACCGCGGTGAAGGGTACAAAGTGCATGTTTTTGTCATGGATGCTTCGGCCGCGGAGCCCGAACTGCTCCTTGGCGAGGACGACCACACTTCGGCCCTCGGGTGTCTCGTCGGCCAGGGAGGAAAGCTGCGCAGCATCGGCCAGTTCCTCGGCGGAGACACCGTCCACCGGTATGAAGCGGCTGGCCTGGCGGTTGCCAAGCGTTATAGTGCCGGTTTTATCGAGCATGAGTACATCAACATCGCCGGCCGCCTCGATGGCACGGCCGCTCATGGCCAGCACATTGGCCTGGTTGAGCCGGCTCATGCCGGCAATCCCGATGGCGGAGAGCAGTGCGCCAATGGTGGTGGGTGCAAGACAGATAAGCAGCGCCACCAGGGATGTCACGGAAGTCGGATTCTCCATGGAAGCCTGTTCGGCAGAAAAGACCGAGTAAGCATAAAGGGAGACGGTGACGAGCACGAAGATGATGGACAGCGCAACCAGAAGAATCTGCAGAGCGATTTCATTGGGTGTCTTTTTGCGGGAAGCGCCTTCCACCATGGCGATCATCTTGTCAAGAAAGCTTTCTCCCGCGTCGCTGGTCACCCTAACCACGATCCAATCGGAGAGGACGGTGGTGCCGCCGGTAACGGCACTGCGATCGCCGCCGCTTTCCCGAATGACGGGGGCGGATTCGCCGGTGATGGCACTTTCGTCCACCGAAGCGGCGCCGTCAATGATCTCGCCGTCGGCGGGAATCTGCTCCCCGGCCTTCACGAAGACGATATCGCCTCTGCCAAGGGATGCGGAAGGAACTACGGTGAAATTCTCATGATCCATGGGATCGCTGAGCTTATGAGCCTCCACATCCTTTTTGGCGGCGCGAAGAGCGTCCGCCTGGGCCTTGCCCCGGCCTTCAGCAATGGCTTCGGCAAAATTGGCAAACAGTACGGTGAACCACAGGATGACGGCGATGCCCAGCGTAAAGCCGGTGCCCGCATCCTGAATGCCAAAGAGCGACAGAAGGAATAGACCCGTTGTCAGGATAGCTGAAATATACACCAGGAACATAACGGGGTTTTGAATCTGGGTCTTTGGCGACAGCTTTTTGAAAGCGTCGCGGATGGCCCGAGCGACCATTTTTCGGTCGGCAAGGGCGCTTTTGGTCTTGGTTGCCACGATAAATCACCCCTTTATTACACAATCATTTGGAAGTATTCGGCGATGGGTCCAAGGGCCAGTGCGGGCAGGAAGCTGAGGGCACCCACCAACAGCACGACGAAGATCAAAAGGAAGATGAACATCGCGTTGGTAGTGGAGAGCGTACCGGCGCTGACGGCCACCTTCTTCTTCTTGGCCAGGCTTCCGGCGATGGCCAGCGTGGAAACCAGCGGAACGAATCGTACGAACAGCATCACAAGGCCCAGCGACACGTTTAAAAAAGGCGTATTGGCATTAAATCCGGCAAAGGCCGATCCATTGTTGCCGCCGCAGGAGGCATAAGCATAGAGCACCTCCGAGAGGCCATGGGCGCCGGGGTTGTTGAGGCTGTCCGCTGTGCTGGGCAAAAGCGCGGCGATACCGCTGCCGACAAGGATGGCAATGGGGGTTGCTAGACAAACGAGAACGGCCATCCGCATCTCATAGGGCTCGATCTTTTTGCCCAGATACTCCGGCGTCCGGCCCACCATGAGCCCGGCGATGAACACGGTCAGGATAGCAAAACCGATCATGCCGTAAAGTCCGCAGCCTGTGCCGCCGAAGATCACTTCGCCCAGCATCATGAGCAGCATGGGAATCATGCCGCCAAGCGGCGTGTAACTGTCGTGCATGGAGTTTACCGAGCCGTTGGAGGCGGCAGTGGTGAAGGTGGCCCAAGTGGCGGAGGTAGCGATGCCAAAGCGCACCTCTTTTCCCTCCATATTGCCGCCGGCCTGATCCACGGTTCCCAGGTCCACCACGCCGTTTTGCGACAGCTGAGGCGTTCCAGCCTGTTCACTGATGGCTACGCCGGCAAGGGCCAGGACAAGCACGATAAACATGGCCAAAAACAGCGCCCGGCCCTGCCGTTTATCCTTGACGTTTCGCCCGAAGGTGAAGCAGCAGGCCACGGGGATGAGCAAAAGTGATACCATCTCCAAAAGGTTGGAAAAGGGGGTGGGATTCTCCAGAGGATGGGCAGAGTTCACACCCATGAAACCGCCTCCGTTGGTTCCGGCCTGCTTGATGGCGGTCTGGCTGGCTGCGGGGCCCATGGGCACCACCTGTTCGGTGACCACCGTGCCGTCCTCCGTGGTGATGGGCTCCACCAGAGAAACGGTCTCGTAGCCGCTGAAGTTTTGAATCACACCCTGGGAGATGAGCCCAATGGAGATGAGGAAACACAGGGGAATCAGAATGTACATGACGATGCGGGTCATATCCACCCAGAAGCTTCCAAGGCCGGTTTTTTTCGTTTGAATGAAACCGCGGATGAGCGCAAACATCACCGCGATGCCCACGGCCGGGGAAAGGAAGTTCTGCACCGTCAGGCAGAACATCTGAGTGAAGTAGCTGAGCGTACTTTCACCAGAATAGGCCTGCCAGTTGGTGTTGGTCACGAAGCTCACGGCAGTGTTGAAGGATAGGTGCCAGGAACTGCCCGGGAGCTTTTCAGGATTCAGCGGCAAAAGGTTTTGGCCCATCTGGATCAGTATGAACACGATAAGGCTGATCCCGCTGAAAATGAGGATGCTGCCCGCATACCTCTTCCAGCTCATTTGTTCGTCCTTATCCACACGCAGAATCCGATAGACAAAGTTTTCGCAGGGGACGAGCACCCTGGATAGAAAGACCTTTTCGCCGTTCATGACCTTCCCCATATATTTGCCAAGGGGTATGGCCAAGACGACCAGAATGATCAAATACAGCCCATACTGCAAAACTGCGCTCATGCGGCATCATCCCCTTTCAGAAGCACGTATCCCAAATACGCGAGCACCCATACGGAGATCACGCCGATAATTGCGATCACGATCTGCACGATGGCTCCCTCCCTTGTTCTTTGATGGACCAAGTCTAGCATGAATAGAATTAGGGTGGGATTAAGGAAGGATTAGGAAAATAAAGATCGCATAAAGACATAAAAATAACGGGTATTCCAGCGAATACCCGTTATTTAAGAAATGATTATTGGCGGAAGGCCGACAGAATATCCATGATTCCCGCAATGGCGAAATAGATGCCGAGGACCACCGTCAAGGTTACCATGCTCTCCAGGGGATTGAGGAACAGGATAATGGCAAAGACAACGGAGACGGCGCCCATGATCAAGGGCAGCCACCAGGCCCGGAACACGTCCTTAAACCTAAAAGCGGAGATAATCTGGCTGATGCCTTTGATCAAAGCCCAGCAGGCCATCATGATGGGCAGCAAAGCCAAGGTGAGATAGGGCAGAAGATTGTTGGTGAGCAGCACCACACCGAAAATAACGTCCAAAATGGGAGGAATCAGGGTGTACCATTTGCGCTCGTAGTCCCGTGTATAGCGCCATATTCCCACGGCACCCACCACAATGAACACCAGTGCAATCCAAATCACCAGGGTCATCAGCGCCGACTCGGGGCTGAAGGCACAGAAAAGTCCCAGAATGAGCATGAGAATGCCCGATAGAAGACTCCATAGGCTCCAAGCTGTCATTTCGCTATCCCCTTTCAATTTTACCTATGCTATAATAGTAGCAGAACTGCGGACCATTTTGCAAGGAGGGATAGTCATGGCCTGTTACACGGTGGAAAAGCTGCAGGAAGGCGTTCATATGATCTCGGAAAAGCATGTCAGGATGTTTCTGGTGGAGGGTACGGAAGGCGCCGTTCTCATCGATACCGGCTTTGGCGGCGGCGACCTCGCCCAGCTGGTGCGCGAGATCACGGACCGTCCGGTGACGGTGATCAATACTCACGCACACCGGGACCACTGCGGTGCGGATGCCCAATTTGAACTCATCATGGCGAATGGCGCCGATTTTAACGCTCTTCGAGAAATTACTGATACGAAGCCGGGTGAGATCTTTGACCTTGTGGCCCTCCGGGACGGGGACGAGCTGGACATCGGGGGCAGGACCCTTCGCGTAATTGAGATACCGGGACATACGCCGGGCAGCATCGCGCTGCTGGATGTGGAGCACCGTATTCTCTTTTCCGGGGACACCCTGCAGGAAGGGCCTGTATACCTGTTCCTGCCGGGAGCCAGCCTCGAGGCTTTTGAGCAGAGCCTGGAAAGGCTGGATGAGCTCAAAGACAGTTATGATGTGGTGTATGCCGCCCATAACAAACTGCCCATCGATGCTTCCTATATTGAGGATCTTTTGGCGCTCACGGCGGAGCTTGCGGAGGGCAGGGCTGAACCCCTGGAGACGCTGGACAGAGAGGGCCAAATCTACCACACCTATGGTAAAGGCCGGGTAAAAATCTTTTATCACTGATTGACAAGTCCGTCAAGGGACTGTATGATAATCATGAAAAAGCACTGGGGAGCTGGACTGGATCTGGCTGAGAGGGGATTGCATGATCCCGACCCACGAACCTGATACGGGTAATGCCGGCGTAGGTAGTGATCGGAATCGTCATCGTCTGCCGAAATCGGCAGACGATTTTTTTATACAAAGGAGTGGGGCAATATGGAATACACGACGCAGATGGACGCGGCAAAAAAAGGTATCGTGACCCGGCAGATGCGGGATGTGGCTGAACGGGAACACATAGGCCTGGATCAGTTGATAGACCTTGTGGCGAGGGGAAAAGTGGCCATTCCCGCCAACCGCAACCATACGAACATCAAGGGCTGTGCCGTGGGCGAGAGGATGTCCACCAAAATCAACGTGAATCTTGGCATCAGCAAGGACGCGTCCTCCATGGACGACGAGATCGCGAAATACCGCAAAGCCATCGAGATGGGCGGCGACGCCATTATGGACCTCAGCTGTTTTGGCAAGACCAAAACCTTCCGCAGGAAGCTTTTGGCCGAGTGCCCCGTGCCCATTGGTACGGTACCCATGTACGATGCGGTGGGCTTTTTGGAAAAGGGTCTTTCTCACATTGAGCCGCGGGAGTTTCTGGAAGTCTTTCGGGCCCATGCCGAGGACGGCGTGGACTTCATGACCATCCACGCGGGCCTCAACCGCAGAACCGTGGAGCGTTTCAAGGCCAATCGGCGCCTGACCAACATCGTATCCCGGGGCGGATCGCTGATCTTTGCCTGGATGATTTCCACCGGCAATGAGAATCCTTTCTATGAATACTTTGACGAGGTGCTGGATATCGCGGAGAAGTACGATGTGACCTTGAGCCTGGGGGATGCCATGCGGCCGGGCTGCATTGAGGATGCCAGTGACGCTTGTCAGATCGGCGAGCTCATGGAGCTGGGCGAGCTCACCCTGCGGGCCTGGGCGCACAACGTACAGGTTATGGTGGAGGGGCCAGGGCATATGCCCATCGATCAGATTGCCGCCAATATGCTGCTGGAAAAGCGCCTTTGCCATGGCGCGCCCTTCTATGTACTGGGCCCGCTGGTCACCGATGTGGCGCCGGGCTACGACCACATTACGGCCGCCATTGGCGGAGCGGTGGCGGCGGCAAACGGCGCCGATTTCCTGTGCTATGTGACGCCGGCGGAGCACTTGAGGCTTCCCGACCTGCACGACATGAAAGAGGGGATCGTGGCCGCAAAAATTGCCGCCCATGCGGGAGATATCGCAAAGGGGATTCCCGGCGCCGCGCAGTGGGATCACCGCATGAGCGAGGCCCGGCGCAACATCGATTGGAAGGCCATGTTCGCCGAAGCCATCGATCCGGAAAAACCGAGAGCTTATCGGGAGAGTTCGCCGCCCGAACATGAGGACACCTGCACCATGTGCGGTGAAATGTGCGCCATGCGGACCATGCGCCGGGCGCTGGAAGGGGAGAAGGAATTTTGAGAATGGATAAAGTAAATGTAAAAAAACTGACCTTGGCGGCGGTTCTCATCGCCATTGGCGTGGTCTGCTCCACCTTTGCCATTCCCGTTGGATTTTCCAAGTGTTTTCCCATTCAGCACTTGGTGAACGTGCTCTCCGCCATGCTTCTTGGACCCTGGTACGCACTTGGCAATGCGTTTGTCATTTCGTTGCTGCGCAACCTCATGGGTACGGGCACGCTTCTCGCCTTCCCGGGCAGCATGGTGGGGGCATTCCTGGCGGGGCTCATGTTTATGAAATTCCGCAAGGTGTGGTCGGCCTTTATCGGGGAGATCGTGGGTACAGGCATCATCGGCGCCATCCTTTGCTATCCCATTGCGCTGCTGATTATGCACAACACGTCGGCCGCATTGTTCGGTTATGTGATTCCCTTTGGCATCAGCTCCCTGGGCGGAGCGATTCTTGCGGTACTGATCTATTTTGCGCTGGACCGCACCGGCGTTCTTGCGCATTTCAATGGAGGAATGGCTTATGAAAAAACTTCTAACCATCGCAGGCTCGGATAGCTGCGGCGGCGCGGGCATTCAGGCGGATATCAAAACCTTTTCCGCCAACGGCTGCTATGCCATGAGCGTGATCGCGGCGGTGACCGCGCAGAATACAAAAGGTGTTTTTGCCGTGCAGGACATCGATCCCGAGATCATTGGCGCTGAGATCGACGCCATCTTCACCGACATCGAAGTGGACGGTGTGAAGATCGGCATGGTGTCCAATGCGGACAGCATCCGGGTGATCGCGGAACGTCTTCGCAAATATAAACCGGAAAAAATTGTACTTGACCCGGTGATGGTCTCCAAAAGCGGCTATGATCTTTTAAAGCCGGAGGCAGTGCGTACACTGGCTGAGGAGCTGGTACCTCTGGCCTATGTGATCACACCCAATATCCCTGAAGCGGAGATCATCGCCGACATGAGAATTGTGACCCGGGAGGACGTGGAGGAGGCGGCAAAAAGGATCAAGGCCATGGGAGCCAGATATGTTCTTATCAAGGGTGGGCATCTCGCAGGGGAGCCCTCCGACGTGCTTTACGACGGCGAACTTTTTACCACCTTCCCCGGCAAACGGATTGACACCAAGAACACCCATGGAACGGGCTGCACCCTTTCCTCCGCCATTGCCGCCAATCTGGCCAAAGGTTTTTCCATGGAGGAAGCGGTGCGGGCGGCTAAGGCTTACGTAACCATTGGCATCGAGCACGGTATCGAGCTGGGTAAGGGCGTGGGCCCCACCCACCATTTTTACGAACTCTATCAGAAAATGGGCTGGGAGGCATAAAGGATGGATAAGGATAGGATCATGCTGCAGAACGCTGGCCGGATACTTCAGGCCATCCCTGGTCTCAAGCCCATCGTGCATTGCATCACCAATTATGTGACGGTCAACGGCTGTGCGAACATCGTACTCGCTTGCGGAGCTTCCCCCATCATGGCGCAAAACGTTGCGGAGGTGGAGGAGGTGGCGTCCTTTGCCAAGGCGCTGGTGCTCAATATCGGCACGGTGGACAACGTGGAAGCCATGGTGCTTGCGGGCAAAAAAGCGAAGTCCCTGGGCACGCCGGTAATCTTCGACCCGGTGGGCGCGGGAGCTACCTCCTTGCGCAACCGCACAGCGGAGAGGATTTTAAAGGAAGTAAAACCGGATATTATTCGGGGCAATATGTCGGAAGTCCGTACCTTGGGCGGACTTGCCGCTTCCACCAAGGGGGTGGATGCGGCCGCCGAGGACAGCGCGGGGATTGGAACCTCGGCCAAAATGCTGCGGGATATCGCCAAGGATTTGAACGCTGTGGTGGTTGCCACCGGCGTGAAGGATCTTGTCTCCGACGGCCGGAGGGTGTATCATATTGAAAACGGGCATTCCATGATGGCCTATGTCACCGGCACCGGCTGCATGCTGAGCACCATGACGGCGGCTTATGCCGCCGCTGCCGGCAAGGAGGGCTATCTTGCCGCCGCCATTGGAGCGACCGCAGCCATGGGTATCGCGGGGGAGATGGCCTATGAAGCCGTCATGACTCTGGGCGCGGGCGTGGGCACCTTCCAGCAAAAACTATTCGACGCCATCTTTGCCATGGATGCCTCAACGCTTCTGGAAAGAGGGAAAGTCTATGAGGATACCGTATAACTACGCTCTATATTTGGTCACGGACAGCGAGCTGTGCCCCCGGGAAAATCTGTTCAGCCAGGTGGAAAGGGCACTGCAGGGCGGCGTGACCATGGTCCAGCTTCGGGAAAAGGATCTGGGGTCCCTGGCCTTTTATCAAACGGCATTGAAGATGAAGTCGCTTACGGATCGCTATCATGTGCCTCTTATCATCAACGACCGGCTGGATATCGCCCTTGCTGTGGATGCGGCGGGCGTTCATGTGGGGCAAAGCGACCTTCCGGCCGCGGTGGTGCGCCGGCTGATGGGACCGGAGAAACTGGTGGGGGTTTCCGCGTCCACCGTGGCGGAGGCGGTTATCGCCTACAACGATGGGGCGGACTATCTGGGCGTGGGAGCGGTGTTTCCCACCAGTACCAAGAAGGATGCGGTGAATATTAAGGACAGCATTGCCATGCTCACCGCTATTCATGCTGCGGTGCCCATTCCCATGGTGGGAATCGGCGGCATCAGTGAAAAGAATATTGATAAGCTCTACGGTACAGATATCGACGGCGTGGCCGTGGTGTCCGCTTTGATGTGTGCCAAGGACCCGCGGGCCGCCGCTGAAAGACTGCTGGCGTGCACGAACAGTCTTTAGGGAGAACGGCCATGGCTTTTCGGGGCGCGATCTTTGACTTGGATGGCACGGTCTTGGATTCTATGACGGTGTGGGATCATGTTCTGCCAAACTTTCTTAGGGGAAAGGGGTTTGCACTCGAGCCCGGTCTCATGAATGAGGTGGCGGGTATGACCTTCACTGAATCTTCAAACTATGTGAAAACGCTGTATGGCCTCGCCGAAAGTCCCGAGGAGATCCAGACGGCATGGTGCGAAGAAGCACGCCGCCAATACGCCGAAGAGGTGGTGGAGAAGGAGGGCGCCAGCAACTTTATCCGGGCGCTTAAGGCGGCCGATATTCGTTTATCGGTGGCCACCACCTGCATGCGCGATCTGGCCGAGGCGGCTTTGGAGCATCTGCAGCTTTCTTTCCTTCTCAACCCCGTATTCTATGCCGATGAATTGCGTATGAATAAGCGCGATCCCTGGATTTATGAATTGTGTGCCAAAGCCATGGGTGTTTTACCCTCCGAATGCGCCGTTTTTGAGGACAGCTATGGCACGCTTGACGCGGTGCGCAAAGCGGGCATGAAATTTGTGGGTGTGTTCGATGAAAAGAATGCCGCCAACGAGGCAAGACTGCGCCGGGAAGGGGATTTGTTTGTTACGCATTGGGACGGGTTGACCGTGGCACAAATTGCCCGTCTATTTTCATAGATGAAGGGGGAAGGATATGAGGATTGAAGGGGCTTTCTTTGACATGGACGGCCTGATGCTGGATACGGAAACCATCAATCTTAAAGCTTGGCAGATGGCGGCGAAAGAGGCGGGCCGGGAGATGAGTTGGGAGGACGCGTGCCTGCTTTTGGGGCGGAATCAGAAGGATACGATCGAGTATCTGAAAGCCCGGTGGAACATGGATGTCCGTCCGGTCAACGATCGGGTGGAGGAAATTGAGCTTGAGCTTTACCGCCAGGGTGTGGATATAAAGCCTGGACTCATGAAGCTTCTAAATTGGCTGAAGGCCGAGAACATTCCAGCGGTCACGGTTACCTCGTCCAATCGTTACATCGTGGAGCTGCTGCTTCAAAACAGCGGTATTCTGCCCTATATGACCGAGCTCACCTGTGGAAATGAAATCACCGCGGGCAAGCCCAGCCCGGAAATCTATCTCAAGGCTGCGGCAAAACTAGGCATTGATCCCAAGCACGGCGTTGCCTTTGAGGATTCAACCAATGGGGTTTTATCGGCGGCAGCAGCGGGTATGGCCGTCTTCGGCGTGCCGGATCTGGTTGACCTGGAGGCGCGGGCGGAAGCGAGACTCTTTAAAAAGGTAAAGGATCTTGATGAAGCTTTGGAATACCTCAAAGCTTGCAAGAGCGAAGGATAGATAATACGAAAGGCCCACTCTTCGGAGCGGGCCTTTTTGCATGCAAAAAGCGGCTGGTGTTTCCAGCCGCTTTTGAGAGTTAAGATTAGATCTCAGGGATCTCAATGGTGACCTCGTGGCCAGACTCGTTGGAACGAATGATGCCATCGATGATCGCCTGATTGTAGATGATCTGGGAGGTGGGGATGGGGGCGGGAAGATTCTCCTTAACCGCATCCACAAAGGAACGGCACTTGAGATAGAACCGGTCCTCCTTCAGATCATGGAGGGGAATGGGCGTGCTGGTGGGCTCATCGAACTTGTCATGGAACAAGGTTACAGGGCCGCAGCTGCCATCCCAGGCACCGCCGTAATGGGACTCAGTGCCAGCGGGCTCCACTTTGAGACCGGCATCGGTGCCAAGGAAGATGGTGGCGCCGGTGGTGTCCATATGCATGGCCCAGGCAGTACGGAAATCTAGGGTGATGCCGCCTTCCAGGCGAATGAAAGCGCCGCAGAAGTCGTCCACGTTGAAGCGGGCTGCGTCCTCGGGCTTATTATACTTGGGATTAGTACCAAAATAATTGAAAGCGGTGGCGGAAACGGTGAGAGGCTTGGGATAACCCAGCGCGTTGAGCACCATATCCAAGGAGTAGCAGCCAATATCGGCAAGGCAGCCCACGCCGGCATAACGCTTCTCGATGAAGGTGCTGCCGGGAATACCGCGCCAGCGGCCGCCACCGGTCTGCACGTAGTAGACTTTGCCCAGAACGCCGCTTTGCACAATTTCCTTGATCTTGCGCATACGACCGTCATAGCGGGGCTGGAAACCGACGGTGAGCAGTTTTCCGGTCTCCTTCTCAACCTTGCGGATCGCAATAGCATCCTCCAGGGTGATGGTCATCGGCTTCTCCAAAAGAACGTCACATCCGGCGCGCATGGCCTGAATAGCACACTCCGCATGGGTGGAATTGTAAGTGCAAACGCTCACAGCATCGGGTTTGATCGCATCCAGCATCTCCTGCGTGTTCTCAAAAGCCTTTGCATTTTCAAGGCCAAATTCATCGAGGAAAGCCCTCGCTTTGCCAGGAACGATATCCGATCCAGCAACGATCTCCACATCGGGCATCTCCAGGTAAGCCGTAGCATGTTTGTGGGCGATTCCGCCGGTACCAATGATAGCAATACGAAACTTTTCCATTTCATCACCCGAATTCCATATAGGAATTCTTTCCTTTCATTATTTTTTGTAGTCCACAAAACCTATATTAGATGCCTTAAAGGCCCTTGTCAATAGTCAACCGCGAATCTTTCTCCACCCATGCCTAAGAAAAACTTGGCCATTGGGAGATGTAACCTTATATATTGTAATTTTCAGATTTTGCATATATGGCTGTTACCACGAAAAGCAGCGGCATAAGCAATACGTCATAAGCGGTTGCCTGTAATAAGCTTAATCCGAGAAACAATAATAAAGTAACAATATATGTGGATTTATACGTTAGAAAATCACGTAATCCACGGAATTTTAATAACCCAGTCTGAATTAGTGTAACGATCATAAGAGCTGCAATTATGATTAAACCAACTAAACCGTAACAGTTCAGCGTTGCTAAAATAAAATTATGGGGAGCAACTTGATAATCTTGACCGGAAACACTATAAGCATAGAAGATATCCCCTGTCCCGAACCAAAGATTCTCTTTTACTCTTTCAATACTTAAGCGTGCTAAACTTTTACGCATTGTATCACTGCGTCCAATTTGAGCGGAAGCTCTCTCCTCATCTTCTGATAAGGGATGCGATGGAACAGGCTCTGAAAAAGATGGATTATTTTGAAAAATGCTTGTGAATCCTGTCTCTCGATACACAGAATATCGTACGTCTCCGACGTCAAAACAGAATAATATTGCTACAATTGCAGTCGAACACACTAATGCAGAAAGAATACGTAGAACAATTCGTTTTCTTTTGAGATTGATAATTATAAATAGTGCGGTTTCAACAAGGAGACAAAAAAAGATTGCGCGAGAACTAAGCGTAAAAACCAGAACAAAAATACCGCTCAGTAATATAAAATTAAAAATATTTTCAAGTTTTGATAAATTGAAAGTAGAATACTTTCTTATTATAATGGGCAAAAACAGCAGCATCGAGCCGCCAATTGCAATTTCGTTAATGAAGGAGTAGTAAAAATAGTCTGAAAAAATCAAGAAAATGGATCTATAGAGTAATATAATGAAGCATAATTTACAAATATTATCGGTGAGTACATCGGCAGAACTGTAGAAATTATCTTTCCACAATAGAGAAAACAGCGAAAATGATCCTAACAAAATAATTGTATAATACAGATTATCCTTAACTTCCATATGATTAACATACCGGTATACACATAGAATTATATAGTATACTACGAAAGCATAATATAGAAGCACAGACATATCAAAATTACGGGATCGAATATCTAGGAATAACTTTATTATTATTGGAATCACAAATAGTACATAAGTCAAAAGAGTGAGAGCTTTGGTTACTGATGATGGAATAGAAATAAAATCTCCTATAAATCTTGACGTAAAAGTCTGAAAAAGAATTAAACCTATAAAAAAGAGCAGGGGGATATTTGACCCCAAAAATCTTCTCATCGCACAGTACCTCAAAAAATATTTTTATGCCACTGCATTACTTATGCGTATATACTTTGGCTTTAATGCATTATAAAATACATCTATAAATATAAATTTTAGCATAAAATAAAGAATATTTCAAGATATTATGGATGGAAGCATGGGTATTCAACAACCAAGCCCACATCATTTTTTTATATTTAGGGTATTTCCAGTGATGTTATCCTTGCAAGAAAATGTTTACTTGCTAAAATAGGATGCATATTGACAACATACAAAAATGTATGGTATAGTGAATCGTAAGATACAAATTTGTATTAAAGAGGTGTTTTGTTTGAAGATTTTAATGGCGCAGTATTCCCATGAATCCAACACATTCACACCGCTGACCACAAAACTATCCGATTATGTGGTTAAAGAGGGAGAAGATCTACTTAAATTGGTTCACAAAGCCACAAAGGTGTTTCAGGACGCGGGATGCGAGCTGGTGCCCGTGGTGTATTGCACCGCCTCACCCTCGGGAACCAACGAGCGGGAGGTTTACGATTTTGTGGAGAAAAAAATCTCTGATGCGTTGGATGCCAATCCCGATCTGGACGGCATCTGGGTGCATCTGCATGGCGCCAACTATGTGAAGGAAATCGGTCATGCGGAGCTGGCGCTGCTTAAAATGATCCGTGCCAAGGTGGGGCCGGACATCCCCATTGCCTGGGCCATGGACCCTCACGGCAACGTGGGCCCTGAGCACATCAAATATGCGGATATTCTTCGCGCCTACCGCACGGTGCCCCATGTGGACGTGCAGGAAACGGATGAGGCGGCGGCCCAGGCGCTGCTGGAGCGCATCAAGCTGGGCAACAAAGTGGAGCCGGTCTATGTGCGCGTTCCCGTCCTGGTGGGCGGGGAACAGTCGGTGGGTGCGGAAGAGCCCATGAAATCGGTATTCCAGCGGTTGTGGGAGCTGGACAAAATGGAGGGCATTTTGATGGCTTCCTATACGGTGGGCTTCGTATGGGGCGATACGCCCTGCTCCACGGCCGCCGTGGCTATCACGCCAAGAACGGAAGCGGACCGTGAACTGTGTCTTCGGGAGGCGGAGAAACTGCGGGACTTGGTGGTGGAGAATAAGGAAAAGTTCCAGTTTGCCGTGCTGGCCTTGAGCCCCGACGATGCGGTCCAGCGTTCCATTGAGGAGGCGGAAGGACCGGTTTATGTGTCCGACTCCGGTGATAATCCTCAGGCGGGAGCCACCGGCTGCAACACTGTGATGCTGGAGAAATATCTGAAGGCAGACCTCAAAGGCAAGAAGGTGCTTTTGGCATCCATTTTTGATATTGAAGCCACCCATAAGGCCCTGAAATACAATGTGGGTGACGATATCGAGATCGATATCGGTGCGTGTCTGGACGAATACAGCCAGAAGGTCCGGGTTTGCGGCAAAGTGAAAGCAAAGGGTGACCTTATTTTCCGGACCGGGGAAAAGTTTGGCGATGTGGTGACCATTTCCTGCGGCGGCGTGGATGTGGTGCTGGAGGACCGGGCCGAATCCTTTACTGAAATGGAATATTTCAGGCGGGCGGGCCTTGATGCGGACGACTACGACGTGATCGTGGTCAAGCTGGGCTACCTTTTCCCCGAACTGGATGAGCACGCCAAGCTGCCCATTATGTGTCTCACCCCCGGTGCTTCCTATCAAATCGTGGCCAAACTGCCCTTTACCAAGATTCCCCGTCCCACCTACCCGATGGATGAGATCTGAAACTTATTCGGCATGAAAAGATGGGTAGGGACCTCTAATTTACCAGAAAAATCCATATCTTGACACCCCACAGGACGGGTGCTATAGTGGAAGAGTAGGGTAATTTTGTCCAAAGTTTTAGATGCGAAAGGGTGCTGCAAAAATGAAAAAAATTCTAGCCGTATGCTATTCTCACGAATCCAATACTTTCACGCCCCTTACGACCAAGCTTTCCGACTATGTGATTCGGGAAGACGAGGCCATGCTGCCTTTGATCAAGGAGCCCGTTAAGGTGCTGGAGGAAGCTGGTTATCAGGTGGTTCCTTCCATTTATGCTTCCACCGGACCTTCCGGAACCAACGAACGGGAAGTCTATGATTACGTCGAGAAGAAGGTGGCGGAGGTTATCGATGCCAACCCCGATATCGTAGGCGTGTGGGCCCATCTGCATGGTGCGAACTTTGTGAAGGAAGTGGGCCATGCTGAGTTGGCTCTTCTTAAAATGATCCGCGGCAAGCTGGGTCCGAACGTGCCCATTTCATGGGCGATGGACCCCCATGGCAACGTGAGTCCCGAGCATATTCCCAATGTGGATATCATCCGCGCCTATCGCAGGGTTCCCCATGTGGATGTGGAGCAGACCCAGGTGGAGGCGGCTAAGGCCTTGGTAAAACGCCTTGAGATGGGCAACCATGTGGCGCCCGTATATGTGCGTGTGCCGGTGCTGGTGGGCGGCGAACAGTCCGTGGATTCCCAAGAGCCCATGATCTCCATCTTCAAGAAGCTGTGGGAGCTGGATAAGCGGGATGGCATTCTCATGTCCTCCTACACGGTAGGCTTCGTATGGGGCGATACGCCCTACGCCACGGCGGCTGTTGAGATTACGCCCATGACTGAAGCGGACCGGCCCATGTGCGAGGAGGAAGCCAAGAAGCTTCGGGATTATGTGGTGGAGCATCGCCATGAGTTCCAGTTTGCGGTAACCGCCCTGGAGCCCGACGACACGGTTAAGCGCGCCATCGAGGCGGCCGAGAAGCCGGTGTACATCTCCGATTCCGGCGACAACCCCACGGCCGGTGCCACGGGCTGCAATACCATCATGCTGGATAAGTTCCTCAAAGCGGATCTCAAGGGCAAAAAGCTTTTGATTGCTTCCATCCTGGATGCGCCTCTTTGCGAGCGCCTGCTCAAAATGAATATCGGCGATGCCGTGAAGGATGAGATTGGAACCTGTGTGGATGCGGATAGTTACAAGGTGCCTTTTGAAGGCGTGCTGAAGGGCTTTGGCGAGCTCTTCGATGGACGCACCGGCCAGAAACTGGCGGATACCGCTACCGTTGCCATTGGGGGCATCGATCTTGTGGTGGAAAGCTATCCCCATTCTTTCACTTCCATGAAGGATTTTGAAACCGCGGGTGTTAATCCCGATGACTACGATATCGTCATGGTCAAGCAAGGCTATTTGTTCCCCGAACTGGATGTCAAGGCCAAGTTCCCCATCATGTGCTTGAGCCCGGGAACCACATACCAGATCGTAGCCCGGCTGCCTTTCAAAATCATTCAGCGGCCCACCTATCCCATGGATGAACTCTAAGAATAAAAGCCGGGTTTTCCCGGCTTTTTTCACGCAAGGAGGTTTAGAAATGAAAATTTTGGCGGTCTATATTTCCCACGAATCCAACACTTTTTCACCGCTCACCACGGTTCTGTCGGACTATGTGATCTACGAGGGGGAAAAGATGTTCCCTTACATGAAGGGCGCCTATGATGTGTTGAAGGGGGCGGGCTGTGAGATTGTGCCCACGCTCTACATGAACGCGGCCACATCGGCCACCAATGCCCGGGAGGTCTATGACTATGCCGCGGGCAAGGTGGAGGAAGTTTTGCAACGCGAAAAGGATTTTGACGGGGTTTGGATGCATCTCCATGGCGCGTGTTACGTGAAGGAGATTGGCCATCTGGAGCTGGGAATTCTGCGGCTGATCCGCAAATATGTGGGTCCGGACATTCCCATTGCCTGGGCTATGGACCCTCACGGCAATGTGGGTCCGGACCACATCGAGTTGGCCGACATCCTTCGGGCTTACCGCACCGTACCCCATGTGGACCAGGAACGCACGGATGCTGAAGCCGCCAGAGCACTTGTGCGGCGAATCGCTCTTGGAAATAAGGTGAAACCCGTATACGTGCGCGTGCCGGTACTGGTGGCCGGCGAACAGTCGGTGGATTCCCAGGAGCCCATGATTTCCATCTTCCGCAAGCTGGAGGAGCTGGACAAGCGGGAGGGCATCCTGATGTCCTCCTACACGGTGGGTTTTGTGTGGGGAGACACGCCCAACAGCACAGCTGCCGTTGCGATTACGCCGGAGACGGAGGCGGATAGGGCTCTATGCGAAGCGGAGGCTGAAAAGCTTCGGGATTATGTGGTGGAGCACCGTCGCGAGTTTTCCTTTGCCGTACCCGCTATGGATGTGAATAAAACGGTGGAAGCTGCGCTGAATTCAGATGCGAAACCACTTTATATTTCCGACTCCGGAGACAACACCACCTGCGGCGCCACGGGCTGCACCACCATACTGCTGGAAAAGTTCCTCCATACGGATCTTAAAGGCAAGAAGGTGCTCATCGCGGCCATCTATGACGAAGACGCCACCCATGAGGCTTTGAAGCATGAAGTGGGGGAGAAGATTGTTCTTGGAATCGGGAACGAGGTGGATGCTTTCAGCAAGAAGATCCAGGTTGAGGCCACGGTTAAGGTCAAAGGAGATCTCATTTTCCGTACCGGCGAGATCAAGGGCAAGACCGTAACGCTGTCGGCGGGGGATCTGGACATCGTTTTGGAGGACCGGGTGGAATCTTTTACGCATATGGCCTACTTCCGGAGCGCCGGCGTCGATGTGAACGACTATGACATCATCGTGGTCAAGCTGGGCTATTTGTTCCCTGAGCTTGCGGAGCATGCTGAAGCGACGATCATGTGTCTGACGCCCGGTGCGGGAAGCCAGGATGTGACCCAGCTGCCCTTTACGGTTATTCCCCGCCCAGCCTATCCCATGGACGAACTGTAAGGAGATCTACATGCATTACGACTGGCTGGATGAATACGCATTGGCAAAGCCCGGCGCCGCTGAGGAGTTCAAGGTGGCCTGGGATGCACTGCTTTACAGGGTGGGCGGCCGGATGTATGGCATGAAGGGATGTTACAAGGATGGACGCCCCCTTTTATCCGTCAAAGTGGACCCTTTGGAGGGTGAACGGCTCAGACAGGTCTATCCTGACAAGATTATTCCAGGCTACTACAGCGATAAACGAAACTGGGTGTCCATCTTTCTGGATGTGGAGCTTCCTCGGGAAGTGGTGGAAAAGCTGGTGGACGATTCCTACAGCCTTGTCTTTGCCAAGCTCACTCGAAAGAAGCAGAAAGAGATTTTGGAAGCATAAAAAAGCCCTGTTATTGAAGAAAGGTATGACGCGAGGTCATACCTTTCTCTTTTTTAAACCTTCTTTTCAAACATACCCCAGATTGCAATGCTAAGCCCTATGACCGCGATGCCGATGAAAACATAAACGGCCGGCATAAGGCCATACTGTGAAATGTTCCATAATGATGAAAACTGTCCGTTCACCGTCCATTCATTGGCCATTGAACCCGTAAAAATGAATGCAACAGACAGTACGCCTGTCAAAAACATCACTGCCCCCAAAATTACCTTTTTCATTCCTTCTATCTCCTTTTCAACTTCATGGCTGTTTCCATTATACTGTATCCAATACCGAAAGGCTAGTTGCCCGATGCTTACCAGCTGAAAAGCGCCTGCGGCAGGGCGTCCTTGATGGCAACACGGTTGATCCGTTTAGAAAAAGAGCATGTATTCTTGACGAATACATGCTCTTGCATCTTGTGGCAATGGCTTGCTTCAGCCCGCCGCTTTTCCAGCCTCAGTAAGCCTCCAAAAGGCCTAAACGGCGGAAAATGGTATCCACATGGGTGAGATGGGTCTTGAGTTCGAAGCAGGAATCGAGTTCCGCCTCGGTCATCAGCTCGCGCACCTTGGGATCCTCCCAGAGAATCTCCCGATAGGGGCGGCTGTTGGCCCAGGATTCCATGGCCATGCGCTGCACCATATCGTAGGCGTCCTCTCGAAGCATGCCTTTCTCTACCAGGCGGAGCAGCACCCGCTGGGCTTCCACAAGACCATGGCTCATGGACATGGAGCGCATCATGTTTTCGGGATAGACATGCAGGTTCCCAAGAATGTAGATCATCTGATGAATCATATAGTCGAGAAGGGTGGTGGCATCCGCCAGAATCACCCGCTCGGCGGAGGAGTGGGAGATGTCCCGCTCATGCCAAAGGGCGATATCCTCAAGGGATGTCAGCGCGTAACCGCGGAGCAGCCGGGACAGACCGCAAATCTGTTCGGATTTGACGGGATTGCGCTTGTGGGGCATGGCGGAGGAGCCTTTTTGTCCCTTGGAGAAGGGCTCTTCCACTTCCCGCATCTCCGTTTTCTGCAAGGCGCGGACCTCGGTTGCGATCTTCTCCAAAGTGCCGCCGATGACGGCCAGAGTGCTCACGTACTGAGCGTGACGGTCCCGCTGCAAAACCTGGGTGGAAATGGGGGCGGGAGCAAGGCCCATCTTCTTGCAGACATACTGCTCAACGAAAGGATCGATATTGGCGTAGGTGCCCACCGCGCCGGAGAGCTTGCCCACGGCGATCATCTCCCGGGCCTGCGCAAGCCGCTTCATGTTGCGGCCCATATCGGCATACCATAGGGCAAATTTGAGCCCGAGGGTGATGGGCTCCGCGTGCACGCCATGGGTGCGGCCCATCATGGGCACATCCTTGTAGCGGATCGCCTGATCCCGAAGCGTCTGGGTGAGATCCTCCAGATCGTGGCCCAGCATATCGGTAGCCTCCACCAAAATAGCGGAAAGGGCCGTGTCCACCACGTCGGTGGAGGTGAGCCCAAAGTGCAGATACTTGGATTCATCGCCCAGAGATTCGGCCACGCAGCGGGTGAACGCCACCACATCATGATGGGTGCTTTGCTCAATCTCGTCGATGCGCTCCACGGTGAACTTGGCATTCTCGCGCATGAGCTTTGCGGCCTCTTCCGGCACATGACCCAGCTTTACCCAGGCATCGGTGGCATTGAGCTCCACCTCCAACCACTTCTGGAACTTGTTTTCCGGGCTCCAAAGCTTCGCCATTTCCGGGCGGGTATAACGGTCAATCATGGGGGACCTCCTTACTTGTTATCCGATTCCATCAGGCGGCGCATAACCTCCTGATAGGCTTCCTCAACATCGCCAAGATCCCGGCGGAAGCGGTCCTTGTCCAGCTTGGCCATGGTGTGAACGTCCCACAGCCGACAGGTGTCGGGGGAGATCTCATCGGCCAGAATAATCTTGCCGTCGAAGCGGCCGAATTCCAGTTTAAAGTCCACCAGAATGAGATCGGCTTTGAGAAGGCGTTCCTGCAGCAAACCGTTGATCTTGAGGGTCATCTCCCGGATGGTCTTCATTTCCTCTTCGGTAGCAAGGTCCATCACCTTGATATGATCATCATTGATCATGGGATCGTCCAATTCATCGCTCTTGTAGCAGTATTCCACTACGGGCGCACAAAGCTTCATACCTTCAGTAAGGCCCAAGCGCTTGCAGATGCCGCCGGCAGCAATGTTTCTGACGATCACTTCGACGGGGACGATTTCCACCTTTTTGACCACCGTGCGGCGCTCATCCAGCTCCTCCACAAAGTGGGTCTCCACACCGTTCTTCTCCAGCATCTGGAACAGGTAGTTGGACATGCGGTTGTTGATCACACCCTTGGACGCGATGGTGCCCTTCTTTTTACCATTGAAAGCGGTAGCATCGTCCTTGTAGTTGACGATCACGTACTTTTCATCCTCCGTTGCAAAGACCTTCTTAGCCTTGCCTTCATACATCTGCTGAGTTTCCTTCATGAAGCCATCACCTTTCAGTTTATAATTGGTCCGGGGAAGCGGGCCTTACAGGTACGCCGCGATCGGCCAAATACCGCTTCACCTCAGGGATCGTCAAAGTTTGATAGTGGAACAGGGAGGCGGCGAGCGCCGCATCCGCACCGCCCTTGGTGAGGGCGTCATAAAAATGGGAAAGTTCACCCGCGCCGCCGGAAGCGATCACGGGAATGGATACACGGTCGGCAATTTTACGCGTAATATCAAGAGCATAACCGCCTTGGACGCCATCGGTATCCATGCTGGTGAGCAGGATCTCGCCCGCGCCCCGGGACTCCATTTTTTCCGCCCAGAGAAGTGCGTCAATACCGGTGGGCTTTCGCCCGCCGTGGGTGTAGATCTCCCAATGATCTTCGGTTTTTTTCACATCCATGGCCACCACGATGCACTGCCGGCCAAAACGGAGCGCCGCTTCCTCCACCAGATCAGGATTCATGACGGCGCTGGAATTGAGGGACACCTTATCTGCGCCCCGGCGAAGGATTTCCTTGATCTGGTCCACCGAAGTGATGCCGCCGCCCACAGTGAAGGGGATGAAGACCTGTTCCGCCGTCCGTTCCACCATGGCTAGCGTGGCAAGCCGCCCCTCATGGGTGGCATTGATATCGAGAAAAATGAGCTCATCCGCGCCTTCCTTGTCGTAGCGCTTGGCCGCATCCACCGGATCGCCGGCATCCCGTATGCTTTTAAAATGCACGCCTTTGACCACACGGCCGTCCCGAATATCCAGGCAGGGGATAATCCGCTTGGTCAGCATGGCGCACCTCCTGAGAGCTCAGCAAAGTTTTTAAGCATTTTAAGTCCTGCCACGCCGCTCTTTTCCGGATGAAACTGGGTGGCAAAAAGGTTGCCCCGCCAAACGGCGGAAACAAAATTCCGTCCATAATCGGTTTTGGCGGCCACGATTTCCTGAGGCGCTTCGGCCAGATAGTAAGAGTGCACAAAATAGGCCATTACAGGATCGGTGAGCCCGAAGAAGAGGGGGCAGTCCGATGCCATCTTGAGAGCGTTCCAGCCCATGTGGGGGACCTTCCGCACCCCGGTGATGCCGGTAATTTCGCCGGGAAGAATGCCGAGCCCCGCATGCTCACCGTCCTCGTAGCTTTTTTCAAAGAGAAGCTGCATGCCAAGGCAGATGCCAAGGAAGGGCTTGTCCGAAGCCACCGCCTCCTTAACCGCGTCCACCAGTCCATGGGAGCCAAGCTCGGTCATGGCATCCCGAAAGGCGCCCACACCGGGCAGAACCACATGGGAGGAGCCGCGGATCACATTCGCTTCCCTGGTGATCACGGCTTTTTCCCCCACGGCCGCGAAGGCTTTTTCGACACTTCTCAGATTTCCTACGCCATAGTCAATGATTGCGATCAATGGTTTCTCCTTCAGCGCTCGATGATCTCTTCCCGCTTGGGACCGACCGATACGAAACGAACGGGAATGCCAATGGCCTTTTCCACAAAGAGCACATATTTTTGAGCGTTCTCCGGCAGGTCCTCAAACCTGCGGATGTTCCGAATATCACACTTCCATCCGTCCAGGTATTCATAGACAGGCTTGCAGTGGTACTGGATGGCCGTGGCGGGGAAGTCGTGGAGACGCTTGCCGTCCATCTCATAAGCCACACACACGGGGATCTTATCAAGATATCCAAGGACGTCGAGCGCCGTAAGCGCCACCTCGGTGGCACCCTGCACACGGCATCCATAGCGGCTGGCCACACAGTCAAACCAGGCCATCCGCCGGGGACGGCCCGTAGTAGCGCCATATTCGCCGCCGTCGCCGCCGCGGTTTCTCAGCTCATCGCCCACTTCATCCATGAGCTCGCCCACGAAGGGACCTGCGCCTACGCAGGAGGAATAAGCCTTGGTGACCGCAAGCACGCTCTTGATCTCCCAGGGGGGAACGCCTGCGCCCACCGCGCCATAGCCTGCCAGCGTGGAGGAGGAGGTGGTGTAGGGATAGATGCCGTGATCGGGATCCCTGAGAGATCCAAGCTGGCCCTCGAGAAGCAGCGTCTTGCCCTCAGAAAGCGCCTCATGCACCAGCGCGGAACCATCCACCAGATAGGGCGCCATGTCCCTGCCATATTCCTCAAGGGTCGCCAGAAGCTCCTCTTCCTTCAGCAAAGGGGCACCGTACAGGTGCTCCAAAATTACGTTCTTCTGCGTACAGATACTGTGCACTCGCGCTTTCAGCACGTCGGGAAAGCTGAGTTCAGACAGCTGAATGCCGATCTTAGCATATTTATCGGAATAGAAAGGCGCGATTCCCGACTTGGTGGAGCCAAAACTTGCCTTGCCCAGGCGCTGCTCCTCCAGCAAATCGAACATGCGGTGGTAAGGCATCAAAATCTGAGCCCGATCGGATACCTTGATATTCGGTTTTATGCCTCTTTCCTGAACGCTGGCCAGCTCCTTGAAGAAATCTTCAGGGCAGAAAGCCACGCCCGGTCCAATCAGATTGGTGATGTGGGGAAAGAAAATGCCCGACGGCAGAAGATGCAGTGCAAACTTTCCGTGCTCGTTGACAATGGTATGACCGGCGTTGCTGCCGCCCTGAAAACGGATTACCATATCCGACTGGGCAGCCAGCATGTCCGTCATTTTACCTTTGCCTTCATCGCCCCAATTGGCGCCCACGATGGCACGTACCATGTTACCAAACTCCTTTCGATGTCTTTCCCATGGAAAGACGCTATAGCACCGTTAATCATTATACATGGAGTTGGGAATTTTGCCAAGGGTATACGAAAATTATCCATACCTTTTATAAAAATGTTCGGTTTTATACCGTTTTCCAGCGAAGCGCTGCGAAAAAAGGGACACTTCCTTGAAAGTGTCCCTTTTCTTCATAGAATACGTCTAGGGAATGCGAAGCACCTGACCGGGATAGATTCGATTGGGGTTGGCAATCCCGTTCGCCTGAACCAGAGCGGAAACGGTGGTGTTGTAGCGCAGGGCAATGGCATAAAGAGTGTCGCCCCGCACCACGGTGTAAGTCCGGGCGGGATTTAAAGGCTCGCTGCCATCCTGGCGGGTGTTTACGCACAGTCTTTGGCCGGGGTAGATCAAATTGGGATTGGAGATCCCGTTACGGCTGGCCAATGCGGAAACGGTGGTGTTGTAGCGCAGGGCAATGGCGTAAAGGGTGTCGCCCCGCTGCACGGTGTAGTATTCACATATCCGCGTGACGTCGTCATGGATGGTGATATTAAGGACCTGACCGGGATAAATGAGGTTGGGATTGGCAATATCATTTTCCTGGACCAGTGCCGATACGCTGGTGTGGTAAAGCTTGGCGATGGCATAGAGGGTATCGCCTCGCTTCACGGTGTAAGAAATTGTTGATTTGCCAGGAGCGGACGGTTCCGGCCTGGGCCGGTTGGGATCGGGCTTTGAGGTCAAAAGAATGTCCTCGGTAAAGCGGTCGCGGTCCACGTTTCCGGAAATCCCCGAAATTCTGCCGCTGCTGGTGTACTGCCAGCCTACCCATTCGGACCATTGAGTGCGATCGGAAGGCTGGGCCACACCGTACTGGGCGATCCAAAGGGGATAGCGGGTGAGGCTTTTGTCAAAGGCGTTCTCAGCGTTGTAGGCATCACTGTAAATGACAAGCTCGCTTCCCGCCTTTTCCTCCAGGGTTTCGAGAAAGGCGTTGGCAATGGCATTGATTTCGCTGCGGGACAACCCCCTTAAATCCTCGAAATCCATGGCGAGACGGCAATCGTAATCCCTGCCGTGAACCAAGGAGGCGAAAAATTCGGCCTGATAACGGGCCTGAGACTCACTGCGGGCCGTCACATAGTGATAGAAGCCAACGGACAGACCGGCGGCCTTGGCCCTTTCATAGTTTTGTTCAAAGTTTGGATCGACGAAGTTGCTGCCGGAACTGGATCGGATATAGACGATCTCGATTCCATCCTGGCGCACGGCTTCAAAATCGATATCCCCCTGCCATACACTGACATCGATACCGCTGTAGATGCGCTCATTGGATGCGGGCAGCGCATAGGCTGAACAGCACAGCAGAGCGATCATACACACGACGACCGTTACATGCATCAAAACTTTTTTCATGGGTTCATCTCCTTCATACGAAGTATAGAGGGGTACATTTTACTCTATTTCATACAAGGAGATTTGGTGCGGAGGAGACCTACGGATTGTACTGCTGCTCAAAGTCATCAATACCGGTATATTGCTGAACGGTCAGGCCCGCCTTCCGATATTCACCGCGATAGGCGTCCAGTACTGCGTCAAAGGCCTCGGCCGATTTTATCAGATCCTTGGACTCAAAGCGGCTCATCATGTCGAAGGAGGGAAGGTCAAAAAGTTCAGAGAATTCCAAAAGACAGGCCTGGAAAGCGGCGGCTGAGGTGAGCGATAGATACAGATCGTTCTCCTTAGCCGCCCGCCGCATCTTGTTGCGCCAGTTGGAGAACATCTCCTCATAGCTGCCCCGAAGATCGCCGGCGGTGGGCGCGGGCCGCGCAAGACCGGCCTTAATATCTTCAAAATAGGCGTTTACAATGCGGGCAAGCCGAGTGGAGCTTTCCTTGATTTCGGATAAAGTATCGGCCTCCACAGCCCGGCGGTGGACGTTCATAAAATCGGCGGGCAGACGGGGGAAGGAAGCCAGTTCCTCGCTCCGTTTTTTAGTGCCCAACTGATAATAAGTTTGATTGAGCATGCATAGAGCGTCCTCCAGGGCATGGATCAAAAAAACGCTTTGATAGCGGCAGGAGGCGGGGTCCTCCAAAAGGGTGAGGGCGCCCAGCGCTTTGAG
This sequence comes from Gehongia tenuis, assembly GCF_014384795.1. Classification (NCBI taxonomy): domain Bacteria; kingdom Bacillati; phylum Bacillota; class Clostridia; order Christensenellales; family Christensenellaceae; genus Gehongia; species Gehongia tenuis. The sequence goes on along the minus strand of NZ_JACRSR010000001.1, from coordinate 1,105,347 downwards.
CGCCGACGACAGATAGTTTTGGGCGGCGTGATACACGCTCCAGGAGAGAGCCCCGGCCATTCTTTGGCGTGCCTCGTCCCGCAGTGCTTGAAGCCGCTGCTGATAGCTCTCGTCCCCGCAATAAAGAATTTTTGAATTCATAAGCTTCAGCAGATGCGGGTGCGTGTATTTTGCATCCGCTTCCAAGGCGTTCCAGGGGGTGCAGTACAGGTCAAACCCAATGCCGTCCATGATAAAGCACTGGGAAAGCGCCTTCGAACCCCGTTCATCATTAACTACGATCAGAAGATCCAGATCGGATTTCTCATGAACAGCCCCTGTCAGGAAGGAACCGAATACGCCGATAAGGGCCAGCGAACCGGGGCACTGCTTTTGAGCTCTTTGAATGATGGCCGCGACGATGCGGTCGTTTCGGGCATAAAAGGCGCGCCTTGTCATTTCGTCCATGGAAAAATAAGTCCTTTCAATCTATGATGCTCATTATATCCTAGGCAATAGCCGATTACAAGTTTTTACCGTATGCCCTTGACTTGGAGTACACTCTAAGGTCTAAGCTGAAGATAAGAATGGAGAGAAAGGACGGATTTGGATGATTTATAAACCCTTTCAGGAATTGAAGCTCTCCGCCCTCGGATTTGGAAGCATGCGTCTGCCCACCGCAGGCAAAGGAGGGCCCATCGATGAGGTCAAAGCAAGAGAGCTGGTGGAGTATGCCTATGAACAGGGGATCAATTATTTTGATACGGCGTACCGCTACCACGAGGGCGAGTCGGAGAAATTCATGGGCAGAGTGCTGAGCGAACTTCCCCGGGACAGCTGGTATCTCGCCTCCAAGATGCCAGGGCATATGATGTACTATCGAAACGGCAGAGTGGGGTTTTCCGGTTATTTATCCTCGATGGCGGTAAAAACGCCGAGAGAGATCTTTTTGGAGCAGCTGGAGAAGTGCCGGGTGGATTATTTTGATTTTTACCTGCTGCACAATCTTTGTGAGACCTCCTACGATTTTTATACCGATGAAGATCTGGCGGTGGTAGATTATCTTCTTCAGCAAAAGAAGGCGGGCTGGATTCGCCATCTTGGTTTTTCCGCCCATGGCCGGGCGGAGACGATCGAAAGGTTTTTGAACTGGCGGGATGATTTTGAATTTGCCCAGATTCAGCTCAACTATATGGACTGGTCACTGCAGGACGCAAAACGAAAGTATGAAATTTTGACGGAACACGGTATTCCTGTGATGGTTATGGAACCATGTCGGGGCGGCCGGCTGGCTGAGCTGCCGCCGCAGGCTGGCGCCATGCTGAAAAAAGCCCGGCCGGAGGACACCATTGCATCCTGGGCTTTTCGGTTTCTCCAATCGCTGTCCAATGTGCAGGTGGTTCTCAGCGGCATGACGACAATGGAACAGCTGAAGGAAAATTTGACGCTGTTTTCAAGAGAGGACCCCACGACTCCGGAGGAACGGGCGCTTTTGGAAAAAGTGGTGGGCATGATGGCGGATCTGGTGCCCTGCACCGGCTGCCGGTACTGCATGGAGGAATGCCCGCAGGGCCTTGATATTCCCAAACTCATCTCCATGTACAATGAGCTGAAGCATGACGGTATGGGGACGGTGCGCTTCACGCTGGACGCTATGACGCCGGGGGAGCTGCCCGGCGCCTGCCTTGGCTGCGGTGCGTGCAGGAGAATCTGCCCGCAGGGTATCGATATACCGGGAATCCTGAAGGATTTTGCGCAGCGCATTCAGAATCATTCGGTAAATGGTTAGGAGGGGAAGAGGATGACGATTGCGGAAGTGAGCAAACAAACGGGCTTATCCGCAGACACATTGAGATATTATGAACGGATTGGACTTATTCCGCCGGTGCCAAGGAATAAGGCTGGCATCCGTAACTACGATGATGCCAGCCTTCGATGGGTCAAATTTGCCAAATGTATGCGGGGAGCTGGGCTCCCCGTTGAGATCTTGGTCGAATACAACAGACTTTTTCGCCAGGGAGACAGTACCCATGCGGCACGAAAGGCGCTGTTAATGGAGCAGCGGGATATTCTGGCGGATAAAATCGGGGAGCTTAAGGGTACTCTGGATAAATTAAACCGTAAAATTGACAACTATGATACACTGCTCCGAGACAAGGAGGGGGAGTTGGAATGGTGATTGGGCTACCCTCTTTGCTTCACAAGCTCAATGGCCTCTTTGCCGGTCATGTGCTCGATGGACATCTCCAACATGCAGAGCACTTTAAATTCCCGGTCGATCTCCTTTAGGCGCCCCTCTTCATGATCGGGGGAATATTTAGCTGCCAGCTTTTCAATCGCCCTCCGCTTTTCGCCCTCGTCCTCCAAAACGCGAAGGGTGCCAAAGACGATCACGCTGCGGAAATACGTGGTGTATTCCTCAGGAACCACGTCGTCCAGATCGATGACACAAAAAGAAGCTTTGGGATTCGCCAAGAGGGCATCCAACTTATGTCCGCTCTTGGCACAATGAAAATAGAGCCGGCCATCGCAGTGGATGTAACTGAGCGGCACAGCGTAAGGGTAGCCGTCATCTCCGGAGAGGGCCAGCACACCGGATGTTCTCCGGTCCAATACGGCGATGGTTTCTTCGAGGGGCAAGAGCTGTTTTTTGCGGCGCATTTCTCGAAACATGGGGGCACCTCTTTTCAAATAATAATAAAACGTCCCATGCCCATTCCTTCAAAGGCCTAATGGAATGGTCAAAAGACGCTTTTTACCCGGCGGCAAATAGGATATCGATAATATAGCATGGGACGGATATGAAAGTCAAGGTTGCCCTGGACAACCATATGAGAAGCATGAAAATAAGGACTAAAAAAGAAGGCTGGGGCTGCCCCAGCCTTCCCGATGTTTTGCATCAGCGGATTATTCCCACTCGACTGCCAGACCTTGATTTCTCGTGATTTTATGCACTGAAAGTACGCTTTTCATCCACACATTCCACATATTTCACGCTATCCGTAGCGTCTTTACGAATTCTGTAGCCATTTTGTAGCCACGGCTACAATACTACAAACCTCCGCTGGCTGATTCACCTCAAAGCCACTCGCAACTATTTCAAACAAATAATACACGGAGGTTAGCACTATGGAAAAATACATCTACGACAACAGCAACGAACTTTGGTATGAACTGCAAGGGGATTATTACATCCCTTGTCTGGTTCTGCCGGACACCGAAGAACGCCCTATCGGTATCTGGGGCAGAAGGCAGCTTGGTTACATCAAGGAGTACCGCCCGGTACTGTACACAGATTTGGTTCTCAGCTGCAAGCTGTACAGCTATCTGACTGAGATTGATGCTCAAGCACAGGACAGGCTTGCTCTGCTAATAAAGCAGATGGCAGAAAAAGAAGGTATCACAGAGCAGCTTAAAGCACAGAATCAGATGGCGTGGGTCGGAGCCATGAACAGTATCCGCAACCGAGCCGAAGAAATTGTTCTCCAAGAACTGATCTATGGGGAGGGTACGGTATGAAGCTACTGGAAGAATTCTGGTATGGCAATATTGAGCCGACCGACTATGACACATCCGCCTGTAAGGAATACAAAGAAGCGTTTCGCTTGATTACCAAGAACGAAGAAAAGCTTCTGGCATCTATGACGGACGAACAAAAGGACCTGTTTTCCCGCTACACAGATGCTGTTCGTGAATATCAGACTATGGCAGAGTGCCTGCTATTCCAGAACAGCTTCAAGCTGGGGGCCAGGATGATGATAGAAGTCATGGAAGAATAACGAACGAAAATCAGCCGGGCAGTGGTAGCTGCTCGGCTGATTTGTTTAGATTTTTACTTTTTGTCCAATTAGCGCTTCAAGTTTCTCAGAAATCTCTTTCTTGCATCTTTCAATAGCTAAATACTTATTCGCAACATCTTCTTGCGCTGTAAGATCGATATTACCTTCGTTATCAACCGGAATCGGTATTTTTACAGATTTAATCATGAACGGTGGCAACGAAGTGTACTCATTCTCCCCGTTCAAACCCTGACGTCCTTTTTTCAACTCTCTAAAAATTGGTTCCAGAACATATTTAACATATTGCAGATTTAAATTGTCAACTTTCGGCACCAACACTCCACGATGATTTGTTGCAGAGAATGGCTCGTCATGAATCATTATATAGCCAGCTAAGCCATCGATTGCCCAAGTAAGACATGGCATATCATAATCAAAGGCATCAATATCTGCAAACCTTCCAAATGTGTTGCCAGAGAACAGACCATACTCGCCTTTATGCTTTTGCACATACGCTTTTGTATATTTTCCACTTCCACGGTAAATATCAAAGAGATCAATTAGGTTAAAATCCGCCGTCATCACAGTTTTATCTTCATCGTCTCTGGAAATTTCACAGAGTGGTTCGTCTAACTCAGACAAGGCAGCTGTTACATCGCTGAGCATGGTTCTAAATGTGTCTACATCGACAGACTTCACACTATCTTCAATGCCAAGCTCAATTTTTTCTTCATGCGACCACCAACGATCTATACACCAATGAGTAGCATCAACAAATTCACCAATATCAACGATTTTACAGCGTTTATCGCTGGTTTTAAATTTTGTTTTTGCTCCCTTAAACATATTAAAGAGATCAGAAGCAGTTTCCAAATCGTTCCGGTCTATATCAAAACGATATACGTCTCTTGTTTCTCCAATTTCAGAGCACAAATACGTAAACACCGGCGTTGTCTGTCGTTCAAGTGTATCTACGCCGCCTACATTTACAGCCACTTTCTTGGTAAGAGCCAAAATGTAGGTTTTCTTATTTGTCGTGAAGAAAGTATTCAACGGCAAAGAAATCACAGCATCCACAAAGCATTGTTCGAGTATAAAGTCTCGCAACTTTTTATCATTACTGCGATTCATAATACCATCCGGTACAACAATAAATGCTTTTCCGCCTGGCTTTAATGCACGAACAATCCATTCCATGAACAGACCTTCAATGCCCATTGCGCTAACAGCAAAATAATCCTTTAATTCCTGCTGCTTTGCAATTTCTTCCTTTAGATTGCTACTTCCACTCATAACATATGGCGGATTTGTGAGAATTAAATCAAATTTATCCTTGATTGGTTTTGCTAACGTACCAAGGATAGAGTTCGTTTGAAGCAGAAATGTATCATTAAACAACTGTGCAAATTTCTTTGTCATATCTGGGTGTTCCTTTATTACACCAGACATATAAATCAACATATTCGCCTTCGCAAGGATGATTGTCTTCTGCTCATCTTTATCGAAACCTTTATCAAATCCATGCAATGTAATCTGAGGTTTCAACTCGTCATTTTCAACCGCATAGAAGCGATGTAAATCATGCAATATCGGCTCCAGCAAAAACTTACCCACACCACAAGCGGGGTCACAAATTTCCATACCGGGGGTAATCTCAACCATATCGACAATAGATCGAACAACCTTCAACGGGGTAAAGTACTGTCCCCAGTTCTTTTTACTAATAGATTCTTTCAAGAAGGTCTCGAATAACTTGCTCTTAAAATCATAATCGATATTTTCAAGAGTACCAAACTCATTAAATCTATTTAAAATCCTTCTGAAAACAGTTGCATAACCAGAAACAGCTTTATCATCTTTGGAAACAAAGATTGTACCATTGATAATTGTTGTCTTGTCCTTAGGGTTACCAGGGAACAGCTCTTTGATTTTTACACGTACAACAGAAGCGTAATATTCAAGAACCTCATTATCATTATTACCCGCATATTTCCCCAATAAATCGTAGAATGAGTACATTCCTCTTAAAACGCCCAAATCACTAAGGTATTTAAAGATGAATATCTCCACAAAGGTATACAGGCAGTTTTCCGGTGTTGCTCCTGATACTGCCCAAAGATCCTGCCACACCTTTTCAGCCAATGGTAATGGATCTACCGTTGCCGCAGCTTTGATTTGGTCATTGGTCGCATTGATAGAAGCTCGGATTTTGTTAATCAAAGTGATGCACTCTGTACTTTTCTTATCGAAATTCAGAGTAATACTACTTCCATCTTCTTGAAGAATTTCATTACCTGTTACAGGGTTTATCCAATAAGATTTCTTTCCATCAGTAACAATGTAAATTTTTGCTTGCAGAGCCTGAGCAGTGCCCAATTCCTGAGCAATAGCTGTAGCAACCTGTTTGTCTGTACGAAGTTCTTTCGGTTGTTTGTATTCAATTGCCGCAATAACCAAAGGCTTTTTTACAATCAAAGCATCTGGTTTCTTCTTTTCATACTCATCATAATCACGATCAGGGATAATTTTCGCACCCTTCAGGGCTTTTAGTGTTGTAGCACCAATATTGTAAAAATTCCAGTCGCCCATTTTTTCAGGAGCTTCTATCAGATTTCTCTGAATCAATTCTTCACTCATTGATAGCAACTCCTTTCGTTCCATTAGTGTTGTCTCGTAAATACATATCAATGTCGGTTTTTCTGATACGCCATGAACGATCTCCAACTTTTGACGCAGTTAATTTGTTCGCCTTAATCAATCTACGAACTGTCTTATCGCAAACTTTTAAATACTGTGCAGCTTGCGTTATTGTGTAAATTTCATCATTCATAACATATCACCTCACCTTTGTCAAGTATATCATGAAAAATTTCTTTTTTCAATGGACTAAAGCAGAAAAATGCGGATTTTCATAGAAGCAATTAGAATTAGATAGACTTAATTGGACATATAAAGACCTCTGAAAACTTTATAGGAATCAACGAACATCTTCCTTTGTCTTGGTTTTACCTTTGGGTCTGCCAAAGTACAACCACAGATTATTACGAGAAATCACTTCCTCATATCCACTGAGCTTCTTGCGCAGATCATCATTCTCCTTCTCCAACTCCTTAGTACGAAGCTGACCACGAACAGATTTATACTCAGCCAGTTCCTTTGTGAGCGCAGCCACCTTTTCTTTCAATTCTTCAATGGTTTTCTTCGCTTCTTTCAGGAGCTTCTTCAGCTTGCTCTCCTGTTTTTCCTGCACTACATATTTCTGCGCTGCCGTGACAAGCGTTTGATAGTCCTCTTTATCAATGGCTACCTTAGATGTCAACGGCAGGGGCTTGGCTTCAATCTGTTCCACAGCCTTGATAGACACCTGTTGCTGTTGGACACGCTCAATGGTCTGCTCCAGTTCGGCAAGCTCCTCCTTGCGTTTCTCTCGCTTAAACTCCAAAACGCTCAGATGCTCCTTGTGCTCACCTTTCTGCTCCCACTCAATACCATGCTCCAACATGATTTCCGCAAGTGCTTCTTTTTCTTCCTGTACCCACAAATCACGTTCTGTCAGAGAACGCCCCTCGCCGGTAATGCCCTGATCGGCAAGAGCCTGTTTCAACGACACACGGGTGGAAAGTCCACGCTTGCTCCCAGTGGTAAAAGGGATGAAATCAATATGCAGATGGGGCGTAGCTTCATCCATGTGAAGATGAGCGGAGTACACATGGAGATGGGGATTGCGTTCAAGAAAGCTGTGATAGAACTTATCCAAAATATCTTTTGCCAGTTCTCCATTCTCTCCGGCAGCTCCCATATCGTCTTTATTCCCAACTTGGAAAATCACTTCGTAAAAAGTTTTTTCCTGTTTTCCATCACGGATTTTTTCGTAATAATTTTTAATGCAGCGATCTTTGCGTTTTTGCTTTGCATTAAATTCCGCAAGGGCTTCATCAAATAATTCATGATATGCCTGCTCGATGGGTGTATAGCAATATTCAATGTTCAGGTGCGTTCTCGTCTGGTCAACATTTTCTGCGATATAGGTTCGACGATTATGAGCAACCACTCCATCACCGGACATTGCGCTGATTGTTCTTTTTATAACTGTCACCTCCGAAATTCCTGTTCTTATCAAAATGGGTTTCGCCGCTCGTCGGCGGGTTTTGTTACTTTTGCCAAAAGTAACGCAAAAGCACTTTTGACACTACGCATCAAAAGCGCATTGCGCTCTCCGAGGGAGTATGCGGCTCCTGCGAGAGCCTTAGCTGCTTTTATCGGCTTGCAAGTGACACACAATCCTCAAAAATCAGCATGGTCAGCATCATACTCACAAACGGTTTTGCTCGTTGCTGCCGCCCATAGTCAGAGCAAATTAGACAATCAGCTCTGACTGTCCATCTCAAAATCTGCGGATTTCTCGATGGGGACGGGGGATGCGGTTGGGGGCGGTGCGGTGGCAAGTTGCCAACTTGACAACTTGGCATTTTCGCCTTGTCAGCCATCCACAGGAGCGTGGCACGCTCCTGTTATAGCTCCCAAGGAGAAGTAGTCCAGCGGAAGCTCTCCGGCACTCCACGGCGGTCAAGATATTCCTGCCTTGCCTTCTCTCGTTGTTCCTCGGTTGGAGCTGTCTTGTACTGTGAGTAGAGCTGCCTATTCACCATGGCATCCAGCTTTTCTTCCAACCCTCGTTGGATTTCTTCTTCAAGATCATCCTCGCCGTTTAGGTGGTAAAGCAGTAAATCTATAAACAGGTCATAGGGAATCTGTATATTCTTCATCCGTTCTTATCCCATCCTTTCCGTGACGGTTGTGACGATTGTGACGGTATTTTTGATACCGCCCCTGCTGTCGTTTTAATCGTCACAACCGTCACCAATCGTCACACGGTCTTTCGTGTCAGGCTAATAAAACTACCGTTACGGGTGCGCTTCACGGAATACTCAATCTGATATTCGTTCAGTAATTCTCCCGCTTTGACATTGAGCCTGCGGGTCAGAATATTGGGCTGTATATCCTCCCCAAGAAGGGCTACAAGCTCCGTAGCGCTTCCATTCCACGCCAGGGTGTCCTGTGTAATCACAGCAGCGATCTTGTCCAACAACAGGTCAGGAGGGCTTTTCCAAAGCTCTGTTTCCGCACGGTCGAGCATCCATATCAGCTTCTCGGCATCCCTTGTCAGATGAAGCTTTTGGTCGGGCTGATCTCTGCCGACAATTTCAAGGGTGGCACTCAGATCGGTTCGCTTTTCCTTTTGCATCAGGAACGCTCCGTCAGCACAGCCGAGCAGTCCTGTCGTACCGGAAATCATCTCAAATCTATCTCCAGCCTGTTGCTTTCGTGTATGGTGCACAAGTAACAGGCACACACCGTTTTTATCTGCAAACTGCTTCATGCGGCCGACAATCTCATAATCGTTGGCATAGCTGTAATTGTCGGTGCTGACCTCTCGAATCTTCTGTAAAGTATCAATGATAATCAGCCTTGTGTCCGGATGTTCCTTAATGAACTTTTCAAGCTGTTCATCAAGCCCTGCGCCGAGCTGCTTAGCATATACGGCGAAGTGCAGGCTGTCCGTACCCTCTACACCGAACATTCGGGACATACGCTCCTGTAATCTCTGGTAATCGTCCTCCAGGGCAAGGTATAAAACCGTGCCTTGGTGAACATCATAATCCCAGAGTTTTCTTCCGGTGCTGACATGATAGGCGAGCTGTGCCATAAAGAACGATTTGCCCACTTTAGGTGCTCCGGCAAACAAATACGTTCCGGAGTAGAGCAGACCGTCTATGACGGGCGGTCTGCTCTGATATACCGTTTCGTACAGCTCATTCATGGACACCGTGTGCAAATATGCCGGGTCATTCATTCTCTGCATCTGACGAAGAACTTCCTCCATATTTTCCTCGGAAGGATTGATTTCTTCGTTTTCGGTTGGTATAATTTGTTCTGTTACATAGGAAAGCGACTGTTCCCCATCTGCGCCAACAGATGGAATCGGGACGGTCGTTTTTTCTTTTTCATTCATCAAGCGCTTTCACCTCCGATTTCCAGACCATAAAACTTCTGCTTGAAGAACGAGATGGGGCATTTGCCTGCAATCGTCTTATAGCCCATGCTTTTCAGTTCCTTGTTCAGCTCACGGATAATCTGATAGGACTTACTGCGGCTGACATCCAATACCTTCTGAACTTCTTCTGCTGTGATAAACTGTGCTCTCATTAGTACCTCCTGCGTCTAAAATGTAGATTTGCGTACTTTTCATTCGTTCGATTCTTGCTCAAAATTCAAATACGCACTTTTAGTACACATTTATTATACGCACGGAAAATACTTTTGTCAAGTCTTGTAGAATAGAAATATGCACTTGCAATTCGCATTTGTTTGTGATATGATATGTACGAGGTGAATTATTTATGGATAATTTCGATTATTCCGCAATCGGCCAGCGGATAAAAACACTGCGAAAACGCAAAGGCCTAAACCAGACTCAACTGGCAAACCTCATCGGTAAATCTCTGCGTACCGTGCAGAAGTATGAAACCGGAGAAATCGAGGTTTCCATTGATGTCGTGAATGAACTGGCAAAACATCTTGATACAACGCCGACATTTATTCTTGGTTATGAAACCAATACGGCGCCGATCAGAAGTCTTGCCGACATAATGAGCTTCCTGTTTGAACTGAACAAGGTATCTTCCATTAAATTTGATGTAGATGTGAAGAAGCCGCCCCGTAGCAATGAGTGGACTTGCTCCATCCGTTTTAACGGAAAGGAAATGGATGCTGACCACAATGCGGATATGTGTCTGTTCTTAGAACAATGGGAAGATATGCGAGAAGATGTGCGCAGCTACAACTGTTCTCCTGCGGCATTACATAGCTGGCAAGAGCAGACCCTTGCGTACTATGCGGGGGCTTCCGTGGAATGTGTGGAACCGGAAGAACTTGACGAGGATGAGCGCTTAGCTCGTCGCAGAGCTTATCTTGAAAAGGAGTTTGGCTCTGTAGAATAATTAAGGTCTGACATTGATTTAGTAAAGGAGAACGCAATGTCAGTAACGAAAGACAAAAACACAGGAAAATGGATGTCTCAAATCCGTGTAAAGGATTGGACAGGAAAGGAGATCCACAAAAAGAAAAGAGGCTTCTCTACTAAGAAAGAAGCCTTACAATGGGAACGTGACTTTATCAGTCAGGCAGAGGGTAGCCTTGGCATGAAATTCAAGGATTTCGTTGAAATCTATATGAACGATGCGGTTCCTCGCACCAGAGAAACTACTTATGCCAATAAACGCTATCTGTTTAACAAAAAAGTCCTCCCGTATTTCGGAGAAATGCCCGTCAGCGAAATCAAGCCTACCGATATTCGCAACTGGCAAAATGAGATGATTAACTATCGTCAGCCCAACGGACGAGGTTATGCACCAACCTATCTGCGAAGCATGAACAACCAGCTCACCGCAGCATTCAATTTTGCGGTAAAGTTCTACGGTCTGAGAGAAAATCCTTGCCACAAGGCAGGAACTATGGGCAAAAAGAATGCCGAAGAAATGCTGTTCTGGACGAAGGAAGAATTCGGGGTGTTCATTGAAGCTATGAAGGACAGACCCGTTGGCTACACAATCTTTATGATTATGTATTACACAGGACTTCGTGTCGGCGAGCTGCTGGCTCTGACACCGGAAGATATTGATTTCGACAGACACATTATCTCGGTCAACAAGAACTATCAGCGCCTGAACGGAAAGGATTATATCTATCCGCCCAAAACAGAGGCTGGGTATCGAGAGGTTGTCATGCCAAAGGTGCTGGAAAGCTGTATCCGTGACCATCTGGCTACAATTTATGATTTACAGCCTACAGACCGCATCTTCCCTTATGACAAGGGCTGGGTCGGCAGACAGATGAAATACGGCTGTGACAAGTCCGGAACGCAGAAAATCAGAGTGCACGATGTTCGTCATACCCACGCCAGTCTGCTGATCGATATGGGATGTACACCGCTTCTGGTGGCAGAACGCTTGGGTCACGAAAAGGTGCAGACCACCATGGACACCTACAGCCACCTCTACCCGAACAAGCAGACCGAAGTAGCCAATCAGCTTGATGCAATAGCCGCAGAAGGAGATGGCTACAAAAAAATAGGCTGATGTAGCCATTTTGTAGCCAGTAAAAAAGAAGAATCCCGAAAACCCCAGTGTTTTCAAGGGTTTTCGGGACTCAAAAGCCTATATTAACTTATTCCCACTCAATGGTTCCTGTGGGCTTCGGCGTAAGGTCGAAGAGTACCCGATTAACGCCCTTGACTTCGCTTGTGATGCGTGCTGTGATTTTTTGCAGCAGCGAAAAAGGAACGTTCTCCACGGTGGCCGTCATGGCATCCACGGTATTGACCGCCCGGATAATTACAGCCCATTCGTCGGCCCGCTTGCCGTCCCGTACGCCTACAGACCTGAGATCGGGGATGGCGGTGAAGTACTGCCACACTTTGCCTTCCAGGCCGTTTGCCGCAAATTCTTCCCTAAGGATTGCATCGGATTCACGAACAGCTTCCAGCCTGTCCCTGGTGATGGCTCCGAGGCAGCGCACCCCAAGACCGGGGCCGGGAAAGGGCTGACGGTAGACCATGGACGCGGGCAGACCCAAAGCCACGCCGCAGGCACGAACCTCGTCCTTGAAAAGCATCTTCAAAGGCTCCACCAGTTCAAAATTTAGATCCTCCGGCAGTCCGCCCACATTGTGATGGCTCTTGACGGCCTTTACTGTTTTAGTTCCGGATTCGATGATATCGGGATAGATGGTGCCTTGAGCCAGGAATTCGATGCCTTTGAGTTTTCGAGCCTCCTCTTCAAAAACCCGAATGAACTCGGCGCCGATAATCTTGCGCTTTTTTTCTGGATCGGCCACATCCGCCAGTTTATCCAAAAAGCGATCGGCGGCATCCACATAAACAAGGTTTGCACCCAGCTCATGTCGGAACACATGAACGACCTCTTCGGGCTCGCCTTTGCGTAAAAGGCCATGGTTGACGTGCACACAGGTCAGCTGACCGCCAATGGCTTTGATAAGAAGCGCGGCCACCACCGAGGAATCCACGCCGCCGGACAGTGCCAGCAGCACTTTTCGGCTGCCCACCTGGCGGCGGATGAGCTCCACCTGATCATCGATGAAGTTTTCCATATTCCAGTTGGCCTCGGCTCCGCAGGTGTCCAGCACAAAGGCGGAAATCGCCTTCTGGCGCTCGGGACCGTTTGCGGCAAGGGGAGCGGTTCCCTTGTGGCCGATGGCCCAGATGGGAAGACCGCTTTCATAAACGGCGGGGGAGGCATCGATGGCGACGCCGTCCACAATATGATTGATGCCGCCATTCAGAATGATGCCCTTGACATTGGGCAAAGCCGCAAGCTCGTCTTTGGAGATATCATGGGGATGGATCTCCGTGTACACGCCCAGCGCACGGATCTCCCGGGCCAAGCGCGGGTTTTCTTCGCTGCCCAGATCGAGGATGAGAATCATATCTTGTTTCATTACAGGCCTCCATTTGTGAATTATTTGAACTGTCCTTTGTGAGAATAAACGCTCGTTATCCATCAAAATGGCTCTTGCTGCGGCATACTTTTTCTGCCGGCGAGACCGGCCGGTTTGGCCGCCTTGGCATTTGTCAGCGGCAGATCCTATCGGCTACTCCCATTCAATGGTGCCCGGGGGTTTTGAAGTGACATCATAGACAACACGGTTCACGTGATCCACCTCGGCAATGATACGGCTGGAAATCTTGGCCAGGATTTCGTAGGGAATGCGGGCAAAATCCACGGTCATGGCATCGCTGGAGGTGACAGCGCGGATGGCCACCAGCTCATCGTAGGTCCGTCCATCACCCATTACGCCCACACTGCGCACATTGGGAAGAACGGTGAAATACTGCCAAATATCCCGTTCAAGGCCGGCTGCGGCGATTTCCTCCCGGAGAATGGCGTCGCTGTCCTGCACGATTTTGAGTTTATAAGGCGTGATCTCGCCCAGAATACGCACGGCGAGGCCGGGACCGGGGAAAGGCTGGCGCCAAACCTGGGAGGCTGGAATGCCCAGCGCCACGCCCAGCGCACGCACCTCATCCTTAAAGAGGCCGCGCAGAGGCTCCACAATCTTGGTAAAAGCCATGTTTTCCGGCAGCCCGCCCACGTTGTGATGGCTCTTGATGGTATTGGCATGGCCCACGCCTGATTCAATTACATCGGGATAGATGGTGCCCTGGACCAAAATTTCGGGGGAGCCGATCTTGGCGGCCTCCTCCTCAAAGACTCGAATGAACTCGGTGCCAATAATCTTTCGTTTTTCTTCAGGATCGGTGACACCCTTAAGTTTGCTGAGGAAACGCTCCTTAGCGTCTACAAAGATGAGATTCATGCCAAATTCATCCCGATACACCTGGAGCACTCGTTCCGCTTCATTCTTGCGGAGCATGCCGTGATCCACAAAGATGCAGGTGAGGTTATCGCCGATGGCCTTATGGACCAGCACGGAAGCCACTGCCGAATCCACGCCGCCGGATAGCGCGGAGAGCACCCTGCGGTCCCCAATTTCTGCCTTGAGACTGGCAATCATGCCGCCTGCAAGATCGCCGATAATCCATTCCTCAGCACAATGGCAAATATCATAGAGAAACTTTTTCAGAATATCAAAGCCCAGCTTTGTATGCTGAACTTCCGGGTGGAATTGAAGGGCATAGAGCTGCTGATCCTCCCGGGCCATGGCGGCGATGGGGCAGTGGGGGGTATGGGCTGCGGAAACAAATCCCTGCGGCATTTTTACGATGGCATCGTTATGGCTCATCCAAACGGTGGAGTTGGGATTCAAGCCGGCAAAAAGAGCGCATCGTTCGTCATAAACTACATCCACGCCGCCGTATTCGCCGGTCTCAGGCTTGTCCACAATGCCGCCCAAAAGCTTTGCCATCAACTGGGCTCCATAGCAGATACCGAGGACCGGTTTGCCGAGATCAAGCAAAGCTGGATCGCACATGGGCACACCGGGATCGTTCACGCTGTTGGGTCCGCCGGCCAGAATGTAGCCCCTGACGTCCTCACTGGTCAAGCGGTCCATGGCAGCGTCGAAGGGGACAATTTCACAGTACACATGGGCTTCCCGGACCCGTCTTGCAATGAGCTGGGTGTACTGCCCGCCAAAATCAACCACAATGATTTTATTCATGACGCCCTCCCTTCAGCCGAGCAGCTTCTTTCTCTCGATGGCTGCGCCCACGAAATCCCGGAAGAGAGGATGGGGGCGGTCGGGCCGTGATTTAAATTCGGGATGGAACTGCACCGCTACGAACCAGGGATGATTGGTCAGTTCCACAATTTCCACAAGATTGCGGCCGGGATTGATGCCCGCAACCCGCATGTTGGAAGCGTCGAAGCGTTCTCTGTACTCATTGTTGAACTCATAGCGATGGCGGTGCCGCTCGCTGATCATGGTCTCGCCATAGGCTTTTTGGGCTTTGGTGCCTTGAACAAGTTCACAGTCATATTTGCCCAAACGCATGGTGCCGCCCCGCTGGGTGATATTGAGCTGTTCAGGCATGAGGTCAATCACCGGATAAGGGGTGCTGGGATTGGCCTCGGTGGTGTTGGCATCATACATATTGAGCACATGACGGGCGTATTCCACGACAGCCATCTGCATTCCAAGGCAGATCCCAAGGAAGGGAACATTGTTCTCCCGGGCATACTGAATGGCCCGGATCTTTCCCTCAAGCCCGCGTGTGCCAAAACCGCCGGGGACGAGAATGCCCTGCATGTCCTTTAAAATATTCGCCGTTTCATCGGTGACCGTATCGGCATTGATCCAATGGATATGCACTTTGGCGCTGTGGAAGGCGCCGCCATGGGTCAAGGATTCGGCGATGCTGAGATAGGCGTCGTGGAGTTCCACATACTTGCCCACCAATGCGATGTTGACTTCCTGCGTGGGATTCTTGATATTTTCCACCATCTTCCGCCATGCAGTGAGCTCCGGCTCGCGGCCTTTGATGCCAAGCATCCTGCAAACCAGTTCGTCCAAGCCCTGCTGGTGCAGAAGAAGGGGGACTTCATAAAGCGTGGAAGCATTGGGGCTCTCCATGATGTGATCGGCTTCCAGATTGCACAGCAGGGATATCTTTTCCCGCTGCTCCCTGCCCACCCGCTTGAGGCTTCGGCATACCACGATATCCGGCTGAATACCTTTGGATAGAAGGGTGCGGATACTGTGCTGAGTGGGTTTGGTCTTGAGTTCCCCGGAGCTTTCCAGATAGGGGAGGAGGGTTACATGAATGAAAATGCAGTTTTCCGGACCCACCGACCAGCGGAACTGGCGGATGGCTTCCTGAAAGGGTTCAGATTCAATATCGCCCACGGTGCCGCCCAGCTCCACCAGCATCACATCCGAGTCGGCTGCCTTGGCTGCGGCTTCAATCTTGCTGATGATGCCGCCGGTGACGTGGGGAATCACCTGGATGGTGGTGCCGTTCATTTCGCCCTTTCGTTCCCGTTCGAAGAGATTCCAGTAAATCTGGCCGGAAGAGACGCTGTGGGAGGCGGTGAGCGGCTGGTCGATAAATCTTTCATAATGCCCAAGATCGAGATCGGTTTCTGCACCGTCATCGGTCACGAACACTTCGCCATGCTGATAGGGATTCATGGTTCCCGGGTCCACGTTGAGGTAGGGATCCATCTTCTGAATGGATATCTTGAACCCTCGGCTCTTCAATAGGCATCCAAGGGAGGAGGCGACGATGCCTTTACCCAGGGATGAGGTCACGCCGCCGGTGACAAAGATGAATTTCGTGTGCATGGTATTGCTCCTTTCAGCGAAGGTTCAACCTATTAGATAATGAAATGATACGGGAAAACAAAATAATGTGTCAACGAGAATTTTATCTTGCCGTGCACAATTTTGACGTTTTACAAAGATTGACTTGCCATGACCCCCTATTTAGTGATAAATTCTAGAAAAGATCAAAATCGGGGTATTATAGGTTACAGCAGTTTATTGAATACCCTGGATTGGAGGACACCATTATGTGCGGTATTGTTGGATATTTGGGGCGTGACAACGCGACGCCCGTTTTAATCAATGGACTCAAGCATTTGGAATATCGCGGCTATGATTCTGCGGGCATCGCTGTCTTTAATGGAGACCATATCGAGGTGGTAAAGGCCAAGGGGCGGCTTGCCAACCTGGAGGAACGGCTGGAGGGCAGGGAGGTTGCTGGGCACCTCGGCATCGGCCACACCCGCTGGGCCACCCATGGAGAGCCTTCCGATATCAATTCTCATCCCCATACCGACGTAAAGGGTGAAATTGCCATTGTGCACAACGGAATCATTGAGAACTATGCCGAACTGAAGGCATGGCTTATGGATAAGGGCTGCCAATTTGTGTCCGAGACGGATACGGAAGTGGTCGCGCACATGCTGAACCAGTATTATACCGGCGATATGAAGGATACGCTCTTCAAGGTGCTGCCCAAGCTCCGGGGCTCCTTTGCCCTCGGCATCATCGTCAAAAGCCAGCCGGACACCCTTTACTGTGCGCGAAAGGACAGCCCGCTGGTGGTGGGCGCAGGGGAGGATGGCACCAAGTACATCGCCTCCGATATTCCGGCCATTTTGGAGTATACCCGGGATATCTACTTGATGGATAACGGTGAAATAGGTGTTTTAAAGACGGACGGCGTGACCTTTTATGATGAATTCGGCACCGTGGTCTCCAAGGAAATCATGCACGTGGACTGGGATATCAAATCGGCGGAAAAGGGCGGCTATGCTCACTTCATGATCAAGGAGATTCATGAGCAGCCCGCCGCTTTGCGGGATACCATGAGCCCTCATGTGGACCCGGAAAACTATACCATTCGCCAGCAGGAGATGCCCCTTACCCGGGAGCAGGTTGAGGATATTGCGGGCATCACCATTTTGGCCTGTGGAACAGCCTATCATGCTGGTATGGTGGGCAAATGGCTCTTTGAGGCCATGGCCCGCATTCCGGTGGAAGTGGACATTGCCTCGGAGTTCCGCTATCGGGATCCCATCATTCGGCCGGGCACCCTTTGCATCATCATCAGCCAGTCCGGGGAGACGGCGGACACCATCGCCGCCATGCGGGAAGCAAAGCGGCAGGGCGCCCGCATCCTTGCGATTACCAATGTGGTGGGCAGCACTATCGCTCGGGAGGCCGATCAGGTGATTTACACCTGGGCGGGCCCTGAAATCGCCGTGGCTTCCACCAAGGCCTACGTCTCCCAGGTTATGGTTTTAACCATCCTTGCAGCGGATATTGCCCATAAACGGGGCAGAATGAGCGATGAGGAGCTCAGGGACTACGTGAAGGAACTGCTTACCATCCCCGATAAGGCGGCCAAGGTGCTGGAAATGAACAGCGAGATTCAGCGCTTTGCCCATAAGCATTTTGATAAAAGAAGCGTGTTCTATCTGGGCCGGGGGCTGGATTATGCTTTGGCACTGGAGGCTTCTTTGAAGCTCAAGGAGATTTCCTACATCCATTCCGAAGCCTATGCAGCGGGTGAACTCAAGCATGGGACCATCGCTCTTATTGAGCCGGGCACGCTGGTGGTGTCCCTGGTCACCCAGTCCAAGGTAATTGAAAAGACCATCAGCAACATCATTGAGGTGAAGGTACGTGGCGCCGAAACCCTGGCCGTCGCCTTTGAAGGGGATACCAAGGCGAGGGAAGAGGTTAAATATCTTTTCACTGTGCCCAAAACCTCCGATCTTTTTGCGCCCATGCTGGCCATCATTCCCATGCAGATGCTGGCCTATTATATGGCGCTGGAGAAGGGCTGTGACATCGATAAGCCCAGAAATCTGGCCAAATCGGTGACGGTGGAATAAAGATCAGCACGGCAAAGGCTCCCGCCCATCGAGCGGGGGCCTTTTTATTGAATCATTCTGTGCATGCCGAAGAAAAAATTAAATAATTATTGTATTTACGCATCATTGGTTTTATGCTATGATATCTTCGGTTCAAATTTTTTAATATGGAGGAGGGGTTTCAATGAACACAGGTTTGACTCTGCTGATCTTGGCCGGTGCTGTTTTGGCGCTTATCTTTGCCGGATATCTTGCCAAAAAAGTATTCAAGTTCAGCGAGGGAACCGACCGCATGAAAGAAATTTCTAAAGCGGTTCGCGAAGGTGCCAACGCCTACCTGAAGCGTCAGTATCGCGGCGTTGCCATCGTATTTGCTGTCCTTTTCGTGATCTTCCTCGTGCTGGCCCTGTGCGGACTTATGAACATCTACACGCCCTTTGCCTTGGTGCTGGGCGGCCTGTTCTCCGCGCTGGCGGGATTCTTCGGCATGAAGATCGCAACTGCTGCCAACGCCCGTACGGCGAATGCGGCGCAGTCCAGTCTCAATCAGGGTCTCAAGGTCGCTTTCTCGAGCGGCGCGGTGATGGGCCTTGTTGTGGTTGGCCTGGGACTTCTCTATGTGGTCCTTTGGTACCTGTTCCTGGATTTGGTGCTCGGCCTTGAGATCCGTGACATCGCCAACGCCATGCTGACCTTTGGTATCGGTGCTTCCACCATGGCGCTGTTTGCCCGTGTGGGCGGCGGTATCTTTACCAAGGCGGCCGACGTGGGCGCTGATCTTGTGGGTAAGGTTGAGGCCGGTATCCCCGAGGACGATCCCCGGAACCCTGCCGTTATCGCCGACAATGTAGGCGACAACGTGGGCGATGTGGCCGGCATGGGCGCCGATCTGTACGAGTCCTATGTGGGTTCCATCATCTCCGCCTGCGCACTGGCTGTTGCAGCCGGGCTGGGTGTGGACGGTTTCCTGGTACCCCTGCTGCTGGCGGCGGTAGGTATCGTGGCTTCCATCATTGGTACCTTCTTTGTGCGCACCGGTGAAAAGACAGAGCAGAAAGTGCTCCTGTCCGCACTTCGCCGCGGCACCTACATCAGTGCTGTGATTGTGGCTGTGGCCGCTTTCTTCGTGATCTGGGGCATCCTGGGCATGGAGCACATCGGCCTTTATGGCGCTGTGCTGTGCGGTCTTATCGCCGGCAACGTGATTGGCTACTACACTGAATACTCCACTTCCGATACTTATAAACCCACCCGGGATTTGGCGGAAACGTCCAAGACTGGCCCCGCGACCATCATCATCGGCGGCCTGTCCCTTGGCATGAACTCCACCCTGGTCCCCGTAATCGTGGTGGGCGTTGCCGTCATCGCGAGCTTCCTGCTGGCGGGCGGTGAAATCTTTAACTTTGCGGCTACAATGAATATGGGTCTTTACGGCATCGCTTTGGCGGCTGTGGGCATGCTGTCCACTCTGGGCATCACCCTCGCGACCGACGCCTACGGCCCCGTGGCTGACAACGCCGGCGGCATCGCTGAGATGGCCGGTCTCGATGAGTCCGTCCGTGAGCGCACCGATGCGCTGGATTCCCTTGGCAATACCACCGCGGCCACCGGCAAGGGCTTTGCGATCGGTTCCGCTGCTTTGACGGCCCTTGCGCTTATTGCTTCCTTTACCGACACGGTTACCCAGCTCGATCCGAGCTTCAAGGTGGCTGAGTTGTCCCTTATGAATCCCAGCATCCTGATTGGTCTGTTCGTTGGTGCGGTGCTGCCCTTCGTGTTTGCCGCCATGACCATGAGCTCCGTGGGCCGTGCCGCCCAGAAGATTGTGGTTGAAGTGCGCCGTCAGTTCCGTGAGATCGCGGGTCTGATGGAGGGCACCGGCAAACCCGATTATGCGTCCTGCGTGGACATCTGCACCCGTTCCGCTCAAAAGGAAATGGTGAAGCCGGCCATCCTGGCCATCGTGGCTCCCATCCTGGTGGGCATCATTCTTGGGCCTCAGGGCGTGGTTGGCCTTCTGGCCGGCGCAACGGCCTGTGGTTTCATCCTGGCGATCATGATGTCCAACTCCGGCGGCGCCTGGGATAACGCCAAGAAGTACATTGAAGCCGGCAACCTGGGCGGCAAGGGTTCCGAGAACCACAAAGCGGCTGTTGTGGGCGACACCGTGGGCGATCCCTTCAAGGATACCTCCGGTCCTTCCATCAACATTCTGATCAAGCTGCTGTCCATGGTGGCGATCGTGTTCGCGTCCATCATCGTGAATGTGAACATCCTGTAATTTCTTCGGTTAAAAACGCCGGAACTTTCCGGCGTTTTTCTTTTGGCCGGAGAGGATTTAGCGTATCCAAAAACGAATAGAAAAACATCGAATTTTGGAGGGATAAGATGATACGGCTGGAAGAAAGCGGGGAGAAGCTGAACCTGTGGTATAAGGATCATCTGGTATTCGCACATTCGCCGGAGGAGCCATTTTTGACGGTGGCGAGCTGTGAAATCAATCCGGGCCGCCGGCCTTACGATGTGTCCAAAAGGGTGAAGGACCGGATACCTCTATCTGAATTTCGTATTCTTCAGGAAAATCGAGTGGTCTTTTTCGAGGGAAGCAAGCGGGTTCATGTGACCTTTGAGGAGGCGGAGAACCGTCTCCACATGAGTTTTTCCGGTCTTCCTGCCATGACCCAAGGCATGTACCTTGAGTTTGATAATGCGAGCGGAGCACCTTTGTTCGGGGGAGGCATGCAGCCTTCCTATCTGGAACTGTCCGGAAGAAATCTGCCGCAATGGGTGCGGAGCAAGGGCACAGGCCGCACCCTGTCCAATCTGACGGGATGGGTCCGAGGCGCGAAGGGCAGGGTGGGAAGCCCTGTGTCCACGCCCTATCCCCAGCCTACGCTCCTTTGGGACCGTATGTATGTCCATGTTCATACCTCCTTCTACAGTGAAGTGGACTGCACAGCCCGGCTCCGCCCGCGCTTTTTTGTGCAGGGTGTGCCGCTGGATGTGGTGGTGGACGTGGGGGAGAGCTGGCAAGAGGCTTTGGCGAGTGAAGAAAAGCTTTTGGGCGAACGGCCGTCTACACCCCCGTGGCTTTATGAGGGTGTTACGCTGTTGGCCCGAGGCGGTTCCGCCCTGGTGCGGGAGCGTCTGGAGATGGCGCTGGGCGCAGGAATTCCCGTGGCGGCAGTGCTGATGGACGATTGGGCGGAAGAAGGCGACTGGCGGCTTGACCGCAGCGCCTATGGCGATTTCGAGGAACTGCTGCGTTACCTCCAAAGCGTGGGAGTGCGTCCTTTGGCCGTGATCACGCCCTATCTCAACGAGGAAGGTACTGCCTTTGCGGAGGCCAGGGATGCCGGGTATCTGGTGATGAAGGGTAAATCGCCCTGCCTGCTGGAGCTGGAAGGCAGCCGAGTGGGGCTTGTGGACTTTACTCACCCGGATGGGCTGGAATGGTATCAGCGCTGGATCTTTGAACACATTCTGGAAGCGGGGTTTGCGGGCTATCTCATCCGGGGCGGAGAACATCTTCCTTTGGATGCCGCGCTCCACAACGGGAAGAACGCCCATCAGTACCACAACCTTTGGCCGCTGCTTTGGACAAGGGCCAACCGCGGCCTTTTGAAGGGTTATGGCGAGGAACGCCTGCTGCTGGTGGAAAGCGGCTTTACCGGCGCTTCCGCCCATGGCGGGCCCATACTGCTGGAACGGCAGATGGCTGATTTTAGCCGCCACGATGGACTGCCCGCCCAGCTGTCCGCCATGCTTTCCGCTTCCCTCATGGGTGTGGAAGTGGCCTGCCTTGCGGGAGGACAGGCACTGCCGGTGGGGAGCAAAGGACGCAAGGATGTGCTGCTCCGCTGGGCGGAGCTTGCCGCCTTTTCGCCTTTGTTTTTTCTTGATGAATCGGACGGGGACAAGGACTGGCGTTTGGACAGCGATACGGAAACTTTGATCCATGTGGGCCGCATGGGCGAGATCTTCGGTGCGCTGCGGGAATACCGCCAGGAAAGCGGAGACCGGCTTGTGCATCCTTTGTTTTTGGACTTTCCAAAGGCGGAGGTCTGGGATGAATATCTGCTGGGAAAGGATCTGCTTATCGCACCCATTTTAAGCAAGGATGAAAAGCGCAAGGTGGTTTTGCCGGAGCTCGAAAAGGGCTTTTGGATCCATCTGTGGACCGGCGAAGGCCGTGATCCCGGCGCTTTCGAGGAAAGCGCGCCCCTTGGATTCCCGCCGGTCTATTACAAAAGCGAGACCCGGTTTATACGGACGTTTGAGCGGATTCAGCGTTTGGGTGCGGCGGAGGTCAAGACCTCTTAAAGTTTGATTGACAATCCCGGATAATTCTGCTAAGGTGAACGTAGGTTTTTTGGAGGTGCTCAGATGCGAATTCGTGTGGAGAAAATCGACGCTCGATTTACCAGCTTTTTTGCTGGTTATTTTGCGTACCGTTTTTCCCCGGCGTGTCCGTGCTGAGCGTTCTATCTTAGGAAGCAAAGGAAGGCTCTCTCGGAGCCTTCCTTTTTTGTTTGGAAAGGAGCAGTAAAAAAATGGTTGTTATTGTGCGTCAAGGAGCTGAGGAGGCCAAGATACAAAAACTGACCCAGGACCTGGAGAACCTGGGAGTATCGGTGCAGCGCATCGATGGGAGTGATACCACCATTCTCGGACTGGTGGGGGATACTTCCGCCATCAATCCCGCGCAGATTGAAATGAACGATATCGTGGAGCGGATCACCCGAGTTCAGGAACCCTATAAGAAGGCCAACCGCAAGTTTCATCCCGACGATTCCATCCTTGAGATTGCGGGCAATATGGTTGGAGGCAAGGAGCTGACCATCATCGCGGGTCCCTGCTCGGTGGAGAGTGAGGAGCAGATTCTGAACGTTGCCCGGGAGGTCCAGGCCGCGGGAGCGACCTTCCTTCGCGGCGGTGCTTTCAAGCCCCGTACTTCGCCCTACGCTTTCCAGGGCATGGGACTGGAAGGCCTTGATCTTCTCAAGATAGCGAAAAGAAAGACGGGGCTTCCCATCGTAACGGAAATCATGGATGTGGCCTATCTCGACCGCTTTATCGAGGATGTGGATATCATCCAGGTGGGCGCACGGAACATGCAAAACTTTGCCCTGCTGAAGCAGCTCTCTCACTGCAACAAGGCAGTGATGATCAAGCGAGGACTCTCCTCCACCCTGGAAGAGCTGCTGATGGCGGCGGAATACGTGATGGCCGGGGGAAACAACCGGGTGATCCTGTGCGAGAGAGGCATTCGTACCTTTGAAACGGCCACCCGGAATACCTTGGACCTTTCCGCCGTTCCCATGCTGAAGAAGATGACCCATCTCCCTGTGATCATCGATCCTTCCCACGCCACCGGCCAATGGTGGATGGTCGAGCCCATGGCCAAGGCCGCTGTGGCCGCGGGAGCCGACGGCATTATGGTGGAGGTGCACCCCAACCCGCCTGCGGCTTTGTGCGACGGCGCTCAGTCCATCACCCCGGAGAAATTCACTGAACTTATGCGCAAGGTGGATGCCATCGCCCGGATCGAAGGCAGAAGCATAAGGGGGAAGGCCCAATGAAACTGGAGGTCAGGCTTCCCCAAAGAGGCTACGCGATTCATCTGAAAAAGGGCATCCTGGATGGTGTGGGCGAACTGCTCCGCCAAACCTTTCAGGGTCCCAAAGTGCTCATCGCAACGGACAGCAACGTTGCGCCGCTCTATGGTGAGCGGGTGCGTAACTCTCTGGAAAGGGCGGGTTATGCCACTCAAACCTTTGTGTTTGCCGCGGGCGAGGCCTCCAAGAACATGAATACGCTGATGGATGTGTATGGAGTGCTGGCGGACGGCCATTTCACCCGAAGCGATGCTGTGCTGGCCCTGGGCGGCGGCGTGGTGGGAGACTTGAGCGGTCTTGCCGCGGCCACCTATCTGCGTGGGATCAGGTTTTATCAGGTGCCCACCACGCTGCTTGCTCAAATTGACAGCAGCGTGGGCGGCAAAGTGGCGGTGGACCTGCCTCAGGGCAAGAACCTAGTGGGCAATTTCTACCAACCGGGTGCGGTGTTCATTGATCCCGATACCCTCTCCACCCTCCCCGAGGCGGAGGTGCTGGGCGGTTTCGGGGAGGCTGTAAAGCACGGCGCCATCATGGACGAAAACTACTTTGCCCGGATGGAGGGCTACCAAACGATAGCGGACCTCCTTAAGGACAGTGAAAAGCTCATTGAAGGCAGCCTCAGGGTAAAGATCGGCATGGTGGAACAGGATGAACGGGACACCGGCGCCCGGATGGCGCTTAATTTTGGGCATACGCTGGGACATGCTTTGGAAGCGGCCACCGGTTTTGACCGATACATCCACGGCATCGCCGTGGCCTGGGGGATGGCCGCCGTGGCGCGGGGAAGCGTGGCCATGGGCTGGATGAAGGCGGAGGATGCCCGGCGCCTGAACGCCCTGCTGGAGCGCTTCCATATGATCCCGGAGGTGAATCTTTCCCTTGATGATCTGATGGGAAAGGCTGCTTCGGATAAGAAGAACTTTGGCGGCACACTCACGCTGGTGGTGGTGCCGGAGCTGGGGAAACACGAATTTAAGCGGTTGAGCCTCGAGGAGCTTCGCCGCTTTACAAAGGAGGCTCTGCCATGGATATCCTAGCAGGCAATACGAAATGGCGGGGGCGGGTGAACCTGCCCACCTCCAAAAGCGTGGCTCACCGCCACATCCTGTGCGGTGCCCTTTCCAAGGGAGAAACGCGGCTGGCCCACTGCCCCCAAAGCGAGGACGTAAGAGCAAGCCTCCGGGCGGCGGAGGCGCTGGGTGCAAAGGTGGCGTGGGACGGGGATACGGTGACGGTCACTGGCGGCGACCCCCCCAAGGAGGGCGCCTTCCACTGCGGCGAGTCCGGTTCCACGCTGCGATTCATGATGCCCGTTGCGGCGGCGCTGGGCGGCAAGTGGTGCATCAATGGTCAGGGGAGGCTGCTGCAGCGGCCGCAAAGGGCGCTGACCGATCTGCTGGCGTCCAAGGGTGTAAGTATTGAGCTCCATGACGCCTATCTGATGATGGAGGGCGGCCTGGAACCCGGTGAGTATGTGATCGACGCTTCCGAAAGCTCCCAATACGTGTCCGGCCTGCTTATGGCCTTGAGTATGCTGCCGGGGCCTTCGAGGGTCATTGCCAAGAACCTATCCTCCCGGCCCTATGTGAATATCACGCTGGATGCATTGGCACGGCATGGGGCTTACATCCGCAATGAGAATGACTGCTTCTACGTTCCGGGATTTGGGCTGCACAAAGCATCCATTGAGGTGGAGGGCGATTTTTCTCAGGCGGCCTTTTTTCTGACAGCGGATATGCTGGGAGCTGAAGTGTACATGCATGGCCTCCGGAAGGAATCGGCCCAGGGAGACGCAGCCATTTTGAGTATCCTGGAAAGGGCGGGTGGCGTCAATGAGGGCGGCGTCGCCATGTATGCCAGGGAGCTTAAAAGCTTCACCCTGAACGCATCGGATGTGCCCGACCTGGTGCCCGTTTTGGCGGTTCTTGGCTGCCTGGTGCCCGGTGTATCCAAGATCACCCATGCGGGCCGGCTTAGAGGCAAGGAATGCGACCGGCTGGCAGCCATGACCGATACCCTTTCAAGATTGGGCGGACACATCATGGAAACGCCCGACGGCCTTGTCATGGAGGGTCAGGAGGAGCTGGAGGGCGGCATCAAGGTCCACGCCTGGAACGATCATCGGGTGGCCATGGCCTTGGCTGTTGCGGCGCTTAAATGCAGGAAACCCATCGTGATTGAGGGCGCGGAATGCGTGAAGAAATCCTATCCTAACTTCTGGAACGATCTCAATCATCTGGGTGCGGACATACGATTGGAGGAGCGTCAATGAACACATGGGGACAGAACGTGCGTTTATCCATTTTCGGCGAATCCCATGGACCGGGTTTAGGCGTGGTGATCGATGGCCTGCCCGCAGGCTTTCGGCCCGACTGGACAATGGTGAAAGGGGAGATGGCCCGCCGGGCGCCGGGCGGCGAACTGGCGACGGAGCGCCAGGAGGGGGATGAGATCGAACTCATCTCCGGCGTTTTGGAGGGCACACTGACAGGCGCACCGCTTTGTGGACTGATCCGGAACAAGGATATGCGTTCCCAGGATTACAGCGATATGCCCTTCCGGCCCAGCCATGCCGATTATGCCGCTTTCCACAAGTTCCATGGCTTCAACGATCCCCGGGGCGGCGGTCATTTTTCCGGCAGAATCACAGCGGGCCTCACCTTTGCAGGGGCTCTGGCAAAGCAGCTTCTCGCCCAAAAGGGGATTGAGATCGGCGCGCAGATCACCGCCATCGGGCGGACTTTGGCTCCGCCCGTCACGCCGGATCAGCTGGGAGAAAGACTTGCGGAGCTGAGAAGCATGCGTCTGCCCTGCCTGAACGAGCAAAAAGCAAATGCCATGGCGGAAGAGATCCTTGCCGCAAAGAGGGCTGGGGATTCGGTGGGAGGACGGGTGGAAGCTTTCGCACTGGGTCTGCCCGTAGGCCTGGGCGAACCCTTCTTCGATTCGGTGGAGAGTGTGCTGTCCCATCTGTTCTATGCCATTCCCGCCGTCAAGGGCGTGGTTTTTGGCGATGGACTGGAAATGGGGCTCATGCGGGGTTCGGATGCCAACGACGCCATGAGCGGCGGCGAAAGGGTGAAAATTTTAAGCAACCATAACGGCGGTGTGACCGGTGGGCTGACCAACGGCGCCCCTCTTCGGGTGACGCTGTTTATGAAACCCACGCCCACCATTGGCCGGGAACAGCAAACGGTGAACGCTAAGGGAGAGAGCGTGGTCATGCGGGGCAGGGGCAGGCATGATCCCTGCGTGGTTCCGCGGGCTGTGCCAGTCATTGAGGCGGCTATGGCCCTTGGCTTACTGGATTTAATGGGGAGGTATGAAGGGTGAAGAAGCTGGAAGACGTACGGGTGGCCATTGACCAGGTGGACGAGGAGCTCGTCCGGCTCTTTGAGAAGCGGATGAAGCTGGCTGAAGATGTGGTGGAGATCAAGACCGCGGAGAATCTTCCCATTTTTGATGGCGCCCGAGAGAACAAGGTGGTGGAACGGGCTGTGGATCGGCTGGGGAATCCCGGCAACGCGGGGGCTATCCGCTCCTTCTATCACCTTTTGATGACCATGAGCAAAGCCCGGCAGCGTGAGATCATGTACAATCAAAATGAGGATTGGCTGACCCGGCTGATTGAGAACGCGGAGCCGCTCAAGCAAGGACCCGTGTCGGTGATTTATCAGGGGGTTTCCGGCGCCTATTCCTATGAGGCGGCACTTCAGACCTTTGGGGATCGGGCCAAGCTTGAAAATGTGGAAACCTTTGAGAATGTTTTTCAGAAGATTCAAAAGGGAGAGGCGGATTACGGTGTGCTGCCCATTGAAAACTCGATCATGGGCGGCGTGGCCGAGGTGCAGGATCACTTGAGAAGCTATGGCTGTTTCATCGTTGGGGAGACGGAGGTGTCCGTACACCACTGTTTGGCGGCGGTTCCTGGAACCAGACTGGAGGATGTCCGGGAGGTCCGCTCCCATCCCCAGGCGCTTGGGCAGTGCCGTGAATATCTGCAGGCCCGCCATATGCAGGGAATTACCTGGATCAATACGGCAGTGGCCGGGGAATCGGTGGCTGGGGAAGACCGGAAGGATCTTGCGGCGCTGTGTTCCAGTACGGCGGCGAATCTCCATGGCCTTGAGATTTTGGAGGAGAATGTCGAGGACAAGAAGAACAACCGGACCCGTTTTATTATTGTAGCCGCCCAAATGGCGTTCCAGGAAGATTTTAACAAGACTTCCATTCTATTTTCTACCGAACATCGAAGCGGAGCTCTTTTGGAGGCGCTGTCCGCCTTTGCTGTGGAGGATCTCAATTTGCTTCGCATTGAATCCAGACCCACCGGTCATAAGGGCTGGGATTATTGGTTTTTCGTCGATTTTGCAGGCAATGTGAAGCATCCGGCCGTTCAAAAGGCCATGCGTCAGCTTGCGGCGGAGGCCTCCTACTTTGAAGTCTTGGGCTGCTACAAGGCGGCGGGGAAATAAGTCCAAACCTTCCAAAAAGTTTGCAACTTTTTTGCACAATTTGTCGTCAATCAAGTGGATTAAATAAGAATTCATTGTTATAATGAACACAGACAAATATACAAAAGAAAAGGGGCAGACAAATTGAGAAGGCTTTCCTACGAACACCGCAAGAAAAGAAGGATGATCGTCACGGCGTGCTGCATTGTGTTGGTTGTGGCTTTGGTGGTAGGTACCTGCACGATACTCTTCGCGAATGGCGGCGAACGGGCCGCTTTCAGCCAGCAGACCCCGCAGCCCGCGCCAATTTTTACTTTGGAACCCACGCCTGAAGCGGTGCTCACACCTTCTCCGGTGGTGGAAACGCCTACGCCCTCCAATCCCGCAACACCGGAGGGGGAGACGGCTACGCCTGCGCCCTCCCAGGCGGCAGACGGGGAGGTTGCTCATTTCAGCGGCGCTATGCGGCTGCCCATCCCGGATGCGGACGGAACCAAGGTTGCCTATATCACCTTTGATGATGGTCCTTCCACCAAAACGCCGGAACTGTTGGATATTTTGGACCGCTATGGCGTGAAGGCGACGTTCTTCATGGTGGGCACCATGATCGATGACTATCCGAACCAGGCCAAAGCAATATATGAACGGGGACATGCTCTTGGACTGCACAGCTATACCCACAAATACAAGCAGCTGGATTCCCTGGACAAGTTCCTGGCTGAAATGGAGAAGACCAATGAGTCCTTGCGCAAGGCTACAGGAGATGAGTCCCTCAACGTAAAAGTCATACGCTTTCCGGGCGGCTCCATGGGCAAATATAACGGAGTTGCCAAGAAGAATTACCACCAGGGAGTACTGGACGCGGGCTACGAATTCTATGATTGGAATTCTTTAAACGGGGACGCGGAACCTGATGCCAAGACCAAATCGGTGGAGGATATGAAGCAGGAATTCATCAATACCATCGGCGGCAATCAGGAGCTGGTGATCTTGATGCATGATCTGGATAACAAGGGCAAAACACGGGAGATGCTGCCTTGGATGATCGAGTATCTGAAGGAAAAGGGCTTCGAATTTCGAACGCTGCCTGAACCTCAATAAGTCTATAAAAATGCGGATGAACTTTAGTTCATCCGCATTTTTTATTGCTTTCTTATTCCTTTTTGCCGTCCTTGGGAGGCATAAGCTTCATCATTAACGTGATCACAATATAGAATAAAGTCAACACGACGAATACGCCAGCCACACCGATTCCCATGACCCGCAAAGCTTCACCAATCATAATGCTTAACCTCCTTTTATCCCAGTAGTGCCAGCACCATGGCACCGGCAATGATGGACCCCACCTGGCCGGCCACGTTTGCACCAATGGCAGGCATCAAAATGAAGTTGGACGGATCCTCCTTCTGCGCCATCTTTTGAATGATTCTGGCGGACATGGGGAAAGCGGAAATGCCGCATGCACCGATCATGGGATTGACCTTCTGCTTGAGGAAAAGGTTGACCAGCTTGGCGAACAGCACGCCGCCCGCCGTATCGATGATGAAGGCAAATAGTCCAATGGCCAGGATGAGCGCCGTGTTCCAGGTGAGGAACGCTTCGCCGCCCATGGTGGAGCCAATGGTGATTCCAAGCAGCAGGGTTACGATGTTGGACAATTCATTTTGCGCCGCCTGAGACAGACGATTCAATACGCCGCACTCGCGGATGAGATTACCAAACATCAAAGCACCGATCAGCGAAGTGGATTCAGGAGCAATGATACCGGCAATCAGGGTGACCACAATGGGGAAAATAATTTTAACCTTTTTAGAAACAGCACCCTCGCTGACGAGATAGGAATCCATCCGAATCTGCCGCTCCTTTTTGCTGGTCAAAAGGCGAATGACCGGCGGCTGAATGATGGGCACCAAAGCCATATAGGAGTAAGCCGCCACGGTGATGGGCCCAATGTAGTCCGGTGCGAACAGATTACCCACGTAAATGGAGGTCGGACCGTCTGCAGCGCCGATGATGCCGATAGCCGCCGCTTCCCTAAGATCAAAAGCGCCGGTGGAAGCCGCCAGCAGCATAGCCACAAAGATGCCAAGCTGAGCCGCCGCACCGAAAAAGAGCATCACAGGCTTTTTCAGCATGGGCGTGAAGTCGATCATGGCACCGATGCCAATGAAGATGAGGATGGGGAAAAGCTCCGTTGCGATACCCGCGTTGTAGAGCACCGTTAGGAATCCGCCGTCGCCTACGGCGGAGGACAGGGGGATGTTTGCGAGAATTGCGCCGAACCCAATGGGCAGCAGCAGCATGGGTTCATAGTCTTTGCGAATGGCCAGATAGATCAGAATAAATCCGATCAGGATCATGACGCCGTTCTGCCAGGTGAAATTATTGACACCTTCCAGAATCGCTTCCCAAAAATCCAATTCACATCTCTCCTTAGAATTTGTAGTAATTTCCCAAAATATTATAACCTGACCGGCCCCTTTTGTATAGGGATTTTACCGAAAGATAACATAGGAACGGAGACATTTCATTTTCCGGGCCGTGCGTACTGTGTTATAATAAGCTGAATTCAAATAATGGGGTGATGGCGATGAGACGGACGAAGATCGTATGTACTTTGGGACCAAGCACCAATACGTTGGAAAAGATTGAGGAACTCATACGGGAGGGCATGAATGTGGCCCGGCTCAATATGTCCCATGGCGATTACCCGGAGCATAAAAAACGCATCGATTGGGTGAAGGAGGTCAGGGCCAAGCTGGGCGTGCCCGTGGCGCTCATGCTGGACACAAAGGGCCCGGAGATTCGGCTGGGCAGTTTTAAAAATCATCAGATACAGTTGATTGAGGGACAGCAATTTACACTCACCATCCGTGAGGTGGAGGGGGATGAGACCCAGGTTTCCGTATCCCACAAGGGATTGGTGGATGATGTTTCAGTGGGCGTCAAAATCCTATTGGATGATGGTCTGGTGGGGCTTGAGGTACAGGAGATAAAAGGGACGGATATCCTGTGCAGGGTGCTGAACGGCGGTTCCGTCGGCGATCATAAAGGGGTCAATGTACCCGGCGCCCATATTTCCCTTCCGGCAGTCACGGAAAAGGATGTGGCCGATATCCGCTTCGGCGTGGAGATGGACGTGGATTACATCGCCGCCTCCTTTGTGCGCAGGGCTTCCGATGTGATGGAAATTCGAAAGATTTTGGAGGATGCGGGCAATACGTCCATTCAGATCATTTCCAAGATTGAAAACCAGCAGGGCGTATCCAATGTGGATGAGATTTTGCGGGTGTCCGACGGCCTGATGGTGGCTCGCGGCGATCTCGGCGTAGAAATTCCCAACGAAGAGGTCCCGGTGCTGCAGAAGGTTCTGATTCGGCGCTGCAATGCGGCGGGCAAACCGGTCATCACCGCCACCCAGATGCTGGATTCCATGATCCGAAATCCCCGGCCCACCCGGGCGGAAACGGGGGATGTGGCGAACGCCGTGCTGGACGGCACCGATGCCGTGATGCTATCCGGTGAGACGGCAGCGGGCAAGTATCCCATTGAGGCGCTTAAAACCATGGCCAAGATTGCGGGCCGGGTGGAACGGGCGCTGACCATGGTGCCGAGGGAAACGGTCAAGTGCGAAAAACGGGATACCTTCTCCGTTACCAACGCGGTGAGCCACGCCTGCTACTCCATTGCCATGGATCTTCGGGCTGCGGCCATCATTACGCCCACCCGGTCCGGCTCAACGGCGCGGCGGGTGTCCAAGTACCGGCCCATGCCCTGTCAGCTGATCGCAACCACCAACGATGAGCATGTCTATCATCAGCTTGCCCTCATCTGGGGCGTTCATCCCTTTTTAACCCAGCTCTGGCCGGATATCGATGAGATGATCGACTATTCGGTGAAGGCAGCTTCGGAGCGAAGCCTGGTTAAAAACGGAGATGTGGTGGTGATTACCGCCGGTGTGCCGGTGGGCGTTTCCGGAACCACCAATTTGCTTAAAGTGCATGTGGTGGGGGATGTCCTGGTTCGCGGAAGAGGCGTGGGAAACAAGACGGCTTTTGGTCGGGTATGCGTGGTGCGCAACGAGGAGGATGCCAAGAAGAAATTCCTGGCCGGCGATGTCTTGGTGACGCCCATGACCGATAACTCCCTTTTGCCCTATATTAAGAAGGCGTCGGCTATCGTGGTGCAGGGCGGTGATCTTTTGAGCCATGCGGCTGTGGTGGGTCTGGCACTGGATATTCCGGTAATTCTGGATGCAGAGAACGCATGTTCTGTTTTAAAGGATGGAATTCACATCACCATTGACCCCAGCACCGGTTTCATCTATAATGGCGAGACAAAGACCGCGTGATTTGAAGCGAAGAGGGAAACCTAGACATAAAATATTCAACATTTAGGAGTGAAGATGGCCAAAAACCGATATGTAAAACAAAACGTGGTGCCCTTTGAACAAAAGGCGGTGCTCTTCCATCGGAAGGGCACTCGGCATTTGCAGCAGCACAATCTTATGGAAGCGCTGCATTTTTACCGAAAGGCCGCGGAAAAAGATCCCGAGAATTCGGAATATTTGCTGGACTTGGCCCAGGTCTATTCGGAAATGGGCTATTTTCAGCAGTCCAATGACATCTTGTTTGATATGATTCAGCGGAAAAAGGGTGTGACCTCCGAGTGCTACTATGGCCTTGGCTGCAATTTTATCGGCATGGAGGACTATCCTAGAGCCCAGGAAAGCTTTGAAAAGTATCTGGAAATGGATGAGGACGGTGAATATGCCCTGGAAGTGGAGGATTTCTTGGAGCTGCTCTACTCAAAGAACCTCTATGTGGATAGCGACGGCATGCCCGTGGACGGGAAAACGGGCAGGCTTTACCGTATGGCGGGCAGGGCCAAAGCCCTGCTTGACCAGGGCGAATTCAAGAAAGCGATTCGGCTTTTCAAGGCAATTTTGGAGCAGGATGACAGCATGGTGTTTGTCCACAACAACCTCTCGCTGGCCTATCATTGCATGGGCAGGAAGGAGAAAGCCTTCGAAGAGGTTTATAAAGCGCTCCGTTTGGACCCCAAGAATGTGCACGCTTTATGCAATCTGGCGCTGTATCAACACAAAGCCGGCAAGCCGGAAGCACGGGATAAAGCGTTGGAATATCTGATGGAGCTGATTCGGGATGGAGACGAGGGGCTTTATAAGGCGGCGGTGACCCTGTGCGAAATGGAACTGCACGAGCTTGCCCGGCCCATATTGATTCGGCTGGTTCAGCAGATGCCCTACGACAAGCGGGTACTCCACTACATGGCGGCCTGCTATTTCCATCTGGGCGAATATGACAAGGCGCTGCATTACTGGCAGCGTGTGGAACGGCTGGATCCCCACAACACGGTGGCCTCCTACTACATGGAGACCGCACGGGCGGTAATTCACGGCGAACTGGACCCTTCAAAAACCGAGGTCAGCTATTATTTCCAGGTCCCCTATGTGGAGATTATCCGGCGCATTCATCATCTGAATCAATACGTCAAGGAGGGCAGGGAGCGGCTGGCGGAGCGATGGCAGGATCCGGCTTTCCGGGCGCTTCTATGGTGGGGACTTGATATCAACGACGATGCCATTAAAAAGGCGGTGCTGCTGCTTATTGCCGAGATTGGCGATGGAGAAGCGCAGAGAATGCTGAGAAGCTTTATTCTCCGTAAGGATGAGAGTGACGAGGTGAAGCGGGAAGTTTTTGCCCTGCTCAAGATGACCGGTGCTCCCGAACCCTATATCACCTATGTGGACGGCAACATCATGGAGGTTCAGGTGAGCGTGGTGGAGGGGGATGACGCCGAGAAGGCGGGGGAGTTTGACGACGAGGTTTTGAAGCTGACGCTGGCCAGAATGAAGGACCGGTATGCGCAGGGCTATGCCGAAAAGGTGGAGGACTTGTGGCAGCGCTATTTGGAGCGGGCCGGCCGGGATTTCTCCCCATTAGCCCGTCTGGAGGGCTGGGCGGCAAGCCTTGAGTACTGCTACTGCAGGCAGATGGACATGATCATTACCAAAAGGACGCTGGCCGCGATCTATGATACCACGGCCCCGACCATTGATCTGTACGCCGCCGAGATGCTGAACGTACTGGAGGGAGGCAAACATGCGGGCAATCGACTTTGAAGGCAATTTTCAGCAGTATGTGGAAAAGTGGGTCGCTGAAAATGAGGACAACTATGAATCGCTGGAGGCGATGGAAAGCGCAATGCCAGATCTTTATGAGACCTGGCTGGAAACGCCCGCCGACTGGCTCCATGGAGAAAAACCCAGTGAATATTTCGCACAGCTTTCCGATGCCCGGGCCGCAGTGGCATTGATTCGTGAGTACTATGAAAAGGGGATGTCGGTGCCCGATCTTTTGCTGGACCGGCTGGTGGATTTAAGGGATGAGGCAGCGCTCTACGAATGGTTTCTTGAGGCCTACGGCGCGGAGCGGAAGCTGGCGGTATCCCTCATGACGGAGCTGGAGGCGAAGCGTCCCGTGCCCGATTATATTGAAATGCTGCTGGACGGCGATGAGGACGAGCTCAAGATAGCTGCCGAGGCGTTGGAATCTCTGGGGGAGAGCGTGAAGGAAGAACTCCTTGCGGCGCTGCCTGAAGCGGGCGCGGAAGCGCGGGTGGCGCTTACCAACCTTCTTGCGGGCATGGGGCAGGACGAGCGGATCTACGAATGGCTCATCCGCATGTTTGAGGAGCGGGAGGATTTACGGCATCTTTATGCGGCGGCACTGGCCAAATATGGGGATCCGCGGGCCCTTGAGGTTTTGCAGGAGGCTCTTAAAAAGACGGAAGGCTATATTGTCTACACCGAGCTAAAAAATGCCATCGAAGCTCTGGGCGGAGAGGTGGAAGGCACGCGGAATTTTGACGGGGACGCCGATTATGAATTTTTAAAGGGGGAAGAACATGGCGAGGGGAATCACCCTGGAGGACGTGAAGAATAACGAGAAGATCCGCACGCTCATTGAGTGGGCGAACCATGTGATGGCCTGTAAGGGGTACACG
This sequence comes from Gehongia tenuis, assembly GCF_014384795.1. NCBI lineage: Bacteria > Bacillati > Bacillota > Clostridia > Christensenellales > Christensenellaceae > Gehongia > Gehongia tenuis. The sequence continues at coordinate 1,069,624 of NZ_JACRSR010000001.1, read as the reverse complement.
GAACATGGCCTTCGCCATGTGGGATTTGTCAGCAAGACGGCGGCGGCCATTCTAAAACGATTGGGCTACCCCGACCGAACGGTGGAGCTTGCCGCCATCTGCGGATGGGTGCATGATGTGGGAAACTGCATCAACCGGCAGGGTCATGGGATTTCAGGGGCCAATCTTCTGGCGCCCATTCTGATGGAGATGGGATTTCCCATGGAGGAAGTGTGCATGCTCATCTCCGCCGTGGGAAATCATGAGGAGCAGAACGGCACCATCGTCAGCGTAATTTCGGCGGCGGTGGTGATTGCGGACAAGGTGGATGCCCACCGCACCCGGGTGCGGCGCAAGACGCAGATCAAGGGCATTCATGAGCGGGTGAACTATGCCATTTTGCACAACCGCCTTATTGTGGACAGCGAGTCCCGGATCATTCGCTATGAGGTGGAGATGGATGATTCCAGTTCAGCCATGGATTTCATGAATATCTATATTACCCGCATGAAGATGTGCGAGGAGTCGGCCCATTATCTTGGGTGCACCTTCCAGCTGGTCATGAACGGCGCCACGCTGAACAATCAACACAGTCTGCAGGAGGACGCCAAGGTGGTGGCAGAGGACAACCGGGGAAGGGATGAGGAATGAAGATGAAGCTGGCCGCCACGGCGGCCTTTGGATTGGAAGGTCTGGTGGGCAGGGAACTGAAGAGCCTGGGCATGGAAAATGTGGAGGCACAAAATGCCCGGGTCTATTTTGAGGGCGGACCACTGGAGATCGCCCGAAGCAATCTGTTTCTGCGCTGTTCCGACCGGGTGTACATGGTGCTGGCAGAGTTCCCGGCTGTAACCTTTCAGGAGCTTTTTGAGGGCGTTGACGCCATCCCGTGGGAGGATTTCATACCCCGGGACGGCAGGGTGCATATGACGGGCAAATGTGTTAAATCCACCCTCATGAGCGTGCCGGACTGCCAGTCCATTGCGAAAAAAGCGGTGGTGGAACGGCTTAAAAAGCGTTATCACCTGAACTGGATGCCTGAGGACGGGCCGGTGTTCCGGGTGGAAATCTCCGTGCTGAAGGACAGGGTCAGTGTGCTCATGGATACGTCGGGTGATGGCCTCCATAAGCGGGGATACCGCATCCTGACGGGGGAAGCCCCGATCCGGGAAACGTTGGCGGCGGCTTTGGTAAAGCTTTCCCGCTGGCATCCCGACCGTCCGCTCATGGATCCCATGTGCGGCACGGGCACCATTCCGGTGGAGGCGGCGCTCATCGGTAAAAATATTGCCCCTGGCCTTATGCGCACCTTTGCGGGAGAAGCCTGGCCATTTTTGGGCGCGGAGTGCTGGGCAAGGGCACGGGAGGAGGCCAGGGACGCTTTAAATCCAGAGCAAAAGCTGACCATTGTTGGCACCGATATCGATGAAAAGGCCTTGTCCATGGCACGGTATCATGCCAAAAAGGCGGGCGTGGGAGAAATCCATTTTCAGCGCATGGAGCTTTCCGAAGTGACCACTCAAAAGCAGTACGGCTTTATGGTGACCAATCCGCCCTATGGGAAGCGGCTGGGGGAGGAGAAGGCGGTGGTGAGCCTCTATCATACTCTTCGCCGGGTGATGAACGACAAACTGCCCACCTGGGGACTTGGCGTATTCACCGCCTTCCCAGATTTTGAGCGGATCTATGGCAAGCGTGCGGACTTCCGGCGCAAGCTTTACAATGGCAAGCTCGAATGCCAGTTTTATCAGTACAAAGGGGTGCGTCCCCCTTGGCTTCAAAAAGTTTTGGATGAAAGCCGGTAGGATACATTCCATAAATCATGGGCGCCAGCCTAAAGACTGGCGCCCATGATTTTTTGTTTGCGACCGTAATCGTCCATCATATCCTGGATGGTGATGCTTTGCAGCAAAGCTTGAAGAATACCGTCCATGGGGTCCCAGACCTGCTCCTTAAGGAACCGTTGGTAAAGGGTATCGGTACAACTGCCGCCGGTGACGGAGAGGTCCCCCTCCAGCACCGTCAATAGGCGGTAGAGGGTCAGCTGAGCGGGTTCCATGTTCAGCAGATAACCGCCCTTGAGACCGGCGGCACTCTTGACGATGCCGCCCTTCCTGAGGGCGCTGAATACGAGTTCCAAATAGTCGAGGGAGAGATCCTGCCGGTCCGCAATTTCTGCTAAAGATACGTAATGCTCCCCGCCCTGAAGGGCGAGATCGATGACGGCACGAAGGCCGTATCTGCCTTTGGTGGACATTTTCATCCGTTTTGCCCCCCTTCATACGCTGCCCGGAGAGTTGCGAGCGTGATGCTGTCCATGTGATCATTCAAAGCCTTGGCCATCCGAATCCAAAGGGCGCGGGTCACACAGCGGTCCCGGATCCTGCTGCGGCATTGGGAGAGATCCGTTACGCAGACCACCGGCACAACATGAGTCTCGATAGCGCGCACGATCTGTCCCACAGTGATTTCCTCCGGCAGGGCGGCAAGAATAAAACCGCCGCGGCTGCCCCGAACAGCGCGAAGAATTCCCTTCCTTCGGAGAATTAAAAAAATCTGCTCCAGGTATTTGGCGGAAAGGCTCGTGGCTCTAGCAATGTCGGCAATGCTGACAGGCTGTTCTTTGGCATTTAGCGCCATATAAAACAGAGCCTCCACGGCATATCGGCTTTTGGTGGATAGCTTCATCGGGCAACCTCCTTACTGCACTCATCATACGCTGAAAAAAACATTTCTGCAATAGCGTAGAATTCCGATTGACATAGTAGTATTTGATTGCTATAATCGCTACAAGATTAATAGGAATTTGTGGAAAGGTGATGACAATCATGCGGTTTGAAACTCAGCAGCTTCATGCGGGACAAAGCATCGATCCGGTCACGCGTTCGAGGGCAGTGCCCATCTACCAAACCTCCTCCTACGTTTTTGAAAACACGGAAAACGCGGAGAATCTCTTTGGGCTCAAGGAAAGCGGGAACATTTATTCGCGGATTATGAACCCCACCACCGACGTTTTTGAAAAGCGCATGGCGGCGCTGGAGGGTGGTGTGGGCGCCCTGGCCACGGCTTCGGGCGCGGCCGCCATCACCTACGCTTTGCTTAATATTGCCCAAGCAGGAGACGAGATCGTTGCGGCATCCACCCTCTATGGCGGGACCTACAACCTTTTTGGAGCCACCCTGCCGAGACTGGGCATTCATACCCGCTTTGTGGATCCCGATGATTTGGGGGCGTTCCGAAGGGCCGTCACCGGAAAAACCCGGGCAGTATATATAGAGTCCCTGGGTAATCCGGGCATCAATATCATTGATTTTGAGAAGGTGGCGCGGATCGCTCATGAGGCCGGTGTTCCCCTCATTGTGGACAATACTTTCGGCACGCCCTACCTTATCCGGCCCTTTGAATTTGGCGCCGATATCGTGGTGCATTCCGCTACCAAATTCATTGGCGGACATGGCACCTCCATAGGCGGCGTCATTGTGGACGGCGGACGATTTGATTGGGCGAACGGCAGATTTCCCGGTCTTACCGAGCCGGATTCCAGCTATCATGGTATTCGCTATGTAAAGGATGCCGGGGCGGCGGCGTACATTACCAAGGCGCGGGTCCAGCTGCTTCGGGATACGGGGGCATGCCTGAGCCCTTTCAACGCATTTTTGTTTCTTCAAGGGCTGGAAAGCCTTTCGCTGCGGGTGGAACGTCATGTGTCGAACGCAACGGCTGTGGCTGCGTATCTTGAAAGGCATCCCAAGGTGGCCTGGGTTAACTATCCCGGCCTGCCCGGACATAAATATTATGGCCTGGCGGCAAAATACTTTCCGAGAGGTACGGGTTCCATATTCACCTTTGGCGTGAAGGGCGGCGAAACCGCCGCCAGGCGCTTCATCGATCATTTAAAGCTGTTTTCCAACCTGGCCAACGTGGCGGATGCGAAATCCCTGGTTATTCACCCCGCATCCACCACCCATCAGCAGCTGTCATCTGAGGAAAAAGCGGCTGCCGGGGTGAAGCCGGACCAAATTCGGCTGTCGGTGGGGCTGGAACATGTGGATGATCTGATCGAAGACTTGGAGAACGCCTTTCAAAGTCTGAATAAAGGAGATGTTTAGCCATGAAAATCGCAAAAAGCTTACCGGAATTGATCGGCAATACGCCCCTTTTGGAGCTTTCCAATTATGCGGCTAAAGAACAGCTGAATGGCAGCGTGGTCGTGAAAATTGAAGCTTTTAATCCCCTTTCCTCGGTGAAGGACAGGGTGGGTTATGCGCTCATTCGGGATGGAGAGGAGAAAGGAATCCTGAAACCCGGTTCAGTGATCATTGAACCCACCAGCGGAAACACGGGTATTGGGCTTGCGTTTGTGGCGGCTTCCCGGGGATATCGGCTGATCATCGTGATGCCGGATACTATGAGTGCGGAGCGGCGCGGCCTGCTCAAAGCTTTGGGTGCAGAGCTGGTCCTAACCGAGGGAGCTCTGGGCATGAAGGGTGCCATCCAAAAGGCGGAGACGCTTGCCAAGGAGCTGCCGGACGCCTATATTCCCGGTCAGTTCATAAATGCGGCCAACCCGAAAATACACCGGGAGACCACGGCGGAAGAGATCTGGCGGGACACGGAAGGCAAAGTGGATATCTTCGTGGCCGGCGTGGGAACCGGCGGAACGGTCACCGGGGTGGGCGAAGGCCTGAAAGCGAAGAATCCGGAGGTGAAGATCGTGGCCGTGGAGCCGGCCGATTCGCCCGTGCTGAGTGAGGGCAAGGCAGGACCCCACAAAATTCAAGGCATCGGGGCAGGGTTTGTGCCGGATATTTTGAACACCTCCGTGATCGATGAAATTCTTACCGTGGAAAACGATGGGGCCTTCGCGGCCGCCCGGGCGGTCGCACGAACGGAGGGGCTCTTGGTGGGTATCTCCTCGGGTGCGGCAATTCATGCGGCGTCAGTTTTGGCGCGGCGGCCGGAGAATAAGGGGAAGCTGATTGTTGCACTGCTTCCGGACACGGGAGAGCGATATCTGTCGGTGGGACTGTACGATTGATTTTTTAAAAGGCGGAGCTTTAAGCTCCGCTTTTTTGTTTGCCCATGGAAATTTAGAATTGAATGTTGTATAGTTAAAATAAGTGAAAAAGAAATTGACTTGGAGTAAACTCAAGGTTTTAGAATGAGGAGGTAGATCAGAATGTATGTTGCGGATTCGACGCGGTACGAGGGAATGGTGTACAATTATTCGGGCAGAAGCGGGCTCAGGCTTCCCGCCGTATCGCTGGGATTATGGCACAATTTTGGAACCTATGACAACTTTGGCAATATGAAAGCCATGTGCCGCACAGCCTTTGATCATGGAATCACCCACTTTGACCTGGCCAACAACTATGGCCCGGAACCGGGCAGCGCTGAAGAAAACTTCGGCCGGATTCTAGCCGATGATTTCCGGAGTTACCGGGATCAGCTTGTGATCAGCACCAAGGCGGGCTACACCATGTGGGAGGGTCCCTATGGGGACTGGGGCAGCCGGAAATATCTTCTGGCCAGTTTGGACCAAAGCCTGAAACGGATGAAGCTGGACTATGTGGATATCTTCTATCACCACCGCATGGACCCGAATACGCCTCTTGAGGAAAGCATGATGGCGCTGGATACAGCCGTGAAAAGCGGCAGAGCTCTCTATGCGGGTATCTCAAACTATGATCGGGAGACCACCCGGCGGGCCATGGAGATTTTGAAGGATCTAAGGTGTCCTTTCATCATCAACCAAAGCCGTTATTCCATCTTTGACCGGCATATCGAGCAGGACGGGCTCAAGCATTTTGCGGCGGAGCACGGCTGCGGCATCATCGCTTTCAGCCCATTAGCCCAGGGACTTTTGACGGATAAATACCTGGGAGGCATTCCGGAGGACAGCCGGGTGAAGAAAGGCGGGGCTTTGAAGGCCAGTGCCATAACCAAGGAAAAGCTTGCCCAGATTGCGGCGCTCAATCAAGTTGCGGCGGAGCGGGGTCAGACCTTGGCTCAGATGGCCCTGTCCTGGGTGCTGCGGGACGGTGAAGTGACCAGCGTACTCATCGGTGCATCCAAACCGGAACAGATTCTTGAAAATATCGGCATTGTACACAAAACTGAATTTACATCGGAGGAGATTCAATCCATAGACCGGATCTGCGGCCTGGATTGATCCAAGAAGTAGGAGGAATGGCTATGGAAAAAGCGAAGGTCTATTTTACGGATTTGCGTGCCCTGCCGGGCACGAACCTGCTGAAGAAGCTGGAAAAGCTCACGCGCCGGGCAGGCATTGAGAACATCGATTTTGAGGAAAAACTGGTGGCCATCAAAGTGCACTTCGGAGAGCCGGGCAATCTGTCCTTCATTCGCCCGAACTATGCCAAAGTGGTGGCGGATGTGGTGAAGTCCCTGGGCGGCAAGCCTTTTTTGACGGACTGCAACACTTTGTATGTGGGCCGCCGCAAGAATGCCATCGACCATATTGACGCCGCTTATGAAAACGGCTTTACGCCTTTTTCCACAGGCTGCCAGGTCATCATAGGGGACGGACTCAAGGGTACCGATGATGTGGAGGTTCCGGTAGAAGGCGGCGAACTGGTAAAGACGGCAAAGATCGGAAAAGCAATCATGGATGCCGATGTTTTCATCAGCCTCAGTCACTTCAAGGGACACGAATGCACGGGCTTTGGCGGATGCCTTAAAAACGTGGGCATGGGCTGCGGCAGCCGGGCCGGCAAGATGGAGCAGCACAATTCGGGCAAACCTTCGGTGGACCCCGAGATCTGCCGGGGCTGTAAAATCTGTGCGAAAAACTGCGCCCATGGCGCCATCAGTTTTGATGATGCGGTCCGCGCTCACATCGATCATGAGCGCTGCGTGGGCTGCGGCCGGTGCCTGGGCTCCTGCAACTTCAATGCGGTTTACAACGACAACTCCAGCGCCTTTGACGATCTGAACAAGAAGATCGCTGAATACAGCAAGGCGGTGCTGGATGGGCGGCCTCAGTTCCACATCAATCTGGTGATGGATATCTCGCCCTACTGCGACTGCCATGGGGAGAACGACGTACCGATCCTGCCCGATGTGGGCATGTTCGCAAGCTTTGATCCGGTGGCGCTTGATCAGGCATGTGTAGACGCCTGCAATGCACAGCCGCCCATGCCGGGCAGCCTTCTGGATGAGAACATGCATGCCAAGGGCTTTCACGATCAGCACGATCATTTCAGCAATACCACGCCGGAAACCCATTGGGAATCCTGCCTGGAACATGGTGAAAAGATCGGTCTTGGCACCCGGAAATACGAACTCATCACCGTTCGCTGACAAAGTTAAAAAGGGACACTTCTTTTTGAAGTGTCCCTTATTTATTTATTGTGGGATTACAATTTGCCCTGCTTGATGACATGCCGCTCCAAAAGGGCGATGCCCTCGTACATGAGTGCTGCGGCAATGGAGAGAATGACAATGCTGGTCATCACAAGATCCAGCTTGAATACCTGGCTGCCATAAACGATGAGGTAGCCAAGGCCGGCCTTGGAAACCAGGTATTCGCCCACGATTACGCCCACCCAGGACATGCCGATGTTGATCTTGAGCGAGGATATGAGGGAGGGGACGCTGGCGGGCAGAATCACCTTGCGGAGAATCTGGTACTTGGTGGCGCCAAAGGTTTTGAGCAGCAGTACCTTTTCCTTGCTGACCTCAAGAAAGCCGTTCAGCATACCCATGACCGTCACGATGAGGGAGATGAGCAGAGTCATGGTGATGATGGCGGAGGTTCCCGCACCGATCCAAACGATGAGGATAGGCCCGAGGGCGATCTTGGGCAGGCTGTTCAGGACCACGAGATAGGGGTCCAAAATCCGGCTCAGGGTGTCCGACCACCAAAGGGCGATGGCGAGCCCGAGCCCAAGGACCGTGCCCAGCACAAAGCCCACAATGGTCTCATACAGCGTGATGCCAATGTGGGTAAGCAGCGTTCCCTCGCTCCACAGGCTTTGCAGCGTTCCCAGAATTCGGGAAGGGGAGCTGATGATGAAAGGGTCGATCCAATTGAGGCTCGCCGCAAGCTCCCAAAGGGCCAAGAGGGCGATAAGAATGCCCCAGCGGGCTACGGAAATCAAGCGTTTTCTGCGGAGCACGCCGTTCAAAAATGCCTGGTGCTCCTTGCTGTAGGCCTTTTTCTCTAAGGCTGGATTAAGCGACATGAACGTCCAGCTCCTTCCATATTTGATTGAAGTACTCCTTGAACTCCGGGGCCTTCCGCCGCTCGATGGGGCTTTCGCTGGAAGCGGTCAGACGGATGTCGTAGATCTCCTTGAGCCGTGCGGGACGCTTGCTCAAGACCACCACCCGATCGGCCATGGAAATAGCTTCGGAGATGTCGTGGGTGACCAGTACGGCAGTCTTTTTCTCATTGCGGATGATGCCGCTGATCTCGTCGGACACGGCCAGGCGGGTCTGGTAATCAAGGGCGGAGAAGGCTTCATCAAGAAGCAGAATGGAAGGATTGATGGCCAAGGTGCGGATGAGCGCCACCCGCTGGCGCATACCGCCGGAAAGCTGGTGGGGATAGTGGTCCGCAAATTCTGCTAAACCGTAAGTATCCAGCAATCGTTCCGCCTTATCGATGTTCTCCGGCGTCAGTTTCTTTTGGACCTCCAGACCTAAAAGAACGTTCTGCCGAATGGTGCGCCACCCAAACAGATGATCCTTCTGCAGCATATAGCCCACATCGGACGTGGGGCATTCCACCTCACGGCCCAGCACCTTCACCGATCCGTTGGAGGGTTTTAGAAGCCCCGCGGCCATGGATAAAAGCGTGCTTTTGCCGCAGCCGGAAGGTCCTACGATGCTCACAAATTCGCCGTCATGAACATCGAAGGAGACCCGGTCCACGGCATGGGTCTCACCGCTCAATGTATGATATATCATCGAAATATTCTGGAATTCAACCAGAGGTTTTTCGTGCATGCCGATAGCCTCCTTATCAAGAGTTTCAGGCCGTTTGGCGGCCCATACAACATACTATTCAGATGAAAGCCGGGCGGTGAAGCGGCGCCGCAAAAAAGAAAGGGGCGGCTGCTGCCGCCCCTCAGGAGGAGGTTTGAGTCTATTTCAAAGCTTTTTCAGCATAGGAGTTGTCAATCAACTGATCAAAGGGAACCCGCTGATCCAGCTCGCCCGCACTTTCCATGATGTCCTGCAGGCGGGTGAAGGAATCCTCCGTCATCACCGGCGTGGTCATCCAGGCATCGGTATCTTTGTAGCGCTGAGCTACGGAAGCGAGGATGTCAAGATCGGCGTCGGCAAAGGACGGCGCGATGGCCTCGGCAATTTCCTCGGGCGTATGGCTGTTCACCCATTCCTGGCCGCGGGCCAGTGCACGGAGGAACCGCTCCACGGTGTCGCTGTTTTTCTCAACATAGCTCTTTTTGGCCATGTAGGCGGTGTAAGGGACCTCGCCGGAGGCTTCGCCCACGGCGGCGACCACATAAGCTTTGCCCTCGGATTCCAACGTGGAGGCCACAGGCTCAAACAAGGTTGCATAGTCGCCCGTGCCACCGGTGAAGGCGCCGGCCGTCAGATCAAACTGGATGTTGGTCAGGACTTCCACGTCTTCGCCGGGATTGAGGCCCTTGCTCTTCAAAACGTATTCCAGGGTCATTTCGGGGATGCCGCCTTTGCGGCCGCCGATGATGGTCTTGCCCCGGAGGCTCTCCCAATCGAAATCCTCGTCAGCCTCGCGGCCCACGATGAATGAACCGTCACGCTTGGTGACCTGGCCCACGATCACGGGATGATCCTCCTTACCCTCGTTGTAAACGTAGATTGCGGCTTCCGGGCCCATAAGGCCAATGTCCGCTTCTCCGGACAGCACCGCGGTCATGGATTTGTCGGCGCCGCCTCCGTTCGTCAGTTCGATGTTCAGCCCCTCTTCCTCAAAGAACCCAAGATTCATTGCGGCGTACTGGGGTGCATAGAACACCGAATGGGTGACCTCATTGACCTTCAGGGTGGTCAATTTTTGTTCACCACAGCCACTGAGTACGAATAGTCCCATCAGTCCTACGATCATGATCACGGATAGCAGTCGTTTATAGCGCATCAAACGCCCCTCCTTTTTGATGATTATGCTCCATACTATGGCGGAAGGGGAAAAGTGGTGAAAAAAGTGGGGTAATTCCTCTACATTTTGTTCATTTAAATTTTGACAGCCGTCTTTTTTCGTGCTATAATCCGATCTGTCGGGCGTCTTTTGCCCAAAAGAGGTGCCAATATAGCTCAGCTGGTAGAGCAGCGGTTTCGTAAACCGCAGGTCAAGGGTTCGAGTCCCTTTATTGGCTCCATACCGAGGTGTAGCGCAGTTTGGTAGCGCGTTTGGTTCGGGACCAAAAGGCCGCAGGTTCAAATCCTGTCACCTCGACCAGCGGGGATATGCCCCGCGGGCAATCGCGTCCGCGATCGTGGACGCGTTTTGTTTTATGAATTTTTAAAAAAGAGAGGGGAGGGTTGGTATGAAGGCCAAAACAAAATTTTGGAACGTGCCCAATGTACTGACCCTGGCCCGGCTTGCTCTGGTAGCCGTAGTGATTTACTTTTTTGTTACCCACCAGATGGTGGGGGCGCTCGTCTGTTTTTTGACGGCCGGCGCCACCGATCTGCTGGATGGCTACATCGCAAGGAAGTATGATTTAATCACCCCATGGGGTAAGCTTCTTGATCCCCTGGCGGACAAGCTGATGCTCTTGACGGTGCTCACCTGCTTTCTGATTCAAGGGGTCATTCCGGTGTGGATTTTCTGCCTGGTTCTGGGCAAGGAGCTGGCCATGATCGTGGGAGCCTTCTGTCTTTTGAAGACTCGAAAGGTTGTGGTTTATGCCAATATTTTTGGCAAGCTGGGGACCTTCGCCTTTACGGTTGCGGTGGTGCTGCTCTTTCTCCATCAGTGGGTTGCACCCTGGGACCAGATTGTGCTGTACATTGCGGTGGGCATGTCCATCGTATCCATGGTTCAGTATGGTGTGAGGAATGTGCTGCGCAAGGGCCATGAGGAGGACGGCGAAGTTTTGGAAGATTCCGATTGACAATCGGCCCTTCCTTCGCTATGATAATAAAAACTGCATATTTCGCGTTGCGGAAGAGGAGTACCGAGGGCAACCCCAAGAGAGAAAACCTCACCGGCTGAAAGGGTTTTCGGGCAATGTTCGAGGGAAGGTCGCTTCCAAGCTGCCAAGATGAACAAAGTAGTTTTGGCCGGGGTTGTTCCCGTTATCCAGATGAGCCGGTGTTAGCCGGGAAATAAGGTGGTACCACGAGTCATTTCGTCCTTTGGATGAAATGGCTTTTTTGTTTTAAAGGAGTGAAGAATTTGGAGAATCTTACGCAGACGGATCCCATCGCCATCGCGGTGTTTGTTGTGGGTGCGATCGTCACCTTTGGCGCGAGATGGATTGTGGATAAAGTGTTTAAGGTGCCGCTGATGAAGCGGGAGAAGGTGCGTTTATGGGTCAAGGGCGCGGGCATTCTCATTGCTCTTGTTGGTTTCTTGATGATTATGGAAGTTATTTAGGAGGTTGGAAAGATGAAAATCATGGATAAGGTGTACGATCCCAAAACGGTGGAAGGTCCGCTGTATGAAAAATGGGAGAAATCGGGCGCTTTTCATGCGGAGGTGGACCCGCATAAAAAGCCCTTCACCATCGTGATTCCCCCGCCGAATATCACAGGTCAGCTCCATATGGGTCATGCCTTGGATGATACCATTCAGGACATCCTTATCCGAACCAAAAGGATGCAGGGTTACAGCGCCCTTTGGATGCCGGGCACGGACCATGCTTCCATTGCAACCGAGGTCAAGATCGTCCAGCAGATGGCCGAGGAAGGCCTGACCAAGGTCGATACCGGCCGGGACGGATTCCTTGAGCGGGCCTGGGCGTGGAAGGATCAATACGGCGGCCGCATCACCGAACAGCTGAAAAAGCTGGGCGCATCCCTGGACTGGGAGCGGGAACGCTTCACCATGGACGAAGGATGCTCCAAAGCGGTGCAGGAGGTCTTTATCAACCTCTACAACAAGGGCATCATCTACCAGGGGGATCGGATCATCAACTGGTGTCCCCACTGCGTGACGGCTCTTTCCGATGCGGAAGTGGAATATGAGGAGCAGGATTCCCACTTCTGGCATTTCCGCTATCCCGCGGCGGACGGCGGCGAAGGTATTGTGATTGCCACCACCCGCCCGGAGACCCTGCTGGGCGATACGGCGGTGGCGGTACATCCCGATGATGAGCGCTACCGGCATCTTATCGGCAAGACTTTGGTTCTGCCCCTCACCGGCCGGGAGATCCCGGTGGTGGCTGACGAATACGTGGACCGGGAATTTGGCACCGGTGCGGTGAAGATCACTCCCGCCCACGACCCCAATGACTTTGAAGTGGGCCTGAGGCATGGTCTGCCCATGATTCGGGTAATGGACGACCATGGCGTGATGAATGAGAAGGCGGGCAAATACGAGGGCATGGATCGCTTTGAATGCCGGGATGCTTTGGTAAACGACATGCGGAAACTGGGTCTTTTGGTGAAGATTGAGGACCACACCCACAACGTGGGCACCTGCTACCGCTGCAAGAGCGCCGTGGAGCCCATTTTATCCAAGCAGTGGTTTGTAAAAATGAAGCCGCTGGCCGAACCTGCGCTCGAAGCTGTGCGGGATGGCAGGATTCGTTTCGTGCCCGAACGCTTTGCCAAGATCTATTATAATTGGATGGAGAACATTCGCGACTGGTGTATCTCTCGGCAGCTGTGGTGGGGCCACCGGATTCCGGCTTACTACTGCGAGGCCTGCGGCCATGTGCATGTGGGCAAGGAAATGCCGGAAAAATGTGCGGCTTGCGGCCACACCTGCCTGCATCAGGACGAGGATGTGCTGGATACCTGGTTCAGTTCCGCGTTGTGGCCCTTTTCCACCTTGGGATGGCCGGATAAGACGCCGGAGCTTGACTATTTCTATCCCACATCCGTGTTGGTGACGGCCTACGATATCATCTTCTTCTGGGTGGCTCGAATGATCTTCTCTGGCATTGAGCATATGGGGGAGATCCCCTTTAAGGATGTGCTTATCCACGGCATCGTTCGGGATTCGGAAGGCCGGAAGATGTCCAAATCCCTCGGCAACGGCATCGATCCGTTGGAAGTCATCGAAAAATATGGCGCCGACGCGCTGCGTTTTTCCCTGGTGATCGGCACCTCCCCCGGCAATGATATGCGTTTCTACTGGGAGAAGGTGGAGTCCGCCCGAAACTTTGCCAACAAGATTTGGAACGCATCCCGATACGTTATGATGAATCTGCCCGAGGGCGAACTCCCGGACTTTGAGGTTCAGGACCTTGACCTGGCCGACCGCTGGATTTTGACCCGGTTGAGCGAGGCCGTTGCAGAGATCACCGAGAACATGGAGCGCTATGAGGTGGGCCTTTGCGCTCAGAAACTCTATGACTTCATCTGGAGCGAGTTCTGCGACTGGTACATTGAGCTTACCAAGTCCCGGCTGAACGGCGAGGACGAGAAGGCAAAGAACACCGCCCGTTCGGTCCTGAAGTATGTGCTCGAGACGATTTTAAAGCTGCTTCATCCCTTCATGCCCTTCCTGACGGAGACCATCTACGACGCTCTGCGCGGGGAGAGCCTCATGCTCTCCGCTTGGCCAAAGGTGAATGAGGCCCTGCGTTTCCCCGAGGATGCGGCAAGCATGGAAAGCATCATGGAGGTTATTCGTTCGGTACGAAACCTCCGTTCGGAGATGAATGTACCCCCGTCCAAGCGGGCTCAGTTCTTTGTGCTGCCCCAGCAAAGCGACGCCAAAAGCCTGAAAGCCACGCAGGCCTATCTGCTGCGTCTGGCCGGCGGTGCGGGAGCAACCTACATTGCGGCAAAGAATGAAGCTCCGGAGCACGCGGTGTGCGCCATCGCGCCCGCGGCGGAGGTCTACATCCCGCTGCTGGAGCTGGTGGATAAGCAAAAGGAGATCGCCCGTCTTTCGAAGGAGCTGAAGACCATTGAAGGGGAGATCAAACGGGCGGAAGGCAAACTAAACAATCCTGGCTTTGTGGCCAAGGCACCGGCGGCACTTGTGGAAGAGGAGCGGGCAAAGCTGGCTAAGAACGAGGAACTGATCGAGCGGGTGCGGGAGCGCATGGAAAACCTTCAGCGCATGAACTGACCGCTTTTCGTGGAGTAGGAGGCGTTTAACATGACAGGGAGAGAAGCCATCGATTATTTTTACAGCACGGCTCCCGATCCCGCCACCCGGCGGGAAACGGGACTTCTGGCCATGCAGAATTTGATGAAGGAACTGGGCAACCCCCATTACCGTTTTGCCAGCATCCATGTTGCGGGCACCAACGGAAAAGGGTCCATCGCCGCCTATATGGCAACGACGCTGAGCCTTGGCGGATACAAGGTCGGGCTTTATACCTCGCCCTATCTGGAAAAGTTCAACGAGCGCATCCGCGTTGCCGGCCAGCCTGTGGACGATGAGACCCTGGCCGATGCGGCACAGCAGGTGCGGGAGGCTGAACGGAAAATTTTGAAGGCGGGCTCACCCATGCCTACGCCCTTTGACCGCATCACCGCGGCAGGTTTTTTGATCATGGCCGATGCGGGCGTGGATATTGCCATTGTGGAGGTGGGTCTTGGCGGACAGTTCGATTCCACCAATGTATTGACGCCGGTGGTTTCGGTGATCGGCCGCATAGGCATGGATCATACCCGTATTCTGGGCAATACCCTGAAGGAGATCGCCGCCGCCAAGGCGGGCATCATCAAGCGGGGCGTTCCTGTGGTTCTTTATCCTGCCTGCGATGAAGTTCGAAGGGTTGTGGAGGAGATGTGTCGTCAAAAGGATACAAACCTCTACACCTTCAGCAGGGATGATGTTCAGATTTTCCACAGCGATTGCCGGTGCGTGCTCTTTGATTTCTTTGGGGATGAGGGGGGCTACCTGAATCTGGAATTGGGGATTCCCGGGGATTACCAGGCCTACAACGCCGCCGCCGCCATCGTGGCTTTGGAGCAGACAGCTCAGGCGGGCTTTCCGATGGCTACCCTGATGATCCATAAGGGACTCAAGGCCGCCCGGTGGCCGGGCCGGATGGAGTGGCTGGGGCGAATCCTCTTGGACGGCGCCCACAACCCCCAAGGCGCGGAAGCACTGGCCGGAAACCTTGGGGACTGGCTACAGAAGAAACCTGTGCTGGTATGCGGTATCCTTAGCTCCAAGGATTACGCTGCAATGGTGAAAATATTTGCATCTTTGGCGGATCAGGCCGTTTGTGTCTGCCCGGAGGAGGGCAGGGGCCTTGAACCGGAGGCGCTGGCGAAGCTGTTTTCGGAGGAGGGCGTGGAGGCTTTTGCCGAAAAGAATGTTGAGGCCGCTTTGAAGAAGGCCGGGGAACTGGCTGGGGACGGCCCCATCGTCGTGTGTGGTTCCCTCTACCTTGTGGGCCAGGCACGAACTTTGATTCGGGAGAATAAAGAATAAGGGGGGCCCTTTGATGGTATGCCCAAGATGCGGAAGTCACGACGTTCACATTGCTACGGTGAGCGATTCTCAAACGACGGAGAAGGTGAAAGGATTCGGGTGCATCAAGGCATGCATCGGATGGCTGCTGTTCTCCCTGCCCGGTATCCTGTGCGGCCTTTGCGGCATGGGCAAGAGGAAAAGAACCACCACGGTGTATTCCAAGGTCGTCAACGTATGCAAAAATTGTGGATACAGATTCTAAACCAACTGCAGTGGATCGGGGATCACAGCGGCTGCCATCAGCGGCCTGAACGCAGTTTTCGAATCGGCGATTATATTTTCCCCGTCTGTGCCAGATGTACGGGCGTGGCTGTGGGTCAGGCGGCGGCGCTCATCGCCCTTGTGGCGGGATTGAGGCTGTCCTGGCCCTTTTGTCTCGTCTTTCTTCTGCCCATGGGTGTGGACTGGGGCGTGCAGGAGGCGGGGCTTCATCCATCCACCAATGTACGCCGGCTGATTACGGGAATTTTGGGAGGCTTTGGCCTTTTCATGTTTTACGGCTGGGCCGTCGTCAAGATTTTTTCATGATTTCCGCTGAAAGGGCATATTCTTAAGCCGTTGACAGATCGGCCATTTTGCCTGATGATTAGAAATGAGTAAAAGACATAGGGGTTGAAAAATGGATTTTAAAATGCAAAAAAGATTCGATGATATGGCAGCCATGGTCGGGCATACGCCCATGCTGAAGATCATCTTTCGCTATAAGGGCCGGGAGCGGGCCGTTTATGCCAAGGCGGAGGCTTACAATCTCACCGGCAGCATCAAGGATCGGGTTGCGTTCTACATTTTACAAAAAGCCTATGAAACCGGAGAGATCCGGCCCGGTGATCTCATCGCAGAGGCCACCAGCGGCAACACGGGTATTTCTTTTTCCGCTATGGGAACCTATCTTGGTCATCCCGTAAGCATCTTTATGCCTGATTGGATGACCCAAGAGCGCATCAGCCTTATGGAAAGCTATGGCGCCGATGTGAAACTCGTTTCCCGGGATGAGGGCGGATTCCTGGGCTCCATCGAAAAGACGGAGGCGCTGGGCGGGAAGGCGGGCGTCTTTTTGCCCCGGCAGTTCTCAAACGAGGATAACGTGGAGACCCACTACAGGACCACGGCTGTGGAGATCGCAAAACAGCTGGAAAAGCTGGGCGTGCGGGCGAACGGTGTTGTGGCCGGCGTGGGCACCGGAGGTACGGTAATGGGTATTGGCAGGAAGCTTCGGGAGCTCAACCCAGCCTGCCGGGTGCATCCGCTGGAACCCCTCAATTCGCCCACCCTTTCCACCGGTTACCGGGTGGGAAAGCATAGAATTTACGGCATTTCCGATGAGTTTATTCCCAGCATTGTGAAGCTTAGTGAGCTTGATCAGGTGGTTTCGGTGGATGACGGGGATGCCATCAATATGGCCCGCATGCTGTGCCAGAAGCTGGGGATCGGCGTGGGCGTATCCTCCGGCGCCAACTTCATAGGCAGCGTCATGGCTCAGGATCTGCAGGGCCCTCAAAGCGCCATCGTAACCGTTTTTGCCGATGACAACAAGAAGTATCTGTCCACGGATTATGCCAAACCCCAGAAGGTGGAGGAACATTTTATTTCCAAGGATATCGAACTGTTGGGCGTGGAAGCCTGCCGGTAGAATTATAAAAAACCCGTGCCCTGGCGGCACGGGTTTTTTTGTATCAGTGGTGGGTGTTGTTTCGATTGATGGGCTGGCGGATGAGGAGCCTGCCAAGCGCCCGCCCGTCGAAGGGAATCAGCGGATAGAGATAGCTTTTCCCGCCCACGGTGCGGGTGGTGGCGATGATCACCAGCATGAGCAGAAGCCCCGCCGCAAATCCCCATATATTGAACAGTGCGGTAAGCACCAGAATGAGAACGCGAAAGAGTTTGAAAGCGTATCCGAGTTCAAAGCTGGGCTGGGTGAAGTTGGCGATGGCAACAAAAGCCATATAGAGCACCACCTCCGGTACAAACCAGCGGGCCTGCACCGCAAAATCTCCTAGGATCAGCGCGCCCACGATGCTGAAGGAATTGCTGAGCACGGTGGGGGTGTTGAGGGAAGCAATTTTAAGGCCGTCGATGATAAATTCTATGATGAGCAGCTGCCAGATGATGGGCACATCGTTGGGTTCGGCCACCTTGATGAATTCCAGCCACGAGGGAATGGCATCCGGGTTTTGAATGAGCAGGAACCACACCGGGGTGAGCAGCAGGGTCAAAAGGAATACGCCTATGCGAACGAAACGAAGGTAGGTGCCCACCAGCGGCGGAAAGTAGTAGTCGTTTGTATCCTGAAGAAAATCGAGGAGGCCGGAGGGAATGACCATCACCGAGGGGGAATTATCCACGATGATAAGGACGCTGCCTTCAAGGGCACTGGCCGCGGCGGCGTCCGGCCGCTCGGTATAGCGGACCTTGGGAAAGGGATTGTACCACTGGGTCTTGACCAGGCATTCCGCCAGACTCTCCTGGCCCATGGTCAGAGTGCTGATGGTGATGCCTGCGATTTTTTTCTTCAGCGTATCCAGCAGTTTCTTGTCCACGGCATCTTCCATGTAACACAGCACCACATCGGTCTTGGAGACGCTTCCCACCTGCTGGATGTCCATGGTGAGTTTGGGATCACGGATGCGGCGGCGGATAAGGGCGGTATTGAAGACCAGGGTTTCCACAAAACCGTCGCGGGCCCCCCGGAGAACCCGGTCATCCTCCGGTTCCTGAACGTTTCGCACGGGATAGGTCCGGGCATCGATCATCACCGCAAATTCATAGCCTTCGATGATGAGGGCCAGCGTGCCGGAAAGGACGGCGGTTACAATTTCCCCCGTCTTATCCGATTCATCCGTTTCCACATAGGTCACATAGCGGTCGGAGAATTCCTTGGCCGTGTGGGCCAGAGTCATATCCTCCGTATTTAAAGCCATGATGTACTCCATGACCTTTTCCATCACTTCATCCTTGATGAAACCGTCCACAAGATACATCCGCGCCCTGCGTTCGCCAATGACCAGATCCTTGCCCACGATATCAAAGTTCTCTTCGACGCGAAGGCGGCTGTCCAGCATCCTTATATTATCCTTGAAGCTAGCCGTGAGGCTTTTCATAAGATCATCCTTTCCACTGCGATTCAGCTCTAGTATGGACCCGATATTGGAAAGTTATTACATCCTGCTGGATGCCGCAAGAATATTTGTATATTTATAAATTTTTGGTTGCATAAACTGAATATATTGCGTATAATGATTGCTGTAAAGAAGAGGAGGAGTACATGATATGAAGAAGTTTACGAAGTTTTTGGCCGCTGGACTGGCGCTGACCCTGGTTTTCGGTCTGACCGCCTGCGGCGGCGGATCGGATGCCACGCCCACGCCTTCCGCTGAAAAGACGCCGGAAGTTGTTGCCACTCCTGAAGCGGGCAGTGACGCCGAAGCCACGCCTGAAGCCACCTCCGAGGGCAAGACCAATCAGGTGGACGAGATCAAGGCGGCCGGTAAATTGGTGATGGGTACGGAAGCGGGCTTCCCGCCTTTCGAGTTCCTGGTGCTGAAGGATGGCAAGGAGGAGATCAAGGGTCTGGACGTTTCCATCATGCAGGCAGTCGCCGATAAGCTTGGCGTGGAGCTTGAGATTCAGAATCTTGACTTTGATGCCTTGATTCCTGAGATGCAAAGTGGTAAAGTGGATGTAATCGCGGCCGGTTTTTCCATCGATGAAGAGCGGGCCAAGGTTGTTGATTTTTCCGATCCCTACGCGGAAGTGACGCAAAAAGTGGTCATCCGCAAGGAGGATCTGGAGACCTACACCAGCATCGATTCCCTGAAGGGCAAGCAGGTGGGCGGTCAGAAGGGTTCCGTGCAGGAGGACGTTGTGACCGACGTCATGCCCGAGAGCGAACTTTTGGCGCTGGGCAAGGTTGGCGGACTGGTCCTTGAGCTCAAGACCGGCCGTATTGAGGCCCTGGTTCTGGAGAGCGTTATCGCGGAGAGCTATGTGAAAGCCAACCCCGAGCTGGCCATTGCCGAGATCGAGCTGCCCACGCCTGTGGAAGAGTATGCGGTGGCGGTGCCCAAGAACAGTGATCTTTTGGATGTGGTGAACGAGGTTCTGGCGGAGCTCAAGGAATCCGGTGAGCTGGACCAGATGAACGTGGAAGCATCCGCGCTGTTCGATTCCACGCAGTCCGACGAATAAATAGCGATAAGCGGTTTAACCTTCGGGCCTAGCGCCCGAAGGTTTTTCTCGCAGATAGGGAGGTGAAGGTTTGCTGGATAGCATTTCGGGCATCATTTCCAATTACGGTGTCTTTTTTCTGAAGGGAGCGGGCTTCACGCTGATGTATTCGGCGCTGACCGTTCTTTTTGGCACCCTGGGCGGCATCGTATTCGCACTCATGAAGCTGTCCAAATCCAGGATACTGCGTTTTGTGGCTTCGCTGTACATTGAGGTGATCCGCGGGACCCCGCTGCTGGTTCAGTTGTTCATTATTTTTTACGGCCTGCCTTCCCTTGGCATCAACTTGGACCGGACGGTGGCGGCGGTGATGGCCCTTTCCATCAACTCTTCGGCCTATGTGGCGGAGATTGTCCGGGCCGGTATTCAGGCGGTGGACAAGGGACAGACGGAGGCCGGACGCTCCCTTGGGCTTTCGGGCTGGCAGACCATGCGTATGATCGTGCTGCCCCAGGCCATTCGAAACATCCTGCCCGCCCTTGGCAATGAGTTTGTGACCGTCATCAAGGAGTCCTCTCTGGCGTCCATCATTGGGCTCAAAGAGCTCATGTACAACGCCCAGGGCACGGCAACCACCACTTTCCTTACCATGGAGTGCTATCTGGTGGCGGCGGCCCTTTACTTCATCATGACCTTTACTCTTTCCAAAATTTTGGCCTATGTGGAAAAACGGATGCGTTCGGAGAGCCGGATGCCTCACGGCTCCGGTATGGGTAAACGGATGCTGGGTTTTGGCAGGTCCAGGGGAGGTGACGCAAAATGAGCGATGTGATCATTGAAACCCGGGGCTTGGTGAAGAAGTTCCATCATCTCACGGTCCTGGACGGCATCTCCACCGAGGTGCGCCGCGGCGAGGTGGTGGTCATTATCGGCCCTTCTGGATCGGGCAAGAGCACCTTTCTGCGCTGTCTCAACTGGCTGGAGGAACCCTCCGGCGGCGAGATCTTTTTTGAAGGCCAGAAGGTAACGGGGAAAAACAAGGATCTCAACCGGGTTCGCCAGAAAATGGGCATGGTGTTTCAGCAGTTCAATCTGTTTCCCCACCGCACCGTGCTGCAGAACATCACCATGGCGCCCATCAAGCTCAAAAAGGAAACCGAGGCCGAGGCAAAAAAGCGGGCCATGGAGCTGCTGGACCGGGTGGGGCTTGCCGACAAGGCAAAAAGCTACCCCAAGGAGCTTTCCGGCGGCCAGCAGCAGCGTATTGCGATTGTTCGGGCCCTTGCCATGCAGCCCGATGTGATGCTTTTTGACGAACCCACTTCCGCCCTTGATCCCGAGATGGTGGGTGAGGTTCTGGACGTGATGAAATCGCTGGCCCGGGAGGGCATGACCATGGTGGTGGTCACCCATGAGATGGGTTTTGCCCGCGAAGTGGGTGAACGGGTGCTGTTCATGGACGGCGGCGTGATCGCCGAGGAAAACACCCCGGCGGAGCTCTTCGGCAATCCACAAAATGAGCGGACCCAGGCGTTCCTCAGCAAGGTTCTCTAGATAGTTTATAAAAGCGGCTTCGGCCGCTTTTTTTGTATGTGACGATTTTGTCATGCAAAGGCGGACAAAATCGGTTAAACTGGTGTTGAGGTGGCAAGGATGAACAAGCTATTATTGGTGGAAGACGATCAAACGATTGCATTGGGCCTGGAATATTCCCTGAAGCAGGAGGGCTTTTCCGTCAAGGTGTGCCATGATCTGGCCACGGCCCAGCAGGCCATACGGGAACCATTCGCCCTGGCAATTCTGGACCTGTCTTTGCCCGATGGAAGCGGCTATGACCTTTGCAGGCAGATCAAAGCCACGGGGGATATGCCGGTTATCTTCCTGACGGCCAACGATGATGAAGTGAGCGTGGTGATGGGCCTTGATATGGGCGCGGATGATTACATCACCAAGCCTTTCCGCATTCGCGAATTGGTTTCGAGAATCAAAACGGTGCTGAGGCGCTATGGAAAAGGTAAGGACGAATCCTCTTTGGAGGTGGGGCCCATCCGCATCAACACCGCACAGGCCAAGGTGTACAAGGCGGATCGGGAGATTCTGCTCACGGCGCTTGAATACCGGTTACTGCTTATTCTTGCGACCAATGGCGGCCAGGTGCTTTCCCGTTCCCAGATTCTCGAAGGGATCTGGGACGTGGGCAGCGATTTTGTGAACGACAACACGCTCACCGTGTACATCAAGCGGCTGCGGGAGAAGATTGAGGACGATCCCCAAAATCCCGAGATCATTCGCACGGTGCGGGGTCTGGGATATCAGATGGCAGAGGTAAGAACATGACGATTAAAAATCTGGAAGTTAAAAAGCTGATCGGATTTTGGACCGCGGCAGTGCTTATTCTTTTGGGTGCGGCTATGGCGCTGGCGCTGATGGGCACGGACTATACCAGCCGTGTGCTGAGCGATCAGCAGGCCGCCGTCATCGCGGTGGTCTCACAGAAGTATCCCCTGGCGGAATCCGATGTGGCAAGGGCCATTCAGGATCTGCCGAGGGGCGACGTGGAGACGGGAAGAGCCATTTTGGAGCGCTACGGACTCAGCGGCGGGCCGATGCTGGATCGGGGACAGGTCTTTTCCTCCCAGCTGCCCTTCTATTTTGCGCTGGCCGTGCTGGCATCGCTGCTCCTTCTTTCTATCTTCTGGGTGTTCCTTGCCCGAAACTTCCGAAAGATTCGGGAGGTTACGGCGTACATCCAGCGCATCCAAAAAAAGGACTATGCACTGGATGTCCGGGACAATGCTGAAGGGGATATCAGCATCCTGAAGAATGAAATCTGTAAGGTGACAGTGATGCTGAAGGAACAGGCGGAGCAGCTTAAAAAGGATAAGAGCGCTCTGGCGGACGCCCTGTACGATATCTCTCACCAGCTTAAAACGCCGCTCACCTCCATGTTTGTGATGACGGGCGTCGTCATGGATGACAAGACCCCGCCGCCGGTGCGCAGAGAATTCATGGCAAAAATCCGTTTCCAGTTGGAACGCATCGAATGGCTGGTCAAGTCCCTCCTCAAGATGGCGAGGCTGGATTCGGGCACGGCGGAGCTTGCCAAAAAGCCCGTGGAAGTGCCTGTGCTCGTCCAAAAGGCCTGTCAGCCGCTGCTCGTGATGACCGACGTCAAAAACCAGGTCCTCACGGTGGAGGGTGAGCCCTGTACCTTTTCGGGGGATCTCAACTGGTCCGCCGAAGCGCTGGGCAATATCGTAAAAAACTGCATCGAACACACTCCGGAGAACGGCCAAGTTTGGATCCGTTACCAGGCGTCCCGGCTTTCCACCGATATCGTGGTGGAGGACACGGGCGGCGGCATTCCTCCGGAGGATATGCCCCATATCTTTGAGAGGTTCTACCGGGGACGCAATGCTGCACCGGACAGCGTGGGCATTGGACTTGCCATGGCCAAGAGCATCGTGGAAAAGCAGGGCGGCATGGTGGAGGTGGAGAACACGCTGAGGGGCGCCAGGTTTACCCTCAAATTTTTCAAAAGCATTATTTGATCCTTCAAGGACCCGATTCGGGTCCTTTATACGTGACAAAACTGTCACCGGAGCAGTCACGGTTCCGTCACCTCCCAGGGGTATACTGGGTTCAGATTGATGAAGGAGGTATTCCAAGTGGAAATTTTAAGGGTAGAGAATTTAACAAAAGTGTACGGCAGCAGTGATACCCGTGTGACGGCGCTCGACGGTGTATCCTTCAGTGTGGAGAAGGGTGAGTTTGTGGCGATCATTGGCCCCTCCGGATCGGGTAAATCCACCCTTTTGCATATTCTGGGCGGTGTGGACCGTCCCTCAGGCGGCAAGGTGTTCATCGACGGCACCGACGTGTATTCTCTGGACGAGACACGGCTGGCCATCTTCCGCCGCCGCCAGATCGGACTCATCTATCAGTTTTATAATCTGATCCCGGTGCTGAATGTGGAGGAGAACATCGCTCTTCCAACACTCCTTGACGGCCAGAAGGTGGATAAGGCGCATATGAATGAAATTTTGACCACCCTCTCCTTGGAGGACCGGGTGAAGCATCTGCCCAATCAGCTTTCCGGCGGTCAGCAGCAGAGGGTTTCCATTGGCCGGGCGCTCATCAACAGTCCGGCGCTGGTTCTGGCCGACGAACCCACCGGCAACCTGGATTCCAAAACATCAAGGGAGATTGTGGAACTGCTCAAGATCTCCAACAAGCGCTACAACCAAACCCTGGTCATGATCACCCATGACCAGAGCATTGCCAATCAGGCCGATCGAATCATCCGCATCGTGGACGGTCATGTGGCCGAGCTGGGAGCTGGGAGGGCGTCATGAGTATCTTAAATAAGCTGACTTTGCAGCATTTAAGGCTGAACAAGAAACGCACGGTGGTGACCATCATCGGTGTGATCCTGTCGGTCGCCATGCTCTCAGCCATCACCACTTTTGCCGCCAGTATGCAGGATCTGATGATCCGCGGCGCCATCGAGGGCTCGGGAAGCTGGCACGTCAAATTCTCCGATGTGGAGATGGAGAACAGCAAGTATCTTACGGAAAATGCCAAGACCAAAACGGCGGGCATTCTCTTGGACGTGGGCTATGCGCCCATGGAGGAGTCCCGGAACAAGGAAAAACCCTATCTGTTTGTTCGGGCCTACGATACCAACGCACTGTCCATGATGGCAGTGAATCTGGTGCAGGGGAGACTTCCGGAAAATGAGCATGAAATCGTGCTCCCCGAGCATCTCAAAAACAACGGCGGAGTGACCATTCCCCTTGGAAGCGAGATCACGCTGCCCATGGGAAGCCGCAGTGTGACACGGGAACAGGCAGAAAATCCCGAAGAGTATTACAGCATGGGCGACACACTCAAACAGATGAGCGACGAGGAGCTGGCCAATCTGTCCCAGAAAATGCCCTATTTCCCCGGTGAGACCTTTGTTCCAAGTGGGGAAGAGCGCATCTTCACGGTGGTGGGCATCATGGAGCGCCCCGATGTCGAGCGCTATTCCGCACCGGGTTTTACGGCTATAACCTACCTTGATGATACCGCCCTTGCGGCGGGCAGCATCGTGGAGGTCGCGGTGGAAGCCAAAAATCCGAGAACCATTTTGGAGGATGGCGACGAGATGGCCCTGAGCGCCGGCGCCGCGGTGAAGAAGGACTATAACTCCGATCTTTTGATGTACATGGGCATCAGCGGCAACAACGGTTTCAATGCTGTGCTCTACAGCATCAGCGGCATCCTGATCGGACTCATCCTGGTGGGCTCCATCTCGCTGATCTATAACTCCTTTGCCATCTCGGTGAGCGAGCGGGGCAAGCAGTTTGGCATGCTCTCCAGCGTGGGCGCCACCAAGCGGCAGATCCGAAAGATGGTCTTCTTTGAGGGTGCTATCATCAGTCTCATCGGTATACCGCTGGGGCTTCTGGCAGGCGTGTTTGGCATTGGCGCCACCTTGTATCTCATTCAGCCGCTGCTCACGCCTTTTATGAATATTGGCGGCGGTCTAACCCTTGTGGTTTCACCAATGTCCATTGTCAGCGCAGCGATCCTGGGATTCGTGACGGTGATGATTTCCGCTTACATCCCGGCGGCAAGAGCCTCGCGGGTGACTGCCATCGAGGCCATTCGCCAGACCAAGGATGTGACGGTGACGGCCAAAAGTGTGAAATCGCCGAGAATCATTCGGAAGCTGTTTGGCATTGAGGGAGAGCTCGCCTACAAAAACCTGAAGCGCAGCAAAAAACGTTACAGAGCGACCATCTTTTCTCTTTTCATCAGCATCGTACTGTTTTTGGCGGTGACTTCCTTTACCACCTACCTCGGACAGTCCACAAGCATGTATTACACCGATGTTAACTATGACGTCAATGTGATCCTTCAGGATCCCGAAACAGCGGAGGCCAAGCAGTTTATTGAAAATGCCGCCGTACTGGAAGGAATTGATGGATTTGCCCAGGCGCAGAGCCGGTGGGGTACGACGGAAAACTTGAGTTCCAGCGATTTAACCGCCCAGGCCAATAAGGCGCTGCAGTCTGAGTCGGGCATTTATCTCGAATATTCCATCTTAGCCTACGACGAGGCCAATGTCCGGGAGCTGGCGGAAAGAGTGGGCATCGATGCAGACCAGCTCTTTGATCCCAATGTGCCCAAAGGCATCTTCATCAATCATGCGGTCTACGAGAACTTTGAAAACGACGGAGATCTTAGGATCAACGAAATGGATGTATTTGCGGGCATTCCGGCGGAACCTTTGGATGTCAAGGTGTCCAGTTTCGATGACAACGGCGAAAACTATGAACAGAAGACCTCGGTGGCTATCGCGGCACTGACAACGGAGCGCCCCCTTGGACTTCCCGGAGGTTCAGCAGCGCTCATCGTATCCCGGGAGGTGTTTGAAACCATGGTTTCCGATCTTCGGGCTAACGAGGATTTCAGAGACACCAGCACGCTGTATTTCAAAACGGAGAACCCCGGCGCTTTGGAGAATTCCCTCCAGGAGCTGCGGCTTTCCAGCAAGGCTACGGTGGAGAATGTCTTTAACATCGCTGAACAGGCCCAAATGAACCGAAATATGATGACCATTGTATCGGTGTTCGTCTACGGTTTCATCGCTCTCATTACCTTGATCGGTGTAGCCAACGTGTTCAACACCATTTCCACCAATGTGAGTCTCCGGCGAAGGGAATTTGCCATGTTGAAATCGGTGGGCATGACGCCAAGAGGCTTTTCCCGAATGCTTAACTTTGAAAGTCTGTTTTACGGCCTCAAGTCCCTGATCTATGGCATACCGGCGGGCATTCTGGCCAGCCTCGGTCTGTTTGCCGCCATGCGAAGCGGCATCGGCATCACCTACTCCTTCCAGTGGCTGTATGTGGTGATCTGCATCGTAGCCGTGTTCGCTATCGTATTTATCACCATGCTGTACTCCAGCGCCAAATTCAAAAAGGAAAACATCATCGAGGCCCTGAAGGAGGAAAACAACTGACAAAAGAAAAGCCCGCAGCGATGCGGGCTTTTTTTTATGATCTTCTTCTAACGCAGGGTTTCAATTTCCTTGGGATCGATCAAAGTGTTGTCTGCTAAGATCTCCGGCTTATATTGCATACTATCCTTTTCAGTGATCTCGCGAATGACCTTGCAGGGGTTTCCGGCGGCAAAGGTGCGGGCGGGAATATCCTTGACCACGACGCTGCCGGCTCCAATCACACATCCGTCGCCGATGGTCACGCCGGGACACACCACCACATTGGCGCCAAACCAGCAATCCTTGCCGATGCTGACAGGCTTAGCATAGCACATATGCTTGTTTTCGCCTTCCTTTGTCCGGATCATATACCGTTCTTCCGGAAGCATGGGATGGACAGGTGTGACAATGGTCACATTGGGGCCAAAATTACAGTCATCACCAATGGTAACCGGTGCGTCATCCTGGATGGTGAGATTGAAGTTGCCAAAAAAGTGTTTTCCGATATGGGTATGCTGGCCGTAATGAATAGCAATGGGACCCTGCACAAAACTGCCTTCACCAAATTCGGCAAAAATCTGGGAGACAATCTCCTTTCTTTTTTCGGTTTCGTCCTCGAAGGTCTGGTTGTACTCGGTACAAAGGTTATGAGTCTTCAGCTTGATCGCTTTGAGTTGAGGATTTCCGGGGGAGAACAAAACGCCTGAAAAGATTTTTTCTTCCTCTGTCATGACAACGCCTTCTTTCCGTAAAATCTATGATCATTATAGCATGGTGAAATCCTGAATTCAAAGGTTGCACGACTTCAAAGGAAAATTATAGAGGATTTTTCGTCTGCTGCAAGGTAATACGTTTTCTAAAATCTCCCGGAGTCATGACCTTTTGCTTAAGGAAGTTGCGCGTAAGGGTCTTGCTGTTGTGGTAGCCGACCTCAAGAGCTATCTCCATCACGGTGCGGTCGGTGGTGAGCAGAAGCTCGCAGGCCCGGTTGACGCGAACAAAATTGAGGAAATCCTCAAAGTTCTGTTCTACCTGGTACATCAGCGTACGATTGAGTTCGGTGCTGCTGATATGAAAGCGTTCCGCCACTTTCTGAGCGCTCAGCTCTTCGGCATAATGGCGGTAGATGAAGGCGACCAAAGCGTAGGCGTCTCTGCTCTCGGAAAACTTGCAGATTTCGTTCACCTTCTGATAAGTTTTGCGGTACTCGCTCATTTTCATACCGATTCTGGCGGAGAAGACCTTGGAGATATGGGAAGCATCCACATAGCCCATGATTTCCGCAAGTTCCTCCAAGGTGAGATCGGTGTACAGCAGGAAATTGGCGGTCTTGCCCACCCGCATCTCATTGAGGAGATCAAAGAAGGAAAGACCGGTCATCTGTGTGATATAGAGGCTGATGGAGGATTCACTCATATAAAACAGGTGAGAAAGAGTCTTGAGCGTCAGCTTTTCGTTCAGATGGGTGTAAATATAGCGGAAGATTTCACTTTTATCCACTGGCAGATGCTTTTTGCCAAAGATGGGGGAGGTGTTTTTGCCAATCCTCATATAAAGCACCATCAGCTCCACCAGCTGATTCATCACGTGGACGCTGGACAGGGGCTGAGCCTCACCCTCGGTTAGGGTGGATTCCACGCCCACCTCATCCCGCAGGGTCAAAAAGCATTCCCGCACCCGTTCTGTCTGATATTTGTCGCAGTACACCACGGGACTGTTGGTCAGCATCCGAATGATATCGATGGGTTCGTTATCGGCGTTATAAAAGGATTTGATGAGCCGGTTCACCCCGTCAAAATGATAGATGAGAAGATAATACTGCAAAGGGGAGAGAACCTCCGTCACCTCGGTGATTTCCCAGGGCAGGATGGCCACGAAGGCGCCGGGCCTGAGGGCGTAGCGGACACCCTGAATGACGATGCTGCCCTCGCCCTTGTTGATGAGGAGAAACCTTGCCTCCTGATGGATGAGAGGCTGGGTGGAGCCGTCAATGGCCTCCACGTCAAAACTGCAGAATTTGCTCCGGTCCAGCCTGGAACGGACCAAGGGCTGCATGCGTACAATATCCGGCATAGTGTCCTCCCCTAAAATCGTTGCGATTCAATTATACGTCTTTTTCGGGGGCATGCCTAGATGGCAAGGGACATTTGACGGGCTTTTTTTTGTATTTAAACGCCTTTGGCAATGCCTGTTGTGCCATCTCTTCCGGCGGATATGGGGCCAATGGGTGCCAGAAAAAAGCGTTAAAATACCATGAAATCCGCGAAGGGTGTCCGTCGAAGGGCAAAAAGAATCATTACAATAAAGATAGATCAACGAAAAGGAGAAATGGTTATGGTGAATTTGCGCGGCAGAAGCTTTTTGAAATTGCTCGACTATTCGCCGGAGGAGATCCGGTATCTTTTGGACCTGGCCAGAAACTTCAAGGATATGAAGCGCTGCGGCGCGCCGCACCGTTACCTTGAGGGCAAAAATGCGGTGCTGCTCTTTGAAAAGACCTCCACCCGCACCCGGTGCGCTTTTGAGGTGGCCGGTATGGATCTTGGCATGGGGGTGACCTATCTGGATCCCGCCGGTTCCCAAATGGGCAAGAAGGAGAGCATTGAGGACACGGCCCGCGTGCTGGGCCGCATGTTTGACGGCATCGAATACCGCGGTTTCAGCCAAGGACTGGTGGAAACACTGGCCGAATACGCCGGGGTTCCCGTCTGGAATGGTCTCACCGATGAATTTCATCCCACCCAGATGCTGGCGGATCTTTTGACCCTGGAGGAAAAGTTTGGGCGGCTTAAGGGACTCAACTTCACCTACATGGGCGATGCCCGGAATAATATGGGCAATTCGCTCATGGTGGCCATGGCCAAAATGGGTGTGAACTTTACCGCCTGTGCGCCGAAGGAGTTATTCCCGAAGGAGGAGCTGGTGGATGCCTGCCGGGTGATCGCAAAGGAGAACGGCTCCACGGTGACGCTCACCGAGGACGTGAAGGAAGGCACTGCAGGGGCGGATGTGCTCTACACCGATATCTGGGTATCCATGGGCGAGCCGGAGAGCGTGTGGGAGTCCCGTATCAGGATGCTCACGCCCTATCAGGTGAACCGGGAAACCATGGCCAACGCCAAGGATACGGCGATCTTCATGCATTGCCTGCCCTCCTTCCATGATACCAAAACCACCATCGGCGCCGATATCGCGAGGAAGTTCGGCCTCACGGAGATGGAGGTCACGGACGAGATTTTTGAATCCAAGCGTTCCGTCGTCTTTGACGAGGCGGAAAACCGCATGCATACCATCAAAGCGGTTATGTATGCCACATTGTGCTGATAAGGAGTGGAACCGATGAGATCCAGGAAGATCGTGATTGCCCTTGGTGGCAACGCCCTGGGCGATACGCCCCAAAGCCAGCTTGCCGCAGTTCAAAAGGCGGCGGGCTGCATTGCGGATCTTGCCATAAAGGGGCATAGGATCGTCGTCGCCCACGGCAACGGTCCTCAGGTAGGCATGATCAACCTGGCGATGGATTACAGCGCCACAAACGGCCCCCATATTCCCATCATCCCCTTGGCGGAGTGCGGCGCCATGTCCCAGGGCTATATCGGGTATCATCTTCAGCAGGCCCTCTACGATGTGTTTCGGGAGCGCAGCTTCCGCCGTGAGATTGCCAGTGTCGTCACCCAGGTTCTGGTTCATGAGGACGATGCGGCCTTTGGCAAACCGGTCAAGCCCATTGGCAAATTTTATACCTGGGAAGAGGCCCTGAAGATCGCCAGCGAGAAGGGCTTTCAGTTCGTGGAGGATTCGGGCCGGGGTTTCCGCCGGGTGGTGGCCTCCCCGCGGCCTCAGAGGATTCTTGAGCTGAACGTTATCCGCAGGATGATGGAGGAGGATGTGGTGGTCATCGCCGCCGGCGGAGGCGGTATTCCCGTGGTGGAACGGGACGGCCGGCTCCAGGGTGTGGATGCGGTGGTGGATAAGGATCTGTCTTCGGCGAAGCTGGCAGAAGATCTGGAGGCCGATATGCTGATGATTCTCACAGCTGTGGACCGGGTATGCGTCAATTTCAACCGCCCGAATCAACGGCCCCTTGACCGCATCACGGTTCAGGAGGCCATAGGGCATATGCGGGACGGCCAGTTTGCGCCCGGAAGCATGCTGCCCAAGGTGGAAGCCTGCGTTGAATTTGTGAAGAACAACCCGAAGGGCGAAGCCGTTATCACTTCCCTGGACCAGGCGCCAAAGGCGATCCTGGGTGAAGCGGGAACCCGCATCGTGTCCGATCGATCCGAAGAAAGCAAAATAAAAAAGTTAAGGAGTGTTGACCATGTCATTTCAAATGCCTGAATATCATGAGCCTGATTTTAAGGAGGCCAAGTTTCAAAACGCCCCCGATGTGAAGGTGGCCGTAGCCGAGAAGGATGGCGTAAACCCCGATTATTATCACAGCACCTCCATGTATCCCGAGTATTTCAAGATCGACGGTAATTGGGTGCTGGCCGAGGAGAGCCGCATGGACAGCTCCGTGGTGATTCGGGAGGACGGCCGGCTGGATGTTGTGGAGATGCGAAACATAAAAAAGGGAGACCGGGTGATCTTGGGCCGCAGTGAGAACTGCGAGGAGGGTATCTATCTGCATACCACCGGTTTTGAGGAGGAAAGCAGCGCCACCGATAATTTCGTGTTCCGCTATGGCCGTTCCCGGGAGACGGCGTTCTCCAAGGACTATGACAATCTCTATGAACTGCTCAAATATGAGAAGGAGCACGGCAGCATTCTTTGGGTGATGGGGCCGGCTTTTGCTTTCGATTCCGATGCCCGCAATGCCATGCAGGCGCTGGTGGAGCATGGGTTCGTGGACGGACTAATGGCGGGAAACGCTTTGGCAACCCATGACCTTGAGGGCGGGCTGCTGAAGACTGCACTGGGTCAGGACATTTACACCCAGGAGCTGAAGCCCAATGGACATTACAACCATTTGGACGTAATCAATCTGGTTCGCCGCAGCGGCTCCATTCCAAGCTTCATTGAAGAGCACGGGATCAAGGACGGCATCATGTATGCTCTGGTGAAAAATGATGTTCCCTTCGTGCTGACCAGCTCCATCCGGGACGACGGCCCGCTGCCGGAAGTCATTGCCAACGCTTATGAAGGGCAGAACGCCATGCGCAACATGGTTCGAAAGGCCACTACGGTCATCTGCCTGGCAACCCAGCTTCATACCATTGCGACGGGCAACATGACGCCTTCGTTCCGCATTGTGGACGGCGTTGTCCGCCCGCTCTACATCTATACCATTGATATCTCCGAATTCGTGGTCAATAAGCTTCACGACCGTGGCAGCCTGAGCGCTATCAGCATGGTGACCAATGCTCAAGACTTCATTGTTCATGTAGCCAAAGGCGTGATTGACAACTATTGATGACCTTTCCCATTGGCCGCATCCCCCTGCGGCCAATTTTATTTTGAAAAAGGGTGGTTGCAGTGAAGAGAGAAGGGCCTCCGGTTAAAAAGGCGGTAAGCCTGGAAAGCTTTGTGTTTCTGATTGCACTTCTTGGATTTTTTACATGGCTTGGCATAGAAATGGGCGTGGTGAATCTTTTTAATACGCTCATGAATACAGCCTATCGGCTGCTCATGGATACGGTCTTTTATATCATGACCATTGCCGTGCTGGCGGGCGCTGTTTCCGGCCTTTTAGTGGAATTCGGTGTGGTGTCCCTGATCAATAAGCTCATGTCGCCCCTTATGCGGCCCATCTATGGGCTTCCCGGCGCCAGCATTTTGGGAGTGGTGGCAACCTACCTGTCGGACAATCCTGCTATCTTGACCCTGGCCGATGATAAAGGATTCCGGCGGTATTTCAAACAATACCAGCTGCCTGCCCTCACCAATATCGGCACGGCTTTTGGCATGGGCATGATCATTACCGCATTTATGATCGGCATCGTCTCGCCTACAGGGGAGAGCTTTATTGGACCCGCTCTCATCGGCAATCTCGGAGCAATCATCGGCAGTGTGGTCAGCGTGCGGCTCATGCTGCATTTTACCAAAAAGGAGTATCCCGACAGTCCCTGCGATGCGGACACCTCGGAGGATGCGGTGGATCTGATCAAATACCGGGTCGTGCGCCCGGGCAGCGTGGGCACCCGGTTTATCGGGGCCATGCTGGATGGGGGCAAGTCCGGTGTAGCCATGGGTATGGCCATCATTCCCGGCGTACTGGTGATCTGCTCCATCGTGCTGTTGTTGACCAATGGCCCCTCGGCCTCAGGCGAATACACGGGCGCGGCCTACGAGGGCGTTGCACTTTTGCCCTGGCTGGGTGAAAAGATTCAATTTATTCTCTCGCCTCTTTTTGGCTTTACCAGTTCCGAGGGGATTGCCGTTCCCATTACGGCGCTGGGCGCCGCAGGAGCTTCCATTGGCCTTGTCCCGCGCATGGTGGAGCAGGGCCTTGCGAATGGAAATGACATTGCTGTCTTTACCGCCATGTGCATGTGCTGGAGCGGTTATCTCAGCACCCATGTGGCAATGATGGATACTCTTGGCTGCAGCCGAATGACCGGTAAAGCCATTTTGTGCCATACCCTCGGCGGGCTCTGCAGCGGAATATGCGCTCATTGGATCTATGTTTTGGTGAGGCTCATATTGCCATAGAGTATTTTTCCAGGGCACGGAACTTTACCATGGGTCTTCCATAGATTGAGGAATTTATTAAATAGCTACATATAATGTTTTATAATTGTGCTATTTGGCACCCTACCGATCGCGTTTGGGCGTTATCGTGGTGTGCTTTGCGGCGGCCACGGTGATCGGTTTTTTTCAGCCGTTGGTGGTTAGAAATATCACGGATGAGGGAATGATCAGCAAAACATGCCCATTATTCTGCAATCGGTGGGGTTGCTTCTTGTTTTAGTGATGGTGGCGGGATTCATTGAGATCCTTCAGAGCAGGCTTTTTGCCGGTATTTACAGAAAATTCTATGGGTCCTTGTTTGCCCAGGCAAACTATTGCATATCAAAATGGAGTATTTTAATGATCGAAACAATTCATAAATTGTAAACAGTATTGGCGTGGATGTCAGCAATGTGGCCTCCATCACGGACAGCAGCAATGTGAGGCCATCAGTCATCTGTTCCGTGTGGTGAGCGGACTGGTGGGGCTATTGATCATCAGTTGGAAACTGACGCTGGTCGTGATCGCCATGGCACCCATTAAATATTATATGGTGCGGGCGTTGGCAAAGCGTAAAGAAAAGTACATCCGGGAAATGATCGAACTCAATCGAGATATTTCCGCATGGTTTAGCGACAATATCGAGGGGATCAAGGAGATCAAGCTTTGGAATCTCTATCGGATGCGGGAACGGACTTTTTGTGAAAAACAGGGTGTCGTTCTGGAAAACAACAAACGCAATGTGATGCTGGACGCCTGGAATATGTTTTATGAAGTGATGCTGGAATGGTCGGTTACGGCCATGCTTTATATTTTGGGCGGTATTTTGATTTGCAATGGCACGCTCACCATTGGCGGCGTTTTTGCTTTCATCTCCTATAGCAGCTATGTTACCGGACCCATTGCCTCCATCATGAACATTCGCTATGCTTTTTCCCGGATTATGCCTTCCGCTGAGAGGCTGTTTACCTTTTTGGATCTGTGGGAAGAGGGGAGCGGGGACAGCCTCCCTCTGAGGAAATGAACCTGGCCTTTGAGCATGTGGCTTTTCAGTATGAGAACAAGAGAGTTCTACAAGATGTGAGCTTCCGGGTTGAAGCAGGAGAAAAGGTTGCGATTATTGGCGCCAATGGCAGTGGCAAAACCACGATTCTCAATCTGCTGCTGCGTTTTTTACAGCCTGATGAAGGTAAAATTTCCATGGGTGGAACCAATATCGCACTTTTACGTCTAAATGACTATAGGAATCTTTTCTCTGTGGTCAGTCAGGACCCCTATTTATTTTATGATACGGTTTTAAATAATATCGATCTGAGCGGGAACGCCAACGAGTCGAAGATGAGTTGGGCTATGGCGCAAAGCGGCGCGTATGGGTTCATCGGCAGGCTGCCCAAAAAGCACGATAAGCCGGAATGGGGCCAAACTCTCCGGAGGAGAAAAGCAAAAACTGGCGGTAGCCAGAGCGATTGTGAAGGATGCACCCATTGTCATTTTGGACGAAGCCACATTGGGATATGAGGGAATGGATCGTATCTATCGGTTGCAGGATGGGAAACTATTTGAGATTTCCTGGGATGATGCGCGGGCCGAGACCGCCAGAGCCTACGGGAGATGAGCATGAAAAACGCACCCCACAACGTGAGGTGCGGCTTGTAACGGCGGAGCGCCGCTGGTGCCGGTGATCGGGGTCGAACCGATACGGTGTTGCCACCACGGGATTTTGAGTCCCGCACGTCTGCCAATTCCATCACACCGGCCTGTTAGGAGGTTATCCATATTATGCTACAATCCTGTTACGAGATGTTGCAGACAACATCGATAACGAAGGAAAGTTTAGCACAAAAGCAAAAAAAAATCAATACCTTTTTCTTCCGTTAAAGATTATAATGGGCACGAGAGAGCGAAGACGGGGGTATTCAGTATGACAGATCAGGAGACCTTCCTTCTAAGGAGGGCACAGCGGGGAAGCGGGGAGGCTTTTGAGGCCTTAATTGGATCGTATGAAAATGGCATTTATCGAACCTGCCTGAGAATGATGGGAGAAAATCAGGCGGCTTTGGATGCCTGCCAGGAAACATTTATTAAGCTGTATCGCTATGTGGGCACTTTCAAAGGCGATTCGGCTTTTTCCACATGGGTTTATCGGGTGACCAGCAATGTGTGCCTGGATGAGCTGCGCAAGCGTTCCCGCAAGAGCGCCGCCTCCTTGGATGAGATGGAGGAGAACGGCCATTTTGAAAGTGCGGCTGCCGTTCGGGATATTCCTGAGGAGGACTTGCTCCGCTCGGAGCAGCGGCGCGTCCTAATGAGTGCATTGAATCATCTAAATCCGGAACATAAAATTGCTATTGTTTTAAGGGATATTCAGGGCTTCAGTTACGATGAAATTGCTGAAATGCTGGATATCTCTTTGGGTACGCTCAAATCCCGCATTAGCCGTGCCCGCGCCCAGCTGAGGGATCAACTTTCGCCCCATATGGAACTCCTGGGCGGTTACGGCGTCAAAAGATGTAGGAGGGATGAACACAGTGAACTGTGAGGATTATAGGAGGCTATGCTATCTGCAGGATCAGCTAACGCCTGAGGAACGAAAGGCCCTCATGGAACATCTCGATACCTGTCCGTCCTGCCGCAAGCTCTACGATGAGATTGAAGGAATGCGCGAAGCCTATGGCGCACTGGAGGACGAACCGAACGAGACGGTTCATGAACTGCTGCATCAAGTGGCGGCGGCGAAGCCCAAAAGGCGCCGCCGGTCTGCCGGAAGATTTGTCGCCATCGCTGCAGCCCTGGTATTCTTAATTGTGGGCACGGCTGTCTTTGATGCGGCGGGTTTGCTTCATCCAGAGGATGAGAAGTACGCTCTATCGGAAGGGGGCTATGGCTATACGGGAGGTGCGGCACAATACGCTGATCGGAATGATTCCGGCACAGACAGTGCGGCGCCCATGGACCGGGCTCCGGCAGCGGGCGGCGAAAAGAGTGGTGAGTCCGAAAACGCCACGACCGAGGAGGCCTTGTCCGATGAAGCGCCGAAGCGCGATATGGAAAAAAGCGATGACTCGGATAGCGGCGCCGCAATCCATGGCGACAAGCTGATCAAGAACGCCGATCTCTATTTAGAAAGCAGCGCTTTCGAAGAGGACGTAGGCAAGCTGGAACAGAAGATTGGAGAGCTGGGCGGCTATGTGGAGCATACCTCCACCGATGGCATTGCTCTTGAAAAGGACCCTGAATATGGCGGCCGTTCCGCGTCTTACGTGCTGAGGGTGCCCAAGGACAGCTATGAAAGAATGATCGAGGAAGCTTCCAAGCTGGGTCAGCTTACCAGTAAAACGGAGGACGTGGTGGATGCCACCCAGGATTATCGGGACGTGGAACTTCGGCTGGAGGCCTTAAGAGCCCAGCATGAACAGGTGCTGAAGCTTTTGGATCAGGCGGAAACGCTGGAAGACGTGATGACCATCCAATCCGAGCTCAACGACCTGCAAAACGAGATCGACATGCTTACGGGAAATCTGAAATACTACGATCAGATGGTGGAATACAGCACCATTACGGTCAATATCAGAGAGGTTTCGGACAGCACAACGCCCGCCGCCATCGATCCAAATCTGGGCGAGCGCATCCAAAGGGTCTTTGTGGATTCCTGGAACAGCCTGGTGAAGTTTGCGGAAAACATGGTGCTCTTCCTGGTGATCATTGTGCCCTATCTGGCCGTTGTGATACCGGTTGGAATTATCATCTGGCTAATCGTGCGGGCCGTAAAGAAACGGCGGGAAAAAGTATAGCAGTTTCCCAAAAAAGAGCGGTGTTCCGCTCTTTTTTCTTTTATTTAGAAGAATTTTAGTTTTTAAGGTTGTATCCATGTTGTGAATATGGTAGATTTATAACGTTAATGAATGTTAAGGACGATGCGATTTGCGTAAAAGGATAAACGGCGCTCCTTCGCTCTTCTATGAAGGTGTGAAGGACGGCCTACCGATCTGTATGGGCTACGTCTCGGTGGCCTTTGCCTTTGGTATGCTGGCCGTGCAGAAGGGACTGCCCGTTTGGAGCCCCATCCTGATCTCCATTACCAATTTCACGGGCACGGGGCAATTTGCGGGCATCGATCTCATAGCGGCGGCGGCATCCTTTGCGGAGGTCGCCTTTACACTGCTCATCATCAATCTGCGCTATCTGCTCATGTCCCTGTCGCTGTCGCAAAAATTGGACAGCCGGATAGGTATAGGAAAACGCCTGGCCATTGCCTTTGGTGTTACCGATGAGATCTACGCGGTATCCATGCAGGAAAATCGGGTGCTGGATGCCAAATACATGGCGGGACTCATTCTATGCTCCTATATGGGATGGGTTGGCGGAACGGTGCTTGGAGGAATGGCCAGCACGCTCATGCCTCCGTCCATCCAAAGCGCGCTGGGCATCGCTCTTTATGCCATGTTTATCGCCATCATCGTGCCGCCCATGCGCACATCAAAACCCATCACCATCGTGGTGGTGATGGCGCTGGTGATGAGCTGCATGTTCCATTACATACCAGGGCTCAGTTCTCTTAGCAGCGGATGGGTGATCATCATCTGCGGTGTCACGGCTTCGGCGGTGGGCGCCTACTTCTTTCCAGTCTTCAACGGAGATGGGGAACAGGAGGAGGACAAGCCATGAATTACGGGCTTATAGCGATTTATATCGCCGTGATGGCAGGGGTCACTTATCTTCCGAGGATGATTCCCCTTGCGGTGTTTCGCAAGAAGATCAGGAATGTTTTCATTCAATCCTTTTTGATCTACATGCCTTACGGCGTTCTTGCAGCGATGGTTTTTCCAGCGGTATTCACTTCCACGGCCAATCTGGTATCCGCGCTTTGCGGGCTGGCGGTGGCGGTGATCCTCTCCTATCGAAGGCTGGGTCTTCTGCCGGTAGCGCTGTCCGCGACGGCGGCGGTTTTTATAGCTGAACGGCTCTTGCCGCTTCTGGGTTTATAAGCAGCAGGGCTGCAAAAAATAGAAAGAGGGATGGTTAATGGAAAACAGAAGCAACTTTTCCAGCCGCATCGGTTTTGTACTAGCGGCTGCAGGCTCTGCGGTGGGTCTGGGAAACATCTGGCGTTTTCCGTACCTGGCCGCGAAGTATGGCGGCGGTATCTTTTTGTTAGTGTATATTCTGCTGGTGGTATCCTTTGGCTTTGCAATCATGATGGCGGAGATTGCGATCGGTAGAAAGACCGGGCTGAGCGCCATCGGGGCTTACCGGAAGCTCAATCAGAAATACGCTTTTATCGGCATTATAACGTCCTTGGTTCCCATGATCATTCTGCCCTATTACAGTGTGATCGGCGGCTGGGTGACCAAATATTTCGTAACGTTCCTCGGAGGGAGCCACACGGCGGCGGCAGGGGATAATTTTTTTACCGGCTTCATCAGCTCACCCGTGGAGCCCATTGTCTGGTTTGCCATCTTTCTTGCATTGACCTTTGTCGTGGTTCTTTTGGGTGTGAAGCGGGGTATTGAAAAGGCCAATAAATTTTTGATGCCGGCGCTGGTGGTGCTTTCGGTGGTGGTCGCCGTCTATGCCGTCACCCTGCCCGGAGCGGGGGAGGGCGTGAAGTACTATCTGATGCCTGACTTCTCCAAATTTTCCATCAAAACGGTGCTGGGTGCCTTGGGACAGATGTTCTACTCCATGTCCTTGGCCATGGGCATTATGATCACCTACGGTTCCTACATGAAGAAGGAAGCGGATATTGAAAAATCGGTGAAGCAGATTGAATGGTTCGATACGGGCATCGCCCTTTTGGCGGGTCTTATGATCGTGCCTGCGGTGTTTGTTTTTACCGGCGGCAACGAAGCCTCCCTGAAAGCAGGACCGGGCCTCATGTTCCAGACGCTGCCCAAGGTTTTCGAGAGCATGGGCGCGCCCACCATTATCGGCTCCCTGTTCTTCCTGCTGGTGCTCTTTGCGGCGCTCACGTCGTCCATTTCCCTTATGGAGACGGTGGTTTCCATCTTCCAGGACAAATTCAAGTGGAAGCGGACTAAAGCCTGCATCATCGTTTTTTTGGGTGCATTTGTGGTCGGTCTTACTTCTTCGCTAGGATACGGGCCCTGGAGCGAATTTACCATCCTCGGTTTCTCGTTCCTCGACTTCTATGATTTCATCTCAAACTCGGTGATTATGCCCATCGTGGCGCTGATGACCTGCCTTTTTGTGGCCTATGTCATCGGAACCAAGACCATCATCGAGGAGGTCAAGCTGTCCTCCCAGTTTAAACGGGAGAAAATATTTACCGTGATGATCAAATATATCGCGCCGGTGTGCATCCTGGCTATTTTGATCACCTCGGTGCTGGGTGCGTTCAATATCTTCAGTATCTGATGGGCTGGGAATGTTTTCAAAAGGGCGGTGTACACCGCCCTTTTGTTTGATTTTTGGCCGTGTGTATGGTACCATTTAGGGAAGTATGCGGGGGTGTGCGTGTGGCAAAATTGGTAATTATCGATGGAAACAGCCTGATGTATCGGGCTTTTTATGCTTTACCCCTCTTGACAAACGATAGGGGCGAATATACCAACGCGGTGTATGGCTTCATGAACATGTATTTTCGCATTCTGGAGGATGCGAAACCCGAGTATCTTACGGTGGCCTTCGACGTCCATGGACCCACCTTCCGCCATGAGCAGTATGGTGAATACAAGGCGGGCAGGAAGCCCACGCCGGATGAGCTTCGTCCCCAGTTCGATATCCTGAAGAAGGTACTGGAAGGCATGGCGGTTCATTATGTCCAGCTGGAAGGGTTTGAGGCCGACGATTTTTTGGGTACGGTTTCTCGGATGGCCGAGGAGGCCGGCTGGGACACGGTGCTGGTAACGGGGGACAGGGATGCCCTGCAGCTGGCCTCCGGGAAGACCCGGATCTGGCTGACCCATAAGGGAATCAGCGAAATTGTGGACTACGGCCCGGCGGAGCTTATGGAACGCTACGGGCTTGCACCGGAACAGATCGTGGACCTTAAGGGGCTTATGGGCGACGCTTCCGACAACATTCCGGGTGTGCCCGGGGTGGGCGAGAAGACGGCGCTGAAACTGCTTTCCGAATTCGGCACCGTGGAAAAGGTGCTGGAGAACGTGGATAATGTGTCCGGTAAGAAGCTGCAGGAGAGACTGCGTGAGAACCGCGAACAGGCTCTTTTCAGCAAGGGCTTGGCCAAAATTGACCGGAATGTGCCCCTTAAGATGGAGCTTGAGACCTTCAGACTGAAGCCGTTGGAGGACACCAATGCTGCGGAGGTTTTTCAAAGATACGGTTTCCGCAAGCTGATGGAGCGCTTGAAACTGGTGAGCGGCAGCGCACCCCAGCCCAGGGAGATTGAGATAGAGGATATCCGTGACATTGCCGGTCTTAAGGCGGCTGTATCCGGCTATATTCCGGCTCAGATGGCTCTTTATGTGGAACCGGAGGGTATGAGCGTCTACGACGGGAGAAAGGAGTACCGCATCACCTTCGGCGGCGATCTCATTACGCCGGGCATTGCCTATTCCGAGGCGGTGCAGGTGTTGAAGCCCTGGCTGGAGGATTCCAAAGTGCACAAGATCGTGCTGGACGCCAAGACAGTGATGCATGAGCTGGACCGGGAGACCGTTCAGTTGTCGGGCACCATCTTTGATGTGCTCATTGCCGCCTATTTGATCAAGACGGACAGTGTGAAATACCCCTTGGAGCAGCTGAAGGAGCGCTATCTCTCCAGCGCATTCCCGAACAGCGCCTATACGCTGTGGGAGTTGGTGGAACCGCTGCAAAATAGAATGACTGCCGACAACGCCACCCTTCTCTATGAGGATGTGGAGATGCCGCTGGTGGGCGTTCTTTTCGGTATGGAAAAGCTGGGGTTCAGCGTGGATACGGAGCAGCTTTCCCGTATGGGCGAAAGCCTGTCCGCCCGTATCGAGACTTTGACGGCGATGATTTACGATCTGGCCGATGAAAAGTTCAACATCAATTCCACCCGCCAGCTGGGAACCATTCTCTTTGAGAAGCTGGAGCTGCCCGCGGGGAAAAAGACAAAGAGCGGCTATTCCACCGATATTGACGTCCTGGAACAGCTTCGGACCGCCCATCCCATCGTGCCGCTTCTCATTGAATACCGGCAGCTCACCAAGCTCAAGAGTACCTACATTGACGGTCTTTTGGCGGTGGTG
Organism: Gehongia tenuis; assembly: GCF_014384795.1. Lineage (NCBI taxonomy): Bacteria > Bacillati > Bacillota > Clostridia > Christensenellales > Christensenellaceae > Gehongia > Gehongia tenuis. Next base: position 1,028,040 of record NZ_JACRSR010000001.1, on the reverse strand, counting down.
GACGGCAGAGGCAGGGTGCATACGGTGTTCCACCAAACGGTGGTTGCCACTGGGCGCCTCTCCTCTTCCGAGCCTAATTTGCAGAATATCCCCGTGCGCACCGAACTTGGCCGGGAGGTCCGAAAAGTCTTTGTGGCGGAGGAGGGATCCCTGCTGGTGGACGCCGATTACTCCCAAATTGAACTTCGGGTGCTGGCTCACATGTCCGGGGACCCGCGATTCATTGAGGCTTTTCGAAGCGGGGAGGATATCCATGCCCACACCGCTTCCGAAGTGTTTGGGGTACCCATGGCCGAGGTGACGCCGCATATGCGCAGCAGCGCTAAAGCTGTCAACTTTGGAATCGTGTATGGTATCAGTGATTTTGGACTGTCTCAGAACCTGGGAATTTCCCGGAAGGAGGCGGGCCAATACATCGATCTGTATTTTGAACGTTATCCAAAGATTAAGGAATTCATGAACCGCCAGATCGAAGAGGGCAAGGAAAAAGGTTACGTGGAAACCTTGCTGGGACGAAGACGCTATTTCCCCCAGCTGAACGCACGACAGTACAACGTTCGCGCCTTTGCCGAGCGTGCGGCCATGAACGCCCCCGTTCAGGGGACTGCCGCCGATATCATCAAACTCGCCATGATCGCCGTGGATGAGGCGCTGAGGGCGGAGAAGCTTCAGGCGAACCTCATCCTGCAGGTCCATGATGAACTCATCGTGGAAACGCCTATGGATGAGGTGGAGCGGGTCAAGACGCTGGTTAAGGAACGGATGGAATCGGTGATGGAACTGGAGGTTCCGCTCATCGCTGATGTTGCCGCGGCGAAGAGCTGGTATGAATGCAAGTGAGGTAGCATTATGATCGTAGTTGGACTGGTGGGCGGCATCGCGGCGGGAAAATCCACGGTGATGCAGCAGCTCTCCAAACTTGGAGCAGCCGTAATCGATGGGGACCAGGTGACCCGCGTTTTGCAGCGCCCTGGGGAACTGGGATGGGCGGCCATTCGTCAAACCTTTGGTCCGGACTATTTTCTTGAAAACGGGGAACTGGACCGCGGGAAGCTCGCTCAGCTGGTGTTTAGCGACTCCAAGGCTCTTAAAAAGCTCAACGCCGTCATGTTTCCGCTCATCACCGAATTTCTGGAGCGGGAGCTCACCGAGGTGATGGCCCGGGGCACCGAGATGGCGGTGGTGGAAGGGGCTGCCCTCTATGAGAGCGGCCTACTCGACATGATGGACGAGGTGTGGCTGGTACGGGCGGACCCCGAGGTGCGGCGAAAGCGCCTGATGGCAAGAAACGGCTATTCGGATGCTGAGGCCCGGATGCGAATGGACGCGCAGATATCCGAGGCCATCCTTGAAAGGATTGCAACGCGGATTATCGACAGCTCCGATGCGTCGGAGAATTCCACCTGGGAACAGGTACAAAAATGCTATCGCGACGCGGTAGCAAAGGGTAAATAGGAGATGGCATGAAGAAAACAATCAAGATTCTGCTCATTATTTTGATCGTTCTGGCTCTCATTGTGGGCGGGCTTATTCTGGTTCGGAACAAGTATCTGCCTCTAGAATATCAAAGTGAGATTGAGGTCTGCAGCAAGGAATTCAATCTGGATCCCTATTATGTGACAGCGGTGATCCGCACTGAAAGCCGATTTAGGCCTGCCGTCGTATCCAGTGCCGGAGCGGTGGGACTGATGCAGATACAGCCGGAAACGGGCGAGTGGATCGCGGGCAAGCTGGATATGGATTTTTCAGCGGATAAGCTCACCGATCCCGCTGTCAACATCCGGCTTGGCTGCTGGTATCTTCGTTTCCTTTTGGATCGGTTTGATGATCCCATCGCCGCTCTTGCGGCCTACAACAGCGGGCAGGGCCGGGTGGATGACTGGCTCGCCAGTGACGAACACAGCAAGGACGGCATAACATTGGATGAAATTCCTTTTGAAGAGACAAGAAACTATGTTAAAAAGGTGGAGAGATTTGAAAAGCTCTATAAATGGCTGTACCCGGGCCTCGAGAAGACTGACGGCATTGTGCTTAAGTAGCGTCCTGATCCTGGCCGGCTGCTCGGCAAAACCCGCGATCAGCACGGAAACGTCCAGTGTACCGGCTGCCGCTTCGGCAACGCCCGCACCCACGCCGGTGGCGGGCGGGGAGCTGAAGATCAACATGCCCAAGATCACCGCGGGGGATGGGGGAATGCATCCTCTGATCACGCCCTACAGGGATATGATCGACGTGCTGGGCCTGGTGTATGAAAGCCCCCTACGCTACGATGACAACCACAAGCTTTCCGCGAACCTGGTGGAAAGCTGGGAAGTGGATGAGGCAGGCACCACGTGGACTTTTAAGCTCAGGGATAATATTGAGTGGCAGAAGGGCTACGGCCAGCTGACCAGCGACGACGTTCTCTACAGCTTCGATGTGGTAAAAAATAATGAGGAATCCTTCTACAGCGCCGCTGTATCAAGGTTTGCCTCCTATGAGAAGGTGGATGAACTGACCTTCAAGGTGACCACCAGCACACCCTATTACGGCGTGCTTCACGCCATGACACTGCCCATTGTGTGCCGGGCCTATTTCACCACCCACTCCAGCGGTGTGGAAGCGCCGGGGACTGGTCCTTATGCGTTTGAAAGCATGGATGGGAACGGCGTCAGCTTCACGGTGAACGAGAACTGGTGGAAGCGCGAGCCCTATATACCAAAGATCCGTGCGGTGATGATGGAGGATGACGCGGCGGCTTTTGCAGCCTATGATGCGGGCGAATTGGATGTGGTTGCCTCCTCGTCCTATACCGCCAACAAGTATAAAACCCGGGCCGATCAGGTGGTGGACTACGGAACCCAACAGTACGATTTTATGGCCATGAGCCTGTACCGGGAGATCTTTCAGGATGTGCGGGTACGGCAGGCGGTATGCTACGCCGTGGACATCAAGGAGATCATCACGAAGGCTTACATGAGTCAGGTGATTCAGGCGGACATTCCCCTTAATCCCAGTTCTTTTTACTACGATCATACGCTGGACGGCTATGACCGGGATCTGCCCAGGGCCCGTCAGCTTTTGGCGGAAGCGGGTTACAGCGACGCCAATGGCGATGGTATCCTGGAAAAGGGCGGGTCCAATCTCAGTTTCACCATATTGACGGATCTCTCCAAGACGGATACGGTTCATGATGATGCAGCCTTTCTCCTGGCCAAGCAGCTGGAGGAGGCGGGTTTTGAAGTGAAGGTCCTCACTTTGGACTGGGAGGCCTTCAATGAGCGGGTGACCGCCCGGAACTTTGATGCGCTGCTCACCAGCTTCTATGTGGATGAATACCCAGATCTGACCTTCTGTTTCTTTTCCAGCGGGGTATCCAATTTAAATGCCTTCCGCGTATCGGAAGTGGATGAGGCGCTGAACGCCCAGCACAAGTATCTCACGCCTGAGGCCTACCGAACGGGGATGAGCACCCTTCATGCCATGCTGGTGCGTCAGGCGCCCTATGTGAGCATTGGCTTTCGGACGAATACGATCGTGGCTAAAACCACGGTGCGGGGCATCAAGACCGGTTCAGAAAACCATCTTTATCAAAACATCGATCAATGGTATATAGCAGAATAAGAAAAAAACCGCCATAAGGCGGTTTTTTTGTTATCGTTCGGCGAGAACGCTGTAGGCGCGACAGTCTGAAACACTCATATAGGCGGGGCGGATAATTTTGCCGCCGTTGACCAGCTCCTCGATGCGGTGGGCACTCCAGCCGACTATACGGGAGATGGCAAAGATGGGAGTGTACAGTTCAAGAGGCAAATTCAGCATGCTGTATACGAATCCGCTGTAAAAATCGATATTGGCGCTGACGCCTTTGTAGATGCGCCGCTCTTCAGCGATAATTTCGGGTGCCAGACGCTCCACCAGCGTGTAGAGCGCGTATTCCTCCCCAAGACCTTTCTCTTCGGAAAGGCTTTTGACAAAATTCCTGAAGATGGTGGCTCGGGGATCGGAGAGAGAATACACGGCGTGGCCCATCCCGTAGATGAGACCCGCTCGGTCGAAGGCTTCCTTATGCAAAAGCTTTCTCAGATAATCCCGCACCGCTTTTTCATCGGTCCAATCCTTTAAATTCTGTTTCATGTCCTCGAACATCTGCACCACCTTGATGTTGGCGCCGCCGTGCTTGGGTCCCTTGAGGGAGCCCAGGGACGCCGCGACGGTGGAATAGGTGTCCGTGCCGGATGAAGAAACCACATGCGTGGTAAAGGTGGAATTGTTGCCGCCGCCATGCTCCGCGTGAAGGACCAAAGCTAGATCGAGAATATGGGCTTCAAGCTCGGTGTACTGGCTGTCCGGACGGAGAATATACAGGATGTTCTGCGCAGCACTCAGATCCGGCTGGGGACTGTGGATATACAGACTGTTGCCGTCGTGGTAATGGCTGTAGGCCTGATAACCGTACACCGCCAGCAGGGGGAACAACGCGATCAGCTGCAGGCACTGGCGCAGCACATTGGGCACGCTCACATCGTCGGCCCGGTTGTCATAGGCATAGAGGGTGAGCACACTGCGGGCCAGAGTGTTCATCATATCCCGGCTGGGCGCCTTCATGATGATGTCCCGTACAAAGCTGGTGGGCAGTGTGCGATAGTTGGCCAGAAGTTCCGAAAACCCCTGGAGTTCGCCACTACTGGGCAGATCGCCAAAGAGTAAAAGATAGGCAACCTCCTCAAATCCAAAACGCTTCTCCTTCATGAAACCGCCCACGATATCATAGATGTTGAAGCCGCGGTAACGGAGCACTCCCTCGCAGGGAACGGATTTGCCATCCACAATTTTGCTGGATTGGATGTCGGAGATTTCGGTAAGGCCGGTCAGAACGCCCTTGCCGTTCAAATCGCGCAGGCCGCGGTTGACCTTGTGACGGGTGTAAAGTTCGGCATCGATGGTGCCGTTTTTCCTGCAGAGTTCAGCAAACTCCAGGATTTCAGGTGTGATTGCAGAATAATCACGATTGGGATCGCTAAGCATAGACATGCCTCCTCCGATATGAAATTTGAATACATGATGTGCACCTATAAGAAGATGAGACGATAATGTATGTAATTAAATCATAACACAAATTGCCTCATTTGGCGAATGACCCCACGGCAAAACGTAAAAAAGAAGGCCGAACCGGCCTTCTTTTTAAGCGTTTGAAACGGTGTTAGACGATTCCCTGAGCCAGCATGGCGTCGGCAACCTTCTTGAAACCGGCGATATTGGCGCCGGTCACAAAGTTGTCCTCGGCGTTGAACTCGGCAGCAGCGGAGGAGATGTTCTTGTAGATATTGATCATGATGTTTTTAAGCTGTGCGTCCACCTCTTCGAAGCTCCAGGACATGCGCATGCTGTTTTGGCTGGATTCAAGAGCGGACACGGCCACACCGCCGGCATTGGCGGCCTTGCCGGGAGCAAACAGGATCTTGTTCTCCAAGAAGAGCTTGGTGGCTTCGAGAGTGGTGGGCATGTTGGCGCCTTCACCCACAGCATAGCAGCCATTCTTAATCAGTTCCTTGGCGCCCATCTCGTCCAGTTCATTCTGAGTGGCGCAGGGCAGCGCGATGTCGCAGGGGATGGTCCAAATCTCTCTGCAGCCTTCGTGATAGGCGGCGGAAGGCACACGCTCGGCATATTCCTTGATGCGCTTGCGCTCCACTTCCTTGATCTGTTTGACCACGTCCAGCTTGATGCCTTCGGGATCATACACATAGCCGTTGGAATCGCTCATGGCCAGCACCTTGGCGCCGTATGCCATAGCTTTTTCGGCGGCGTAGGTTGCCACATTGCCGGAACCGGAGATGACGACCTTGGCGCCCTCAAAGGATTTGCCCTTGGCGGCGATCATTTCGTTGACGAGATAGATGAGACCATAACCGGTGGCCTCGGTGCGGCCAAGGCTTCCGCCGAAAGTGAGCCCTTTGCCGGTTAAAACACCCTCGTAGCGGCCGGTGATACGCTTGTATTGGCCATAGAGGTAGCCGATTTCCCGGCCGCCCACACCGATGTCGCCCGCGGGAATATCAACTTCGGGACCGATGTGGCGGTACAGCTCGGTCATAAAACTTTGGCAAAAACGCATGACCTCGCCGTCACTCTTTCCCTTGGGATCAAAATCGCAGCCACCCTTACCGCCGCCGATGGGGGTGCCGGTCAGGGAATTCTTAAAGATCTGCTCAAAGCCCAGGAACTTGATGATGCCAAGATAGACGGAAGGATGGAAGCGGAGGCCGCCCTTGTACACGCCGATGGCGCTGCTGAACTGAACGCGGAAGCCGCGGTTCACCTGTACCTTGCCGGCATCATCCACCCAGGGAACACGGAACATGATCGCCCGTTCGGGCTCCACCAGCCGCTCCAGGATACCATTTTTTTCGTAAGCGGGATTGCTGTTGATCAAAGGTTCCAGCGACTCAAGAACCTCGTGGGTTGCCTGCAGAAACTCAGGCTCATGAGCATTCTTCTTTTGAAGATTTTCCAAGATTTCCGATACATAAGACATTTGCATTTTCCCCCTTTGTATTTTGCAGGTTCCGAGAACCAAAGTTGCAAAATCGACTTTTTTATCATAGCATCTCGCCCAGGGCTTGACAAGAATTTATTGTGCTAAAGCCCTCTATTTCGTTGAAAACGCCGAAAAAAGACTGAATAATTGCACAAAAAAGCTCCGCTGAAAGCGGAGCTTGCATAGAAACTAGGGTAGATTTTTTTCTCTTGAATATTGCATGCTGTTGGGCATCATCTGCATGAGTTCGATGCGATTTCCATCGGGATCATGGATCCAGGCCTGATAGTTGCCATCGTCACCCAGGTTAGGCTCTTTATCCAGAACCACGCCTTTGCTCTTAAGGGTGGCACAGGTTTCCTCAATATCATCGACGCTGAGGCACAGATGGTTGTACCCCACGGTGGTCCAGGGGTTGAGATCCGAAGCGGGACGTTCCTGCTGTCCATAGAACAGTTCAAGATATTGAGGAATGGCCGAAGGGACCCGCAGATAGACGATCCAAGGGCTGCCGTCCTTGTGGTTGATATCCACATGGCGGGTAAATCCGAGCTTATCGCAATAAAAATTTACGGATGCCTCCATGTCCTTGGCATTGTATGCCACATGTATAATTCCGGTTACCATTCAAACACCTCCATTTAATCCTTACTCCCATTATACGGGAGGCGGAGGCGGGACACAAGGGGTTGGATAAACGTTTTTCTTAAATTTCTGAAAAGGATTGGACGGCGTATCTCCTTTATGTTATATTAACTCTACTACCCAAAAATCGGGCAAAACTCGGATATCTTGCGTAAAATGGAGTGAATATGCAACAGGATCATTTGCTGCAGGAAAAGATAAGTAAATTATTTGTTCGTTATGCGCTGCCCAGCATGCTCAGCATGTTTGGGATGTCTTTGTACGTCTTTGCGGATACCTATTTCATTGCAACGGGCGTGGGGGCCATCGGCCTTACGGCGCTCAATATTGTGCTGCCTTTCTACAGCCTCATCTTTGGCCTTGGGCATATGATCGGTATTGGCGGCGCTATCGTCTATACTTTGGACCGGGTCGCCGGCCGCAAGGAAGAGGCGGACGGTGTGTTCAGCCTGTCCTTGTGTCTTGCGGCCGTTCCCGCCATCCTGTTTATGATATTAGGCTGTTTTTTTGCCAACGAACTCTGTACGGCTCTCGGCGCTTCTCCAGACGCCCTGCCTTATTCGGTGACCTATGTCCAGGTGGTCGCCCTGTTTACGCCTATGTTCATGGCAAACAGCATCCTCAGCGCCTTCGTGCGCAACGATCACGCACCCAATCTGGCCATGGCAGGCATGATTGCGGGCGCGCTGTTCAATATCGTATTCGATTACATCTTTATTTTCCCCATGAAAATGGGGATGTTTGGTGCAGCTCTGGCCACAGCTATTTCGCCGGTAATCGGGATATTGGTGCAAATCTTTCATTTCTTCCGCAAGAAAAATGGGTTTGGATTTCATAAATTCACCTTCCGCTGGAGCACAGTGGGAAGGATTGCTCGGGGCGGCACCAACAGCCTTATCACGGAGCTTGCGGGCGGCATCGTAGTTTTTGCCTTCAATGCCGCTATTCTGACCCGCATGGGGGATGTGGGCGTTGCGGCCTATGGAATCATTGCCAACATTGCCATGGTGGCTGTATCCCTTTTCAATGGGATCAGTCAAGGCATTCAGCCCCTGATCAGCGCCAATGCCAGCGCCAACCAAGGGGATCGCTGCAGACAGGCGCTCAGAATCGCCAACGTTACGGCCTTCGGGGTGGGCCTTCTGCTTTGGCTGTGCAGCATTCTTTTCCCGGGCCCCATCATAGAGGCTTTCAACCGGGACGGTGTGGCGCTGCTGACCCAATACGCATCCGAGGGTATCGGTATCTATTTCAGCAGTTTCCTGCTGGCCGGCATCAACATCGTGGTGGCCTCCTATTTTCAGGCGAGGCTCATGTCCAAGCAGTCCATAGCCCTGGCTTTGTGCAGAGGATTCTTCGCTATTCTGGCGGGGCTTTGGACACTGCCGTTCATTTTTGGAAACACAGGCATCTGGCTTACGGTGCCCTTTGCGGAACTGGTTACCCTTATTGTTGCGCTCATCTTCTTAAAGCTGAACCACGCCCGCACCGATATTCTGCCTGAAGGGCCTTTGGTTCGGGAGGAGCAAGCACCGTAAAATTATTTTTTGCCGCTGGGATGGATTGACTTTGCAAAAACCCTGTGCTATAATCTTGCAGTAAGTTGGCGTAAAGCCAATCTCTATGCGAGTGTGCTGGAATCGGCAGACAGGCACGTTTGAGGGGCGTGTGTCATATGGCGTATGGGTTCAAGTCCCATCACTCGCACCAAAGCAATATATCGAACCCAATCTTCCTAATTGGAGATGGGTTCGGATTATTTTATTTGTCTTGAAGCAGGCTTGACAGAGGTTCTGATGTTTGAGAAGATATATAATAAGAAATAGAGTTGTGAAGAGTGGGGAATATAGGATCACGAACATTTTTAACATTCTATTTCAGCCGTTTTTTGCGCAGCAATACAATTCTTGGTTTTGGTGGTTTTTCGATTTCACTCAATACATAGGTCAGGCTACTTTTTTGGATTGCATCCGCAGTGGATATGATGGATTATTGAATTTTTATAGGCCAGATTAAATATAGCTGGAGCGGCTGAATATGGACAAAATAAGACATGCATACCCTTATCAAAAATCGTCACCTCGCATTAAAGGGTTTATAGCCTTTTTGGGAATAGCACTTCTATTGGTGACTGTATCTATGCTTCAAAACACAGCTTCTTTGCGGGATGCGTTGACCCATGTTACGGAGGAATATGTATCCGACGTCTCCTATCAGCTCACCAATGATATCTACAGCCGTATTGAGGCGAATAAGCGTGCGCTTTCCATGCTCGGCAGCGTTTTGTCAGAGTATTCGGGTGCGGATGCGGAGCAGATGCTGAAAAAAGAGGAGCAGGTTCTGGATTTTGATGCCCTGGTGGTTATCAATCAGGATGGAACGACAATTCCAGAGAAATTTGATATTCGCGATTTAGAGGATCCATCCGGTATACGGGCGTCCTTTCAAGGTGAATCATCGGTGATCTATGTGGAGGGGCAGAACCTCTTATTTTCCGTTCCCGTTGTGGAAAATGGGCGGATTGAACGCGTATTGGCGGGTGTTCGCCGCAAGGAAAACATGCAGGCGCTAATTCAGCCCAAAAGTTATGCGGGCAACGGCCTGACCTGTATCGTAGACAGCAATGGCAATGTGGTGATCTCACCCACGGATACGAAACCTTTTTTGCAGCTAGACAGCATCTTTTTGTCCGAAACAGATTCGAAGAGCAAGGAATCCGTTGTGGAGATGAAGACTGACCTGGAAAATGGAAGGCCCGGTGCGTTCAGATTTACATCGGTGGATGGAACGGAACTGGTCATGTCCTATCAGGTTCTGGGGGTGAATGACTGGTTTTTGTTGACGATGGTGCCGGCGGGGCTCATCTCGGAGGAGGCGGATACCTATCTTTTACGCTTTTTCTTGATTGTGGGCGGCATTATGTGTGTGTTTGCTCTGTTCCTTTTGGTAATGGTTCAATTCTACCGAGCCAACGGCAAGCATCTTGAAGAGATTGCGTTCACGGATCCATTGACCGGAGGTTTGAACGAGGCCGCGTTCCAGGTTGAATACAAAAAACTTGCTCAAAATATGCTTCCCGACACTTACACCGTTGTCTTTTTGAATGTCAAAGGTTTCAAGCTTATCAATGAAAACTACGGTATAAGAGCGGGCAATGAAACGCTGAAATATATCCATCAGGTGCTGAAAGAACATGTGGGTCCGGAGGAGCTGCTTGCCCGAACCAATGCCGATCATTTTTTCCTATGCTTAAAGGAAAGAGAGCCGGAACGTGTCCAGGCACGAATTGACGAGATGCTGCAGGCGGTCAATTCTTTTGCCAGATATGCCGATATCCATTATTATTTGACGCTCAACCAGGGCGCTTATTGCATCGATGATCCCGGCCTCAACATCACAATTATTCAGGACCGGGCAAGAGCGGCCTGTAAGCTCCAAAAACAAGCCACGGTCTGCTCCTTTTACAACGATGACATGATGCTCCGGATGAAAAAGGAACGGGAGCTTATCGGATTTTTCGAAGGCTCCATCCAAAATCATGATTTTGTGGTCTATTTACAGCCCAAGGTAAAGCTGGAGGATGGACGGCCCGGCGGAGCGGAGGCATTGGTGCGCTGGTTTCACCCCGAACGGGGCGTAATCTATCCTTCGGATTTCATTCAGCTTTTTGAAAAAACGGATCATATCTGTGAACTTGACCGATATGTATTTGAGGAAGTATGCAAGCTGATCCGCCGCTGGCGGGAAGAGGGCCGGGAGCTTCTTCCGATTTCAGTCAATCTGTCCCGAGTTCACTTCCGGAATCTCAACTTTTTACGGGACTTTTCTGCACTGAAGGAAAAATACGGAGTTCCAGATAATCTTATTGAGTTCGAATTGACGGAATCCATCTTCTTTGATGATCAGCAGCGGGAACTGGTGAAAAGTGCCGTACAGGAAATGCATAGACATGGTTTCTATTGCTCGCTGGATGATTTCGGGGTGGGTTATTCGGCTTTGGCTCTGCTCAAGGATGTTGATGTGGACACCATCAAACTGGACCGTCAGTTCTTTATGGATATGGACGGAATCAAGGCTAGAAGCGTCATCGAAGGCTTCCTGTCCCTGGCGCACAGGCTTGATATAAAAACTGTAGCGGAAGGAATTGAAACCAAGGAGCAGGTCGATTACCTGAGGGAAGCGGACTGTGACATGGTGCAGGGATATGTTTTTTCAAAGCCCCGTCCCATTTGTGAGTTTGAGGATTGGCTTGACCAGCAGAAGTAAGCATTTTTGAATGAAGCCCGAACCAATGGTTCGGGCTTTTTTTATGGCTGGTAACCTTAACATAATGTGGTATCGTGGCGAAAATTGCAGTCCCGGGAAGATCAAGGGATCATTCTAAGGAATAATTCTATGTCTTACGGATTACCGTCGTTATAAATATTTTGCAAAAGTGTTTCAAAATTATTATAATTGGCCCATAATTGTTTACAGAAGATCAATATTTCTTTGGACAATGGAGGTAACTATGAGAAATTGGAAACGAGTGACGAGCATTTTGATCCTGTGCGTGTGCATGATGGCCCTTTGGACCGCACCTGCATTCGCTGCCGAGCGTGTGCTGCAATACGGCAACCGCGGTGAGGATGTAAAGGCCCTTCAAACCGCTTTGATTGATCGCGGTTATCTCAACGCCAATGCGACGGGATACTTTGGGCATTTGACTTTGGCGGCGGTGAAAAACTATCAGCAAGATTCGGGCCTTGTTGTGGACGGCAAGGCGGGTCCCAAGACCATGGGAGCGCTGAACGAAAGCGATTCCGTGGCGGCCAGCGCCGGCATTTCAAATCAGGACCTATACTGGCTGGCCCGCATCATTGAGGCGGAGGCCAAGGGCGAACCCTATGAAGGCAAGGTTGCCGTGGGCAATGTGGTAATGAACCGCGTAAAATCCGGCATCTTCCCCAATACGGTCTACGGCGTTGTCTTTCAGTATACGGGCAGCGTGCCTCAGTTCTCGCCCGTGGCCAACGGCACCATCTACAACACGCCCCAGGCGGAGAGTGTCCGTGCCGCTGAAGCGGCTTACGGCGGCGTGTCGGTGGTGGGGGACTGCAAATATTTCTTCAACCCCAGCAAGGCCAAGGGTACCTGGATTGTGAATAACTGCAGCTTTTACAAAATGATTGCGAACCACGCATTCTACCGTTAATGCATTATTTACATTTTAATATAGGACTTTATGATGAACTTATAGTATAATCTCCTTTGATAATGGCTTTCCATATTCAAAGGAGGTTTTACTATATGAAGGTTCGCAAGGCGATCATTCCCGCCGCGGGACTGGGCACAAGGTTCCTGCCAGCGACCAAGGCGCAGCCCAAAGAAATGTTGCCCATTGTGGACAAGCCTACGATCCAATACATCGTGGAGGAAGCCGTGGCCTCCGGCATTGAGGATATTTTGATCATCACCGGCCGGAGCAAACGGGCTATAGAGGACCACTTTGATAAATCTGTGGAGCTGGAACTGGAGCTGAAAAGCAAAGGAAAAGAAGAGCTTTATGATATGGTGGAGAACATCACCAACCTATGCGATATCCACTATATCCGGCAAAAGGAGCCGAAGGGATTGGGACATGCCATCTACTGCGCCCATTCCTTCATCGGCAGCGAGCCTTTTGCGGTACTGCTTGGCGATGATGTGGTCTATGCTGAGCGGCCCTGTTTGAAGCAGCTCATGGATGAATACGATGAAAAGCAGGCCACCATCCTTGGAGTGCAGCAGGTTCCTGAGGAAAAGATCTGCCAGTATGGCATCGTGAAGGGCACTCAAGAGGAGGAGAACCTCTACCGAGTGGAGGATTTGGTGGAAAAACCCAAGAATCCCGCCGAAGCCCCCTCCAATATTGCAATTCTAGGGCGGTATATCATTACGCCTTCCATCTTTGAAATCTTGGAAAACACGCGGCCGGGCGCGGGCGGGGAGATTCAGATCACCGATGCCCTGAAGGCGCAGTTAAGCCTTGAGGAGATGTATGCCTACTGTTTTGAGGGGCGGCGCTACGATGTGGGCAGTAAGATCGGTTTTTTGGAAGCTACCGTGGAGTACGCTTTGCGGCGGGAGCATCTCGGTCCCAAGTTTAGAGCCTATATCAGGGAAATGTATGATAAAGGAGCATTCGATTCATGAGCATTGTCCGGGATATGGAACTGTGGCCGTCGGGTGAGCAGAAGATCGCCTGGGTGCGGCGCTACATGCCTTTGCTGAACCATCTCGAAGCCGAATTCGAGGCGGAAAAGCCATTTTTGGATAAGCGCATCGCCGTTTCCGTACATATGGAGGCTAAGACCGCCTATCTGTGTCAGGTGCTGGCCAAGGGAGGCGCCGAAGTCAGAGCGACGGGCTCCAATCCACTTTCCACCCAGGACGATGTGGCGGCGGCTCTGGCCCGCTCCGGCGTGGAGGTCTTTGCACTTCACGGCTGTACGGGCGGGGAATACGAGGAGCATTTGAGAAGAACGCTGGAGTTTGGTCCCCATGCCATCGTGGATGATGGAGGCGATCTGGTTCAGCTTCTGCATGGCAACAGCGCCCTGTCCCGCAACCTTTCCGGCGGGTGTGAGGAAACCACCACCGGCGTGCTGCGGCTCAAGGCCCGGGAGCGGGCCGGAGAGCTGTTTTTTCCCATGATTTCGGTGAATGATGCCAACTGCAAGCATCTTTTTGATAACCGCTACGGAACGGGCCAGTCGGTTTGGGATGGTATTATGCGTTCCACCAACCTCATCGTTGCGGGCAAAACCGTGGTTGTGGCCGGTTATGGCTGGTGCGGCAAGGGCGTCTCTCAGAAGGCCAAGGGGCTGGGTGCCCGCGTGATTGTCACCGAGGTGGACCCGGTCAAGGCCATTGAGGCGGTGATGGACGGTTTTACGGTCATGTCCATGGATGAGGCTGCGGCGCTGGGCGATGTGTTTGTAACGGTGACGGGCTGCAAGGATGTGATCGTGGGCCGGCATTTCGATATCATGAAGAACGGGGTGCTCCTCGCCAACGCCGGACATTTCGATGTGGAGATTGCAAAGCCTGATCTGCTGGCACGGGCCAAGGAAATTCTGCCCATGAGGCCCAATATTGAAGGCTACGTGATGGAGGACGGACGGGTGCTCAATCTCATGGCGGAGGGAAGGCTGGTCAATCTGGCTTCCGGAGACGGCCATCCCGCGGAGATCATGGACATGAGTTTTGCACTGCAGGCCCTTTCCGTGAAATACATTTTGGAGAACGCCGGCAATTTGGATAACCGCGTCTATCCCGTGCCGAAGGCCATTGATCAGTATGTGGCTTCAAAGAAGCTGGCGGCCATGGGCTTTTCCATCGACCGATGGAGCGATGAACAGCGTGAATATGTGAGCGGGTGGCAGGTATAACATGAGAATACTTTTTGAAAATGCAAGAATCCTGACGCTGGATGAGGCGGATCACGAGTACGTCAACGGGAGTTTGCTGGTGGAGAATGGCAGAATTGCCTATGTGGGTCCCGCCAAAGCCTTCGATGCCGTGGATCGGCGGGTGGATGCAGGGGGCGATGTGCTCATGCCTGGATTCGCCAATGCCCACACCCATGTGCCGATGACCCTTCTAAGGGGCGTGGGCAGCGATCTTCCGCTCCAATCCTGGCTGGAGGACGCGGTGTGGCCCCTGGAGGACAAGCTGACGGATGAAATGATTCATTGGGGAACGATGCTGGGGATCGCGGAAATGCTGCGTTTTGGTGTGACCAGCTTCTTGGATATGTATGCTTACGAGGATGTCATTGCAAAGGCTGTGTTGGACAGCGGCATCCGTGCGGCGCTTTCCCGGGGAATGATGGATGGCAACGGCAATGGCGAAAGCGGTATGGCGGAAGCCCGGGAACTCATTGAGAACTGGGAAGGGGAGGGGGACGGGCGTATCCGGACCATGGTGGCTCCCCACGCCATTTATACCTGCTCCGGCGCATACCTAAGAAGAGCCCGGGATCTGGCAGATCGATACAAAGTGCCCATCCATATCCACCTCAGCGAAACCTATAAGGAATGGGAGGACTGCAGGAAGGAGCACGGCACATCGCCTGTGCGCTATCTGCAGGATCTGGGTATGCTGGATGTTCCGGTAGTGGCCGCTCATGTGGTGGCGGTGGACGACCGGGACCTTGATATACTGGCTGAAAAAGGGGTGTGCGCCGTGCACAATCCCACCAGCAATTTGAAGCTGGCCAGCGGCTTTGCACCGGTGCCGGATATGCTGCAAAAGGGCATCCGGGTGGCGCTGGGAACCGATGGCGCCGCCAGCAACAACAACTTGAGTCTGTGGGAAGAAATGAATCTTGCTGCCTTGATCCATAAGGGAGAGAGTTTGGACCCCACCGTACTGCCGGTGAGGGAGGTGCTGCGCATGGCCACCGTGGAAGGCGCCGCCGCCATGGGTTATGATAAGGTGGGCGCGCTCAAGAAAGGCAATGATGCGGATATGATCCTGGTGGATATTTCCGGTCCACACTATCAGCCCATTCGCAACGTGATGAGCCATCTTGTTTATGCCGGTCAGGGCCTGGATGTTCGCATGACTATGGTCCAAGGCAGGATTTTGATGGAGAACGGCGAATATAAAACTATTGATTTTGACAAAGTCGTCCATGAATCGGCACGGGCTGCGGCTCAGCTGGATTCCTGAGGGACAAAAAAATAGACAGAGGAACAGGAGAAGTATGGGAAAGAAGAAGCTATTGTTTTTGATGTTGGCCGTTGTCCTGGCCCTATCCTTGGCGGCCTGCGGCGACGGTTCCGCGTCCACGTTCAACAGCGCGGGCACGACGGAAAACCTGGACTACACGTCCGATGACGTGACCGGCGGCAAGGCACTGGAGCAGATCAATCTTTTTGATCTGGCGCTCTCCCAGGAGGGAGGGGACGCGGTGATGAAGCTGACCTTCGTGCAGGGCTCGGAGGTGGGCGGCGTGACCCAGTCGGCGGTGGATGATGTTCCAGCCTACACGATCTCCCAGATGCCCGAGCCCAACCGGCTGCTTATCACCATGGAAGGCATCAGCTGGCAGGATTATCGGATTCCCCAGAATTTGCTGGATTATGCGCCCATTCTGGGCATGTTCCAGAGGGTGACCAATGTGGCTTCGGAGAAGACCACTTTGGAGCTTTATATCAACTTGGCCAATGCGGTGGAATATAACGTCAGCAGCGAGGCCAATGTGCTCACCATCCGTCTGCATGAGAAAGCGGATGCCGAGCCCTCCCAGGGCTATTACGTGACGCTCAACGCCTTCAACGAATATGCCGACGGCCGGCTTGGCGAAGACCTGGGCCTTACCCCGACGCTGTGTGCTGATCTCAATAATGTGACGCTTGTTTCACAAAAATTTGCGGATGAAGCGGCTGCCAATGAGTTTTTGGCTTCCCTGACGGAGAAACTGTCCAGCATTTTGCCGGAGCGTACGCCTCAGCTTATGGAGCTGGAGGCGGGCGTGCTGCCAACCTATCAGGATGACGTGGACGTGGGCGGTCTGGAGCAGCGGGTGGTGGCCGTCAAGGACGGCAAGGAGCTGAAGTTCCCCATTCTTGCTGTGGACGGCAAGGCTATCGCCAAGGTGCCCATGGAAAATGCTTATCTTGTGGCCAAGCCCGTGATCTCCGAGAACCAGACCGATGCCACGGAGGAGCTTTGGCTGTACTATGGCGATGGCAAATCGGAGAAATTTGTTGAGGACTATGAGTTTAACAAGGTGCTCGAGGCAAAATTCTCCGCGGACGGCAAAAAGCTGGCCATCGTGGAAATCGTGGACGCGATGAATATAACCTATATCTACGATAAGGATACGAAGGAATTGATCAACGTTTCCGAGGAGGGTTTTGGCACCAATACTTCGGGCATGGATTGGAGCGATGAAGGCTACACGCTCTACGCCATTACCGGTGATGAGGTGCAGCAGGTGATGAAATATTCCCTGGACGGTGAAACGAAGGAATTCAACGCCGTTGAGGAACAAAGTGCGGAGATGGGCGCACTGGAATGTGTGCGGGGCACCCTGTACTTCAGCGATATGATGATGGAGAAGATCTACAGCATGGATCCGGCCACGGGCGAGCGCAAGGATTACACCACGGGCCTCGAGTTTTCCGTTTCTCCCACAAATGATTACATGTCGATCCTGCGCAATGTGGACAGCGACGATGGTAAAAATCTGGTCAATGAATTGGTGATCCGGCCCGTGGATTCTACGTCCAAGGTTCCGGAGACCGGGGATCACGGACCGGCCGATACGGCGGCTCCGGGTGATGATCTGCCCACGGATTCGGCGCCTCCCGTGGTTTCCAGTGGAGATGAGCTTGTCATCAGCCATGGTGACCTTATCATGTCCTATGTGTGGTCCGAAGATGGCACCAAGCTCTATTATACCGTGGACAAGGGTTCCGAAGAAGGAACGGGCCAGTATTACTACTCCCTGTACTGCTACACGGTGGGTGAGGAAGCCCCGGAACTGGTGATGGAGGTATCGAGCTTTGAAATCCTGTCGGCGGTGGAAGAGAACAAGCTGCTCATGGTAAGCATGTACAACCGCGGCGGCATCTATGTTCCAGTTACCTATATCCTGGACCTCGCCGCTGAATAAAAATTGATTTTGGAAAGGGCCTTTGCAAAAGGGCCCTTTTTCATTTTCTGGAAAACAGTTTTTTGGGCAAGATAGTTGCGTAAAAGGGTGACCTCCTTTATAATAAGGTTAAAGAAAGTCAAATACAAAAGGAGATTATCGTATGTCTGCTTTGAGCGATACCATTGAAGAATTCATCAAGTCCTTGATGACCGAGGAGGATGGCCGGGTGGAGCTTCAAAGAAATGAGCTTGCCCAGCATTTCAGCTGTGCACCCTCCCAGATCAACTATGTGCTGGCCACGCGTTTCACGGTGGACCGGGGCTATAAGATCGAAAGCCGAAGAGGCGGGGGCGGTTATATACGCATCATCCGGCTCAATATGGATGGGGATGAGTACATGTTCCATCTTCTGTCCGAACGGATTGGAAACAGCATATCTCAGCGGAACGCTCAATATATCGTGGAATACCTCAGGGACCAGAAGTTTTTGACGGACAGGGAAGCGCATATCATGATAGAGGCGATGGATGGCCGGGCCATAGGCCTGCCGGCTCCGCTCAGTGACCAAACGCGGGCCGGAATCCTCCGGGCAATGATCTTGGCCGCTCTGTCCGCCTAAAAGGAGGCAAACCAATGCTATGTGATGATTGCGGCAAGAATGTCGCGAAGATAAAATGGACGATCTACGTAAACGGCAAGCAAAACGACGTTTATCTTTGTGAGGACTGTGCCAAGAAGCGGGGCAATGCCGCCTCCTTTAACGCCGTTCAGCTGGGCAGTCTGCTCGCGGAAATTTTGAATCATAAAAAGCAGCAGAGTGTTGAAGACGACGAGGCGGAACTGCAAAAAACCTGTCCCGCCTGCGGCATCACCTTGGAAAGGGTGAAAAAGCAGGGCCGGTTTGGATGCGCCGAATGCTATAATACTTTCCGGGAATTTGCAGGCGGATTTATCCAGCAGGTGCAGTCCGGGTCCACCCATCACACGGGTAAGGCGCTGGGCAGCTTGACGGAGGATGATCAGCGCCAGCGCAGGATCGACCAGCTCAAGGCCGAGTTGAGTCAGGCGGTGGAGATAGAGGCCTTTGAACATGCGGCGCAGCTGCGGGATGAGATTCGCGCCCTGGAAGCTCAGAAGGAGGGGGTGTGAGTATGGAGGAATGGATGGAACAAAAAAAGTCCGTGATCCTCAGCAGCCGCGTCCGCCTGGCCCGCAATTACAAGGATTACCCCTTTCCGGATCGGCTGAATGAAAAGGGCTGTGAGGAGATCGTGGAGCAGGTGGGCCGGGCATTGGACGGTTTCCGGAAGATCGTGGTGGGAGAGGTGGACGACACCACCAAGTATCTTTTGGTGGAGCGCCATTTGGCCAGCCGGGAGCTCATGGATAATCCCTGCGGGGCGCTGTTTTTCAATGAGGAAGAGACCCTCGCCGTGATGGTGGGCGAAGAGGACCACCTGCGGCTGCAGTCATTGGAGCCGGGTCTGGGGCTGAGAACAGCCTATGAAAGAATCGATGAACTGGATAGAAAGCTGGAAAAAGTATTACCCTATGCGTATGATCCCCAGTGGGGTTACCTGTCCTCCTGTCCCACCAATGTGGGAACGGGGATGCGGGCCTCGGCGCTGGTGCATCTGCCCGCCCTGTCCATGACGGGCCAGATGGATAACATGGCCCGGGCGGTGAGCAAACTGGGCATCAC
This sequence comes from Gehongia tenuis, assembly GCF_014384795.1. Classification (NCBI taxonomy): domain Bacteria; kingdom Bacillati; phylum Bacillota; class Clostridia; order Christensenellales; family Christensenellaceae; genus Gehongia; species Gehongia tenuis. Next base: position 1,008,543 of record NZ_JACRSR010000001.1, on the reverse strand, counting down.
CGTGCGCGGCATGTACGGCGAGGGATCTGAACCTATGGGCGATCTGTTTCAGATCTCCAATCAGCTGACCCTGGGCCGGACGGAGGAGGAGCTCATCAGTCGGGTGCAGACCACTGTGGAGAGCCTGGCGGAGCTGGAGCTGGAAGGACGGCGCACCCTGCTGGAGTATGGACACCTGGATTTGGAGGATCGGCTGAACCGCGCCTACGGCCTCATGCTCTATGCCAAGAAGCTGGAGCTGCCTGAATTCATGCGGCTCATCTCCGATGTGCTGCTGGGCGCTGAAATGGAGCTTTTACCGGTGCGGGCGGTGGAACCGCTGCAGGACCTTCTGGTAACCATGCAGCCCGCCGGCCTTGCCAAGACGATGGGGGATGAGATGAGTCCCGCCAAGATCAATATTCTCCGCGCCAAGAAGGTGCAGGAGGTCTTACGAGATTTGAAGGAGGAAGATTGATGGCATACTACGGCCGTTTTACGGAACGGGCGCAGAAAGTGCTCGTTCACGCCCAGGAGGCCGCAAAGGGCCTGGGGCATAACTATGTGGGAACGGAACATCTGCTGCTCGGTCTGTTGCAGGACGATGGCGGCAGCGCCGTGAAGGTGCTGCGCTCCATGGGCGTGACCTATGAGGGTGTTGAGCGGATCGTGCTCACCCTCATCGGTAAGGGAGATTACAAATTTACGGAGAACTTCGGTTACACCCCCAGAACCAAAAAGGTGATGGAGCTGAGTGTCCGGGAGGCCCGGGACATGGGCCACAGCTACGTGGGTACTGAACACATCCTGATGGCTCTGGTTCGGGAGAAGGATGGCGTTGCCGCCCGCATCATCGCACAGCTGGGCGCTGATCTCGATCAGATTCAAAGACTCATCATGAAGAGCTTTCAGGAGGAGTCCACGGACGGCAGGCTGAAGACCACTCAGAAGAAGACGCCCGCTCTCGATCAGTTTGGCCGGGATCTGACTCAGGCTGCGAAGGATGGTGAGTTGGACCCGGTGATCGGAAGAACGAAGGAAATTGAGCGAATCATACAGATTCTAAGCCGCAGGACCAAGAACAATCCGGTGCTCATCGGTGAACCGGGCGTGGGTAAAACCGCAGTGGCGGAAGGCCTTGCCCAGCGCATCGTGGAAGGCAGTGTTACGGAGCTTTTACGCAACAAGCGGGTGGTAAGCCTGGATCTTTCCGGAATGCTGGCCGGCGCCAAATTCCGGGGCGATTTTGAGGAGCGAATGAAGAATGCGCTCAAGGATATCAAAAATGCCGGCAACATCATCCTCTTTATCGATGAGATTCATACGCTCATCGGCGCGGGAGCAGCGGAAGGCGCCATTGACGCCGCAAACATCTTGAAGCCGGCGCTGGCTAGAGGCGAATTGCAGGCGATTGGCGCCACCACCCTTGATGAATATCGAAAGCATATCGAAAAGGATGCGGCTTTGGAGCGCCGCTTTCAGCCGGTGATGGTGGGCGAGCCCACCCTGGAGGAATCGGTGGCCATCCTGGAGGGGCTTCGGGACCGCTATGAGGCACACCACAAGGTCACCATTACCGATGAGGCCATCCGTGCCGCGGTTCAGCTGTCCGATCGATATATCTCCGACCGGTTCCTGCCGGACAAAGCCATCGACCTCATCGACGAGGCGGCCTCCAAAGTGCGCATTCAAAGCCTCACCGCGCCGCCGGACATGAAGGAGATTGAGGGCCGTCTTGAGGCGGTGCGCAAGGAAAAAGTGGAAGCCGTCAACAATCAGGACTACGAGAAGGCCGCCAAGATGCGGGACGAGGAAGCTACCATCAAACTGGAGATGGATAAGCATATTGAGGCCTGGAAGGCGAGCCGGGATACCAAAAAGCTTACCGTGGGAGAGAAGGAGATCGCCGACGTGGTCTCCAGCTGGACGAACATTCCGGTGATGCAGCTCACCCAGGACGAGGCGGAACGGCTGCTTCATTTGGAAAAGACGCTTCACGCCAGGGTGATCGGCCAGGATGAGGCGGTGGCCGCGGTCGCCAAGGCCATCCGAAGGGCCAGAGCGGGCCTTAAGGATCCCAAGCGGCCCATCGGTTCCTTCATTTTCCTTGGTCCCACCGGCGTGGGCAAGACGGAGCTTTCCCGCGCTCTAGCGGAGGCTCTCTTCGGGGATGAGGACGCCATGATCCGCCTGGATATGTCCGAATATATGGAGCGCCACAGTGTCTCCCGGCTCATGGGTTCTCCGCCGGGGTATGTGGGCTATGAGGAGGGCGGCCAGCTGACCGAGCAGGTTCGCCGCAAACCCTATTCGGTGGTGCTGCTGGATGAGGTGGAAAAGGCCCATCCCGACGTGTTCAACACGCTCCTTCAGATCATGGAGGACGGCCGGCTCACCGACGGTCAGGGCAGAACGGTGGACTTTCGAAACACGGTGCTCATCATGACCAGCAATGTGGGCGCCCATTCCATGAAGCAAAGGGCTCTCGGGTTTGCGGCCTCGGAAAGCGATGTGCAGACCTATGAACGACTGAAGGAAAATGTGATGGAGGAGCTTCGGCGCACCTTCCGGCCGGAATTCTTGAACCGAGTGGATGAGACCATCGTGTTCCATCAGTTGAATGAGGCGGATACGCGAAAGATTGTCACCCTCATGATGGACAGCGTGGCTAAGCGTCTGGCAGAGCGGGAGATCTATCTTACCATGAGCGAACCGGCGCTGGATTATTTGGCCAAAGAGGGCTTTGATCCCGAGTATGGGGCCCGTCCTCTCCGCCGGGCTATTCAGCGGATGGTGGAAGACCGCCTGTCCGAGGAGATTCTGGACGGCAGTATTCACATCGGCGATCACGTAGTTGGTTCCATCCGCAAAGGCAAGCTGGTTTTTACCAAGCAGCATGACGAAGCGACTCAGCCCGCAGAATAAAAACTTTGACGGCCGCGAAAGCGGCCGTTTTTTGTTCCCTTTTGTTGCCGGTTTGTCCTAAAAAAGTTATAATGGATACAGTACGGAAAATGGGAGAAAAGTCTTTGAAGATGATCGATTTTGAATCCCTGGAAAAACAGAATGCAGCCCTTAAGGCGCTCCAAGGATGGGGCGCGGGGAAAAGCTATCACATCGTGACCTATGGCTGTCAGATGAACACCCACGATTCGGAGATTCTCGCGGGGCTCCTGGAGAAGGCTGGACTCATGGCCGAAGAGGATATAAAAAAAGCGGATCTTGTTCTTTTTAACACCTGCTGCGTTAGGGAAAACGCTGAACTCAAGGTTTTCGGCAACGTGGGCGCTTTAAAGCCGCTCAAGCGCAAACGCCCGGAACTCATTGTGGCTGTGTGCGGCTGCATGATGCAGCAAAAGGGCACGGCTGAGGAGCTCAAAAGAAAATTTCCCTTCGTGGATTTGATCTTTGGAACCCATAATGTTCATGAATTCCCGTCCATGTTGCTTGAATGTCTTTCGGAACAGCGGGGGATTCTTGAGGTTTGGGACAGCGATGGATGGGTGCTGGAAGGCATGCCCGCCCGGCGGGAGAACGGTGCCGCGGCCTGGGTGACGGTGATGTATGGCTGCAACAACTTTTGCTCCTATTGTATTGTGCCTTATGTGCGCGGCAGGGAGCGCAGCCGCACCATGGATGCGGTGCTGGCGGAAGCGGCGGAGCTGGCGGCCGGCGGCGTGAAGGAGATCACGCTTCTTGGACAAAATGTCAATTCCTACGGCAAGGATCTGCCGGATGGGCCATCCTTTGCCCGGCTTTTGCAGCGGGTGAGCGAAGTGCCAGGGATTGAAAGGGTTCGCTTTATGACCTCTCATCCCAAGGATTTGACGGAGGAACTGATGGACGCCATTGCGGGGGCGCCCCATATCGCCAATCAGCTTCATCTGCCGGTGCAGTCGGGGAGCAACGCCGTGCTTCGTGCGATGAACCGGGTGTACACTCGGGAAGCGTATTTGGAGCTCATTGACCGGATGCGGCAGAGGGTGCCGGATATTGATATTACGACGGATCTTATGGTGGGCTTTCCCGGTGAAACGGAAGCGGATTTTTGCGAGACCCTGGACCTGGCGGAAAGAGTGCGTTTCGCTTCGGCGTTCACATTTGTCTATTCCAAACGTCCGGGCACGAGGGCGGCTTCGGCAGAAAATCAGGTGCCGGAGGATGTAAAAAATGACCGGATCCGGCGCTTGGTGGACCTGCAAAACCGCATCACCTATGAGGAAAATCAGAAGCTTTTGGGTACTTCGCAAAAGGTTTTGGTGGAACGCGGGAGCAAGCGCGGCGAAAACTTTTATATGGGCCGCAGTGAAGGCGGCCGCACGGTAAATTTGCAAGGCACGCCCGATATACTGGGACGGATTGTCACGGTAAAGATCGTTCGGGCGGGAAAGAATAGTCTTACAGGAAAAATTGAAAAGGAGACGTGGACATGACCGTATTTGAAAGTGTAAAGAGTTTGGGAGAGGCCATCAAGGAAAGTCCTGAATTTGTGAGGGTGCAGGAAACGGAGGCCGCCGTGGCCGCCAACGCTGAAGCCGAGGGCCTTTTGGCCAAGTTTGATCAGCAGAAGGAAGAACTCCAGTCTTTGATGATGCAGCCCCTCGCAGATAAGGAGCTCATTCACAGCAAGACCAAGGAGTACCAGGACACCTACAAGACGCTGGGCGAGAATCCCCTCATCCATGAGATGATGGAGGCCCAGCAGGGTTATTCCGATCTTTTGAAGCAGGTAAATCAGCTGCTGAAGTTCTATGTTACCGGTGAGATGGATCAGGGCTGCTCGCCGGACGGCTGTGCATCCTGTGCTGGATGCCACTAAAACGGGCTGAAGGCGATCGTTTTAAAAAGGCTTTGTGAGGTTTTAGAGGGTAAAGGGGTGGAGTATGACAAACACGACGCCCATGATGCAGCAGTATTTTGAGATCAAGGAGCGGTATAAAGACTGCATCCTGATGTTCAGGCTGGGCGATTTCTATGAGATGTTCTTTGAGGACGCCGTTACAGCGTCCAGGGAGCTTGAAATCACGTTGACCGGCCGGGGTCCCAAAAACAAAAATCCCGAGGATAGGGCACCCATGTGCGGAGTGCCCTATCACAGCGTGGAAGGCTATATTCAAACGCTGATTGGGAAGGGCTACAAGGTTGCGATCTGTGAACAGCTCACCGATCCTGCCGAGAGCAAGGGCATGGTGGAGCGGGATGTGATCCGGGTGATCACGCCGGGCACGGTTATTGAAGGCACCATGCTGGACGAGAAGAAGAACAACTACCTCATTGCCCTGCATAAGGGTGAAATGGGGGTGGGAATGGCTTATGCCGATGTCTCGACCGGCGAATTTTACGCGGGTGAATTCACCGGGCCGCTCTATATGGAGACGGTGGTGAGCGAGCTCATCCGTCTGGAATCGCCGGAAATCATCGCCAGCGAGACCATGTTCCTGGCTTGGAACGATAGAATGCTGGATCAGAGTGAGCAGCGCTTTCCCATCTCCTGCTATGCCAGCCCCGACTTTGATTTCAGCCGGGCCAGGGAGCGCCTGGAGGAGCACTTCAAGGATAACTTTGACCCGATCTATTGGAACGCCATGCCGCTGGCTGTGGAAGCAGCCGGGGGTCTTTTGGCATACCTTGCGGAAACCCAGTTGAACGCTTTGCCTCATATTCGGGAGATTTGGGCGGTCAATACCCGAGCCTATATGCCTCTTGACGCCACCACCCTGCGCAATCTGGAATTGGTGGAGACCCTTCGAAGCGGCAAGAAGCGGGGGTCCCTGCTGTGGGTGCTGGACAAGACGGGAACCGCCATGGGCGGACGTCTCATTCGGCAGTGGGTCCAGCAGCCCCTTGCTGACCGGGCAAGCATCATACGCCGTCTGGACGGCGTGGAAGAGCTGGTGAAAAACTATATTTCCGCCGACGAGCTGAGGGAGTATCTGAAAAACGTCCACGATATCCAGCGTCTCATCAGCCGCATTTCCTACGGCTCCTTTAACGCCCGGGACTGCCTGTCGCTCACCCAGTCCATGGCTCAGGTGGCGCCCATCAAAAGCTGCATGTCGGGCTTCAAAAAGCCGGAGCTGAGAGATATCGCGAAAAATCTCAATCCTCTGAATTCCCTGGTGGCTCTGCTGAAAAGCGCCATTGCCGACGATCCGCCCTTTTCCATCCGGGAAGGGGGACTTATTCGGGACGGGTACGACAAGGTGCTGGATGGCTATCGCAGCGCCGCCACCGATGGCCGGACCTGGATCACCGCTCTTGAGGAACAGGAGCGGGAGGCCACCGGCATCAAGAACCTGAAGGTGGGCTATAACAAGGTTTTTGGTTACTATATTGAGGTCACCAAATCCTACTACGATCAGGTGCCCTATCGTTACGTGAGGAAGCAGACGCTGGCGAACGCGGAACGTTACATCACCGAGGAACTGAAAAACCTGGAGGAGACCATCCTGGGGGCCGAGGAGAAATCGGTTAAGCTGGAATATCAGCTTTTCTGTGAGCTTCGGGAAAAGCTTACGGAGAAACTGGGGGCTCTGCAGCAGACCGCACAGGCTTTGGCGAAGCTGGATTGTCTGCTGTCCCTGGCAAGGGTTGCCCAGGACTATGATTACGTCAAACCGGAGCTCAATCAAAAGGGCGTCATCGAGATCAAGGCGGGGCGCCATCCCGTGGTGGAGCGTTCCCTCCGGGAACCCTTTGTGCCCAATGACGCCTATATGGATGGCCAGAATCATCGCCTGATGATTATTACCGGCCCCAATATGGCTGGCAAGAGCACCTATATGCGCCAGGTTGCCCTCATCGTGCTCATGGCCCATATGGGCTCCTTTGTGCCGGCGAGAAGCGCCAACATTGCTATCACCGACCGAATCTTTACCCGGGTGGGCGCGTCCGATGACCTCGCCTCCGGACAAAGTACGTTCATGGTGGAAATGAGTGAAATGGCCCATATTCTTCGGAACGCCACCGCCAACAGCCTCTTGATTTTGGATGAAATTGGAAGAGGCACCAGCACTTTCGACGGGCTCAGTATCGCCTGGTCGGTGGTGGAATACATCTGTAATCCCAGCATTCTGGGGGCAAAGACGCTCTTTGCCACCCATTATCATGAGCTCAGTGAATTGGAGGGCAGGCTTCCTGGCGTGCAGAACTATCGGATCTGTGTGCAGGAGGTGGGAGAGGATATCGTCTTTCTGAGAAAGATCGCCAAGGGCGGCGCAGATCGAAGCTTTGGTATTGAAGTGGCCAAGCTGGCGGGATTGCCCGAGGGCGTGCTGACCCGGGCCAGAGAGATTCTGGGCAGCCTGGAGACGGCGGATATCAACCAAACGTCCATCGGCCATCAGATTTTGGAGACCAAGGAACAGCCCGAACAGACCTCGCTCATTGAGGATCTGGTTTCGAGGCGCATCCTGGACCGTCTGCGGGTGCTGGATATCAGCCAGCTCACGCCCATGGATGCCATCAATCAGCTCAACTATTTTGTTGAGGAAGCCAAAAAGGTGTAAGGAGGCAACATTGCAGCAGATCATCCATATCCTATCCACACAAACTGCCAATCAGATCGCCGCGGGCGAGGTGGTGGAACGTCCCGCCTCGGTGGCCAAAGAGCTGATGGAGAACGCTCTGGACGCTGGAGCGACGGCCATTACCTTGGAGATTCGCGAGGGCGGCATTGAATACCTTCGGGTGACCGATAACGGCTGGGGGATTCCCCAGGGCGAGGTGCCCAAGGCGTTTTTGCGCCATGCCACCAGCAAGATTGAAAGCGAAAACGACCTCATGTCCATTGCGACCCTTGGATTTCGCGGCGAGGCTTTGGCCAGTATCGCCTCCGTTTCCCGGCTCACCCTGCTCACCCGGACGAAGGATGGAGAAACGGGGTTTCGCTACGCCTTGGAGGGCGGTGAAATAAAGGATGAAGGGCCTGTTGGATGCCCGGTGGGAACCGCCATCACGGTGGAAGATCTGTTCTTTAATACGCCTGCTCGGCGGAAGTTCTTAAAGAAGCCTTCCGCCGAGGCCACTGCCGTTTGCGACCTGGCCCAGCGGCTTATTCTGTCCCACCCGGAGGTGGCCTTCAGAGTGGTCACGGGGGGCAAGACGCTCTATCAAAGCTATGGGGACGGCGATCTTAAAAACGCCATCTATGTGGTCTATGGCAAGAATGTTTTTGCATCCCTGATGAAGGTGGATGAGACGCAGAGCGGCGTACGGGTGGAAGGTTATGTGGGGGGATCGGATATTGCCCGGGGCAACCGAACCCATCAAACCTTCTTCATCAATGGGAGATATGTGCGAAGCGCGCTGCTCTCCCAGGCTCTGGAGGCCGCCTATCAGACCCATCTGACCATCAACCGCTACCCTTTTTGCGTGCTCAATATCCGTCTGCCGCTGGACCAGGTGGATGTGAACGTTCATCCGGGCAAGCTGGAGGTGCGTTTCAAGGACGAACGATTCATCCGCGAAATGGTCATGCAGGCGGTGCGGAAAGCGATTCAGAGCCAGGAACCGTTGGCGGCCGCCATGGACCGCCCGGCTTTTGGAAGCCAGCGTTATGATCGGGAACAGCCAAAGTTTAGGGTGGCACCGCCAACGGCGGCTGCAGGTAATCCAAAGAATGAGGCAATGCTGACGAGGCCCAAGGATAATCATCGCTCAACCCGGACTGAATTCAAAACGTATAATATTCAAACTGATACACGGGACGCAAACACAATTGAGGATGTCCGCAGCGAGATTCCAATCAGGATTTTGGATACGCTCATGCAGCCCTTGAAGAGTGAAATGGGAGAGGCAGCTGCCGTGACGGTCAGAGAAGCGGCAGAACCTTTGCTGGCTCCGCTCACGGCCAAGGAAAATCTCTTTTCGGATGCGCCTCATCGGCTTATTGGTCAGGCCTTTTTGACTTATCTTATTGTGGAGAAGGGAGATTATCTCTACATTATTGATCAGCATGCCGCACATGAGCGTATTCTCTATGAAAAGTTCACAGCCGAGATGGCCAAGGGTTCGGTGGATGCCCAGCCGCTGCTGGTGCCCTATATCCTGGAGCTCAGTGCACCTGAGAAGTCCGCACTGGAGGAAAACCTGGAGGATCTCCGGGGCATCGGTTATGATCTTGAGGAATTTGGGCCATTCTCCTATCGGGTTACCGCTATTCCCGCTCTCCTGGGAGAACCGCCCCTGCGTGAACTCTTCTATGACGTTTTGGCTGAGCTTATGGACAGCCGCAGGCCAACGGCCCTTGAAATCAAGCGCAGCCGGCTTATCACCCTGTCCTGTAAAAAGGCAATCAAAGGCGGCGATTCCCTCAGCAGGGATGAGGTGAATTATTTGATGGACCTGGTGCTCAGCGAGAAGGTGCCATTGACCTGCCCCCACGGCCGTCCCATCCTTACCGTGATGACGCGGACCGATATTGAAAAAAAGTTTAAGAGGATTCAGTGATGTCTAAAACACCCCTTGTCGCCATTGTTGGGCCCACGGCCAGCGGCAAGACAGCCGTTGCTGTGGCGCTAGCTCATCTTTGCGAAGGAGAGATTGTCTCAGCCGACTCCATGCAGGTCTATCGGGGGATGGAGATTGGCACTGCTCAGCCTGCCATGGCGGAACGGGAAGGCATTCCCCATCATCTTATGGGTGTCCTCGATCCGAAGGAAAGCTTCAGCGCAGCGCAGTTTGCCGCTCTCGCCCAACAGACCATTGCGGATATCCAAAGCCGGAACAAAATGCCCATTCTGGTGGGAGGCTCCGGATTATACGTCAATGCGATCATCTACGATATGGGATTTGACGCGGTTCAGAGTGACCCCGCAATTCGCGACCGGCTCAGTCAAGAATGGGAAGAGGATTCCCGGAGCCTGCGCAAAAAACTGATGGATGTGGACCACGCATACGCCGTTAAAATTCACGAAAACGATGCAAGACGCACCATACGGGCCCTGGAGGTCTATGCGCTGACGGGGAGCCCCTTTTCCAGCTTCACAAAGGATTTCCGCACCTTGGAATCTCCCTATGATCTCTCCCTTTTCGGTTTGACGATGGAGCGCGAAATTCTGTATGATCGAATCAATCGGCGTGTGGATCAAATGATGGACCTAGGCCTACTGAATGAAGTTCAAAACTTGTTCAATCAAGGTATTTCCCGGGAAAGTACCGCAATGCAGGGGTTGGGCTACAAGGAATTGGTCGATTATCTGGAAGGAAAATGTACGCTGGAAGAAGCGCTGGAGACGGTCAAGCGGGAAAGCAGAAGATTTGCTAAACGACAGCTTACCTGGTTTCGGCGGGACGATCGGATTTGTTGGCTGGACGGGACAAAAAATGTTCATGAAAATGCCACATGGATGTACGAAAACCTGTAAATTTGGCCTTTACCATGAATCTGTTTTAATGCTATAATAAGGCATATAGAAAAAGGAGGTAACCTCTTATGGGTGGTAACCGTTCAGTTTCCTTACAAGATGTGTTTCTCAATCAGGTTCGTAAAGATCGAATTGCCGTGACCATTCATTTGGTCAATGGATATCAATTCCGCGGATTTATTAAAGCATTTGACAACTTTGTTGTGATTGTGGATATTGAGGGTAAGCAACAGATGATTTATAAACATGCACTGTCCACGATCACGCCTGCAAGACCTGTTTCGTTCATGCCGCCCGCCAGTGCGGAAAGTGGAGCCGGTGCCAGCGAAGAATAAGTGTCAACCTCAAAGCCCCTATGGTGAATAGGGGCTTTTTTGTGCGGAAAGGAGAAAGCCATGTTTAATTTTTCTAATTCGATACAAACTGTGATGGAGCGGGCAATGGAGTCCTGTAGGACGGAGATGGCCCGAATCGGTGGACTGGCCCTCTACAATGAGAGCAAGGTGCTGTCAGCTTTCCAGAAGCTCCGAGTAGGCAATCATCACTTCATGCCCACAAGCGGCTACGGTTACGATGATCCGGGCAGGGAGACGCTGGAACGGTTGTTCTGCGAAATTTTTGGCGGTGAGGCAGCGCTGGTCCGACCTCAGTTTATGTCCGGAACCCATGCCATTGCAGCAGCCCTTTTCGGTGTGCTTCGGCCGGGCGATCTTCTTTTAAGTGCCACGGGACGGCCCTACGATACGCTGGAAGAAGTGATTGGCATATCCGGAGGAGAAGGGAACGGCTCCCTGAAGGATTACGGTATCGACTACGATCAGGTGGATATGACCGGAGAGGGGCAAGTTGACCTGGTCGCGTTGAGAAGCAAATTGCAGACCGAAATGCCTGCGGCAGTATTTATCCAGCGCTCCCGTGGCTACGCTTGGCGGCCCGCCCTGGGCATGGATGAGCTGAAGAAGGTGGTGGAGCTGATCCGCTCCGTGCTGCCGGACACTGTCATCATCGTGGACAACTGCTACGGTGAATTTACGCAGCGAGTTGAGCCTTTGGAAGTGGGCTGTGACCTCATGGCCGGTTCTCTCATCAAGAATCCGGGCGGCGGCCTTGCGCCCACCGGCGGCTATGTGGTGGGCCGGCAGGATTTGGTGGAGAAGGTCTCCTATCGCCTCACGGCTCCGGGAATCGGCGCGGAGGTGGGCTCCTATGCCGCAGGCTACACCCCTTTTTATCAGGGGCTTTTCCTGGCGCCCCATGTGGTCGGGGAAAGCCTCAAAGGAATGGCCTTAGCGGCTAGCCTCTTCCGGCAACTGGGCATGGAGGTTTATACCGATGCGGAGCCTTCCGACATTATTCTGCCTATCCGCTTTGGTGAGCGGAACAAGCTTATCGCCTTCTGCCAGGCCATCCAAAGCGCATCACCCATTGACAGCCATGTGGTGCCCGAGCCCTGGGACATGCCTGGCTACGGTGATCCTGTGATCATGGCGGCGGGAACCTTTGTGCAGGGTGCTTCGCTGGAGCTCAGTGCGGATGCGCCCATCAAGGAACCCTATATCGGTTACCTCCAGGGGGGGCTTACGCTGGAGCACATTCAGCTGGCTCTCATGCTGGTGCTCGAGCGGATGGCCCGTGAGGGACTCATCGAAATTTAAAAGGGGATGGAAGGCTTGGTCAAGACGACAGGAAGGAAGATTGAAATGTGGGTGATCTATGCGCTCTTGTCCGCCTTTTTTGCGGCAGCGACCTCCATCTTGGCCAAGATGGGCATCGAGGGCGTCAATTCCAATCTGGCTACAGCCATTCGTACGGTGGTGGTGCTGGTTATGGCCTGGGGTTTGGTGTTCATCACAGGCACTCAGGCGGGCATCACGGAAATCACGGGAAAGAGCTGGATGTTCCTCATTCTGTCCGGTCTAGCAACGGGCCTGTCCTGGCTGTTCTACTACAAGGCGCTGCAGATGGGGGAAGCCTCCAAGGTTGTACCCATTGACAAATTCAGTGTGGTGATCAGTATGGTGCTGGCTTTTGTGGTGCTCCATGAGGCCGTCACGATAAAGACCGTTATCGGCGGCATTTTGATCACGATTGGAACGTTTGTCCTTATTTTATAGCCGAGTCGATGACAAACGCTTAAACAAAAAAAGACGGCAGGGATGCCGTCTTTAAATTTATTTACAGGATACTGCGGAATAGACCGATAACCTTACCCAAAATTTCCACCTCTTTGACCAGAAGGGGTTCCATAGCGCTGTTCTCGGGCTGCAGACGGATATGATCCTTTTCCCGATAGAAGCGCTTGACGGTAGCTTCCTGATCGATCAGTGCGGCCACGATATCACCATTTTCAGCCGTGGGCTGGGGACGAACCACCACATAATCGCCCGGCAGGATACCCGCTTCAATCATGCTTTCGCCCATAACGCTCAGCACAAAGGATTCTTCCGGAACCATCGATTTGGGAAAGGGCATGTATTCTTCGATGTTTTCCAGAGCGAGAATGGGCGTACCGGCCGCAATCTTGCCCACCACGGGGACATAGACAGGAACGGCTGGCACTTGATTATCCAATAATTCGATGGCCCGGGGTTTGGAGGGATCCCTGCGGATATAGCCCTTCTTTTCCAGACGATCCAGGTGTCCATGGACCGTGGATGTGGATTTAAGACCCACTGCGGAACAGATCTCACGAACGGTGGGGGGATAGCCCCGATTTTCCACCGTGCTGTGGATGTAGTCCAGGATCTTTTTCTGTTGGCCTTTCAAGTTCGAGCTATCCATGGGCGACCTCCTTGCCATCTTTACATCAATATTTTAACATGAACGGATAAGGCAAACAACAGTTTGATATGGATTTTATATACCAATTTTTTCTGTTATTCGCCATCATCCCGCAATTTGATCACTTGTGCCGCCCGGCGAAGGGATTCATCATCGGTGGCGGCATAGTGTTTTTTTGTGGTATTGACATCCTTGTGACCCAAAACCTGGGCAACCAAATAGATATCGTTCGTCTCTTGATACAGCGCGGTGCCAAAGGTGCTGCGAAGTTTGTGGGGCGTGATCTTTTTTAAAGGCGCCGCAACGCTTGCATACTTTTTAACCAGATTTTCCACGGACCGGACATTGATGCGTTTTTTCTGTGAGGATAGGAACAGCGCGTTTTCGTGGCCGGGCAGCGGAGTGATGGCATTGCGTTCCACAAGATAATCCTTTAAAGCCTGTTCCACCTCATGACCGAAATAGACGATCTGCTGATCGCCGCCCTTACGGGTGATGCGCAGCCCATTCACATTGAAATCCACATCCCCGAGGTCCAGTCCGATGCATTCACTCACCCGCATACCCGTTCCCAGCAGCGTGGTTAAAAGAGCCAGATCCCGGGTCCGAGTCTTCCGATGATATCGTCTCTGTGTTTCTGTCATGGATTCCCCGGATTCCACAAGATCGAGCAATTTGGCCACTTCATCGGGCTCCAGATAGAGAATGGGCTTTTGACGGATCTTGGGGAAATTGGCCAGCGACGCCACATCCCGCTCAATCCATTCCAACTGATACAGATATTTAAAATAGGAACGGAGGGAGGCGAGCTTCCTGCTTTTTCCCGAAGCATCGTTCTCCAAATCCCGGTCATTTCGGGAATATAGGGTTAAATATTCCAAATAGAGCTCCATATGATTGATATCCAGCTTGTCAAGATCCGAAGTTTGTATCGAATCCATGGATTTTTGGCGAAATTCCGGTATTTTTTCCGTTAAGAAAGTGAAAAAAATTCGTAAATCATAGCAATAATTGAGCCGGGTAAGTATGGACGTCCGCGGCTCAATACTGCGTATGAAATCCTGGCAGGAAGGCGGCAATTCCTCCAAGAGTTCCCGCAGTTTCCGCGTTTTCTCGCGGTTCACATCCTTTGCATAAGTAGACATAATGCACCTCAATATTTATTATAATCCATCCTATGGGGAACGTCAATTCTGAGTTCAATCGAGGATTCCGCGAATTTGCCACCGCCTGATTCTTATGTTATGATATAAAGAATCTTGGAGAAAGGGGACAAAATAACATGCGGCGACATACGTTGATGCGCGTTCTGGGCGGGATACTTGCGGTGCTTGTCCTGGCGTGTGCGGGTTTGTTCTATTATGTATATAAGATTGTAGGCGACCGTCATGTGGAATATTCCAGTGAAGAGAATCAGGCTATTGTATCATCCATCAGTGAGGAGGCCAAAGCAAAAACCGGCGGGGTGAAGAATTTTGCCGTTTTTGGGGTGGATACCCGCGGCACCACATACGAGAACACGCGTTCCGATGTGGTAATGATCGTATCGGTGGACGAGGCCAACGGAAAGATGACACTCACTTCGGTCCCTCGGGACTGCTATGTGGAAATTCCTGGGCACGGTCTTGATAAGATGACCCATGCCTATGCCTATGGCGGGGCTGCGCTAGCCATTCAGACCCTTAATCGAAATTTTGACTTAAACATTACTGAATATGTAACTATGAATTTTTGGGCTGTGGAATCGATTATCGACAGCATTGGCGGCGTGGAAGTCAATGTGAAGGATTATGAGGTTAAAGAATTAAATGTTACTATAAGCGAATTGAATTCAAAGGCGCCCAGTACAAGTGTCCAATCTGTTGCAGGGATCAGCGGAGCGGGCCAGCAGACGCTGAACGGACGGCAGGCCGTAGCCTACATGCGGATTCGTATGGTGGGTAATGGTGATTATGAACGCATGGAGCGGCAACGGACGGTCATGATCCAAGCATTTAATGAAGTTAAAAATTTGGGCGTGACCAAACTGGCCAGCGTGGCAGAAAAATGCTTACCCAATGTACAGACCAGTTTGTCCTTTACGGAAATCTTAAGCATGGGTAAATCGGCATTGGCGGGCATGAAGAATATCGAGCAAAGTCAGCTGCCGCTTACAGACGATGGCAGTGGCAAGATGATCAATAAGGTTTGGTACTTTGTTCCGAAAGACTTGACGGGCAGTGTGGAGAAATGGCACAGCGAGATCTACGGAACACCTTACACAGCATCCAAGACGGTGAAGAATATTGCCAGTCAGTATTGATTCCTGAACAAAAAAGGACTGCATCGAAGCATTGCGCTTCATATGCGGTCCTTTTTAGGCTCAAAATACCCCTTACTATTCGTAAAACTTTTCTTTTACGAATAGTACTATATATCCCCAAAAGACCGGAACCATCCCCCGTTTATTCGACAGCCCGGTGATCCTTAATATTTTGGACAGCCACCTGGTCACAGCGATTGTTGTATGCGTTGTCAGCATGGCCCTTGACCTTGATCCATTCGATATTGTGCACAGCCGCATAATGAATGAGCAGCCGCCAAAGATCCTGATTCTCCACGGGCTTCTTCTGCGAGGTTTTCCAGCCGTTCCGCTGCCAGGCCACAATCCATCGTTTTTCAAAGGCATTGATCAGGTAGGCACTATCGCTGTATAGCTTCACTCTGCACGGTTCTTTTAGAGCTTCGAGACCCTGAATCGCCGCAAACAGTTCCATTCGGTTGTTGGTGGTTTCCTTCACATATCCATCCAACTGCTTTTCATGACTTCCATATAAAAGGATGGCGCACCAGCCCCCCGGTCCCGGATTTCCGGAACATGCACCGTCGGTATACAGTACAACTTCTTTCATAGTTCCCCTATCTGGTAAATATTTCTATAATTCCTTGGTGCGAAGCACGGCACCATGCACGGCGTCGATCACCGCGGCGCGCATACGGCCTCTTTCCAGTTCATAGACACCCACAATGCTGGTACCGCCAGGCGAACAGACCATATCCTTGATTTCCGCCGGCAGTTTGCCCGTTTCCAGCTGTACGGCGGCAGTGCCTTTCAGAGTCTGAGCGGCCAGGCGATAGGCCGTAGCCCGAGGCAATCCCTCCCGCACACCAGCATCAGCTAAAGCCTCCATAAAGCAGGCCACGTAGGCGGGCCCGCTTCCGCTGAGGGCGCCAGCGGCATCCAGCTGATGCTCAGGGAGCACTTCCACCTCACCGGTTGCAGCAAAGATATCCAGTACTGTCTTCTTTAACGCTTCGCTTGCGGAGGGTTCAAAACTGATGGCACTCATCCCCTGCCCCACCAGGGCTGGCATGTTGGGCATGACGCGGACCAAAGAGCCTTTGCGGAAATACCCCCTCAGCGTCTCAAGGCTCCAGCCGGCGAGGATGGATACAATGCTTTGGTCCCCATCGATATGGGGCGCTACCGAGGGCAAAACTGAAGGCGCTACCTGGGGTTTGACAGCGAGGACGAGAAGAGCGGCGCGTTCCGCCATTTCCTCATTGCTTGCAGCGGGGACCACTTTGTAGGTCTCCACCATGTAATCCATTCGTTGGGGATTGGCATCATAGACGAGAATCTCATGACCAGCATAAAGCCTGTTTCCTAAGATACCACGAATGATAGCTTCCGCCATATTTCCTGCACCGATAAATCCAATTCGGGCCATGCTTTACATCTCCTTTTCCAATTCAATTTTGACCTGTACCCAGGCCTGCAGCTTTTGTTCAAAGGGCAAAGTATAGGCTGGACTGGTGGACGGAAGAAGCGTGAAGGGCAGATCCTTCAAAACTGCGAGCCCTACATGGCGCTTAAAAAGCTGTAAAGCCGATGCACCATTGAAAAATACTCTCCTTAGGCCGGGCCAGCTCTCAAAAAAGCCATCAAAATTATTGGGAATAACATCCCGAATATGACTGTCCAAGCTTCCGGGCCGGACACAGCTAGCCACCACATCCCAAATGGCAATGCCTTGCTGCAGAGCAAAGGCAATTCTCCGGTCATACGCCTCCTCCGGAGGTTTGTCCATCAACGTAAAGATCATGGGCCAGAACTGATTTCGCTTGTGCCCATAGTATTGTTTACGCTCCAAGGAAGCCACGGAGGGCATGGTGCCCAGAATGAGCACCCGGCTTCTTGCATCCACCACCGGCCCCAAGGGGTGGGTAATTCGTTCATCACACATATTCCCATTATATCTTTTGCGCCGCTCAGATTCAACTATAAAAAGAAAGAGGGCTGCACTTTTGGTGCAGCCCAACGGTAAG
This sequence comes from Gehongia tenuis, assembly GCF_014384795.1. Taxonomy (NCBI): domain Bacteria; kingdom Bacillati; phylum Bacillota; class Clostridia; order Christensenellales; family Christensenellaceae; genus Gehongia; species Gehongia tenuis. The sequence goes on along the minus strand of NZ_JACRSR010000001.1, from coordinate 991,108 downwards.
GGGGTTTCAATGTGTTTGTGAGGTCAATTTCATTATGTCCCCTACACCGCATTTTATACATTCGAATCAAAAACTTTTAAAATTAGTTTTCGTTCTCGTCCGCGGCAGCTTCCTGCATCTTCTGCTGGATCATGTCACCGATGGTTACGGTGTGCACTTCATCTTGATGATAGTACTCCTGATGAGACTCCTCTTCAGGGGCCGCTTCCGCTTCAGACACAGGGGCTTCAGGCAGGGTCTCCTTGATGCTGAGGCTGATGCGCTTGTTCTGAGCATCCACATCCAGAATCTTGACGGAAACCATCTGACCCACCTGCAGCACATCTTCCACCTTGTTGATCCGTTCACGGGCAATCTGGGAGATGTGTACAAGGCCGTCCAGGCCGGGCTCCAGCTCCACAAAGGCACCGAAGGTTACAATACGGACAACTTTACCTTCTACCACGGAACCGACGATGTACTTGGATTCCGCGGTCTCCCAGGGCTTGGGAAGGGTCTGCTTGTAGCCCAGGGAAATGCGCTCGCGCTCGGTATCCAGAGCCAGGATAAGCACTTCCACCTCGTCTCCGATATGAATCACATCGGAGGGATGGCGGACACGGCCCCAGGACAGATCTCCGATATGAATAAGACCATCCAGGCCTCCGATATCCACGAATGCACCGAAGTCGGTCAAGCGGCGGACAATACCCTTGACCTTCTCGCCCACCACCAGCTTGTCCCAAAGCTCCTTCTTTTTCTTTTCAGCTTCGGCCAGCAGCACCAGCTTCTGGGAAGCCACCACGCGGCGCTTGTTGCGGTCCAGCTCGATGATACGAAGGCGGAGGGGCTGACCCACATAGCTTTCGATCTTCTCCACATAACGAGTATTGAGGTGGGAGGCGGGAATGAAAGCGCGGATGCCCATAACATTGGCAATAAGACCGCCCTTGACCACCTCTTTGCCGATGCCCTCGACCTCGGTTTCGCTCTCAAAGAGCGTTACAAGCTCGTTCCAGTTTTTACGCTGGTCCACGTTTTTCTTGGAAAGAAGGACGTTGCCCTCGCCGTCGTTCACCTTGAGAATTTCCACTTCAATCTCGTCGCCCACCTTCACCATCTCGGAAGGCACCACGTCGTTATCCACGCTCAGTTCGTTTCTCGGGATGAAACCGTCGGACTTGTAGCCAATATTCACACAGACCTCATCATCGGTCACCTGCACAACCACGCCCTTGATCAGCTGGCCGTTTTTGATGGTCACCATGGTCTTTTCTACATCTTCCATGAAGCTGGCATCGGCGTCCTGCTTGGCTTTTTCAGCCGCCTCTTCAGTCTCGGGTGCAGCTTCGGGAGCCGCCGCGGCTTCACTGACCGTTTCCGGCTCAGCGTTTTGAACTTTGACCTCCTCCTCGTTCAGTTGGCCCATTTTTTCCTGCTCACTCATCTTTGAATAAACCTCCTTAATTATCCAATCAGGTGTCGAAGCGCCCGCTACGATACCGATCTTCTGCAAATTTTTGAGTGCCGTCCAGGGAATGTCCGAAACACCTTCGATGAGATAAACCTGCGAACAGTGTTTTTGGCAAACCTGAAACAAGCTGGCGGTATTGGCGCTGTTTTTGCCGCCGATCACCAGCATAGCATCCATATTTTCCGCAAGCGCCTGCGCTTCACACTGGCGCTGCGTCGTGGTGGGACAGATGGTGTCCACAATATATAAATTCGAAATACGCTCTTTGAGGGGTTCGATGATCGCATCCCATTTTTGCCGCATTAAGGTGGTCTGTGCAACCACACAGGCTTTATCCGGCAACGCTAAACCATCCAGTTGGGACGCGTCAGAGATAATGACAGCGGTGTTGCCGCACCATCCATTGGTGCCGATGACCTCTGGATGATCGGGTTTACCGAGAATGATGATGGGATACCCTTCGGCATACTTTTCAGCCACCGTCCGGTGAATGCGTTTCACATCCGGACACGTGGCATCGATAAGCGGAATGCCCATGGCTTCCGCCTTCTGATAAACTTCCGGTCCCACGCCATGGGAACGGATGACGACGCGGCCTTCCGTCCACTCGTCCAACGACTGAAGAACCCCTACACCCTTTTCCTCCAGCGTCTTGACGGCACTGGCGTTATGGATGAGCGGCCCCAAAGTAAATACTTTTTCTTCGCCCGAGGCGAGAAGGTCAAAGACCGTCTGGGTTGCACGTTTGACTCCAAAACAGAAGCCGGCGTGCTGTGCTACACGAATGTCCAAATGTACTCTAGTCTCCTACAACACAACAAACTACTTTTCTATTTTTCGCTATCCAGGGATTAAATCCTTCTTTTTTCAAAAAATCATAGGATTTTACCGGAGTTTTTTTCTAACTTTTCCACTGCATGGGCAATGACCGGCGCAAAAGCGTCCACCTGCTCCTTTAAACGGCCCTCAAGAGGCGGCGGCTGTATGGCCTCCCCCACCCATACCTTCATGGGCCGGAAGAGCTTGTAGCGGCCCTCAATGTAGACGGGCACCACCGGAGCTTCGCTCTTTAAAGCGATCATGGCCGCGCCCTCCTTCATGGCGCCGGCGCCTCGGGTACCTTCGGGAAAGATACCAAAGACCTTCTCCTCGGACAAAATGGAGATCGCCTTCTTGATGGAAGCCACATCGCCCCGGGAACGGTCTACAGGAAAAGCGTTGAGCGATCTCAGCAGCTTTGCGATCAAGGGATTCTTAAACAGCTCGATCTTGGCCATGAAGTGGATGGGCCGGGGCAGTGTGACGCCCAGCGTGATGGGATCAAGCACGCTGATATGGTTGCAGATCACAATGACTTTGCCTTTTTTGGGCAGATGCTCTTTGCCCGTCTGCCTGAGCAGAAAGAACAAATGGAAAAAGGGCCATAGCAGGATCTGCGCTAATTTATACATGATGCATGGCCTCCCTTCAGCGGTTCATGTGGCGAAGAATGGTTTCCATCACTTCGCCGGGCGTAAGCATGCCGGTATCAATCAAGATGGCATCCTCGGCCTGCCTGAGGGGCGCAAAATCCCGGCCGCTGTCCTGCGCGTCCCGGGCTGCCAGCGCTTCATAGATCTCGCTGTAACTTACCGTCATCCCCTTGGCCAGAGATTCGTCATACCGCCGCTTTGCCCGCACCTCCGGGGAGGCGGTCAAAAAGAATTTGTACTGCGCGTGGGGCAGCACATAGGTACCGATATCCCGGCCGTCCATGACGATGCTGACCCGCTTGGACACCTCGCGCTGGAGCTCCACCAGCTTCAAGCGGACTTCGGGAATGGAAGCCACGAAGGACGCCCATTCCGTTACGTCCGGTTCCCGGATGAGCCCGGTGACATCCTCTCCGTCAAGCAGCATCCGCTGCTCCCCGTTTTCAAAGGCCACATCGACCTTTGTTTCATCAAGTATCTTCAAAATACCCGAGCGGTCCGACTTGTTCAGGCCGGAGCGGAGCACTTTGAGCGCAAAGGTGCGGTACATCGCCCCCGTATCCAGATAGATGCTGCCAAGGCGCTTAGCCAGCATCTTCGCGATGGTGGATTTCCCTGATCCTCCTGGACCGTCCAGCGCGACTGCAATATTTTCAGCCATCATTCCCATCCCTCCAAAGTTTGATTGGGTGCCGAGACCCTGGGCAGCCGAAGAAAGGGAGCGCGGGCTTCGCCGCAAACATGGATGAGCACCCGCAGCATCTGCTTTTCTCCGCCGGGGATTTCCATTTGCTGGGCCGACAGCACGGGAATTTTGGTGAGTCCCAGCTCCCGCAAAGCCTCGCCTGGATAAGCAGCATCGAGGTCCATGGTAGCAGTAAACTGCACGCTCACCACATCCGTCCCCGTCAAAGCATTTTTTTCCAAAAGCTCGCTGACCAACAGGCCAGCGGCATACCAGATATCCTCCGGGATGTTTCTTTCCACGCCCACCGATCCCCAAAGGGCGGATACGTTCATTTCTCCTCCCCCTTTGCCGCATGAGTTCCGGCCGCATAGCCTGTTGTGAAGGCGATCTGGAGATTGAAGCCGCCGGTGTAGCCGTCGACATCCAGTAGTTCGCCGCACACATAAAGCCCGGGTATGGTTTTGGATTCCATGGTGGCCGGCCGGATCTCACGGACATCCACGCCTCCCCGAGTAATGATCGCTTCCGTAAAGGGGCGAAAGGCCTTCGGCGTGAGCCGCAGTCCCTTCAGCAGGGCGACCAGGGATTCCCGCTCCCCTTTCGAGATTTGATGGACCGGCTTGCTTCCGGAGATGCCGGAAAGCTCCACCAGCACCGGTACCATGCTCTTTGGCATGAGACCGTCCAGTGCATTTTGAAACTGGCGCCGGGCCTGGGACTCAAAATCCCGGACCAGACGGCGGTCCAACTGCTCCGCCGAAAGGGCCGGCTTCATATCGATCTCCATTTGAATTCCCCCAAGCGCCCGGCCCGCCGTATGGGAGGACGCGGTGAGGACCAGCGGCCCGGAGATGCCAAAATGGGTGAACAACAGCTCTCCAAGCTCGTTGTAAAGGTTTTTCTTCCCCTCTCGAACATGGAGCCTAACATTCTTCAAAGCGAGACCCTGGAGCCTTCTAGGCCAGCTCTCCGCCGTTTCTATGGGCACGAGGCTGGGATAGAGCTCGGTGATTTTTTGGCCGCAGCGGGCCAGCATCCGATGCCCCTCGCCGGTGGAACCGGTGGCGGGATAGGACACGCCGCCCGTGGCCACGATCACCCGGTCAAAGGCGAGGCGCTTTCCGGCAAGCTCAATGCCGCGAAGGCCGCCCTCCTCCATCCATATGGCTTTTACAGGGGTGCGGAGCCGAACCTTTACACCGCTTTTCCCCAAAAGCCGCTCGAGAGCGCGAATGATATCGCTGGACTTATCCGACTGGGGAAAGACCCGCATCCCACGCTCCACCTTGAGAGGGACGCCGGTCTTTTCCAAAAGAGTCATCAAATCCTCATTATTGAAAGCGGCAAAGGCGCTGTAGAGAAATTTCCCATGATGGGGAATCTCCTTTAAAAAGTCCTCCGGAGGAACGGCACTGGTCACATTGCAGCGCCCTTTGCCGGTGATATAAAGTTTCTTGCCCAGCTTTTCGTTGGCCTCAAACAAGGTCACCTCAGCGCCGGACTGGGCGGCGGCATAGGCGGCAAGCATTCCCGCCGCTCCCCCGCCGATGACGGCAATGCTTCTATTCATCCAGGGTGTAATCCTTCCCCATATATACGCCATACTGATTCCAAATCGCCTCCAAGTTGGAGAAATGGGAAGTGAGATCGCCCTTCTTTCGATTGGCCACCGCGACCACCAGAGCGTTCAGCAGGCTGAGAGGCGCGACCAGCGAATCCACGTAGGAGGCCATATCGCTGTGGGCGGTAAGACAGATATCGGCGTGCTCCTTTAAAGGCGAGAGCTGGCTGTCCGTGATGGCCACGGTTTGCGCTTCATTTTGCTTGGCAAATTTGAGCCCCTCCAAAGCGCGGGTTGCATACCGGGGGAAACTGATACAGATGAGCAGATCCTTGGGCCCGATACGGGCCATCTGGTCGAAGATGTCGCTGACCCCGGAAGTTACGACCTTGATATTGTCCAGCGCATAGTTGAGATAATATCCCAAAAACTGTGCCAGCACCGAAGAGCTGCGAAGGCCCAGGATATAGACGTTCTTTGCTTCGAAGATGCTTTCCACCACGTCTTGAAAAGCTTTTTTATCCAGTTCTTCAATGGACATACGGATGTTGTTCATATCTTTTTTCAGCACAGACTCCAGAATGTTGGAGGATTCCATGCCTTCGGAAAGTTCCATGCGCTGGACCGTGGTCAGTTTGTTGCGAATGAGCTCCTGCAAGGCACGCTGAAGCTTGGGATAGCCCTCGTAGCCCAAAATCAGGGCGAAGCGCACCACCGTGGATTCGCTCACACCCACCGTGTGACCCAGTTTGGAAGCGGTCATGAAAGCGGCCTTATCGTAATGGGTCAGGATGTATTCCGCAATGATCTTTTGACCCTTGCTCATGCTTTTGTAATAGTGCTGAATCCGCTGTGTCAGATCCATATTCATGACCTCACCTCTATGCTTCATTCTCCCGGGCCTCAACCCAGGCCTCCAATGCAGGAAGATCGCGATGCTGCGTCAGATCAAAATGCAGAGGCGTCAGGGTGCTGTACCCATCCTGGCACAGGTATAGATCCCCCTGCTGAAAGCTGTCCGGGCCATTGGGACGGGCCTGGAATGTCATCCAATAGTAAGCCTCGCCCGCAGGGCTGATCCGTTTTTCATAGTTTTCCCGGGTCGCCGGGTCCAGGTCCAGCGGAGCCACTTTGACGCCTTTATATGCATCATCTTGCACTGATGGCACATTTAGATTCAACACGATGGACGCATCCACCTTCTTTTCCTCGATCAATTTGACCAAAATTTCCGATTCTTTTGCAGCGCGTTCAAAATCAAAGGCGCCCCAATCCTTGGTAAAGGAGGAAACCGCCGCGGAAGGGTACCCCAAAAGGGCGCCTTCAAGGGCAGCGGATACCGTTCCGGAGTAGAGCACATCCAGGCCGATATTGGAGCCGGCGTTGATACCGGAAAGCACCATGTCCGGTTTTTCCATAAGCTGAAGCACACCGAGGCGCACACAATCCGAGGGCGTACCCGTCACCGCGTAGCCCGTTACGCCGGACATGAATACCTGCTTTCTGACCATCAGAGGGGTGTGAATGGTGATGGAATGGGATTTCGCGCTTTGCTCCTCCGCGGGAGCCACCACCGTGATATCATGTTTGGGCGCAAGCTGTTCCACCAAAGCACGTATGCCCGGTGCTCGAATGCCGTCATCGTTTGTTACCAAAATACGCATAAGTCATCCCCCTCTAAATAGGACAAAAAGCCCCTCGTTTGACGGAGGGGCTCATTTGGCCGATTATTCACCGAAGTTGTTTTCCTGACGATACTGGAAGAATTTGGGCGCCACCTGCGGGAACAAAGCCCAGGTGAGGACATCCTCCTCCTGCGCCATGACGTCCTTGATTTCCTTGCGGTATTTCTCCATCTCGGGCGCGATATCATCCGCCGGGCGATGGGTGATAACTTCCGCGTCGCCAATGACCTTTTTGCGCACGTCGGGGTTGACCTCGCCAGGAAGACGGCCGTATTCGCCCCGGAGCATGGCCTTGAATTCCTTCGTAGCCATCTTGTAGCGCTCGCCGGTCACCACGTTCAGCACAGCCTGGGTGCCCACGATCTGACTGGTGGGCGTCACCAGCGGCGGATAGCCGGAATCCTCGCGGACCCGCGGCACTTCGGCCAGCACATCGTAGAGCTTGTCGCTGGCGCCCTGCTGCTTGAGCTGGCTGATCAAGTTGGACAGCATTCCGCCGGGCACCTGATAGAGCAGCGTGTTGACGTCCACACCCAAAACCTTGGAATCGAGGAAGCCATCGGTCTTCAGGCGGTCGGCCACGCCGCGGAAATAAGCGGCGATCTCGCTGAGCAGCTGCAGATCCAGGCCAGTATCATATTCGGTGCCCTGAAGCGTTGCCACGAGAGCCTCGGTGCAGGGCTGGGAGGTACCATTGGCCATGGTGGAAATCGCGGTATCCACGATATCCACACCCGCTTCGGCGGCTTTCAGATAGACCATGTCGCCGGTGCCGGTGGTGTTATGGGTATGCAGGTGAATGGGAACATTCACCTTTTCCTTCATCATCTTGACCAGCTTATAGGCATCGTAGGGCAAAAGCAGGTTGGCCATGTCCTTGATGCAGATGGTGTCCGCACCCATCTTTTCGATATCCACAGCCAGATTCACGAAATACTCCAGCGTGTGGACAGGGCTGACCGTATAGCTGATGGCCACTTCCGCCACACCGCCGTACTTCTTGGTGGCCTTGACCGCCTGCTCCATGTTCCGAAGGTCATTCAGAGCATCGAAGGTACGGATGATGTCGATACCGTTTTTAATGGCGTACTTGACGAAAGCATCCACCACATCATCGGCATAATGTTTGTATCCAAGCAGGTTCTGACCGCGCAGCAGCATCTGCAGCTTGGTGTTGGGCAGAGCCTCGCGAAGCAGCCGCAGCCGCTCCCAGGGATCCTCGTTCAAAAAGCGCAGGCAGGAGTCAAAGGTGGCACCTCCCCAGCATTCCAAGGAATAGTATCCCACCTGGTCCAACTGGGGGCAGATGGGCAGCATCTCTTCCGTGCGCATCCGGGTGGCCGCCTGCGATTGGTGGGCATCCCGAAGAATGGTATCCGTGATCATTAGTTTTCCCATAATCTATTTCCTCCTCTCATTCGATGATTAACCGCCAAACATGGAAATAAACACACCAGCCGCGATGGCGGAACCGATAACGCCCGCAACGTTCGGGCCCATGGCGTGCATGAGCAGGAAGTTTTTGGGGTTTTCCTTCTGTCCCACAACCTGGGAAACGCGGGCCGCCATGGGAACGGCGGAAACACCGGCGGATCCGATCAAAGGATTGACCTTGCCGTGGGTGAGCTTGCACATAAGCTTTCCGAACAGCACGCCGCCAGCCGTACCAAAAGCGAAGGCGATAAGGCCCAGCACAATGATCAGGATGGTCTGCAACTGCAGGAAGGTGGTGCCGTTGGCGGTGGCGCCGACCGTCACGCCCAGGAAGATGGTAACGATATTGATGAGTTCGTTTTTCGCCGTCTTTTCAAGGCGTTCCGTCACACCGGACTCCTTGAGCAGGTTACCCAGCATGAGCATACCAATCAGCGGAGCAGCGGAGGGCAGCAGCAGGGACACAACGATGGTCACCATGATGGGGAAAATGATCTTCTCCCGCTTGCTGACCGGCCTGAGCTGCTCCATGACGATCATGCGCTCCTTCTTGGTGGTCAACGCCTTCATGATGGGCGGCTGAATGATGGGCACCAGAGCCATGTAGGAATAGGCCGCGACCGCGATGGGCCCAAGCAGATGGGGCGCCAGTTTGCTGGTCACATAGATGGCCGTGGGACCGTCCGCACCGCCGATGATGCCGATGGAGGCCGCTTCAGGAATCTCAAACTGCAGCAGCAGGGCGCCCAGGAAGGTGATAAAAATACCCAGCTGAGCCGCCGCGCCCAAAAGCAGACTCTTGGGATTGGCGATGAGCGGCGCAAAGTCCGTCATAGCACCGATGCCCAGGAAGATGAGCGGCGGGTAGATGCCCAGTTTTACGCCCTGGTAGAGGAAATAGAGGAGTCCCCCCTCCTCCATCAGATTTGCGCCGGGCAGGTTAGCTAAAATCATACCGAAAGCGATGGGCAGCAGCAAAAGCGGCTCATACTTCTTGACGACGGCCAGATAGATCAAAATGCAGCCGATCAAGAGCATGACCAGGCACTGCCAATTGGTGCCCTGAAAGAAGCCCATGAAACCGGTATCGGCCCAAAGGTCACTTAAAGTACCGAAAAAATCAATGCTCTCCAAATCCGTTCAACCCCTTTCATGTCGTATTTTTGATCCGGCGATATTCTTATTCGATCACCACGAGCAGATCGCCGGGGTTGACGGAAGCGTTTTGCTGAACGCCGACACTGACAACCTTGCCATCCCGGGGAGCCATGATCTCATTCTCCATCTTCATGGCCTCGAGAATGAACATCACGTCGCCCTTTTTCACAGCAGCGCCGGGCTGTACGTTCACGGCCAGGATGGTACCGGGCATGGGGCAGGTCACGTTCTCGGCGCCAGCGGGCGCGGGCGCAGCAGGAGCAGCAGCGGCGGGTGCCGGTGCAGGCTGGGGAGCGGGAGCGGCGGCTGGAACAACCGCGGGAGCCGCAGGCGCCTTTGCACCTTCAGCCATCTCATCCACTTCAACTTCGTATGGGGTACCATTCACATGAATCAAGTATTTTTTGCTCATTTGCCTTTTCCTCCTCAAAATTACTCTTCAGTTGCCGGTAATCTATGGAAAAATTATTTTTCCTCTCGGGTCCAGTCCGGTGCGAAAGCATCGTTTCGGGCGAAGGGGCGAACCTTCAGCATGTTGGGCTTGCCGCGATGAATGACGCTGCCCACTTCCTTTTGCGTCCACTCCGGTGCGAATGCGTCATCCCGCCGGAAGGCTCTTACCCGCAGCATATTGGGACCGCTGCGCTTGATCTTTTTAATTACCACCGGCGCGCCGTTCGTGTAAGCGGCAATGGCCGCGGAGATCGCCGCAACCACAGCGCCATTGTCCTCAGCAGGAGCCTGAACGGGCATAGGAGCCGGAGCTGCTGTAGCCGCGGCCGCCTCCTGTTTCTTCTCCTTGCCCTTCAAAAATCCGAGGCATTTGATAAGGCCGATGAGAATGATGAGTCCTAGAAAAACAACAACGAGGCCTATCGCCATTACGCCTAGGCCGTATAAGAGTTTATCCATGCAGCCACCACACCTTTCCATTTACAATTATTAAATCTAGTGATTTAAAAAATTTCAAAATCTGCACCAAATTCATAATTCTACGCGGAAGTTCTTTTTCCTTTTATACAATTTTAAGGTGGAACCATTTTTTTGTCAAATATTTAGCAAACTTTTGCTAATGCTTGTCCACCATTTTTTTGAGCTGGGCCACTTCGGCCTGTGTGAGATGGCGCCAGGCACCCACATGCAGATGGCCCACATGGATGCCGCCCACCCGAAGCCGCCGCAAAAAGAGCACCCGATGGCCCACGGCGTCCATCATGCGCCGGATCTGCCGGTTCCGCCCCTCATGGATCACAAGGCGCACGTGGGTCTTTTCTTCGCGAATCTCGATGATTTCCACTTTGGCCGGGGCGGTCTTGCTGCCGTCCAGCATGATCCCCCGTTCCAGGGCGCCGGCCTGAGCCCGGGTTAAGATGCCTCCCACCAGGGCCTCATACTCCTTCTCGATCCCCACGGAGGGGTGCGTAAGATCGTGAGCCAGCTCCCCGTCGTTGGTAAGCAGAATGAGCCCCTCCGTATCCAGATCGAGGCGTCCCACAGGGTAAATGCGTTCAGGAACATCCACATAGTCCAGCACTGTGGGCCTGCCCCGCTCATCCGATGCGGTGCTGAGAACGCCCTGAGGCTTGTTGAAGGCAATGTACACCTTTTTACCGCCGGGCCGCTTCAGGGCAACCCCGTCCACCATCACCTGATCCCTATCGGGATCGATCTGGCGGCCCATTTCGGTGATCTTTTGACCGTTGACCAGCACGCGTCCCGCCTTGATGATCTCTTCAGCCTTTCTTCGGGAAGCAACCCCGCAATCCGCCATGAATTTTTGCAGTCTCACGGACTGCTTTGGAACATTTTCCATCCTCCCATTACCTTTCTGACATAATCGCCAAATTGTTCTTTTTCCACATCCGCCGCCGATGCCATGGGCACGGTTGCGGAAAGATCTTCATCCAACGTGAGGGTGATGGTGCCTAAGCTGTCCCCTGTCTTTACAGGTGCCCTGGCCTCAGCCACATCATAGTTCAGCCGCAGCCTTGCCTTTTCTCCATCCAGCAAAGGAAACCATACCTCACCCTGCGTCACCGCGGGCACGCTGCTCTCCCCCCGGCCATTTTCCACGGGAGCTATGGCCATGGTCTCGCCGCTTGCAAGCACCTTTGTCCAGTGGTAGTTGGCAAACGCCTCATCCAAAAGAGCCTTGGAATCTTCAAACATGGGGCTGCAATTGAGCACCACGCAAACCAGCTGCATGCCGTCCCGTTCGGCAGTGGATACAAGGCACCGGCCTGCGGCGGATGTATAACCCGTCTTGCCGCCGTTCGCGCCCTCGTATTCCCAGAGCATTTTGTTCTTGTTGTTGATCACCCTGGGATTGGTGCCGGTGGTCATCTTCCAACTTTTTGCCCCGGTGATCTCCCGAAAGGTTTCGTTTTGCATGGCGGCGGAAGTGATCTTGGCGAGATCACGAGCGGTGGTGTAATGCCCCTCAGCCGTCAGCCCATGGGGATTGACGAAATGGGTGCCGGTGCAGCCAAGTTCTGCGGCCTTCTGGTTCATCAGTTCCACAAAGCCGTCCACCGATCCCGTCAGCCCCACGGCAATGGTCTCCGCGGCATCATTGCCCGAGCGCAGCATAAGCCCATACAGCAGATCGCGGAGGGAATACTCCTCTCCCTCCTTCACGTACAGAGACGAACCCTCCACCCCCACACAGTTTTTGGGTACGGTGATCATCTGATCAAGGTCGCCGTTCTCCAGAGCTACCAGTGTGGTCATGATCTTCGTGGTACTGGCCATGGGCAGTTCGGCGTCGGCGTTGCCCGCATACAAAAGCCGCCCCGTGGAGGCCTCCATCACGGCGAAAGCCTGGGCCGATGAGGAGGGAGCGGCGCAAGCAATTTCAGTATAAAGGAAAAACGTAAAAAGCGCCACCAAAATGGCAAGTGTTTTCTTCATGACTTCCTTCACCTTTCCAAATATATTTTTAAAAACAAAGAAGCGGCTCACCGGTTTCATAGTAGTCTATGAAACATGGGTGGCCGCTTACTTCGTTTTCTTTAGAAATTTTCGTCCTGGGGAACACCATATTGAACATTTGCCTGGTTCTGAGCGGTGCCTGCGGAGGTCTGAGCCGCCTGTGCGCCCTGGTTCTGGGGGTTTTGGGGCTGCTCCTTGTCCTTCTTGATGAAACATTTGATCTCATCGATTACCTGGGGCACCATCTCGATGATACGGTCGTAGGGTGTATCCAGGGTCATGGACAATACCTTGACCTGCCCGTTGCTCACAACCAGAAAACCCATGGGGCTGACGGAAACGCCCGCACCGGTACCGCCGGCAAAGGGCCATTCCATCCCCGCGGGGAGCTCGGATTTGGCGGGCTTGAGCTCATAGTTGTACTCGCCGCCTCCAGCCACAAAGCCGAATCCCACTTTCGAAACCGGGATTACCATCGTACCGTCACCGGTGTGCACCGCCGTTCCAATGATGGTGTTGACGTCAATCATTTCCCGGATTTTCTCCAGGGTCGTCCTCATGATGTTTTCGATAGGATGAGGGTTCATTGTTTAATCGCCTGCCTTTCCAAATCTCGCGCAGCAACCGAATACCTGCAATCATAATATGGCCGATGGAAAGGCCGATTATGCAATGGAATCGGCCGTAGAGACAAACCTGGTTGAAATTGGGCCGTATGAAAATTTTGGGCCGGTGCACCATAACCCGGGAAAAGGGCGCAAAAAAGGAATAAAGCGCGCTGGAAATGCCGGATACCAGCAGTGCAGTTTTAGCCGCATCGGCGATACCCAGCTCGGCCTTGAGCTCGACAAGACCGATGCGGAGTTTGGGATGCTTGCCCAGCGCCGCTTCCTTCAAAAGCATTACAAGTTCGCGCTTCCATGCTTTTTTCAGCCGTTCTCCCATGGGCGATGGCTTTTTGGGCTTTTTGCGTTTCCGGGACAGACCGATAGGCACGCGTATGCACTCCCACAGCACCAGGTGGAAGCTGCCGCCGATACCCCGTTCATCTCGTTTCAGAAAAATCTCGATGGCAATGGTGGAGGTCCAAAGGCAAACCCCCAGATATAAAATGAACAAAACAAAAAGGACCACTCCCATGCCGCACCTCCAATTGGGAATCGTCCTTATTCTTCCAAGAAAAGATGAAATTTATGCCAGCTCCGGTTCTTCTTCCGGCGGTTCCTCCAGGATCGGAGTTTCACCGGGAGCCTTGATGAGTTCCTCCCTGCCGGGCAGGTCCTCCAAAGTGCGCAGATTGAAATACCGCAAAAAATCGTCGGTGGTTCCGTAGAGCACCGGCCGGCCCAGGGTATCCTTTCGGCCCACAGCCATCACCAGGTTATGCCGCTGCAGCACGGACAGTGCATATTCACACTTCACGCCCCGAATGGCCTCCACGTCCGCCCGGGTGATGGGCTGACGGTAAGCGATGATGGACAAAGTCTCCATGGCGGACTGGGACAGTGCCTGGCGCTTTTGAGGGGTAAGCCAGCGCTCAATGACCTCGCCGTATTCCGGGCGGGTGGCCAGCTGCACCTTGTCCTCGAAGATCAGCACCCGAAGGCCGCTTTGCCGCGTCTCATAGTTTTGCTGCAGATGCTGAGCGGCAGCCGTGATCTCCAGCATGGATACGTCCAGCGCCTGGGCCAGATCCTCCAAAGTGAGGGGATTGCCCGACACGAACAAGAGCGCTTCCATTGCGCTGTCAAGATTCATGATGCGTTCCTCCTTGCGGTTTGGCCAAGCAGAATATCACCGAAGGGCTCCTTTTGCCGGACCCATACCTCGCTTTTTTGAATGAGTTCCAAAAGGGCCATGAAGGTCACCACCACCTCCATGCGGTTTCGATCCTTTTCAAAAAGCTCGCTGAAGCGGATTTCCCGGGCGCGGCCCAGCATGGTCCGAATGTGGCGCATCCGGCCGGAGATGGTATAGGTGTCCTTGGGAATCTCCCGGGGCTTATCGGGCTCTTCCGGCGCAGCCTTTTTGTCCAGAATGGCCTTGAAGGCCGCATAAAGGTCCTCCATGGTCACGCCGGTGAAATCCAGCTGGGCCTTGGGCTCGGGAAACTCCTCGGGGAGCTTGAAGTAGGTGCCTAAGAATTCCTGCTCATAGGGACGAAGCTGCTCCCCCGCCTCCTTGAACTTTTTGTACTCTTCCAAACGGCGGATAAGGGCGATTTCCGGATCCTCTTCCTCCTCCTCCGTGATTTGCGGAGGTCTGGGGAGGAGGGAGCGGGATTTGATGAGCAGAAGCGTTGCCGCAATGGACACAAACTCACTGGCCGTATCCATATCGAGCTCCTCAACGCCTTTCATGGACGCCAGATATTGGTCGGTGATTTCCGAGACAAAGATATCATGAATATCCAGCTTGGCCCGGCCGATCAGATGCAAAAGAAGGTCCAGCGGACCTTCGAAATCCTGAAGTTTTACCACATAATCCATAGCATCACCCAAATAAAGAGAAGATGAAGGTGTAAAAGTTGCCGAACACCGTGCCCTCGATAAAGCCCATCACGTAACCAAGAAGGGTTCCAAAGATGCCGGTAAAGGAGAGCACGATGAGAACGACCCATCCATAGCGCTCCAGCGTCCACAGAAACTTCATGTTCTTTGGAGGCAGCAGTGCGGTGAGCACATGATAGCCGTCCAGCGGCGGGATGGGAATCAGATTGAAAATAGCGAGGATAAGATTTACCGAATACATGGGCCCCAGAATGCGCATGCCAATGGATGAAGGCGCCACCCCCGCCACCAGCACCAAAAACGCATAAATTCCATAAAAGATGAACGCCCATACGAAGTTGGCCAGCGGTCCGGCCACCGATACCAGAATGCTGCCCGTCCGGGGATTCTTATAGTTGCTGGGACGGGTCGTGACCGGCTTGGCCCAGCCAAAACCCATGATGACGAACATGATAAGTCCCACCCAATCCACATGGGCAAAGGGATCCAGCGTAATGCGCCCCATATTCCTGGGCGTGGGATCGCCCAGTCTGTCCGCGGTCAGGGCATGAGCCAGCTCATGCAGCATCATGGCCAGCAGAATGGCTGGAATGGTGTATAAAATTCCCAGGGGATCGGAAAGTCTGCTGAACATGGCTTACGCTTTCGAGAGCCAGGAAGGCATCTCATCATAGTGAAGCAGATCATCATAGGTCTGACGGCGCACCATAAGCTCCGCCCTGCCATCCTTAGCCAGCACCACGGCGGGAACCGGCAGTCGGTTATAGTTCGAGGCCATGGAGTAATTGTAGGCGCCGGTGGAGAAAACGGCGAGAATATCCCCCACTTCGATTTCGGGCAGTGCAATGTCATGAATGAGCATATCGCCCGATTCACAGCAGCGGCCTGCCACCGTTACCTTGCGTACAGCCTCCGCCTTCGCCTTATTGGCCACGACCGCCTCATATTCCGCCTGATAGAGCGCGGGGCGGGGATTATCGCCCATGCCGCCGTCCACACTCACATAGGTGCGGATTCCGGGGATGTTCTTGATGGAACCAAGGGTGTACAGCGTAATGCCAGCCTCACCCACGATGGAACGGCCTGGTTCCACAATGAACCGGGGCAGCGCAAGTCCGTGCTCGGCGCAGCGGGCTTTAAGGGCGTCCGCAATTTCCTTGATATATTCCAACGGATCGAGGGGATGATCGGCGTCGGTGTAATGGATGCCGTAGCCGCCGCCAAAATTGATTTCCTCCATCAGCTCCCCAGTTTCCTTCATAAGGGCCAGCCGAAAATCCTCCATAATTTCAGCCGTGAGGCCGAAGGGCTTGAGCTCAAAGATCTGAGAGCCGATGTGGCAGTGCAGTCCCGCAAGATGGATATGCTCCGAAGCGATGATTCTCTTTGCTGCCTCCATGGCCTGGCCGTCGGAGATACCAAAGCCAAACTTTGAGTCCTGCTTGCCCGTTTGAATGTAATGGTGGGTGTGGGCGTCCACACCGGGCTTCACCCGGATGAGGACGTTCACGTTCTTGCCGCGCTTCCTCGCAATATCCGCAACCATATCGATTTCTGCAAAGTGATCGATCACAATGCGGCCCACGCCGTGTTCCACAGCGAAGGCGATCTCTTCGGGAGTTTTGTTGTTGCCATGGAAGAAAACCTTGGCAAGATCAAATCCTGCCTTGTAGGCGGTATAGAGCTCTCCGCCGGACACCACGTCCAGCCCCATGCCCTCCTCGGCTACGATTTTTACCATCGCCATGTTGAGAAAAGCCTTGGACGCATAGGCCACCATACCCTCAAGGCCGTTTTCCTTTAGAGCCCGCACATAGCCTCGGCAGCGATCCCGGATATAATCTTCATCCATCACATAAAGCGGCGTTCCAAAGGTGTTTGCCAGCTTCACCGTGTCGCAGCCGCCGAATACCAAATGTCCTTTTTCATTCACTTCTCCGCGCAATAAAAACACCCCTCCCGTATACCGCTTTATGTTACCACAGGCGGCGGAGGGGTGTCAATTTCGCGATGGTTTTCTCAGGTTCTACCAGCGGCTTAAAATCTTCTTCAAGATGTCGCCATAGCCCGCTTTGGGCACATCGGCGGCGGCGACGATGGGAAGATTTGCCAAAGTCTCGCCGTCATGGGTGATGATCATCTCGCCCAGTTTTGCACCCTTCACAACGGGAGCTTCCACCACTTCGGGCAGATTGACGGATTTTTCGACCTGATCGGCGGTGCCTTTACGAAGAAGAGCCGTCTCGCCGCCTTCAAGGGCCACGGGAACCTGTGCGTCCCTGCCGCCTTTGACGGCAACGCTTTGATTCTTGATCTCGCCGCTTTGACCGAGGCTTACCGTTTCATAGTTTGCGAAGCCATAGTCCAGCATCTTGGTGGCCTCATCAAAGCGCTTGGCGGAGCTCTCCGAGCCCAGCAGCACGCCGATGAGCCGGAATTCACCTCGTTTGGCCGATACGCTGAGACAGTACTTGGCTTCATCGGTGGAACCGGTCTTAATGCCGTCGGCGCCGTCGTAAAAGCGCACCATGCGGTTGGTGTTGGTCAGCTCCGTCACCCGTCCATCCTTGGCATGACTCAGTTCATCCATCCAAATGGTACTCCACTTGAAATAATCCGGATGCTGGATGAGTTCCTGACTCATGGCAGCCACATCCCTGGCTGTGGAATAGTGGTCCTCCTGAGGAAGCCCGGTGCAGTTGGCAAAATGAGTGCCCGTCATGCCAAGCTCCGCGGCTTTGGTGTTCATGCGCTCCACAAACACCTCCTCCGAGCCGGCGATGGTCTCCGCCATGGCTACGCTGGCGTCGTTGGCCGAGGCAACGATGATGGACTCCAAAAGATTCTCCACCTTGTAAGGCTGACCGGCGTCCAAAAAGACCTGGGAGCCGCCCATGGAGGCCGCGTTTTGGGACACGTTGACCTCCTGATCCAGGGTTACGGCGCCCGATTCCAGCGCTTCAAAACACAGAGTGAGCGTCATGATCTTGGTGACGCTGGCGATGGGCAGCTTTTCGTCCGCCGCTTTTTCAAAGATGATGGTCCCGCTGTCCGCGTCCATCAAAAGTGCGCTTTTGGCACTCACGTCAAAGGGCATCTCCTCCAAGGCTTCTGCCTGGACGGCGGAGAGCGGATACATCAGGATGCACAGCATCAACAAAAATAAAAGACAGTGTTTGCCCATTCTTTTCATGGGAGAGCCCCCTTCTTTTAAACAATTCCCTAAAAGAATGGCTATGCAAACACTGCCTTTTCCATGACAACCCTGTTAAAAAGTGAGCCTTTTGGTGATGCCGTTGAGAAGCTTCCGGAAGGATGCGGCCACTCTCCGGCCCGCTTCCAGCACCTCCTCATGATTGAGGGGTTCGCCCTTGCCGTCCGCGGCCTTGTTGGTCACGCAGGAGATACCAAGCACCTGAATACCGCAGTGATTCGCCGCGATCACCTCGGGCACGGTGGACATCCCCACCGCATCGGCGCCTAAAGCACGCAGCATACGGATCTCTGCCGGCGTTTCGAAGGAAGGCCCGCTCATCATGGCATAAACGCCCTTTTGAAGGGGAATCCCCAAATCAGCCGCTACCTCCTGGGCGAGCTTAAGCAAAAATGGATCGTAGGCCCGGCTCATATCGGGAAACCGGGGCCCCCACCTTTCGTCATTGGGTCCAATCAAAGGATTGTAGCCGGCAAAATTGATCTGGTCCTCGATCAGCATCAGATCCCCTGCCGCAAAGTCTTCCCGAATGCCGCCGCAGGCATTGGTGACAATGAGTTTTTCCACGCCCATGGCCCGCATCACCCGGATGGGCAGCGCCACGATCTGCGCTGGATGCCCTTCGTAGATGTGGAAGCGCCCCCGCATCATTACCGTGGGTATGCCAAAAAGTCTGCCCATGATCCACTCCCCGGCGTGTCCGGGCACGGTGGATTCGGGGAAGCCTTCGATCTCCCCATAAGGTATGACGATGGTATCCGTCATGGACTCGTAGTAGTCTCCCAGACCGGATCCCAAAATAATGCCCAGCTTGGCCCTTTGACCCAAACGCTCCGTGAGCCTGTCCGCTGTTTGTTGTAAATCCATGACAATGCCCCCTTTACTTTTGATAGAAGGACGTACCCATAGTGGTGACGGGTACGGCGAAATAGTCCAAAATGGTTGCGGCGATGTCCGAAAAGGAGGAACGGACGCCAAGATTGCTCGGCATAAGTCCCCCTCCCTGGGCGAGGATGGGCGTATATTCCCGGGTGTGGTCCGTGCCGCGGAAGGTGGGATCGCAGCCGTGATCGGCCGTCACGATAAAAAGTCCGCCGCCCAGCAGATTTTCCAGGCCGGGCAGCCAGGCGTCGAAGGCCTCAAGGGCCCTGCCATAGCCCATGGGATCACGCCTGTGGCCGTAGAGCATGTCATAATCGACGAGATTGACAAAGATGAACCCTTCCTCCAGCGTCTCCAGCCTCGCAAGACAGGCGGCCATACAGGCCGGATTCCCCTTGGCGTGCAGATCCTCATCGAGCCCCCTGCGGTTGAAAATATCGCCGATCTTCCCAACACCCACGGTGGTGTATCCCGCTCTATGCAGTTCATCCAGCACGGTGGGCCCTGGAGGATTGAGGGAAAAGTCCCTTCGATTGGCGGTGCGGGTGTAATGACCGGAAGTACCGGTGAAGGGCCGGGCGATCACTCTGCCCACGGCATGATCCCCCACCATCATGTTCCGGGCAGTCTGGCATATTTTATAAAGCCGTTCCAGGGGAATGATCTCCTCGTGAGCCGCCACTTGAAAGACGCTGTCCGCCGAAGTATAGACGATGGGATAGCCGGTTTTTACATGTTCATCGCCCAGTTCCTCAATGATTTGGGTACCGGAAGCCACCGTATTTCCCAGGGTTTTCGTGCCGATGGCCGCCTCAAAGGCCTCCATGACATCCGCCGGGAACCCATCCGGATAGGTGGGAAAAGGACGGTCCAGCGGCACGCCCGCCATCTCCCAGTGGCCGGTGGTCGTGTCCTTGCCCCGGGAGAGTTCACGGCCCTTCCCATAGGCGGCTGCGGGTGACGGAACCGGGTCATAAAACGACGTTCCCTGGATATTAAAAAGCCCCATCCTTCTCAGATTGGGCAAAGAAAAATCATGAAATTGCAGAACATGGCCCAGCGTATCCGAACCCTCATCTCCAAAGGCGGCCGCATCGGGAGCGGCGCCAATGCCCACGCTGTCCAAAACGATTAAAACGGCTTTTTTTGCCATAGCTATCCCCTCCTAATGACATCATGCCCGAGGGTGGGCCTTTTTATAAACCTCACTCAAGTGTCCGCCCAGCATCTTGATGTAGACCTGGGTGGTGGAAATATCGGCGTGTCCCAGCATCTCCTGCACGGCATGAATATCCGCGCCGTTGTCCAAAAGATGGACGGCAAAGGAATGCCGCAGGGTATGGGGCGTGATATCCCCTTCGATATGGGCCTTCTGGGCATAATATTTGATGATCTTCCAGAATCCCTGACGGGTGAGGCGCGAACCCTGCAGATTGATGAACAGCGCCCTTTCCTCGGGATCCTTCACAAGCTTGGTCCTTGATTTTTGCAGATATTGGGTCAAATACTTGATAGCCACCGAACCAATGGGTATGGTGCGCCGCTTGTCCCCCGTATTGCAGCGGATCATATGCAGTGGAAGCAGAATATCCTCCACGTTGAGCTCGATAAGTTCGGTTACCCGGATGCCAGTGGCGTAGAGCAGCTCCAGCATGCACTTATCCCGAAGCCCCTTCACCTCGTCGGGGTTGGGCTGATTTAAAAGGTTGTTGACATCCTGGGTGCTCATGGCCTTAGGCAGCTTCTTTTCGCTGCGCGGCAGCTTGATCTGCGCCGTGGGATCGCTGGCAATAAGGCCGCTGCCCGTCAGAAACTGAAAAAAACCGCGAAGTGATGAAAATTTACGCAATAATGTGGCATTGGACACGCCCTGAGCACGCAACGAGTCCACATAATTCATAACATCATCCTGGTTTACATCCACATAGGACATTTTCTCAGCAGTCAAATAATCTAAATATTGACGCACGTCACGTCCATAACACTCCAGCGTGTTGGTGGATACTTGCTTTTCCTTGGCAAGGTAGGTACAGAACTTTTCCAGGATGCGGTCCATTTCCCCATGCTCCCTCTATTACGTGTTTCTTTTTTTCTTAACATAAATAGTTTACAGAACTTTAATATTCAACGGTGTTTTCAAAATTCCTTTTTTTTGACCCAATTTGCAGACAGATTGTAAAAATTATACCAAAAGCTGCATCAGCGGCGGCACCAAATAGACTTCAATGACCGACACCACCAGGGTAGAAAGGAAAAACAGCCCGCAGATGAGAAGATGATGCTCCAAGGACGGTTTGGTCTTGGCCCGCCCCTTTTTGCGGCCCAGTGCCGTGGACAGAGCGTATACGGCAAAGGTGGCCAAAATGGGAACCAATAGAACATTGGGAAGCCAAACCGCAATGAGGGATAATCCCAGGCCCTGGGCGCCCAGCGTTCCCAGCACAGCCACCGTAAAGCCCAGCACAAAGCCCCGAACGAGCACGCTGATGACCACCAGCGCCGAGCCCAGCCAAAATAGAGAACCGAGGGTGATCAGCCCAAAAGTTTTGAGATTATTGGACAGGGAAGTCCAAAAAGCCTCGCCCCTATGGGTTTCCAAAGCGCCAGCGTTCACTACGTATCCCGTCAGATCCGCCTTTTCAGCGGAAGGCAGGGCTTTCGCGGTGTAAGCTCCACTCGCCAAACCAATGAAGAAAAAAAAGAGCACCGCGATGTAGGCGGCTAAATTGCTCTTGATCCAACGGAATCCTTTGTCCCCCACTCGATCCAAGATAAAAGCCCTCCTTTGTGCATCTATAGAAGATTATGCACGGGACGGGCCGATTATGTCGCCTACATATGGTGCTGCATACGAATCTTGTCCACAAGCATTGCGATAAATTCAGAATTGGTGGGCTTGCCCTTCTCCTCCTGCACGGTATAGCCAAACATGTCGTTAATGATTTCCATCTGGCCCCGGTTCCAGGCAACCTCAATGGCGTGACGGATAGCCCGCTCCACACGGCTGGTGGTGGAATCATATTTCTCAGCCACTTTTGGATAGAGTTCCTTGGTGATGCCGCTCAGAAAACGGGTATCGCGTACGGTCAGCATGAGGGCATCCCTGAGATACTGATAACCCTTGATATGGGCCGGAATGCCAATCTCCTGAAGCATGTGGGTGATCTCAGCCTCCAGCGGTGCGTTGAGCGGCAGCGCGTTGCGGCCAAAAACTGCGCCGGGCTCGGCATCGGGGCCCAGACAAACCTCCCGTACCCGGGTCAGGAAGGTGTGGAGATCAAAAGGCTTGATCATAAAATAATCGGCGCCGAGGGCAATGGCCCGCTGGGTGATGTTGTCGTTGCCCATAGCGGACAGGACGATGATCTTGAAATCCTTGCGGTAGGGAAGCTTCAGCGTATATTCCAGCACCCCCATGCCGTCAAGAACCGGCATGACCAGATCCACGATGAGAACATCCGGATGACGCTGTTCCACAAGCTCCACCGCTTCCAAACCGTTGGCCGCGAGCCCCACAATTTCAAAGCCCTCCTGCTGATCAACGGCCTGCTCCAATACCTGGACAAACTCAGGATTATCATCAGCGATGACCATTCGGATTGCATCCATCTACATCATTCCCCTATCCTCATTAATCTGGAATATATCATATACTGTTGAGCATATCTATTCGATTAAACCGGCAATATTTCCTTTTAAATTCAGCAAATCTTGCCGTATCTATTCGCTGTTGGCTTCGCTCAGCATCCATTCGATGAAGATGCCATAGCCTCGGGTGGGATCGTTGATAAACACATGGGTTATGGCGCCCACAATCCGCCCGTTCTGGATGATGGGACTGCCGCTCATCCCCTGCACGATGCCGCCGGTGCGCTCCAGAAGATCCTTGTCGGTGATCTTGACCACCATGCCCTTGGCGGTGGGTTTGCTCTGACGGTTCACCTCCACGATTTCGCAGTCATACTCCTTGATGCCTTCATCGTCCAGAGTGGTCAAAATGGTGGCAGGTCCGGCGGTCACCATGCTCTGTACGCCGATGGGCAGGGGGTCCGGATAGATGGGGTTTTCCGGAAGATCATAGCAGGTGCCGTATAGGCCAAACTGGGTGTTTTTGGAGATGGAGCCCATCACCTCTTGGTTATCCAAAAAGGTCCCTTTGAGTTCGCCGGGCTGCCCGCGTTCGCCTTTGGTCACATCCAAGATCCGGGAATGCATGATCTCTCCATCCTTTACCGTGAGGGTGGTTCCCGTGTCAAGATCGGTGATGGCATGGCCCAGTGCGCCAAATTTCATGGTGGTGGGATCACAGAAGGACAGCGTACCCACACCTGCCGTGCTGTCCCGCACCCAGATGCCAAGACGCATGGTGTCGTCCAGCATGTCCTTGACCGGCGTAATGGAGATCTCCAGCGTTTCACCGTTTCGTTCAACCGTCAGCGGTATGCTTTCACTTTTGGAATTGGATATGATTTGAGACAGGTGCTCGGAATCCTCAATGGTCATCCCCTCCGCGGAGATAATCACGTCACCCGGCAAAAGTCCGGCCTCCTGGGCGGGATTATGCAGATCGCCATTCTCATCGGTGATCTCCGCGGTTCCCACCACCAAAGCGCCCCTTGTATACAGCGTGACGCCAATGGACTGGCCGCCCACCAAAAGGGACTGGGATTCGATGACCTTCACATCGATGGTCTTGAGAGGCAGTATGCCGAATAAGGACAGCTCCAGCTGTCCCGAACTGCCGCTTGATTTGAGCTCCAGCGGCGTATGACCGTCGTTCACTTCGGCCAGGGTTTGTCCGGCAGTGGAGCCCACCACCTCGACGTTTTCACCCTTGACTTCGATCCCGCCGGGCAGATTAAAATTGATGGCATAGGATTGACCGTCCAGCACGCGCAGCTCGTCCGGAATGTTCTTGATGAGCTGCACCGGGGCGGAAAAATTAAGCAGCGTTACCAGCGCTGCCAGCGTTATGCCTAAACGTTTCTTCCAAGTCTCCCGCATTCCCACACTTCCTTTGTTTTTCTATTTCTATAGTGTGCCGGAAGTAGGACAAATTATTCCGTTTGCGGGGATGTCATGTACGGTTAAAATTGCATAATCATAGCAAACATGGTTAGGTTTTCTGGGCTTTGAGCGCCTTTGCATTTAAAATAAGCTCCCGTCCGTGCCGGAGCCCGGCCTCATTCAAAAGACCGCCGGCCAGCCTAGCCACTTCCCGTATTTTACCATCCTCGTCCAGCGACGCCACACATACACTGGATTTAACATCGTCACTCGTTTTTTGCACCGAAAGATGCTCATCGGCCATGGCCGCGATCTGAGGCAGATGCGTTACCGAGATCACCTGGCGGTAGGCGGCAATTTCGGACATCTTGAGGGCAACCTTCTGTCCCGTGGTGCCGCTGATGCCCGTGTCCACCTCGTCAAAGATAAGCGTTTCCACCTCGTCCACCTCGGCGGCAACCGTCTTGATGGCCAGCATAAGCCGAGAGAGTTCACCGCCGGAAGCCACCTTGGCTATGGGTTTCAGCGGTTCGCCGGGGTTGGTGGAAATATAAAACTCAATTTCATCAAAGCCGGAAGCGGTGTAAGCGTTGGAAGCTTCCTCAGGCCCGCCGGGCCGTCTGTCCCTCACCTCAAAACGGCTCTTTCCCATATCCAGTTCCTGAAGCTGCTTTAAAACAGCTTTTTCCAGACGGCGCGCCAATTTTTCCCGGGCCTTGGAGAGCGCGAGGGAAGCGGCATAGAGCTCCTTTTCCCTCCGGTCACATTCCGCGCCCAGCGTTTCCAAATCCTCATCCAGATGGATGAGACCCTCATACTGTTCCCGTGCATCGGCTAAGAAGGCGAGCACCTCGTCAATATTCCTGCCGTATTTTCGTTCCAGCTTGCGAATGAGCTCCAATCGCTCCTCCACACCGTCCAGCTCCTGGGGGTCGAGCTCCATGCTCTCCCGCATGGGGCGAAGCTCAAGGGAGATATCCTCCAGCTGGTAGTAGACCTCGCTGATCCGGGTTTTCATGGCTTCAAAGGCGTCGTCCATGGCGGCAATGGTATCAAAAGCGTCCATGGCCTCCTGCACCGCCGTGAGGGCGGGCATATCACTGGAGGCATAGATGAAATGATAGGCCTCGTTAAGCGCGGAGGAAATCCGCTCACTGTTTTGCAGCAGAAGCCGCTGGCGGGACAGTTCCTCCTCCTCCCCGGAGGAGAGAGCCGCCTCTTCGATTTCGCTGATCTGAAAGGAAAGGATATCCAGACGCCGAGCGCGCTCAGCCTGATTCTCCCGCAGTTTTTTCAGCTTTTGCACTGCGGCCCGCCAGGACGCGTAAAGCTCCGCCACCTTGGCCAGCTGCGCCCGGAAAGCGTCATCGCCCTGGGCATCCAAAAATCCGATATGCCTTCCGGCATCCATCAGGTACTGATGTTCATGCTGGCCGTGAATGTCGAGCAGCCGCTCGCCCACCGCCCTAAGCAGGGACAGCGGGACCATCTGACCGTTGATACGGCAAAGATTCCGGCCATTCATGGCGATTTGCCGGGAGAGAATGACCGTGCTGTCCTCCAGTTCAATCCCCGACGCCTTCATCAAGTCGGCAATATGCCGTTCATCCACTTCAAAAGCGGCGTCCACACTGGCCTTGGTTTGGCCGTTACGAATGAGCTCACGCTCCGCCCGCCCGCCAATGGCCAAGTTTACAGCATCGATAATGATGGATTTGCCTGCGCCGGTTTCCCCGGTGAGAACGTTGAGACCGGGCGCAAAGTCGATCTCCAAATGCTCGATTAGGGCAATATCCCTGATGGCCAGATGAAAAAGCATGAAATCCCCTTCTATTTCATCATCTCTTTGAATTGCTGCAGGGCGGATTCCACCTGGCTCACCTCTTTTAGAATGACCAGAATGGTATCGTCGCCGGCGATGCAGCCGATGATCCCCGTAATATGCATGGCATCCACCACAGAGGCCGCGGCATTGGCGCTTCCCGACAGGGTCTTGATGACGATGAGATTGCTTGCGGCATCCACGCTCACGGTGGATTCCTTGAAAAGCCTCACCAAGCGTTCCATCTGCACCGCATTCGCCCGAGTGTTGGCGGCATATTTATAGCGTTTGTTCGCCCCCATCACCTTGATAAGGCGAAGCTCCTTGATATCCCGGGATACGGTGGCCTGCGTCACTGCAATATTGTGATTTCGCAGTTCTTCCGCCAAATCCTCCTGGGTTTCAATATCTTTTGATTGAATGATGTCCAAAATAGCAGCATGACGTTCTGTTTTCATTGACGACCTCCTATTGGCTCCACTCCCACAACTTGTTGCGGACCAGGGAATAGAAATCCCGTGCCTGCAGTCTAAGGAACAAAGCTTCGTATGGGGATCGGGCAACGGCAATTTCGTCGCCCGGGAAGATCGCGTAGCTTTCCTGCCCGTCCACCATGAGCAGCATGGCCTCCTCCGGCCTCGCCGCCCGGATTCGGATCTCCTCGTCGCGGGAGAGCACCATGCTTCTTGAATGCAGGGTATGGGCGCAGATGGGCGTGACCACCATGCAGGGCAAAAGCGGGTCCACGATAGGTCCGCCGGCGGACAGGGAATACCCCGTCGAGCCGGTGGGCGATGCGATCACCACACCATCCCCGGAAAAACGGTCCAACAGTCCGTTGTTGGCTTCAAGGACCACCCTCAGCATGCGGTTGACCGAATGACGGGTCACCATCAGGTCGTTCATGGCGCATTGGATCTCCAGGGGTTCGGGGCGGTTTGGCCCTGTGACCTTGGCCGCCAGCATCATACGGTGTTCCACCTCGTAGCGGCCCGCCAGAATCTGCCGGACCACCTTTTTGAGGTCACCAATCTCGATCTCCGTCAGAAAACCCATTCGGCCAAGATTGATCCCGGCGATGGGAATGCCGATGGGCGCGGCTCTTCGGGCTACGCCAAGAATCGTGCCGTCTCCGCCAAGGGCCATGAGCACCTGGCAGTTTCGGTACAGCTCCTCCTCTTCCATTCCAAACTCGGGTATCTGAAGGGCGGCCGCGATGGAAGTTTCCAGATAAAAGTCCGCCTGCTGATGGGTGAGCTCATCCACGAGCTGACGGGTCACATCCAAATAGCGGTCCTTCTGCAAATTGACAAAAATTCCGATTGTGGGCATGAAAGCGCTCCTTCCTCCATCATCATACCGCATAATTATACATTTATCAAGCCAAACTATGCGCTTCCCTTAAAATTGTTTCCACGTCAAATTCCATTGATTTTTCGGGATTTATCGCCAAATAAACCAGGAATTCGATGTTGCCTTTGGGGCCCTTAATCGGTGAATATGTCAAACCCAGTGGATAAAATCCCAAATCCTGGGCGGCGTCCAAAGTTCCAGAGATCACTTCCCGGTGAACGGCAGCATCCCGAACCACACCGTTCTTGCCCACCTTCTCCCGTCCCGCTTCAAATTGCGGCTTAATGAGCGCCACACAGTGCCCATCCGGAGCCATGAGGCCGTGCAGCGCGGGAAAGATGAGCTTCAGGGAGATGAAGGATACATCGATGCTGGCAAACTCAATGGGATCGGGCACGGTATCCTGGCTTAAAAAGCGGGCGTTGGTCCGCTCCATCACCACCACCCGGGGATCGGTGCGCAGTTTATAGTCCAGCTGACCATAGCCCACATCCACCGAATAGACTTTGCGGGCTCCTTTTTGCAGCATGCAGTCGGTGAAACCGCCGGTGGAAGCGCCGATATCGATACAGATTTTGTCCTGCAAATCGATGGGAAAAGCAACCATGG
The DNA here is from genome assembly GCF_014384795.1 of Gehongia tenuis. Taxonomy (NCBI): domain Bacteria; kingdom Bacillati; phylum Bacillota; class Clostridia; order Christensenellales; family Christensenellaceae; genus Gehongia; species Gehongia tenuis. The sequence continues at coordinate 963,329 of NZ_JACRSR010000001.1, read as the reverse complement.
CTTTCTCCAGCTTCAATCCTCCGCGGCTGACATAGGGAAGCTGGGCCTTGATGCGGACCTCATCCTTTTCCGTGATCAGGAGGGACGGCTTGGCGGCGGGTTCATTATTGACATAGACCTCACCCGCCATGATGAGCGCCCGAGCCTTTTCGCGGCTGGCAGCAAGCCCCGTTTCCGCCAGGTATACATCCAGTCTTTCGCCTTTAGCCTGCGTCATTGCAAATCCCTTTCCCCTCCAGTTCCAGATAGTATTCCATGGTATTTTTCAGCTTTTCCGGAGTCAGTCCATATTGATCAAACAGGCTGTCAATCGTCATCTGGGGCAGGAAGGTGTCGGGAAAGCCAAAGCACTGAATGTGGAGTTTGGCATCCCGCTGTTCGAGATATTCCAAAACGGCTGAACCAAAACCGCCGGCCAGCACATTATCCTCCAGCGTAAAGATCCAGCCGGAACGGTTGATGAGCCGGCTCAGCATGGCCTCATCCAAGGGCTTGATAAACCGGGCGTGGCATACCCCCACGGCGTAGCCGTCATCCGCCAGCAGCCGGGCCGCCTCAAGGGCGATGGGCACCATTTGGCCCACAGCCAAAATCATCCCGTCGGCACCTTCCCTCAGCACATCCCACCGGCCCGGCACAATCTTGGGCGCCGGCGCTTTGGCCGGGCCGTAGCCTTTGGGGTAGCGAATGGCAAGCGGGCCCTGAATTCGATCGTAAAGCTTCAAAACTTCCATCAATTCAGCGGGGCTTTGCGGGGATACAATGGTCAGGTTGGGCATGGACCTAAGATACGAGATATCAAAAATGCCATGGTGCGTCTCCCCGTCCTCGCCCACCGGGCCGCATCGATCGATCCCAAAGGTAACGGGCAGCTTTTGCAGGCATACGTCGTGAATGATCTGATCATAGGCCCGCTGCATGAAGGTGGAATAGACCGCCACAAAGGGCCGAAGGCCCTGGGAAGCCATGCCTGCCGCCATGGTGACGGCATGCTCTTCGGCAATGCCCACGTCAAAGAAGCGCTCAGGAAAGGTCTGCTGGAAGGGGCGAAGGCCCGTTCCATCGGTCATGGCCGCGGTCACGGCCACGATGCGCTCATCCATCTGAGCAAGGCGGGTTACGCCAAGCCCGAAAGCGGTGGAAAAGCTGAGTGCGTGTTCCTCGTCCACGGTCTTTTTCTCCAGGAAGAAGGGCGCCACTCCATGGTATCTTTGGGGGTCCAGCTCCGCATTCTCATAGCCCCGGCCCTTCTGCGTAATGACATGGATGAGAACCGGATCCTCCATGGTCTTGGCCCGTTTAAAGATCTTGCACAGCTCTTTGATGTTGTGACCGTCCACCGGTCCAAGATACTGAAAGCCGTATTCTTCAAAGAGTGCTCCCGGGAGCACGGAGTATTTGATGCTGTTTTTCAGCGTCTCGAGGCCTTTAGCCAAGGGCTTTCCCACCAGCGGCACATGCTTCAGGAAACCGCTCAAACCATCTTTGAAGCGGTGATAGGAGGAATCCGCACGCAGCCGCGTCAGATAGGTGGACAGCGCACCCACATTGGGCGCAATGGACATCTTGTTGTCATTGAGGATGATGATGATTCGATTTTTGGAATGACCCGCATCGTTCATGCCTTCAAAACACATGCCGCCGGTGAGCGCCCCGTCGCCCACCACCGCCACCACCTGGTAATCCTCATGTCTGAGATCCCGGGCTCTTGCGACCCCCAAAGCCGCCGAGATAGCGGTGCTGGCGTGGCCTGTTCCAAAGGTATCATAGACTGACTCAGAGGGCTTGGGGAAACCGCTCAGGCCATCATTCTGCCGCAGCTGCCGGAATTCGCTTTTGCGGCCGGTGATGATCTTATGGGTGTAGGTCTGATGCCCCACATCCCATAAAATTTTGTCCTTGGGCGTATTGAAGGCCAAATGGAGCGCCAATGTAAGTTCCACCGTGCCCAGATTGGAGGCGAGGTGGCCGCCGTTTTGCAAAACGGTATTGATAATCAGCTCACGAATCTCTTTGCACAGCTGGGTAAGCTGGGCCTGGTTCAACCCCCGGATATCCTCCGGAAAGTTCACATTCTCCAAAATTGTACTCATTTTTTCACCCGTCTTTGATAGCCCAACGTGTATAGGACCTTGCCCACGAAGAGCACAATCGTTGATGATTTTTTCATGGCAAAACCCTTGCCGAGCGCTTTGCCGCCCACCGTGAGCGCCGCAATGGAGGCGCTGACCAAAACGCCTGCCAGGACCTCCTTTGTGGAACCGGCCATCATCAAAATACGTGCCGCGATGGCCGCGCCGGCGGAACCGCTGATGATGCCGCAGATATCCCCCACCACGTCATTACAGAAGTTGGACACGCTGGGCGCATTTTGCAAAAGCTTCACCGCCTGCTTTGCACCTTTCATCTTCTTGGCTGCCATGGAGGCCAGCGGCGGCAAGGAAGCGCTGGCAACGGCGATGCCGATGATATCAAAGACAATGCCCAGAAGAATGATGAAAAGCAGGATGCAAAGCGCAATAATAAAACCAACGCCACGCATGACCGATTCGGATAGCAAATTGATCATCGTAGCGATTGCAAAGGTAACGAGAGCTATTTTCACAGCCCAGGACAGGCTGCTCTTTTTCTTAGGTTTAGCCAAACCGAAACCTCAATAATTCATAAATTGGTGGTGATGCGCTGAGTAAACCTTGCGGCATAGGTCCAGTAGGATTTCCCCACAGGCCACCTCTCGTCGCCGAAAAGGCGGTTTCCCTTTGAGACCTGTTTTGCCCTGTTGCCAGGTGCATGACTGGATTACCACTGAGTCCACACTTCAATCCCCAACGCATGCGTCAGCCTAGGAGCTTTCCTCAACGACGCGGCCCATTCCTAGCCTCTTTTGCAGATGGGGTTTCATCCGGCGATCGCAAGCGCGCTCTGGCCTAGAGCGGCGCCCGCGTAGTTCCAAAATCCACCCGATCCACGCAAGGCAGGCTACGCTGCACACAGCTTTCGCCGCATTGCAGGTTCTATCCCACGGAGTCCATCCAAAAAAACGACCAACCCCAATGGGTCTCCACGGAAGCTGGGTCAACGCCTGCATGCCATTGCAGATCGCCCTTCTTCCTTAACTCCCAGCACCAACCCTCGACTGGGCGTCGAAAGCCAGCACCAGAAACTTCATCGATGTGCCCTTTGACGGATTTTTAGGCCCGCCTTCAAAATGGGCTTTGCCGACTAGGATACTGTACCACCAGGCTTATTGTACCACGGCGGCCCCGAAAAATCAAATAAGCTGCTGGTAAATAATAGAAACTGCTACGCCAAGAACAGCACCGGCAATCACCTGAAAGGGCGTGTGTCCAATAAGCTCCCGAAGCTTTTGGTCCTTCCAGCCCAAATGTTCCTCAAAATAGTCCATTATTTCGTTAAGAACGGCAGCCTGCTTTCCCGCATCCTGACGGACGCCCTGAGCATCGTGCATGACGATGAGAGCGAAGGCGGTGGATATGGCAAAGGCCGCGGATGCGAAGCCGCAGTTGAGCCCGGCTGAGGTGGCCAGAGCGCACACAAAGGAGGAATGGGAGCTGGGCATCCCGCCCGCACCCATGATTCTGGTCCAATCAATCCGCCTTTCCTGAAACCAGGTCAGAAAAAACTTGATGGATTGAGCAAAAAACCATCCCAGAACGGCTGCAATCAGCAAGTGATTTTGAAAAATACTCATGGGTCACCCTATCCCCTTACTTGGTCCGCGCTGCCAGCGTTAAAATCATATCCCGCAAAAACCAGCCCCTGTCGCCAAAGCCCTGCAAGGCTTCAACGCCCCAATTCGTCCACTGCTCCACCCGTTTCCGGGTCTCATCCAGCCCAATAAATGCGGGGTAGGTGAGCTTATCCTTTTTCGCATCGGAGGCGGGATTCTTGCCCATCTCCTCGGCGCTGCCCACCACGTCCAGGATGTCGTCCACCATCTGGAAACATACGCCGAGGCATTGGCCGTACTCCCGAAGAGAAACCAAGCTTCCCAAAGGCGCGCCGGCAAGGATGCCGCCGGAAACCAGTGGCGCTGTCAAAAGGCAGGCCGTCTTGAGGCTCTGAATCCGTTCCAGCAGTTTCTCGTTACCGGCCTTTTCCGAAGCCATTAGATCCTCCATCTGGCCCGCAATCATGCCTCTGGCTCCGGCACCCTCCATGATCTCCTCCATAGCCTGGATGGCGGCCATCTTGTTTTCGCTCTTGCGGCAGGCCCGCAGCATGATCGCCGCGGCTTCACTCAGCAGAGCATCCCCCGCCAGAATGGCGGTGGCCTCGTCGAACTGCTTGTGGTTGGTGGGCCGGCCCCGGCGAAGATCATCGTCGTCCATGGCGGGCAGATCGTCATGGATCAGCGAATAGGTGTGAATCATCTCAAGGGCCATGGCAAACTCCATAGCCTCGTCAAGATCGCCTTCCAGCATGTCCACCGTGGCTAAAAGCAGTACCGGCCGGACACGCTTGCCTCCAGCAAAAAGACTGTAACACATCGCCGAAAGCAACCGCTCCGGGATGTCCCCAATCTGGTGTTCCCGCCACTCGGCGAGGCTTTGATCAAAGGCCTCAATATACTGGGTCTGCCGCTCTTTAAAGGTCATCGTCCGTCTCCTCAAACAAGGTTTCCTGGCGGCCGATCAGCTTGGCCACCTTGGATTCGCTTTCATCGAGTTTTTGCTGGCAGATCTTGGACAGCTTCATACCCTTCTCATAGCAGGCAATGGATTCATCCAGGCTCAGCTGGCCGCCCTCAAGTTCAAGAACCACCTTTTCAAGCTCCGTCAAAGCTTGCTCAAAGCTCATTTCCATTTTGTCTTGCATCTATTCTTCCCCCATCGGTTCAATCCGGGCTTTTCGTGCGCCGTCCTGCCAGCGCACCTCAACCGTGTTACCTGCCGCCGCATCCGCTGCGCGCATGACCGGCCTGCCCTCCAGATCAAGCACCATGGCATAGCCCCGCTTGAGTACGGACTCGGGCCCCAGCGCCAACAGCCGTCCATGGAGCTTTTCCCAATCGTTCTTCGCCTTGAAAGATCGGGCGCTCTGATGGGCCTGCAGCATGCGCACGAGCCCATCCACCTGCTGGCGGTGCATCCACACCTTATCCAGAGGCCGGGTAAGCCCGGTGGACTGTTTCAGCCGTTCCAGCCTTTCCCGCATGAGATCCAGCCTGCGTCCCATGGCGGAGCGCAGGCGCTGTCTGCTCTCCATTAGGCCCGCCATCAGCTCATCCTTGACCGGCGCCGCGAGCTCCGCCGCCATGGAAGGCGTTGCGGCCCGGACATCGGCCACAAAATCCGCGATGGTGTAGTCGGTCTCATGGCCCACCGCGGAGATGACGGGCACCTGCGAGGCATAGATGCTTCGGGCCACAACCTCCTCGTTAAAAGCCCAAAGGTCCTCAATGGACCCGCCGCCTCTGCCTACAATGATCACATCCACGCCGGGGCAGCCGTTCAGCTCCTCAATGGCTCTTGCAATCTCCTCCGCTGCGCCGCTGCCCTGCACTTTCACCGGCTTCAGCACGATATCCATGTTGTCAAATCTACGGTGCAGCACTCGAATGATATCCCTGACCGCCGCCCCGGTAGGGCTTGTGACCACTCCCACCTTCCGGGGCAGATAGGGCAAAGGCTTTTTATGGTCCGCATCAAACAGACCCTCCTTATCCAGTTTGCCCTTCAAACGCTCAAACGCCTCATAAAGATTGCCCACGCCCGCTGGCTGCATGGCTTCCACATAGAGCTGAAACTGACCGTCCCGGGGATAGAGTCCCACCGATCCAAAGGCGCGGACAGCCATGCCGTCCCTCGGCTTAAAGTCCAGAGTCCAGGCGTTTTGTTTAAACATGGCGCACTTCACCTGCGCTGCGCTGTCCTTCAAAGAAAAATACAGGTGGCCGGAGGAATGGCGCTTGAAATTGGAGATCTCCCCCTCCACCCACATATGGCTCAGGTTGGGGTCCTGTCCCAGCAGGATACGCACGTATTCATTCAGTTCGGATACCTGAAAGACGTAACCCTTCATCCTTGGGCTTCCGCCGCCTGCAGGGTATTGGAAAGGAGCATGGTGATGGTGGTGGGCCCAACACCGCCGGGCACGGGCGTAACGTAACCGGCAACCTCCTTGGCCTCGTCAAACTTGACGTCGCCCTTCAGTTTGCCATCCACCCGGTTCATGCCCACATCGATGACCACGGCGCCGGATTTAATCATATCCCCCGTCACAAATTCGGGTCTGCCGATGGCAACCACCAGAATATCGGCGCCCTTTGCGATCTCTTTCAAATTCTTCGTGCGGGAATGGCACACAGTCACCGTGGCATTGGCGTTCAAAAGCAGCATGGCCATGGGCTTGCCCACAATGTTGCTGCGGCCAATGACCACGGCATTTTTCCCTTCAATGGAAACGCCGGTGGACGCAATCAGCCGCATGATGCCCTGGGGCGTGCAGGATACAAAGCCGCCGCCTTCCCCGGTGAAAAGGGACCCCGCATTCACCACATGGAAGCCGTCCACGTCCTTTTTGGGATCGATGAGCCGGAGCACTTCCTTTTCGTCCAGATGCTTCGGCAGGGGAAGCTGCACCAAAATGCCATGAACGGCGGGATCGCGATTGAGCTTGTCCACCAGTTCAAGCAGCGTCTGCTGGGTGATGCCGGCGTCCAGACGATAGGCGATGGATTTGATGCCCACCTCAGCGCAGCCCCGTTCCTTGTTGCGAACATACACCTGTGAGCCGGGATCATCGCCCACCAGCACCACGGCAAGACAGGGTTCGACTCCCTTTGCCTTAAGATCTTCGCATTTTGCCTTCAGTTCCTCGCGGACGTCCTTGGAAACCTTTTTACCATCAATGATTTGTGCACTCATGTGATTCCTCCTTCTGTAAAGCCGCAAGCCCAATAAGGGCAACCCCCACGGCGTTGTCACCGGATAAAGATTTATCGGCAAAGCGGAGCTTTACCGGAATTCTCATTTTCGCCAGCCGAGCGGTAAGTTCATGCTGGATCAAAAGATTTTGGGCCACGCCGCCCACCAGCAGCACATCGCTTATGCCCGTCTCCTTCACCGCATGAGCCAAAAGCTTGGTAAGACTGCGGGCAATGCACATGAGAACGCCCTTCGCTACCCGCTCCGGGCTCTCTCCCGCTTCCAAAAAACGCTGGGCCTGGGATTCAGCCCCGGAAAAGCTCACAGAAAATCCCCGAACCGAAGAAGGCAGCACCACACCCTCGCCGGCGCATTCCCTTGCCAGAGCTTCCATGGCCGGCCCTGCCGGGAATTCGCAGCCAACTGCGACACCCACTCGGTCCACCATCTGCCCCGCATGGAGATCGGCATCGCCGCCCAGGAGAGTGATTTGCAGCTCATCCCCTTCCACCAAAAGCACCTCGGTGGTGCCGCCGGAGAGGTGAACGGCCAGAAAACGCTCAGGCATGGGATTGTTTGCCATGCCCGCCCGAATATGGCCCTGCTGATGGCTGGTGGCATAGAAAGGCACCCTCAAGGCGGCAGCGAGGCTTCTTCCCACGCTCTCGCTCGCCGTAAAAACCGGCATATACGAGCCTTCCACGGGCCTGGGACGGGTGCTGGCCGCAACGGCAGCGATCTCTTCCTGTCCTTTCAGCAGCGCCTCCATCAGTTCGGGGAGCCGCTGTATATGCTGAAAGACGCCTTTGCTTTGCATGAGCCCCCGTTCGCCCTGGGGTACGCTCAAAAGGCGTCTTTTCTGTTCCATCCGGCCATGTTCATCCACAAGAGCCACCGATGTGGTGTAACAGCTGGTGTCCAGTCCCAAAACGGTCCTACTCATGGACATCATCCGCTGCCATGATTTCCTCGGGCCTGGGCAGGTCGGTCACCACCGGTTCAACCCGTCTCAGGGCCTCGCCTTCCCTGCGCACCACGTTGCCCAAAATGCCGTTTACAAAGGCATAGGAATTGCCGTCCCCGTAGACCTTCGCCAGTTCCACCGCCTCATTGATGGATACGCCTTCGGGAATATCCTCCCGGTACAGAATTTCTAACAGTGCCACCCGCAGAATGGCCACATCCACTTTGGCCAGCCGATCAAACTTCCAGCCCACGCAGTTTTCTTCGATCAGCTTGTCCAGCTCTGGCAGATGATTGACCACTCCGATCACGGTTTCCTCAAAAAAGAGATAGTCCTTTTCGGACAACTTCAGATCCAGCGACGACAAAAAGGCTTCAGGATCCGCGTTCCCCCCCAAAGCCCATTGATAGACATACCGCATCGCCGCATCCCGTGCAGCCTTCCTCGCCATTTACGTTCTATTCTCCTTTATAAGCCCTTGGGCAGAATACGGTCCAGAAACTTGAGCATCCGCTCCCCTTTGTCGTCCCCAAGGGAACCCAAATATACGCCCACACCCACGCAAAGGGCGATAAAAAGCGATTTCCAGAATCCAAGAAGCAACACCAATACGGCAAAAATAAGACCTGCGGCGCCGCCGATCAGCTTGCCGCGATGTTCCTTCAGGATCTTCAAAAGTGTATCTTTCATCAAAAAGCCCCTTTCCTATTGAACCCGGGGCTGATTATTGCCGGTGCGCGGCGGATTGACCGATGCCGTTTCCACAACGATCTGAACATCGGACACGAGGATACCCGCGTGCTGCTCCACATGGGCCTTGACGCCCTGCTGAAGATTTTGGGTAACCTCCGGCACGATGGCGTCCGGCATCACCGAAACCCGAAGCAGGATGGAGGCGCTGTCCTCCCGGCTGATAATGGTGGATTTGACGTTACGCACGGTGGGCATACTCTTGGCAAAGTTCTGCACCATCTGATCGAGCGCCACCAGCGTGATGCGGATGGTGCCAATCTCGGTGGCCTTGATAAGGACCGTAGGCGCATAGGCGCTCTGCCGTGCACGCACAAAAAGCACCTTGACCGCAAAGGCCAAGAGCAGCACGCCCACGATGCAGCCGATCACACTGCCCACCCAGTTGCTGTTAAACATGGCGGCCAGGGTGCTGCCCACGCCGTCCACAGTAATTGCGCCGACGGAAAGCAGAATCAGGCCGACGGAGAGCGCCAGGACGACCAGCATGAGCAGCGTAAGCAAAATGCGGTCCACAATACGCATTTTCATTAGGACATTCCTCCTTCGTGTCAAGTGACAAAGGCAGGCACATCAACCGCGCCTGCCTCTTTCATGCTTAGCTATGGAATTATTTGACCCGAGGCGGCTCAGGCTCCTTCACTTCCTTCTCGAAGTAAATGCCCTGGACGAAAACATTGACTTCCACCACGCGCAGTCCCGTCATGTTTTCGATGGTCCGCTTCACGTTCTCCTGAACGTTTTTGGCAACCGTGTGAATCTCATAACCATATTCAAAGATCATGTTCAAATCCACGGCAGTTTCCTCGTTGCCAACTTCCACCTTAACGCCCTTGGTCAAATTCTTGCGGCCCAGCAATTCAGCCATGCCGCTGACCAATCCGCCGCTCATACCGGCAACGCCCTCCACCTCTGTGGCGGCAAGGCCGGCAATGATCGCTATCACGTCACTGGCAAAGATAATTTTGCCATTCTTATTTTCCACATCTGCAATCTGGATATCCGTTTGCGGTTTTTGATCCGTCATGATCAGCACCTCCTTTGATACTAATGGTATTATACCAAAAGATACCCACGATTACAACAAGACATAACCGCTTAAACTCGAAATTTGTTTATGTTTTGGGAATAATCTTTACATTTTCCGGAGCTTCCTTGGTTTCGCGGCATACGATATCCAAAATCTGGGCGACTTTAGCATCGGTTAGATCCCCATCCTTGACCACCACGTTGATGGATCCCTCGTGGATGGTTACCACCACGTCCTCAAAACCTTTGGCTTTCAGCAGCCCCTCCACGGTCACTTCCTTCTCCATGGACTGGGTCAGCGTAAGCTTTTGGTTCTGTGCCTGCTTCAAGGTTTCAGCATCGGTATTCGAATCCGCAATGATGCCGTCCAAGTATTCAATCTGCTGGTTGCGGCTGGTCTCGCGCTCCGTTTTAAAGTTTGCGTAGTAATTGGCGGAAACGGAAGCGGCATCCCCGCCGCTTTCACCGGCGTTTGCATTCACACTGGCGCTGCCGTCCCCGTCCTTGGTCTGGCTCAGCACAATTCCGCCGTTGCCCGTACCCGTATTCGATGCTTGGGTGCCGTCCCCGGTTTTGTCACTGAAGCGTACGTTCAAATAGCCCGCCACAACCAGTAATACGACCAGGGACGCCATGATGATGGTCTTTCGCTTGATGCTAAACATGCTTTATTCCTCCTTGTTTTTCATTGAAAACACTTCCACTTTGTCCGCCGGTACGTTCAGCACCGTTTGAACCGCACGCTGCAGGTTGAGCTGAACCTGAATATCGCTTGCGCCCTCCGCCACGACAATGACGCCTCGAACCTCCGGCTCCACCTCTTTGAGCACCAATAGGTCATCCTCCTGGCCGCTGGCTACCACCGGGTTCTGGGATTCATCGGTGGTTCTGCTTTGCCGGACCGTATCGGTGCCGGTGAATTCTTCGCTTTCCTGCGTCGTGGTGCTTTGATTCATGGCGGGTACCATTTCAGGACCCGATTCATAGGTTATCATCACCTCCACCCTGCCCGCGCCGTCAATGGCTTCAAGAACCTTTTTGAGCCGGGCTTCATTGTCCGCTTTGGTGGAAGCATCCACCGGTTCGGCGCTTTCCGCCGCGCTCTCCTCCTTCGGCGCCGGATCCTTGTCGCCGCCGATCAAGGTGGAACCGTAGATGGCCAAAATGACGGCCACCACAATCACAGCGATGATGATTTCAAAGTTTTTGACTTTTTTAATGGCCTGCCAGATATCCTTAACCTTCAGCCCTTTACCCATATGTGTCCTCCTCTCTATCGTATGACAACCTCATCCCATCCAATGCCTAATTGAAGTGCAATGTTTTGTCGAACTTTTTCCGCATCAGCTTCCGAGGCTGCGGCACCGGTGACGACCACGCTTCTGGGCCGCCCGCTGGTTTCATCCATCTCCACCCGCACTCCCGCCGCCTCAAAGCCGGGCACGCTTGCCACCAGCCCCAAAACCAGCTTTTCGGCACTTTGGGCAGCGTCCATCCGGACCGCACTGGATTTGGGCACCACCTCGGTGCCCCGGATGTCCACCCGGGAGAGCTGGGCTAAAGGGGAAAAAATCGCCAGCATCATCACAAGGCCGGTGGCCAGGGATGCGTATTTCTTGATGCTCCCCTCCGGCAGCAGGACGTGTACCAGCGTAAGCACAAAGACCGACGCAACCAGGGTCAAAATCCATTGTCTTAAAAATTCCATGGCTCACCTCATCATCACAGCGGTATTGCCGGCGTTGATAAGAAGGCACATGGCCAAAAAGAACATCAGCGACACCACCAAGACCGCAATCACCAAAAGCACCAAAACGCTGGAGAATTCGTGCAGGCACCGCACCGTCCTGTCATCCGCAATGGGTTGAGCCAAAGCGGAGCAGATCTTGAGCATGAAGATGACGGCCACAATCTTTACCACCGGCGCCAAAGCGAAGAGCCCAAGAAGAATGAGCCCCACAAGACCGATGGCATTTTTGACCAGGAGCGAACAGCCAAGAACCGTTTCCAGCGTATCGGAAAACATTCCGCCCACCATGGGAATCATGGTATTCACCGTATATTTGGCCGTTCGAAAGGAGATCCCATCGAAGGTGGACGCCCCCATGCCCTGCAGCGCCAAAATACCCAGGAACACGGTCAGAATGATGCCGATACTCCATTGGGACACGTTTTTTACAAGGCCTGAGAGCTTATCAAGGCGGATTTTGTCGGTGAAGTTTCCAATCACCGACAGCACCGCCGCCAGGAACACCAGCGGCAGAATAAAATTTTCCACCAGGGATCCGATCCCGCTGGTCAAAAAAGCGGTGGCCGGCTGGAATACCCCCGCCGTGGAGAAGCTGCCCATAGCCGAGAGCATAGCCAGCATGACGGGAAACATGGCCTGCATAAGCGAGGTCATCTGATGGACCGCATCCCGGGTCTCACCCATGAGGCTCGCAAGACAGGACATCATGAGAATGACGGTCACGCCATAGCAGGCGAACTGGGCGATCTGGCCCACTGATTTGGAGAGATTCCCCTCCAGCTGCTGCAATATGGCGGAGATGAACACCACCGCCAGAATCTGTACCATGATGCCCATACTGCCCGTAAGCTGGCCAAGAAAGAATTGGAGCAGCATGTTAAGCCAGTCCTCAATATTAAAGGCATATCCTCCAGCGGCGAACTGGGCGATCCATTCACCAATGCTTTTGCCTTCCAAAAAAGCCCTGCCTTCTTCGGATAGACCGCTGGTAAAACCATCCCATTGGTTTGTGTCCCATTCGTTCAGCTGATCCTCTATCCCTTCGGCAAGACCCGGCGCGGGGCTGTCAGCGGGTTCGGCTGATGCCGGCGCCGCACCCAGGACCACCAGTACTGCCAAGAATATGAACCCGGCCATACACCAGCGCTTCATGGCAGCATCCCCACGATCAATTCGAACAGGGAACCCATAATGGGCAGGCAGAGCACCAGAATAACCAGTTTGCCGCCCATCTCAATCTTGCTGGCAATGGCGCCCTCCCCCGCGTCCTTGCATACCTGGGAGGCAAATTCTGCAATATAAGCCACGCCCACCACCTTGAAGAGCAGAGCGAGGTGTTCACTTTGCAGGTTTGCCCGGGCCGCTAAATCCTTCAAAAAGTCCATGACCGGGGAGACCATGGATAAAAAGGCAATGAGCAGAATAGCCCCCGCACCCACGCCGAGGAGCATGGCCATCTCCGGCTTATCCTTGCGCAGGGTGATGGACAGGATGGCCGCCACCACGCCCAGCCCTGCGATCGATACGATCTGCATGGCGTCCCCCTTCAATAGAGCTGAAAGATGGATTTGACGGTGGTAAAGAGCTGGCTTATAAGGTCAATGACCATGAGCAGCACGATCACAAGGCCCGCCAGGGATGTCATCATGGCCATTTCCTCCCGGCCCGCCCGCGTCAACACCTGGTTCAGCACCGAGATCAAAATACCAATAGCGGCGATCTTAAAGACCAAATCGATACTCATCCTTTGTTCTCCTTTCGTCCTAGAGGATCATGAGGGCCACGAACATGCCGCCCAGCACCCCCAGGCTTTTGGCCATCCGTTGATTTTTCTCCCGGCGGCATCGGGCTTCCTCGATCCGCTGGCCAAGCTGCTTTTGAATGAATTCAAAATTTTTTTGCTGTCCGGACAGCCCGGAGGAGCCCAGATGCTCGGTGAACTGTGCAATCACGGCCATATCCTCACCGTCCAGGTATCCCTTCCCCGGCAGGAATTCGAACGCCGCCATGAAGGCATTCTGCACGGCCATGGACCGATTCTCCCGAAGGTTTCCCGCGGCCTCTCTGAAGATTGGCCCGGCATATTCACCGCATTTCACGGCTTCAAAGGCGTCTAACAGCGGCAGATTGCCATAAACCACCGAGTTTTCCAGCTGGGCGAAGCCGTTTCTGAGTTCCATCAAAAGCTTCAGGCGGCAGCTGTAGGTTTTGGCGGCCCGGATTCCAATCAGCGTCCCCGTTCCAACGGCGGCAAGGCACAAAATAAGCTTCAGCATCATGCGGCACCCCGCCCGCGGAAAGGACGGGTCAGCAGACGGCCGCCCTCTCGATCCAAAATTTCTTCCACCGTGCCCGGCCCAAGGCTTTTGGAAAGCACCACGTACCGGTCAAACCCCTTTTCCCCGATGAGCCTGCCCAGAGAAGGACGTATTTTTACGGTTTCAAGACCATCGCCATGGACCGTCACCACCACCGCCACACCGGCATAAAGGGCTTCTCGAACTGCATCACAGTCGGCGCTGGAGCCGATTTCATCGCACACAAGGACCCGCGGCGATAGGGAACGCAGAGCCATCATCATCCCTTCCGATTTGGGGCAGGCGTCCAGTACGTCGCTGCGAAGCCCCACTTTGTTTTGGGGCATGCCCATAGCGCAGGATGCGATCTCCGAGCGTTCGTCCACGATGGATACCTTGACGCCCGGAAAGGCGCCGAACCCGTCGCTGAACTGCCGGGCCACATCCCGGATGAGGGTGGTTTTGCCCGCCTGGGGCGGTGCAATGACCAGCGTACTGAGCGGCCGGCTGCCAAGAGCAAGATAGGCCATCAGTCCATCGGCGCAGCCCTCAAGCGCCCTTGGAATGCGGATGTTGAATCCGGAAATCTGGGTCAGGTTACGCACCCTGCCTCCCTCGGACACCGCCTTTCCCGCCAGCCCCACCCGGTACCCGCCGGGCAGCGTGAAAAACCCCTGCTTCATTTCATCCTCCACCGCATAGAGGGAGTGGCCGCACAGGGCGTCCATCAGCCGCGCCCCTTCCTCCCGGCTCACCACATGGGCCCCGGCGGCAAGAAAACTCACATCTCCGCCGTCCGATATAAAGTAGTCCCGGCCGCCGCCATAGACCATGAGAGGCCGTCCCATCCGAACCCGGATTTCTTCAAGGCTCTCCGCCACTTTGCCGGTAAGAGCGCCAAGCGCGCTTCTCAGGCCGTCGGGCCAGTAAATCTCCAAGTCCTTTTGCCATCCGTATTTTTTCATAACCTGTCCTCCATTTGCTCTATCTATATGAGAAGGTCGTCCAAAATATGAGAGTGGAAATGGGCATAAAAAAAGAACCCGGATTCCTCCGGGTCCCTTGGATTCAAACTCAATCTTCGTCGGTATAGATCACATGATGGCAGTTTGGGCATTCCACCTGATCCGCTTCCAGAAAAGCATTCTCTTCGAAGCGGATATGCTCCTTGCAGTGGGGACACTCAATTTCGATGGTCTCGTCCGGCTCCCTTTCGGTCTCGCCATCCGACGCCTCACCGCTCATTTCTTCCTCCAAAGCCACGAGATCATCATCCAAATCCTGGACGTATTCCTCAAGCTCGGATTGTACGGTCTCCACTTCGGCAAGGGACAGCGCCATCTCATCCAGAATATCCACGATGGCCCGCATGACCATATCCTGGCGATGATCCAGTTCCACCGCGTCCAACATGCCCTTGAGGCGTGCCACGCGCTGCTGCAATCTATCCATGAGCGTTATACACGCTCCATGTATTCGCCGGTACGGGTGTCCACGCGGATCATATCGCCCTGATTGACGAAAAGGGGCACGTTGATCTTAGCGCCGGTTTCCAGCGTAGCGGGCTTGATGGCGCCGGTAGCGGTATCGCCCTTGAAGCCGGGCTCCGTCTCCACGATCTGAAGCTCCACAAAATTCGGGGGCTCCACTGAAAAAGCGTTACCCTTGAAAAAGCGGATCTTGACGTTCATATTTTCCTTCACGTAGGGCAAAGCGTCCTCCACCTGTTCATGGTTGAGGGGGAGCTGCTCATAGGTATCCACATCCATGAAGTAGTAGAGATTGCCATCGTTATAGAGATACTGCATCTCTTTGGTCTCAATGTGGGCGTTCTCCACTTTTTCGGTGGGGTTAAAGGTGCGCTCCAGCACACCGCCGGTGATGATGTTCTTGATCTTGGTACGCACAAAAGCCGCACCTTTGCCGGGCTTCACATGCTGGAAATCCACGATCTGAAAAACCTGACCGTCCAGCTCAATGGTGATACCCTTTCTGAAATCGCCTGCAGAAATCATATTCGTCATCCCTCCATGGTTTTCTTAAAGACTGATCCAACCTTTGGGCGCGCTCACCAAATCAAGACAGCCGCCATTTTTGACGATGCAGTCGTCCTCAATCCGTACGCCGCCCAAACCCGGAATATAAATACCCGGTTCCACCGTGACCGCCATTCCATCCTTTAGAATGGTTTCGTCCCTCGGCGAAAGCCGTGGATCCTCATGAATTTCAAGACCCAAACTATGCCCAAGACCATGTCCGAAGTATTTGCCGTAGCCCTTTTGTTCAATATAGCGTCTTGCAACACCGTCCACGTCACAGCCGCGTTTGCCCGCCGCAAGTGCGTCAATCGCTTTAAGCTGGGCATCCAGCACGATCTGGTAAATCTCCCTCAGTTTCGGGTCGGGTTCGCCGATGGCCACGGTGCGCGTTAAATCGGAGCAGTAACCGCCCAGCCGGCAACCAAAATCCATGGTTACAAGATCGCCGCGCTGCAATACGCGATCCGTAGGCTGATTGTGCGGTATGGCGCCATTGATGGGGCCGCTGGCTACGATAGGATCAAAGGATACGCCCTGACCGCCCAGCCGCCGCATGGCGTATTCGAGCTCAGCGCCCACCCGGCGTTCGGTGATGCCCGGCCGAATGATGCCCAAAACCTGCATGAAGGCCTTCTCCGCAATGCGGACAGCCCGCTGCATGTTATCGATCTCCTCTTCATCTTTGGCGTAACGCAGTGCGTCTACCGCCTGTCCCACGGGAACACATTCGAAGCCGCCGCCCGCGGTGAGAGCCTGATAAGTTCCATAGTCGAGCACGTGCTCCTCGATGCCCAGCTTCTTGATGCCCAGTTCCCGGACCTTGGCCGAGACCGCATCCATCTTCGCGGTCAGTTCCCATAGAACCACTGGAATATCCGGAATCTCCTGCACGGCCTGCTCGTCGAAACGGGAATCGGTGAACATCACCAGGTCCCTGCCCCGCACCAACAGCATGCCTTCGCCGCCGAATCCAGTCAAATAAAGCACGCTGGCCGGCTTAGATACGAGCACAGCGTCCCAGCCGTTGCCATTCAGGCATTCAATCTTTTCACGCCGCAAGGGTGCCACCTCCAGTCTACAGCGATTTATTTTAACATAAATTAGCCGCCTTGGATAGTCTTAACGGAAGGATTCGTACATTTCTTTCATAGCCAGCGCGTCCTCGGCCTGCGTCCCCGCCGACTCGCAGATGATCACCGGCGTTAAATCCCGCTCGGCCACAAGTTCGGCAAGGGGCAGAAAATCCGGTGTAAATCCTTCATCAGCGAAGGTCACATGACGTTTTTCCCCGGCTTTGGTGTGCTCAATTTTAGAGAAATGCACATGCATCATCCGCAGCCGGTCACGGCCAAGCTTGTTTTCAATGGCGTCCAAAATCGCCTCGTATTCGGCTCGTCCCTTGATCGCGCCGATGCCGCGGGCATCCAGGTGTCCAAAATCGATGGTGGGCACCAGATCCTCCCGCAGCGTGCACAGCTCCAATACCTCATCCAGCGTGCCAAACTGATTGATTTTACCCATGGTCTCCGGACAGGGCAGCCCCATGAGCCCCTCAGCTTTGATGCGCTCCAGCGCCTCCTTGAAGGCTTCCATGGCATAACCCTTTGCGGTCTCTCGATCCATTTTGGAGCAGGACCCCGGATGGAATACGGTCCGCTTGGCATTCAAATAGGTGCCCGCCCGCATAGCCTGAAGCAAAAAGTTGATGGAAGCTTCGCGCTTCTCAGGGTCATCGGTACAAAAATTGATGTAATAAGGCGCATGAACGCTCATGGCAATACCGCTGGCGTCAAATTCGGCCGCGATATCCCGCCCCGTTTCCTCCTTCAGCCGGACTCCCCGGCCAAAACTGTACTCAAAGGCATTGAGTCCCCGTTCCTTCAGCCAGGCCGCCGCCTGTTTGGTGTGCTTGAATCCCTCATTGTAAAAGGACTGGCTGTTGCCAGCCGGACCAAATCGGATCATGAATCCACCCCTTTTCTTTGGTATATCTCTAAAATGTGCAGCCATCGGCCGCTTTAGCCAAATCTTCTTTCTCCCATCATAAAAAAGATTTGAGGGGTTGTCAATGGACCAGCGTCTCGGTGAAAGCATCGGCCAGCTTTAGAACCGCCTTCTTTTCAATGCGGCTGACATAGGACCGGGAGATGCCAAGAAGAGCTGCGATCTCCCGCTGGGTTTTGGCTTCGCCCTGAAGAAGGCCGTAGCGCAGCTCAATGACCAGCCTTTCCCTTTTGCTGAGCACCTTCTGCACCAGCTTTTGCAGCCGTTCTCCCTCCACATTGAGTTCCACTTCATCGGCAATGGCTTCCGGATCGGAACCCAGGATTTCAAGGAGGGATATTTCATTGCCCTCCTTGTCGGTGCCGATGGGATCATTGATGGAAACCTCGTTCTTGTGCTTCTTGGCCGAACGGATGCTCATGCGCAGTTCATTGGCTATGCTCCCTTGCCGGCTTCAAAAAAAGATGTCCGTCCTGTCCGTCCCATACGATTCGGAGCACGAAGCGGCGCAGCAGCTCCCGCTTTTCCATGAGCCCCAGTTCCTCAAATAAGGCCCGCCAGGAGGTCAGTTTTTTATAGGTTTCCTCAATCGGAGGCGCCGTCCACCGTGCCAGCCGTTCCTCCGCCGCCAGCCTTTCCCGCTCCAATCGCTCTATCTCTTCCAGCACCCGCCGGGCGGCCGGTTCCTCCAACCTTCCCAGGGAGCCCACTAGTCCTTCCAGTCGTCTTTCCACATCCCTCAACCGTTTTTCAAGCAGGGATCTTTCACTGTCGCCGCTCAGTTGAGCCTTTCCTTCCAAAAGCCTGGCAAAAAGATGGGCCCGATCCTCCAAAATCCCATCGAGGAGCGCCGCCACCTTTTCGTCCAGCTCCCCGCCCCTGGGACTGGGAAGAGCGCAGCTTTTGCATTTTTCTTTGCCTTGGCATAGATAGATAAAGGCACGGTTCTCCTTCATCCGGCCCGTCAGCTTGGCCCGCATGGGCTGGCCGCAGGTACAGAAAAGAAGCCCGGGCAGCAGAGCACGGCCGCTTCGGGTGCTGGGATAGCCGTGAGCTTTGTTGCGTTCCAGAAGGTCTTGGATCCTGGCAAAATCCTTGCCGGAAACCACTCCTTCATGGCTGCCCGGAGCCACGATCCAGTCCCTCCGCTCCCGCATGGCTACGGAACGGTTGGATCTTTGCCGGGTCTTGTTATAGGCCATCAACCCATGACCGCCGTCAAAATCTCCATAGATCTTTGCGCCCACCCTGTTAAAATAGCGCCGTGCCTCGTCATCACAGCAGCAGTAGACAGGATTTTGCAGGATGCGCTTGATGGCATACCGGCTGAAGGGCACTCCCTCCCGCGTACTTGCGCCGTTTTGCAGCAGATAGGTTTCCACCTGGGTTAGGGAATGAAGCTGCAGAAACTTTCGATGGATGAGGCGGACCAGCTCCAGTTCCTCCGCAACCGGCGCCAATCGGTAAGCACGGCGAACCCTGCCATCATCCAGCCGGTCTATGGCTTCCGAGCGGTAGCCCAAAGGCGTCTTCCCGCCCAGCCACCGTCCCGTTTTGGCCAGCTCCATCATGTTGTCCCGAATGCGTTCGGCAATGGTTTCACGCTCCAGCTGTGAAAAGACCGATGCGATGTACATCATGGCGCGGCCAAGCGGGGACGCCGTATCAAATTGCTCCTTGATAGACACAAAATCCGTATTCAGGCCGCTCAATTCCTCGATAAGCTTGGCAAAATCCCCGATATTGCGGCTGATCCGATCCAGCCGGTAGCAGACAATGGCGGATAATTCACCGCGGCGCGCCGCGGCCATCATGGCCAGAAACTCGGGTCTATCGGTATTTTTACCGGAAAAGCCTTCGTCCTCATAGACGGAAACCGACGCCCCGGAATAATGGGCGTCGATATAGCGCCGGCAAAGGGAAATCTGGTTTTCAATACTCTCCCCTTTGCCAGTAAACTTTGATTTTCTGGAATAGATAGCGATTTGCATACCCCGTCACCCCCCTTCCAATATAGGCAGGAGCGGCGAGAAAATATGTTCAGCCGTTCTTTCGGTTTTGCATGTGATAGGAAAGGCGGAGCATGAGCTGTTCCGGAGCGAAGCGTCCGCCAAAACGGGCAAGCTTCATCAGGCTGCCCGGCATAATCAACATTTTGCCCTTTTCCATACCTTCGATGGCCAGACGGGCGGCCCGTTCGCTGGTCAGCCCTTTGACACTGAACCGCACATTGGCCACGTCATCGAATTCCGTCCGCACGGGGCCCGGACAAAAGGCGCCGATATAAACAGCGCTGCCGTCCCGGCGCAGTTCTTCGTGAATGGCCTCCGTTAAACGCAGCACGTAGGACTTGGTTGCATAGTAGGTAGAAAGCAGGGGCCCGGCAAAAAAGCCTGCCGAAGAGGATACGTTTAAAATGGCGCCTTGGTTTCGCGCCTTGAAATCCCGGAGAAAAAGCTTGGTTAAAATGTGCACGGCCCGGATATTGGTATCGATCATGGCCAGCTCCCGCTCCAGATCGGCTTCGGCAAAGGCTCCAAATAGACCAAATCCTGCATTGTTAATGACAAGATCCAGCCGCACCTCCTTCAAACGGCTGTGAAGCTCCTGGCAGGCCTCCGCCCGGGAGAGGTCCACTCCCAGCACGTGAGCCGGATGGGGCAGCGTCTCTCTCAGTTCCTCCAGGCGATCCGTCCGCCGCGCCGCCAGCCAAAGCTCATAACCCTTTGCGCTCAAAATTCGCGCCATATCCCGGCCTATGCCGGAGCTGGCCCCCGTAATCAATGCCTTCACTGTCAAATTCCTTTCACTGAATAAATTAGGGTATCTGCTCAGTCACGCAGGGAACCGCAGGCCAGATTGAGGCCCTGCTCCACCAAGGTCAGTAGTTCTTCCCGCTCCAGCGGCTTTTCCCGGGAAAACTCTTTGATCCCATAAAACAGAACCATCGCCATCTCCTCGGAATACGCGATGCGTACAATTTTTTGCTCAACGCCCTGTTTCATAACATCAAGGCAGTAACGCAGCAAATGATCCTCCGCCTTTTGGTAAAACTGTCTTTGTTCGCCGTCCTCCAGAGCTTGAAGCTGCCAGGCATTATCCATATAGAGATCCATCATGCACACAATCTTCCGATAGAAATCGAGGTCCTCGTCCCCCGCAACGGCGTCAGCAACGGCATCGAGATGCTCCAAAAGTTCCTCGAAAACCGTCTGAACGATGTCCTCCTTGGATTTGAAGTAATAGTAGAAAAGTCCCAGGGCCACACCAACCTTTTCCGTGATGTCGTTGATCCGTGTGCCCGCAATGCCCTTTTGCTGAAATAATTCCCGAGCCGCCTCGACGATTTCAGCCCGCCGTTCCTCGGGATCCTTCACCGTGCGCATGACCGTCACCTCCTTGACTGAGCCTTGTTTAGTTTTTGTTCAAACAACCCCAATCATACAGTTCCTGCCGAAAAGTATCCAGCATGTTGAGGCAGTCGCTTCTTCCAATCTCGTAGAGTTCGCGAAGCTTTTTAGTTCGTTCCAGCCGGCCAATACCGATGGGGCCGCTGGGCACGATCAAAAGCGCCTTGCCCTCATCCTCCAAACGGGTCAGCAGCTGACGGCTTCGATTATAGAGCTCATGCCGCCGCTCCACCGCAGCGGACAAAGCAGGATATTTTTTGTATTTCAAAGGCGCCCGTTCCGGTTCCATGGCGTAGCTGCATTCCTCACTTACAATCACAATGACCCGATCACAGCCATCCTCCAAAGCTCTTTGCACCGGTATGGGATCGGTGATCGCACCATCTTCACAGCGCTCCGCGTCCTCCAGCGCCATCTCCAGGTGTTCCTTATCAACATAAAGGGCTTGTCCACTGTCAATATCCGTTAAAACGGCCAAGAATCGCGTCTTATTTTTCCAAAAGGCGGAATCGTTCAGTGTTTCACGGTCCTCCTGTTTGGGATGAACAATTCGGGAAAGCTCATACTCCCACATGCGCCCCTCCTTATGAGCCAGAAAAGCCGCTCCGTGCCAGATACCCTCTCCCGATGCAACGCAGTAATCCACATGAATGCCGCTTGCAATCAAAGCATCCACCGCGCCCGCCCGGTATAGCCCATGGAGCGCGCCCCCTTCAATCACCAATCCTGTTTTCACCTGTATGTCTCCAATCCATGGATTTTTAATTACTATACCACATCGGCCGTGGTTTGAATATATTTTTGCTGAAATTCAGTAACATGGAACGCACCTTTTGCCTCATAGATATGATAGAGAAAGAGGTGTAAAACGTGGAATTAAAAGTCAATGGCATGGAGGAGTCCCAGGAGGAGCTGGCACGTCTTAAGGCGGAGCTCCACGGTGAGATGATTCTAAACTATCTTGAAAATTCCGACCTTCCGTTGGAGAGCAAGCGGGAGCTTCTGCAGCGGCTGATTCATCATTTTAGGCCTTCATGAGCACATAGCATTTTCTATGCAACGGGCAGCATAGGTAGCAAGCTGGGTTCCTTTGCTGCCGTCATAGGTGTTGACCGCCTTGATGAGCCCGATGGTGCCGATGGAAATCATGTCCTCCGTGGAGCGGTTGCCGCCCTCATATTTCTTCGCAATGTGGGCAACCAGCCGAAGATTTCTTTCGATAAGTTTATTTTTAGCCTGCTGATCGCCGGCATGGTAGGCTTGCAGCGCTTCCTGTTCCTCCTCCGGCTTCATGGGTTTTGGAAAGGAGCTTCCGCTTCCCACATAGGAAACAAAAAGCATCATCTCATGCAGCAAAAGTGCCAGTCCACTCAACATTTTTAACCCCTCCTCTATTCACCCTTCAGTCTATGCGCTGGGAATGTTGTCCGGTGCCTGGCCCTATAAAAAACAGGCCCTGCGGCCTGTCAATGATGATCCCTTTGACATTTTTCACAATAACCATAAAGCTCCAGGCGATGACCGGTGATTTGAAAACGATCGTTGCCCGCTGGAAGCTTCATACCATGAAGCGGACAGGAGTCCAATGCGATCATGCGGTTGCAGCCAAGGCAGATCAAATAGTGCCGATGCCCTTCGCGGACAAGCTCATAGCAGTTCTTTTCCTCCCGAAGCATGGTCTTGCGCACCACATTTTTGGCGCTGAGCTGTTCCAATGTGCGATAGATGGTGGACAGCCATAGACTGACCTCCTTCTGGGACAGTGCTCTATAGATTTCCTCTGCGGTCACCGGCATGGCCGCATCCATCAGATACTCCACAATGGCCTGCCGCTGCCGGGTGACTTTGAGGCCGCAGCTCATCAGAATTTCATGTGCATCCATGCTCTTCACGCCTTTCGAAACAGGTTTTTAAAGGCCACCATGGAAATGAGCACCGCTACGCCCGTCAGTACGATGGTACCTCCCGGCTTGAGGTCGGCGTAATAAGCGATGAACAGCCCCACAATGGTGAAGCCAAGGGCAAAGCCGATGGAGGCCAGCAGCGTCTTTTTATAGCTCTTGCCCAGCATCATGGCGGAGGCCACGGGAACCACCGTCAGCGAGGAAATGATGAGCGCGCCCACCGTGCGGGATGCGACGGCAATGGTCACCGCCGTCATCAGCATGAAAATAAAGTTCACCGTTTTTACCGGCACACCGGCCAGTTTGGCCGCTTCCTCATCAAAGGTCACATAGAACAGCTCCTTGTAGAACAAAAAGGAAATGAGCAAAACGACGATTCCCAGCCCCAAAGTCAAAAACAGTTCAAAATCGCTGATGGCCACAATGCTGCCAAACAGGAAACTGTTGAGAGAGGCGCCGTTTTTAATGAATCCGGAAAAGATGGCGGCAAGGCCGATCCCTGCGGAAAGCACAATGGTCGTAGCCAGGTCCGAATAGCGCGGCATAGCCTTGCGCACGAATTCGATGCTGAATACGGCCAGCAGTGCAAACACCACCGCGCCCAGCACGGGATTGATGCCCATAACAAGCCCCAGAGCGATGCCAGCAAGGGCGTTGTGGGATAGGGTCTCGCCCAGCACGGACATCCTTTTCAACACGATCACCATACCGATGCAGGGTGCGATCAGCGAGATCATGATGGCAACCAGAAAAGCTTTAATCATGAAATCATAACTAAATATGTCCATGATGATCCGCTCCTTCCGCAAAATAGCCCTTGGCATCCTGCATGAACGCCGTTCCGTCATCCTCCAGGGTCAGAATCTTGTTGGCTCCCCGCAGGGAATGGAGGTCATGGCTGGTCATCAAAATGGTCATGCCCTCCTTATTGAGCCGCTCAATGAGTTCCACCAGCTCCGCCAGGGATTTGGGATCAATGCCCACCGTGGGTTCATCCATCAGCAGAATCTCCGGTTCCGCCACCAGCATTCGAGCGATGAACACCCGCTGCTGCTGTCCGCCGGACAGTTCACCGATGAGATGATGCTTGTAGCCCGTCATTCCCACCATTGCCAGGGCCCGGTCCACCTCCGCCCCAAACTTTCTGCCGCTGTACCGGCGCAGGAAGCCGATTTTGGGATAGAGATTGGCCCGAACCACTTCGTCCACCGTGGCTGGAAAATCGCTGTTGAAGGTGGTAACCTTCTGGGAAAGGTAGCCGACCTTGCTGTAGTCCTTGAAATGCTCATCGCCCATCACCCGAATGGTGCCGCTGCCATGGAGCAGCCGCAAAATGAGTTTAAGCAAGGTGCTCTTGCCGGTGCCGTTGGCGCCGGTGATGCCCACAAAATCTCCCTTTTCCACCTTAAAGGACACATCCTTCAGCACGTGGACAGGACCGTAGGCGTAGGATAGGTGTTCGACTTCCAATACAGTCATGCTCATTACTCCAATGCAAGTTTCAAGGTTTCAAGGTTGGATTCCATGACGGAGATGTAATCCTCGCCCGCCTGGATGGCCTCCTCGCTCAGCCCTTCCAGCGGATTGATCATGGCCGTCTTTACCCCCGCCTCCTGGGCCACTGTCTCCGCCACTTTGGGGCTGATCAGCTCCTCATAGAGAATATAACGCACCTTGTTTTCCCGAACGAAATCCACAATCTCAGCCATCCTGGACACGGAAGGCTCGCTGTCCGCCTGCAGCCCTTCGATGGCCACCTGATTGAGGCCGTAGGTCTCGCAGAGATATCCAAAGGCCTCATGGGCCACCACCATGTCCTTCAGTGAGCAGGCCTCCAGCGTGGTGCGGTAGCGTTCGTCAAGCTCGTCCAGCCGGGCGGCATAGGTTTCGTAGTTGGCCTCATAGTAATCCTTGTTATCGGGATCCCTCTGTGCCAGAGCGTTTTTAATGTTTTCCATCTCCAGCTTGGCATTTTGGGGATTGAGCCACACGTGGGGATCGGTGTCGTGCTCCCCACTGCCCTCTGAAATGAGCTTGACCCCGGCGCTGGCTTCCACCACGGTCAGTTCCTCGTTGCTGAGGGAACCGATCACCTTCTCCGCCCAGGTTTCCATACCGGCGCCGTTGTAGATAAACATATCGGCGTTCTCCAGATTGCGGATATCGGACGTGGACGGCTCCCAATCGTGTGGCTCCACACCGGTGGGTACCAAATTTACGCAGGCGATCCTGTCCCCGCCAATCTTCTTTGTGAAATCGTACATGGTATAAAAACTGGTGTACACCTGCAGTTTGCCATCATCGCCCGCCTGCTGGCCGGCGCAGCCGCCGAGCAAAAAAAATAGACACGCAGTCAGTATCAATGCCGTAACTTTTTTCATGCTTGCCCCCTGAAATCGTGTTATTGCAAATCATTTGCATTTGCATTCATTATCTCCCTTTTAGGTCAGGCTGTCAACTTTATCGTGAGTAAAAAAACCGCAAAGCATACGGCCTTGCGGTTTCGGATTTAAGCTTTTTTGCATTTTCGCAGCATATCCCCCGGCATGAGAGGCAGATTACAGTCCACCCATACTTTCTGCATCGGATGGGGCGCCACTTTGATCTCATTTCCTTCCTCATCCATCATGCGCTCCACCACGAAATCCTCCCTTGGAAGTTCGTGATAGGCCAGTGCCTCCAGCCGGTCCCCCACCCTGAAATTGTTTCTCTGCTGGAGGAACACCCTTCCGCCACTTTCATCGTAGTCCAGCACCATGGCGGAGAATTCATAACTGGCCGTATTTCGGGATCGGTCGTAAAGCTGGCTGTTCTTTTCCAGCGGGCCCTCATAAAAGGCGTCGGTAAATTCCCGTTGTCCGGCCTTCATCACCTCCGCCTGATCCTCCTCGGTCATCCTGAAGTGTTCAGGATCCGCGCTGTAGCGGTCCAAGGCCCTTCGATAGGCCCGGGTGACGGTGGCGGTATAGTAGGCCGTCTTCATCCGTCCCTCGATCTTGAAGCAATGTATTCCGATCTCGGCCAGCTCCTTGATGTGGGGCATCCAGAACAGGTCCTTGGAATTGAAGATGTAGGTGCCGTAGGCGTCCTCCGCCACCGGGAAGTATTCGCCGGGACGCTTCTCCTCCATCACCGCGTATTTCCAACGGCAGGGCTGGGCACAAGCGCCGGAGTTTCCGTCCCGGCTGGAAAAATAGTTGCTCATCAGGCACCGTCCCGAATAGGAGATACACATGGAGCCATGAATAAAGCATTCAAATTCCAAATCCTTCGGTGAGGCTGCGATGATCTCCCCCATCTCTTTTAGGGAGAGTTCCCGGGCAAAAACAATGCGCTGCACGCCCTGATCATACCAGAATTTACAGCTGGGCGCATTGGTGGCGTTGGCCTGCGT
Organism: Gehongia tenuis; assembly: GCF_014384795.1. Taxonomy (NCBI): domain Bacteria; kingdom Bacillati; phylum Bacillota; class Clostridia; order Christensenellales; family Christensenellaceae; genus Gehongia; species Gehongia tenuis. Next base: position 936,898 of record NZ_JACRSR010000001.1, on the reverse strand, counting down.
ACTCAGATGAATGGGAAGTCCCGGCGCAATGCGCTGCACCTCGCGCATGATTCCGGGGTCGGATACGATCACCGCGTCCGCTTTTGTGTCCCGCGCTTCCTCAATAGCGGCCTCAAGATCGCTAAGATCCCGCTGCCGGGGAATCTTGTTCAATGTCACGTAACAGCGCCTGCCCCGTTCATGGGCGTAGGCAATACCCTTCGCCAGCTCCTCGGTCGTAAAATTTTCCGCCTGGGCCCGAAGGCCGAAATGCTTGCCCGAAAGATACACCGCATCAGCGCCAAAAAGGATGGCACTTTTCAGCCGTTCCGGGCTGCCCGCCGGCGCCAGAAGCTCGGGTACGTTCATCTTCATCCCTCCGTCAAAAAGGACCGTTCCGGCCAAAATCCGAAGCGGTCCTTTGTGATTTTCATCAGTTGCCCTGAGATTGGTCGTACTGTTCCCAAAGAGGCCTGAATTCTTCGGTGGCCCGCTGATGCTCGGCCGCCGTCTTGGAGAAATACAGCTCTCCGGAGGTGGGCTCCTTCACGCAGAAGAACAGGTAACCCTCGGACCTGAAATCCTCATCGGGGTAGAGCGCCGCTTCAATGGCAGCCTGGCCTGGATTGGCGATGGGCCCTTCGGGAAGTCCCTTGTTCTTATAGGTGTTGTAGGGCGAATCCACCGAGATGTCTTCGTTTGTGAGATTGAGCCGGTGGGTGTTCAGGATATACTGAACCGTCACGCAGGATTCAAGATTCATATCCCGCTTCAAACGGTTGTGGAAGACCGCGGAAACCTTCTTGAAATCGGCGGTCTTGGATTCCTTCTCGATGAGGGAAGCCAGCGTGAGCACCTCGTCCACGCTCATATCCAGCTCTTCCGCACGGCTGCGGTAAATATCGGTGAGGACGCTGTCCGTCTTATCCAGCATGCGGCGAATGATATCCTCCGCCGTGGAGTCCAGATAGATCTCGTACTTGGCCGGGAATAGATAGCCCTCCAGAATATACTTGCGCTGGCTGGTATCCTCGTTCATCAGCGTATCAATGAAATCGTAGTCCTCCCGGAAGATTTCCGGATTTTTGCATAGGGCCAGAAACTCATCGGTGTTCTTGAGCACGCCCTGGCGCACCAGCGATTGGGCCATGATTTCCACGTTTTGGCCCTCGGTCACCAGGAAGGTGGTCACGTTGCTGGAAGCCTCGCCGCTGGTGAGCTCGCTGATGATCTCATCCATGGTCATGCCACGGCTCAGCTGATAGTTGCCCGCTTTCAGATCCGCTCCCCGATCGGTGAGCTCCACATAGTACTTGAAAATACCCTTGTTTCGCACCACGCCCGCCTCGTACAGGGCGCTGGCCACCGTGTTGATGGAAGATCCCCGGGAGATGCTGACCATCACCGGCGTGTTGTCGCTGGCGTCACTGGGCGCGAAATAACGATTGTAGACGAACTGCCAGCCCTGGTAAACCACGCCCACCACCAGCACCAGGCTGGTGATAAACACCAAAATGGCGCGAACAACCTTCCACACTGAACGAACCGCGGTCTCACCGTGGCTCGGCTTCGTTTGGGAAGGTTTAGATTTTGAGGTTTGGTTGGACTTGCCAGGTGCAATTTTGACTTCAGGCATCCAATCCCTCCATATCACCAAATGATTTGAGACCATTATATCTTTTTATGGACAAACAAGCAAGGAATCGCCGGCCCTGCCCGTTACGAATCCTTTAAAAAAGGATTAAAACTGTCAAGTCATGCCATAAATGAGCGGTACCAATAGCGGCACCACCATGGACAGCAGGATCCCGCTGACCACCGCCGTCAAAGTGGCCTTGACGCCGCAAGCCTTGACGATAACGGGCAGAGTGGTATCCATAGCCGTGGCCCCGGCGGTGGAAACGGCCACTTCCTTTGGAAGCCTCGTTCCCAAAACGGGGATGAGCACAAAAGCCATAATTTCACGGAAAACATTGGCTAAAAGCGCCACGCTGCCAAGGACCGGATCGCTTTGTCCAATGAGTACCCCGGAAAGGGTGTACCAGCCAAAGCCCGCCCCCACCGCCATGGATTCATGGGGCGCCATGGCAAAGAGAAAACCCATGATTAAGGAGCCCAGAAGGCTGCCAAAGATCACGGAGAGAGGGGTAACCAGCAATCTAAAATTGAGCTTGCGGAAGGCGAGAAGGGTGCCCTCGCTTTGGGCAATGGAGCATCCCACCAAAAAGACCAGGATTGAGATGCCAAAGGATACCAGGTCATCCACGAGCCCCGCGTATTGCTCAAGGGGGAGAAGCCGGCCGGCAGCCACGCCAAGGCCTATGCTGAGCACGATCTTAAGCGTCATCTTCATGGGCGGCCCTCCCCTTTTTCCGATCCAAAAGCCTGATGACGAAAAAGGTAACGCCCGCGCTGCCCAGAAGCGAAGCGGCGGCAAGAGCCAGCGCCTCAAGCGCCAGCTCCCCCACTGAATCAATGGCTTCCAGCTTGGTTCCAAGGGAAATGCCCAATAAGAAGAGCAATCCATAAAGCAGCGGTCCGATCCAGCGGTCGGCACTGAATTTCTTCACCCTGCGGCGCATCAAGACAATGCCCACGCCGATACCCGCAGCCATACACACGATCAGCGTCGCCATCCACTGCATGGCGGCTACCCCCTTAGCCTCTTTCTATCTTCTAGATCTCAATGATGATCGGCAGAATCATGGGACTGCGCTTGGTTTGATCAAAGAAATAGTTGCGCAGTTTGGTGCGGATGGACATTTTGATCGCAGACCAATCGGTCATCTTCTGTCCGCTGGTCTCCGCCAAGACATCCCTCACCACATCCTTGGCATTTTCGATGAGCTCCTCCGATTCTTTGACAAATACAAAGCCTCTCGAGATGATATCGGGGCCGGAAATGAGCTGCCGGTTCTCCTTGGACAAGGTCATCACCACCGCCACCAGGCCGTCCTGGGAAAGATGCTGGCGATCGCGGAGCACCACGTTGCCTACATCGCCCACACCCAGGCCGTCGATCAGGACCGCGCCGGTGGGAATGGGATTGCCCAACCGGGCAAAATTCCGATTCATCTCAATACAGGCGCCGTTCTCCGCAACAAAGATATTTTCCTTGGGCATGCCCAGCGACTCAGCCAGCTGTGCATGACGCATCAAATGGCGGTGCTCCCCATGAATGGGGATAAAATATTTGGGCTGCACCAGCGTATGAATCAGTTTAAGCTCTTCACGGCAGGCGTGTCCGGACGCATGCACTTCGTTCAGCGATTCATAGATCACATTGGCGCCTTTGCGGAAGAGCTGGTCAATCACACGGCTGACGCCTTTCTCGTTGCCGGGAATGGGCGAAGCGGAAAGGACCACCAGATCCCCCTGCTTGATGCCCACCTTTTGGTGTTCATCATTGGCCATGCGCACAAGGCCGCTCATGGGTTCGCCCTGGCTGCCCGTGGTAACCAGCACTATCTTATCATCCTTGTGGTTGTTGATCTGATCAATATTGCCGGCGTATCCCTTGGGAATTTTAAGCACGCCGAGTTCCGTGGCGATGCGGTAGATGGTCTCCACGCTCCGCCCCGCAAAGAATACCTTGCGGTCCAGCATCACCGCCGCGTCCACGATCTGCTGAATCCGGTCCACGTTGGAAGAGAAGGTTGCCACGATGATCCTTCCCTTGGCATCCTTAAACAGGTTGCGGAAGGACTCACCCACCTTCTGCTCGGACAGCGAGTACCCCGGCCGCTCCACATTGGTGCTCTCCATCAGCAGGGCTAGCACGCCCTTCTCGCCCAATTCGCCAAACTTGCGGAGATTGATGGGCTCGGTGCCATGCACCGGTGTAAAATCCACCTTGAAATCGCCGCTGTGGATGATCGTGCCCACACGGGTGTGGATCGCCAGCGCAAACGCATCGTTGATGCTGTGGTTTACGTGAATAAACTCGATGTTAAACGAACCCAGCTGCAGCTTGTCCCCCGCCTTCACACGATTCAGTTTGGCGTTTGTGATGCGGTGTTCCTTGAGCTTGTTTTCAATGAGCGCAAGGGCCAGATTGGAACCATAGATGGGGGCATTCACCTGACGAATCACATAGGGAACGGCCCCGATATGGTCCTCGTGGCCGTGGGTGATTACGAATCCCCGCACCTTATGCTGGTTTTTCACCAGATAGCTGATATCCGGGATCACAAGGTCGATTCCCAGCATTTCCTCTTCCGGAAAGCGAACCCCGCTATCAATCACGATGATATCATCGCCATATTCCATTGCGGTCATATTCTTTCCGATCTCATCCAAACCGCCCAGGAACATGATCTTCAGTTTTTTTCCTTTTGAAGCCAAAAGCTTCCCTCCTTTTTGATTATGTTAATTTCCGGACACATATAACTTTACTATTATACCCCGTCAATCCAATTGGCGCAACCAAGGCATATCCGGGGATCAACACCTCAATAGAACCATTGCCTATTTCGCCACATATAATACCATAAGTACCCGATCCATTACGAACTGAGAAGGAGGACCCATCATGTTCTTCTATGATTGTCAAGATCCTTGCCGCCGCGATCCGTGCATCTCGAGCGCCAAGTCCAATTGCTGTCCCGAACCCTCCCCCTGGCGCCCCACGCCCTGGCCCTGCTGTCCGGAACCGAATTGGCCCTGTCAGGTGCTGGACGCGGTGTTCTTTGAGGAACGCTATTGCCAAGTGCCCATGCGGCTTCAAGCCATGCCTAACGCCTGCTGCGAGATAGAAATCATCAAGGGTACGGGCTGCGTGGAGGAAGCACCCATACATGGACTCAATATCTGCAGCATCGGATGCGGAAAATTCTGCGTCAAGGGCAGAGTCTGTGTACCGGTGGAAGTGGCTTACTGCCCGCCGGGCAGCTGCCGGCCCTGCTGCATCAAAGGTGAGATTGAACTGCCCATTGACGCTGTGGTATGCGTACCACGCTGCCGGGATTTCAACGTGCGCGCCAGTGTCAAGCTGATGATTCCACGGGGTTGTTATCCCGTTCGGAATTGCTGTGTTTCGGTGGACCTTGCCGCCAAAGTGGTGGTGGAAGCTTATGCTCGGATGAACTCAAGCTGCGGCTTTGAGCGGCCCTGCCCTCGGCCCGGCTCCCACTGCAATGCGGGCTGCTGCAGCGAATTCTTCCGCCGGCCCCTGTTTCCACAGGGTGGACGGACCGACTGGAACAGTCAGTGCCGACGCTGTTGACAAGACCCTTCCGGCCGAAGTAAAATAAATACGTTCGGCCGGAGTGGCGAAATTGGCAGACGCACAGGACTTAAAATCCTGCGGGACTAACCTCCCGTACCGGTTCGATCCCGGTCTTCGGCACCAACGGTGAAGCGCACCTCACTAAAATGTGGGGTGCGCTTTTTACCATCAGGATAGGACCACCCTGCCGAGACGCGGTCCAAGCCTGCTCAATAGTTCGTTGGTAATGGTTCCGGCTCCCGCCGCCGCCTCTTCCGCCGAAATAAAGGCTTCGCCGTCCCGGCCAATCAGCGTTACCACATCTCCAGCCTTCACGTCCTCAATCCCCGACACATCCAAAGTGAGCTGATCCATACAGATGCGTCCCACGATGGGCACCCGCCGGCCATGGACCAGGGCTTCGCCGGTCAGCCCCCGGGGAATTCCATCCGCATAGCCCAGCGTCACCACCGCCGCTGTCATTTTTTCTTTGGCCCGATAGGCTCTGCCATAACCCAGGGTCTCCCCTTCCTCAATCTCGCGGATGGCCCCTATTTTGCCTTTTAAGCTAAGGACAGGCCGAAGGTCCAGCTCGGACCTTACCAGACCATTCGGCGAGCTTAAAACGCCGTACAGAGCGATTCCAACCCGGGCATAGGCGCATCCGGTGCCATCGTAGTTGAGAAGACCGTAGGTGCTCTGAAAATGGAGCTTTCCGGGCTCCACGCCTCGCGCCTTCAGCGCCTTTACCACCTGCCAGAAACGTTCGATCTGGCGGTAGGTAAAAAGGATATCTTCCTCCTTGGTACTGTCCGCCGCACATAGATGGGTGCTGAGCCCTTCCACCTTGAGTCCGGCTTCAAGGTAAATCGTGCAAAGTTCGTCAATCCTGGCATAATCCTCTCCCAGCCGGTGCATGCCCGTATCCACAGCCACATGCGCCCGAATCGGCTTCTTTCCGGAGAGGGCTCTTGCGTGGTCGCTGTCGGCTACGGTCTGTATGAGCCGGTATTTTCTCAGCTTTTTCCGCTCGCTGGCCGGCGTATAGCCTAAAACCAGGATATCTCCGCGGATGCCCCTTTTCCGCAGCTGTACCCCTTCCTCCGCCGTAGCTGTAGCGTATGCCGTTATGCCCGCTTTATGCAGCGCCCGGGCGATTTCCACCGCGCCATGGCCGTAGGCGTTCGCCTTCACCACCGCCATAAGGGCGCATCCTTCCGGCAGAAGCTTTTTCAGTTCCTCCACATTGTGGTATAAATTTCTTAGATTGATCTCCACCCAGGCACGCTCCCGAGCGTCGTTCCCCTTTTCGGCGATCTTCGCATAAAGTCCCGCTGCCAGAACGGACAGCCCCGCAACAGCAAGGTAGTAGAGCGGGCTGATATCCATAAGCCCTTTGAGATGCAGCGCCTTACCTGCACCCCGCACCAGCACGATAGCCATGGGGTGCAGAATGTACACCGCCATGGAAAATCGTCTCAGGAACGGTTTTGCAGGACTTCGCACTTTGAGAAGGCAGGCGAACAGATACACCATCACCAGGGGAAGCCATAAATACATGCTGTCATGGCGCTGCCATGCAAAATGGTGCAGCATGAGCCCTTCCATGATCATCAGGGCCAAGCCTGCTCCCAGTCCAAGGCCGGATCTGGGAATCCTCATGTCCCTGGCCATCAATCCCAGACACAGGAAAATAGGCGCATAAAACAGGCCGTTTCTTGTGTAATCAATTATGGAAAAAAGGGCTCCATAGAAATCCGAGAGCAGCGGGATCTGCTGGGTCAAACCATAGTAGCTGTCCCCCAAAAGACCCACCCCATAGAGAACCGCCGCAACAAAAAGCACCGTTCGATCCTGGAACCACTTCATGAGCCCCACAACGATCAACATGCCCAGCATGCTGGCGGGCAGGTACCAAAGATGATAGAAGGTGCCCTCCAGCAGCAGATCCCTCAAAAACAGCCAGGGTTGTCCCTCGTTTACAAAATAACCATTATAAATAAGCACCGGCAGGTAGATCAGGATTGCGGCCCCATAGAGCATAGCCGTCTTGACAAGGAAATGGCGCAGCACACCCTTTTTCCCACGCCGGATTGCCGGCAACAGAAAAAAGCCCGTAACCATCAAGAAGAAGGGCACGGCCACCCGGGCCAGGATCCGGGTCAGCACAAAATCCGCGGTTCCGTTCACCGATTCAAGAGGCGAGGTATGAATGGCTACAACGAGGAGCGCGGCCGCCACTCGAAAGGCATCCAAACCGCCGCTGCCCTCCCTAGCCCGCATGGCTCTCCTCCAGGGAGACAGCGATCAGCTTTTCAATCATGGCGGGAAAGTCGAGGCCCACCGCTTTCATCATGGCCGGATACCGGCTGTGTTCCGTGCAGCCCGGAATGGTGTTCACCTCATTAAAAACAGCTTCCTTGCCGGTCCAAAACAGATCCACTCGGGCAAATCCGGAGCATCCAAGAATCCGATAGATTCTTTCCGCCATTCGCTGAATATGCTGCCGGACCGATTTCTCCAGCCGGGCTGGGGTGTGGATTCTGGAGGTTGCCAGGGTGTATTTTTCGCCATAGTTGAAAAAACCATGGGTAAGCTCGATCTCATCCACCTCGCCCACAACGAGTTCCCGGCCGCCCAAAATGGCGCAACCCACCTCAAACCCCTTCACCGCAGCCTCCACCAGCACCTTGTTGTCGTGGATAAAGGCTTCCTGGATGGCGGGAACAAGTCCGTTCTCCTCCTCCACCCGGGTAATCCCAATGGAGGAACCGGAACGGGACGGCTTGATAAACAAGGGATAAGCCATCCCCTCGATTTCAGGCAGCCGTTCCCGCCAATCGTCCTCATGCAGCACCACCGATGCCGGAACTGGAATGCCCGCCCTTTCCACCACTTCATGGGCGAATGCTTTATCCATACAAAGAGCGGAGCTCAAAAGGTCGCAGCCGATAACGGGGATACCCGCAAGTTCCGCCAGACCCTGCACCGTGCCGTCCTCGCCGTTTTTGCCGTGAAGAACGGGAAAAACGCCGTCCAGCCGAATCTCCCGCCCCGCGGCCGTAAGTCCGTGAGTGTGTCTGTCGGGAGACAGAACGGCCCGCTCCAGATGTTTTTCATCCCTCCACCAACGGTTCTCCCGGATGCCTGCCAAGGGTCCGCTGTAGAGAAACCATTCGCCTTCTCGGGTGATACCCAGGGGAAACACTTGGTACTTATCGGGGTTGATGGCCTTCAGCACTGCGCTGGCCGACTGAAGGGACACCTCATATTCCGTGGAGCAGCCGCCAAACAGGACGGCAATGTTTTTCAACATGACTGCATTCTTCCTTTCAAGCTTTCTGATACCATTGAACCACAGCATGGGATTTCATTTTGAAAGGACGAATTAGGAATTTCTTAAGATTAACTTACGGTCCAATAAAAAAACGCTCAGCCGAAGCTGAGCGCATTTGACGGTCTTATTACAGGGTTCCCCCGGTAAGCACCGCCATCACCACATAACGGCCGTTGGCGCCGTTGTAGCTGCGGTCGCAGGTGCTGAGGGTCAAAATCCGATCCCCATATTGGACCTTAACGCCGGTATCGTAGGGCGTGCGGCTTTTCGCCTCCGAAACAAAGCTGTCAAAGGCCGCCTCATCCGCAAACTGAGTTTGGATATAGCTGAAATCATCCTTTACCGAAACATCATAGTTGAATGCGGCAAAGATGGTCCAAGTCCCCGTACCTGCCGTCGTATCAAATTGCAACAGGGAATGGGCATCGTAATAGCTCTTTTCCTTGTACTCAAGGAGGCTGGAGAACATGCTCGTACGGTTGCCGCCCATGTTATGTCCGTACAGCACCGTGTTGCTGTCCGCGAGACGGGGCAACAAGGCGTTTCGATAATCGGCAAAGATGCTGCCGCACACGGAATAGTTTCCATAGATGCTTTTGTAGAGATACTCGTCGTTGTCCCTGCCCTGAACCACAGGATAGCTGACCGGCGTTTCCGGAATGTAAATCCAGCCGCAGGCATCGGAGTTCTCCGAAAGCAGGGTATCAAAGTCGATGGCAATCCGCCAGGGTTCCGGAACAATTTCCACGTCGTTCTCTGCAGCGGGCGGCGTTGTCTCCACCACATACTGATCCACTTTCTCATACTCCGCTTCGCCCTCTTTGACCTCATTCAGATCCTTAAAATAGAGGTAGCCGCAGATCAACGCGCCCAGCAGACATAGAATCACCAAAAGATTCAGCAGCCAGGTGATGCCCTTTTTATGGGTCTGTTTCTTTGGTTCCGTATCCCTCACCCTTTTTTCTTGATTTCGTCCGATTATAACACAAAAATAGTGCTTTTACAATTTGTCGCTCTTATCGCATTGCCTGCGCATTGCACAACCGCCGCAGCCGCAGGCGCAGCCCTTGCCCCGCTTCAGTTTCTTGATTTGCTTGTAGGCGACAAAGGCGGCGCCGCCGAAAATGAGCGCGCCCAAAATATAATTGATCATAGTTCCTGCTCCTTTGCACAGTCCCGGCAGTACCCATAGAATTTGAGCTGATGGTTCACCACATGAAATCCATAGTCCCTGAGAAGAATCTGCTCCTGGGTCTCCAAAAAGTCTCCCCGCATTTCTGCAATCTTGCCGCAGGCCAAACAGATCATATGATGATGCTCATGGGCCTGCGCGGGATCGGCAAGCTCATAGCGCACCCGCTCGTCCAAATTGTTGCGGGATACGATGCCCAGCTTCTCAAAAACCGTGATGGTGCGATACACCGTGGCCTTGCCCACGGAGGGATATTCCTGCTGAACCAGATTGGATATCCCCTCCCTGGTGAGATGCTCCCCCTGGTGTTCACACATGACGGCGAGGATCTGTTCCCTTTGCCGGGTCAGGCGCAGACCCCCCTCCTGCAATTTCTGACGGCAGATTTCCAGTACATTCATCAAGATCACCTCTTATGCAAAACCGAGCAGGCGTCCGCCCTGGAAGATGATGAGGGCCACCAGATAGGCCGTCACCAGTCCATAGCCTACGGCAAACAGCGTCCATTTGGTGCTGCGCATCTCCTTGGCCAGTGTGACCATGGATGCGGCACAGGGAATATAAAGCAGTACAAAAGCCATGAAGGAGAACGCCGACAGCGGCGTAAACAGGCCGCCAAGCGCCGCCCCAAGCTGAGCGTCGCCCGCCGCTCCGGTAAGAATGCCGGTGGTCACCACCACCGCCTCCTTGGCAAAAAAGCCGGTGACCAATGCCACGGAGGGAATGGGCTCCCCAAAGCCAAGAGGCGTGAATATGGGCGCAATGAAATTGCCCATTTTGGCCAGAATGCTGGTGGAGATATCATCGGTCATGGCAAGATGGGTGTCAAAGCTTTGCGCAAACCAGAGGAAAACCGCCACCAAAAACACCACGGTGCCCGCCTTGACCAAGAAACCCTTGACCTTATCCCATACATGAAGCACCAGATTGCGCAGCGTGGGCAGGCGGTAGGGCGGCAGCTCCATCACGAAGGGCGATGACTCCCCCTTCAGCACCGTCTTGTTCAAAAGCACGCCGGACAGTCCCGCAATGACCACGCCCAGCAGATAGATGGCAAAAATCACAAGCCCCTGATTCTTGGCAAAGAAAGCTCCCGCCATCATGGCATAAACGGGCAGCCGGGCTCCGCAGGACATGAAGGGCGTAATCACCATGGTGAGTCTCCGCTCCTTCTCGCTTTCCAGCGTCCGGCACGCCATGAGCGCCGGCACCGTACAGCCAAAGCCCATCAACATGGGAATGAAGGACTTGCCGCCAAGACCAAATTTCCGCATGATCCTGTCGGTGATGAAGGCCGCCCGCGCCATATAGCCGCTGTCCTCCATGATGGAAAGACACAAAAAGAGCAGAGTAATCTGGGGCAAAAACACAAGGACGCTGGACAGGCCGCTCAAGATACCGCCCACGATCAGCGACTGAAGCCACGGCGCAGCGCCGGCATCCACGAGCAGCCCATCCACAAAGGGCGTGATGACATCACCAAAAAGGTACTCCACGCCGCCGCTCAAAAAGTTGCCGATGGGACCGAAGGTGATGAGGAAGATCGCCATCATGATGAGAAGAAAGATGGGCAGCGCAAAAATCTTGTGCGTGAGCACTTTGTCGATGGCTTCGGTGCGGGCGTTGACGTTCCGCCCGCCGGCTCGCAGCACCTGTTTCACAAGGACGGAGATGTTCTTGTAGCGAAGGTCGGGCACCGCCACCTCCGCATCCTCACCAAACTGACGCCGGACACGCCCGGCCAGAGCGTCCAGTTTTTCCCGCTCCTCCGTGGACAATTCAGCAAGCTCATTGTTTTGGGTCTCCACGAACTGTCCGACCTCTTCGGCCTCCGTTTCCCCTTCCAGCAGGGAGAGCACCTTCCAGTAAGGCAGATCGAGGCCGCTTTGGCCCAGCAGCGCCATCAAGTTGCGATCGTAGGCGGGAAAGAAAGGCTTAACCGCCCGCTCAGGATGGTGCACAACGGCGTGGAGCCGTTTTAGAAATTCTTTTACGCCTTTGCGCTTGGAAGCACACATGGGAACCACCATGGCCCCAAGGCGTTTTTCCATCAGCGCCACATCCACGGTACTGCCCGAAGCCTCCAGTTCATCGAACATATTGAGCACGATGATAGTGGGGATGCCCAGCTCCAGTACCTGGTAGGTCAAGTACAGATTGCGTTCAAGATTACCCGCATCCACGATGTTGACGATGAGATCGAGCTTTTCCTCAATCAGGAAATCCCGGGCAAGCTTTTGTTCCACCGTATGGGGAGACAGGGAATAGATGCCGGGAAGGTCCACCACCCGAATTTCCTCCCCATCCAGCTGGAAAGTGCCCTCCTTCTTATCCACCGTCACACCGGGCCAGTTCCCCACGTACTGGTTGCTGCCGGTCAGCACATTGAAAAGTGTCGTTTTCCCACAGTTTGGATTGCCAGCAAGGGCCAACGATATCATTCGTCCATCCTCCCCTTATTGAGAATATTTCTCAATATATCTTCGAAAAAATAAGTTGCCCAAGGCAACTCATTTGTAAATCATCCCACCAATTGTATCTTTTCCGCTTCATTGAGGCGGAAAGCCAGCTCACATCCCCGGACTGAAACCTCGATTGGGTCCCCAAGCGGCGCATATTTCCGAACGGTCAGTTCGCTGCCCTGGGTGATCCCCATCTCAATGAGGCGTCTGCGAAGTGCCGGATCGGCGGCGATCCTGCGGACAGTCCCCTTTTCACCGGGTTTCAGATCCTTCAAAGTGCGCATCTTCATCGCTCCTTATTGATAACAGATATCATTTACCCTGGTTCTATGTTAGCATATGCTAACAAAATGCGCAAGTGATTTTCGCTTTATGGGACAACTTATGAAAAAGGACCGGGGCTTAGAACAAGCCCCGGTCCTTACGACAAAAGATGTCATTATTCACTCGTAGCGGATAATGCTGCCTGGTGAAAGCTCAGCATCAAGATAACGAGCGGGATCGGCTGAAAGGAGGCGGACGATTCGGCCCCGGCCCCGTCCCACGGGCTCCACCACCATGGAGACGCCGTGATAGCACACTTCCTCGAGATTCTCTGCTGAAAGCTTATCCATGCCCTTCAGCACCTCCTCCATGGGAACGATGGTATGCAAGATCATGCGGGATCACCGCCGATGATCTCCTCAAGTTTAGCCATGGCGTCGGAAAGGCCGCCCACCGCATCGATGATGCCCGCGTTCACCGCTTCCTCTCCCACCAGCACCGTGCCCACATCGTTTGCCATATCTCCGGTGCTCATCATAAGCTCCATGAATTTCTCCCGCGTGGTGTGGGAATGCTCCACCACAAAGCTTACCACCCGCTCCTGCATCTTGTTGAAGTAGTCGTAGGTCTGAGGCACGCTGATAATCATGCCCGTCATGCGGATGGGATGGACGGTCATGGTGGCGGTGGGCGTGATGAAGGAATAGTTGGTGCTCACAGCCATGGGAACGCCAATGGAGTGTCCGCCCCCAAGCACCAAAGAAACGGAGGGTTTGGTCATGCTGGTCACCATCTCGGCGATGGCAAGTCCCGCCTCCACGTCCCCGCCCACGGTATTCATCATCAGCACAAATCCTTGAATATCGGGATTCTGTTCGATGGCCAAAAGCTGTGGAATCACGTGTTCATACTTCGTGGTCTTATTTTGGGGCGGCAGGATCATGTGGCCCTCGATCTGGCCCACAATAGCCACACAGTAGATGGGCGAATTGGGCGCCATGGGAATTTGCGGCACACCCAGTCCGGAAATGCTGTTTTCTATGGTCGGCTTCGGATTTTCAGGAGGATTGTTTTCTTGATTTTGGCACATAAAAAAACCACCTTCACGTTTTTTTTAGTTTGCCGTGAGCGGTGATTTTTTATTCCCCTTGAAACGGGCCTTCTGGAAAATCAATCCCCCTTAGAGCTCGTAGCCCTTCTTGGCCGACAGGCCCATTTGCCGATCAAAGTTTTCCTTGTTCTTGTCCAGATAGACCCTGTATAGATCCTCGGCAGTCATGCCCGCTTCCAGACACATGCTGAGGAAGAAATGGAACACATCCACCAGTTCCTCCTTAAGCGCCGCATGATTCAGTTCCTTGGGCTTCTTCCACCATTTGTAGTTGACCTCGTCCAGCACCTCGGAAAGCTCCGCCACCATGGCCATGGCATGCTTTTGCACCCATTCCTCCGGAGAATACTGGGGCAGATTGCGCCGCACCCGAATATCCTCGTTCAGTTTTTGCTGCATCATAAAGATGGTATCCAGCTTGTCCATTACACGACCCCCTGTCCGCTTTATAGTTTTATATCATAGAGATAGGGCAGCTGCCCCTCCCCTTTCTGCGTGATGCAGGCCACCGATATCGGCCCGCCCAGGAGGCGGTCCATCACGCGCCGCAAATCCTTTGCCGTGATGGCATCGATTCGTTCCAGAACTTCCTCCTCGGGGATGATCCTACCTTGAAGCAATAGATTCTTGCCCAGCGCCGACATGCGTGCCGAGACGCTTTCCTGGCTCAGGATAAAGCTGCCCTTCAACTGATCCTTGCTCATGGCCACGGCCTCCTCATCGACGCCGCCTTCCCTCAGCTTGACAATCTCCTTCACTGTCAGTTCCGTAACCTCCTCCAGATTCTTGGGGCTGGTCCCGGCATAGATGCTGAAAAGCCCAGCGTTTCGATAGCTGGAAGGGTAGGAATAGACGGTATAAGCCAGGCCCTTTTCCTCCCGAATGGTCTGAAACAGCCGGGAACTCATGCCGCCGCCCAGGATGTTGCTGAGGGCCAGCGTCACATAGAAGTCCTCATCCACATTGGATACACCGGGCAGTCCAAAGCACAAATGGGCCTGTTCGATACTCTTTTCCTTCACCCGGGTTTGGCACTCAAAATGATCGAAAACCGGCAGCGTCCGCGGCTCCAGATCCTTGCACCGCCAATCACCGAGATATTTCTCCGCCAGGTCGCACACCGCAGCCATGGACACGTTTCCCGCCACCGCAAGCACCAGATTGTTGGCGCAGTAGTGCCTGTTCATGTAGCCAAGAATATCCTCCCGCGTGAGCGCCGAAACGCTGTCCACCGTGCCCAAGATAGGCTTTGCCAGAGGATTGTCCCTAAAGAAGGCCTCCGAGAGCATCTCATTGACGAGATCCTCCGGCGTATCCTCCACCATGGAAATCTCCTCCAGCACCACCCCTTTTTCTCGTGCAATATCCTCCGGATCCATTTTGGGACAGCGCACCATATCGGAGAGCACATCCACCGCCAGATCCGCATGCTCATCCATCACACGGGTATAGAAGCAGGTGCATTCCTTGGCCGTGAAGGCGTTGAGCTGCCCGCCCACCCGATCCATGTCCACACTGATCTGCTGGGCCGTGCGGTGCTCCGTTCCTTTGAAAACCATGTGTTCAATGAAATGGGAAATGCCGCCCACGTTGCCCGGCTCATCCACCGGACCCGCGGGCACCCAGATGCCCACGGACACAGAGCGGCAATGTTCGATGGGTTCGCACACAATGCTGAGCCCATTGCTTAACTTCGTCAATTCAGCCATGCTTTTCTCCTTTGTAAAACCATATTACCACAGCTCCTTCATTTGCGCTACGTCAAGACGATGGCAGCAGATCGGATACGCACTTGATCTCAAACCCCTTTTGCTGGAGCCCGTCAATAATCTGAGGAAGCGCCTTGACGGTCTGCTCCGTGGGATGCATCAGGATGAAATCCCCATCGCTTGGATTCTTCAGGATGCGCTGTACCAGAACGCTGGCATCCTTATCCCGCCAATCGATGGTATCAAGACTCCACAAAATTGTCTCGTAACCCAGCGCAGAGGCCGCTTCCAGTGTCTGCTGACCGTGATCCCCGGAGGGCGGTGCAAAGAGCTTGGAAGGCGACGCACCCGCTGCCACGATGGCGTCCTCCGCCTTTTGAATCTGCTCCCGGTTGGCATCCCGGCTCAAAGTGCTGTAATTCTTGTGCTGATAGCCATGGTTGCCGATCTCAAAATTTGACGCTTCCAAGGTCTTTACCATATCGGGATTTTTTTCCGCCCAGCGGCCCGTCAAAAAGAAGGTGGCACTGCAGCCCTTTGATTCTAAAATCTCCATCATCTGGGGTAGATATTCCTCGCCCCAATCCACATTGCACAAAAAAGCCACCTGACCCTCGGCATTTTCAGCTTTTCGGATGGGATCGCCGCTCATGCGGCTCAGCGTGTAGCGCACCGAACCGTTCATGAGGACCAGATAAATGATCACGATGAGAGCCAAAATGAGCAGATTGCTGGCCGCACGGCCCTTGTAGCGCAAATAGAATGAACGCATGGAGATCCCCTTTCGTATAGGTTTTTAGATAATCTATACCTATTCGTGAGGCGAATCATCTATGCAACAGAAAAAAACGGCCTTGCGGCCGTTTTAGCTTTCTGTATGGTTAGGACTAGGACAAAACGCTGTTGCGCTCCTCCTCGGTAATACCGCGGCAGGTCAGGTTCACACGGCCCTGGCGGTCGATCTCGTTGACCTTGACCACCAGCTCGTCGCCGATCTTGACCGCATCCTCAATCTTCTCCACCCGCTTGCCGGTGGGAGAGATCTTGGAGATATGCACCATGCCATCCTTGCCGGGAACAAGCTCCACAAAAGCGCCGAAGGTCATCAGGCGGACCACCTTGCCCAGGTAAATCTCACCCACCTCGATGTCTTTTGCAATGGCCTCGATCATGCGGCGGGCTTTGGCTGCGGCCGCTTCATCGGGCGTGGAGATGAACACCCGTCCATCGTCCTCGATATCGATCTTGACGCCGGTCTCGGCAATAATCTTATTGATCATCTTGCCGCCAGGCCCAATGACCTCGCGGATCTTCTCGGGATTGATGGTGAAGCGGATGATCTTGGGCGCATAGGGAGAGAGATGATCCCGCGGTGCATCAATGGTCTTCAGCATTTCGCCCAGGATATGCATCCGGCCTTCCAGCGCCTGAGCCAAGGCCCGGCGAAGAATCTCCTCGTCAATGCCCTTGATCTTGATATCCATCTGAATAGCGGTGATGCCGTCCTTCGTGCCCGCAACCTTGAAGTCCATATCCCCAAGGAAATCCTCCAAGCCCTGGATGTCGGTCATCACGGCGATCTCGCCGGTTTCGGCATCCTTGATGAGGCCCATGGCCACACCGGCCACCGGCTTTTTAATGGGCACGCCGGCATCCATCAATGCCAGGGTGCTGCCGCACACGCTGGCCTGAGAGGTGGAACCATTGGAACTCACCACTTCGGACACGAGACGAATGGCATAAGGGAATTCCTCTTCCGAGGGAATCATGGGCAGAAGAGCCCGCTCCGCCAGAGCACCGTGGCCGATTTCGCGGCGGCCGGGACTTCTCATGGGCCGGGTCTCGCCCACACTGTAAGGCGGCATGTTGTAGTGGTGCATGTACCGCTTCATATCCTCGTCGGACAGACCGTCCAGCTTCTGTACCTCGCCCATGGCGCCCAGGGTGACCACCGTCATCACCTGAGTTTGTCCACGGGTAAAGATGCCTGAACCGTGGGGCCGGGGCAGGAAACCAACCTCGCACCAGATAGGCCGGACCTCTTTTAGTGTACGTCCATCAGGCCGGGTATTGTGATGAATGATCTTATCCCGGACGATCTCCTTGGTGACATCGTAGATCACCGCGTCGATCTCCTTCTCGCTCTCGGGGAAAGTTTCAGCGAAATGCTCGAAAACCTCCTCCTTGACCTGCTGCTGCCGGGCCTCGCGCTCGTAGCGCTCGGTGGTGTCCAGGCTCCAGCGGATCTTCTCCGCCGCATATTCCCGGACAGCCTGCTCCACCTCGGGACTGTATTTCTCTTCGGGCTCGGGCAGGACCTTTTCAATGCCCAGCTCCTTCAGCATATTCTCCTGGAAGGCCACGATCTCCTTGATCTTTTCGTGAGCGAACAGGATGCCCTTCAGCATCTCCTCCTCGCTGACTTCCTTCGCCTCCGCTTCCACCATCATCACTGCATCCTTGGTGCCGGAAACGGTGGTGTACATGCGGCTCATCTCACGCTGTTCGCTGGTGGGATTGATGATGTACTCCCCATCCACAAGGCCCACCACCACGCTGCCGGTTGGACCGGCAAAGGGCGCGTCGGACAGGCACAAAGCGGCGGAAGATCCGATCATGGCATAAACATCCGGCGGAATATCGGTATCCACCGACAGAACGGTGGCCACCACCTGCACGTCATTGCGGAAGGTTTTGGGGAACAGCGGACGGATGGGCCGATCGATGAGCCGGGAGGTCAAAATGGCCTTTTCCGTCGGACGGCCTTCACGCTTGATGAACCCGCCGGGAATCTTGCCCACGGAATAGAGTTTCTCTTCAAAATCAACGCTCAGCGGGAAGAAATCGATACCGTCCCGAGGCGTTTTGGACACGGTCGCACACACCAAAATCACGGTGTCGCCGCATCGTACAATAACGGAACCGCCGGCCTGTTCAGCAAGCTTACCCACTTCCAGGCTCAGCATTCTGCCCGCCAGCTCCATCTCAAAAACACGATGTTGCATGAAAAATAGTCCCTCCTTTTAGTTGATAGAAGAATAGAGCGGACATCCGCTCTATCCGTACGAATTACTATTTTACTTTCTGAGCTCCAAGCTGGCGATCAAAGCGCGGTAGCGCTCAATATCCTGATCCTTGAGGTAGTTCAGCAGTCCACGGCGCTGGCCGACCATCATCAAAAGTCCACGGCGGGAATGGTGGTCCTTCTTGTGGCTCTTCAGATGCTCGTTCAGATGATTGATCCGCTCAGTCAGAAGAGCAACCTGCACTTCCGGGGAGCCGGTGTCGCCTTCGTGGCGCTTATACTTTTCGATGATCTCCAGTTTCTTTTCCTTGGTCATTTCATGACACCTCCATTAAATTTTGAATCGCCATCAGCATCGTAAAACGGCGGAGGCCCGATAAACCATGCCAATGGTTCATTTCAACTCGTTCATTGTATCATATATCCCTGCAAAAGTACAACCATCCATTTGGTATTTTTCGCCTAAAAATGCTGTCTTATTCCTCGGCCATGGGTTTTAAAATCTCCTTGGCCGCTTCCACATCCATGGCAATCTGCTTCTTGAGCGTGTCAAGCCCGTCAAATTTGATCTCGCCCCGCAGTTTTTGCACGAACATGACCCGGAGAAACCGTCCATAGAGCACCTCTTTTTTGCCCATGATATGGGTCTCCACGGTGTCCACCGCTTTGTCGGTCACCGTGGGCTTGATGCCAACGTTGGTGACCGCCGCCCAATGGCGGCCGTCCAGATAAGCGATGGTGGCATAGACTCCCCTGGCCGGCAGCACCTTGTAGTCCGGCAGATACAGGTTGGCCGTGGGAAAACCCATGGTCTGTCCGATCTGATTACCCGGCTTTACCGAACCTTCCACCGAATAGGGCCTTCGAAGCAGCATGACCGCTTCACGCAGCTCTCCTTTTTCCACCAGCTTTCGAATCCGCGTGCTGGATACGCTCTCGCCGTTCACCGCCACCTCGGGCAGCACCACCACTGGCACGCCTCTTGCCTCTCCGAAGCTACGAAGATCTTCGGCCGTTCCTTCGCCGCCCCGGCCAAAGGAATAATTGTAGCCCACCACCAGGTATTTGAGCGCCGGTACGAAAAGCTGTTCCATGAAAGTCTGCTTGTCCTCAGCCGCGAATTCGGGCGTGAAGGAGCCCATATAGAGGGACTCAATCCCCTCCTCCTTCAGGAAATGGATGCGCTCCCGGGGCGTGGTTAAAAGCTTTCTTGGGATGAGACCGGGCACCACATGAGTGGGATGCTCCAAGAAGGTGTACACGGCAGGAATGAACTTCTGCTTTGCCGCTGCCAGCTTAAGGCAGGTGATAAGCCGGCGGTGCCCTTCGTGGACCCCGTCGAAGAACCCCAAAGCCAGTCCAAATCGCTGCTGCATGGATGGATCGGGATGTCCAAAGTAAACCTTCATCCAGTACCCCCCCTTAAATCAGCATGGTCTTGATGCGAAAATACGCCTCATCACGCTTTCCAATGCCCACAAGCCCCTCCGGTCCATAAACGAGAAAGGGCTCCTCGGGCACCGCCTCCAAGGCGGCCTCCGGCGGCAGCGTGTTGCCATTCACCAGTTTTTTATGATACTCCTCCCGCACATGAACCCGAGGCCAGTGCTCCAGCACCTTGTCCATGGGGATCAGCAAACTATCCGGATCTTCCGCGGCATTTTGGATCGTTTCCAAGCTGACGCTCTGCTCCAAGCAAAAGGGACCGCTCCGGAGGCGTTTCAATGCGGACATATGGGCGCCGCAGCCCAAAGCTTCCCCAATATCATGACAGAGGGTGCGGATATAGGTGCCCTTGGAGCAGCGCACCCATAGATCGAAGCGTCCCTCCCCCTTATCCGAGATCACCTGAAGGCCATAGATCTCCACATTCCGGGCCTTTCGCTCCACCGTTTGCCCGGAACGGGCTAATTCATAGAGCTTTTTTCCCTGCATCTTGATTGCAGAATACATGGGCGGTACCTGCTCGATGGGTCCATGAAAGGCCTCCAGCGCGGTTTCAAGCGCCTCCCTTTCCGCCCTGACCGGCCGGCGTTCCAGCACCTGCCCCGTGCTGTCCTGGGTATCGGTGACAACGCCCAGCGTAATCTCGCACAGGTACTCCTTATCCATATCCATCATCGCGTCAAAAAGCCGCGTGCCCCGCCCGACCAGGATGGGAAGCACACCTTCCGCTTCGGGGTCCAAAGTGCCGCCGTGCCCCACCTTTTTAAAGTGCCAGGCCCGCCGGACAAAGACGACCACATCGCTGGAGGTCATTCCAAGGGGCTTATGCACGTTTAAAACCCCGTTCATTGCGTCAACATCTCACAGGCTTTTTTGACCAGTACTGCCTCCGCTTCCGCCACACCAAGCTTTAAAAAGCAGCCCGATGCCTTGGCATGCCCGCCGCCGCCAAAATAGGAAGCCAGTTTGGACACATCCGCCTCGCCGCGGGAGCGAAGGCTGGCCTTGGTTCCGCCTTCCGCTTCCTTGACGAACACAGCGATCTCCACGCCCTCAAGGTCGGCGGCATAGTTCACCATGTCCTCCGTATCGCCGTCCCTGGCGCCCGCTTCCGTCAGCATGGCGCGGGTCACATGAAGGGACGCTACCTTGCCTCCCAGACTCATTTTAAGGGTTGAAAGCCCGAGCCCCAGCAGCCGCACAGCGGACAGCGGCCGGTTTCCATAGAGCTTATCGCAAAGCTCCGCCGGCCGCGCCCCCTTCTCCACCAGATAGGAGGCCGCGCAAAGCGCCTTCGCGTCACAGTTGCCAAAGGAAAAATTACCCGAATCCGTGCTGAGTCCCACATACAGGCAGCTCGCCATACGGGCATCCCAAGGAATTCCCAGCTCATCCACCGCGATAAGAATCAGCTGGGCCGTCGCTGCCATAGCCGGGTCGATGACGTTTTCATCGGCAAAGGCGGGGTTGGTACCATGATGGTCGATACAGAAGGTGGGAACTTTGCCCACCAGCGCACCGGCCTTTCCCGCTCTCCCGGCATCACTGCAATCCACATAGATGCAAAGATCCACCTTCATGGCCGCATCATAGGGCCGCGTCTGCACGTCTAAAAAGGCGTATCTTGGCGGGACTGGATCGTCGCACAGCAAGGTGACCTCCTTGCCCAGCTTGACGAGTCCGAGGCCCAATGCAGCACAGGAGCCCAATGCGTCCCCATCCGGGGACACATGGGCTGCCAAACAAATTCTCTGGGCGTTTTTCACCAGAACACTCAATTTTTCAAACATCTTTGTGATCGTTCTCCACCTTTTTCAGCACTTCGTTGATATGGATACTGTATTCAATGGAGGTATCCAACACGAACTGGATTTCAGGAACATACCGAAGGTCAATCCGGGCGCCAAGCTCCCGCCGCACAAAACCGGCAGCACTTTTGAGCGCCTTCATGGTCGCCTTTTTCTCCTCATCCCCGGCCATGATGCTCACATAGATTCTGGCATATCTCAGATCCCCGGTCACATCCGCCCGGATCACCGACACCATGCCGCCGATCCTTGGGTCCTTGAGATCGCTGTGGATGATATCGCTGACCTCCCGCTTGACTTCCTCGTTGATCCTATTGTTGCGGTCGATTTTCACAAAACCGTTCCTTTCCTAAGGCATCAGCGCTCCACTTCCTCCTGGGTGAAGGCCTCGAGCACATCGCCTTCCTTGATATCATTAAAGTTCTCAAGACCGATACCGCACTCATAGCCCTGCATGACTTCCTTAGCGTCATCCTTAAAGCGTTTGAGGGAGTCGATCTTGCCCTCATGAACCACCACATTGTCCCGCAGTACACGGACCTCGGCATTGCGGACGATCTTGCCGTCGGTAATATAGCTTCCGGCTACGGCACCGACGCCGCTGACCTTGAAGACCTCGCGAACCTGGGCGTGACCCAGCACCACTTCACGGTAGACCGGCTCCAGCATACCCTTCATGGCCTTCTCCACATCGTCGATGGCTTCATAGATGACCCGGTACAGGCGAAGGTCCACGTTCTCCTTTTCAGCCGCCTCCCGCGCTTTGGCATCGGGCCGCACATGGAAACCGATGATGATGGCATTTGAAACGGAGGCAAGCATAACGTCCGTCTCCGCGATGGCACCCACGCCGCCGTGAATGACCCGAACCCGAACCTCATCGTTGGAGAGCTTCTCCAGGGACTGGCGCATGGCTTCCACGCTGCCCTGCACATCGGCCTTGACCACGATGTTGAGGTCTTTGACCTGGCCTTGGGCAATCTGGCTGAACAGCTCATCCAAGGAAACCTTGGACATCACCTTCATCTGCTGAATCTTCTGCTTGTTGCGCCGCTCCTCGGCAACCTGGCGGGAAAGCTTGTCGTCTTCCACCGCATAGAGCACGTCGCCCGCTTCCGGAACCTCGGAGAAGCCAAGAACCTCAACGGGAACGGAGGGACCAGCTTCATCCACCCGGCGGCCCTTGTCGTTCAGCATGGCACGGACACGACCGTAAGCGGTGCCGGCCACGATGGTGTCGCCCACTTTCAGCGTTCCGTTTTGAACCAGCACGGTGGCCACAGGGCCACGGCCCTTGTCAAGCTTTGCTTCAATGATGGAGCCCTTGGCCATACGATTGGCATTGGCCCTCAGCTCCTGCATCTCCGCCACCAAAAGAACCATTTCAAGGAGCTTATCCAAGCCCTCCTTCGTATGAGCGGACACGGGCACCATGACGGTGTCGCCGCCCCAATCCTCGCATACCAGTCCATACTCGGTCAGCTCCTGCATGACCTTTTCAGGATTGGCGCCGGGTTTATCAATCTTGTTAATCGCCACAATGATGGGCACTTCCGCCGCTTTGGAATGGTTGATCGCCTCAATGGTCTGGGGCATAACGCCGTCATCCGCCGCAACCACCAGAATAGCGATATCCGTCACCTGCGCGCCGCGGGCACGCATCGCCGTGAAGGCCTCATGACCGGGAGTATCCAGGAAGGTGATCGCCTGACCATGAACGTTGACCATATAGGCACCGATGTGCTGGGTGATGCCGCCGGACTCCTGATCGGTCACATGGGTGCTGCGGATCACATCCAAAAGGGAAGTCTTGCCATGGTCCACGTGGCCCATGATGGTGACCACAGGGGGACGGTTCTCAAGATCCTTGCTGTCGTCCTCATGATCCTCGTCGCTGAGCACCTCTTCAAAGGTCTTATCCATCTTGTGCTCAAGTTCAATATCGTATTCACTGGCAACCAAAGCTGCCGTATCAAAGTCAATCTCCTGATTGATGGTAGCCAAAATGCCCAGCAGAAAAAGCTTCTTGATGATCTCCGCCGCCGGCTTGCCAATCTTCTCGGAAAGATCCTTAACGGAAACCATCTCCGTAGTGATCACCGCCTTTTCAATCTTGATGGGCACAATGGGCTGTGCAGGCTGCTGCTTGCGCTTGGGCTTGCGACCGCGATAGCGCTCATCATCGAACATAGGCGCATTCTTTTTATCGGGCAGGGGCTTGCGGCTCCTGTTCCTGCGATCATCGTAGCGCGGCTTGGGCGGCGGCGAAGTGAAGTTCTTCGCGGGCGCCGGAGCCGCTGCAAAACCGGGTGCTGCAGGCTTTCTCGGGGTACGGGGCGCCGTGCCGGCCGGCTGCTGGGGTCTTGCCGGACGATTGTCCCGCGGGGGCTGGGGACGCGTCTGCTGCGCCGGTCTATTCTGCTGAGCCGGACGATTGGCCTGGGGCTGGGGAATGAAGGGCCCGCCGCCCATCTGGGGTTTTGGCCGTTGAGGGGCCGCCGGCTCCTGCTTGACAGGCTCCGCCGCGGCTTCCGCCTCAGGTTTGCCGCTCTCAATTTTCTCCTTTTGAGATGCTTCGGCCGCCGACGCTTCGGGTGCGGGCGCAGTCTTTTCAGCCTCGACAGGTTCGGCCTGTGCGGCAGACGCTGCCGGCATCTCCTCCGCGGGTTCCGGCGCGGACGCGGCTGCATCGGTCAGCGGCGCCTCCTCAGAATCCATCTCCGCCTGCAAGGCCCGCTCCTTGGCCTCGGCCTCCTTTGCACGCATCTCCTGGATCTTTACCTGCTCCCGGCCCTTGACCGTGGACAGGGTACGCTTGGTATCTTCCACCAGTTTTTGGACCTGCCCCAACAATTCCTCGCTGGGCTTGCCATACTCCTGGGCAATTTCCAACACTTTTAATTTACTCATTTACAACCCACCCCCGAAAACGAATCGCACAATTTATGATTTAACCCCTCTGCAAACCCTTTGTCAAGTATTGCAACGGCTTTTGCACTGGGTTTGCCCAAAAAGGGCCCCAATTCATGGGTATCCGGCAGCACACACAGCTTGATATTTTGGCCGTAGCACATGCTTTCATACCGATGCAGGGTATTTGGTGAAGCCGAATGGCACACGAGCACCAGCTCGGCCTTACCGCTTCGAATCGCCTGCCGGCAGGCTTCCTCGCCCACCACCAAACGCCGGGCCCGATAGCACAGACCCAAAAGATTAAAGACATCCTCAAAGCTCACGCCGTTCGATCTCCCTTTCCAGCTGGTCCAATATTTCCGGCGTGATTTTGACTTCGAGCGCTCTTTCAAGCGCCCGGGTCTTAGCCGCCTTCTGCAGGCAGGCCGCTTCAGGACAGATGTAAGCCCCGCGGCCATTGGCCCGCCCCGTGCGGTCCACTTTGGGCACGCCCTCCTCAGCGGTACGCACCACCCGGATCAGATCCTTTTTCGGTTTCATCTCCCGGCAGCCCACGCACATGCGTTTGGGGATCTTTCGCTCCATCAATTACCTCTCCACTTCCTCGCCCTGAACCTTTTCAAGCAGATTCATGGCCTGCGTTTCACTTTTGATATCGATCTTCCAGCCGGTCAGCTTGGCGGCAAGACGGGCATTCTGCCCTTCCTTGCCGATGGCAAGGGACAGCTGGTTATCGGGCACGATCACCCGGGCCGCCCGCTCCGCCTCGTTAACGTACACCATCAGTGTACGGGCGGGGCTTAAAGCGTTGGCTATATATTCAGCGGGGTCGGCGCTCCACTTGATAATATCAATTTTTTCACCGCGAAGCTCATCCACCACATGCTCCACCCGGATGCCCCGCTGGCCCACGCAGGCCCCAACGGGTTCCACGGAGCCGTCGGTGGAATGCACCGCCATTTTGGTGCGGTAGCCCGCTTCCCGGGCGATGCTCTTAATCAGGATGGTCCCGTTTTGGATCTCCGGCACTTCCATCTCAAAAAGCCGCCTTACAAGGCTGGGATGGGTGCGGGAGAGCATCACCTGAAGGCCCTTATTGGTCCTTTTGACCTCGAGCACCAACACTTTGAGACGTTCGTTGAGATCGTAAGTCTCGTTGGGCACCTGTTCGCCGGGCTCAATGACGCCCTCGCTGCTGCCCAGCTCCACATAGACCCGCCGCTTTTCAATGCGCCGGATTATGCCGGAGAGGATCTCCTCTTCCTTTTCAATCAGATCATTATAAATCATGCCCCGCTCCGCTTCGCGGATGCGCTGCACAACCACCTGCTTGGCTGTCTGGGCCGCAATGCGTCCAAAGGACTTGGGCGTGACCTCAAGCTCCACGATATCGCCCGGCTCATATACCCGGCGAATCTTCTGGGCCTCCTCAAGGGCGATCTCGAGATTGGAGTCCTCCACCGTCTCCACCACCGTTTTAACGGCAAAAACCTTCACGTCGCCGTTCATCCGGTCAATGGTCACCTTCACATTTTGGGTCGCGCCAAAATTGCCCTTGAAGGCTGAAGTCAAGGCCTTTTCCACCGCCTTGATCAGAACTTCCTTCTGTATTTTTTTCTCCCGTTCAATGGCATCCAGCGCATTTAAAAATTCAGCGTTCATGGCTTAGCATCCTCCCCCCAGCCTTTACACCGTAAACCAAGGCCGAACCACGGCCACATCCTTTGGATCGAAGGAAAACACCTGATCCTTCTCATCCCGTATCATGATCTGTTCTCCGAAGGCCTCGAGTTTTCCCACGAAGGCTTTCCTGCCGTTCATCTGGCGGTAAAGCTTCACTTCCACCGGCTTATCCTGATTGCGTTCAAAATCCCGCGCCGTCTTCAGCGGACGGTCCCCGGGCGAAGAGACGATAAGCTGGTAAGGCTCGGCGATCGGATCTATTTCATCCAAAAGTTCGTTTAAAGGCGCCGTGGCGCGCTCCACATCGTTCATCGACATGCCCTCCGGCCGGTCGACAAACACAAAAAGACACCAATCGGAGCCCTCCTTTGCATACTCCACATCCACAAGCTCCATATCCAAAGCCTGGATGATCGGCTCAGCGGCACTACGAATGGCTTCAAGCATTGATGATTTTTTGGTCAAAGGTAACCTCCTGGGTTTCTGTCATAATAGAAAGAGCGGGCCGTCACCCACTCCTTACAAATTCCGAATTGATGAATTATGGTTATTATAGCACAACGCACCAGTTCCCGCAAGTAAAAAGGGCTTCACTCTAGCATTTTAACGGCATTTTAAGCCTATTTACAGTTTTCCCGGGTTGGCAAATTTTATAAGGACAGGCCGGCAAATAGCGAAAGCTGATTGCTGTCCGGCAGATCCTTGAAGCAGCCCAGCCCCTTAAAGATCTCGATATTGGTCTTATTGACCGAAGTGCGCTGCTGGAAGTCCTCGATGGAGATAAAGGGTCCGTCCTTCCTCGCCTCCACAATGCTTCTGGCCGCCGCCTCCCCCAGTCCGGGCACCGCCATGAAGGGCGGCAAAAGTCCCTTGTCGGTGATGATAAACTTCTTGGCGTCGGACTTATAGAGATCAATACCCTCAAAGAAGATCCCGCGAAGATTCATCTCCACAATCAACTCCAGAACGGTCAGCCGGTCCTTTTCCTTCACGCTCAGCTTCGTGGTCTTGCCCTTTTCGTTGAGCGCCTTCCGCTCCTCCCGCACGGCGTCAAGGCCCTTGGTCATGGTAAGAGCGTCGAAATCCGCGAGGGCGCGTATGCTGAGGCATGCCGCATAGAAGGCCTTGGGATAATAGACCTTAAAGTAGGCGATGCGAAGAGCCATCATCACATAGGCCGCGGCATGGGCCTTCGGAAACATGTACTTGATCTTGCGGCAGGAATCCATGAACCACTCGGGCACGTCGTGCTCGATCATGGCTTCCTCCATCTCGGGCTTCAGCCCCTTGCCCTTTCGCACGCTCTCCATGGTCGTAAAGGCCATCTTCGGCGGCACGCCTTCAGCGATGAGCTGATTCATGATGTCATCCCGTGTACAGATGGTTTCCTTGAGGACAGCAATGTTCTTTCGAATGAGCTCCTGAGCGTTGTTGAGCCATACATCGGTGCCATGGGAAAGACCGCTGATACGGATCAGTTCAGCCATGGTCCTGGGCCGGGTTTCGATGAGCATCTCCTGCACAAAGCTGGTGCCAAACTCGGGAATGAAATAGGTGCCCACCTGGCAGTCCAGCTCCTCCGGTGTGACGCCCAGGGTCTCCGTGGTGGAAAAAAGGGACATCACCCGCTCATCGTTGAGAGGTATGCTGAAGGGGTCCACCCCCGTCAGATCCTGAAGCATACGAATCATGGTCGGATCATCATGCCCCAGGATGTCCAGCTTCACCAACCGGTCATGCAGGGAGTTGAAGTCAAAATGGGTGGTGATGATTCCCGACGTCTTGTCATCAGCGGGATGCTGCACCGGCGTGAACAAATGTACATCGATCTCCTTGGGCACGACCACGATGCCGCCCGGATGCTGGCCGGTGGTGCGCTTGACCCCGGAACAGCCCTTGGAAAGCCGGTCCAGCTCCGCCTTGGATATCCTCTCCAGCATCCCCTTCTCTTCGAAGTATTTGAGCACGAAGCCATAGGCCGTCTTTTCCTTCACCGTACCGATGGTACCCGCCCGGAACACGTTCCCGGTACCAAAGATTTCCTCGGTGTATTTGTGCATGACGCTTTGGTATTCGCCGGAGAAATTGAGATCGATATCGGGAACCTTATCGCCCTCAAAGCCGAGGAACACCTCAAAAGGAATATCATAGCCCTGGCGAAGCATAGCCGTGCCGCAGCAGGGGCAGTCCATGGGCGGCAGGTCCACGCCGCAGGCATATTTCTTCACATCCACGTTAAAATCGCTGTGTTTGCACTTCGGACACACATAGTGGGGCGGCAGCGCGTTCACTTCGGTGATCTCAAGGAACGTCGCCACCAGGGAAGAGCCGACCGAACCCCGGGAGCCCACCAAATATCCATCGGAAAGGGATTTTTTAACCAGCTTGTGGGCGATCCAGTACAGCACCGCAAACCCATGCCCGATGATGGATTTGAGCTCCTTGTCCAGCCGCGCTTGAACGATATCCGGCAGCGGATCGCCATAGATCTCATGGGCGCGCTTCGTAGCCATCTCCCGCACCGCGTCCTCCGCACCCTCAATCTTCGGGTGAAAGGTCTCGTTGGGGAAGGGCCGCATGGCCTCGATTTGATCGGCGATGGCATTCGGCGCCTCGATCACCACCCGCCGGGCGGTTTCAGGATCGAGATAATCGAACTCCGCCAGCATCTCCGGGGTGGATCTGAAATAGAGGGGCGCCTGCTGGTCCGCATCCTCAAAGCCCTGTCCCTTCATCAGGATCCGGCGGAACACCTCATCCCGGGGATTGAGAAAATGAACATCGCAGGTGGCGACCACCGGCTTAGAGAGCTTGTCCCCGAGGGCGATGATCTTTTTATTGATGTCAATCAGCTTTTGGCGGTCAGCGCGGCCCTGCCGGATCAAAAATTCATTGTTGCCCAGGGGCTGAATCTCCAGAAAATCATAGAAACCTGCAATGCGTTCCAGTTCCGCCTCCGGCCTGCCGTCCAGAATGGCTTTGAACAGTTCCCCCTGCTCACAGGCGGAACCGAACAAAAGCCCCTTGCGGTATTTTTGCATCACATCCCGGGGCAGCCGGGGCGTACGGTTGAAGTACTCCAGGTGGGATATGGTGATGAGCTTATAGAGGTTCATCAGTCCCTCCTGGTTCTTTGCAAGCACAATGATATGATGGCGGCCGATGCCCGCCACATTGTGATCATTCAGTTTCTCGTCAATGGCCTCCAGCGTGTGAATATCCTGTTCCTCCAGGCGCTTCAGGCTTTGCAGCAGAATTTCACCGGTGGTGTTCGCATCGTCCACCGCCCGGTGATGCCGTCCCATGGAAATCTTGAGGTGCCTTGCAATGGTATCCAGCCGGTGACGCTTCAGCTCCCGGAAAATCTGCCGGGCGAGAAGCAGGGTATCCAACACCGCAAAGCCGGAAAAATCCGGGCCGTTCGTTCGCACTGACTCCGCTTTCAAAAAGCCCACGTCAAAGGAGGCGTTATGGGCTACCAAAATGGAACCTTCCGCAAATTTATAGAAATCCTTAAGGGCGGGGCCCGCCTTTGGCGCGTCCGCCACCATGGCGTCGGTGATGCTGGTCAGCTCAGTGATTTTGGCGGGAATGGGCATCTCCGGATTGACAAAGGTGGAGAAGCGCCCCACCACTTTCCGGTCCTCAATCTTGACCGCTCCGATCTCGGTCAGGCGGTCCTTGCCGGCATATAGGCCGGTGGTCTCCACGTCAAAAACCACGAAGGTCCGGTTAAAATCTCCGCAGGCCCCGCCCTGGACAATGCCCTGAAGATCCTCCATCAAATAGCCTTCGACGCCAAAGATAATCTTGAAATCCTTGCGGCTGGCATAATCGTAAGCCTCAGGAAAAGCCTGCACCACACCATGGTCGGTGATGGCAAGGGCCTTATGGCCCCAGGCCGCCGCCTGATCGATGGCCTTTTTGATGCTGAGGACCGAATCCATGGAGCTCATCTGGGTGTGAAGATGCAGTTCCACCCGTTTCTCCTCGGCCTCGTCCAGCCGCACCTCCGGCTGGGCCTTTTCAAGGTCCTTCGCCATGATGACCGCTTCCTGGGAAAAGGTGTCGAGCACCACCTCGCCCCGCACTTTAAGCCAGCAGCCGGGTTTCAGGTCCTTTTCAATCTCCTCCAGCTTCTCCAGCTTCAGGAAGGATTTCACATAGATGCTGCTGGTATAGTCAGTAAGCGCAAAATTGACCAATGCTTTGAGTCCGTCCTTCAGCGGACGGGTTTCCAGGCTCACCACTTCACCCCGCACGGTGACCCGTCCCGATTCCAGGGAAAGCTCCTCAATGGGCGTCGCCGCTTCGTTTCCGATGCCATAGCCCATCAGCGTATCCTCATTGGCTTTGATCCGTTTCGGACCGCCGCTCTTCCGGGGGGCGCGGGAGGATTTCTCCGGCTGGGGATTGGCGGGTTTGACCGCCTCCGCCGGCGGCTGGACCACCGCAAGCTTTGCCTTTTCCTGAAGAAGCCTTTCTTTTTCCTCCGCCTCCGCTTCCTCGTTCGCCGCTCCGTCGGAATCAAACTTCACGGCCACCGCCCGGCCAAAATGCTGCACAATATGCTCCTGAAGCAGATGACCGGCGTTCTTGTGAAGCAGCGTCTCCACCAGTGTGGGCTGGGGCACCTTCACCGTAAGGGCATCCCCTTCAAGGGACAGCCTGGTTTCGTCCATCCAGGCTTTGAAGGAGGGCATCTCCTCCAAAAGAGCATCCAGAATAAACCGGCCGCCCGCGGCCAGTTCATCCTCCAGGTTTCTTTGTTCCATGGGTTTCCAAACGATATCCACCGATACCTTAGCTTGAGAAAAGGTGGCGCTGAAAGCTCCGGCGAGGAGCTGATCTCCATTCGGAACGCTCTCCCCCCGGCCCTCAAATTGGACGCTGATGCTCCGATCCTGTTCATTCACCAGGGCACGCACCAAGGTCAGTCTTTCAGCCAGCTCCCCATATCCTTGTTCAATCAGGCATGCCTTCCAGCCCGCGGCCGCCTGCTTTGTCATAAATTCATCTTCCTTTCAGGAGCGTTTTGCCGCCGCCAGATTTTCAGCGGCTTTCACCAGTTCCTCCACGTAGCGGGATTCGGGCACGGTTTTTACCTTCTCACCCTTCATGAAAAGAATGCCGGATCCTTTGCCGCCCGCAATGCCAAGATCCGCTTCCCGGGCTTCTCCCGGCCCGTTGACCACGCAGCCCATCACCGCCACCTTGAGGGGCAGCTTGGGATCAAGTCGGCGCTCCACCTCACGAACCACTTTCTCCACGTTGTACTGGCACCGTCCGCAGGTGGGGCAGCTGATCATTTCAAGACCCGCTTTTCCGTAGCCAAGGCTCTTCAAGATGGCCTTGCCCACCTTCACTTCCTCCACCGGATCCCCGGTGATGGATACGCGGATGGTGTCCCCAATGCCCTGAAGCAACAGGGCGCCGATACCGACGCTGGATTTCACCGTGGAGGAAAAGCTTGTCCCCGCCTCCGTCACCCCGATATGAAGGGGATAATCACAGGCCCGGGAGATGCGCTCAGTGCTTCGCACCGTCAGCTCCGCCGAGGAAGCCTTGAGGGACAGGACAATATTTTGAAAGTTAAATTTCTCCAAAAGCTTCACGTGGCCCATGGTGGCCTCATAGAGAGCTTCCGGCGTGGGGCCGCCGTACCGAGCCAGGATATCCTTTGGCAAAGAGCCGCCGTTTACCCCGATGCGGATGGGAACCCCGTGATCCTTGGCAGAGCTCACCACTTCCCGAACCCGCGCTTCGCTGCCAATGTTGCCGGGATTGATCCTTACTTTCGCAATTCCCGCTTCCATGACCGCAAGGGCAAGCCGGTAATCGAAATGGATATCGGCAACCAGAGGCACCTTCGCACCGGGAACAATTTTCTTCAGCGCTTCCGCGCATTCACCGTCCAGCACTGCAAGACGTATAATCTCACAGCCCGCATCCTCCAGTGCCCGAATCTGGCGGAGGGTAGCCTCGACATCCCGCGTATCGGTGTTGGTCATGGACTGCACGGTGACGGGCGCATCGCCGCCGATGGGCACACATCCCGCCATGACCTGCCGGGTTGTTCTTCTTTCGATCATTACGAACCTCCTATGAGCCGCACGATATCCTTATAGGTGAAAAGCAGCATGATGCCAAAGAGCACCACCAGGCCGATCATATGGACCAGACCCTCCTTGTTCGGATCGATGGGCTTTCGGCGAATGCCCTCGATGATGAGAAACACCAGCCGGCCGCCGTCGAGAGCCGGCAGGGGCAGCAGATTGATCAGCCCAAGGTTGAGGCTGATCAGCATCACCATCTGAAGCAGGTACACAAAGCCCTGGGAGGCCATCTCGCTCATCACGCCGATGGTACCCACCGGACCCATGATATCGTTCACCCCTTCCCCCTTGAAGAACAGATTGCCCAGATAGCCCAGCATCTGACCCAGAATATCAAAGTTGAGCTTCACCGATTCGCCAATGGAGCTGAAAATGCCATAGCGCTCCTTTTCCTGGCCGAAAGTGATGCCCACCCGGCTTTTTTGCAGCTCCTCATCAAAATAGGTGGAAACCTGAATATTTTGCCGCTGTCCATCCCTTTCCACCGTAAGCTCAAAGGATTCGCCGCCCGCCGCGATCTTCTCGCTGATGGCCTCCGCCGAATCGGCTTCCTCACCGTTGACGGCCACAATGACATCGCCCGCCTGAATGCCCGCTGCCGCTGCCGGCGTGCCCGCAGCGACTTCCGCAATCTCCGGGGTGACCACATAGATGCCGATGACCGAAAACAGAATGATGCCGACCAGAATGGCAATGACGATGTTCATCAAAGGTCCGGCGGCCACCACCAGGAATCTTTGCCAAACCGGCTTTTTGTTCATGGCATCGGGGTCGTCCAAATCCTCATCTTCGCCGTAGAACTTGCAGTATCCGCCAAAGGGCAGGGCGCGCAGACTGTACATGATGCCATTCTTCCGGCTGGTTTTGGAGACGAGTTTAGGCCCCATGCCCACCGCAAACTCAATCACTTTGAACTTGAAAAGCCGTGCAACGCTGAAATGCCCCAGTTCATGAAAGAATACGATGATCCCCAGTATCAAAATGGCTATAAGTATGGACCAGAAACCCAAACAATCACCTCATATCCAAATGCGTTCTTCCTAGTCTATGTACGAATCTTACTCCACATCCATCCAAAGCGCAACTTTGCGGCGCACCTCGAGGTCAAAGCCCAGGATGGTGTCAAGATCGGGCGCCGGCGCATGAACCGTATCCGCCATAGCCCGCTCCACCAGTTCCGCCATGCGGCCGAAGGGAATCCTCTCCTTCAAAAAGGCGGCCACCGCCACTTCGCCCGCCGCATTGAACGCCACCGGCATCAATCCCCCGCTTTCCAGGGCCTCATAGGCGAGGCGCAGCGCCGGGAACCGGTTCATGTCCGCATCCTCAAAGGTCAGCTGGCCAATGGATGCAAAATCCAGCCTCGGGCCGGACAGATTCCTTCGCTCATCCTCCATCAGCGCCAGCTGGATGGGAAGCCGCATATCCGGCACCCCTAACTGGGCGATCACGGCACCGTCCTTCAGCTCCACCATGGAATGGACGATGCTTTGGGGGTGGACCACCACCTTGATCTCCCTCCCCGATACCTGAAAAAGATGGGCGGCTTCGATGACCTCCAGCCCCTTGTTCATCAGGCTCGCTGAATCCACCGTAACCTTGGCGCCCATGTTCCAGGTGGGATGGTTGAGGGCATCCTTCACCGTGGCTTTTTCAATGCGTTCACGGCTCCATGTCCGGAAGGGCCCGCCGGAAGCGGTGAGAAGAATGCGGAGAAGATCGCCGGGCCTGGTTCCCATCAGGCTTTGATGGATTGCCGAGTGCTCACTGTCCACCGGCAGCAATACCCCGTTCGTTTCCCTTACGGCCCGCATCACCAAATCTCCGCCGGCCACCAGCGTCTCCTTGTTGGCAAGGGCGATCTTCTTACCTGCACGAATGGCCGCCAAAGTGGGCAGAAGCCCGCACATGCCCACCACGCTCACCAGCACCATATCCACTTCAGGAAGGGTCGCCGCCTCACGATTGCAGTCCGCCCCCGATGCAAGACAAACACTTGGGGGCAGCAAAGGCGCCAGCTCACGCGCTGCCGCCTCCTCCACCAAGCCCACAAACGCGGGCCTGAATTCTTCGATCTGTCTATTAAGAAGCTCCCAGTTCCCATGGGCCGTCAGCGCAATGACTTCCAATTCGTCCCGGTGCTCCCGCACCACGTCCAGCGCCTGCGTACCAATGGAGCCCGTGGAACCCAATATGGCAATACGCTTCATGCTCTATGCTCCTAAAAATAGTGTCCACAGCATCCAGGTCATGGGCGCCGTGAAAAGAACGCCGTCAAAACGGTCTATGATTCCGCCGTGGCCCGGCAGGAAGTTTCCAAAATCCTTCACGCCCAGCTTGCGCTTGATCACGCTGGCGCTGAGATCCCCCAGTGGCCCCGCAATGCCGCATAAAATGCCGGTCAGCACAAAATACAGCATGGACACCGGCACATGGAAAAGATGCTCCACCACCAGGGCCGTAGCGATGCCCGCCAGAATGCTGCCCGCAAATCCGCCGATGAAACCTTCCACCGTCTTTTTGGGGCTCACCTTGGGACAGAGCTTGTGCCTGCCGAAGGCTCTGCCGGCGAAATAGGCGAAGGTATCGCCAATGAACGTGCAGGCAAGCACCAAAATCACCATGATCTTGCCCATGGGCTCCGGTTCGAAGCGCATCAACAGCGCCAAAAATCCAAGGGGCATGGCGGGATAAAACAGACCAAAGGCGGTGCCCGTCAGATCCCCCATCGTGTCCTCCATGTGAAAGACCTGCCACGCCAAGGCCACTACAAAGCCAAGACAGAAAACGATGAGCATACCCATGGCACCCTTCCAGAGCATGGCGGGCACCAGCAGGGCACTGATCACGAAACCAGGCCATTCCACGATCCGGTAGTTGGCGCTCTTAAAGACGCTTTGAATCTCATGGGTGCCAATCAGCATGAGGCCCCCCACCGTGATCCAATAGGGCCAGCCGCCAAAGATGATCACCGCCACCAGATAGATGGCCCACAATACGCCGGTTACGATTCTCTTTCCCATAGCCCTACCCTTCCGTTACCCCACCAAAACGGCGGTTTCTTTTTTGATAATCCTGAAGCGCTTCAAGATAATCCGCTTCCCCGAAATCGGGGAACAGGGTATCGGTAAAGTATAGTTCGGCATAGGAAATTTGATACAGCAAAAAGTTGCTGATTCTAAGCTCGCCGCTGGTTCGGATCACGAGATCCGGATCGGGCAGCCCAGCGGTATCGAGATAGCGGCCCAAGGTCCCCTCGTTCACATCCTCCAGACAAATTTCACCCGCCAAAAGCTCCTTGCCGAAGCGCTTGAGGCCGTCCGCAATCTCAAGCCGGCTCCCATAATTGAGGGCAATGCTCAGTTTGAGCCCGTCATTGTCCTTCGTCCGTTCCATGGCCTCGCCCACGCAGGCGACCACCTTTTCAGGCAGCTCATCGTAGTGGCCGATGATGCGGATGCGAACGCCGTTTTCGTCCAGTTCGTCGATTTCCCTGGCCATGAATTCCACCAGAAGGTTCATCAAAAAACCAACCTCCTGGGCCGGACGCTTCTTATTTTCCGTGGAAAACGCGTAAAGGGTGAGCGCCTCCATCCCCAGATCCGATGACATGCGGATGGTGTTCTTGAGGGCCGTCATAGCCGCCCTGTGGCCCATGCTTCGGGGGAGCCCCCGCTTCGTGGCCCAGCGTCCATTGCCGTCCATGATGACGGCCACGTGGCGGGGTATGCGCTTTGGATCCAAATTTGCCCATTCCTCAGGCGCTTTGGAACGAAACCATTTGGCTTTCCCGTCCATCTCGATCCTCCGTCCGTTTAATGAGGATTCCCAGGACATCCGTCCTGGGAATCTTGTATTCGTTTAGATTTCCATGATTTCCTTTTCTTTTTCAGCCGTGATGCCTTCCAGCATCTTGACCTTGGCATCGGTGAGCTTTTGAATCTCATCCTCCAGGTCCTTATAATCGTCTTCCGTCATTTCGCCGTTCTTCTTCTGGCGCCGGAACTGATCGATGGTATCCCTCCGCACCGCCCGCACGGCCACCTTGGCCTCCTCGTTCTTCTTATAGAGCACCTTGACCAGCTCCTTGCGGCGCTCCTCCGTCAGTTCGGGGAAGACGAGGCGGATCATCTTGCCATCGTTGGAGGGGGTCAAGCCAAGGTCGGAAGCAAGAAGTGCTTTTTCCACTTCCTTCAGCATACTGGTGTCCCAAAGGGTAATGGTCAAAAGCCGGGGCTCCGGGACTGCCACATTGCCCACCTGATTGATGGGCGTGGGAACGCCGTAATAGTCCACCATGATGCGGTCCAACACCTGAGGGTTGGCCCGGCTGGCCCGCAGGCTGGCCAAATCCTGTTTATAAAGTTCAACTGTCTTTTCCATTTTCTTTGTTGCTGCTTGAATCAATGCATCCGGCACAGAGATCCCTCCTTTACTGAGTACCATTTTATAAGATTTTCACCAATTGTACAAGTGCCTTTAACGAATTAAGGTGCCCGTCGCTTCGCCCATCACGGCTTTGACAATATTCCCGGGCTCGGCCAGCGAAAACACACTGATGGGAATATGATTGTCCATGCAAAGGGTGACCGCCGTGGTGTCCATGGCGGACAGACCCCGGTTGATGAAATCCAGATAACCGATCTCATCAAAGCGCTTGGCATCGGAAACCTGATTTGGATCGGCATTGTAGACGCCGTCCACATTCTTTGCCAGTAAAATGGCATCCGCTTCAATTTCCGCCGCCCGAAGCGCCGCCGCCGTGTCGGTGGAAAAATAGGGGTTGCCGCTGCCGCAGGCAAAGATCACGATGCGTCCCTTCTCCAGGTGGCGCACCGCCCGGCGGCGGATGTAGGGTTCGGCGATCTGCCGCATCTCAATGGCGGTCTGCACCCGGGTTTCCATGCCCTTATGCTCCAAAGCGTCCTGCAGCGCCAGGGCGTTCAGCACCGTGGAAAGCATCCCCATGTAGTCCGCCGTGGTGCGGTCCATCTCCTTGCCGTCCCGGCCCCGCCAGAAGTTGCCGCCGCCCACCAGGATACCCACCTGGACACCCAGCTTAACCGTGTCGATGATGGCGTCGGTCACCTCGCCTATGACATCGTTGTCGAATCCGAAATGTTTGTCCCCGGCCAGCGCTTCGCCGCTGATCTTCAAAATCACCCTGTTGTATATCGGCTTACTCATCCAAAGCACCTCCTGATTATGAAAAAGCCCCATTCCCCGCGAATTTGCGGTTTATGGGGCTGTTTCGATTCATTAGCCATTCATCTGGGACATAACTTCCTCAGCAAAGTTGTCCTCGCGCTTCTGCAGGCCTTCACCCATCTCATAGCGGACGAAACGGCGCACCGCGATCTTTTCGCCGATTTTGGCGACCTTCTCGTTAACCAGCTGAGAAACGGTCATATCGGGATCCTTCACAAAGGGCTGTTCGAGGAGGCATACATCCTTATAATACTTCTGGATGCGGCCTTCCACCATCTTGTCCACGATCTTCTCGGGCTTGCCCTCGTTCAAAGCCTGGATACGGAGAATCTCCTTCTCCTTCTCGATAACATCCTGGGGAACCTCTTCCTTGGACACATACTGGGGGTTGGAAGCGGCGATCTGCATGGCGATATCCCGCACGAAGCTCTTGAAATCGTCGGTCTTGGCCACGAAGTCGGTCTCGCAGTTCACTTCCACCAAAACGCCAATTCGGCCGCCCATGTGGATATAGGATTCCACGATACCCTCGGCGGCAATGCGGCCGGCCTTCTTGGCAGCCGCGGCAAGACCCTTCTCACGAAGAAGCTCAACAGCCTTTTCCATATCGCCGTCCGTCTCCGTAAGGGCCTTCTTGCAATCCATCATACCCACGCCGGTGCGCTCTCTCAGCTCCTTGACTTGGCTTGCAGTAATCATAACATTTTCCTCCTTTTCAAAGTAACCGTAAAAAAGGGGAAGATATCCTCTTCCCCTCCAGCTTCAATCTTAAGCCTCGGCAGGCACGACTGCCTCAGCTGCGGGAGCGGCTTCCACCGCTTCGGCCTGGGCCTCGGGTGCGGGCGCCGCAGGGGCGTCCTCCATCTGCTCGCCCTGATGTCCCTCGAGAACGGCGTCAGCCATCTTGCCGGAAATGAGTTTCACAGCACGGATAGCATCATCGTTGCCGGGGATCACGTAATCCACCTCATCGGGGTCACAGTTGGTGTCCACAATGGCGACGATCGGAATACCGAGAATGCGCGCTTCCGCCACGGCGATATGCTCCTTTTTGGGATCCACCACAAAAAGGGCGCCGGGCAGAGATTTCATCTCGCGAATGCCGCCGAGGTTCCTTTCAAGCTTTTCATGCTCCAAACGCAGCTTGATAACTTCCTTCTTGGGCAGCTGCTCGAACACGCCTTCCTCTTCCATGCGCTCGATCTCGTTCATGCGGGCCACACGGGTGCGAATGGTCTTATAGTTGGTCAGCATTCCGCCCAGCCAGCGATGATTGACATAGAACATGCCGCAACGCTTGGCCTCGGCCTCAATGGATTCCTGGGCCTGTTTCTTGGTGCCCACGAACAGGATGCTCTTGCCCTCCATGGCAAGGTCCCGAACGAAGTAATAGGCATCATCAATCTTCCGAACGGTTTTCTGAAGGTCAATGATGTAGATGCCGTTGCGTTCCGTAAAAATGTACTGGCTCATTTTCGGATTCCAACGACGGGTTTGATGTCCAAAGTGCACGCCCGCTTCCAAAAGCTGTTTCATCGAAATAACAGGCATACTTCCACCTCCTTGTTTTTTCCACCTTCCGCTTCCACTCCCAAGGCCACCGGCAGGCCAGTGTGCCGGCACAAGCTTGGGATCCGCGAAAGTGCGTTATCGCCATATACTATACCATAGGCCCGCCGGGAAGGCAAGCTTATTCGTCCGAATCGCCCTCATCATCATAGAGCCGGAGAAACTCCTCATAGATCTTTTGCAGCTCTTCCTTGTCCTCCACGCCCACGTAGATATCGTCTCCATTTTCATCCAGCTGAATCTCAAAAATCACCACTTCATCCTCGCCCACGTCCTCCATGGGGTCAAGAGGATACAGGGCCATGTAAGCGCCGCTTCCGTATTCAAAGGTCATCAAATGCTCAAACCGAACGGTCTCGCCGTTTTCGTCCAACAATTCCACGATATTCTCTTCCATCTCACAGCTCCTTTCGAACGCGCAGGGCGTCCAGATAGTTTTCGAGGATCAAAACGGCGGCCAGCTTGTCCACCACTTTTTTGCGTTTCTTCCGGGACGTGTCATTCCCAATCAAAATCTTTTCGGCCATCACTGTGGTCAGCCGCTCGTCCCAATATTCCATGGGAATATCGCAGATGGTCTGAAGTTTTTCGCCGAACTCCCGGGCCATTTCCGCGGACGGACCTTCAGTTCCATTCATATTTTTCGGCAGCCCTATCACAATGCGCTGAGGTTTTAAATCCGCAAGCAGCCCTTCAAAATGGGCGAGATCGTCCGCCTCCGAACGACGGGTGTAGGATTCCACCCCTTGGGCAATCAGTCCCGTATCATCCGAAATGGCAACACCGATTCTTCTTGTGCCTACATCCAATGCTAGGATACGCAAATATTCACCTTCCTAAATCACCTTGATACAAAATTGGGGGCAAACCGACGCGCAGTAGCCGCATAAAACGCACCTTGCCCCATCCACGGCGGCCTTACCCTGCTCAATCCGAAGGGCGCCCTGCTGACACCGGGCAACACATTTTCCGCATCCTTCGCACCAGTCGTGGATCATCAGCCTGCGCCGATGCCCGGAGAGTTTCCGGACCAGCGCCGGGTCCGGCTCCCGTCCGGAAAAGATGGCGGAATTGACCAAAATCTCCTCCACACTCTGCATGCCCGTCGCCACCGCATGCACATAGGGGCTTTGCAGAACATAATCGAATGCTTCCCGGCTCTCCTGCAGGTGGTGCCCGCCGCCAAGAGGCTTCATGGCAAAGATGCCCTTCCCCTCAAGATAGGCGGAAGCCACCACAGCCTCCATAGCTTTTCCGTCCCCATCGGCCACGCCAAGACCCCAGCGGTTGAAGATGGGGTGGACAATTTCAAGCTCGGGATAAAGGAGCGCCCCCTTAACGGCGGCCACATGGTGGGTGGACAGGCCTACCGCACGGATCACGCCCTTTTGCTTATACTCCAAAAGCCGCTCCACCGCCTCGTAGTGACCCCGGATGGTGTGTACGCTTTCCTGCTCGTGGAGCAAAAATAGATCAATATAGTCCCGGCCCAGTTCCCTCAATGCCTTTTCCACGCTGGCTTCGGCACTCTTTCGGTCGTAGGCATAGGATTTGGTGGCGATCACCGCGTCCTCCTTCATCCGCAAAACCTGCCGAAGATGGGCATAAGTTTCATAAAGCTCAGCCGTATCAAAAAAATAGATGCCCTGTTCCAGGGCACACTCAAACAAAGGGATGCACGCATCGGGCGTCATGTTCTGCTGCAGAGGGGAAATGGTCAGTGTTCCAAAGCAAAGCCTTGAAACCTCAATTCCCGTCCTGCCCAGAACCGTCCCCGGCATCCCGCTATTTTTTTGAATTACCATTGAGATAGTAGCGAACCATTTCCTCCAGGATTTCGTCCCGTTCCAAACGACGGATCAGCGTCCTGGCGTGGTTGTAGCTGGTGATGTAGGTGGGATCACCGGACATGATATAGCCCACGATCTGATTGATGGGCTCGTATCCCTTCTCAATGAGAGCATTGTAAACCGTATCCATGATTTCCCGCACCTGTTTTGCGTTGTCCGATTCCATGTGAAAGTGCATGGTTTCTTCCAGCCTGTCCATAGTTAGCCTCCTTCCAAGGACCTTTAGGACCTATGGACCTATTATAGCTTATCCCCCATGATTTTTCAAACTTTTTCCTCATCAAATCGGGCAATCAGTCGTTCTTTGTAAATGGTGGTCACCGTTTCCCGCGCCATCAGCACGATAGGTACCGCGAGAAGCATGCCCGCAACGCCCATGAACTGGCCTCCAAGAAGCACAATGAGAATCACGAACAGCGGATGGATGCCCACCGTGTTCCCCACAATCTTCGGCGTGATGAAGGTGGACTCCAGCTGCTGGATGCCCACGGCCACCGCCAAAGCGATGATCATTTTGGTGAGCCCCTGCGTCGCGGCGGCCAGTGTAATAAAGGCGCCGCCAAGGAAAGGGCCGAAGTAAGGAATAATATTGAATACGCCCATGGCAAGACCGAGAACCAAGCCATACTTGATGCCAAAAACGGCAAGTCCGATGGAGGTGGTCACGCCCACAATGATGCACACAATCAGCTGGCCCCTCAGATATCCCATGAGGGATTTATGGATGCTGGCCAAAATACGCTGCACCGAGGGGCGGTATCGGATGGGTATGAGTTTTTTCAGCAGTCCCAGGAAATACTCCTGATCCTTGAGAAGATAGAAGGCCAGAACGGGCACCAGAGCAATCCAAATCACCTTTTCCATGGCGGCCAGCAGGGCGTCCGTCCAGTGCTCCACCATGCCGGACAGGGAGCCCTGAAGATTGGCCAGCGTGTCCTCCAGGCTTTGCATGATGTTGATGTTCATGTCCCAGGCATCCACTTTTTCCTGCAGCCGGGCCACAAAGTTTTTGAGAATATCCAGATACTCCGGCACCCTCTCGATCATCTCCTGCATCTCTGAGATGATGGCGGGCACCACCAGCCATACGATAAGAGCGAGTAAAATGACTAAAAAAACAAGAATAATGGCGAGCGCCCAGCCACGCTTCATGTGCTTTTCCAGGAATTTAACCAGCGGATTGATGAGATAGGCGACAATGATGCCGATGATTAGCGGAACCGTCACGCCCGGCGCCGAAAAAAACAAAAAAAGGAGAGCCGCCAGCGCAAAGGCCACCAAAATCCAATATTTGATCTTTGTCTTCACGCCCGCAACCTCCCTTCGAGCAAAGAAGAAGGCGGCGCCTTCTTCTTGTGCAGGGGCATGGAATTACTTCATCATTCGAACGATCTTCCGGCCGTATTTCTTCATCCTTTTGGCCGAAAGGGGGCCGGCAGGCACCAGCATTGCAGTGGCCGCGGCCGCGGCAATACCCAGCATGCTGCCAGCGATAAAACCGGTTGTGCATGATTTTTTCACATCTTCACTCCCTCTCTTGATGAATCTGTGGCACGATGACGTTTCCGCTCTCGCCCTGAAAGACAAACTGCTCATACTGCGGCCTGCCCTCCCGGTAATCGTCCAGTATGGACCTTGAAACGGTGAGGCGTACCGTGTGACCGGTCTGTTCGTCCATGGCGATATCGGTAACATGTCCCAGCTCCTTGCCTTCGGTGTCGTAAACCTTCGGAGTCTGCTGAAAAGGTCCCTCAAACACCCATGCATCCTTCGGCATTTTCATCAGACCATCGGGATCCACCATTACACAGTTGCTGCCCATCAGGTTGACCTTGCTCCACGGCACATAGGTTGTTTTTTTCATCAAACCCTTCTTTTCCACCACCAGGCCGGAAACTTTGCGTTCACCCGGCTGACAAACCACGTCCTTCACCGTGCCCGCCACCGTACCGGAGGCTTCATAGACCACGGGCAGTCCAACCAATTCATTGCGGCTTTTCAAAAACATCACCCTTTTCGTTGCCCTTCTCTATTTTGGCCTTGGCAGCGGCCATTCATGAATGGCAAATTAAGCAAAATAAAAGCGAACGGCGTTACTTCCGTTCGCTTAGTTTGTCTAGTGGATCAGCGTTTATGCGCCTTTGGCGCGGCTTTTGTAATCCTCAATGGCAGCCTTCAAAGCTTCCTCGGCCAGCACCGAGCAGTGCATCTTCACCGGCGGCAAACCGTCCAAAGCTTCCGCCACAGCCTTGTTGGTGATCTTAAGAGCCTCGTCCAGCGTTTTGCCCTTCACAAGCTCTGTCGCCATGCTGCTGGTGGCGATGGCCGCACCGCAGCCAAAGGTTTTAAATTTCACATCCACGATGCGGTCGTTCTCCACCTTAAGATACATCTTCATGATGTCGCCGCACTTGGCGTTGCCCACCTGAGCCACGCCGTTGGCATCCTCCAGCTCCCCCACGTTCCTGGGATTCATAAAATGATCCATTACCTTTTCGCTATACAAGGCGTTCCCCTCCTTTAATCTGTTCGAAAAGCGGCGACATGGCCCGAAGCCGTTCCACGATGGGCGGCAGCGTTTCCAGCACGTACTTTACATCCTCCATGGTGTTGTCATCACCCAGCGTCATTCTGAGGGAACCATGGGCCTTCTCATGGGGCAGACCAATGGCCAGCAGCACGTGGGAGGGATCAAGGGAGCCGGACGTACAGGCCGAGCCGCTGGAAGCGGCAATGTTTTTCATATCCAGCATGATAAGCAGGGACTCGCCCTCAATAAACTCAAAGCTGATGTTCACGTTGTTGGGCAGCCGGTTGGTGGCATGTCCATTGAGCCTGCTGTAAGGAATGGTCTCCAGGATGCCGTGAATGAGGGCGTCCCGCATCTCGGTCATCTTTCGGGCATGTTCCTCCCGGTTTGCCGCGGCCAGTTCAATGGCCCTGCCCAAACCCACGATGCCGGGTACGTTCTCTGTTCCGGCGCGCTTGCCCCGTTCCTGTGCGCCGCCAAGCAGAAAACTGTCCAGCTTTACGCCCTTTCTCGCATACAGCGCGCCCACGCCCTTGGGGCCGTTAAACTTGTGGGCGGACAGGGACAGAAGATCGATGTT
Organism: Gehongia tenuis; assembly: GCF_014384795.1. Lineage (NCBI taxonomy): Bacteria > Bacillati > Bacillota > Clostridia > Christensenellales > Christensenellaceae > Gehongia > Gehongia tenuis. Next base: position 892,910 of record NZ_JACRSR010000001.1, on the reverse strand, counting down.
GTCCGCTTTCACATCCACCGGCAGCTGCCCGATGGCTTGTACACCGTCGGTATGAAATAAAATACTGTGTTTCTTCGCAATCTCACCGATCTCTCGAATGGGCATAATGGTGCCGATCTCGTTGTTGGCGTACATGATCGTAATGAGAATGGTATCCTCCCGAATGGCCTTCTCCACCTGCTCCGGACTGATCCAGCCGTTCTCGTCCACGGGCAGATAGGTCACCTCAAAGCCAAGCTGTTCCAGATACTCACAGGTATGCAGCACCGCATGGTGTTCCACATTCGACGTGATGATGTGCCTGCCCTTGCCCTCCTTGCTCATCCGAAGCGCTACTGAACGGATGGCCCAGTTATCCGATTCCGTGCCGCAGCCCGTAAAGTAGATCTCCGCCGGGTCAGCGTTCAGCGCTTTCGCCACCTGATCCCGGGCTTTGTCCACCGCCGCTCTTGCATCCTGTCCAATTCTATATACGGTGGAGGCGTTGCCGTAATGATCCACAAAGTACGGTACCATGGCCTCAAGCACCTCCGGCTTCATGGCCGTCGTGCCCGCATGATCCAAGTAGATCGTCTTCATTTCTCTCTCATCTCCTCAAATATAGTACATGTAAGCGTCTGCATTGAGATTTTTATAATCTTCGAGCATATCCTGCAGGGTCATGGAATCCATCACCCCGTCGATACTAGCCTGAATCCTCTGCCAAACGAGACGGGCCGGACAGTGATCCGCCTTGGCGCATCTTCCGTCTTCATCGGTGCATTCCACCATGCAGGTGGCCCCCTCCAGGGCACGAATAACGCTGCCCACCGTGATCTCAGCGGGATCCGCCGCCAGCACGTAGCCTCCCTGGGCTCCCCGAATGCTCTTCAAAAGCCCGGCCTTCCGAAGGGCGGCCATCAGCTGCTCCAAATAGGGCTCCGAGATCTCCTGCCGTTCAGCAATATCCCGAAGGGGCTGCGGACCCTCGCCGTAATGCAGCGCAAGATCAAAGGCGGCGCGAAGGCCGTACCGTCCCTTAGTGGATAGCCTCAAAATCTTGCCCTCCTTAAATCCGTGTTTTTTACTTGGTTTAAATATATAGTAATAAAGTAGGATTTCTTTGTCAACAAATTTTTTGGTGGAAATCCTACTTGCTAGTATGGCTCGGTATGCGTTTTTTTAACAGGGATTGATGTGCACCATGACGTCGGAAACATCGCCCAGTTCCTTCAGGCTGTAGCGGATGGTGGCGGCGATGGCGTGGCTTTGATTGACACTCATCTCGCCGTCCACCGACACCTTAACAAAAAGAATATACTGGAAACCCACGGGCTTCGCTTCGATGCTGTCGATGTGATCCACTCCATCCACCGCGGAGACGATATCCGCGATCCGGCGGTAGGTGGTTTCGCCAAGGCCCGTATCCATCAGCACCCGGTAGGCTTTTATAAAGATGACGACACCGGTATAGGCGATCCAAAGGGAGATAGCAATGCCTACGGCGCCGTCCAGAAAGTTCCAGCCAAGGCTGCTGCCCGCGATGCCAAGGAGCGTGCCCAGGGTCACGAACACGTCGTTTCGATGATCCTGCGCATTGGCCAGAATGAGCAGGTTGTTTTCCTGACTGGCCGCCCGCTTGGCATAGACGTAAAGACAGCTTTTTACGAGGATGGTCGCCGCACAGACGACCACCAGAAAGGGCGAAAAAACAATGGTATTGCCTTCAATGATGGACATGAAGGAGCTATAGAGGGTTCGGGCGGCCACGGCCAGCATGGCGATCGCAATGAGGAAAGAAAAAATGTATTCCGCCTTGCCATGGCCAAAAGGATGATCCTCATCCTGGGGCCGGCTGGCCACCTTGTTGCCCAAAAAGGTCATGGAAGAAGCGAACACATCCCCTAAACTGTTGATGCCGTCAGCCAGCATAGCCTGGCTGTGAAAGGCGAGTCCGGCCCAAAGTTTGATGATGAGCAAAAACAGGTTGCCCAGCACCCCATAGGTTGCCACCTTTTGCGCCTTTTGATAACGGTTCACGGTCCCTTCCCCCATTTCAAAAAAAGCCCTTCCCCCGTGAGGAAGGGCTTTTTAAACTGCATTTTAGAAAGGAATCACTCTGTTCTCGTAGAGCGGGAATTCCTTCAACATCTCCAGCACGCTGGCCTTCACTTCCGGCACAGCGGCTTCACCCTCATCGGCAATTTTTACGATGTAGCCGGCAATCTTCACCATTTCCTTCTCCTTCATGCCGCGGCTGGTCACCGCGGGCGTGCCGATGCGGATACCACTGGTCACGAAGGGACTGCGGGTCTCGAAGGGAATGGTGTTCTTGTTGGCAGTGATGTTGGCAAGATCGAGCAGGCGCTCCATCTCCTTGCCCGTCACATCCTTGGCGGTGAGGTCCACCAGCATCAGATGGTTGTCGGTACCACCAGACACCAGCCGGAGTCCTTTTTTCACAAACTCCTCCGCCATGGCCTTGGCATTTTTCACGATCTGCTGCTGATAGGCTTTGAAACCATCGTCCATGGCCTCCTTGAAGCACACGGCTTTAGCGGCGATCACGTGCATGAGAGGTCCGCCCTGAGTGCCCGGGAACATGGCCTTGTCGATCGCTTTAGCATATTCGGCCTTGCACAAAATCATGCCGCCGCGGGGCCCTCGAAGGGTCTTATGGGTTGTGGTGGTCACGAAATCAGCATAGGGCACGGGATTGGGATGCAGCCCCGCCGCCACAAGGCCCGCGATATGCGCCATATCCACCATCAGGTAGGCGCCCACCTTATCGGCGATTTCCCGGAATCGGGCAAAATCGATCACCCTGGGATAGGCGCTGGCGCCGGCCACGATCATCTTGGGCTTGTGCTCAAGCGCGATCTTTTCAAGACCTTCGTAGTCGATCGTTTCCGAGCCCTCGGAAACGCCGTAGGGCACAATGTTAAAATATTTGCCCGAAATATTCACCGGGCTGCCGTGGGTAAGATGTCCGCCATGGGAAAGATTCATGCCAAGAATGGTGTCGCCGGGATTCAGCATGGCAAAGTAAACGCCCATATTGGCCTGGGCGCCGCTGTGGGGCTGAACGTTGGCATGATCGGCGCCAAAGAGCTGGCAGGCGCGCTGTCTCGCCAGATCCTCCACCACATCCACGTACATGCAGCCGCCATAATAGCGCTTGCCCGGATAGCCCTCGGCATACTTGTTGGTCAGATGGCTGCCCTGAGCGGCCATCACCGCCGGGGATACAAAATTTTCGGAAGCGATGAGTTCGATATGCTCCCGCTGGCGTCCCAGCTCATCCTCCATAGCCTTCGCTACATCGGGATCCACTGCATAGATTTCTTTCAAATCGATCAAGGCGGACAACTCCTTTGTATTCGTATTGGGTAGTACCATTATATACTAACGGCCGCTGAACGGGCAAATCTTTTTAACAAAAAAAGCGATCGTTCCGACCGCTTTTTTCAAAAATTTTCGGATTTTATAGGTATTTCTCCACCATTTTCACAATATCCGCCTTGGGTCGTGCGCCAATTGCCGTTTCTTCGGCCTTGCCGCCCTTGAAAATGATCATGGTGGGAATACTCATCACCCGATAGTTCTGGGCCAGGGACTGCTCCTCGTCCACGTTGACCTTGGCCACCGTGATCTTGCCCTCCATTTCGCCCGCAATCTGCTCCAGGATGGGCGCAACCATGCGGCAGGGTCCGCACCAGGGCGCCCAGAAGTCAACCAGAACCGGCAATTCAGAATTCAGCACCTTTTCCTCAAAATCCTTTGCCGTCACATTGATCTCAGCCATTTTATTCACCTTCCTTTTCTTGCATATTCAAAATCTCAACCATGGCGGGCTCATATTTCCCGCTTTTCTTGAAACGCTTCTCCATTGCCCGCATCACCAAGAACTGCGCGGCCGCCAGGATAAGGCCTGCCCCCAGCGCGATCATGTCCCGATGAGGCGTAAGCCCGGGCACAGCCCCGGCCACAAGGTAGCCCAGCGCGATGCCCGCAATAAGGAGGATGAGCGGGATGCCATACGCCAAAAAGGCGGCGTGGAGCACATTTTTTTGGGGCAGCTCCACCATCACCCACTCACCCGCTACAGCATGTAAGGTATTCTTCACGGAGAAGCGGATCTCCTGCTCCTCCGACTTCATGCCGCAGGCATGACAGCTGCCGCAAGCACTCTTTCGCACCAGACGCATCATCGCCCGGTCCTCCATCACTTCCATAACCTCAGCCGCTTCAACCATCGCTTTGTCCTTCCATCAGATCCCGAACCACCTCGCCCGCCAGCACCAGTCCTGCCGCCGGCGGTACAAAGGCGATGCTGGCCGGAACGCACCGGCGGATCGGATCCATTACAGGAATCTCCGGCATCCTTGGTTCCTCCATGGAACAGACAACTTTAAGATGCCCAATTCCCCGCTTTTTTAATTCGCGGCGCATGACCCGCGCCACGGGGTCCACTTTCGTTTCAAAAATATCCATCACAGCAAAGCCGCTTGGATCCAGTTTGTTGCCGGTGCCCATGGAAGCGATGAGCGGAATGCCCATCCCCCCGCAACGCTCTGCCAGGTCCAGCTTGGCGCTCATGGTATCGATGGCGTCCACCACATAATCCGGTTTTGAAGCCAGCAGACGGCCGCCGTTATAGGGAGAATAGTCCTCCTCGACGGCGGTTACCCGCGCCTCGGGATTGATGGCAAACACCCGCGCTCTGCCCGCCTCCACCTTGGGCTTTCCAAGCTGATCGGCGGTGGCGAGAATCTGCCGATTCAGATTGCTCTCGTCCAGCGTATCGCCATCGATGAGCGTAAAATGTCCGATCCCGCAGCGGGCCAGCGCTTCAAGAACCATGCCGCCCACGCCGCCCAGCCCCAGAATCATCACATGGGCATTGTAGAGCCGTTCCGCCTTTGCGGGACCGATCAGGCTTTCCATCCGGACAAAGAAGGGATTCACGCTTTGTCCTCCAGGGCCCTGATCCCCAGCTCCTCCAGCTGCTTTGCGTCCACCGGCGTGGGCGCCTCCGTCAGCGGACAGGATGCGTTCTGCACCTTGGGGAAGGCGATAACCTCCCGAATATTGTCCACCTTAGCCAACAGCATCACCATGCGGTCCAGACCGTACGCGATGCCGCCATGGGGCGGTACGCCGTACTTGAAGGCGTTCAGAAGAAAGCCAAAACTCTCCTGGGCCTTTTCCTCCGTGAAGCCCAAAAGTTCAAACATCTGCAGCTGCAGATCCTTGCGATGGATCCGCACGCTGCCGCCGCCCACCTCCGTGCCGTTCATCACGAGGTCATAAGCTTTGGCCCGGGCCGCACCGGGATCGGTGGTCAAAAGCGGGATATCCTCCTCCATGGGATGGGTGAAGGGATGATGGACGGCCACATAGCGGCCCTCCTCCTCGTCGTATTCAAACATGGGGAACTCGGTGACCCAGAGAATATCGAACCTGTCGTGGTCGATGAGCCCCAGCTTCTCCCCGAGATGGAGACGAAGAAGGCCCAAGGCCGTGTTGACCACGGTGCCATTGGGATCCGCCACAAAGACCAGAAGGTCTCCGCTCTCGGCGCCCATGGCTCGCTTCAGGGCTTCAATTTCACTCTCCTCCATGAACTTGGCAAAGGATGACTTCATGCCGCCCTCAGAGAGGCTCAGCCAGGCAAGTCCCTTGGCGCCGTAGGTTTTCACTTCGTTCGCGAGAGCATCGATCTCCTTTCTGGAGAAGCCGGCGCCCCCCTTCGCATTGATACCCTTCACCAAGCCGCCGCCGGCGATCGCATCGGCAAATACCTTGAACGCTGTACCCTTCACCGTATTTGTCACATCGATGAGTTCAAGGCCAAAGCGGGTATCCGGCTTGTCGCTGCCATAGCGCTCCATGGCCTCGCGGTAGGTGATTCTCGGGAAATGCTCCGGGATTTCCATCCCCAGAACCTCACGGAACACCCGGCCCATGAGCCCCTCATTGATGGCCATGATATCCTCCTCATCCACGAAGGACATCTCGATGTCCACCTGGGAGAATTCCGGCTGGCGGTCCGCCCTCAGGTCCTCGTCCCGGAAGCATTTGGCGATCTGAAAATAGCGATCAAAACCCGATACCATCAAAAGCTGTTTCATCAGCTGAGGCGACTGGGGCAGCGCATAGAACGAGCCCGGACGCTGACGGCTGGGGACCAGATAATCCCGAGCGCCCTCCGGCGTGCTCTTGCTCAGCATGGGCGTGTCGATTTCCAAAAAGCCCATCTCGTCCATATAGTGGCGGATGCTCTGAATGATCCTGTGACGCATGAGGAGATTCTTCTGCATCTTGGGCCGGCGAAGGTCCAGATAGCGGTACTTGAGGCGCATGGCCTCGGAGGTGTTGGCGTCGTCCTCCACATAGATGGGCGGCGTCTCCGCGGCGCTCAGGATTCGAAGCTCGCTGGCCACGATTTCCACCTTTCCAGTTGGGAGCTCCGGATTGGGATTGGAACGAAGGCGCACCGTGCCCCGCACCGCCAGCACAAACTCGCTTCGGATAGCGGAGGCTTTTTCGAAAAGGGCTTTATTCCCTTCGCCCTCAAAGACCACCTGCACAAGGCCGGTCCGGTCCCGCAGGTCCGCAAAGATGAGGGCGCCCAGGTTGCGCATCCGCTGACACCAGCCGTTGATGACGACTTCTTCTCCCGCCGTCTCCTCCCGGAATACCCCACAGTAATGGGTGCGTTTCAGCTTTCCCAGTGTTTCTTCCATGATTCTCCCCCTTATCCCTTGAGACGGGAGGCCACGCCCGCAAGGGGCACCATCTCCTCATCGCCCGTCGTCATATTTCTCATCTTGATGGCGTCCGCCTTCAGTTCGTCCTCGCCCAGAATGAGGTTGTACCGGCAGCCCAGCTTATCGGCATACTTGAACTGGGCCTTGAGGCTGCGGCCCGTGTGATCCATGTCCACTGCCAGGCCCGCCCGTCGAAGATCGTAAACCAAACGGAAAGCCCGTTTCGCAGCCTCCTCGCCCAAAGCGCACACAAAGGCATCCAGCACCGGTTTTTCGCCCACGGGCAGCCCCTTGCTGTCCATGTATTCCAGCAGCCGCTCCATACCCATACCAAAGCCGATGCCCGCCGTTTCAGGGCCGCCGCACTCCGCGACCAGGTTGTCATAGCGTCCGCCGCCGCAAACCGTCAAAAAGCCCTTCTGCCAAGGCGCAATGATTTCAAAGACCGTCTTCGTATAGTAGTCGAGGCCCCGAACGATCATGGGATCAACGGTGTAGTCGATGCCAAGCCCGCCAAGGCAGGTTTTCAGCGCCTCAAAATGCTCCCGGCATTCCCCGCAAAGATAATCCAGCACCACCGGCACCCCGGCAAGGGCCTTTTTGCAGCCCGGTTCCTTGCAGTCCAGAATGCGCATGGGATTGGTTTCAAAGCGCTGGTTGCAGGTCTCGCACAGCTCGGGCAGCTTGCTGTTTAAAAATGCCTTCAAGGCTTTGTGATATTCCGCTCTGCATTTCCTGCAGCCAATGCTGTTGATGTTCACCGTAAGGCCGGTCACACCCAGCCTCTCCAAAAGGGTGATGGCAAGGGAGATGACCTCCGCATCCACGGTGGCCTTGGGTGCTCCAAAAACCTCCACGCCAAACTGGTGATGCTCCCGGTATCGGCCCGCCTGGGGCTTCTCATAGCGAAAAACCGGGCAGTTGAGGTAATACATCTTGGCCGGCAGGGCCTCGTTGTACAGTTTGTTTTGGATGAATGCCCGGGCCGCACCGGCGGTGCCTTCCGGCTTCAGCGTGATGCTGCGCTCGCCCTTATCCTGAAAGGTGTACATCTCCTTTTGCACCACATCGGTGGTATCGCCCACGCCCCGCAGGAACAATTCCGTATGCTCAAAAACGGGGGTTCTCATCTCACGAAAGCCAAAGTCCCGGCAAACCTCCCGGGCCGCCGATTCCAAAGCCTGCCAGCGGTAGCTGTCCTTGGGAAGCACATCCTTGGTTCCTCTTGGCGCTTCAAAGCCCATAAACCATCCTCCTCTTTTGATACAAACAAGGCTCTAGGCCGCCGCCAGAGCCTTCAAAATAGCCGTATATCAGTCATTATAGGTGCGGCCACCTTCGATGTCAACCGACGGATCAAACAGCTTGATCTTCCGGTCAATCATCTCGTCCGTCCGGCTGAAATAATCACCGAGATTTCTTACATTGGGCGCACGTTCAATACGGTTATCCTTTTTAAAATACCGCTTTGTGATGGCGCCCGCACCAAAGGCCAGATTGCTGGTCAGTTCCTCCATGGTGTCGATATTGTAGACGCAATAGCTTCCCTTTTTGCCCCAGCCCACGTTCTCGAGGTTCCCCGTCATATATTTTTGCCGGTAGAGATAGTAGGGCTCCATCGAAAGTGCATCCGCCGTCTCACAGGAAAGCTCCAGCATACGTTCCACTTCGGTCACCGGGGCCAGCGCATACTCCCGCAGCCGTTCCTTGAGTTCGGAGGCCCGCTTGATGGCGAGGGTGTGCACCGTCAGGTTCTCGGGAGCAAGCTGACGGATCCTGGCCAGAGTCTTTTCAAAATCCTCCGCCGTTTCGCCGGGCAGTCCCGCGATCACATCCATGTTGATCCAGGAGAAACCCGCCTTCCGCGCCTCATCGAAGGCCCGCTCGATCTCCCCTTCGCCATATTCCCGGCCGATGATCTGCAGCGTTTTGGGATTCATGGTCTGAGGATTGATACAAATTCGATCCACGCCCTCCCCCTTAAGCATGGCAAAGACCTCCGGGTTCAGCGTATCGGGCCGGCCCGCCTCCACCGTGAATTCGGGCATGGGATCAAATAGCGCATGGGCCTTTTGCAAAATCCGCCTCAGCTCCCGAACGGGTAAGGCCGTGGGCGTTCCGCCGCCCACATAGACGCTTCGAACGCGCAGCCGGTCTCCGAGCGGCTGCCACACACCCTCCATTTCCCGAAGGAGGGTATCCACGTATCGCGTCTTGAGGTCTTCCTTCACGCCGGCATAGGCGGCAAAGGAACAGTAGACACATCGCGTTCTGCAAAAGGGAACGCCTATGTAGACGTCCACATCCCGCACATCGGTGCTGTCCAGAAAGGGCTTTTGCTCGCTGTAAATCCGCCGGAGGAGCCCAATTTTGGCCGGACTCACGTCATAGGTTTCCCGAAGGATGCGTTCTGCGCCCTCCGGCCCCTCCTGCCCAGCCAGATCCCGAAAGAGCTTGCCCGGCCGCACGCCGGTCAGCGACCCCCAGGGCAGGGTCTTGCCCGTGGCCTTCCGCATGAGATCGTAGACGCAGAGCTTTGCCGCCCGGCGAAAAATACGCTTTTGGATGAGAGGTCTGCCGCCGGGAATGGGGTCCTCCCGTTCCTCATAAGCGGTCAGCTTTCCCTCCTCCCAAAGCTCCGCCCTTTGCCGCCAGCGGTCCTCCTCCTTTTTCACTTCATGGATCAGCACACGGCCCGTCCGATCCTGGGTCAGCGTGACCGGACAGGGGTCGAACATGCGCACCACGTCGCCGATGTCATTGAAGAGTTCCGGATGGTTCAGTACAAGTCCCATCCGTTCTCCCCTAAAAAAGGGTTACTGTTCACCTCGTGCCCCAGCGTGGTGGGACTGCCGTGCCCAGGATAGACCTTGACGTATTCAGGAAGCTGCGCCAGCTTTTTCACACTTTCCATGAGCTCCCCATAGCAGCCGCCGTGAAGATCGGTGCGGCCCACCGATTCACGAAAGAGGGTGTCTCCGGAAAAAAGCCTGCCCTCGATCATAAAGCAGCAGGAGCCCTTCGTATGACCCGGCGTATGGATGACCTCGATCTCCCAGCGGGATAGAGAAAGGCGGCCTTCCTCGAAGGTGCGGTCCGCTTGAAAGGAAAGGGTGCCAACGCCGGGATAACCGGCGGAATAATTGAGCGCGGGATCCATGAGCGCCTCGGCGTCCAGCCCATGAATCCAAATTGCAGCGGCCGTCTTTTCCCGGATTTTTTCTGCCGAGACGATGTGGTCAAAATGATTGTGGGTGAGAAGAATGGCATCCAAGGTCAGCCCTTTCTCCTCCAGCTCCGCCAGGACGGGTGCGGGGGCGCAGCCAGGGTCAACGATAAGGGCATGTCCGTCCTTTTCCAGCAGATAGGTATTCTCCCCCATCCCCATGGAGGTCCAGTTCTTGATGTACATCGGCTAAAATCCTTTCTTGCTGTCCAATAACAAGGTGACCGGCCCATCGTTCACCAGTTCAATCTCCATATGGGCCTGGAAAATACCGGTCTTGAGGGGTATTCCCCTCTCCCGGAAGATTGCGAGCAGCCGTTCATAGATGGGGCGGGCCTCCTCCGGCGGCGCCGCACCGATGAAGCTGGGCCGCCTGCCGTGCCGGGCGTTGCCGTAAAGGGTGAACTGGGAAACCAGCAGAATCTCACCGCCCACATCGCTCACCGAACGGTTCAGCTTTCCCTCCCCATCCTCAAAGATGCGAAGGTTCGGTATCTTGTCCGCAAGATAGGCCATATCCTTTTCCCCGTCCTCCCGGCCGATGCCGATAAGCGCCAAAAGGCCGGGACCAATCTCGGAGACGGTTTGCCCATCCACGACGATTTTCGCCCGGCTCACTTTCTGTATCACGGCTCGCATGTCATTCCTCCCGATCAGGTGGTTCCCCGGAAGACCTCCATGGTCTCGGGCATTCTCTTCAAAGTCTTCATAACCTTCTCCAGGATCTCCACGCTGGTAATCTCCAGCGTCAGATTCACCACCACGGTGCCATTTTTGTTGGTACGGGCGTTGATGGCGGTGATGTTGATATTCATCTGAGCCATCATGTTGAAAATATTGGCCAAAAGCCCCGGATGATCGGAGGCCAGAAGCTGAATATCCGCCTGGTAGGAGGTCTTGGCATCGCTCTCCCATTCCACGTCCACCATGCGGCCCACGTCCGCCGCCAAATCGTTCAAGTTGGCGCAGTCCCGCCGGTGGATGGACACACCCCGGCCCCGGGTGATATAGCCCACAATGTCGTCGCCGGGCAGAGGATTGCAGCACTTGGAGAAACGAACCAGCATGTTGTGTTCGCCCTTTACGATCACGCCCTGGCTGGCCGAATTCCTGGAAGCGCTGTTTTCCGCAGCCTTGGCCTTTTTGATCTCCATCTTGCGGGCTTTCTTGTAGTATTCCAGCAGCCGGGAGAGCACCTGGTTACTGGTCAGCCCGCCATAGCCCACCGCGGCATAGATGTCATCCGCCGTGGTCATGGAATATTTTTTAACGATATCGTCCATCCATTCGGGCTTGTTGAGGTCCGAAAGATGACAGCCGTGGCGGCGGGCTTCCTTTTCCAGCATATCCTTGCCCCGCTCCACGTTCTCTTCCTTGTTCTGCTTTTTAAACCAGGCCCGGATCTTGTTGCGGGCCTGACTGGTCACCACCACCTTGAGCCAGTCCATGCTGGGCCCCTTGGTGCTGGAGGAGGTCAGCACTTCCACAATATCGCCGGTTTTCAGATGATAATCCAGCGGCACAATCTTCCCGCTGATCTTAGCGCCCACGCACTTGTTGCCGATGGCGCTGTGGATGGAATAGGCAAAGTCGAGAGGGGTTGCGCCCTTGGGCAGATTGATCACATCGCCTTTTGGCGTATAGACAAAAACCTCGTCGCTGTAAAGGTCGATCTTGAGGGTATCCATGAACTCCCGGGCGTCCTTGGTCTCATCCTGCCATTCGAGAATCTGTCGCAGCCAGGCCAGCTTCATGTCCAGGGAGGACTCGTTGCTGCGGCCCTCCTTGTATTTCCAATGAGCTGCGATGCCGTACTCGCTGGTGCGGTGCATCTCAAAGGTGCGGATCTGAATTTCAAATGGGTTGCCGTGCCGGGAAATCAGCGTGGTGTGGAGGGACTGGTACATGTTGGGCTTGGGCACGGCGATGTAATCCTTGAACCGTCCGGGAATGGGCTTCCAAAGCGTATGCACAGTCCCAAGAACGGCATAGCAGTCCTTCACGGTGTCCACGATCACCCGCACAGCGATAAGATCGAAGATCTGATCCAGCGTTTTATTCTGGGTCTTCATCTTTTTGTAGATGCTGTAGTAGTGTTTCGGACGGCCCTCAATCTCCGCATGGATGTGCATCTCATCCAGCTTGGTGCGGAGCATACCCATGGCTTCCTTGAGGGCGTCCTCCCGCTCGGCAAATTTGGCGCTCATCTTATCGATGAGCTCTTTGTAGGCCTCCGGCTCGAGGAAGGAGAAAGCCCGGTCCTCCAGCTCCACCTTGAGGCGGTAGATGCCCAGCCGGTGAGCCAGCGGCGCATAGATTTCCAGCGTCTCCTTCGCCTTCATGATGGCCTTATCGGGATTTTTGAGGTGCTCCAGGGTGCGCATATTGTGCAGGCGGTCCGCAAGCTTGATAAGGATCACCCGGATATCCTTGGCCATGGCGAGGAACATCTTGCGGTAGGTCTCCGCCTGCTGCTCCTCCTTCGTGCGGAATTCAAAACGGCTCAGCTTGGTTACGCCGTCCACCAGAGAAGCAATTTCACTGCCGAACTCATCGGTGATCTCCTCCAGGGTCACCGGCGTATCCTCCACCACGTCGTGCAGCAGCCCCGCGGCAATGGTATCCACATCCAGGCCCAGATCGGTCAGGATCACGGCCACCCCGTAGGGATGAACAAAATAGGGCTCCCCGGACGCACGAAGCTGACCGGTGTGCGCCGTCTCGGCCAACCGGTACGCTTTTTCAATAACCTTCAGGTCCTCGTCAGGATAGTTCTCCCTGATTTTATCCAACAGATGCTGCAACTCTTCCACCCACTCAAAATGTCATCAGCGTTTGATAGTTATATCGCTCCAGTTCCGGCTTTTGCGGAACGTCCGTGATCTTGAACGCGAACCGGATGGCCGCCACCTCGCCGCCAGCCTGCTCAACCAGCTTGCAGCAGGCAAGGATCGTGCCGCCGGTAGCGAGAAGGTCGTCGGCAATGAGCACCCGCATGCCCGGCTTGATCGCATCCTTGTGCATCTGCAGGCAGTCCGAACCGTACTCCAGCTCGTAGCTGTATTCATAGACGTCCGCGGGCAGCTTGCCCGGCTTTCTCACCGGCACGAAGCCCACGCCCAAGCGGTAAGCCAGCGGCGCTCCAATCACAAAGCCGCGGGCCTCCGGCCCCACAATCACATCGATCTTTTCATCCTTCACGCTCTCCGCCAGTTCATCAATCAAAGCCTTATAGGCGGGGCCATCCTTCAGCAGCGTGGTGATATCCCGGAACAGAATGCCTTCCTTTGGAAAACCCGGTACGGTACGAATCAGTTTTTCAAAATTCATGATACGCTTTCCTCCCCAAATCTATCCTTCATTTGTGTCCACAGTTCACCAAAAGCTTCCGCAAGACCGCTCGCCCTTTGAAAGAGCGCGCTTGCCGCAAGATTCATTTTAGCCGGTTTTTCCAAAAAACGCACCCGGCCGGCCGTCACGGTGCAGAAATCCAGCTCCCGAAAGACCGCAAGGGCGATCTCCGCCTGGTAGCCGGGCTGGCCCGCCTTCTCCGCCGCCCGCCGCACATAGCTGGAGAGATCCTCATCAGCGCCCTGCGGCGCTCCGCGGAAGGCGCGGTAGGCGGATGCCAGGGCTTCCCGATCCAACTTGAAGCTGCTCGTAAGATCCAGCTCATCCTGCCGCTGCCGGGCGGTGAGAAATACGGTGAGCTTACCGCTGCTGCCCGTACGCTGGGCCACCTCGGCCACCACGCCCTCATGAAGGGCCCCGTCGGCCAAAAGGATATTGCGGTAACTGGCAAAATCAATTTCGTCAAGATCCGGCGCCATCACCAGCGTGTTGTAGCCGCCCTCCTCACAGACCCTGCCAAAGGCGATATCCATTCTGGAAAGCATGCGCCACCGATCGATCTTTCTCAGCCAATACCGGGCGCCGCCCGGTGTGAAGCACAAGATCAGCGTTCCCTGAACGTCCCCGGAAAGAGCGTCCTTCACAATAGAATCGGCTTTCTCCTCGGTGGCTGCCGCCGACACTTTTTTCCAAAGCTCCTCAGGAATAACCCTATTATATAAAATTTGCCGACAAAAAGCACCTATAAATTTATCCTGATCGGAAAGCAGTCGTTTTTCCAGTTCCCAGAGGTTCAGATTATCTTTGATGCCATGGACCACGCACTGCAGATAGGTGCGCCCGTTAAAGACATTCTTTTGGGGAGACATGAGCACGTCGAAGCGCCCGCCCCCGCATAGATGTTCATACTGGTCCCCCATGCGGAAGCCCACAGCCTTCACGGAGCCGGTGGCATCCTCAAGGGTGAGCCCCAGGGTACTGCCATCCTGGCCCATGCGCCTCAGGCCACCCAGGTGAACATTGGGCACCAGCAGCCGCACCGGCGGGTTTCCCTGTCCCGTGGGTTCCAAAAGATCCAGCTGCTCCACCAGGCCCAAAGTCACGCCTTCAACGGGGAGCACCGCATCATAGATCTTTGTTGGAATGAAAGCGGCGGGATCGCTCTGTCGGCGCACCGCTTCGTCCAAACGCTGATCAAAAGCATTGAGATTCTCCCGGAGAAGGGTGGCGCCCGCCGCCATCTCATGGCCGCCAAAACGCAGGAACAGATCCTCACAGGTTTTCATGGCCTCATAGAGGTGCACACCCTTGATGCTTCTACCCGAGCCCACCGCCTTGCCATCCTCCGTGAGCGCAAAGAGCACGGTGGGCCGGTGGAACCGCTCCACCAGCCGCGAGGCCACGATGCCGATTACTCCGGCATTCCAGCCCTCGCCGGCGAGAACAAGGGTCTTGCACCCAGCCAGCATGGCGCCGTTCACGCGGTCCAAGCATTCCCGCAGAATGGCATCCTCCAGCTCTTTTCGATGCGTATTGTCTCCATCGAGCTCGGCTGAAAGAGCCGCACGGCGCGAAGCGTCCTCGGAAGTGAACAGTTCCACGCCCCGCCAGGCCGAGCCTATTCTGCCGCCCGCATTCACACGGGGCCCGAGACCATAGGCCAGCATGTGGCTGTTCACCGGTTTTCCCTCATAGCCCGCTTGACGCATGAGGGCCGAGATGCCGGCATTGGGGTCCTTTCCCATCTTTGCCATACCGTAGCGCACCAAAATGCGATTCTCGCCGATGAGGGGCACCAGGTCCGCCACCGTTCCCAAAGCAATGAGGTCAAGGTAGGGTTTCAAGGCAGCTGCGCCGTGCCCCAGGGCCTGCACCAGCTTCGCCGCCACCCCGACGCCGGCCAAATGGGCAAAGGGGTAGCCGCCTCGTTTGGGATTGATCACCGCGCAGTCCGGCAGGAATTCCGGGCATTCATGGTGATCGGTCACCACCACCCCCATGCCCAGCTTCTTCGCGTGCTCCACCTCCAGCCGGGAGGTGATGCCGTTGTCCACAGTGATAATAAACTCCGTTCCCTTGGCTCGAAGCGCATCCACAGCGTCCAAATTAAGTCCGTAGCCTTCCTTCCTCCGGTCGGGGATGTAGTAGTCCACCTTGGCGCCCAGGGATTTAAAATAAAGATACAGCAGGGATGTGGAAGTCACACCATCCACATCATAATCACCATAAATGGTGAAATGCCGCTTCTCCTCCAGGGCTTTTTCAATCTCCCATATTGCGCGGTCCATGTCCTCAAAGAGCATGGGATCGGGAATGGTGCGGATATCCGGATGGAGAAAGCCATGGACCGACTCCTCATCCTCAAGGCCGCGGGCCGCTAAGATGCGCACCATGGTGTCGGAAAGCCCCGTGCGTTCGGCCAGGCCGGCCAGAACATCCCCGCTCGTTCCGCAGGCGCATAAAAATTGCTGCATAATGCCTCCAAACATAAGGGCTCCTTTTCGGTCTAAACCCGAAAGGAGCCCTAGAATCATCTGGATTTAGGCGCGGTTAAGTGCCTTCCTCTTGGCCAGCTTATGATCGGACCACAGAGCCCAGATGGGCGTGGCGATAAACAAACTGGAGTAAACACCGCTGACGAGGCCCGCGATGATGGGCAGCGAAAATTCCTTGATGGAATCCACGCCCACAAAGTACAGGATCAAAATTGCCACCAGGGTGGTCAGCGTGGTGTTGATCGTGCGGGCCATACATTGGCGAACGCTGACGTTCACCACATAGGACCTGGACTTTTCCTTCACGCTGAAACGCTTGTTGTTCTCACGGATACGGTCAAACAGCACGATACTGTCGTTGATGGAATAACCGATGATGGTCAGCAGCGCCGCAATAAATCCGCTGTTGACCGTCATGCCCGTAATGGCCATCACCGCGATCATTACAAATACGTCATGGAGCAAGGCCACAACCGTCGCCACACCGGTCAGCAGTTCGAAGCGGAACCAGATATAGATCAGCATCAGTATGGATGCCGCCAAAACCGCATAGCAGGCGTTCCGGACCATCTCGCTGCCCATGGTAGCGCCAACGCGGTCCTGGGATACGAGTTCAGCGTCCGGATAGGTTTCCTGGATGGAAGTCATCAGGCTGGCTCTGGCCTCGTTTTCCGCCTCGGCGTCATCAAAAGCCTGATAGCGAACCACCGCTTCCGTTTGAACATCGCCCTCGCCGGCTTTGACCACGGCGCTGGCAGTGATGCCGTTTTCCTTCAGCAGATCGCTGATGGTATCGGTGGAAAATTCCTGTTTCATATCGATGTTGAGGATGGTGCCGCCGGTAAAATCAATACCGAGGTTCAGTCCCCGCGTGAAGAGCATGACAACGCCCACCAGAATGATGAGGATGGACAATCCAAAGAAATACTTGCTTTTCTCCACGACTCTCATTTCTTTGAGCTCGCTCATTTGTCAGCCCCCCTCAATCCATACAGGCGCTTATTCCGCACATTGAGATCCATGACCAAGGTCAGCATATAACGCGTGAACACAATGGCCGTAAACATGGATACACAAATGCCGATGATCAGCGAGATGGCAAATCCTTTAATGGTACCGGTTCCAAAGAACAGAATCACCACACCGGCGATAATGGTGGTGATGTTGCCGTCCAAAATGGCGGAGAAGGCTTTGTGGAAACCGGAATTAACCGAACCGCGCAGCGTTTTGCCCATATAGAGCTCTTCCTTCATACGCTCAAAGATAATCACGTTGGCATCCACCGCCATACCGATGGACAGCACCACGCCGGCCACGCCGGGCAGGGTGAGCTGGACGCCGGGAATGACCGCCATGAAGAACAGATAGAGCAGTGAGAACCACAGCATGGCCACGCCGCCGATCAGGCCGGGCAGGCGATAGACCGCAATCATAAACACAAAGATAAAGGCGATTGCAATGATGCCCGCGACCATGCTTGAGGACATGGCCTCATCACCCAGCGTCGCGCTGATGGTGCGCACCTCCAGCTGGTTGAGGTCAAGGGGCAGTGCGCCGGACTGGATGAGGGACGCCAGCTGCTGTGCCTGAGAGGCCGTAAAGCTGCCCTCGATCTGACCGGTGCCGCTGGCAATAACCGAATTAACCGTGGGCGCCGAAATGGTGGTTCCGTCCAGGTTGATTTTGATCACCTGGTTCAAGAACTCCTGGGTGGCTCTGGCAAAGATGTCCGTGCCCTCCTCGTTCAGTTCGAAAGCTACCACATAGGTGTTGCCGTTGCCCATGGCGGCCTGCGCGGTTTTAACCATGCTGCCGTCCATAAGCACTTCGCCGTTCGGGTCCACGAACTCCAGCTTTGCCGGCTTGCCGATAATGCTGAGAAGCTCATCCGGATCGTTCACGTTCGGGATCTCCACCCGAATGCGGTCCGTACCCTGCCGGGAAATGGTTGCTTCCAGGAATCCGTTCGCATCCAGACGATTTCTCAAAACCGCGCTGACGCTTTGCATCTTGGATTCAAAGTCCTCTTGATCAGGATCCACCGCCTGGTATAAAGCCGACACACCGCCGGTCAGGTCCAGGCCCTTGGGAATTGCGTCCGTCAAAGGTTTGAGAATATACTTGCCAACCTGGGCTCCGCAAATGGCAAGGTAACCCAAACCGATCAACAAAACAAAGATGATCAAAAGCTTGACCAAGCTTTTTTTGTTCATCCTTAGCCCTCCTCCGCTCTTAAACACTCATTTGTCTATTATATAAGAATTGACTACCAGCGTCAATATTTTCGATAATTAGTCAATACCCTCAGCTTCCGTAGCCATCTCGATCATAGCCTGCTGGTAATAATTCCTGGCGGATTCCTCAATTCCCTGGATCTCCTCGGGCTTTACGGGACGAACCACCCTGGCGGGATTGCCCACCACCACGCTGCCATCCTGCACGACAGTGTTCTGGGGCACCAAAGCACCGGCGCCCACGATGCAGTTTTTGCCGATGATAGCGCCGTCCATGATGATGGCGCCCATGCCAATGAGCGCGTTGTCCTTGATGGTGCAGCCATGAACGATGGCGCCATGGCCGATGGTCACATGACTGCCAATCTTCGTGGGGGCTTCATAGTCCACGTGAATGGTCACGTGCTCTTGAATGTTGGTCATCTCGCCCACTGTGATGGGCTGCAAATCGCCGCGGAGAACCGCCGAAGGCCAGATATTCACGCTGTCCCCCAAAGTCACGCTGCCCATGAGGACAGCAGAATGATGTACGTAGACGTTGTCTCCGGTTTTAATCGTGTTTTCCATTTTTTATGCCTCCTTATCGTGTTCCAGCGCGTAGATGGCAATCGCGCATTCCAGGCGCTTTTTTTCCATTTCGCAGCCCAGTTTGTAGGGCTGTTTGAGATCCTGATGAAACTGCCAGGCATTGGCCGGACAGCCGCCGCTGCAGTAATAGCGTGCCCAGCACTCGCCGCATTCAGGCTTATTGATCACATGGTTTTGGGCAAAACGCTTCTGCATCTCCCGGTTTACAGAGCCGTCATGAACGCTGCCGATCACAAAGTCCGGCTCCCCCACGAACTGATGGCAGGGGTAGACGTCTCCGGAAGGGGCCACAGCCATGTATTCACTGCCGGCGCCGCAGCCGGACAGGCGCTTCATGAGGCAGGGACCCTGGGAAAGGTCCACCATGAAGTGGAAGAAGTTGTACCAGGTTTCCGGCTTTCTGCGGGCCTCATAGTAGCTGCGGGCCAGTTTGTCATATTCGGCCATGACCACGGGCAGATCCGCTTCCCGGATCTCCAGCTCCTCATCCTTCGTAACCACCGGTTCCAAGGAAAGCTGCTCAAAACCCTGGTCCCGAAGAAAAGCCACGTCCTTTGCAAAATCAAGGTTATGGCGGGTGAAGGTGCCGCGGATATAATACTGCCCGTCCCCCCTGGCCTTCGCCAGCTTCTTCGCGTTCTCCAGCACCCAGGTGCTGGAGGATTCGCCGGACACGGTTTTTCGCAGGCGGTCATGCACCTCCGGCCTGCCGTCCAGGCTGAGCACGATGTTGTGCATCTCCCGGTTCAGGAAATCGATAACCTCATCGTTTAAAAGCAGACAGTTGGTGGTGATGGTAAAGCGGATCACCTTGTCGTATCGCTTCTCCAGCTCCCGGCCATAGGCCACCAGCTTTTTCACCACATCGAAATTCATCAGCGGCTCGCCGCCAAAGAAATCCACTTCCAGATGTTTGCGGCCCCCACTGTGCTCCATCAAAAATTCAAGGGCTCTCCGGCCGGTCTCCTCGCTCATCAGCTCCCGTTTGCCCATGAATTCTCCCGTATCGGCAAAGCAGTAGGTGCAGCGAAGATTGCAGTCATGGGCCACATTGAGGCAAAGGGATTTAACCACGCCTCCGGGGTTTAAAGCCTGTCCCGAAAGGGCGGCGACCCTTGGGTCCGCCTCGGAAAAGAGAATCCCCTCCGCCTTCAGCTGTGAAATCTCCCCGTAAGCCGCTTCCACATCCTTCGGATCGAAGCGATCCGAAAGGACATCCAAAATTTCCGCTTCGCTCTTTTCTTCAAAACGCCGGATCACTTCATAGGCGATCTCATCCACTTTGTAGACGCCGCCCGACTCCACATCCATCACAAAGTGATGATCCAGGCAAGTAAACGCGTGTACCATATTTTCCCCCTCGTGCTTATTCCCTTACCCATCGTAAACGAAATGACGGGATTTATCAAGTATCAAAAAATAAAGGGCGGCCCCATGCCGCCCTTTTTCAGGCTGAAATTTTGGCTATTATCTGCGGTTTTCGCAGTTCTGGTTGGCCACCGTGCAGCTCGTTTTGCAAGCGGACTGGCAGGAAGCCTGGCACTCGCCGCAGCCGCCCTTGGACAGCGTTTCCTTCAGGCAGGGCTTTTGCACAACAGAAATATGTTTCATTTCCCAATCCCTCCGTATCTTTGGTTATTTTTTCTTCAGGTTTGCGCCGATCACGCCGCCCACCGCGCCGCCGAAGCAAAGAATAAGCAGTTCGGTCAGCGAGGAAAGCTGAAGGACGCTTTGCCCTGAAAAAGCGGCAAACACGACAAGGCCCACTATACCGTATACAAGACCCGTCAAACCGCCTTTGATCCATCCCATGGCTCCATCCCTCACGCTGATAAAGCCGCCGATCAATACGCTCAAAATCTTGAGCCCCTGATTGACCGCGGGAATCACGCTTTCATCCATCCTGGCCGCCTTGATCACCAGCGCGAAGACGAGCACGCCGATGAGCGAAATCACGGCCGCAACGAGAAAACCGCGGAGCACCGGAACAATCAGATTCGTATGGGACGATGCTTCCGTCTTTTGACGAACAACTTTCACTGAACGCATAAGGACCCCCCTCACACAGCTTTAGTCAAGCCTATGCGGGGGAAAGTCCAAATATACGCCGTGGATTACTTGTCGTCCACGGGAGGCGCATCCTTCATGTCGTTCTCCACCTCGGAGTCCTCGACCTTGGCAATACCTTCCCGGTCAATCACGAGCGCCACCTTGTCCGGACCAACTTCAAGCGTAATTACGTTGTCGTTGATCTTGGTGATGCGGCCATAGATGCGTCCAATGGTCATCACGCGGTCGCCCACGGCCAGGTTGTCCAGCATATTGCGAACCTGCTTTTGACGCTTGTTCTGCGGACGAATCAGCATGAAGTAGAACAAGACGATCATAAGGCCGATCATAATAAGCATGGATACGAGGCTGCCGCCTCCTGCTTCAGTTCCCATAGGTGAAAATCCCTACCTTTCAAAATAAGTTAGTACTACTATAAAACAGAATGACAAATTGTTCAACTAAAAGTTTCGATGATTGTCCAAATAGCCATACTTTGCGAAGAACGCCTGACGGAACTCGGTAAGCCGCTCCTCCCGAACCGCTTCCCGCACCTGGCGCATGAGATTCAGCAGGAAGTGAAGGTTGTGGTAGGAGGCGAGACGGGCGCCCAAAATCTCCTCCGCTTTAAACAGGTGGCGCAGATACGCCCGCGTAAAGTTTTTGCATAGATAGCAGTCACATTCCTCATCCACCGGCGTAAAGTCCCTCTCGTACCGCTGGTTTTTGATGACCATGCGGCCATGGGAGGTCATCAGCGTGCCATTTCTGGCGATCCTGGTGGGCAGCACGCAGTCGAACAGGTCGATTCCCCGAAAAACTCCTTCAATCAGGGCGTCGGGGCTGCCCACTCCCATCAGATACCGGGGCCGGTCGGTGGGAAGATAGGGCATGATGGTCTCAATGCTCTCATACATGAGCTCCTTCGGTTCCCCCACGCTGAGTCCGCCGATGCCGACGCCGGGAAAGTCGAGGTCCGCAATGGTCTTCGCCGATTCCACCCGTAGATCGGGGTAAAGTCCGCCCTGCACAATGCCGAAAAGGGCCTGATCCTCCCGCTTATGATGGGCCTTGCAGCGCTTGGCCCAGGCGTGGGTGCGGCGCATGGCCGACTCCACCTGCTCCCGCTCGCAGGGGTAGGGCGAGCACACATCAAAAGCCATGATGATGTCCGCGCCCAATGCGTTCTCGATATCGATAGCCTTTTCCGGAGAGATAAAATGCTTGGACCCGCTGATGTGGGAACGGAAGCTCACCCCGTCGTCGGTGATGTCCCGGAGCCTGGCCAGACTGAAAACCTGAAAGCCGCCGCTGTCCGTCAGGATGGGACGGGGCCAGTTCATGAATTTATGCAGTCCTCCCCCCTCCCGCACCAGCTCGTGGCCGGGCCGCATGTAAAGGTGGTAGGTGTTGGCAAGGATGATCTGTGCGTCCAGCGCCAGAAGATCATCGGGCGTCAGCGTTTTCACGGTCGCCTGTGTGCCCACCGGCATGAACATGGGGGTCTCAATGACTCCGTGGGGCGTATGAAAGCGGCCCAGACGGGCCGCGCTTTCCTTGGACTGATATAAAAGTTCGTACTGAAACATCTTTCACCTCAAAAGCGTTGCTCTTACCACTATAGCAGAATTTGCGCCTCAGCGCAATTGAGAGACGGGAATCCACTGCGTGGTATCCGACAGCTTTGCAGCGATCTCTTCGTCGGTGAGTCCGTTGAAGCCCGGCAGAAAATAACCCCAGTCCTTCACCGGATAATACCAGGTGAAGTTATAATAAAGCATGGTTACCCGGGTGTGGGTGGCATTCTTGGGCATATCGGTAACGTAGATCAGCGGCACCAGCGTATCCTTGGTGATAAATGGAACGAGGTAGTGCGCGTTATGCACCATGGATTCATAGCGGAATCGTCCGGGATCGCTGGAGCCGTGGGTGGCATAGAATTCATCCAGCATGGCCTGACGCTTCTCAGCGGACAGGATGTTATCCAGGGAGTATTCGGGGAAGCTGCCGCCGTACACCTGGTTATAGAGCTCATAGAAGGATTTATCATTGGCGCCCCAACCCGTTCCTTCATAGCCCTTGACCACCTCCTGGGCCGCTTGGCGCATGCCTTCCGGTTCATAGATGCTGTAGGTGCGGGTGAGCACATTGCGAAGAGGCGCCACCGTGGCCGTCACGGTATAGATCTCCCGATCCCAGTCCCGAACCGACACCGTCACATCCACGCGGTCCTGCCCCGCCTGTTCCACGGTCATGCCAAGGGTTTTGCCGTTGTAATAAGAACGGGCAAACTGGAGTTCATCGTTGACGACAAGATAGCCCTCCTCCGACACAGCGATGATGCCGTTTCCAAGATCGATGGCCTCCCCGGAACTAGAGGCGTTGAGGGCCGTGGCGTAGGCGGCCTTGTTCCGGATGGCGTCCAGCACATTGCCCGCAATGAGCTGTCCGTCGGACGTGGCCGCAATCCGCCGGTAACTGTTCAGAATGGGGGTGATCACCATGGCCGCGCAGAGGCAGAAAATGCCCGCCACCGCAATGGCCACGATGGCCTCCACCAGCGTGTATCCCTTTTTGTTCATGGCGTCAGCCCTCCGGGAATGGGCGCAAAATAGGTGAGGTCACCTTCGGTTTTGATGACCACCGGAACCTCGATGCGCTCCCCTAAAAACTCCACCGCCACCGATCCGTTGGCCGTGTCCGAAGCGGCAGGGCCGCCATCCTCTTCGATGGCGCTCATCTCCGTTTCAAGGCCGGCCATTCTTTCCCCTGCCGTGCGGTTGATGGAGATGGACGCCCGCACCATGGTGGTCACGCTGAGCAGGACGATCAGTACCAGCGCAAAACTGATGATGGCTTCCACCAGCGTCTCTCCCCCATTCTTTTTCTTCACTGTCCCAAGCTTTCCACGGTCCATAGGTCATCCCACCTCCATTCGCCGTCCTCGAGGAAGGCCGCGCTTCTCAGATGATAGGAAACGTTCATGCTGTAGCGCTGATCCCGATACGCCACGGTGAAGGACAGCTTTACACTGTCCATACCAATGAAATACTGAGTCGGCGCTCCGCTTTCATCCCGTTCCATCACCGAAGCCGTACCCTGGTAGCGCAGCACTACGTCCTCCACCGAGCATCTCTCCGCTGCAACGGCAGGCGCCGTCTCATGGCTGAAGGTGATCTCTTCTCCGCCTGAAGCGAGAAGCTCTCGCACCACGCTGTTCCGCAGAGCCCGGCCAAGCTCCCCGTGCTGAAGCGTCTCATCCAGCGTGTCCAGCACCGAACGGGCGTAATAGTAAAGCTGCCGGTCCTCCGTCCGCTTTGCTGCGGTGCCCATGGTAGCCGAAGCCGCCGTAAGCACCGTCACCCCCATCAGCAGAAGGATGAACATGATAATGAGGGCAATAATCATCGACTCGCCACGGCGGTCTTTTCTCCGCTCCCCCATCACTTCTGCACCCCTTCAAACCATGGAGACGCATATTTGGCCCGCTCGCCTCCCGTAAATGTGTACTCCACAATAACCCTGAATTCACCTTTCCCGAGTCCATTGTAGCCCTCGTTGCCTATGTCGTCCCACAAAAGGACCAGCACAAACTCGTCGTAGCCTTCATAGGCGGAGTTTGCCTTCTGATAGAAGGGATAGCGGGCGGCCTGACCGTGCTCGGGATTGATGGTTTCGGCGTTCCCGGGCTGCACGGCCTCGTTCAGATCATCGGTCACATAGGCGTTTTGAAGATTCTTCGGGCTAAGCGGCAGGGTTTCCGGCTTACCCTTCGCATATTCGATCACAAACTTCATATCCGTCAGTTCTTTGCCTTGGGGAACCCAAAAGTGTACCGCGGCGGTTTTTTCACCGCTTTGCTCCACGAGTACCATGTCCTCCGGCTGAACCGGCCCCGGCGTGTATTCGGTCTTCACCACATTGCTTTTGGCCAAGGGCAGCTTGCCGCTTGCCGAACTCTCGCCGTAGCCGTAAACGAACGCCTGACAGCTTGCTGCCCCTTCGGGCAGAAGGTCTTCATCCCCCGGCTGAACGGTCTTGGGCCATCGAATCAAAAGCACATGCTCGTAGCGGTAACCCTCCAGGTAGTCAGTCTCTCGTGGGGACAACTGTACGCTGTAGCCCGGACAAATTGCGGTATATTCGCTGTCGGCCATATCAAGACCAACCCACGCCTTTGTTGGCGACACGGTCTCACCAGGCGTAAATGCGAACCGTTCACACTTCTCTAAAGATGGAGCGTCCACCGGGAACAGAATACCGCCCTGATCCGTCTCCAGAAGAAGCTCAAAGGACCGCACCCGTGTCATGAAGTGCACCTCCAGAAGGTCTCCTTCCTTCTCCTCGATCCACACTTTAGCCAGGTCCTGCAGCAAGGGCTGGTAGGGCGTGCGATGAAAATCACGGCTCAGTGCGCATTCGGAAGAATTGGGCGAAAAGTAGGGATAGATGTATTCATGGGGTCCCACACCGCCTTCCCGTTCATTTTTCCACATGGCGCCGCCAAAATCATGGGTCCGAAGCGTTTTGCTGTCCATCATGGTCACGCCTTCCACCCTGCCCGTGGTTCCTCCATCGTCCAGCAAGCAAAGGTCCGTCAGATTACGCATGTTGTTCAGAAAAGCGCAGTCCTCGACAACCCCTTCATTGATGCCGATGGCGCCGCCGTAGATATTGCCCACATATTGGGCATTGTAGCTGTGCGCCAGGTAGTTGTTGTTGCGGCCCACGATACCGCCGGACAGCGCATCCGGATAGGGGTCCTGCTCGAAGATATAGGTGCCGTATCCATAATCGGTGTTAAAGACCGCTTTGGCGTTCACAAGACCGGTGTTGTAATTGCCGTCGATCTTCCCGTCGTTGACCGCCGCAATACCGCCGGCCGTCTTGGCGCCCAGCACATCGCCGGCGTTGTAGCACAGCTGAATGCCCGTGCCGCCGTTGCCCACCTTCCCCGCAAGCCCTCCAGCCTCGCCCTTGCCGGCCGTGACCGCAGCGGCATTTACACAGTAGTACATGGAACCCTTATTCATCTCGCCAGCGATGCCGCCTGCAAGGCCTTCCGATCCCGTCACCCGCACGGCAAAGATATTGTTGTCCAGGCTTCCGCCGTCGGGTTTATAATTATAGCCGCTTTGATCCTCGTTAGCACCGAAATAGGGCACGCCGATAACCCTACCCTCGCCGTCCACTTCGGCGCTGGCCGTGCCCACTTCGCAGTATTCAAGGGTCCCCCGGCTGAGGCCTGCCACGCCGCCCGCAGCCTTTTCCGCGGTCACATCCGCCGCCACAAAAGAGCCCTTCACCCTGCCGTTTTCAGTGTTTTCGCCGGTTATGCCGCCGGCAAGACCGCCCTTTTCCGCCGCCGTCACAGTGCCTTTCACGGTGCATTTCAGAATATCTCCGCTGTTTTCCGCAGCCATGCCGCCGGCCTTCTGCCCTTCCACAGCGGTCTTTTCCGCGGTGCACATTTCCACCGTGCCCTTTTCATTTTGGCCCACAATGCCGCCGGACAGGCCTTCGCTCCCCGCAGCGACCCTGCCTTCCATCACCGAGCAGCGGACGACCTCCCCCCGGTTTACCGCGGCGATGGCGCCCGCCGCGCTCTGCCCGTGGATATAATAGCGGTTTTGCAGCGCTTCATCGGCGGCGGCATAGGCGCTTTTATACCCGTCTGTGTAATTAAGCTTTACCCATTCCACCCGCGCACCTTCGGAGATTTCCAGAAAAAGACCCGCCCGTTCACCGCTCACGGACAGATCATAGATGGCGTATTTTCCGGCCTCATCCCCGCCCGCGTAAGTGCCCTTGAAGCCTGAATCCACGGTGGAAGCGGCGTCCTCGATGGGTTCCCAGAGGATGGGCTTTTCAGCATAGTCCTCCACCTTGATGTCTTGAATCTGCATGAAGGCCGCGCCTGCACGGTAGCGGATGTTGTTGAGATGCCGCACGCTGGCCACGCTGTACACCGTGCCTTCCGCCGTCTCACTCTCGCCGGCAAAATAGGCGTGGCAGCTCTGGGAGCTTGCGGTCTTGGAATGGGTCCCGTCGCTGGCCGTAAAGGAAGCCACAAGACTCCCCGGCTGAATGCTTGGGAAATTATCGCGGATGCTCATGCCGGGATAAACCCCATCCAGCACCAGCACCAGCACCTCACGCGTGCCCCGCGTTTCAAGATACATGGCCAGCCTGCGGGAAGAACCATCCGGCAAGGCCTGCTCAAAGGGCATCTGAAGCGCCGTATCCAAATTGAGGTTTTTACCGGCTTCCTCAACGGAAAGGGCCCCTTCCGTCTTTTTTTCATAAACGCGCAGGGTCTCCTCCATGCCCCGCTGGGGCTTCAGCGTGATGTCATAAAAATAATCGTCCTCGCGGCTCTCAGGCAGCATGCATTCCACGGTTAACAGGCCGTAATTGCTGCCGCCGTTGATGTTGTAGCCCGCTTCTTCGCCCATATAATCGGCGAGCCTGACCTCCACGTCACCCATTTCCCGGACCGGCTCGGCCTTGCCCGTGCCCTCCACGCCGTAATAACCGGTCCGATGGGACCTGAGCCTATCCACGGTGCGTTCAAGCACGTTATAATCCGCGCCGCCATAACCCAGGCTCTGGGTGCGGTCACTGTAAAATGCCGAAAGCACGTTGCCGTTCAGCGTATTGTATTCGATCAAAATGGCATGATTAAGAATAATTTTGTCATGGATGTAGGGTCCAATGAGACGGTAGAGGGCATTGAAATCCCGATCGCTGCCATCCATCCTGAGCGCGAGATAGCCAATATTCCCATTGTTTTGGGCAACCTCTTCGGCAGCGAGGGCTGGCTGGACCGCGGCAAGGTCCACCGTTCCGTCCGGCGTCAGGGTGTGGCCATTGCCATACAGCACGGTAAGCGCGCTTTGACTCGCCATGAAGATGGACCGGGCAGTTTCGTTTCGGGCATTCTGTTCGGAGCGCTCAATAAAATTGGCGGCAACGGGTATGGCCACCGCAGCCATGATCGCAATGATGACCAGGACCGTGATGGCCTCCACCAGGGTGAATCCCCTATTCCATTGTCTTCTTCGAACGTTCATATGCCCACTTCCAAATTATTACTGGATATACTGCCTCAAATCCTTGGGATCGGCGGCGTACTGAAAGGCTGTATCCCGACTGATCGCGCCCTGACGAACCAGAGCCGCCAGGCTTCCGCTCAAGGTCTGCATGCCGTTTGCCGCACCGGACTGCATCACCGTGGCCAGCTGATGGCACTTGTTTTCCCGAATGAGGTTGCCCACCGCATCGGTGCCAAGAAGAATCTCCGTAGCCACCGCTCGGCCGTTTCCCAAGGCCAGAGGCACCAGCTGCTGGGTGACCACGCCCCGAAGCAGTGCGGACAACTGTGTGCGCATCTGCCGCTGGCCCTCCGCCGGGCAGGTGTCCACAATACGGTCGATGGTCTGCGCCGCGCTGGTGGTGTGCAGCGTGGACAGCACCAGATGTCCCGTCTCCGCCGCCGTCACCGCCGTGGAAATGGTTTCGTAGTCCCGCATCTCGCCCACCAAAATGATGTCCGGGTCCTCCCGAAGAGCGGAGCGCAGAGCCGCCGCAAAGCCGGAAACCGTGCTGCCCACCTCCCGCTGGTGCACGATGCAGCGGTTGGGCTGAAACACGTACTCAATCGGGTCCTCCACCGTCATGATATGGGCGGAGCGGGTCCTTGAAATGTGGTCAATCATGGCGGCAAGGGTGGTGGATTTGCCGCTGCCCGTGGGGCCGGTGACCAGAATGAGCCCCCGCGGCTGATCGGCCAGGGTTTTCACCACCGGCGGCAGATGCAGTTCCTCCAGACTGGGGATATGGTCCGTCAAAAGACGGATCGCCGCCGCAAGGCCCAGCCGGTGGCGGTAGACGTTGACCCGCTGGCGGGCACCGTTTTCCGTCTGCCAGGCGAAATCCTGGTCCTCTCCCCGCTCCAAGCCCTTTCGCTGTTCATCGCTGAGCATGGACATGATGAGCCCGCGAACAGCATCGGGCGGAACAATAGGATCCTCCGCCAGTTTCCCGTTCACACGGAGGGCCGCGGGCATATTCTCCGTCAGATGGACGTCGGAGCAGCCCCGTTTTCTCGCCTCAAAAAGCAACATATCGATGGTCATAGCTCTCTCCTAATCGGCATAATAGGCCACTTTATAATATTCCTCCATGGAGGTGATCCCTTTGAGCGCCGCCTCCCGGGCCGAGTCGCGCAGGGAAGTGAAGCTCTGATTCTGGCTTACATAGGCCACAATATCGTCCATGGGCGCATCCTCGGTGATCATGCGGCGGATGGTCTTGTCAATCACCACAACCTCATGAACCGCCATGCGGCCCTTATAGCCGGTATAGCTGCAAAGATGGCAGCCGGGGCCCCGCTTGAGCTCCACCGGTCCGTCCTGTCCCAATGCCTGCTGCTCGGCGAGACTCGCCGCATAGGTCTGGCCGCAGTGGGGACACACCTTGCGCATGAGCCGCTGGGCCACCAGCCCCACCAGAGAATTGGCCACGAGATAAGCGGGAATCCCCATATCCCGCAGACGCACAATGGACGAGATGGCGTCGTTGGTGTGGAGGGTGGACAGCACCAAATGGCCCGTGATGGCGGCCCGAACGGAGATGGTGGCCGTCTCACTGTCCCGGGTCTCGCCCACCATGATCACGTCGGGGTCCTGTCTCAGCAGTGCCCGAAGCCCACGCTCAAAGGTAAGGCCGGCCACATTGTTCACCTGCACCTGATTCACCCTTGCGATGTTCCGCTCCACCGGATCCTCGATGGTGGAGATATTCACCAGCTTGTTCGCCAGGCGCTCCAGCACCATGTACAGCGTGGTTGTCTTGCCCGAGCCCGTGGGCCCGGTGATGTAGATGATCCCATGGGGCGAGGTGAGCATTCGTTCAAACTTCTCGTAGTCCCCCACGGAAAAACCAAACCGCTCGGCATCATCCACGATCGCCCTCGCAAACAGAAAGCGGATCACCGCTTTTTCGCCGTAAATGGTGGGAATGATGGATACGCGGGCGTTGATCTCCACGCCCTCGATGGTCACCCGGAAATGCCCGTCCTGGGGCAGCCGCCGCTCAGCGATATCCAGGTTTGAGAGAATCTTTACCCGGGCGATGAGCGAAAGATGAAGGGATTTGGCCAGGGTCACGTAATCGGTGATCACACCGTCCATGCGCATGCGCACCGACACATGCTCCTCAAAAGGTTCGATATGAATATCGCTGGCATTGATGCTGTGGCCGCGAATTAAAAGCCGGTTTAAAACCTGCACCACCGGCGCCTCGTCCCCTTCGGAATCCTCGGTAAGCTCCAGCGTTTCCGAGGGCAGCGCGTCGGCCTTGGAACTCGCCCACTGAGCCGTGACCTTGGCCTCGATCTCAGGGTAGTAGTATTCGATCGCCCGGTCAATATTCTGCGCCACATCCACCATGATCTCAAGAGACATCTGGGTGATCTGCCGGATATCCTCCACCGCATAGAAATTGAGGGGATCGCTCATCACGATGCTCAGCCGGTTTCCATGCAGTTCCACCGCGATGAGCCCATATTTGAGCGCCAGAGGCTTCGGGATCTTCGCCACCGCCTCGGTGTTCACCGGATAGGTGCCAAGATCCACCATTTTAAGGTCCATTCGAAGGGCAAGGGCCTCCAGCATCTGCCGCTCGGTTACGAACCCAAGCTCAATCAAAATGGCCCCAAGACGCTTGTTGGAGTGCTCCTTTTGGAAAGTCAGGGCCTCGCTGAGCTGGGCTTCGGTGATGTACCCATACTGTTTTAGAACCTCGCCAATGGGAATATTCTTCATGCCTATTCACCCCCCGCGACAGAAAGCCTGCCCGCATCAAAGGACCAGACCTCAAATCCCGCATTGATGGTTTGAAGGCCTTCAGGAATCTCCTCCAGGACCCGGTCCCCGTTTCTGGGCTGAATGGAGAAATCAATGATGCGCACCGCTTCAAGCCCTTGGAGTTCATCGGCAAGGGCCATAAAGCCCTCCAGCTGACCGCTGAGCACCACCCGCACTTCCCGGGCGCTCACTGCCGCCGCGGCGGAATTCGGCGCCGTTTCCTCCCCTTCCTCTTCCTTTTCATCCTCCGGGGGGAACTCCACCGCCTCAATGGAGAGGGCTTCCGCAGAAAGCCCGTGTTTTTGCATCAGTCCGGTCATATAGGTATCCAGCTGATCGTTGGTCATGGGCGCAAGGAAACCCTCGGAGAGCTTGGCAATGTCCTGCTGATAGGTCTCCATGTCCTTCAAAAGACGGCCCTCGCTTTGGATCTTTTGCTCCATGCCCATCTTGACCGCGCTCTTCTCGGAAATCTGCTCCTCCAGCGTGGAGGCCGCCTCCGCCGCCGGCTGAATCATGAACACGCCGATGCCCACGGTGATCAGCAGCGTGACCATGATGTAGATCAGCACTTTTTCCCGCTTCGATAATTTTCCCATAGCAACCAACCTTTACTGTTGTTCCGGCATCAGCGTGCAGCCGATGGTGCAGGCAAAACTGCCGTCGGTCCCGCTGGTATAGCCTTTATACTGAATCTCGCCAAAAAGTCCGGTCCCGCGAAGTTTTTCCACCGCCTTTGGCATCACTTCCGCCGAGGACGCCTTGGCGCCCAGCTCCAGTACGCCGTCAGCATACTGGTAGGATTCGATGGTAAATTCGTCG
Source organism: Gehongia tenuis (assembly GCF_014384795.1). NCBI lineage: Bacteria > Bacillati > Bacillota > Clostridia > Christensenellales > Christensenellaceae > Gehongia > Gehongia tenuis. Next base: position 861,524 of record NZ_JACRSR010000001.1, on the reverse strand, counting down.
TCGCAGCACGCGGCGATCCGGTCAAACAATTCCCGGTCCAGTCTGGGATAACCCGCCATGGCGGTGGCAATCCCATCAAGATAGGCTTTGGCGTCCACCAAATTGTTGCGGTTCCCTTCCAGGGCCAGCACCTCATCATACCCCGCCGAAGCTTCGCTGATATAGCTCTCGATAGCGGCAAGCTCCCGGTTCTGCCGGTTTACGGAAAGCTGAAATACCACGAATACGGCAAGGAGCACCGCCGCCAGCACTGCCAGCGGCGCAATCATGCCCACCTTTTTCCAAAAATGCGTCCGTCGTTCGGGATGATCGTTATAGCGGACCAAGAAATTGATATCCTTGCGCTGCGTCGGTAACATAGAACCGTCCTCACATTCTTAAAAGATTGCCGGTGGCGTAGATGTAGTCCGTCAGGTCAAATTCCGCGGAGCGGCTGTGAATGAGGCCCTCGCCGGTCAAAAGGCCCCGCTTGAGCCCGAAGGCGCGGCACACATCCCCGTGGATCCCCTCCTCCTCCCGGATCAATCCGCAAAGGTAGAGATGGGAGATGGTGGCACCGCTTTTCTCCGATTGATTGAACTGGATAAGGGTGGAAACCGTGCGCTCAATTTCCGCTTCCAGCGCCTCGCTCCCCCGCTCCGCAAACAGGCGGGCACGGTTGGCAAAGCGAAACCTGCCCTCCACATAAAGGGAGGCGCCCAGCATGTTCCCGTCCAGCACCAGCATGATAAAGGTTTCACGGCCCAGACCCGGCAGGGCGCGGACCAGTTTGATCTGGCTGCTAAGCGCCGTACTGATGGCGGACAAAGTGATGCCCTGGCTTTGAAAAAAGGCAATGTAACTCATGATGAGCTCCCGCTTGACGGCGTTTAAAAGAACGTACATGCCGCCGTTCTCCGTTCTGGGGCTGAGAACAGCGTAGTCATAGAGCAGTTCCTCATCCATCTCGGAAAATTCGCCGCGAACCATCTCCAGCGTACGCTTCACCGAAAGCCGCGGAAGCTCGGCCTGTTTGAAATAGATCATGCTGCTGTCGAAGGCCAGCCGCACATTCCGCATGGGCATGCGGGGATGTTCCTCCCGCAAGGTGTGTATGGCTGTTGCAAGGGCCTCCTCGCCCGTGATCACGCCATTGATGAGCGCGCCTTCGGGCAGCTTCAAGGTCGCCGCATCCTCCACGGTTAAGGACCGTTTCCCCGCGCTGCCCGCCACCGCCCGCAGGGTGCCGTTGGCAAAATAGATGGATGTATCCATGTCGTTTCCTCCTACATACCGCCGGCAGCGCCGATGGTATCATAAAGCGTAATAATGGGCAGCATCACCGAGATGATAATCGAACCGATCACCACCGCCAGAATGATGATGAGACATGGCTCAATAAGCGCCGTCAGCCGCTGTACAGCCATATCCGCCTCGTAGTCAAAGGTGTCCGCCGTGGCGTCCAGCATGTCGTCCAGCTTGCCCGTCTCCTCGCCGATCATGACGCTGGCGGCAAGCTTGGAATCAAAGCCGTCCACCTTGGCCAGCGCCCCCGATAGGGAGCCGCCGTTGCGCACCTCGCGGATCATCTCGGGAAACTGGGCCTCCACGTAAACATTGCCCACGGTGTTTTGTGTGTTATACAAAGCGTTTATGATGGAAATGCCGCTGGCATAAAGGGAACTGAGGGACCGGGCAAAGCGGGCCGTATAGATGATGCGCATCAAGCGGCCGATTCCCGGAAAATGGACCTTCCACCGCTGAGTGACCATCTTCACGTCGGGGATTCTCAAAAGAGCCTGAACGCCCAATACGATGAGCAAAATGCCAATCAAAATCCAGATCCAGTTCTCCCGCATCCCGTTGCTCACCGTGAGCATGAAACGGGTCACACCCGGCATGGGCGCGTTCATGCTTTCAAATACGGCAAAAAACTTGGGCAGAACCACCATGAAGATGATCATCACCACCGCAATCGTGACCACCACCAGCAGGATGGGATAGATCATGGCCGTTTTCACTTTCCGGTTCAGGTGGTAGGATTTTTCATAGTGCTCCGCCATCTTTTCCGAGGTTTGGTCCAGCCGTCCGGTGGCCTCGCTGGCCCGGTACATGTGGATCAAAAGCTCGGGAAAGGCGTTGCCCTGCTGCTCCATGGCTTCGGAAAGCACGAGGCCCTGCTGCAAGGAACGATAAAGATTCATGTAGACATTTTTGACCTTTGCCGGAATGTCCCTTTGCGCCATGATGCCGATGGCCCGGATCAGGGGTACGCCAGAGCTGAGCATGGCGCCAAGCTCCCGGCAGAATTCCGCCAGCTGCTTGCCCCGCAAACGGTAGCCGCCCCGCTGTTCCTCCGTTTGTTCATAGTCCACCAGATACAGATCCTCATTTTTAAGCTGCTCCCGAAGGTCCTGCTCGTCGGCTGCGCGCAGCTTGCCCCGCACCGTCTTACCGCCAAGCTCGGCAGCATGATATTTGTAATCGGGCATATTTCAAAGCCTCCTCGTGAGCGTTAGATAAATAGCGAAAGATAATAATCCAGCACGGGCCGGCCCAGGTACAGCGCAAAGATCATGCCAGCGGCGAGATGGGGGCCAAAGGCGATATGATCCTTACGGTCTTTTTTGCGGGTTTTCAGCAAATAAACACCATAGCCGCCCGCCAGGAGCAGAGCCACAAAGCCGCCCACCAGCAGCAGCTTCCAGCCCAGCAGGAACCCGCAAACCGCTATGAGCTTGATATCTCCGCCGCCAAAGCTGTCCCTTACCAAAAGGTTCATGAGCAGCATGGGTCCGCTGAGCGTCGCAATGCCGATGCACCGCTCGAGAATGGATACATCGGGAAAAGCCCCTATGGACAAAACGGCTGGAATCAAAAGGGCAAACACCAGGCCGTTTGGAATTTCAAAGGTATCGTGGTCGATGAAAGCGACGGCCACGAGAATCATGACGGCAGCAAAAACCGTCAGCGCCGCAAGGCTGTAGCCCCAAAGGGCCACACAAAAAAGCGCGGCAAAGCCGCCCATCGCTTCCACAAGAGGATAACGGGCGGAAATCTTTTCGTTGCAGAACCGGCATCGGCCTTTCAGCCAAAACCAGCTGAATACCGGAACCATATCGTAAATTTTCAGGGTTTGACGGCAGTTCGGGCAAAAGGACCGGCCCTTCACAAAGGACAATTTTCGGGGAAGCCGGTAAATCACTACGTTTAAAAAGCTTGCCACACAGCTGCCCATTATAAATGCAATGAGATATAGGACGAGGTACGCCACAAAGACCATGCGTTCGTGACCCCTTTTCTGATGATACGCTCAGAGCGGCTGCAGTGAGCCGCTCTGGCATATCAAGTTCTTTATCCGATTATTCGGCCGTAATGGTCGAGCCGTCGTAGGTGACCGTAAAGCTCTCGCTGGATGTGAACGTAAAGGCGGTGACCTTGTTGCCGGTAACCGTAATTTCTACGTCGGAGATACCGTCAAGCTGTGCCAAGTCGGTAACTTCCTTCACCTGCGGCTCAGCCATTGCGCCGTCCGCCATGGGATAGTTCTCCGAAACAATGGTTTGCGCCGCGACCAAAATGGTCCGGCCTTCCACCACAGCCGTTTTCTTTTGAGCCTTGTCGATCCAGCCCACCATGGAGGGAACTAAAATCGCCGCCAGGATGGCCAAAATCACCAAAACCACAATGACTTCAACCAGAGTGAAACCCTTTTTGTTTCTACGCACATTCAGTGCCATTTCCATAAAGAACCCACCTCCTATTTTTAGATAAAGACCCCATTGACCCATATCAGCAATACTTCTTGTAAGTATATACTTTCTTCGGGAAATCCGCAAGGAAGGTGTGGCGAAATTTCACGAAAAAACATATTTTTATCGTTTACAGAGGAATCTGTTCAATATTGAGCCGGCCGAAGAAAGCTCCCATACCCAAAGGCGTCCTCCTCAAAGGCCCCGTCCTGGGCCACGGTCCGGCCGCGCACGATGGTGCGCACCGCCGCGCCTTTGCCCGATATGCCCTCCAGAATGGAGATATGGCCCTTGGTCAAAAGACTCTCCCGGGTCACGGTCCAGGCCTTTTGGGGGTCGAGCACCACCGCATCGCCGTCCAATCCAATCTCAAAGGCGCCCTTTCTGTCCCGCAGCCCAAAGATTTTCGCCGGCATCTCTCCCATCGTCCGTGCGATGAGACAGGGGCTCAGCTTTCTTTGGTGAACGACGAGATCGAACATGAGGGGCAGGAAATACTGGATGGTGTTGAGACCTCCCCAGGCCTCCCAAATACCAAGGGCATTGTCCTTTTCCCCATCCGCCGCCGGCGAATGATCGCTTCCAATGCAGTCGAGCGTGCCGTCCAGCACATATTCCCAAAGACCCTCCTTCGCCGCTTCATCCCGCATGGGCGGCGTACACTTGGCGGGTGCACCCTTTTCAAAGACGATCTTTTCGGTAAAGGCCAGGTAATGAGGACAGGTCTCCGCCGTCACCGGCAGTCCTTCCGCCTTGGCCTCCCGCACCAGCTGGGCCACCTTTGGATGGCTCACATGGCAAATATGCACCCTGCCCCCGGTGGCTCTGGCCATGTCGATGACGTTTTGAGTTGCCACATATTCGGCCCACAGGTCGTGGACGTCCAGGAAATCCCGGATGGGATCGCCGCTGCCCCCGGCCTTGAGCCGCCTCTCCCGCTCCAGAATCTGGCCGTACTCCTCGCAGTGGAACCCGCAAAGAGCGCCATAGGGTTTGAGCAGTTCAAGGGCACGCCGCACATGCCCCAGGTTTACGGCGGGAAACAGATCGCCGTTGGGGCAGGTAAAACCCTTGAAGGCGGCAACGCCGCACTCCTTGAGGTCCACCAGCTCATCGGTGTTATCGTCAATAATGCCGCCCCACAGAGCGTAATCCACCGCCGCCTTCTTCTGAATGCGGCTGAGTTTCAGCTCAAAAGCGGCCCGGTTTGTGAGGGGCGGATCGTTATTGAGCGGCATATCCATGAGGGTGGTGGTGCCGCCCGCCGCCGCCGCACGGGTGCCGGTGGCAAAATCCTCCCGATATTCAAAGCCCGGCTCGTTGAGGTGGGCATGGCAGTCGATGATGCCGGGAAAGACGCAGCATCCTTCGGCGTCCACCACTTCCTTTGCCTCCGCCGCAGAACCCGGCGCCAAAAAGGCCGCATATTTTCCGTCCTTAATTGCGATATCGGCTTCCAAAATGCCGTCGGGTTTGACCAATTTGCCCTTTCGAATGATCAGATCGTACACGTCTATCCCATCCTTTTCACCAGTTGTCCATATCCCTTTTCGCCCACAACCCGCCCATCCCGGGCCACAATTCTGCCCCGCACCAGGGTCAAAACGGGGAGCCCCTTCCCCTTCATGCCCACGAAGGCAGAAATTCTGTTCAGATAATGCAGCGAATCCGCGGTGATCTCCCACACCCGGTCAGGGTCCAGGATCACCAGGTCCCCATCAAAACCCGGCTGAAGGGCTCCCTTTTGGCCATAGATCCCAAAGGTCTTTGCCGGGCCCTCGCTGAGCGCCCTGGCCAAAAGGGTGGGCGAATAACCCCGCTTCACCACACCTTCGCTGTAGACCACCTGCAGGGTGCTTTGGATGCCGCTGATGCCGCCCCAGATATCAAATACGCTCTCGCCCTCCTTTTCATCCGCTCTGCAGGGGGAATGGTCCGAACCCACCGAAGAGATCACTCCCGACTCCACATAGGTCCAAAGCTCTTCCGCCGCTTCCCTGCTGCGAAGGGGCGGCGCACATTTGAAGAGCGCGCCCCGCTTGAGAACATCCTCCTTCGTGAAGCTGAGGTAATGTCCGCAGGTCTCCGCCGTCACGTCCACGCCCGCCCGCTGGGCTTCTGCGATGGCCTCGGCCACCTTCGGATGGGATACATGGCAGATATGCACCTTGCAGCCCGTTTCCGCCGCCAGGTCCAGGACCGCCTGGGTGGCAGTCAGCTCCGCCGATACCGGCCGCGAATCGAGAAAATCCTGCCAGCCGTTTCGGCCTGCACGCTTATTCAGCATCTCGCCATGGCGGATGATGGAGAAATCCTCGCAGTGGAAGCCGGCGCGGCCGCCAAAGCTATGAATGATCTCCATGGCCTGCCGTGCCTCGCCATAGCTGAGGGACACGTAATCTGGAGAAACCGGTCCGATGAAAGATTTGAATGCCACACAGCCCTTTTCATGGAGTCCGGCAAGTTGATCCAGATTGCTGTCCACCAGCCCGCCCCAAAAAGCATAGTCCACATGAGCTTTTCCGGATACGGCCGCAAGCTTTCGTTCAAAGATATCTCCATCCGTCAATGCAGGCTCGTTCTGCAGGGGCATATCCACCACCGTGGTGCATCCGCCCGCCGCTGCGGCTGCCGTGCCATGTTCAAAATCCTCCCGCCAGGTAAATCCGGGGTCGTTGAGATGCGCATGGCTGTCGATGGCGCCGGGAAACACATACCTGCCCGAAGCATCGATCACCTCTCCCGCCTCCGGCCGCGATTCCGGCGCCAGAAGCGCCGCGATCTTTCCGTCCTTTATCCCGATCCCCGCCGGCGTCACTGCCTTTCCGCTCACCACGAGGCCGCCCATAATCAAAACATCATACATCGAAACCTTTCCTTTCCATCAAAAACGCGGTAAATCCCAAAGATCTCTCTTTAAGATTTGCCGCGTATTGTCATTATCCTGCAAAAATCCGCGTTCCGTCCCGGTGTTCCAGTGCGGATTTCATGTTTTCAATGGAGGTAATGATGGCTTCGCTGCCGCCCGCCGCCACAAACTCCATGGCAGCCTCCACCTTGGGACCCATGCTGCCCGGAGGGAACTGCCCCTCGGCTAGATAGGCCCGGCATTCCGTGAGGGTCATCTCATCCAGTTCCCGCATATTGGGTTTTCCAAAATCGATGGCCACTTTGGGCACCCCTGTCAGGATAATCAGCGTGTCTGCTCCTACCTCCCTGGCCACCAGTGCGGAAGCAAAATCCTTATCGATCACCGCCTCCACACCTTTAAGCTCCTCGTCTTCCTGCACCACAGGGATGCCGCCGCCGCCCACGGTTATGATCAAAAAGCCTTCCTTTAACAAGGCACAAACCGCATCCTTTTCCACCAGATCCAGCGGCCTTGGCGACGCCACCACCCGGCGGTACCCGCGCTCGCTGTCCTTTTGCATCTCAAATCCCTTGGTTTTCGCAAGAAAGTCCGCCTGCTCCGCGGTAAAAAACGGCCCAATAAACTTGGTGGGCTTTTGGAAGCTGGGGTCCATTTTATCCACCAAAACCTGGGTGAGCACAGTGGCAATCTTTTTTTGGATATGCCGATGCTTCAGCGTATTGCTGAGGGTCTGCGCGATGAGATAACCAAGACTGCCCTGAGTCTGCGCACCACACACATCGAGAGGATTTTCCGGTACCACGCTCTTGGCCAAATCGTTTTGCAGCACGATACTGCCCACCTGCGGCCCGTTTCCGTGAGTCAGAATGATCTCATATCCCGCCTCGATTAGATCGGCAATATTCTCACAGCAACGCTTAATATTGCTTTGCTGCTCCTCGATGGTACCCTTTTGACTGCTCTCAGTGATCGCGTTGCCGCCAATGGCAATGACCACAGTCTTCATAATGATTCCTCCATGTTTACCGCGACTCTTAAGGCCATGAGGATGCCCCGAAGGGTGTCGCGGCCCGAACTGTGGCCGGTCTCAGCCACGCTTTTCACCGCCGCCTCATTGCCCTCCCGGGCCAAACGGTGGAGTTTCTCACCAAATTCCCCTTCGCAGGAGCGGAGGAGGAACTCACGGCTGAGGTCATTTGTCCCCCCGGCCAGCTCCCGTACCCGGTTCGACAGCTCGTCAAAGGGCGCCGCTGTCAGCCGGCACGCCCAAAGCATGCCCACCAGAAAATCGTCCCCAGAGGGTGTGAGCCCCTGCCCCAGTCCGATCAGGGAAGGCACTTGCTCCAGAACTTCCCGCCAGCCCGCGGCTTTTTCCATGGCCGCTATTCTTTTTTGAAAAGCGGCCGTCAGGACACCGCTATCAGACCCTTCTTTATCCATAAAGGCGAAAAGATTTCTTTCGATTGCCCGGGCAATACCGTCCATAGTGTCCCTTGTCAGCCGCCCGGCAAGCTTCGGATTCCAAACCTGCCGTTCCCCGGCAAAGATTATGGTATCCTCAATCTCCAGCCAGCGGGGCGTGAATCGAACCGGCATGCCTCGGACCGCCTTTGGAAGCGTTCCTCTGAGGGTGATGGACAGCGGAGTTTTCGTCGCTTCCGAAGGATGGAGGGCCATAAGTCTTCCGGGAAGCTGAAGGTTGATCACACTGCGGTAAACGGAATGCACACAACCCTCGGCGCCGTTCCTGAACATTTTCTCAGCAGCCTCCACGCATTCAGCGACAGCCCCATCCAAATTCATCAATTCGGGTTAAACCCCAGTTTTTCCGCATAGGCCAGCACCGCCTTGGTGAAGCACTCCAGCGGCGGATTGACCGTACCCGCGCCAATCTGTCCCAAGCCCGCAATTTTGTGAGCAATACCGGTGTTGATCACCGGCGTGATGCCGGTGGCCGCCACCTTGCGGATGTCGATGCCAAGGCAGGTTCCCTTGAAATCCCAGGTGGGGATGGGGAACATGCCGTTGTTGGCGATGGTAATCTCGCACATGCGGTTGCTGGTCTCCAGCGCGTCGTAAAAGCCACCGCTGCCCACAAAACGGGTGACCGCCGGCGCCGCGATCATGGCCATGCCGCCCACGCCGAAGGTTTCGGTGATGGCCGAGTCGCCGATGTCGGGGTTGGCGTCCTCCTCGCTAAAGCCCGTGAAGTACAGGCCCTTGGGCGTATTGACCGGGCCGGTAAACCACTCGTTCCCCATGCCGCTCACACGGATGCCAAAATCCTTTCCGTTACGGCTCATCACCGTGACCACCGTCCCATACTCCACCGTCGCCGCGTAGTCCATCACCGCTTTGCCGGTAGCCATCATCACATTTAGGAAAAACTGGTCGGTGTTTGCCAGAAACTGAATAACCTTCCTCTTATCTTCAGTGGGGATATCCAGACCCACAATGATGGGCGCCACTTCCTTCAGGAAAACGAGGGATGCGGCAATGTTCCTTTGATGGAACTCGTCGCCCATGGCAATGGCCCTGCCAATCATCACGTTCAGATTGAGGCCGCCTTCCACCGTCTTCACCGCCTTTGCCAGCACGGGGCCCAGTGTGTCCCGCATGAAGCGCAGCCGGTCCACCACAGCTGGTCCGTAGGCGCCGAAACGCAGCACCTGGCCGATACCCTCGTTCATGGTGCAGTAGGCATCGTTGCCGCCGGTCACATTGGTGACCTTGAGCACTGGCATGTGTGCCGAGGTGATGCCCCCCATGGGTCCCACGAAGCCCGCATGATGGCAGGGCATGAAGGCCACCTCGCCCCGCTCAAAGAGGGCCCAGGCCTCCTCCTCCGTCGCAGCCCATTCTTCAAAGAGCGCCGCGCCCACGCAGGAGCCCTGCATGGGATGGGTCATCTCCTGCCACTCGATGGGCGGTCCGGCATGGAGCAGAAGCTTGCCGTGACCAAAGACATCCGACGCCTCGCAGGCGGGAATCACATCCACCAGACAGGGCAGGCTGCCGCGCACCTTGTCGATTACAGCCTCATTGGCTTCATCGATGTTGCGGTAAGGGCCGTCCTTAAATTCATAGTGTCCCAGGAAATTCAGGGCTTTCAACAGCGTTTTATCGCCGCCGGCCACCGGCCGCCATTCAAAGTGCACCGATCTTACGCCCTGCTTCTCAAGATCGTCGGCAAAGCCCTTGAGGCCCACATTGATCACGGCAGGCGTTCTTTGAAGCAGTTCCTTTGCGGCGTTTGAAGCCCCCGCACACTTTATTGCACCGGGCAGCTTTGCCGCCTTCAGCGGTGCATCGGGCAGGGCGTATCCGGCGATCTCAAGGGCGGCTTTCACCGCCCGGCTGTTGCCAAGGTAGACGTGTGCGCCGGCCTTCTCCAGAACCGCTTTGGAATGGAAGAGATTTTGAGGATCCCCCTCTGTGCCGAGAAGATTGACCACGAACGCGGTCCGATCCCCGCGGACCTTTTGAAGCTCCTCAATGGCGCCGGCCAGTTCCGCCGCCGGATCCTTGGCCGAGCCATAGCCCAGCACCACATCCAGCAGCACCACCGCCGGTCGGTCCAGCCCCGCCAGAATCTCCTTCATTTTCTCGTTTCGCGAGCTGGGATCCATCATGGGATGGGGCTTGCCCTTTGTGTACACATCGTCGCCGAGGTCAATGATCTCCCCGTTCTCCGATCGGAGGATGTAGCCCATCTCGTGAACGCTCTCCTCCTTGATGCCCATGGCCTCCTTCGCCAGATAGGCCGCTTCATAGGCCAGCGTTCCGCCGGTAAAAAGTCCAATGAGTTTTGCTCCGGGCAGTGCTTTCAGCCCATCGCCATCTCCGCCAAGGTCCCGCGGAGTTCCCCCCGCCAGTTCCACGGCGGTCCTTGCCAGGCCCTCCATGGTGCCCGCAAGACGTACTCCGCCCGTCCCTTCCCGAGCCTTTTCGCCCAGGAACAGCACAGCACAGGGTTTCGTAAGTCCGGCCAGGACGCCCAAAAGCTCATCCCGCACCGACGGCGCCGGGGGCTTGGAAATCACCGCAATCACATCGGTAGCCGAATCGTCCTCCAGCGCGCCAACGGCGTCCTTCATGGTGATGGCGCCAATTTTCCCGGACAAATCCCGTCCGCCGGTACCAATGGCGTGGGAGATGCCTCCGCCCAGCCGGTCAATCATGACGGAAAGCTCCTGAATGCCCGTGCCGGAAGCGCCGGCGATACCGATATTGCCCCGCCTCACACTGTTGGCGAAGGCGAGGGATACGCCGCCCAAAATGCTGGTGCCGCAATCGGGCCCCATCACCAAAAGTCCCTTTGCATGGGCGGCCTTCTTCAAGGCCAGTTCATCCTCCAAGCTCACGTTGTCGCTGAAAAGCATCACATGCCTGCCCTGATTCAGCGCTTCCATGGCCTCCGCCGCCGCATATTCGCCGGGTACGGAAATCAAACATACGTTGTAGTCCCCGCCCAGATCCTTTGCCGCTTCCCAGCTTTTTATCACGGTCTGTCCCGCAGCTCCGGAGGCCGCTTTATTCCTGCCCTCCGCCGCTTCCTTCACCGCTCTCAGGACGCTTTTCACCGCATCCTCATTTTCTGCATCCACAGCGATCACCATATCGTTGGCCTTCGCCGCCGTCAGCTTCTCCGAACCAAAGCCGCCTTTTTCCATGATCTCCTTGTTGGCCGCCGTGCCCATCATGACCGTGGCCTTCTCGATTCCGGAGAAATGACTGAGCTCCTTGCTCAGCTTCATCAGTTCCACTGAATCCATGTAGGTGTTTTTTTCAATAATGGTGTGCAGCACCGCACATACCCCCTTATCTGCGCTTCCGCCGGCAACGCCCGCGGCTCCTGTACTATTTCAGGTTGAGAACGACATCCTTCAAAATCGCTACCGCCTGCGCCAGATACTTGCAGTCAGTATCCTCCTCGGGGCAGTGGCTGCGGCCCTTTTTGCTGGGCACAAAAATCATGGCCGTGGGCATCTTCTCCCCAATGGGCAGGCTGTCATGTCCAGCACCGCTGTTGATATGCTGATAGGCAAAACCGTTTTGGATGCAGCTGTCCTCGATCAGCCCCTGCAGTTTTTCGTCCATGTCCACAGGATCCACCGTCAGCGTCTCCAATATGGAGTAGCTTCCCTTAAACCGGGCGGCTTCCTCATCCAGAATGGCCAGAAATCTGTGATAGACGGCGTCCACATTCTCCAGTTTGGTGCTTCGGATATCGACGCTGAACTTTACCTCCGAGGCCACCGTGTTAACGGCGTTCGGCAGTGGTGCAAAATACCCGCAGGTGGCCACCGTATGCTCATATTCCCGTGCGAGATCGCCCAGCCGGGCCACAGCCTTGGCTGCAATCTCGATGGCATCGATGCGCATATCCATGGGCGTGGTGCCCACGTGGTCCGCCCTGCCCTTCACCGTGATGATGCGCCGCTTCATACCCACGATGGTGTCCACGATTCCAATGGATTTCTGGTTCGCTTCAAGAATGGGGCCCTGCTCGATGTGCACCTCAAGAAAAGCTTTGAGCCCCTCAAGTTCCCGGACCGCCTCGCCAATCCGGTCGGGGTCGGCGCCGTATGCCTCCATGGCCTCATAGATGCTTATGCCCGCCGCATCCTTCAGCCGCTTCAGTTCGTCCACCGTGATCTCGCCCAGAAGAGCCTTGCTGGACAAAAATCCCGAGGAGAAACGCGCCCCTTCCTCATCGTTCATGGCGATAACTTCCACCGAATACAGGGGCTGAATTTCCGCCTCCCTCAGCTGGCGCACCGTCTCAATACCGCAGATCACGCCGGACATGCCATCAAAAGCGCCGCCGTTTTTCACGCTGTCGTAGTGGGAGCCGATCAGGATTGTTTCCCTGCGCTTTCCCTCCAGGCGGCCAATGACCGCTTCCGATGCGTCCACCCGAACCTCCATGCCCGCTTCCGCCATGAGCCACTTCAGCGCTTCCACCGTCTTTTTGGCCTCCGGCGTGAAGGGCAGACGGGTTACACCCGGGCCGGGCGCGGAAATCTTGGACAGCATCTCGATATCCTTCTCCATGCGCGCCGCTGCGTTTTCCATAACCTTCCTCCTTTTTGCTGACCCCTTGCAAACCTTTTTAAAACATGGTCTAATGATTTTATTCCATCTATGAATCAAGGTGTTTATTATGGCAATTACTTTGAACTGGCTCATCCATCAAAGCAAACTGGAGAATCTTTCCCTGGCAGCGTGTCCGGAACTCATCGACACGCCCATCTCCAGCGTCAATATCATGGACAATCCCGATGTCATTCAATGGTTCAAAAAGAATGAACTGGTGCTGACCACGGGCTACGTGTTTGCCAACGATCCGGAGCTGCAGACCACCATTCTGCAAAATCTAAAGCAGGCCGGCTGCAGCGCCCTTTGCATCAAAACAAAGCGCTATTTCGATACCATCCCCCAGCACATTCTGGACGTGGCGAACCGCATACATCTGCCCATCATCGAGCTGCCCGTGCATTACTCCTTCTCCGATATCTCCAGTCTGATCAGCAAGGAGATCTATGCCGATGAATTCCGGGATATCGCCCGGGAACAAAAACTCTACAACGCCCTGTTCAACAGCTTTTTTGAACACAGGCCCACCGAAGACACCCTCGAGCTGCTGAGCCGTTATCTGGATCATGGCGTGCTCCTCCTGGATGAGGGCGGCCGCGTGCGCTTTAATGCCGCAGGAGACGGCGGAAAAACGCTGCCCCCAGCTGAAATTCACATCGATCCGGTGCGGCTGAAAGATGCCTCATCCCGTCAGTCCGTTGAGGTGCAGCTGGGCGATGCCCTGCATCAAGGCGCGCTCACCCGCTTCGGCAAGCAGTATTTCTGCGTCCTGACGGACCGGCCGGACAAGCTGCCCTGGGACACCATTGACCACGCCCTGCGCATCATCGCCCTTTCCCAGCGCGGCCATGAGGAGCGCCCCCTGGATTTAAACAATTACTATGAGCCCTTCTTCCAGTTCCTAATCGACGGAAAAGGAAAAACCGATACGGAAATTGTGCAGCTGTGTGATTATTACGCTTTTCCATATCGGCTGAACCGGGTCTGCGTGCTCATCGCACCCCGGGAAAAAGAAAAGGGCTTCGACCCCGTTGAATCGGTGAAGCTTGTCCGGCGTGTCCTCAAAAAATGCGGGGTGCGGGACAGCTTCATCGCCTCGGGCCGCCGGCTTGTCTGCCTGTATCTATTTGGCAGGGACGAGGAACTCTCCGCCCTTGTCCGCACCTTTGCTCAGCAGCTGCTATCCGTAAGCCGGAACGGCTTTATCGTGGGGACAGGTCCCAGCGGCCGCGATTTAAAAGAAATCGCCTCCACCTATGAAAAGGCCAGCTTCATGCTGTCCCTTGGGGATAAGTTTCCGGGCCGGCCGGATTTCTTCTTCCAGGAGCATTTCATCTTCTGGCAGATTCACACCCTGCCAGCCCGTGAGCGGGAACGGATTTATCGGGATACGGTAAAGCCTTTGGCCGACCATGACGCCAAAACCCGTTCCAGCCTCACTCAAACGCTTCAAGTCTATTTCGAGTGCAGATTCAACGCTTCTCTTGCCGCTTCCAGGCTCTATCTGCACCGAAACACATTTTTAAAGCGCATCGCCAAAATCAAGGACATCCTGCCCATGGATCTGGAGGATCCAAACGCCCTCTATGCCATCCATTATGGGCTATGCGTCCATCGAATGCTGATGTGATTACTGCTCTGCTTCCCGGTAGACCTCAAGAGCGGCCGCGACGGCATCGCCGGCGGGAAGTTTCACCTTGTGCTGAAGCAGAACCGCCTCCAGAGCGCCCAGCGTAAACAGGATATTCCGCTTCTGGCTGGAATAGCCCATGTTGCCGATGCGAAGGATCTTGCCATCCAGCGGGCCAAAGGAGGTGGCAATTTCAATGCCAAAGTCATTGAGGAGCTCGGCGCGAAGCACCTTGCCGTCCAGGCCCTCGGGAATATTGATGGCGGTGACCACGGGCATCTTGTGCTTCAGATCGCCGAAGATGGTCAGGCCCATCGCCGTAAGACCGGCGCACAGCGCCTTATCATTCAGCTTATGACGGGCGAAGCGGTTGTCCAGGCCTTCCATTAAAATGCAGCGCAGCGCCTCATGAACCGCATACTGCATGCTGGTCGCTTCCGTATGGTGGTTGAGCCGGCGGGGACTCCAGTAATCCTGAAGCTGGGCCAGGTCCAGGTAGTTGCTGGGAATCTGGGGCAGAGAGGACGCCTTGTCCTCCGCCGTACGGATGCCCTTTTCCACCTTCTTGCGGGCGAGAATGATATCCTCGATCGCTTTGTTGTAGGTGATAAGCGCCGAACCGGAAGGCGCCGAGACGCACTTTTGCGTACCCGCGATGCATCCATCGATGAACCAGTCATCCACCTTGACTTCCGTACCGCCCAAGGTTGCCACCGTGTCCACAATGAGCAGGGCGCCGTAATTCTTGCAGATCCTGCCGATCTCCTCGAGGGGCTGCATCATGGATGTGGAAGTCTCGCCATGGACCAGGGCCACGGCCTTATACCGCTGCTTTTTCAGCTCCGCCTCGATCTGTTCAGGATCGAATACGCTGCCCCAGTCGGTTTCAATCAGGGTGATATCCGCGCCGCAGCGCTCCAAGATCTCCGAAAGCAGATAGCCAAACCTGCCAAAGGCGGGAATCAGTACCTTGTCCCCCGGGCAGATCGCACCGGTAAGGACCGTCTCCAGACCGCCGCGGGAAGTGGTATCCACAGTGTAGGTCTGGGCATTCTTCGTCTGGAATACCCTGCGCGCCATTTCCATGGTCTCGTTCATCAGCGCTGTGAATTCCGGATCGAACTGCCCCAGAATATGGGCGGACATGGCCCGAAGGACCCGGGGATCGGCCTCCACCGGTCCGGGAGCCATCAGCGTGCGGGGAGACGGATTAATTTCTTTAAATTCCATAAGAAGACCTTCCTTTCCCAATATATTTTCATTATACTCCTGTAGCCCAAATCTTCAATGGATGATCTGTCTGTTAATCAGACCTTATAGTGTGCATTGTGCATACTGCTCTTAAAGTATCATCATGGCGTCGCCGAAACTGAAAAATTTGTAACGTGCCTCCACCGCAGCCCGATAGCACTTTAAGGCGTTTTCCCGACCCATGAGCGCGCTCACCAGCATGAGCAGCGTGGATTCGGGCAGATGAAAATTGGTGATGAGCGCGTCCACCGCCCTGTAACGGTATCCCGGTTTGATGAAGATATCGGTGTAGCCTTTGGCTTCCCGCAGCCTGCCTTCATCGTCCGCCACCGTTTCCAGCACCCGAACGCAGGTGGTGCCCACCACCACAATCCGCCCGCCATGACCGCGAACGTCGTTCAGGGTTTGGGCCGCCTCTCCCGAAAGCTCATAATATTCGGAATGCATGTGATGGTCCTCCACGTTTTCCGCCTTCACCGGGCGGAAGGTGCCAAGGCCCACGTGGAGCAGAATGGGCACAATCCGAACGCCCTTGTCCTTCAGCCTCTGCATGAGTTCGGGGGTAAAATGCAATCCCGCGGTGGGCGCTGCCGCCGAACCGTTGGTTTTGGCATAAACCGTCTGATACCGGTCCTTATCCTCCAGGGCTTCTTTGATATACGGCGGCAGGGGCATCTGTCCGATCTCATCAAGAAGGGCCTCGAACACGCCCTCATAGAAAAAGCGCACCCGCCGCACGCCGCCCTCCTCCACGGTGAGGATTTCCGCCCGGAGCTTCCCTTCAGCAAACTCCACCCGGGCCCCCTCGCGGAGTTTGCGGCCCGGCCGCACGATCACTTCCCATTCGTCCATGGCAATGCGCCGCAGAAGCAGAAATTCCACGGCGCCGCCGGTGCCCTCCCGCACCCCAAAAAGGCGGGCCGGAATGACCCGCGTCTCATTGATCACCAGCGCATCCCCTGGGTTCAGATATTCGATCACATCGGCAAAATGCCGGTGCTCCAAGGTATCCTCTTTTCGGTTATAAACCATCAGCCGGCTTTGATCCCGCTCCTTGATGGGCGTTTGCGCAATGAGCTCTTCCGGCAGGTCGTAATAAAAATCACTGGTCTTCATGGCTACACCAGCTTCATCTGAGCGCCGTCGTTCCGCTCGGGATAGGGCAGACCAAAATGCTCATAGGCAAGACGCGTGGCAATGCGACCCCGGGGCGTGCGGCTCATGAAACCAATCTGCATAAGGAAGGGCTCGCACACATCCTCAATGGTGCCCGACTCTTCGCCGGTGGCCGCCGACAGAGTATCGAGACCCACCGGGCCGCCGCCGAACTTATCGATGATGGTGCGAAGAATGTTTTGATCCACACTGTCAAGGCCCAGAACGTCCACACCCAGCCGGTTGAGCCCCTCCGCCGCAATCTCCCGCGTGACCACGCCGTCCGCCATTACCTGTGCAAAATCCCGCACCCGTTTCAGGTAGCGGTTGGCCAGCCGCGGGGTGCCTCTGGAGCGGCGGGCGATCTCCGTTGCGCCGCCCTCGTCCACCTTCACATCCAGTATGCGGGCCGCCCGTTTTACGATCTGCTTCAGCTCGTCCACCGTGTAGAGCTCCAGCCGGAACACGATGCCAAAACGGTCCCTTAGAGGACCGGTGAGCATGCCCGCCCGGGTGGTGGCCCCCACCAGTGTGAAGCGGGGCAGATCCAGCCGAATGGATCTGGCCGAGGGTCCCTTGCCCAGCATGATATCCAGCACAAAATCCTCCATGGCGGGATATAAAATCTCCTCCACAGCGCTGTTCAGGCGATGGATCTCATCGATGAAGAGCACCTCCCGGGGATTGAGGTTGGTCAAATTGGAGGCCAGATCCCCCGCCCGCTCAATGGCGGGTCCGGAGGTAATGCGGATGTTCACACCCATCTCGGCCGCGATAATGCCGGCCAAGGTGGTCTTGCCCAGCCCCGGCGGGCCATAAAGCAGCACATGATCCAGCGCCTCCTGACGCATCTTGGCCGCTTCCATGAAGATGCGAAGATTTTCCTTCACATTCTTTTGTCCGATGTATTCCTCAAGGGTCCGCGGCCGGAGGTTGTACTCCAGCTCCGCGTCCTCCTCGGACATGCTGGTAACCACCAGCCTTTCATCTTCAAACATCCCTTACCCTCCTATCGCTGATCCAACTGACGCAGCGCCAGCCGCACGATATCCTCCACCGTGCTCTCGCTGGCGGCGGCACCCACCGCCTGAGCCGCTTCGCTTGCGGTGTATCCCAATGCCACCAAGGCGGCCAGGGCTTCCTGCGCGGCGCTTCCCGCCGGCGCCTGCGCGGGCGAAAAGCTGCCAATGGAAAAATCGGCCTTTTCCAATTTGCCCCGAAGCTCCAGAATGAGGCGCTGTGCGATTTTCTTGCCAATGCCCGGCACCTTGGAAAAAGCGGCCACATCATCGGCCAGCACCGCCATAGCCACCGCATCCGCCGTCATGCCGGACAGAATGGCGAGCGCCACGCGGGGGCCCACGCCCGAGACGGTAATCAGCCGGTCGTACATATCCCGCTCCACCTTGTCATAAAAACCGTAGAGAATGAGAGCGTCCTCCCGCACCCAAAGCCGCGTATAAAGTTTCACCTTTTCGCCCATCTTCACCCGGCCCAGAGTTTGCGTGGAGACATGCAGCTCGTAGCCCACGCCCCCCGCGTTCACATAGACGGCGGCGCCCTCCACTTCCTCAGCCACGCCCTTGATAAATCCATACATTGCTTCTTCTCCTACTGTATCTTGAATTCGCCGCTCATTCGATAGCTGTATGCATGGCAGATCGCCACGGCCAGCGCATCCGCAGCGTCGTCAGGTTTGGGAATATCCTTCAGGTTCAGCAGGGTTTTCACCATCAGCTGCACCTGCTTTTTATCCGCCTTGCCGTATCCCGTCACCGCCTGTTTGATCTGCATGGGTGTATACTCATACAAGTTGGAAGTGTGCTGGGCGGCGGCCACCAGAATCACGCCCCTTGCCTCGCCCACGCTGATCGCGGTGGTCACATTGCGGCTGAAAAACAGCTCCTCCACGGCAATAGCGTCCGGCTCATAATGGCCGATGAGCCGTTCAATGCCGTTGTAAATCATCATCAGCCGCTGAGGCGTGCGCACCTTGGCCGGCGTCTCCAATACGCCGTATTCCACCGACGCCACTCGAATTCCATCGGTGCTTACCACCCCGAATCCGATGGTGGCAAGGCCGGGATCAATTCCCAAAATCAGCAAAAGCGCCATCCCTCCATTTTGCCATATGACAACATTGTCCACGGTTTTTTCCCGTTTGTCAATGGACCGCTTTACCTATTATAACATAAATAAAGGGGCCCGCATCCGCAGGCCCGGGGGTTCAATTTTCTGCCCAGTTTAAAATAGGCTGAAGGTTTGCCGGATCGCACCAATCCGAGGCTCTTCCCCATAGGGACATCAGGTTCTTCTCCCATTCCTCCCTTTCCTCTTCCGGCTTTTTGTCCAGCATCTTTTTCATTAGATTCATCATCATGCGATCCTTCAAGGTCATTTTCCCAAAATCCATGGCGCCCCGGAGCATAAAAAGCGGCGCTTCCGCCATGGCCGGCGTAAAATTCTTTGACAGCAGGGCTTTGCGGGATTCGGGGGTTTCCGGAGCGGCGCCCACGGCAAAAACCGCGAGTCTTTGTCCCTCCGCCGCTGGAAAGCAGTTCTTGAGCAGCGATATACCCGCTATGCCGCCCGCATAGATGCCCCCGCCGTAGATCAGGGTGTCATACTGCCGCAGCCGCTCCGCCCTCACGCTTTCCCGAACCAGCAGGTCCGCGCCCAGCGCCTCCGCCAGCCATTCGGCATACCTCTTGGTAGAACCATACTTGGATTTATAAATCACCGCTGTCATCGCACTTTTCCCCCTTTTTATTCAGTCCTTCATAAAACTTCAAGAGCAGCCGCAGAAATTCCCGCAGTTCCTCCCTTGTCATATTGTAAAAAAGCTCATCCATGAATCTCCCGTCCCGGCTCTTATGCTGTTTAGCATATTCAATGCAGTATTCCGTGACCGCGACCCGGTAAGTGCGCCGGTCCGAAGCATCCCGTTCCAGCCTTAAAAAGCCCTTCTGTTCCAGCTTCACCGCGATCTGTTTCGCATTTTGATGGGAGGTACCCATGGCCGATGCCAGTTCGCCCAGCGAAGGCGCCTCCTCAAAGAAGGTGGTCAGCACCGCCAGCATGAACCATTGTTTGGACGTAATACCGTCCAAATAGCTGTTGCCCACGGTCTCCAGCCTGGTAGCGATCAAAAAAAGACTGCCGAAGACGGCATAGCGCGGATCCAGCCCTGCGATCTTATCCGAATTCATTCCAATCAGCTCCATTAGGTAATGTATTACCTTTTATGCAAACACTATACCCCGGATTCCAATTTGCTGTCAAGGGTTAAAAATATACATTTTTGCTGGTGCAGCTTAAAAATTTGTTATATAATACGATTTGTTTGAATAAAGACGCAAAAATCAGTTGCATATTTATACATATCGCATTATAATTATGCCAAGTTCAATCTTAGGAGGATGCATCAAATGAGCAAGAAAAAAGTTGTATTGGCCTATTCTGGCGGTCTTGATACTTCCATCATCATTCCTTGGCTGAAGGAAAACTATGATTATGAAGTCATCGCTGTGGCCGGCGACGTGGGCCAGGGCGAGGAGCTTGAGCCCCTCAAAGAGAAGGCCATCAAAACCGGCGCTTCCAAGATCTTTATCGAGGATTTGAAAAAGGAATTTGTGGAGGATTATATCTGGCCCACCCTGCAGGCTGGCGCCGTGTACGAGGGCAAGTATCTTTTGGGCACCTCCTTTGCCCGCCCTGTGATCGGCAAGCGTCTGGTGGAGATCGCCCACCGCGAGGGCGCCGAGGCCATCTGTCACGGCTGCACCGGCAAGGGCAACGATCAGGTGCGCTTCGAACTGGCCATCAAGGCCATCGACCCTTCCATCAAGGTCATCGCCCCCTGGAGGATCTGGGACATCAAGTCCCGGGAGGAAGAAATCGACTACGCCCAGGCTCGGGGAATCGACGTGCCCGTGACCAAGAAGTCGATCTACAGCATGGACCGCAACATCTGGCACGTGAGCCACGAGGGCGCGGATCTCGAGGATCCCTGGAATGAGCCCAAGAAGGAAATGCTTCTTTTGTGCAAGGCTCCCGAGGATGCTCCCGACAAGCCCACCTACGTGACCATCTGCTTCGAGAAGGGTATTCCCGTTGCCGTCAATGGCGAGCGCATGGAAGCGGTAAAACTTTTGGAGACGCTGAACAAGATTGCCGGCGAAAACGGCGTTGGCATCATGGACATGGTGGAAAACCGTCTCGTGGGCATGAAGTCCCGCGGCGTGTATGAAACTCCCGGCGGAACGGTGCTCTATCAGGCTCATAAGGAGCTTGAGGAGATCACCCTTGACCGCGCCACCGCCCATTTCAAGGAACAGGCCGCCATCCGCTTTGCCGAGTTGGTCTATGACGGCTGCTGGTTCACGCCTCTAAGGGAAGCCCTGTCCGCTTTTGTGAGCGACACTCAGAAGACCGTAACCGGCACCGTGCGCCTCAAGCTCTACAAGGGCAGCTGCACCGTGGCCGGTGTGAAATCCCCCTACAGCCTCTACAGCGAGGATTTTGCCACCTTTGGCGAGGATGAGGTCTACAATCAGAAGGACAGCGAGGGCTTCATCAATCTCTTTGGCCTGCCGTTGACGGTTCGGGCCATGATGCAGAAAAAAGTGAAGGGATGAAATCATGAAACTTTGGGGCGGACGATTCGAAAAAGCAACCGACGCGGCGGTGGATGACTTCCACTCCTCCATTCATTTCGACTGGAAGCTGTACGAGGAGGATATTCACGGCAGTATGGCCCATGCCCGGATGCTGGCCAAACAGGGCATCATCACTGACGCCGAGGGCGAGGCCATTGTTAAGGGCCTTGAGGGCATCCTTCAGGATATCGCAGCGGGCAAGGTTGAGTTTTCCCTGGCTGCCGAGGACATCCACATGAATGTGGAGACTCTTTTGATCGGGCGGATTGGAGAAGCCGGCAAGAAGCTGCACACCGGCCGCAGCCGCAACGACCAGGTTGCACTGGACGTCCGCCTTTACACCAAATCGGCCATCGATGAAATCACCGGCGATTTGGTGACGCTGGAAAATCTGCTGCTGAAGCTGGCCGAGGAGCATCTGGACACCATGATGCCAGGCTACACCCATCTGCAAAAGGCTCAGCCCATCACGCTGGCCCATCATCTGATGGCCTATTTTCAGATGTTCCGTCGGGACTTGGGGCGTCTTTCTGACTGCAAGGTGCGGACCGATGAAATGCCCCTCGGCGCCGGTGCTCTCGCCGGGACCACCTACGATCTGGACCGGGAATATGTGGCCCGGCAGCTCGGTTTCGCCAGGGTCACGGAAAACAGCCTGGACAGCGTGTCCGATCGGGATTTTGTGATCGAATTTCTTTCCGCGGCCTCCCTTATTATGATGCATCTCTCCCGTTTCTGTGAGGAGCTGGTTCTTTGGTCCACGCAGGAATTCTCCTTTGTGACGATGGACGATGGTTATGCCACCGGTTCCAGCATCATGCCCCAGAAGAAAAACCCCGATGTGGCCGAGCTCATTCGAGGCAAATCCGGCCGCGTTTTCGGACACCTCATGGGGCTGCTGACCACCATGAAGGGGCTCCCTCTCGCCTACAACAAGGATATGCAGGAGGATAAGGAACCGCTTTTTGATGCCCACAGCAACCTGCACAAGTGTCTTACCACCTTCACCGGCATGCTGGCCACGATTACCTTCCGCAAGGATGTAATGCACCGCGGGGCTCTCGGCGGCTTCGCCAACGCCACCGATTTTGCCGATTATCTGGTCAGAAAAGGCATTCCCTTCCGAGATGCCCACGAGATCACCGGTAAGGCGGTGCTATACTGCATCAAGCATGAAAAGTCACTGCTGGATCTGTCCGCGGAGGAGCTCAAGGACTTCTCCCCGCTCATTGGAGAGGACCTCTACGGCGCCATCAGCCTGGAAACATGCGTCAATGAACGAAAGGTTTACGGCGGTCCTGCCAAGGTTCAGGTGGAGCAGGCCATCGTCAACGGCAGGGCCTTCATGGCAAAGCTTTCTTAAATCATGAAAAGACCGGGAAATATCCCGGTCTTTTTTATTGTGATTTTGTTACCGGCTCCACTTCGCCGGCCCGATATCCGGCGCGCTGAACAATTTGTTTCAATTCCTCATTGGGAACCGGTTCCTTTGTGTGAACAAGAGCGCACAATTGCTGCAGTTCATCCCTTCAAATGCAATTTTTCGCACATAGGTGCAATGGGATACCTGAATGAACACGGTGCGCTTCACTTTCAGCTGGCCAACGCTTTGCCAAGAGCGGCGCAGGCAGCTTCGCCTTCGCTGTCCGGCGCCTCGTTGCAGATCACGCTGTCACAAACCAGCACGGCCCCATCCCCTTTACAGGTCGCTTCCCAGGTGCGCATCCATTCGCCGTCACCCCAGCCATAGGAACCGAAAAGTGCAATCCGCTTGCCCGAGAGTTTAGCCTCGCAGGCACCGAACATGGGCGCAAACTCATTCTCCTCCAGCTCTTCATTGCCCATGGAAGGACAGCCAAAGGCCACTCCATCAAAATCGTCCATCCTGTCCACGTCAAATTCCGAAGCGGTGATCAGGACCACGTCTGCGCCGCCCTCCTTCGCGCCCGCCGCAACCTGATCGGCCATCGTCCGGGTGTTGCCGGTGCCACTCCAATAAACCACTGCCACTTTACTCATCTAAACGACCTCACTTCATTAAATATTGTACAGGTTAAGCAGTTACGGTGAGCTGCCAAACCGTTTTCCCCTCATGCCAGAGCCGCCCATAGATTTCGCGGCACCTCTCAAACCGGGCGAACAGTTTCAACGCCTCGTATTCGTTGCAATAGACCTTCCAGCATCCCGTATATTTGCTGTTCTTTCCCGCATTTTGAATAAACCCGATAACGTCTCCCAACGGGTAACCCAGAAAAATTCCGATCTCATGAGGAAATCCTTCGCAGTTTTTCAGCCTGCTCCTGAGCCGGTCAAGGGCATCCACCGTATTCAAGCGGTCATAACCGTATTGAGCCAGAAAATCTGCCACACCAGGCTTCATGAAGTCCGCTTCCAGGCGGTTTTTGCGATACACATAGATCAGCGCCCGGTTTCCTCTTTTTCTTAGAATCTGAAGGGATAATCCCTTTTTGCTGAGCTTGCGGTTCCAAACAGCCACATGATGTTCCACCTCACCCAAAGCCCCCAGCGGGGTGCAAAATAGATTGGCGGTCTTCAGGGAGGCCAGAGTGGGTGCACAATTCTCAATCAGGTACTTCTCCAGCAACAACGTCCCTCCTCAAATTGGCCCTGGATTCGATGCCGTTTTTCTCAAAGTATTTTTTAAGCGCCTCGAAGCTTTCGGCACTGATGATGTGCTCCATACGGCAGGCGTCATGCAAAGCTGTTTCCCGCTCCACGCCCAGCCCGGACAGTACGTTTGAGAATAGAAGATGCCTTTCGTACATGGTTTCAGCAAGTTTTCGGCCCTCCGGCGTCAAAAAGATCTCATGGTTCTCCCCCATGTCAATATATCCGCCCTTCCTGAGGTTCTTCATCGCCACACTGACGCTCGCTCTGGACACCCGCATTTCGGAGGCGATATCAATGGATCGGACCGTTCCCTGCCGACCTTGCAGCATCAAAATCATCTCCAAATAATCTTCCCCCGACTCCATAACTTTCATCCATGTGCGCCTCCTTCATCGCGGCAAGCGTTTTTAGTTAGTTATAGCTAACCTGAGGTTTATAAAAAACGCGGCCCTTTCCGCGCTCCCGAGTTAGCTATTGCTAACACCCACTTCAGTTTACTATAGATATCTCATCAAATCAAGAATAATTTAAAATTTTCTTCCCTTTTTGACCCGCAGCAGTTCCTGACCGATGATCGTCCTAGCCTCCTGGACATTTGTAAACGCACAGGGATGGTTTAAAAGGTACTTGCCAACTTCACAGTATTGTTTTAAGGAATAATCCCCCACATCCATCCAGAGTTTTGCAACCTGATCCGGCGTCGCTGTTTTATAATGCAGATCGGATAAATAATCGCAGTTCAGCAGCATAGCTATGGCTTCAACCAAATCCACCGCATATTTCACGAACCGCTCCACCCTTTCACAAATATTTACATAAAGACATTGTAGTACAAATTGTGACAACAGTCAACAGTAATAACTTTTTATTAAGTCATTTATTTCTGTATAAATAAAGCTATAGCTACTAGACTATTACTAGGTGATAAAATGAGTATCGATTATGCTGCAATCGGCAGACGCATTCAAGGAATGCGCAAAAAAAGCAAAAGAACGCAGGAGAATCTAGCGGAATATCTATCCGTGTCCGTAGGATACATCAGTCAGATCGAACGGGGCGTAACCAAGATCAATCTGGACACCCTTTCCGAAATTGCTCGATGGCTCGAGTGCGATATTACCGCTTTGGTTTCGGGGATCACGCCCCAACAGAGCTCCTATTTAAAGGATGAAATCGGCCAAATCTATGCCGGTATGAATGAACAGCAGCGGAAGGTGCTGCTGGAAATTGCGCTGGCCATACAAAAATACGGATGATGCGGTGTGCCCAGCACACCGCTTTTTATAACAGGAGAAGATCGCTGGGCTCCTTACCGGTTGGCAGGGAAAAGAGAGGCTGCCGTGTTTCGGCGGAAAAGGCGGTCACCGTCTCATCCTCCAGATCGGTGACAAAGACCGTATCCCCCTCCGCCCAGACATGCCAGGGCATGGAACCCGCCGGCACCAAGTCCACCACGGCGGGCTCTTCAAGACTGAGCACGCTCAACCGCCCGCTGCCGGTATTGGCCACCCAGGCTTCGTTTTGAAGGACGCCTATGCCGCCCGGCGCAACGCCCATGGGCATACGGGCGATCTTCCTGCCTTCGCCCAGGCTGATAAAGTCCATCCAGCCGCTGCCCTCGTAATCCACTCCGGTGACCGAGACCAGGATTTCTCCCCGTTTTTGATAGAAGGCCATGCACTGGGGCGCGCCATCCACCTGAAAGATGCCCAAAAGATGGAGATCCTCGCCGTCCAGCAGCATCACATCCCGGGAATCGGCGTTGGCCACCACCAGCATGGAACCATCGGGTGTGAACAAAGCGCAGCAGGGATATAAGCCCACCGGAACGCTGAACATGGGTTTCAAGGTGGCCTTATCCAGAATATACAGACAGTTTGCATCGCCGCAGCACACCACAAGATAGGTGCCGCAGGGCGACAGGGTCACATGGACGGGATGGGCGGCCACGCTTTTGGCGCCCAGGATCTCGCCCTCCTCGGCGCTTAAAGCCGTAACGCTCTCATCAAAGGCATTCACGCAAAAAAGACTCTCCCCATCCGTCGCCAGATGGCAGGGTCCCACCGCAGGAACGCTTCGTCCCAGGCCCCGGTTGATGGCGGCAATATCAATCCGCTTGGTCTTTTGGCTTTCCGGATCAATCCGCCACAGAGTATCCTCCCCCATGTTTGCAACCCATAACCTCTTCATCCATTCACCCTCCATTGAACCCCGTTAATGTCATACTATGAGCTTTGAAGGGTTTTGGTCCGCCTTGACAGGCCTTGGGCCGCGGTTATAATAGGAGCTGGAGGTGGCAAGCATGTTTGAATACAAAACCCGGGGAACCTGTTCCACTCGGATTGAGCTTGATATCGATGGGGACCGCATTCAAAAAGTGAAGTTTAAAAATGGCTGTGACGGCAACCTTCAGGGGATCAGCCGTTTGGTGGAAGGTATGAGAATCGATGATGTGATCGCAAAATGCGAGGGCGTGGACTGCCGCGGCAAGGGCACATCCTGCCCCGACCAGCTGGCCCGCGCCCTCAAAGAATACAAGAGTGCTCAGGGCTCCTGATCGATGACAAGACGCGCCTGAAAGACCTGTCGGATGGTTTCCATGACCTCGGCATCCCGGGCCACGTGAGCGTCCATATGGACCTTGCCGGGCGAAATGGTGATGAGGGAGCTGAGAAGGATATCGGCCTTGCCAAGCTGCATCCTTGAAAGTTCATCCTCCATCTCAAAAAGGGTCTCGTCCTCGATGGGTTCGCCCTGGCCATCGGTCAGGAGGTACTGGCCGTTAGCGTCCAGGGTGATGTTGACCCGGTCAATCTTGGGCTCCTGCGTGTCCACGAAGATACGCAGCAGCCGGATAAACTGCATATATTCCCGTTCGATGAGCAGCTCCTCCGCTGCTCTTTTGACTTTCTGTTCCCAGTAGCGCACCCAGTCCTTCAGCCGGAAACGGACAAAGCCGTCCAGCATCATTTCCTTCGAGGTCAAAAGATAGTCCTCCACCTCGTCGGTTACGCGAAGGCTCCACCGGGCGAAGCCGGCTCCATGGTTTTCCTTCATGTCCTGCCAGCTGTCCAGCACCATGTGTTCGATGCGCCAACGGTCATAGGCATTGAAGGATGAGCAATATTTTTCGATCAGTTTGGACACCATATTCTGCGGCAGACCGTTCATGATCACGTCCGCCAACAGCACGCTTACTTCCCGCCGCTTTTCTTCGGGCACGTGCAGGAGGCAGCCGTCGTCGTCCATTTCAAAGCATGCATTCAGCTTATAATCGTCCGCACGATCCGCCAAAATGCCCTGCAAATCAAAGGTATCCTCCCGCACCCCGATCCTGTACTCCATCCTCGCCGCACCCCTTTTCTATTTACTCCATTGTATGCAAGGAGTATTCGATCTTGCGCTTGCTAGTATGCCCAAGACCCAGAAAAAAGTTTACGGCAAATACTGGTCCCGCTCCTAATAGAAACGGTAGTCCCGCTTTAAATGCTGGGAAAGCAGGATGGGATTGCTCTTCAGTTCCACCATGTCCCCCTCGTCGATCTCAAGTTTGTCCGCCTCCACCATGAAGTAGTTCGCACCCACGCTGCCAATCACCTTGGCCGGTTCATCGTTGATCCAAACCGTGAGTCCGTTCAAAAGTGTTTTAACGGTGTATCGCATCCACGACAAGGGCGCAAGGCGGAAGATATGCTGATCCGCTCTTTCCATGAAGATGCCGTCGGCATAACCCGCCGCGATAACCGCCACCCGGGTGCGGCGTTTGAGCAGGGTCCTCGCACCGTAGCCCGGCCGCTCCCCCGCCTTCACCCAGCGTATACGAAGCACAGGCGCCTTCAGCTTCCAGGCTTTCTTGAGGCCATATCTGTAGAATTCCGGGACGCCGCCCACCAGCCCCGAACCAATGCGTATCATGTCCATACGCATCTCCGGAAAGCGAAGCGCAGCCCCGGAGGCGCAACAATGCAGACGCCCGGTGGGGACGCCCTTATTTTTCAAAACATTCACACATTGTTTAAAGAGCTTGAACTGCTTACGGGTCAGAGCCTCGTCCTGATAAGGTGCGGCAAAGTGGGTGTAGGTCCCTTCGATATCGAATTCCGCAGCCCTTGAAATGAACCGGGGGAGCTCGACCGGTGAGAATCCGTAACGGCCAAGGCCCGTATCCAGCGCAACGTGCACCCTGGGTCTTTGGTGACAGAGAGCCGCAGCTTCCAGCACGCATTCCATCTGCCTGACGCCGCCGAGGACCAGGGTCACTCTCCGCTCCATCAGCTTTTTGAGATGGGCCACCGACAGAATGGGCGTCAAAAGCAGCAGTTCCCCATCCACGCCCTGGCTTCTTAATTTCATAGCCTCCGCATAGCTGCCCACTGCCAGGGCATCGGCGCCCGCCCTCAGCAGGATTCTCGCATATTCCACCAGACCCATGCCATAACCATTGTTTTTGATCACCGCCATCAGTTTCGTGCCCATATTTTTAAAAACTTTCACGTTGTGCTGAATGGCCAATACGTTTACCATCACTTCAGCGCCATGGGCCTCCTCCGCTGTCGCAACCTGCATTTTATAGGCTTCGCTCACACGTCATACCTCTTTTTCTTTTGGATAACTCCAGTATGTCAAAGAGGCATGCAGCAAGTCCGCACAAAAATGCAATGAAAATGTAAAACCTATGGCATCTCCAAGCTAAAACCGCTGATGTTGTTCAGATGCTCCTCATAGATCAGTGTAAAGGACGCACCGTTTTTAAGATCCAGTGTCATCAAAATATCGGAGGTTCGTGGATTGAAGTCAACCAGGCGCGCCGCGTCCCCCTCCGGGTCGTAGAAGATGGCTTCTGCCAGATAGGCGGCCTCCAGCAGGTCATCGGACCCGACGTCCAAAAGCTGGAGGGATACCAGGTAAGCCCTAAGCGGATTGACAGGCATATCTTGATTTTCGTAATTGTACATGTATTCCAGCAGCGCGTTATACTGGTTGTCCCGCTCCTCCTGGGTCAGCGCCACAAAATTCATGGGTTCCGGCCTGCAGCGGAGATACACCACGTTGAATTCGGCGTCGAGAGCGCAATCCACCCGCATTTTTAACGAATCGTTGTAAAGCTCCGTATTTTCACCGAGGGAGACCAGACCATTTTTCATAAAGATGAAATCACCGTTATTGCCGCTGCAGCGGATGAATTTGCCCTCAAGGCTGCACACATCCACCAGCTTATAATAATAGCTTCCATCAAAGTCCTGTCCATTGGCCATTCCATTGGCCATCCCATTGACCATCGCTTGCTCCATGGACTGGCTCGCGTCCGTGCCACAAACCAGCGCCATGAAACGGATAAAATAATCGATGCCCTTGCCCTCGATCTTTGCAAGATCCTCCTCCGTCGCTTCCTGTCCCGTACTCGGTTTATAGTAGTTCCACGGGTATAGGGAGGGCCCCTCCTCCGTGCCCTGCACGGCCAGTTTCTCGGCCAAGGAGACATCGTCAAACTCAACGATCTCATTCTTATGGGTGGGCAGCAGATGATCCATCAAAGTCACCGCTGCCACGGCCGCACCCAAAAGCAGTATAGCGGCCAGCACCATGCAGATACTGCCCCGAATTTTCCGCGGTCTCACGAGGCGGCCCCCTTTCTGAAGACGATCTGCACCATCGTGCCCTTGCCCACGGCGCTTTGAATCTTGAGCTCCGCACCATGCAGCCTTGCAATTTCCACGCAAAGGGCCAGCCCAAGGCCCGCGCCTCCTGCCTTCCGGGAGCGAGCCTTATCCAGCATATAGAAGGGTTTTACGATTTGGGATATCTCCTTTTTGGGAATGCCGTGACCGTAATCCCGGATGGCAATCACCAATCGTTCCCGGTGAAAGCCCGCCATCATCTCTATGGTCTGACCGGGTTTGGACGCCTTGACGGCATTATCCACCAGATTGTACAGCATGGATTTAAAAAGCTCCATATCGGCCCGAATGGTCACCTCTGGCGACTCATGGACCAAAGTGAGCTCATTTTTCTCCATAATGGGCGTGAGTACCACGGCCATCTCGTCCATGGCCTCCTTCAGCGGAACATCCTTAAAATCCATCTTGGTCTGCCCCAGGGTGATGAGTTCCATCAGCTTGCCCGACAGGGCCCGGAGGCGCTTGGTCTCCTCCACGATGATGCCGGCGTATTCCTGCCGCTCCCGATCGCTTACCACCCGCTTCACCCGAAGCAGGTCGGCAAAGCCCAAAATGGAGGTGAGCGGCGTTTTCATCTCATGGGCCAGATTGGCAATAAAAATCCGCCGGTCTTCCGCCACCTGTTCCAGTGCATCCACGTTCTGCTCCACGGCGTCCGCCATTGCGTTCATGTTTTCCGAGAGTTCAGACAGCTCGCTTCGGCCTTTGACCGTGACCCGAACGCCATAGTTGCCCTGGGCGATCTGCCGGGTGCTCTCATTGATCCGCTGCAGGGGCCTGAGCAAAATCAGCACCAGCGCCAAAAGAATTCCCGCCGCCGCCAGCGCACACACGATGCTGATGATCTGCGTATATTTGAGCTGCTCCGCTCTCAGGGCGTAGATTGCCGAAACATCGGTGGAGGTTACCAGATCGTAAGTGGTATCGGAAAGTTCAAACTGGGAGAAGGCCAGCATGTAAGTGCCGCCGGCACCGTCCACAATCTCCACCAGATGCTTGCCCGTCCCTTCCCCCGCCTTGACAAGGGCCAGCTCCAGTTCGGATGAGCATTTGCTGGTGCTGAGAACGGACCTCCCCTCCAAAAACAGCGTGGCTCCTGTGCTGCCGCTTCCCTGCTGAGCGTTCATCACATCCCGGGCATAGCCGCGGATGTCCTCATCCTCCAGCACCACTTTACCCTGCCGCAGCCGTTCATAGGTCACGGTGTTCTTCAGGGTGGCCACCAGATACTCATGTTCCGACAGCGCCCGGGACTGTTCCCGCTCCACCATCAGTTCATGGGTGTTGCGCAATAGCAAAACCGCCGTCATATCCACAGCCAGAATCACCAGAATCAAGGTGCACAGGAAGATTTTTTGCCAAAGCTTCATCCCATCAACTCTCCAAACGGTAACCCAGCTTGGGAACGGTCACCAGCTTTTGCTGAAGTCCCAGCTTCTTTCGTACGTGCTGCACATGGATATCCACCGTGCGGCTCTCGCCTTCGAAGGCATATCCCCACACGGCGGCCAAAAGCCGTTCCCGGGTGAGGGCGATATCCAGGTTCTGCAAAAAGAAGACCAGCACGTCGAACTCCTTGGGCGTCAGGCTCACCAGCCTGTCCCCCTTTCGCACCGTGTGCTCGTCCAGATTGACCACGATGTCCTCAAAGGCCAGCACGTTCCGGCCCCGGTTGGAGCGCCGCAGCACCACCTCCACCCGGGCCAGCAGCTCCACCGCTTCAAAGGGTTTGACGATGTAGTCCTCCGCGCCCAGCCGAAGTCCCCGAACCTTATCCGCCACCTCCTGCCGGGCGGTAAGAAAGATCACCGGAGTGCCTCTGTTCTGAACCCGCTGAATGACCTCGAATCCATCCATATCCGGCAGCATCACATCCAGCAGAATAAGATCGAAATGCTCACCCATGATGCGCTCCACCGCGTCCCTGCCGTTTTCGCAGATATGGCCCTGATAGCCGCCGATGGACAGGGTGGCTTCAATCATCTTGGCAATATGAAGATCGTCCTCCACAATCAAAATATCAATCACGGAACATCCCCTGCGCCTTTATCATGTTCTCCCGCACCCGAACGGCAAAGGGGCAGCGCGGTTCGCACTGACCGCACTGAATGCAGTCGGACGCATGCTTTTCCAGCGCCCGATAGTGCTCCAGCACCGTGGGAGCCTTTGTATACTCGTAGAGGTCCGTGTATTTGGTCACCGCCGCGATGTCGATACCCGACGGGCAAGGCTGGCAGTGATTGCAGTACATGCACTTGCCGCTCATGGAATACTTCGGAGATTCGGCCAGCACCGACAGATCCTCCAGCTCGTCCTTCGGCGCCTCGAGATAACGCAGCGCCTCCTTCACCTCCGCCTCATTGGCACAGCCCACAAGAACGCTGGCCACCGCCGGTTTCGAGAGCGCATAGTGGATGAGCTGAGGTACCGTCATGACGCGGTCGAAGGGGGTTCTCGACGGCGAGATCATGGCGCCGCCGGCCAGCGGCTTCATCACCGTGATTCCCACGCCCAACGCCTCACAGGTCGCATAGAGCTTCGCACGCTCCGGATCCAACCCCCGAAAATTATCGCTCTCATAGGTCTCACTTTTGAACATATCATCGCTGTTCACGTCTTTGGGAAGCATGTCATAGGCCGGATTGATGGAAAACATGAGCACATCCACAAGTCCCGTCTCCACCATCATCCTGGCGGTCACCGGGTTATGGGAGCTCACTCCCAGGGTGCGCACCCGCCCCGCTTTCTTGAGCGAGCGGGCGTAGTCCATCACGCCCTCCTCCAGAACGACATGGACTTCCTCCGGCGAATCCACAAAATGGATCATGCCGATATCCACATAGTCCGTGCGGTATCGGGTATAGAAATCCTCAAAATAGGCCTTCGTCCGCTTCAAATCCCGGGTCCGGGCATATTGGCCGTCCTCACAAACCGTGCAGATATGCCCCTGGAGCAGCACCTTTTCCCGCCGTCCCTCCAGCGCCCTGCCAATATTGTCCCGCACCTCCGGCTGAGGCATGAAGACATCCAATATATTGATGTCGCCGTCCACAGCAGTCCCGATCACCCGATCCACCTCGGAAAAACTTTTATCCACCAGGTACTCACATCCAAGGCCTACACAGCTCGCTTTAAGGCCGCTACGGCCCAAATCATGATAAATCATGGGCAACCTCCTCACATTGTGCCAAATCCTATTGTTTCTATTGTGTCATCGAAGCGGGAGCCTTGTCAAGGGTGCCCCCGGGCGCCGGATCGGGACAGCATGCAAATTTTTTGTAATAATTGCGCGAATTGTGCTATGATATGGAAAGAATAACCGTAAGAGGTGGACCATGAAGACTTCCCGTATTGTGCTGGCATTGCTGGTCCTGGCCGTTCTGGCGGGGATGGCCGTGTACGGTCAGCTTCTTCCCGCATCCCTTTCGGCGACCGAACCGGCATCTTCTACCATTCAGGTGGATGTTCAGGGCGCCGTTCAGCATCCCGGCCTCTACGAGCTGCCTTATGACGCCAGACTGGAGGACGCCATTGAGGCTGCCGGCGGTTCGAACGGGGATACAAAGGAGCTGAACTTGGCGGAGCGCCTCTCCGACGGACAAAAAATCACGGTCCCTGGTGCGGACGGCGGCGCTGCCTCCGCTTCCACGGAGGAACCATCAGTATCTTCAAAACCGGCTTCCGCCCCATCTGCCGAGCCGATTCCCCCTTCCGAATCGTCACCATCCGCCTCCAAATCCCCGGACGTTGAAAAAATCAACATCAACACCGCCGGAAAGGAACAGCTTATGGAGCTGCCCGGCATCGGTGAGGTTAAGGCGGAAGCTATCATCGCCTACCGCGAGAGTTCCGGAGGCTTCCATGCGGTGGAAGAGCTGCTGAACGTCAAGGGAATCGGCGAAAAGACTTTGGAGAAATTGAAACCGCTGGTATCCATCGAATAAAAAAAGCGAGACAATGTGTCTCGCTTTTTTGTTTACCGTTCATATCCATCGGGATGAGTGCGGTGCCATTCCCAGGCGGTTGCAATGATTCGATCCAATTCAGGCATTTTGGGCTGCCAGCCCAGTTCCCTTGAAATCCTGTCCGAGCTTGCGATCAGGATGGCCGGATCTCCCGCACGCCGGGGCCTGACCTCCGCACGGATCTCCCGGCCGGTCACGTATCGGGCCGCCTCAATAACCTGGCGTACCGAGAATCCGCTGCCGTTGCCCAGGTTGTAAGCCGCGGAAGCGCCGCCTCTTTGCAGATGCTCAAGCGCCCGATAATGGGCGTCAGCCAGATCCATGACATGGATATAATCCCGGACACAGGTGCCGTCCGGCGTCTCGTAATCATCGCCAAAGATATCCAAATGATCCCGCTGGCCCAGGGCCGCCTGCAGCACCAGCGGAATGAGATGGCTCTCCGGGCGGTGGCTTTCGCCGATGGTGGCATCGGGATGAGCGCCCGCCGCATTGAAATATCTCAGGCACACGGAGCGGACGCCGTAAGGCCCTTCGTAGTCCTTCAAAATGTTCTCAATGATAAGCTTGGTCTTGCCGTAGATGTTCTTTGGCTTCTTATCCGCCGTCTCCACAATGGGAATGCGGACAGGATCGCCGTACACCGCCGCCGTGGAGGAAAAGACAATGTTTTGAACCTGCTGGTTCACCATGGCCCGAAGCACGGACAGTGTGCCCGCCAGGTTGTTGTAATAATATTTTTCCGGATTGACCATGGACTCGCCCACCTGGCTGAAGGCGGCAAAATGAATCACCGCATCCACCCGATGCCGCTCCATAACCCGTTCCAGGCCCCGGGTGTCGTGCAAGTCCCCTTCCACAAAGGTAATATTCTTCACCGAATCCCGGAAACCCGTGCTGAGATTATCATAAACCACCAGTTCTCTGCCGCGGTCTTTGAAATAGCGAGCAGTGTGGCTGCCGATATAGCCGGCGCCTCCCAGAATCAAAATACTGGACATCCAAAAACCTCCTTCATGTAGCCTTTATATATTCGCCAATTCCAAGCCAAATCCTGCCCATTTGGCAAACAAAGGTTCTTTACAATTGCGAACATATGTTTTATAATCACAATGTAGGAACAAACGTTCGGAGTGTGATTTTTTGTGGACCGAATCATTCTGCACTGTGATTTGAACGCTTTTTATGCCTCGGTCGAATGTCTGTACCGGCCGGATGTTGCTCATCTGCCGGTGGCCGTGGGCGGAGATGAGCAGATGCGTCACGGCATCGTGCTGGCCAAAAACGAGAAGGCCAAAGCCTTTGGCATCGCCACCGGCGAGCCCCTATGGAAGGCCCGGGAAAAGTGTCCAGGCCTTGTGATCCTGCCGCCCCACTCCCGGCGCTATCTCCATTTTTCCCAGCTGGCCCGAAATATCTACCAGCGCTACACCAATCGCATCGAGCCCTTCGGCATCGACGAGGCCTGGCTGGATATCACCGAAAAGGGCATGGATATGGCGGCGGGACGGCACGTTGCTGATGACATCCGCGGAGCCGTTCAGCGGGAGCTGGGCGTGACCGTATCGGTGGGTGTGTCCTTCAACAAGGTCTTTGCCAAGCTGGGCAGCGATTTTAAAAAGCCCAACGGTACCACCGTCATTGCCCGGCCGGACGTGTCCAGGCTGGTGTGGCCGCTCCCTGGGGAGCGGCTGCTGTTCGTGGGCCGCTCCGCCAAAAATGTCCTGCACAAGGTGGGCCTTTTCACCATTCGGGACATCGCTCACGCCTCCCCCAGGGTGCTGAAGGGCTGTTTGGGCAAGGCTGGTGAAAACCTGTGGCGCTATGCCAACGGCCTGGACGACAGCCCCGTGGCCATGGTGGACGAGACGGACCCCATCAAGGGACTGGGCAACAGCATCACCACCGCCCGCAATCTCACCCGCCAGGAGGAGATCCGCTTCGTGTTCGCCCATCTGGCCCAGAGCGTATCCAAACGGCTGCGCAAGCAAGGTCTGGTGGGCAGCACGCTGCAAATCTATGTCCGGTTCAGTGATCTTTCCCATCTGGAGCATCAGGGCCAGCTCCCCGCACCCACCCAGCTGGAAGACGATCTGACCCGGGAGGCCTGGCGCCTCTTCCAGGGCGTAAGGGTACAAAAGCCCATCCGCGCCCTGGGCATCCGCCTCACCCAGCTCCAGTCCGTCGAAGAGGCCGCCCAGCTTTCACTGCTGTGGAACGAAAAAAAGCGCCAACAAACGGCGCAGCTTGAACAATGTCTGGATCAAATTCATCGGCGTTTCGGTCCGGAAAGCGTACGGAAAGCCCCCGGCCTGGATGAGAACCTGGTCTCCCTGGTCCGGAGCACGGGCGTGGCTTCCCTCCCCGGCCGCCCTCACGCCTTTTGACGGCGAGAATTACAGCCGGTTCCATAGAACCTGATGATTTTCAAGATGGAGCTCAGCCCGGCCCGTCTCCCGAAGGTAACGCAGATAGGCGCCAAAGGTGGACATGAGCAGATAGTAGCCCACAAGATCAAAACGGGCGTCCAGCTCCCCCATCACCTTCCGGAAGGCGTCCTCCTTGGTCATGGGGCGGTCCAGTGCCTCATGGACCCTGCAGGCAAGCTCCTCAATGGCCCGCCGGTTGTCTCGGGCCAGGGCCCGAAAATCCTTCGCCACGCCGCCGTGGGCCAGCACACAGGCCTTCACGTCCATCTCCTCGATGACCTCCAGCGTCCCCAGGCTCTCCTTCACATCCACCAGATAGGGCATGCCCGTTCGCTGCCAAACCTTTCGCGAGATAAGCGCATCCCCGGAAAACAAATAGCCGTCCTCACTGAGGAAGCCTCCATGCTCCAAACAGTGGCCGGGAAGGCGAACCACTTCAAAGGACACATCCTCCACCGCCATGGGGCCGGCCTCAAGATGATGCACGGGCAAAACTGCTTCGGCATGAACAAACTTCGTCGAAAGCTCTGCGATGGGCCTGGCGGCATAGAGGTAGAAGCCTTCCAGACCGCTGTTCTCGATGGCTGCGGCTTCCGCGGGAAAAGCATAAAAAGAAGGCCGGGCATGCTCCATGAGATAGCCCCCGCCTCCGATATGATCCACATGGGAATGGGTATAAAGCACCGCCGAAACGGTGAACCCCGCGCCCTCCGCCGCCTTCAGGATGCGCCGGCCATAGCGCTCATCCAGGCCCGTGTCCACGATCACAGCCCGACCGGAAGCTCCGGTCATGGCGCCGATGACATTGTTGCCCGGCATGATATAGGTATGCTGATCCAAACGCTGAAAGGCGATCAAAGAACTTCCCTTCTATTCTCCAATAATTTTAACCAGCACCCGTTTTGAGCGCTTGCCGTCAAATTCTCCATAGAAAATCTGTTCCCAGGGTCCAAAATCCAGCCGTCCGCCGCTCACCGCCACCACCACCTCCCGGCCCATGACGGTGCGCTTTAAATGGGCGTCGCCATTGTCTTCGTAACCGTTGTGGGCGTAGGCGCTGTACGGCTTTTCCGGCGCCAGCTTCTCCAGCCAGCGTTCAAAATCCTGATGCAGCCCGCCCTCGTCATCGTTGATAAAGACGCTGGCCGTGATGTGCATGGCGTTGCATAACAGCAGGCCCTCCTGAATGCCGCTCTCCTTGAGCGCGGCTTTCACTTGCGGCGTAATATTGACGAACCCGCGCCGCGCAGGCAGATTGAAGGTCAATTCCCTGCGGTAGCTTTTCATGCTTCCACCTCTTCCCACCATGCGCCGTCCCGACATACTTCCAGAATATGAACCTCCCATTTATCCTCAAAGGTGGATGTATAGTAGTCCATTTCATACTGAAAACGCTGATAATCTTTGTCCAGAATGGCGATCATCGTGGGGCCGGCGCCGCTTAAAAACATGCCCTTGGCGCCCAGTTCCTTGGCCTTTGCCACGATATCATCGAAATGGGGAATAAACTTCTTTCGATAGGGCTGATGCAGCCGGTCGTCCGAGGCCGCCCAGAGGTTCTCCACCTTGCCGGTGATCAGCGAAGCCATCATGAGGCTTGCCCTGCTGATGTTGTATACCGCATCCTTTCGGGAAATCTCCTCCGGCAGGATGCCCCGGGCCATGGAGGTGGGCAGCGGGAAATCGGGAATCATAACGGCAAACCGGACAAAATCCACCGACATCTGCTTCACATAGTAAACCCGTTCATTCTCCATCGCCGCCACCGTCACGCCTCCGATGAGGGCGGGCAGAACGTTGTCCGGATGGCCGTCCATGCGGGTGGCCAGTTCAATAATATCCCGCTTTTTTAGGGGCTGACCCATCAGCGCATTGGCCGCAATGATGCCGGCCACGATGCAGGCCGCGGAGCTCCCAAGGCCGCGGGTGATGGGAATGCCGTTGATCTGACGAAGATAGAGGCCGGGCATGGGCCGGCCTACGATTTTATAGGTTTCCTTCATGGTCCGATAGACCAGGTTGTTTTCGCCCTCTTCCACCAGGGGCAGGTCCGATTCAGGAAAGTCCAGAATAAGGCCCTCTTCCCGAGGGTCCACAATAACGGTGTTGTAAAGGCTAAGCGCCATGCCCAGGCAGTCAAACCCCGCGCCCATATTGGCGCTGGTGGCCGGAACAAAAACCTTGATCATAGGTTCTATTCCTCCGTGATCACGCGAATCGGCATGGACAGCGCAAGACCCTCGCCCTTTTGGAGCAGCGCTTTCTCGGTCATGGGCTGGGTGATATAAGCGGTCCAGCCTTCAAACTCAGCCGTATCGCATTCGCCAAGAGCCGCCGTCACTTCCTCCACCGGCTTTGCCGATCGCACGAAGAAGCTTGCCGCTTCCGTATCAGGCACGATATCCTGCGTCTCCACCGGCAGAATGGGCGCCTTGAAGTCGCTCTTCTTCACGATATCGATGATATCCGCCACCACGGCGCTGGCGGTGGGCAGCTTGCCCGCGCCCCGGCCGTAGAACATCACGTCGCCCACAGCGTCTCCCTTGACCAAAACGCCGTTGAACACGTCGAAAATCCCTGACAGAGGATAGCTATGGGGCACCAGGCAGGGGGACACCCTCGCCGTAATCTCACCGCTCTCATCCATTCTGGCCGAACCGATGAGCTTGATGTTCATGCCAAAAGCCTTCGCGCCTTCGATATCCTCCATCTGAATCTTGGTGATGCCTTCGGTATCGATCTGGCGGTAGTCAATAAATTTCTGGAAGGCGATGGATGCGAGAATTGCAATTTTACGGGTGGAATCAAAACCTTCCACATCGTTGGTGGGATCCTTTTCCGCATAGCCCAGCTTCTGCGCATCGGCCAGCACGGTATGATAATCGAGGCCCTCGTTGCCCATGCGGGTCAGAATGTAGTTGGTGGTTCCGTTCAAGATGCCCTGGATCTCCGAGACCCGGTTGGCGCTCAGGCACTGGCTCAGCGGCCGGATAATGGGGATGCCGCCGCCCACGCTGGCCTCAAACATGAACCGGACGCCCATGCGCTGAGCGGTCTGGGTCAGCTCCGGACCATAGGTGGAAACCAACTCTTTGTTGGAGGTGACCACATGCTTGCCCGCCTCCATGGCGCGGCTCACAAAATCATAGGCCGGCTTGAGGCCGCCCATCATCTCCGCCACCACCTTGATCTCCGGATCCTCCAATATATCTTCAAAACGCTTGGTGAAAAGTCCGCTGTAGGACAGCTCGGGAAATTCGCGGAGGTCCAGCACTCTCTTGACCACGATCCGCTCCCCCGCACGCTTTTGGATGCTGTCCGCGTTCTTCATCAGCACTTCCACCACGCCGGAACCCACCGTTCCATGCCCTAAAATACCCACATAAGCCATTCGATCGTTCATCCTTTCTACATTGCCTGGATCGTTACCCGTTCAGCCAGGCTCTCAAAATCCTTTCGTTTGAGCAGCGCCGTGCCTTCGGCCAGGAGGCTGGATGCCGCCGCGGCCACGCCATAGCGCAGCTGTGTCTGAAGATCCGCGCCTTCGGCCAGCCCTTTGGCCATGCCCGCCGCAAAGGAATCCCCGGCGCCCACCGTAGCCCGTACGATCACCTTGAGCGCGGGCACAAAATACCGTTCCTCCCGGGTGAAGCAATAGGCGCCCTTGGAACCCATCGTTACCACCACCACCGTGACCCCCTTCTCCAGGATGGTCTCAGCGGCCTGAATAATCTTGTCCTTGGAGTCCATCTTCCGGCCCATGTAGGCCGCAAGCTCCGTCTCATCGGGCTTCACCATGTAAGGCGCGGCTTCGATACCCCGAATGAGTGCGAATCCTTCCGCATCCAGGATGGCTTTCTTGCCCATTTCCTTGGTGCGGCGGATAAGCTGGCCGTAGAAATCCTTGGGGCATTCCACCGGCAGACTGCCCGACATCACCACAACCTCGGAATTTTCCAGACTGGCGTTGAAGCTTTGCCAAAAAGCGTCCTCCGCCATCCGAGTCCAAGGCGAACCCGCCTCATTGATCTGGGTCATGGTTTGATGCAGGTTGTTCCAGATTTTATAGTTGGTCCGCACCGTGCCCGGCAGATAAACCATGCCGTTGTGGACGCCTTCCCTGGCCAGGCGGTTGTCAAAAACCATGCAGTTTTCCCGATGCAGGAAGCCCACACAGGTTGATTCAACGCCGAGGCGCTGCAGCGCAACGGCCACGTTGATGCCCTTGCCGCTGGGCGTCATCACCGTACGGCGCACGCGATTCACGCCGCCCTCGATCAGGCGGTCCACCAGCAGAGTCCGATCAATGCTTGGATTGAGACAAACCGTTGTAACCATGGGCATTACCCCCTCACATACACTTCATGATACCGAATTTTGACGGAGAACGCAACAGAAATTGCATAAAAAGAGGAGGCTTCTCACCTCCTCTTTCACCATCCTTTACTCTTCTTCCTTCTGATGGGCTTCAATGATCTTCTGGGCCATCTGGGCGGGCACTTCCTCGTAGCGCTCAAAGCTCATCGTGAAGGAGCCCCTGGCCTGGGTCATGGAACGAAGATCCGTAGCGTACTTGAACATCTCCGCTTCGGGCACTTCAGCCACGATCTGCTGAAGCTTGCCGATGGGGTTCATGCCCATGATGCGGCCCCTGCGCCGGTTCATATCCCCGATGATGTCACCCATGTACTCGTCAGGCACGGTGATCTCCACGTGATAGATGGGCTCAAGGAGCGCGGGATTCGCTTCCTGGCATCCCTTCTTGAAGGCAAGCGCCGCGGCCACCTTGAAGGCCATTTCCGAGGAATCCACCGGGTGGAAGGAACCGTCGTACAGGGTGCAGCGGATGTTGACCACCGGGAATCCCGCAAGAACACCCTTCACGATGCACTCCCGAAGACCCTTTTCCACCGCCGGAATGTACTGGCGGGGCACCACGCCGCCCACGACCTTATCCACGAACTCAAATTCAGCACTGCCGTCCAGAATGGGTTCAAACTCGATCCACACGTGGCCGAACTGGCCATGGCCGCCGGTCTGCTTCTTGTGGCGGCCCTCCGCCTTCACCTTCTTGCGGATGGTCTCCTTGTAGGGGATCCTGGGATCGCTGAGCTTGACCTGAGCGCCAAACTTGTTGGCCAGCTTTTTCACGATAATCTCAAGATGCATCTCGCCAAGACCGCTGAGCAGAGTCTCGCCGCCGTCGCCCTTGGCCACCCGGATGGTGGGATCCTCCTCCTCCAGGCGATGGAGCCCGGAAAACGCTTTGTCCTCATCGCCCTGCTTGGTCACCGTCACCGCCATGGAAAGGGCCGGTTCGGGGAAGACAATGGGGTCGAACAAACGGGGATGATTCACCGTGGACAGGGTGTCCCCAGTATTGGTCACCTGCAGCTTGGCAATAGCGCCGATATCACCGGAGGCGATGGCGTCGGTGGGAATCTGCTTTTTGCCCTGCAGAATATATAGGCCGCTCATCTTGCCGGTCTTTTCGGCATTGACATTGTACATCGGCGCATCGGAGCGGACCGTGCCGCTCATCACCTTAAACAGGGAGAGCTTGCCCACATAGGGGTCGGCCACCGTTTTAAA
Source organism: Gehongia tenuis (assembly GCF_014384795.1). Taxonomy (NCBI): domain Bacteria; kingdom Bacillati; phylum Bacillota; class Clostridia; order Christensenellales; family Christensenellaceae; genus Gehongia; species Gehongia tenuis. The sequence goes on along the minus strand of NZ_JACRSR010000001.1, from coordinate 819,833 downwards.
GACCCGGGCGCAGAGATGTCCGTCCGAATCCATCTTCACCTTGATGCGCTCGTGCTTGCTCACATCCTCCGCTTCCATCTCCGGCCGTTCGGCAGGATTGGGCATGAGCGTCACAACGGCATTCATCAAAGCCAAAACGCCCAGATTCTGGTTGGCGACACCGCCCAGCACCGGCACAATCTTGCCTTCATTCAGCCGTTCCCTGAGACCGCGCACGATCTCCTCCAGGGTCAGCGCCTCGCCGGCGAAGAACTTTTCAATGAGCTCGTCATCGCCTTCTGCCGCCGCTTCCGTGGCCACTTCAAGGGCCGCTTCCAGCGCGCCCTGCATATCCTCGGGCACCGGCGCTTCCTTTTCCTTCTTGCCGTCAAAGAGCATCGCCTTGCCGGAGATAACATCCACGTAGCCCGTAAGCTTGCCGTCCTCCTTGATAGGCAGCTGCAAAGGCACGATGGCCGTTCCGTAACGTTCCTGCAGCGCCGCAACCGTCTTATCGAAACTGGCATTCTCCTTGTCCAGCTTATTGACAAAAATCATACGGGGCAGCTGGGCCGCTTCACAACGCTCCCATGCTTTTTCAAAACCCACCGCTACACCGGAAGCGCCGCTGATTACCAGCACCGCGCCGTCCATCACGGTCATGGCCTCCGCCAATTCACCCTCGAAATCAAAATATCCCGGGACATCGATCACATTGATCTTGCAATCCCTATGCTCCACCGCCATGACGGAGGCGCTGATGGAAATCCCGCGCTTCGTCTCCTCGGGATCATAATCCGATACGGTCGAACCGTCTTCGACCTTGCCCATGCGGTCAATCGCACCGCTCTCAAAGAGCATCGCCTCGGCCAGGGTCGTCTTACCCTTGCCACTGTGGCCTACAATGCCAATGTTTCGTATCTCCTCGGTCTTATACGCTTTCAAATCCATCACTCCTCCTTATATTGACGTGCGAACATACGCGCTTCAAACACGCTGTTATATGTATTCTACCAAACATATATACAAATTGAAATATGCCAAGGTAAACTTTTTCATGACAATTTTGCAAAAATACCTAAAAGAGCGTCTTGGACTTCTGGCGGCGGGCCGATTGTGCTATGATGATAGCAGTATTGAAAGCGGAATAGGGAGGTTTGGAATGGCTTACGATCTCAGTAAATATTATTGGCAGGACGGCCGGGTTCGGCTCCGCGCCCTCCGGGAGACGGACTGGTCGGATTTTTATCAGCAGCTTATGGACGAGGAGCACACTTTCTTCTTTGACAGCATCGTGGAGCCGCCCCATAGCGAGGAATCGGCCAAAACCCGCTGGCTGGCCTACATGGCGGAAAGCCGCAAGCAGGGCCGCCTCAACTTTGCCATCGAGAATCTCGAAGGTGAAAAAGCGGGCACCGTGAGCCTTGCGGGCATTGACGAAAAGAACGGCCTTTTCACCATGTCCGTATCGGTGCTTCCCGCCTTTCGGGGAAGGGGCTGCGCCTACAGTGCCATGAATATTTTGCTCGATTACGCCTTCAATGAAAGGCGGCTTCACAAATTTGAAAGCGCCTGTGTGGAAGGCAACACCGTCTCGCAAAGGCTTCATGAAAAGCTGGGCTGCCGATTGGAGGGCCGTTTTCGCCAACGCATCTTTCACCAGGGCCGGTTCTGGAATGAACTGCGTTACGGCCTTCTGTCGGAGGAATACCACAGCCGCCGGGAGCTTTAAAATTGGGATATAAAAAAGCGGGGGAATTCCCCCGCTTTTTTATTCCCGGTTTAGCCGCACTTGGAATATCCGCAGGAGCGGCACACCACGCAGCCGCCCTCATGCTCCAGCTTGGAGCCGCACTCCGGGCAGTCCCCCGCCTCCTTCGCCGCCGGACAGGTGTCCTTCTGGGAGCACAGGGAGCAGTTATCCAGGCACCCATGCTTATCCACAAACTCCTTGCTTCCAATATCCAGGTTCTTGGCGGCGGTTTCGGCCTGCATGTGCTGCATCTTCATGACCTTCTCCAGCACCTTGCCAATAGCATCGGGGCAGGAGAGCACCTTAAGGCCCTTCTGGCGCAGCGTGGAATGACAGCGGATGCCCTTCAGCTGCTCAATGAGCGTGGTCACGTCCATGCCGGAGCGCAGAGCCATGGAAACAAGCCTGCTGGTGGCCTCGGACTGGCTGGGACAGCCGCCGGCGCGGCCCAGATTGGTAAACACCTCGCAGATGCCTTTTTCATCGTAATTGACGGTGATGTAGAGATTGCCGCAGCCGATGCGCACCTTTTCAGTGATGCCCATGGTCACCTCCGGCCTCGGCCGGGGCGTGATGGCCGCGGGCGCCGCAGGGCCTTCTTCTTCCTTGCCCTTCACCTTGCCCACATTCAGAACCTGCAGATCGCGGCTGCCATCCCGATAGATGGTCACACCCTTGCATCCCAGTTCATAGGCGAGGCGGTAGACGTCGCTCACATCCTCCCTTGTGGCGCTGTTGGGGAAGTTTACCGTCTTCGAAACGGCATTGTCCGTGAATTCCTGGAAAGCCGCCTGCATGCGGATATGGTATTCGGGGCTGATATCATGGGCGGTCACAAACACCCGCTTCACATCCTCGGGTACGCCCTCCACATGGGCCAGGGAGCCCTTTTGAGCGATCTCCCGCATGAGTTCATCGCTGTAGAAGCCGCGCTCCTCCGCCACCTTCCTGAAGTAGTCGTGCACTTCCAAAAGTTCATCGTTGTCCATGACGTTTCGAATAAAGGAGATGGCAAAAAGAGGCTCCACGCCGCCGGACGCGCCGCAGATGATGGAGATGGTTCCGGTGGGCGCGATGGTGGTGACGGTGGCGTTTCGGATGGGCTCCTCGTCCTTAAAGATGCTCTCGCCAAACAGCGGAAAGGGGCCGCGGGTTTTTGCCAGTTCCCGGGAGGCTTCCCTGCCCCGGGTTTCGATGAATTCCATGATCTTGCCTGCAACCGCGATGGCCTCCTCGGAGTTGTAGGGAATGCCCAGCTTGAAAAGCAGATCGGCAAAACCCATCACGCCAAGGCCGATCTTGCGCGTGCTCTTGGTGGTTTTTTCGATCTCCTCCAGCGGATATTTATTCATATCGATGACGTTGTCCAAAAAATGCACCGCACTGTCCACGATGCGGGCCAGCTTGGCATAGTTGATGACAAATTTGCCCTCCTCCTCATCCAGGACGGCATTGAGGTTGATAGACCCGAGATTGCAGCTCTCATAGGGCAGCAAGGGCTGTTCGCCGCAGGGATTGGTGCTCTCGATCTCGCCCTGGCTTGGGACCACGTTGTCCCGGTTGAGGCGGTCCAGGAACACGATGCCCGGCTCGCCGTTGTTCCAGGCCATATCCACGATAAGGTCATAGACCTCCTTCGCCCGTTTCTGGCCCACCACTTCCTTGGTCTTGGGGTCGATGAGATCATAGTAGGTGTCGGCTTTCACCGCCTCCATGAATTTCTCGGTGATGCCCACACTGATATTGAAGTTGGTGATCTCCGCACTGTCTTTCTTGCACTGAATAAACTCGGTGATATTGGGATGGTCCACGCGAAGAATGCCCATGTTGGCGCCCCGGCGGGTGCCGCCCTGCTTGACGGCTTCCGTAGCGGCATTGAAAACTTTCATAAAGCTGATGGGGCCGCTGGCCACGCCGCCGGTGGAACGGACCGAGCTGCCCGCAGGACGGATTCTGCTGAAACTGAAGCCCGTGCCGCCGCCGCTCTTATGAATGAGTGCAGCATTTTTCACCGCGTCAAAGATGCCGTCCATGCTGTCCGGCACCGGCAGCACAAAACAGGCCGAAAGTTGGCCCAAAGGCTTGCCCGCATTCATAAGGGTGGGCGAATTGGGCATAAATTCAAGATTGGTCATCATTTCAAAGAACTCTTCCGCCAGCGCCTTTGTGTCACTGTTTGAATCATAATGCTTATCCGCCTCTGCAATGTGGTTCGCCACCCTGCGGAACAGGCCCTCCACAGTCTCTATTAAATTTCCCTCTTCATCCTTGGAGAGATAGCGCCTTTCCAGCACCTTGATGGCATTCTCCGAAAACTTCATGAACCCCAGTCCTCCTGTCACTTTTACATATCTTGTGTTTCTGGTCCGCCCGAAACACTAGATATTGTACCACCCCCCTATAGGTTTTTCAACCACAATATGGAGTAAAATTGGCAAAAAAAATCCGGAACCAAAGTTCCGGACGCAAAACTGTATCAAATTTATACGAAGGTGTCCTCCACCTTGCCGGGATCCACCGGCTCCTCGTTCCTGCCCTTCAAACGGTTGTTGTACCAATAGATCAAAACGGAGGCCGCGATCACCAGCCCGCCGCCCATGCAGGAGGCGGCGGACACGTTCTCGCCCAGGATCACATAGCCCAGGATCATGGAAAAGATGATGCCCGTGTAGTTGTAGACGCTCACCTCCGCCGCCGGCGCCTTCTGGTAGGCCAGGGTGATGGTGATCTGGCCCAGCCACCCGAATACGCCGATGAGGATCAAATAGATGAGCTCCGTCCAGGTGGGCACCACAAAATTTCCGATCATAAACGGAATGGAAGCCACCGAGCAGAACACAAAAAGGTGAAACAAGATGGTCTGAGGATCCACTTTGCCCTTCATATAGGCCAGAAGCGTGTAGCAGATGCCGGCGGTGATGGAGGTGCAAAAGGCTATGATAAGGGGAAAATAGTTGGAATTGAAGGTGGGATTGGCCACCAAAAAGGCGCCAATGAAGGCAAGAATCATGGCCGGAATCTGCATCTTTGAAATTTTTTCCTTGAGGAAGATGGCCGCAAAGATGGTGATGAGGAAAGGCGACATCTTGCTTAGAATGGTCACATCCGCCTGATGGGCATGATTGACCGCATAAAACAGGGTGATGATGCCAAGAAAGCCGAAGAAGGAGCGGCTGAAGAGCATGGGCTGATCCTTTTTCGTCCCAAAATAGGAGCCCTTCCGCTTGGTGATCAGGATGAAGGACACCACGACTCCCACAATATTGCGGAAAAATACCTGCTCCAGTACCGGAATGCGGCCGCCGGATAGGGAGACCACAATCTGCATCGCCGAAAAGGACAGGGCCGACAGAATCATGAGCAGAATTCCCTGTTTCTTACCGGAAAGCCCCAATATTCCCACACTCCCTTGCTTTATCCTTCCTGATTATAGCCCCGGCTCCGCTAAGCGGTCAAGAGCGGGGCGCTCAGGGTGTCTCCATCAGGCGTTTTAAGAACGCCAGGGTGTCCGGATCGGCCGAGGACGAATGATACTCCACCGTGCCCGCCGTGCGGCGGCTCGTATCAAGGCCCCGGGATTCGAGCACATGCTTTAGATGGTGAACGGTGCCCTCGTTGCCGTCCACCAGTGTCACATCCCCCAAAATGTCCCGGATGGCTTCCTTCACAAAGGGATAATGGGTGCAGCCCAGCACCACCGCTTCAATCCTCCTGCCGCCGAAGGGCGCGAACAGGCCCGTGAGGTACTCGCGGATGGTCCTATCCCGAAAATGGCCCCCCTCCACCAGCTCCATCAGCCCCACGCAGGGCAGCGGCACCACCCATTCCGGATTGTGAAAGCTGTCCAGCATGTGATGGAAGCGTTCCTGCTCCAGCGTGGCTTGGGTGGCCATAACCACCACCACCCCGTCCTCATGGCGGGACAGGGCGGGCTTCACGGCAGGCTCCATGCCGAGGACAGGAATCTCAAGACGGCTTCTCAGCATCTCCAGCGCCGCGCTGGAAGCGGTGTTGCATGCCACCAGCAGCGCCTTGATTCCCCGCTCACGCAAAAAGGAAACGACCTTCCAGGTGAGGGCCCGAATCTCCTCGGGCTCCTTCACGCCGTAGGGTGCGTTTCCATGATCTCCATAATAGATAAAGGACTCCCTGGGCAGAACCTTTACCGCCTCCCGAAGGACGCTGATGCCGCCGCTGCCCGAATCCATCACGCCGATGGGCAAATTCCTTTGATCCATGGCTACCTCCTAAGGGTTTGCTCCTTATTATGGTACCACGAATTGTAGTCTTGTCAATTCTCAAAGCTGAGGCTGATGGCCTTCGCGATGTAGGGAACGGCGTTCAAAACCTCCTCCAGGGTGTTGGCATTGTTGCCCACCTCAATAAGGATACAGCCGGTGGACAGATGCTGATTGAACCGGCCCGTCTTAACATCCACTTCCTTGGCGATGCCCGGCGCGATATCGTTGAGGTTGTTGGTCACTTTGAGCCCCAGCTTGTAGTTTTCCTGCCAGTTGGGCCGCTCCTCAAAACCGCCGGCCTTGCCCTGACCTGTACCGATGACCACCATCACCCGGGCCACCTGCTTGCCGTCAATGGTCACGGTATTGGCTTCCTTGCTGCCCTCGATATATGCGTCCCGATGGAGATCGATGATCATCTTGAGTTCAGGATTGGCCGAAAGCTGGGACTCCATGGTGGTCAGGGAGCGGTTGTAAGCCGTGCCCAGCTTGGGCGGCTCATGCAGGGTGGTGTCATGGATCGTGGGAATGCCGTACTGGTTATTGAGAAGATGGGTCAGCTCCGCGCCCACCCGGGCCACATTGAAGTTGTTGTCCTTGGTCCGCCAGGCCTCCGTCTCCTCATAGGGATTGGCGGCGTCCTGAGCGTAGGCCTCGAAGTTATGGGTGTGATAGATGAGAATCTGCGGACCGTCGCCCTGGCTGGCGATGGGCGCCAGATTATCCGTCAGGTTTTCAACCTCCACCTGAATGGCCTCCGGAACCTCCGCGGCGGCCCCGCTGTTTTCGTTCTCATGGCCGTACGCATCCCCGGTGGTAATGTTGGCCGACGCCTCCTGCGCCGTATCCTCCCCCTCTCCGCCGCTGAGGCTGGGAATGGGATAGGTGATGAGGCTCTTCGGATCGTCCAGATCCACGCCGAAGACCGCCTCGCCCAGCCACTGGACCACGCCGCTCTCCGTGCGGGCGCCGCCCCGGGACACGGCGGGCGTTTGCCCAGCGTCCGCCGCCATTTGAACAGGTTCGTCCAGATTGGCCGCCGCGCTGTCCCCCGCGAGAAGCCGGGCGCCGAGGCCCACCAGTGCCACCACAATGAGAATAAAGGCCACCCCATAGATGAGGTTGACCGCTTTGACCACCCGAATTCGCATTTGTATAACACCGTCCTTCCTCTGATATCTATTCAGGGAAGGGACGAAGTATGTCTCAAAGGGTATCCAAAGGACAATCCTTAAACGCCGTAGGAACGGACCTCCTCCAGGCTGAGACCGTCATGAAAGGCCATGTTGAGCCCTTCGGACAGACTTTTCGACGCCTCCTCAATGAGCTCGTCCACCTCCTTTGGGGTGACCACCATCTGGGGAAACGTACCGGAGAGGACCTGCTGCTGCACATTTTCAAGGAGCTTTTCCTCCAGCGAATTGAGGCTCCGCTTGCCGCCGGACAGCGCCATCTCAATGGCGTCCTGCGCGATGGTGGACGCATAGACCACCATGGGTACGCCAAGGGCGATGACGGGGATGCCCAGCGTCTTTTGGGAGATCTCCCGGCGCCGGTTGCCCACGCCGCTGCCCGGCTGAATGCCCGTGTCGGAGATCTGGATGGTGGTGCCGATGCGGGACGCCTTGCGGGCGGCCAGGGAGTCGATCACCACCAGAACGTCCGGGGCGATCCGCTCCACCAGGGAGCTTATGACCTCAAAGGTTTCAAGGCCGGTGAGCCCTAAAACGCCCGGCGCAATGGCGCTGACGCTGCGGATCCGCTCGTCGATGGCGTCCGGCATGGCCATCAGCATGTGCCGGGTAACCAGCATCTGATCCACCACTCGAGGACCCAGGGCGTCGGGCGTCATGTTCCAGTTGCCAAGGCCCACCACCAGCGCCGTGGTCTCCGCCGTCATCTCAGGCAGCAGCGCTTTCAGTTCCTTGGCCAGCTGATTTGCAATCTCGTCCTCCAGTTCCATGCTCCGTTCGGGGACCGCCGGGAATTCCAAGGTCACATAGGTGCCCACGGCCTTTCCCATTTTCCGGGCCCCTTCCTCTGTTTCGATCCGGACCCGAGTCACGGTCAGCTCGCCCTTTGCCAGCGTTTCATGGCTCTCGGAAACGCCTGAAACGCTCTCCGGATCCTTCTTTTGCAATATTTCCCTGGCTTCCATGGCCAGATCGGTACGAATATTCATGGGAAACACCTGCTTTCATGCTTTTCCCATAGCATGGCTTTCCGCCGCTCAAAGTATGCAGTCCCAGGCTTTTCCGATATTTTTCCGTTTTATGTTGCAATCTTGGGGCAACCATGATAAAATGAAATCCGTTGAAATTTCATCAAGGAGGTGAATCGAATGCCACAAATCAAATCCGCTATGAAAAGGGTTAAGGTCACGGAAAAGAAGAACATGCGCAATCGGGTTTTGAAGTCCTCCTTGAAGACGACTTTGAAGAAGTTCGATAGTGCCTGCGCCGATAAGAACGTGGGCGAGGCCGAGACGTTGTTTGTCGAAGCGACCAGCGCTGTCGATAAAGCAGTCACCAAGGGTATCCTGCACCGCAACACCGCCAATCACAAGAAGGCTTATCTGGCCCGTCATCTGGACGCCGCCAAGGCCGAATAAGGTGGAATGCAAAAAAGCACCTCGAAGGGTGCTTTTTTTGATGCTAAAATCCGGCAATCCGCTGAAGAAGCAGCTCCAGCGCGGAATCCTCTTTGAGAACGCCGGTTTTGATGGCTTCGTCCATCTCCCGGCAGGCCCGCAGAGCGGCGGCGAGCTCCGGCTCCTTGAAGCGGCCGGCCTGCTGGGCGATCTTTCTTGCTACAAAGGGCGGAAGCTTGAGCACGGAAGCGAGATTCGCGCCCTTCTCCAGCGTTTTGGCCCGATAGAGATTCCGCATCTGGCGGTAGATCATGGCAAGCACGCCGATGCCGCTCTGCCCCTGGCCCAGCAGCCCCCGCAGAATGACCAGCGCCTCGCCCAGTTCCCGCCGGCAGAGATGGTCGGTCATCTGAAAGATGTTGTATTCAAGGGAGGGCTGCACCAGCGCCTTGATATCCGTCTCCCCGATGGCTTCACCGTCCGCGTAAACGGACAGCTTGTCGATCTCATGAATCAAGTCCTGCAGTTCCCGCCCGGCGTAGAGTATGAGCAGCTGAGCCGCCTCAAAATTCAGGTTCTTCCCCTTCATCCTCGCGTAGCGGGACAGATAATCCACAAGCTCCCGATCCTCCATGGGCGAGAAGAGAACCTCCTGACCCTGCTTGATCAGAAGCTGTGACAGCTTTTTGCGCTTGTCCAGGCTGCCCCGCTGATAGAATACCAGGCAGGTGCTTTCCGGAACCTCAGCCAAATAGGCCTCCAGTGTCTCATCCCTGCCTTCGTGAAGGAGGGGGCTGTCCTTCACCACCACCAGCCGCCGCTCCGCCATGAAGGGCAGCGTTTCCGCTGCCGCCCGGATGCGGCCGCCGTCCTTCTCCTCCTCCAAAACGTCATAGTTGACCGTACGGGTGGCGGGATCGGTCAGGGCGTTCACCAGCTTTTCCAGCGCCCGCTCCTTGATGTATTCCTCCTCGCCATGAAACACATATAAGCTGCCCACGATATCCTTTCGAATCTGATCAAAGAATCCTTGATAATTCATGTTCTCACCTCGCCATATTGAAGGCCCTGCCGCTGGCATAGCCTGTCATTTTCCAAAGTTCATTCTCTTTATGCACAATTACCGCGCCGTCCAGATCGGTGCGGAAAATTTCGATATCATGATCCGTGAGCCGCTCCAAAACATCGCTGTTTGGATGGCGGTACAGATTGTTCCGGCCCACGGAGATAACCGCCGCCTCTGGTTTTGCGGCATCCAGCCAGCCCTCCGTGGTGGAGGTGGCGCTTCCGTGATGGGACACCTTGATAAGATCCGCCTCACCGATGACATTTTGCAGCTTTTCCTCCCCTTCCGCCTCCAAATCACCGGCGGTTAAAAAGCGCAGTCCGTCCAGCTCGAGAGCGAGCACCATGGACAGATCGTTGGCGCCGCCCTCCATGTCCGCCGCGGGACCCAACACCTTGAAGGGGCCGAGCTCATCGCCCGCGCCCACTTCCAAAACGGGTATATCCCGCCGCTCCGCTTCCTCCAAAAGTCTTCGAAAGGGCACGTCACCCAGTCCCTCCAGTCCTTCGGAGCAGTAGATGGCGTCCACCTTGGTGTTTTGCAGCACGGTCAAAAGCCCGCCCACATGATCCGCATCGGGATGACTGACCACCATGCCTTTGAGATGAAGTGCTCCCTCCTGCCTTAAAAAGGGCAGAATCACACTCCTGCCGGGATCCCAAGTCTCCTCCAGATCTCCGCCGCCATCGATAAGATAGGCCCCTTCCTCCGTTTTGACAAAGATGCTGTCGCCCTGGCCCACATCCAGAAATACGATCCTCGGCTGGCTGTGCTCCGCCGTTTGTACAATGAGCCCCGCCGCCATGACCACACAGCACAGCGTAAGCAGGATTTTCCGGCTCCCCGGCCGCACAAAGAAGGGCGCGGAAACAAAGAGGATAAACGCGCCAAAGCCGACCGAAGTCAGGACGCTTGGTCTTGCCAGAATCAGCGTCGTGTAGGGCACCGATGCGGTGAGCCGGGTGAGGCCGATGATTCCCTCAAAGCCGAAATGGAGGAACCAGCCAAAGGGCACGGCGAGATAGGGCGTGATAAGTCCAAGCAAGGTCGCCACCAGCCCCACGACAATGAACACGCCAAAGATAGGTACGATGATCAGGTTTACAAAGAAGGAGAGAATGGATATCCTGCCAAAATACCAGGCCATGAGGGGCAGCGTTGCCAACTGGGCGGACAGGTTGACCGCCGTGATTTCCCTAAGAGACCTCGGCAGCCTCCGGAGAGGCCCCTCGGTAAAGCGCTGGCTGAGCAGCAAAATACCGGCAACCGCCGCATAGGACAGTTGAAAACCCGCTTGAAAGAGCGATAAGGGTGAAATGATGAGAATGACCAGCATGGACAGCGCAAGGCCGGTGATGCGGTCGGCGCGCTGGCCCAAGGCCTCCCCGGCAAGATAAAAAACCATCATGAGGGATGCGCGGACAATGGAGGGCGACAGGCCCGTCATCAGTGAATAAACCGAAAGAAAGATCACAATGATGGGAAAGCGCCATTTATAGTTGAGCTTAAGCCGCCTCAAAAAGGCGGTGAGCGCCATGGCCAGAATGCCTACATGCAAACCGGATATAGCGAGGAGATGGGAGACGCCCATGATTTGAAAATTCTCGCTCACCTCATCGGGAAGATCGCTTCGATCCCCCAGAAGCACGCTGGTCAAAAGGGCGGCGCCATCGCTTTTGCCAAGGTAGCCTTCAATGGAACGGCCGAGTTTCTCCTTGAGACCCAGAATCCAGCCGTAGGAATCCAGGCCCGAATCCGTGCTTCCAAGCATGACCAAAGTGTCCGTGGTCCACCCCGTGGAGGCCACGTTTTTGTAGGCCCAATAATTTTTGTAGTTGTATGCGCCGGGATTGGTGGGTTCCTCAATGGGGTTCAGCCGAGCCCAGCCCCGAAGGGTCTGCCCATAGACGGGGGAAAGACTCACCGGGCCATCGTCCCGGCCATAGAGGGTGAGCGCACAGCGTTTGGGATCGGAAAGCCATTCCCCTTTCACCCGCACCCGCACATCCTTCAAGATCAGCCGGACCGAACCATCGTCGTTTTCCACGGGAAGCTCCGAAACGATGCCGGAGAACTCGCGAACGGAGCCGTCCAGGTAGCTGCGTTCCAGTTCGAAGGGCAAAAATGCCGTACGACAGCAGAAGAGACCCGCCGCAAGGAAAAAAAGAAGCAGGCAGGCACGGAAGGGCACCTCCCACTTGCGAAAAAGAAGGGCGAGGGCAAAAAAAGCGGCAGCCGCGCCGAGGATCGCCAGAACCGGCCATTTCAGGCAGGCGCCAAGACCCACGCCTGCAGCAAATATCAGCGCAGGCGCCACAAACGGCCGGTTGTTAAAAAAGCGCATACCCCTCACCCATCATATCGATCTATACTGTGTAACTCTCCATCTCCCGCACCACTTGGGCTCCCGGGAAAACCTCACCCGCTTCCCTTCGGTACGCCGCCTCATCGGCGTATGGCGGCATGTGGGTCAAATAAAGCTGCTCGATGCCGGCCTGCCGGGCCACCATGGCAGCCTGGTGGGCGGAAAGGTGGGGGCCTTCCGGATGCTCGCCCAAAAAACAGGCGTCCATCAGCGCGCAGTTTGCACCTTGGACAAGCTCCATGAGCCCTTCAAAATAGGCGGTGTCCCCGGAATAAAAAAGCGTTCTCCCCTCCCCATGGAGGAGCATGGCATAGCAGGGCACAGGATGCCGCACCGGATGAAAGGTCAGACTAAGCCCAGTAAAATCGAGCCTATTTGCATAGACGCCCACCCGCATATGATCGAATCCCTCAATCATGGCCAAAACATCTGCCGGCGCTCCCGGAAGATACACCGGAAGCTTTCCCTGCCGCAGCCCCTTTTTCGTGAGCATCTGCATAGCGTAGTTCAAAACGCCGAGATCGCTTATGTGATCCTGATGGAGGTGGGAAATCACCACGGCATCCAGCTCCTCAAGGGCCGTAAGCCGCTGAAGCCGTGCCGCCGTACCGCTGCCGCAGTCCAGAAGGATCTTCAAATCGGCACATTCAAGGAGATATCCGCTGGTCGCGCCGTCTTCCGGAGGATAGGGACCGTATTTGCCAAGCACTGTAAATCTCATCTAACTGCCCTCCTTGATGATGCCGGGATTCCGCATGAACGGCGTGGTCATGTACAGATAGCCGCTCAGCTTATCGATGGACTGTCCGGCTCTAAAGAACTGCACCCGCCGGATGGTGGGCATCTCGGTTAAAGTGTTGACAATGGAATAGACCAGCATCCGCTCCTGAACCTCGCTCAGACTTTGACACTCCTCATAAAAGCTGTCCGAAAGATTCACCAAGGCTAAATCGCCCTCCACCGTCACACTCTCGAAGATAGCCTCCGTTTCGCCCTCCTGGAAAATGGGCGTGGCCTCCGCGCTTTCACCCTGAAGGGGCCCCAGCATGATCTGCTCCAGTCTTTGAATCATATAGCGCATACCCGTTTGGGACATGGCCCGGGTGACGGGCACCAGCGAATTCATGCTGGGATGCGCGAAATACAGCAGCACCGTATCGCCCACAAGTCCGCTGAAGTCGGTCTTCTCCATCAAGCCTTCGGTAAAATTCTTCTCCGGAATGGACGCAATAGGTTTGCCCTCAACCTGAATGGCGATGGCATTGAGATCGGGAAAGCAGGCGCACAGGCTCTCCACCACCGAACCCAGCACCAGAGCGTCGGAGGAGGATGTTCCCTGCACCACCGTATTGAAATGGGAGGAGAAATTGAGGGTCACCTGCGTAACATTTTCCCCCTCACCAAAGGTGGGCGCACCAAGGAGCGTCAGCTGGGAGGGCAGCACCGAAGTCATGCGGGTGGGATCGATGGGCCCTTTGCGCAGCTCAGAGATGACGATTTTCACGTTTTCCACCCGGTTGTTGGTCAACTGCACGCTTCGGGGTTCGATCAAAAGATAGGCGCCGTTAATATCCTTGAAAAAGAGTGGAAGCGTCACCTGCCGGGTGTAGGTCCGCTCCGTCGACAGCATCTCCTGCTGCTCCTCCACCTCCATCGAATGCTCCCGCCACGCCTCCTCCAGCGTGCGGTTGGTCTTGGACATGAGCCCCATGGGCTCCACGGCATCCCCCTCATAGAGCACGCCCTCCACAAAGATGCCCACCCACTGGATCTCCTCGGAAGATACGGTGAGCGTGTTGGTGATGGCAAGCCGGGCTGCAAATTGTTCCTTCGGCGAAAGATTCTTGAAGGCGCTATTGAGGTTGACCAGCACCACGTTTTCCGACTGTTCGATACCAAGAAGCTTCACATCCTCCGGCACCACCGCAAGAAAACCTGAATCCACCACACCCTGATCGGCGGCGGCCGTAGCTGAGGGACTGGGCTGGATCTCCGGCTGATATTCGGGCCCGCCCAGAAGCCACTCCACCGCCGCTTCGGCCAGGCTCTTGCTCTCCGAGTACTGGACCTCGCGGACCACCGACACCAAATTGGTCCGGTCCTGATTGTAAAAATACAGGGATACGCTGCGGGAAAGCCAATTCTCGCTGCTGCCAAAAACATGGGCCTGGGCGCTGGGCGCCGGGACGTTGCCCGTTTGATCGATATTTTCACGGGAGTCGGCGCAGCCCGCAAGGGCCAGAGCCAACATGAGAACGCCGAGCGCTCCTGCTATCATTCTTCTCATGACTTTATCCTCACGGCTGCTTGCTCAGCACCGAGCTCAAAGCCGAATAGTTGATCTTCCAAATCTGATTTTCCCGCCGCATGCGCAGCGGAACATTCTGCTTTTCCGCGATGATTCCATCGCTGTAACGGATTTTCACATTGACGCACACCACTGCCGTCTGACCATCCAGCGATACGCTCTCATGAACCACGGTGTAGGATTCCAGCGTGGGGTCCTGCACGGACAGGTTGTTCGTGACCTCCTCCAGGGTGGGCCGGCTCACACCCTGCTCGTCCTTGGAAGCCACATACTTATAAAGCCGGTCCCAGCTCTTTTTGCTGAAGCAGTCCAGCGCAATGCTCATGGTGGTTCTGGGCGTCAGAATGACGTCGTTTTGACGGTACATGGGCTCCATCAGCTGGTCATCGTTCGTTCCGTCCTGAAAGCCGAGGAGGCTTCTGCGCACCCGTTCGCCCTTGCCCGTATTCTCCACGTCAATCAGAATCTGAACGCCGCTGAAATTGCCCAGCTCCGTTAAGGAGTTGATGATGGAATAGATGGCCAGCCGTTTGTATTCGTTGACCTGCTCCACGGTCTTGGGGTCCTCCGCCCAGTTGTCGGGCAGATCCCCCAAGGCATCGGCAGGGTCGAGGAACTCCCGGCTCAGCGTCACAAAAAGATAACCGTTGCTCTCCGAAACACTGACCACCTTCGTGTCGCCGTTGAACAGGGATCTGAGTTCCACCTGAGAGGGGCCCCGGATGAGCTCCTTGACGATGCCCGCTTCCGTTCTCTCGTTGGCGGCCACCTGAATCTTTCGGGTTTCCGCCGTCAAATAGGGTTCGTCCAGAAAACGGAAGTAGAGGGTTGCACCCTGGACTTCCTTCTGGCTCTCCCCCACATCCGGCGCAATATCCGCCGCCGGGCTTTCGGAAGGCCCGGGAACCTCCTCTTGAATGAGCGATCCTGAAAACAGGGAACAGCCGCTCATCATGAGGGTTAAAACAACCATGGCGGCCGTCAGCCTTACCCATCTTCCCTTCATGGCTGAACCTCCTCTTGCTGCAATTTTTCCGGCGGCTCCACGCTGGGAAGATCCACCGTGATCAGGGAGCCCTCCCCTTCCTTGGAGGACACGGTGATGGTGCCGTCGTGCATCTCCACAATCTGCCTTACGATGGCAAGCCCAAGGCCCGTTCCGCCGGTGGAGCGGGACCTTGCCTTATCCACCCGATAGAAGCGTTCAAAGATATGGGGCAGATCCGCTTCCGGGATGCCGATGCCCGTGTCCGCTACCAGGATGCGGGCATAATTGTCCTTTCTAAGCAGGGTAACCACCACCTGGCCGCCTTCGGGCGTATACTTGAGGGCGTTGTCCACCAGGTTCATCAAAACCTGCTGAAGCTTGGCCATATCGCCGTCCACATACACGCCCTCGCGGATATCGAAGGCGAGCTGGATCTTCTTTTGTTCGGCAATGGGATTGAGCACCTTCATGGTGCGGATGATGAGCTCCTGCATCGGAAATGCCGATTTATGGAGCACCAGGCTCTGCTTGTCCACCTGCACCAAAGTCAGAAGATCGTTGATGATGTTGTTCAGCCGGTCAATCTCAAGATCCACATCGCCCAGAAATTCCTTAACCATCTCCGGATCGGTGATGCCCTGGTGAATGATGGACTCCACCAAAATCTTCATGGACGCCAGCGGCGTTTTGAGCTCATGGGATGCACTTGAAACAAACTCATTGCGGAGCTTCTCCATGGTCTCAATCCGTTCGCTCATCTGATTAAAGGATTCACTGAGATGGGATATTTCGTTGTGACCGGTGACCTTCATGCGCTGGTGGTAATTGCCCTGGGCCATCTCCCGGATCCGCTGGGTGAGCTGTTTGATGGGATTTGTGATCCATCCCGTGATGAAGATGCTGACCACCACCACCGCCAAGGTGATAATGACGCCATAGAGCATCATCCGGTCGTAGATGCGGTCGATCTGATCCACCACGTCCTGAATGGATACGGACAGAACCAGAGCGCCCAGCCGCTGCCCGTTGTAGATGATGGCCGTGGTATAGTACATGGTCCAGGAGGTCACCGTACCGCTGCGCGTGAGCAGGGAACTGCCCTGCTCCGGCTTGGTGCTGTTCTTCTGGAATCCGTAGGCACTGTAGCTTTGTCCCGAGATAACCTCCTCCACCGCCTGCTGATTCAGCCGTTGGCCGTTTAATTGGGAAAAGCCGTCCACCTGCACCACGCCCTGGGCGTTCAGGATGAGCATCCTGCCTCCCTCGTTTTTGCCGTAATCCACGGCGGCGTTGTACAGGCTGACGGCGTCAGCTTTTTCTAGATAAGGGGCCAGATCCACGGCCAAGTCCTCAGCGATAAGCTGCTGCTCCTTGATGCGCTGCTCCACCAGAAAATTCTCAATGAGCTGAATGACAGAGGCTTCAAGAAGAAATAGGCCGACCGCGATCAGCACCACAAAGGCCAAGATCGTCTTCCAGCGCAGGCTGGAGATGAATCTATTGATCCGCAAAGTAGTAACCCACTCCCCATTTCGTGAAGATATAGCTGGGTTGGCCAGGATTGGCCTCCACCTTTTCTCTCAGGCGGCGGATGTGCACGTCCACCGTACGAAGATCGCCCAGATAGTCATACTTCCAGATATTCTCCAAAAGGTTCTCCCGGCTGAAAACCTTGCCGGGGTTCATGGCAAGAAGCTTCAGCAGATCAAATTCTTTGGCGGTGAGGTTCACCTCCCGATCCCCAATCTTTACCGAACGGCTGCTGAGATTGATCACCATATCCCGGACCTTGATCACGTCCTTCGGCGCCTCGGCGCCGAAAGCCTGCGTCCGGCGGAGAATGGATTTGATGCGCGCCTTCACCTCAAGAATGTTGAAGGGTTTGGTCATGTAATCGTCAGCGCCGTATTCAAGGCCCAGGATCTTGTCCATGTCCTCGCCCTTGGCGGTGAGCATAATGATGGGCACATTGGATTTTTCCCGGATGCGCTGGCACACCTCGATGCCGTTCATCTTGGGCAGCATCACATCCAGCAGAATCATATCGAAGGAACCGGCCTCAAACTTCTGAATGGCTTCCTCGCCGTCCGCGGCCGAATCCACCTCGTAACCGTCCTGCTCCAAACTATATTTCAGGCCTTTCACAATCAAAGGCTCATCGTCCACAACCAAAATCCTCTTCGCCAACTTCAATCGCTCCCCTCTCTTGGACTACATTCTATTATATACTAGCTTAACAAAATTCAAAAGCCTTTTCAATCCACCATCACATACCCGCGGAGTTTTTCCAGCGATTTCTCCCCGATACCCGTGATGTTGAGCAATTCCTCCACACCGTAGAACCTGCCGTTTTCCGCACGATATTCCAGGATCGCATCGGCCCTTGCCTCACCAATGCCGGGCAGCTCCAATAGTTCCTCCCGCGTGGCCGAATTGAGATCCAGCTTTGGCCCCCATTCATCAGCCGCGGCGGATGCCTTCGCTTGGACCGGCCGCGGAGTTTGAAGCACCTTTTCATTGGACGCCGCCCGGGGCAGAATGGTTCCCCAAGCGGAAGCTGTCATAAGCGCTGCGGCAGCCAGGCAAAACAAAATTTTTTGATAAGCTTTCATACCGATGCCATCCTTTCCCTACATCTATTCGATGGATGGCCTTCCAATCCTTCCCCGCTGGATAGACTGTACAAGTTTTCGATCCATTGTTATAATAGTTGACGAATTGGTATGGAAAGGATCGAAGCGATGCAGCCGAAACGATGGATCAGTCTTTGGATGGTTTTACTCATTCTTGTGACGTTTCACTCGCCCATTCTTGCCGAGGAGGCGTCAAATCCGCTCCCGCCGCCCAGCCTGCCCAGCGAGGTGGCTGCGCCGGCGTCGGTGAACGCAGAGAGCGTACTTTTAATCAATGCCGAAACGGGTCAGGTGCTCTATGAGAAAAACGCCGATCAGCGCATGTTCCCCGCCAGCACCACCAAGATCATGACCGCGCTCATTGCCGTGGAGCGTATTGCGGATGAGGAGATGCTCACCGCGCCGGCCAACGTGGCCGATCTCGAGGAGGGCGCCACGTCCGTCAATCTTCAGGCGGGCGAGGTGATGTCCTTCAAGGATCTGCTCTACGCACTCCTGCTCCCCTCAGCCAACGACGCGGCCATTGATATCGCCGCCCACATCTCGGGATCGGTGCCGGCCTTCGCCGAACTGATGAACGAGAAGGCGGCGTCCCTCGGCATGACGGGAACCCACTATGTCAATCCCCATGGACTTCATGACGAAAACCACTACACCACCGCCCGGGATCTGGCCATCCTGGCCCAGGCCGCCTGCCGGAACGAAAAGATCATGGAGGTCGCGGGCACCTACGAATACACGCTGCCAGCGGACAATCTTCGGGCCAAGCCCATGGTGATCACCAATACCAACCTTCTTGTCAGCGAGAACCCCAAGGAAGCCTCCTATGCCTACGAGAGCGCCACCGGTATGAAGACCGGCTATACGGGCGCCGCTCAGGCCACTCTGGTGGCCAGCGCCGAACGGGACGGTACCCGACTCATTGCGGTGATCCTGAAAGATGGCAAAAACAACCGTTTTGAAACGGCCAAGGCTCTTTTTGAATACGGTTTTTCCCAGTATCCGGCAGTGGATCTGGGACAGCTGGCCGCCTACAACATCGGGCTTGTCAGCGTGGAGAAGGCCGATTGGTTCGATGCGATGGACGGCAAGGTTTACTTCACCGTGAATGCGAACAACGCGTCCATCAATCTGGAGCGCAGCGAAGCCGAAGCTCTCATCGCGGCGGGCGGCGCTCAGCTTGAGGTGCAGTATGACCGGGAGCTCACCGCCCCCATCCGTGAGGGCGAGGTGCTGGGTACGGTAAAGCTCTCCGGTGTGGGCGGAGCCAGCATGGAGGGCACGCTGGTGGCTGCCCGGGCGGTCAACCATGAGACCATCGTCTTCCCCGTGCTTTCCGTGGAATACGCCGGCGCCTTTAATTGGATGATCGTCCTTTATGTGCTGCTGGGACTCCTGCTCCTGCTCTTCCTGCGCATGATCCAGGTAGCGCACCGCCGCAGGAAGCGCAGAAAGCGCCAGGCATCCCGTCCTGCAGCCCGGGGCAAAACCGCCGCCCGTTCCTAACTGAATATGAAAAAACGCACAGGGACCGGAATCATCCGGTCCCTGTACTATTTAGAGTAGGAGGTAAGACTTGGCTCCGCTAATGATCTGAATGACAGGAGCGGGAACAGTGGGAGCATCCGCCGCCGCACATGCCGCAGGGGCTCTTTCTTCTGTCCTTTCTCAAGCTGAGGACCGCAAGTACCGCGAGGCCCGCCAGGACAGCCGCCACAACAATCGTTCCCAGATTCTCCGATAGAAAGCTTAACACGTTAGATTCCTCCAAGAGGCTGATTTGCAGCCGGTTCATGGGTGTATTCCTTATAGGGTCTCAATAGAAGGACCAGCATAGCCGCCACGACCAGGATCGCTATCACCGACCAGAAGGTGAAGCCGCCGCCCGTAAAGAGCAGTCCCAGCTGATTGACGCAAAGGGCAATGGCATAGGCGAAGATCGTCTGATACCCCACAGCGAACAGCGTCCATTTGCCGCTGCCCATTTCCCGCTTGATGGCACCGATGGCCGCAAAGCAGGGCGCGCACAGCAGATTGAATACCAGGAAGGCGTAAGCCGCAATGGGCGTGAAGGACGCCTGAAGGTTCGCCCAGAATTCCATGCCGTCCTCAGCCACCTCAGCAAAGCCATACAGGATACCAAAGGTGCTCACCACGTTTTCTTTGGCCACAAGGCCGGTGATGGTGGCAACGCTTGACTGCCAGTCGCCAAAGCCCAGGGGCTTGAAGATGGGCGCAACCACGTTGCCGATGTCCGCCAGCATGGATTCCGTCGTATCCACCATTTCCATGCTCCAGTTGAAGCTGGACAGGAACCAGATAAGTCCGCAGGCCAGGAAGATGATGGTACCGGCCTTCTTCACAAAGCTCTTTGCCCGGTCCCACATGTGGATGAGCACACTCTTCACACCGGGCACGTGATAACTGGGCAGCTCCATGACGAAGGGCGCCGGGTCACCGGCAAACCGCTTGGTTTTCTTCAAAATGATGCCGGAGACGATGATCGCGGCAATGCCTACAAAGTAAGCGGAAGGTGCGACCCACCAGGCTCCGCCAAACAGCGCGCCGGAGATCATGGCAATAATGGGAAGCTTGGCGCTGCAGGGAATGAAGGTTGTGGTCGTTATGGTCATGCGGCGGTCCCGTTCGTTCTCGATGGTTCTTGACGCCATGACCGCAGGCACACCGCAGCCGGTGCCTATGAGCATCGGGATGAAGGACTTGCCGGAAAGACCGAATTTACGGAAGATACGGTCCATAATGAAGGCGACACGGGCCATGTACCCGCAGTCCTCCAGGATGGCAAGCAGCAGGAACAGCACCAGCATCTGGGGCAGGAAGCCCAGTACGGCGCCGATACCGCCGATGATGCCGTCCAGGATCAAAGACATGAGCCATTCCGCACAGTTGATGGACACCAGCCAGTTTTCCACCGCCGGTGGTATAATATTGGTGAACAGTTCGTCATTCACCCAGTCCGTACCCATGGAGCCCACGGTGGTCACGGCCAGGTAGTAGACGAGGAACATGACCGCCGCAAAGATGGGCAGGGCCAGCCAGCGGTTGGTCACAATTCGGTCGATCTTGTCCGATACGGTGAGGTTGCCCTTGTTCTTTTTCTTCAGACATTTGCCAATCACATCGCTGATGTAATTGTACCGCTCGTTGGTGATGATGCTTTCGCTGTCATCATCCAAAACGCCCTCGCATTCGCTGACGATGCTCTCGATCTGGGACTTCAGACCGTCATCCAGCCGAAGCTGTTCCAGCACCTTCTCATCCCGCTCAAAAAGCTTAACGGTGTACCAACGCATCTGGCTGCCATCCACCCGGTCGGTGACGAGGGCCGCAATCTTTTGAAGCGCTCCCTCCACCGCATCTTCAAAGCTATGTTTGTGCACCATTGGCTTGCCGGCTTTGGCCGCCGCAATGGCCTTGTCGGTAAGCTGTTTGAGGCCTTTGCCCTTGAGCGCGGAGGTTTCCACCACCTCGCAGCCAAGAAGCTGTGAAAGCCGCCCAAGATCGATCCTGTCGCCTCTCTTGTCCACGATATCCATCATGTTGAGGGCGACCACTACTGGAATGCCCAGCTCGGTGAGCTGCGTGGTGAGATACAGGTTGCGCTCGATATTGGCGGCGTCCACGATGTCGATGATCACATCGGGCTTCTCCTGAACCAGATAGTTTCTTGAAATCACTTCCTCGAGGGTGTACGGAGACAGGGAATAGATGCCGGGCAGATCCATGATGGTGACGTCTTTATGCCCTTTCAGCTTGCCTTCCTTCTTCTCCACCGTTACCCCCGGCCAGTTTCCCACGTATTGTGAGCTTCCGGTCAGGGCATTAAACATGGTCGTCTTGCCCGAATTGGGGTTTCCGGCAAGGGCGATACGGATTGACATGTTCATTCCTCCCTAGTTAGTTTATGCTAACCCTATAGCGCAAAAAATCATTTGACTTCCACCATTTCCGCGTCGGCCTTTCTCAGGCTCAGCTCATAGCCGCGGATGTTGATCTCGATGGGGTCGCCCAGCGGCGCCACCTTGCGCACATACACCTGACAGCCCCGGGTGATTCCCATGTCCATGATCCTGCGTTTGACAGCTCCCTCTCCATGCAGCTTCACGACCGTAACAGTCCTGCCACAGGGAGTTGCTTTCAAAGTCTGCATACGCCCACTCCTTTCATACCATGATCCGGTTTGCCATTTCCTGGCTGATCGCGATTCTCGCATCCTTCACATTAACGATCACATTGCCCTGAAGCTTCGAAACCACCGTAACCTCGCTTCCGACAACAAAACCCAAGCCTTCGAGGAATCTTCTCGTCTTTTCCTTGCCACCCACCTTTTTGATGGCATTGGTCTCGCCCGTCTGCATCATGGATAAGGGCATCACATCACACCTCCAGCCAATTTGTTAGCTCAAACTAACCAAAGTTTCAAAACATGGGTTAGTATTAACTAACCCTTTATTAATATAGCATTGTCCCCCTTCACTGTCAATCGGTTTTTCAAGTTTTTCTTGGGGAACAGTACCAATTTGAAATTGCAGACTGGGTATGATAATATAGAGATCAACAAGTAGAAGAGGTGGGCCCATGAAAATTCAGGAATCCGCAGAAAACTATTTGGAAGCCATCTTGATGCTCGGCCAGCAGAACGGCCAGGTGCGCTCCATTGATATCGCCGCCCATCTGGGGTTTTCCAAGCCCAGTATCAGCAACGCCATGAAACGCTTCCGGGAGAACGGCTATATCACTATGGATGATACCGGATACATCACGCTCACCCCGTCGGGGCTCGAGATTGCCGAACGCATCTATGAGCGTCATCAGCTGCTCACACGCTATCTCACGGCGCTCGGCGTTGATCCGGAAACCGCACGGGAGGACGCGTGCCGGATTGAGCATGTGATCAGCCAGGAAAGCTTCGAAAAGATCAAAGCCCATGCCCAAACCAAGCAATGATAAAAGCCCGGCGGCCTGCCGGGCTTTTCCTTTACTTTTTGATCAACGGTTGGGCCAAATCTTCGCATCCTTTTCCAGCATCCAGGTATGACTGGGGTCGTCCTTGGGCTCCAGATAGGGTTCCTGGGGCAGGTGACGGATCGCCCAAAGATAGTACATGGCATATCCCGGCGCCGCGGCCTGGGGATGGGTCATGTTATCGGTAATCACCAGGGTATCGTTGTTATAGACCTTGTAGGCCTTTTCCCCCACCGCTGCAAGACCAAAGCCATTGTCCGGCGTGAAGCGGTAATGATAGATCTCCGGCTGCATATGGCTGTGAGGCGGATAGCTGGACCACCTGCCGGGGAAGGTTATGGTCTCGCCGATAACCAGATTGGAATGGGGCGCACTCTTATAATCAAAAATGGTGCGCACGATACGTTCGGAGGTATCGTTCAAAATACCCTTGCCCCGTTCTTCGCTTTTTACCTCGCCGCCGCCGTAGAAATGAGGTTCAAAAA
Source organism: Gehongia tenuis (assembly GCF_014384795.1). Lineage (NCBI taxonomy): Bacteria > Bacillati > Bacillota > Clostridia > Christensenellales > Christensenellaceae > Gehongia > Gehongia tenuis. Next base: position 796,439 of record NZ_JACRSR010000001.1, on the reverse strand, counting down.
CCCGATCGTTGAAGGCGGTCAAAACAGCCACTTCCGCACGATCAGACAGAGCGCGGATAGACATGGATTCTCCGCTGGGAACGTGCAGACACCAGGGCTTTTGAGTCCAGATGGAAGTGCGGCCCACGTTCACCGACTGATCCCGCCAGCTAAAGCAGGCTTCTCCGGAAAGAAGCACGCACACCCGCTCCTTCTTCCCCGACTTTTCCCCGCTGCCGTTCATGACCTCGCCCTTTTTCAGCACCAGAATGCCAAAATTCATACCGGCTTTTCGGGTCTTATCGTCGTTCATCTTGACGATGGACGTGTACCCAAAGGGGAAAGGACTGCTATCTCCTTGAATGATCATTTCTCATGCCTCCTTAAACTTAAAACTTGCGTTCCTTGCCTAGGAACAGCACGCCCAGAACATCGGGACCTGCATGGGTGCCGATCACCGGTCCCACCAGATTGACCCATACGTCCTTAACAGGAATGGACTGCATAATCTTTTCCTTCACAAAGAGGGCATCCTCCAGACAGTCGCCATGAGCGATGCCGATGACCTGCTCCTCCGGCGCCTCGATGAGCGATTCCACCCGGGAGATGAGGGTGCGCAAAGAACGCTTTCTTCCCTTCACCTTCTCCTCCGGCACACACACACCGGCTCGATCCACGGTCAAAATAGGTTTGATATCCATGAGTGTGCCCATGAATGCAGCACTGGACTTGATGCGCCCGCCCCGCTTTAGATGGTTGAGGTCCTGCACCGTGAACCAGTGGTTCATCCGAAGGGCGTTATCCGCCACCCAGTTTTTTACTTCATCCAAGGAAGCGCCGCTTTCCTTTTTCATCACCGCATAATAAACAAGAAGCGCTTCACCCAGGGATATGCTCAGCGTGTCCACCATCTCAATTCGCTGATCGGGGAATTCCTCATGTAGAATCTCCGCCGCCAGCCTGCCGCTGTTGAGGTTGCCGCTCATGCCCGAAGAGAATGAAATGTACAATAAGTCCTTGCCCGCCTCCAGGTGCGGCCGAAAGAATTCGACAAAGTCGGCGGGATTGCGCTGAGCGGTCGTGGGCATGGCGCCAGCCCGGATGGCGCTGTAGAATTCGGTCACGTTATCCTTGTTCTCGCCAAGATCATAGGCATACTCCTTGTCGTTCAGGGTGTAGGGCATACGCATGTAGGGGATTTGATGCTCCTGTTGAAAAGCCAATGGCATTTCGGAATTGGAATCGGATAGGATCACATAGTCTCTCAAAAGAATTCCTCCCTGTAGCTCATTGCTTTCATTTTATACTATTTTACACCATTTTCATAGTCCAAATTTGTAAACAAAAAAAGACGGAATGATTTCCGTCCTTTTACAAAAAGATCATTGGAGCATCCCGTCAATCTGCCGGACATAGAAGTCAGTGAGTTCCTCAGCGGCCTCCATATCCGCGGCCTCTCCATAGACGTGAAACACCGGCCGGACTCGGTCCGGCTGGACCCACGCCCAGCCCCGATCAGTTCTCAGGCGCACGCCCTCGATCTGCTCCTCCTCCAAAGAATCCCGGTTTTGATCGAGGAGGGAGCGCATCACTCGGCCCTTAGCGCCCACGGGGCACTGAATCTCCCGCTCACACCTGCACAGTGTCGGCAGCTCCGCCGCCAACCCCTCCAGGCTTATCCGGCGCCGGTCCATAGCGGCGAGAAGCCACAAGGTGGCCATCAACGGATCCTCCAAAAGATTGACCTGACTCCAGGCGGCCTTCTCCCGTGTTACCGCTCGAAACACGGCCCGCCTCCGCTCCGACTGACCGCTTTTGCAGCGCACTGCTTCACCGCCATGACGCCGTACAATTTCTGACAATCCATGGGGCATGTCTGGAGCCAGAACCGCTGTTTCACCGGGGTGCTCCTCACACCAGGCATCAAGAAGCAGTCCCTGCACTGTGTCCGCCGAAACCCGTCGGCCCTTGCCGTCTAGCCACGCGCTACCATAGACCTTCCAGATAAAGCCCAGGTCACAGCGCTCCATGGGCGCGCCATCATCGCTCATGGGTCGGATCCGCACCGTACAGCCGAGGGCTCGAAGACACTGGGTCGCATACTTCTCCAGGACCTCGTGCTCGCAGCTGATCCAAACCTTGAAGTCCTTTGAAAAATTCCCGTGAGGAAGGCTCTTCAACATGTCCTCCAAATAGCGGTCCGCACCGTTGCGATGGGTCTCCACCGGCACGATTTCACCGGTCTTAACCGGATATTCGCCCCGCTGCCACAAGTTTTCCACCTTCCGCTCCTGGGCCGGTGAGAGCGCCTGGCCCAAAGTGTCCAACATGCGCACATAGACCTGGCCCGCCCGCTCAAATAGGAAGACGCCGCCCTGCCAGTTGAATTCCCGAACGGCGTGGCCCAGAACCTCGCCCGGTTCGCATAAAAGATCCATCACCCGGACGCCCTGGGACTGCAGGCCGGCAACAAAAGCCTGCCGGGCCACATCCACCACCGCAGAGCCAAGGGCGGACACGCCCACCACACCCCCGCCGTAGAAGGCTCCCGCCGCTTCCCCCAGCGCGGCCAGAAAGGCCGGGGAAAGATAGTCGTCCCGCTTCAGGGCGATGCATTCGTTTTGGAAAAGTCCGCGGCTGTTCTGTCCCCAAATGAGACTGCCCCGGGCTTCCGATTCCGCCTCAATGAGTTTCTCCGGCCATATCATGGCTGAGGGCCGCACCCGGGCACCCCGCTCCACCCGTACATTCTCTCCAAGGACACTGCCCTGTTCCACATGGGCCCCTTCACCCACGCGCACACCGGCGCAAAGCGCGGCGCCCTCGGCACGGCTCTCTTCCCCGAAGCAAACGCCGTCCCAGGCGACAGACCGTTCCACCCTGGCGCCGCCCGCCACAAGACAGCCCTCCCCCAGCACCGTATAGGCGCCAATCTTCGCGCCGCCTTCCACCACCGTGCCCCTACCGATGAAACAGGGCGCCGAAAGTTCAGCCTCGGGATGAACGGCGGCGCTGGGATGAATATAGAAGCCATCCTCCTTTGCGGCAATGGGCATTTTCAAAAACACCTCGCCTTTGAGAAAATCCCGCTGGGCCTGCATATACTGCTGGACATTGCCGATATCGCACCAGTACCCCTTGGCCGGATAGGCATAGAAGGGCAGGCCCCGCTCGAGAAGCAAAGGAAACAGATCGTTGCTGAAATCAAATTTCTGGTCCTGCGGGATGAACTCCAGCACTTCCCGCTCCATCACATAGATGCCGGTGTTCACCTGATCGCTGAAGACCTGCCCCCAATGGGGTTTTTCCAGGTAGCGCCGCACCCGGCCGTTCTCATCCGATACGATCACGCCGTATTCGAGGGGCCGTTCCCGCCGGACGGTGACCAATGTCACCAGCGCGCCCTTCTCCCGGTGAAAATCCATCACCGCGCCAAGATCGATGTCCGTCAGCGCATCGCCGCTCAAAACGATGAAGGGTTCATCCAAAAAACCTTCGGCATTTTTTATGCTGCCCGCGGTGCCAAGAGGTTTGTCCTCCCGGAAGTAGGAGAGCTTCACGCCGTATTCCTCTCCGTCACCGAATTCCTGCTCAATTTTTTGGGGTAAAAAACAAAGGGTTGCGCCTATATTCACAACCCCATAATGCTTTAGCAGCTGCAACCCGTAGGCCATCACCGGTTTACCCAGGATGGGCACCAGGGGCTTGGGCAGACCGCAGGTCAGCGGCCGAAGCCTCGAACCCTCGCCGCCCGCCATAATAACCGCTTTCATGGGATCATCCTTTCCGCAAAAATGGAGTATCCCTATTTTGTGCCGGTTACAGCAAGACTATTCTATTTGATTCGATGGTTTTTACAGGATATAGCGGCTCACATCCTGTTCGGACATGACGGAGGCCATATGGTCCTCCACATACTTCTTGTCCACCACCACTTCCACCAGCGGATGATCGCCGGTCGCGTTAAAGGAGATGTCCTCCAGCAGGAGCTCCACCACGGTGTGAAGCCGCCGGGCGCCAATGTTCTCACTGTTTTTGTTCATCCAAAAGGCGTTCTCCGCAATGGCCGAAATGGCGTCCTCGGTGAAGGTCAATTTCACGTTGTCGGTGGCAAGAAGCTGCTCGTACTGCTTGGTCACCGCGTTTTCCGGCTGGGTGAGGATGCGCCTGAAATCCTCGGCGGTAAGATTCTCCAGCGATACAGTGATAGGGAAGCGGCCCTGCAGCTCGGGAATGAGATCGGAAACCTTGGAGACATGGAATGCACCCGCCGCAATAAACAGGATGTAATCTGTTTTTACCGGTCCGTATTTTGTGACCACCGTGGAACCCTCCACGATGGGCAGAATATCCCGCTGCACCCCTTCCCGGGACACGTCCGGACCGGAGCTTCCGTTTCGTCCCGCGATCTTATCGATTTCGTCGATAAACAGGATGCCCTCGTTTTCCGCCTTCTCCCGGGCAATCTCGGTCACCTCGTCCATGTCGATAAGCTTTTGAGCCTCCTCCTGCTCCAGGTACTGACGGGCTTCCTTCAGCTTCATCTTGCGCTTCTTCTTCTTTTTGGGGAGCATGCCGCCAAACATATCCTGGAGATTGACGCCCTCACCCATGCCGGGCATGAGCTCCAGGGTGGGACCGTTCTCCTCCACCTCCATCTCCAGCACGGAGTTGTCCAGGGTGCCCGCCCGGAGAGCCTGGCGCACGCCTTGGCGGCGCTGCTGGATCTCACTGCTTTCCTTATCCTCCAGCTTGGGCTGTTCTTCATCCTCCCGGCCCATTAAAAAGTCAAAGGGCGTGGATTTTTTATCCTTATGCTTGCCCGGAACCAGAATGCGGACCAGCCGTTCTTCGGCATTGGCCGCGGCCTGGGCTTCCACTTCCTTCATCTTCTTTTCCTTGACCAGCCGCATCGAGGCCTCCATAAGATCCCGGACCATGGACTCCACGTCCCGGCCCACATAGCCCACCTCGGTGAACTTGGTGGCCTCCACCTTGACAAAGGGAGCCTCCACCAGCTTTGCCAGCCGTCTTGCGATCTCCGTCTTGCCCACACCGGTGGGGCCCATCATGATGATATTTTTCGGCGTGATCTCCTCCTGGACATCCTTCGGGAGCCGGCTTCTTCTGTACCGGTTCCTAAGCGCAATGGCTACCGCCCGCTTGGCCTCGTCCTGGCCCACGATGTAGCGGCCCAGTTCATCCACAATTTGTTTTGGCGTCAACATGATCTGATTTCCTCCACGGTGATATGGTCGTTGGTAAAGATGCAGATGGAGCTGGCAATACGAATGGCCTTCTCCGCAATCTCGGAGGGCGAAAGCCCGGTGTTCTGGGAAAGCGCCCGCGCCGCCGCAAGGGCATAGTTTCCGCCGGAGCCGATGGCCGCGATGCCATCATCCGGGTCGATTACTTCCCCGTTTCCGGAGATCACCAGGATCTCAGCGCCATCGCTGACAAGAAGCAGCGCCTCCAGCTTGCGCAGGATGTTGTCCCCCCGCCATTCCTTGGCCAGATCCACCGCCGCCCGCCGAAGGTTTCCGCCGCACTGTTCCAGTTTGCCCTCAAACTTCTCCGACAATGTGAAGGCGTCGGCCACCGAACCGGCGAAACCCACCGCCACCTTGTCGTGAAAGAGCTTTTTAACCTTCTTCGCAGAATTCTTCATGACCGTATTCTCGCCCATGGTCACCTGGCCGTCGCCCGCCATGGCGCAAACGCCGTCCCGGCACACGGCCACGATCGTCGTACCTTCAAAATTCATAAGTCTTTCCTCGCAATCTTCAAACTTATTTCAAGTCCGCATTTGTTTAGTCGGCGGGACGCAGCTGCATCCCTTCAATCAGCCGCTCCAGTTCCGCCAGGGATCTTTTAGCCAACACGCCGTACTTTTCCTTCTTGCCCCGGATTCGCTCCGGCAAAGGCTCCAGAATGCCAAAATTGGCGTTCATGGGCTGGTAGTTGACGGCGGGGGTTCCAATATGGCGGCTGAGCGCTCCGAGCATGGTGCGCGGGCCAAAATCCACCGGCGCAAGCGCCTTCAAATAGCGGTCCATATGGATAGCCGCCATAAGGCCGCTGGCTGCCGATTCCACGTAGCCTTCAACGCCGGTGATCTGGCCTGCAAAAAACAGGTTCGGCAGCTTTACCGTCTGGAACCTGGCGTTTAAATGGTCCGGCGCCGGCAGATAGGTGTTTCGGTGCATCACGCCGTAGCGGACAAATTCCGCGTCTTCAAGACCGGGAATCATGCCAAAGACCCGCTTTTGCTCGCCATAGGTGAGCCGGGTCTGAAAGCCCACGATGTTGTAAAGAGTTCCCTCCAGATTCTCCTTCCGGAGCTGCACCGTCGCATAGGGCCGGCGCTCCGTCTTGGGATCGATGAGCCCCACCGGTCTCAAGGGACCAAAGGCCAGGGTTCTTGGACCGCGCTTCGCCAGCGTCTCCACCGGCATGCAGGCCTCAAAGACCTTCTTATCCTCAAAACCATGAACCGGCGCGGTCTTCGCCTCCACCAGCGCATGCCAGAAGGCCTCATATTCTTCCCGGTTCATGGGACAGTTGAGATAGTCCTCTCCCTTGCCGTATCGGGAAGCGGCAAAGACCACATCCATGTTCAGCGATTCGGCACTAACAATGGGCGCTTCCGCATCATAGAAGTAGAGCCGCTCAAGACCCAAGAGCTCCGCGATATGGTCGGCCAGAGCATCCGAAGTGAGCGGACCGGTGGCCACAATGGTGGGAATTTCGGGATCAAGCCGTTCCACCTCCCCCGCCAGCACAGTGATGCGGGGCTCGCTTTTCACCCGTTCGGTCAGGGTTCTTGCAAAGGCGTCCCGGTCCACGGCCAGCGCCGAACCCGCCGGTACCCGCACAGCGTCCGCCGTCGCAATGATGAGAGATCCAAAAAGGCGCATCTCCTGCTTGAGCAGGCCAGATGCGCTGGTGAGTTCATTGCTTTTAAGGGAGTTGCTGCAGACCAGCTCTCCAAGATCGGGATTGCTGTGAGCCGGAGTATATTTTTCCGGCTTCATCTCCCAAAGCTCCACCTCATGTCCCCGGCGGGCCAGCTGCCATGCGGCTTCGCATCCAGCCAGTCCTCCGCCGACAATCCTGACTTTCACTTCAGCCGTCCTTTCCTTCGGACACCGTCTCCCGGTAGCCGCATTCGCCGTTGGAGCATACGTGGGTCTTTTTCCCGCTTCGATCCCGCTTAAGGACCATGTAGCTGTGGCATTTCGGACACTTTTCCTTCACCGGCTGATCCCAGGAGATAAAATCACAATCGGGATAAGCCTCACAGCCATAGAAGGTGCGGCCCTTCTTGGTGCGGCGGATGATGATGCCCGCCCCGCACTTGGGACAGGGCACGTCCTCCAGCTTTTTCACAATGGCTTTGGTATTGCGGCATTCAGGATAGTTCGGGCAGGCCAGAAATTTGCCGAACCGGCCCATCTTGTAGACCATCATGGCCCCGCACTTCTCGCACTGAACGTCCGAAACCTCGTCCTTTACCTCCACCTTCTCGATGGCTTCCTCCGCTTTTTCCAAGGTTTTAGCAAAGGGGCCGTAGAAGTCGGAGACGATCTTCTTCCAGTCCTGATCGCCCTCCTCCACCGCATCCAGGCGGTCCTCCATATCGGCGGTAAACTCCACATCCACGATGTCGGAGAAATAGTTTTTCATCAGCTTGGTCACGATCTCGCCAAGCTCCGTCGGAAAGAGGGTGCGCTGCTCCCTGACCACGTAGCCCCGGTCCAAAATGGTGGAGATGGTGGGTGCATAGGTGCTGGGCCGCCCGATGCCCTTCTCCTCCAGCGTGCGCACCAGGGACGCTTCATTGTAGCGCGGCGGCGGCTGGGTGAAGTGCTGTTCCTCCTCCGCTTCCACCAGTTTGACCTTCTGGCCCACCTGAAGCCCCGGCAGTGTGGTGTCGTGCTCATTTTTCTCCACGCCCACCGCGGCGAGGAACCCTTTGAAGATGAGGCGGGAACCATTGGCCCGGAACTGATGCTCGCCGGCTGTGAGGCTCACCTGCATGGTGGCATAGACGGCAGGCCTCATCTGGCTGCCCAAAAAGCGGTTGTAGATCATCTTATAAAGGCGGTACTGCTCTCTGGAGAGGGACTCCTTAAGCCGCTCCGGCGTATAGGCCACCGAGGTGGCGCGGATGGCCTCATGGGCGTCCTGCGCGCCCTTCTTGCCCTTAAACTCATTGGGTTTGTCTGGCAGATACTCGGCCCCAAAATGCTGGGTGATATGCTCTCTTGCCGCAGCCTGCGCTTCCTGGGAAAGCCGGGTGGAATCGGTACGGATATAGGTGATAAGGCCCACCGTGCCCTCGCCCTTGATATCCACGCCCTCATAGAGCTGCTGGGCGAGCATCATGGTTTTTTTCGTGGTGAAGCCAAGCTTTCTCGCCGCGTCCTGCTGAAGCTGGCTGGTGGTATAGGGCGCCGCGGGGTTTTGCCGCCGCTCCCCTTCCTTAATATCCGTGACGATAAAGGGCTTTTTCTCGATATCGGCTTTGACCTTGTGGACCAGTTCCGGGTCCTTGATTCTGCCGTTGTCGTCCAGGATGTACTTGGCCATGAATTCGCCCCTAGGCGCGCCGGTGGTAAGCTTCACGTCCAGCGTCCAGAACTCCTCGGGCACAAAGGCACGAATCTCGTCCTCACGGTCACAGATGATGCGCATGGCCACCGATTGCACCCTTCCGGCGGAAAGGCCCTTCTTGATCTTGGCCCAAAGCAGCGGACTGATCTTGTAGCCCACCAGCCGGTCCAGCACCCGCCTTGCCTGCTGGGCATCCACCAGATTCTTGTCGATGGCCCGGGGCTTTTTCACGGCCTCCTGAACCGCTCTTTTGGTGATCTCATTGAATTCGATGCGGCAGTTCTTCTTCTCGTCGATGTTCAAAATGTGCATCAGATGCCATGCAATGGCCTCGCCTTCACGGTCAGGGTCAGTTGCCACCAGCACCTTGCTGGCACTCTTGGCGTCCTTCTTGATTCTGTCCAAAATTTCACCCCGTCCACGAATCGTGATATAACGGGGCTCGAATCCATGTTCAATATCAATACCGATCTGGCTTTTGGGGAGATCCCGCACATGTCCATTGGAAGCTTCCACTTTATACCCCTTGCCCAGAAACTTTCCAATGGTTTTCGCCTTGGCGGGCGACTCCACAATCACCAGTTTGGGTGCTTTCGCTGCTGCCATCAGATACCTCCATGCGTGGTTTCATTGAATCCCGGCCATGCGGACGAACCGTTTGCCTGGGAGTTGCTTTATTATTCCTCGAAATTCTAGGATTGTCAAGAACGTATTCAGTCGATCCATGGCTAGTCCCGTTTTTTCCGCCAATTCCTCAATTCCGCACTCCCCTTCTCCAAGAGCGGTCCAAAGAGCAAGTTCGTCCCCCAAAAGCTCCGGTGCGGCTTCTCCGGCCTCGGGTTTTTGACCGGGCACAGGCCGCTCGCCCCATCTCAGCGCCTCCATAGCGTCCCAAACATCCAAAAGAGGCGCCGCGCCAAGACGCAGCAGCGCGTTTGAACCGGCGCTTTGCGGCGAAGTGATATTCCCGGGCACCACGAAAACCTCGCGGTTTTCCTCAAGGGCCAGATTGGCAGTGATGAGCGCACCCGAACCCTTTCCCGCCTCAATGACGATGACGCCGGGCGTGAGACCGGCCATGATGCGGTTGCGCTGAGGAAAATTCTGTTTGAGAGGCGGCGTTCCCGGCGGAAACTCGGAGAGGATCACCCCGTTTTCCATGATTCGCTGGTAAAGTCCGGCCTCCTCCTTGGGGTAAATGACATCCACACCGCAGCCAAGGACGGCGACCACCGGCTGGCCCGACTTGAGACATCCCTCCTGCGCCATGCTGTCAATGCCCCGGGCCATTCCCGAGACCACGCTGACCCCGGCTTCGCCCAGATTCTCACCCAGCAGCATGGCGGCCTGTTTGCCGTAACTCGTGCATCGCCTCGTTCCCACCACGGTTAGCGAACGTTCCAGAATCCTGTTCAGTTTTCCTCTGCCCTTGGCGTAGAGCGCCACCGGCGGATCATAGATGCTGGAAAGCAGCTTCGGATAAAATTCATCGGCCAAGGTTGCCACATGGATTTTCTCCCGGTCCAGCCGTTCCAGATATTCATCGATAACATTTTCAAAGCTGGCATGGCGCAGCGCCGCACGGGCCTTCGCGGAAATACCCGAACGGGGCAGGCGGTCCTCCGCGGCTGCATGGAAAAGCTCCTTTGCCGAACCGTAATGATCCAACAGACGCTTTCTTTGCGCCACGCTCACATCGATGAGGCTGGACAGCCACACCAGGTACCGACTTTCCTCCTTCATGATTTACCCCCAATACTTCTTATCCAGCGTGCGGTATTGGATGGCCTCCGCCACCTGGGCCGCGCCAATCTCCTCCTGGCCTGAAAGATCCGCAATGGTTCTGGCCATCTTCAAAATACGGGTATAGGCCCGGGGCGACAGTCCGAGGCTCTCATGGGCCATGCGCAGAAGGCTCTCCCCTTCCGCGGAGGGCGTGCAGTAGCGTTTAAGGCTGCCCGCGCCAAGCTCCGCGTTGAAGCGGATTCCCTCCGCCTTGTACCGCTTTCGCTGGATAGCCCGGGCGGCCTCCACCCGTTCCCGGACCTTGGCGGAGGACTCCTCCCTGCCCTTCCGGGTGAGCTCATCGTAGTCCACCGGCTGCACATCCACATGAATATCAATGCGGTCCAGAAGCGGCCCGCTGATCCGCCCAAGGTATCTTCGAATCTGCATGGGCGTACACCGGCATTCCTTCTTAGCCGAACCATAGTTTCCGCAGGGGCACGGATTCATACCGGCAACCAGCATGAACCTCGCGGGATAGCTCACCATACCGTTCACCCGGGTGATATTGACCACGCCGTCCTCCATGGGCTGGCGCAGGCTTTCCAGAACGGAACGGGGAAATTCAGGCAGTTCATCCAAAAAAAGCACGCCGAGATGGGCGAGGCTGATCTCGCCCGGCCGGGCATAGCCGCCGCCCCCGATCAGGGAATTGACGGAAGCGGAGGTGTGCGGCGCCCGAAAGGGTCTCGTCCGGATGAGGCCTTGAATCTCACCCGCGGGCCGCACCACGCTGTGCAGCATGGTCACCTCCAGCGCCTCCTCAAAATCGAGCTCCGGCAAAATGCCGGGCAGGCTTTTGGCCAGCATCGTCTTGCCCGAACCCGGCGGTCCGATCATAATCACATTGTGGCCGCCTGCCGCCGCAATCTCGAGAGCCCGTTTGGCGGCTCTTTGGCCCATGATATCCGCAAAGTCCACGCCGCGGTAGGGTTCAGCCGAGGTCATTCCAGGATTTGCATAAACCTTTGGCGCATCGCCGGAAAGCTGGGCCACCAGGGTTTTCAGATCCCTCGCCTCCAAAAGCCGAACCCCCTCCACCAGGGCGCCCTCCTTTGCGGAGACCTCGGGAACACATATTTCATGAAATCCAAGCCTCGCCGCGGCCACAACGGCCGGCAGCACACCCCGCACCGGCGCGATGGCCCCGTCAAGTGAAAGTCCGCCGATAAAGGGCATCGTGAGAGCCTCCATCGGCAGCTGGCCAGTGGCCGCCAAAATGCCAAGGGCCATGGGAAGATCGAAGGCCGCGCCCGCTTTTCTTCGGTCCGAGGGCGCCATGTTGATGGTGATGCGCTGCACCGGAAACTCAAGACCGCTGTTGCGGATGGCGGAGCGGACCCGCTCCTTGGCCTCCTTGACCGAGGCATCGGGCAGGCCCACGATATCAAAGGCCGGAAGGCCGTTGGCGATGTCCACTTCAATGGACACCGGATAGCCCTCCACGCCCCACAGGCCGATGCTTAGAGTCCGCGTAAACATGACTTCCCCCCCTTAACCGAAGGTCCAGGACGGCAGCCAGCGGATGAACTCCATGTAACCCTTCGTCATATCCATGCCGGAGACGACAGGATAGAACATGGCGAACAGCGCGATCACCATCACCACAAAGGCCGCCATCACATAGTTCATGCGTTTATGCTGCATCAAAGGATCCTTGTTCATGAACCCATAGCGGTACAGCGCGCCCACGGCAAGTATGCCCAAGAGCATGAAGGCCACAAGGGTGATAATGGTCACAGTAAGGTTCATGGTCACAAAGATTTTCAGCACCGAATAGGCAAGACAGCCAGCCACTGCGCCAAGACCGATGGTGAAGGGCAGCGTCCACTGCCAACTGTTCGGTTCCCGGTCCTCATCCCACTTTTTATAGGCGTAGCCCAAGGCCAGCACCACAAAGGGCAGGGATGCGAAATAGTGATAGATGAAGGTGACCCGGCTGACCATGACCCAGGGCAGGAACTGGAAGGCAAAACCCACCAGCATGACCCAGACACCGTTGCTGACGCGCTTTTTCCGAATGGATTTCACCACCAGCATGGCAAAGGCAATAAAGCCGCTCCACCACACCAGGGGATTGCCCAAAGAGACGATGGAGGAAACCATGCCCGGTTCCATGGGCTTGCCCTGATAGAACCAGATGGGTCTGAGCATGAGCGGCCACTGATACCAGGGCGACTGGAAGGGGTGGTCCGCCGTAAGCCCGCCGTGATAGTTGAACATGCTGACCTGATTGCTGAGAATATAGCTCGCATCATAGCCGGGTATCCGGATGAGGGGCAGATAGGAGAGCGCATAGATTCCCACCGGCACCAGCACGAAGAAGATGATGCAGAATCCGAGGATGCGCAGGGTGTTCAGCTTGTAGTCCAGCACGATGGCGCGCAGCTTGATCAGCTGGCCCGTGGCGTCAGGATAATACTTCGCCAGATAGGCCCTGTCCTTTTGGCAGCAGCGCCAGGCGAAGATATAGGCCGCGATCATGATCACTCCGCCAACGCCAATGAAAATCCAGGGCGAAATTCCCCCGGCTTCAAAAGCGGCTGCGCCGCCCATGTAAGGTTTGAGGGCCTCAATAATGCCGTAGAGCACCGAAGCGATGCTGATAAGCACGATGGCCGCCGTGGTCATGAAAGTGTAGCGGTTGAAGGGCACAAAGAAATTGGCGCCCTCCTGAACCTGAATGCCCAGACGCTTCAAGGCGTAGTTGTACTCCTGGTAGCGCTGGTAGAGGGTGTATAGGAACAGCAGCGCCAGTCCGCCGCCGCCATAGATCACGATCCACTTGCTGGCGCAGCCGATACCAAAAATAATGCCGGAAAGGGCCAGCGGCAGCAGCGTCTTTTTAAGCGGCTCCCGGTTGTAGCTCAGCTGCATGTACTTGAACATGAACAGGTACATCAGCATGATGAAGAAAACCGCATAGACGTCGATGGTGGAGATCCGGGTCTGGGCAAAGTGCATGAGATCGAAGGTGAAAAGCACCGTGGAAAAAAGGGCATAGCGGTGCTTCTTCAGAATCGCCCGGGCCAGAGCATAGAACACCGGTACCATGAAGATGCCAAATACCGTGCCCACAATTCGCCAGCCGAAGGGCGTCATGCCAAACAAGGACACCCCAAGGGAGATCAGCGTCTTGCCAAGCGGCGGATGGGTGGTCTCATAGATGCTAAGATCATGAAGCTGCTCGTAGGCCGTACGGGCGTGGTAGATCTCATCAAAATACATGCTGTTCATGTACGTGGGCTTCACGGGGACGATGGACTGTTCGTCAAACAGGCTCTCCCCCCTGCCGTCGGTGGAAGCGGTCACGGTGAGAGGCAGGGGCTGCTGGCCGCCGTCCAGAAACGCCATTTCAAATAGGGGCTGGCCCGCGTCCAGAGCGGTCACCCGAATATAGCGGCAGTCAGCGTTCACGTCCTCATACAGCCATTTGAACATGTCCCCCATGTCGTGCTCCAGCTCAGTAAGCAAATACCAGCTCGCGCCGTCCTCGGAGCCCTCCAGACGAATGGATCCCTTGCCCACGCCGGCGTAGTAGTATACCCGCTGAACGGGCTCGCCGCTTTGAAGTTCCACGCTCACACTGTCATAGGCCTTGGGCTCCCAATAGGTGGCTGGAGCGGTGGTATCGCCGAGGTTGACGAGGGCAATCGCGGCATAGATAACCGTGAGCGCCGCCACCACCAGCATCTCCCGCCGGGTGGTCCTGATTCTGGCCGGGGCATCGAAGATGCGGCGGTGGATGTCGCCATCCGCGCTGTCAAGCGGCTCCGGCGCAAGAGGCTTCTTATTTGCCCGGAGCACGAAAATATCCAGAGCCACGTACATGAGATAGAAGAACATGGCCACCTGGCCGAAAGCGATGATATACACCCAGGCATCCCCGGCAAGAACGCTGGGGTACATGGACAGAATCATCACCGTGTTGAGATAGTGCAGTATGCTGGACAGGCCAAGCGCGATGAGGAGCCTGCGGTCCCGGTGGACCACATAGGCCCCTGTCAAAAGGGCGATCAGCGGAAACAGATACCTTTCGTGCATCATGGGCGCCAGCGTGTACATCCAGCTGATGAGAACGGCTCCCACCATGAATACGCTCGAATACCTGCGGCGCTTGAAGTAGAGATAGCTTACGAACACCATCACGGATACCACTGCCAGGACGGTCAGGATGGTGACCGGCAGGGCGTCCATGTGCAGGTAATTGCACCCGATAAGGGCATAGAAGTTGAAGGCGTTGAGGGAGCTGTAGGTGTACTGCCCCACCGTGCCCACGTATTGATTGTAAAGGAAGGCAAGAGGACTGTCCTGCTTGATGATGAAGGGCAGGCTGAGTGCGATAAACACCGCGAGGCTGAGACCCACGCTGATCAAAAGCGTCTTTAAAGCCTTCCTGCGGTCCGCGTCCTTCCCGAGGAAACTATGAATGAACGGGAAGAGCAAAATGGGTGCAAACATGATGGCCTGAGGCTTCACCAAAAGGGCAATGGTATAAAACAGCGCCGCCCAGGTGAGCCGTTTGGTGGCCGCATAATAGGTACAAAGGATAAGGAACAGGGTGAAGAACCCATCCACCTGGCCCCAGGCGCTGCTGTTCAGGATCACCGCGGGGTTCAGCAGATACAAGGCCGCCAGCACCAGGGCGCCTTGGCCTTTGAGATGCTTTCTTGCGATCCGGTAGATCATAACGCCAAGCACCATATCGGTGATGATGCTGGGCAGCTTCATCAAAAGAATCATGGCTGGCGTTCCCGCCTCCAGATGCAATAGGGAAGCGATCCAGCCCAAAATGTACAGGACATACAGGTATCCCGGCGGGTAATCGCAGGCCCGTTCCAGATACTGGCTGTAATCGTATAGGTTGGCCGGGCCGCCTTCATAGGCGGTCTTGGACCAGCTGGTAAAGCAGTTGAGATCGAATTCCAGGCCCGAATGGAAATAACCGATGGCAAGGCGCAGGACCACCGCAGCCACCATCAAAAAGGCGATCAGCATTTTTTCGCGCTTCAGCCCCTCCTCCGTCTCGAAGGGGTCCCGGGCCTTACGGAGCCAGCGGTACAGGCCGTAGAAGATCACCGCATAGATCATGGCAAAAAGCAGCACCTTCATCCGGGTGCCGGTGGGCGTAGCCGTGGAGGCCGCCGCTTCGTCATCCGAGGAGGTCTGCTGAATCTCAATGTTTTGAATCTTGGCTCCATCGGGCACCTGGTCCACCTTGACCACTTCCACCTGGTCAAAATAGGCCTTGCCCACGGCGTTTTGATAATAGCCGCCAAGACGCACGCCCACGGACATGGTCTTTTGACCACTCCCCGTCTGACCGTACATCTCCACCTTCTGCCAGTCCTTGGCTTCAAGCACGCCGGAGGAGATGGCCACAGTGCCGATCACCGAAACGTTGGCTCCCGCCGTTCCGCCCCCGAGGCGCCCTTCAGTCTTCACGTAGGCGCTGATTCTGTAAAGGCTGTTCGGCTCCACATCGATCTGCTGCACCATGCGTGCGTCGTTCTCCGTAGGGTTCTCAATGGACAAACAGGTCCCGCCGTCCATGCCCCCCGCTTCCATCAGGAAGACGGCGGCGCTGTCCGCGCCCTCCCATTCGTCAATGCTCCAGGCTGCCGGAAGGCCGCCGGAGTTTTCCTCGAAGCCGGAATTTACCGCCAGGTTGGACCCCTCCGCAAAAGCCGCGCCGGAAAAGACGGCAAGGACAAGAACGATCAGTGTCCACGTGAAAAGCGTCTTCTTCAATGATCTTCACCTGTTCTTCTTATTTGGCGCCTATGCGCCAAAGGCATTTTCAATATGGCGGATGAGGGGTTCGTCCCCCCGCCACGTGATCTCCACCACGTCAAAGCGCATGGGAAGGTCCCAAAGCTTCCTTTGGGAAAGAAAAACCTCCGCTGCAAGAAGGAGATGGCGCTGTTTTGCGGCCGTAACCGCCTCGGCGCCGCTGCCGTAAAGATTCCCCCTGCGGGTCTTAACTTCGACAAAGACCACCCTATTCCCTGGTTCCTGGGCAACAATATCCAGTTCACCCATTTTTGTACGGAAATTTCGGGCCAGAATACGGCAGCCCTTGCTTTCGAGATAGGCGGCGGCAAGGGCCTCGCCCCGGTCGCCCACGTCCTTTAGCATACGGCTCATAGGATCTTCCTCAGGAAGGACGCACGATGGATGGGGCAGGGCCCGATGCGCCGCAGCACTTCAATATGGGCCGCCGTGCCGTAGCCTTTGTGCTGACCAAAGCCGTACTCGGGGTACTTTGCGTCCAGCTCGCGCATCTGGCGGTCCCGGGTAACCTTGGCCAGAATGGAGGCGGCGGCGATGCTGTAGCAGGTGGCGTCGCCGTGCACCACCGCTTCCACAGGGTATTTCACATCGATCACATCCCTGCCGTCCACCAGCACCCGGTCAAGGGCGATCCCAAGGTTCTCCACCGCCTGCTTCATGGCCGCAAGAGTGGCGTTTCGAATGTTCATTTCATCGATGCCCCTGGGGTCCACCTGACCGATCCCATAGGCCACCGCCTCCCGGGTGATCCTATCGTAAAGAAGCTCCCGCTTCTTTTCCGAGAGCTTCTTCGAATCGTTGACGCCCTCGATCACCGTGCCCAGCACCACGGCGGCGGCCACCACCGGCCCCGCCAGCGGCCCCCGGCCCGCCTCATCCACGCCGGCGATCACGGTGATGCCTTCCTCTTTCAGACGCCGTTCGAAGGCTAAAAGTTCAGCATTATTCCCCTTCATCGATGGTTTCCTCCGGTTTCTCCAGCGTGATGCGGCCTATGCGGCCGTTCCGGAATTCATCCAGCAGCATCTGCGCGCCCCGTAGGGTGTCCACCCGCCCGCCGGAGAGGATCATGCCCCGCTTTTTCGAGATCCGCTCAAGAAGCTCCTCCCCCTCGCCCGAAAGGGTATCCAGCTTGTATCTGGCAGCGAGGCAGTCCGGTTCCCGTTCGCGGAGCCTCAAAAGCAGCGCCATCGCCAGCTTTTCCGTGTCCATGATCTCGTCCTTCACCGCGCCCACGAAAGCGAGATCGAGGGCCACCCGCTCGGGAGTGAGCTTGGGCCACAGCAGTCCCGGCATATCCAAAAGTTCCAGATAGGGCGTCACCCGCACCCACTGCTTGCCCCGCGTCACGCCCGGCCGGTCCGCCGTCCTTGCCCGGGTTCCCCCGGCCACACAATTAATGAAGGTGGACTTTCCCACGTTTGGGATGCCGATCACCAGCGCCCGCACCGTCTTTTTGACCCCCTTCTGCTCCATGCGCCGGACCTCCTTCGCCGCGGCGTCGGAGATCATCTGGGCGGCCTTTTTGCGGTTGGAGGCGGTGGACACGAAGGGCAGTGTGGCGCCCTGCCGGCCCAGCTTCTCGCTCCAGGCCCGGGTCGCCTTTTCCTCGGCCAGATCGGCCTTATTCAGCACATAAATCCGCGGCCGCAGCTCAAGGATGTCCTCAATGTCAGGGTTGCGGCTGGCCACAGGGATGCGGGCGTCCAGAATCTCCACCACCACATCCACCAGCTTGATCTCATTCATCAAGGTGCGCCTGGCTTTGGCCATATGCCCCGGATACCACTGAATGTCCATCTCATGCCTCCCTTGCTATGAATCATTGACCCCTCGCGGGTCATTTACACCTATGAAAAAAAGAAGGAGCTCAATGAGCCCCCTCTCTTCAGCGATTTCTCAGCGTTCAATGGTGCGCAGCCGGGCCGCTTTACCCACGCGATTGCGCAGATAGTACAGCTTGGCGCGGCGAGCCTTGCCGTGACGGATCACATCGATGTGATCAATCTTGGGCGAATGCACCGGGAAAATCCTCTCAACGCCAATGCCATAGGAGATTCGGCGAACCGTAAAGGTTTCGCGCAGGCCCCCGTTCTGCTTGGCAATGATGGTCCCCTCAAACGCCTGAAGACGTTCGCGGCTGCCCTCCACAACTTTCACGAACACCTTGACGGTGTCGCCAATGCGAAGCTCGGGCAGATCGGTACGGAGCTGTTCTTTCTCGATGGAACGAATGATTTCGCTCATCTTCATTCCTCCTTTCCCTCATAGACGTTCATGCCATCAGCAGCGGACCGTCCGTAATCACGCAAAATATTGTAACACAAGCTCCAGAGTTTGACAATCCCTATTTTAGAAGATCGGGCCGGAGCCTCCGGGTAATCTCAAGGGCCTGTTCCCGGCGCCAGCGCTCAATGTTGGCATGATGCCCGGACAAAAGTATGTCCGGCACCTTCAATCCCCGAAAGTCCGCAGGCCGGGTGTATTGGGGATACTCGAGAAGGCCGCTGGAAAAGCTCTCATCCTCCGCAGACTGGTCGCTTCCCAGCACCCCGGGAATAAGCCTTGCCACGCTGTCCAAAACGGCGAGAGCGGGGATCTCGCCGCCGGTGAGGACATAGTCTCCGATGGAGATTTCCTCGTCAATCAGATGATCCAGCACCCGCTGGTCCACACCTTCGTAATGGCCGCACAAAAACACCAGATTGTCCAGCCGGGACAGCCGCTGGGCGGTTTCCTGATCAAAGGTTTTGCCCTTGGGCGAGAGATAGATGCGGTGCGCCTTCCCCATGCGTTTTTCCACGTCGGCGAAGGCGTCGAAGATGGGCTGAGGCATCATAACCATGCCCGGTCCGCCGCCAAAGGGATAGTCATCGGCCTGGTGGTGCTTGTTGTCGCTGTATGCCCGGATATCCACGGCAAAAGCGTCCAAAATGCCCTGGTTTCGGGCACGGCCCAGAATGCTTTCCGAGAGCACTGCCTCCACCATAGCCGGAAACAGGGTCAAAATAGCGGCCCTCATATTTCCTCAGCCTCCAGGAACGAGGAAGCCACGGTGATCCCTCTATCCAAGTCAATATCAAGCACAGCGTCGGGGATGACGGGGACAAGATACTCCCGTTCCCCTTGAATCACGTACACATCGTTGGCGCCGGGCTGAAGCACTTCCTCAAGTCTGCCCACGGGCACACCCTTTTCATCCGTCACGGGAAGCCCGATCAGATCGCAGATGAAATACCGGCCCTCAGGCAGCCTGACCGCCCTGGACCGGTGGACATACAGTTCCCTGCCCCGAAGCTGCTCCGCCCCGTTTCGGTCCGTCACACCCGCCAGCGTTAAAAATACGTTCGTATCCTGAATTCTGGCGCCCGTCACGGCAACGGGCGTGAATCCGCCCTCCCCTTTGAAGAAGGCCTCCGAAAGGTCATAGAAGCGTGCCGGATCGTCCGTCAGCGGCATCACTTTGACTTCACCCCGGATCCCCTGGGGTTTTACAATGGTGCCCACGCACAAATATTCCGCCTGTATTCCCACCTTGACCTCCCATGAAATAAAGGGACCCGAAGGCCCCTCCTTTTTTTAGATGATATCCACCAAGACCTTCTTGGCTTCCTTGGATGACGCCGCCCGGACCACGGAACGGATGGCCTTGGCAATGCGGCCCTGTTTGCCGATCACCTTACCCATATCTTCCTGGGCCACGCGGACCTCGATAATGATGTTATCGTCATTTTCCACCCGGCGCACGTCCACCTCGTCAGGATTCGTTACCAGGGATTTGACGATGTACTCCACAAGATCCCGCATGTTTTTCACCTATGCCTTACTCGATCGCGCCGCTCTTTTTGAGGAGCGCCCGAACGGTATCCGAGGGCTTAGCACCCTTTTTAATCCACTCCTGAGCCTTCTCCGCGTCCACCTTGATCTCCACGGGCTCCACCAGGGGATTGTAATAGCCGAGTTCCTCGATGCAGCGGCCATCCCGGGGCGCAGAGGATTCCGCAACCACGATGCGGTAGAAGGGAGCTTTTTTCGCGCCCATGCGGCGAAGACGAATACGTACTGCCATTGAATTGTACCTCCTAATTTATGTTTCACTACTATGTCACACAGCCTTCTGGCTGGATGCAGCTACATGAAAGGGAACTTCATCCGTCCCCGGCGCCGGCCGCCCCGCTCCATATCGGTGAACTGGCGCATCATCTTTTTCATGGAATCGAACTGCCGGAGCAGCTGATTTACCTGCTGGATGGACGTGCCGCTGCCGGCGGCGATGCGCTTTCTTCGACTGCCGTTGATAATGGCGGGATTCTGCCGCTCCGCCACAGTCATGGAGCTGACGATGGCCTCGGTTCTTGAAAGCTGCTTTTCATCCAGTTCCACATTGCCCAGCTTCGAAGCGTTCATGCCGGGCATCATGGCCAAAATATCGGACATGGAGCCCATCTTCTTCATTTGCTGAAGCTGGTCCATGAAATCCTCAAGATCGAACTTTTGGGATTTGATCCGTTCCTCCAGCTTGGCCGCCTGCTTCTCATCGAAGGCGGCCTGCGCCTTTTCAATGAGGCTCAGCACGTCGCCCATGCCCAGGATTCGGGACGCCATCCGCTCGGGATAGAAGGGTTCAATATCGGTGAGTTTTTCCCCCACACCGGCAAACTTGATGGGCTGGCCGGTGACGGCCTTGACCGAAAGCGCCGCGCCGCCCCTGGTGTCGCCGTCCAGCTTGGTCAAAATGACGCCGCTGATTTCCAGGGTATCATGGAAGCTTTGGGCCACATTCACCGCGTCCTGGCCGGTCATGGAGTCCACCACCAGCAGGATCTCATGGGGATCCACGGCTTTTTTCATCCGTTTCAGCTCGTCCATGAGCTCGGTGTCAATATGAAGCCGGCCCGCGGTATCGAGAAGCACCGCGTCATGCCCGTTGTCCTTTGCATATTGCACACCGTGCAGAGCGGTTTTTACCGCATCCTTCTGCCCCTCTTCAAAGACCGGGATCTCCAGCTTCTCGCCCAAGACCTTGAGCTGCTGAATGGCCGCCGGCCGGTAGATATCGCACGCACAGAGCAAAGGATTTTTGCCCTGCTTTTTAAGATAGCCCGCAAGCTTCCCCGCCATGGTGGTCTTGCCTGCGCCCTGAAGACCCACCAGCATATAGACCGACGGCGGCGCCGAAGCCACCGTAAGCTTGCTGACCGTGGAGCCCATCAGGTTTGTAAGCTCCTCGTTCACCACTTTGATGACCTGCTGGCCCGGGGTGAGGCTTTCCAGGATCTCCGATCCCACCGCACGCTCGGACACGGTCTTGATGAACTTTTTCACCACCAGGAAGTTCACGTCCGCCTCAAGAAGAGCCATCTTCACTTCCCGCATGGCCGCCTTCACGTCCTGCTCGCTGAGTTTGCCTCGGGACGTCAGCTTCTTAAAAACTTCCGAAAGCTTGGAAGTCAAACCTTCAAAGGCCATCCCGTACCTCCCACTCCTCAATGAGTTGATCGAGCTTTTTGGCCGTGTCGGGTCCCGCAAGGCCCGCCGCTGCCTCCGCCCGCAATCCCTTGAGCTGATCGGCCATCCAAAGATGCCGTTTTAAAAGTCCCAGTCGTTCCTCCAGCTGAGAGAGCTGATTTCTTCCCCGCTTCAGGCAGTCGGAAACGCCCTGCCGGGATATGCCCAGTTCCTCAGCGATCTCCGAAAGGGACCAATCCTGATCGAGATGCAGCTCCAGCACCCGCCGCTGCTGTTCCGTCAAAAGGCCGCCATAGAAATCCATGAGCCACGCATAGCGCACGTTCTCCTCCATGGCCTTCTCCTCCTCACGGGTCCCTTCTCCTTTTCAGCGCCGCTTCTCTTTGACCCTTCGGCTTTGCTCGAAAGGCCGTCCGCATTCGCCCAGATGGAAAAGGGAGTGTAAAGGTTTTAACCTTTACACTCCCTTACTATACCCATTTTCTCTGCCGCTGTCAAGCCTTTTCCTGAAGCAGTGCTTCCACGAAGGCCTTGGGATCAAAGACCTGCAGATCTTCCATTCCCTCGCCCACACCGATGAAGCGCACCGGCACGTTCAGTTCATTTTTGACGGCGATGACCACGCCGCCTTTTGCGGTGCCGTCCAGCTTGGTGAGAATGATGCCCGTCACGTTCACCGCTTCCTTGAAGATCTTCGCCTGGGCGATGGCGTTTTGGCCGGTGGTGGCATCCAGCACCAAAAAGACCTCCCGATGGGCGCCGCCGTATTCCCGGTCCACCACCCTGCCGATCTTTTTCAGCTCCTCCATCAGGTTCTTTTTGTTGTGCAGACGGCCGGCGGTATCACAGATAAGAAGATCGCATCCCCGGGCCTTGGCCGAGCTGATGGCATCAAAGACCACAGCCGCCGGATCGGCGCCCTCGCCGTGCTTGACGATGGGCACCCCCGCCCGCTCGGACCAGATGGTCAGCTGTTCGCTGGCCGCCGCACGAAAGGTATCCGCCGCGCCCAGCATGACCTTTCTGCCCTCACTTTTATAATAATGGGCCATCTTGCCGATGGCGGTGGTCTTGCCCACCCCGTTTACGCCCACCACCAGGATAATGCTAGGCGAGGGGAGCTCCAGTTCCCCGTCGGTCCCCACCATGCCCATCAAAATCTCGCTCAGGTATTCCCGGATTTTGGCCGTATCGCCCAGCTTTTCCTGATCCACCCGGGCGCGGAGCCGTTCTATGATCTCGCCGGTGGTGGCGACGCCCACATCGGCATAGACCAAAATTTCTTCCAGTTCCTCATAGAACTCGTCGTCAATCTCCCGGTAATAGGAGATGAGCTGATTGACCTTCTCCGTCAGGTTGTCGCGGGTCTTGGTGAGCCCGCCCACCAGCTTTGAAAAAAATCCTTTTTTCTCCATCGTTCCCCTCCTAGGCCAGTTTCACGGACATGAGCCGGCTAACACCCTTCTCCTCCATGGAGAAACCATACAGCGCATCGCAGGCGGTCATGGTCTCCTTGCGGTGGGTGATCACTACAAACTGGGTGTTCTTCGCGTAATCCTTCAGGAAATGGACAAAATTGCCGATGTTGGCATCGTCCAGCGCCGCTTCGATCTCGTCCAGAATGCAGAAGGGCGTGGGCTTCAGGCGGAGAATGGCGAAAAGAATCGCCGCCGCCGTTAGCGAACGCTCGCCGCCGGACAGCAGGGAGAGCACCTGCAGCTTCTTGCCCGGAGGCTGGGCGATGATCTCGATATTGCAATTCAGTACGTCACGTTCATCGGAAAGCTGGAGGCTGGCCGTTCCGCCGCCGAAGAGCTCCACAAAGGTCTCCTTAAAGTTTTCGTTGAGTTTCGCGAACTGCTCCTTAAACTGCACCTCCATGGTGCCCAGCAGCTCTTCAATGAGACTGCGGAGATCCTCCTTCGCCTTCACCAGATCCTCTCTTTGCTCGGTGAGATCGGTGAAGCGCTGGGATACCCGCTTGTATTCCTCGATGGCGTTCACATTCACATCGCCCATCTGCCGCATTTCCCGGCGGATAGCGCCCGCTCTGGAGGATGCCGCCGAAGGCTTAAAATCCTCCCTGCGTAGCGGCAGTGCCGTGTTATACGTCAACTCATAATCGTCCCAAATACGGTTATGGATGTTCTGCAGATCCGATTCCAAACGGTCCAGCTGGGACTGGGTCTTGTACTGACGCTCCAGGAGCTCCTCCAGCCTGCCGGAAAGCTCCTTTTGCCGCCGTTCCAATTCCTCCGATTCGAGGGCCAGTTTCTGACGATCCTGCTGACGCCGCTCCACCTCCGTCTGAACGGCCCAAAGGGTGGCCCGGCTGGCCTCAATCCTTCTTGCCAGCTCTTCCCGCTCCCTGCTGTCCTCATCCATGCGGTCCTTACGGGCTTCCAGCTCATTCTGAAGCCGGGCCAAGGTCCGCTCGTTCTCCGCCCGTTCGCCTAGAAGCCGCCGGACGTCCCGGCGGGCGGCTTCCAAGTCCCGGGCCGCGCCGGCATGGGCCGCCTGCAGCGTACCCAGCATGCCAAGGGCCGCCGTGTGCTCCTGGCGGAGGATGTTCATGGCCTCCTGCAGACGGAGGATATCGTCCCGGGTGGTGCCGTCCGAGCGTTCCATCACGCCCTGCTGGCTTTCGATCTCCCCGAGTTCGCCCACCACTTCGGCGAGGCTCTCCGAAAGGCGCTCCTGCTCCAGCCGCAGAGCCTCGCTGCCCTTCAGGTGTTCAGCATAGTGCCCCTGGGCCGTCTGATAGCGTTCGTTCTCCCGCGCCACAGCGATGTCCTGCTGGTGCCAGGCCTCGCCGATCTCCGCCAGCTCCGATTTCACGGTTTCCGCTTCAGCCAGCATTTCCGTAAGCTTGGCCCGATGGTCTCCAAGGCTTTTCTCCGTCTGGGAAAGTTCCTCTTTCAGTTCCTCAATCATGCGGCCCCGGCTCAGCAGGGAAGAATACTGGGACTTCTGACTGCCGCCCGTCATGGACCCGCCCACATTGAGCGTATCCCCGAGAAGGGTCACCACCCTGAAAGCATACCGGTTTCTGCGCATAAGCTGAATGCCCGTATCCATATCCTTGACAACGACCGTACGGCCCAGAAGATTCTCCATGATCCCCCGGTAGGCCTCGTCAAACTCGACGAGGTCGCTGGCCACGCCAAGAATACCGGGGCCGGACAAGGTTGCCTTCTCCCCCCCGTTCAAGGTTCTTCCCTTCACGCTGGTCATGGGCAGGAAGGTTGCCCGGCCAAACTGGCGCTCCCGCAAGAGATCAATGGCCGCCTTGGCATCCTCTTCCCGGCGGGTGACCACGTGCTGCAGGCTGGCGCCAAGGGCCATTTCAATGGCCTTTTCAAAGGTTTTAGGCACCCGCATCAGATCCGCCACGGTGCCCACAATGCCCGCGCCGCCCTGCGGCAGGCGGTGAGCCTCCCGCATCAGGTTGCGGATACTGCCAAAGTATCCCTCCCGATCCTTTTGCATCTCCTCCATCACATGGAGGCGGGAGGCAATCTGCTGGGCGCTTTGCTCCACGGTCTTGAGGCGGATGCGGATGTGTTCCGCCCTGGCTTCCGCCTCCTGCCCCGAAGCTTTTACCCGGTCCCGCTGCTTCTCCAGCTCATGCAGGCGGGCCTTGGCTTCCTGCAGAAGTTCTTCCGCCGCCAGCATGTCCGCCTTCAGCTGATCCTCCTGCTGCGTGCGTTCCGCCTGCTGCGTTTGAAGCTCGCTCTGACGCTGAACCAGGGTGTCCCGCATGGTGAGCAGCCGCTCCCGGCGGGTCTTGACGTTCGAAAGGCGGTTCAAATTATCAATCACTTCGCTCTTGGCGGCCTCCAGCCTGACCTCCTCGCTGGCCACTTTCTCCCCCAGCGCATCGGTGGATTGCCGGTGAGCCTCCAGTGCAGCCGCTTCGCCGGCAAGCTTTTGTTCCAGCTCCCCGCCGTGGGCCGCCGCCTCTTCCTGCTGCTTTTTGAGGTCCGCCAGGCGGTCCTCCGTTTCCCGGATCTGGCCCAAAAGCTGTTCCCGGCCGATCCTCGCATTATCCCGGCGCTCGTCCAGCACCTTGCTCTCACCCTCGGCCGCCTCGGTCTGGCGGGTGAGCTCCAAAATCTGTTCCCGGAGGGTCAATATCTCCCCGTCCATCCGCTCCAGATCCTCCCGGGACAGACGGTAACGCTCCGCCAAGGATGCCAGCTCCTCCTGACCCTTCGTGCGCTGTCCCTCGATGTCGGCCAGCGTTTCCCTAAGTCCCTGCTGACGGACCTGAATCTGCTCATTTTGGTGCAGAAACAGATTGATATCCAGGTCCTTCAGCTCGTCCCTGAGATCCAGATACCGCCGGGCCGCTTCACTCTGTTCCCGAAGGGGTTCCACCTGGCCGGACAGTTCCTCCAAAATGTCCTCGATGCGGATGAGATTTTGGTCGGTCTGTCCCAGCTTTCGTTCCGCTTCCTCCTTGCGGGTCTTATACTTGACCACGCCGGCGGCTTCCTCGAAGATCACCCGCCGTTCCTCGGATTTGGGCGTTAAAATATCGCCGATACGGCCCTGGCCGATGATGGAATAACCCTCCTTGCCGATGCCCGTATCCTGAAAAAGCGCCACCACATCCTTGAGGCGGCGCGAATTGCCATTGATCAGATATTCGGATTCACCGGAGCGGTAAATTCTGCGGGTTACCGACAGCTCGGAATAGGGCATGTCAAGAGAACCATCCACGTTGTCAAAGACGAGGGTTACCTCGGCCATGGACAGTTTCTTGCGCTTTTCCGTGCCGTTGAAGATGATATCCTCCATACGGGTTCCCCGAAGGGTTCGGGCGCTCTGTTCGCCCAAAACCCACCGGACCGCATCCGCCACATTGCTCTTGCCGCTTCCGTTCGGGCCCACCACGCCGGTGATGCCCCGTTCAAAAACGATCTCCGTGCGGTCCGCAAAGGATTTAAATCCGTATATTTCCAGCCTTTTGAGATGCAAGCACTTCACACTTTCTTCGGTTGATTGAGAATCTCGAGTGCCGCCTTAGCCGCGTTCTGCTCGGCGCACTTCTTGCTGCGGCCCTTGCCGCTGGCCATATCCTGGCCGTCCACCACAGCGGTGACGGTGAATACCTTGTCATGCTCCGGCCCCTCATCGCCGATGAGCCGGTAGCAGACCTTTCGTCCCTGCTCCTGGAGCTTTTCCTGCAGACGGGTCTTGAAATCCATGGCGCACTTCATCTCCGGCGCCCTTTGAATTTCGTCGTCCAGCTCGCGGTAGACATAGTCCCGGGCCGCCTCAAAGCCGCCGTCCAGATAGATGGCGCCGATCACGGCCTCATAACCGTCGGCCAGCACCGACGGCTTTTCCCGGCCGCCGCACTTCTCCTCCCCCCGGCCCAGCCGGAGGTAGCTGCCAAGGCTGATGCGCTTCGCCGCGGCCGCCAAAGAGGGCTCGGAGACCACAAACGCCCGCATTTTACTCAGTTCTCCCTCGTTGGCATTTCTGTACAGCAAAAAAAGGCGGTGGCTTACGGTAAGCTGCAGCACGGCATCCCCCAGGAACTCCAGCCGCTGATTATGGGCACAGCCCGACACCTCATGAGCGTAGGTGGTATGGGTGAGCGCTTTTCTTAGCAGCACAGGATCGCGGAAGCGGTAAGCGATTCTCTTCTGGAGCGCTTCCATACCCTGTTCAAAATCCAGCATCATTTCCTCCAATAAAATGAAGAGCCCCAAAGCAGGCTTGCTTCAGGGCTCAAAGTGATCCTATTGATTGTCCTCAATATAGCGCACGATGTCGCCCACGGTCTTGATCTCGGCAAGCTTATCCTCTTCGATCTGCATATCGAAGGCATCCTCAAGATCCATGATGAGGTCGGCCATGTCGATGGAGTCGGCCTTCAGATCTTTTTCAATCTCGGACTCCAGAGTCACTTCGCTGGGGTCCATGCTGAACTTATCAGCGACGATGGATTGCACTTTTTCAAATACCATTTCCATTCCTCCCGTTATTGTTGGTCTGCGCTGGCTTGCAGCGACTGGGCGATCTTGCCCACCACGTCGCCCCGGATCATCTGGGCGAGCTGGGCAATCGCATTGCTATAGGCCCGGGCATTGCTGCTGCCGTGGGCCTTGACAACCGGTTTGGCCACGCCCAGAAGGGGCGCTCCGCCATACTCGGTGTAGTCCATGGTGCGTTTAAAGCTCCGCAGCTTCGGTTTTAAAATCATGGCGCCGATCTTGGTGGCAAAACTCTGCATAAAGATATCCTTCAGGGAGTCGAAGATGAACACCGACGCCCCCTCCAGGCTCTTTAAAAGCATATTCCCCACAAAACCGTCGCACACCACCACATCGGCGGCGCCGCTCAGGATATAGCGGGGTTCAAGGTTGCCCATGAACTGAATGGAGGGCTCCTTTTCCAGAAGCTTGTAGGCCTCCTTGGTCAGTTCATTCCCCTTCTCCGGCTCCGCGCCGTTGTTGATGAGGGCCACCCTGGGCTCCGGCGCGTTCGTCACCGTGCGCATGTAGGCGTCGCCCATCAGCGCAAACTGGCGCAAAAACTCGCTCTTGCAGTCCACATTGGCCCCGCAGTCGATAAGAAGCACCCGACCGCCCCTCTTCGCCGGCAGAATGGGCGCCAGCGCCGGACGGTTGATACCCTTGATCCGTTTGATAATGAAGGTCGCGCCGGCAAGAACCGCGCCGGTGCTGCCCGCGGAGATGAATCCATCCCCCTGGCCTGCAGCGACCAAATTCATGCCCACAACCAGGGACGAGTTCTTCTTTTGCCGAATCGCCGTGACCGGCGCTTCCGCCATTTCGATGACGTCGGGGGCGTCCACGATCTCGATGCGATCCCTGGGTGCGTTCAGATAGCCAAGCTCCCGCTCGATTACCGCCTTGGGTCCGCAAAGGACCATCGTGAGCCCGGCGTCCCGTTCCAGCGCCATCACGGAACCCTTGATCACCGCAACCGGCGCCTGATCGCCGCCCATTACATCGGCTACAATGCGCATTCGTCCCCCTCCTTCGTTCAAAGCTTCCAAAAAAGCGCCTCCGAAAAACGAAGGCGCGGTTTTGTTAAGAGTTAGCCTTTTGTTTTTCCACATTCACGATCTGCTTCTTGCGGTAGTAGCCGCAGTGCTTGCAAACCCGATGGGACAACATCATCTGATGGCACTCGGGGCACTCCACAATGCCAGGCAGGCTCAGCTTCCAATTTGCCCTCCTGGAATTCCTGCGCTGTTTGGACGTTCTTCTCTTGGGTACTGCCATTTAATCCACCTCCTTCGAAAACATCTGCTTGAGCTGTGCAAAAGGATTGGGCTGCGCTTCCTCTTCCGGCGGCTGACAGCCGCAGGAACCCCGGTTAAGATTGTGAGAACAGGTGGGGCACAACCCCAGGCAATCCTCCCGGCACAAAAGACGCATGGGAAGGGACAGAATCAAATCTTGTTCGGCCATATCCGTCAGGTCGATTTCGTCCCCGCTGTACAGGAAACCGTCGGAATCGGGGTCCAAATGCTTGACAAATTCCTCGCGGAACTTCACCTTTTTTTCAAAGGTGAAAGGGTCAAGACACCGGTGACAGGTCGTTTCCAACCGAATCTTCAAGCGGCCTTCCACAAAAATGCTTTCTCCCAAAGCCATATAGGTACCTTCGATGAAAAGGGGCGAGAGAACTTTGAAACGGTCAAAGCCGCGGGAAAGTTCTTCCAGACGGCCCTCCATTTTGAAAGGAAACTGCTCGCCGGGCGCTTTGATGGCCTCGGCAACGTTCAAAATCACACAGCTCCCCCCTTATCCATCGGCTACAAGCTATTATAGGAAACGTGACGGCCTTTGTCAACCTTTAACCAAACGCTGGGTGTCCCTGGCGATGGTCATTTCCTCGTCGGTGGCAATGACAAGCACCTTCACCTTGGAGTCGTCCGTGGAGATCAGCACATCCTTCGGCCGGCTCTCGTTCTTTACCTTATCCATTTTCACGCCCAGGAATTCAAGGCCGGAAAGAACCTTCTCCCGGACGATGGCCACGTTCTCACCGATGCCCGCCGTCAAAACGATCACATCAAGTCCGCCCATAGCGGCAGCGTAAGCGCCGATGTACTTCTTGATCCGATAGCAGAACATCTCGAGGGCGTTTGCCGCATCCTCGTTGCCGGAAGCGGCAGCGCTGGTGATATCGCGCATATCGCTGGAGAGATCGGACACGCCAAGAAGTCCGCTCTTCTTGTTCAAAATCTTATCCACATCCTCAATGGACAGGTGGTCGCGGTCCATCAGATACTTCACGATGGCGGGATCCATATCGCCGCAGCGGGTGCCCATCATCAGGCCTTCCAGCGGGGTCAGGCCCATGCTGGTATCCACCGATCTGCCGCCGTCCACCGCGGACACCGACGAGCCGTTGCCCAGATGGCAGGTGACAATCTTGAGGGACTCCACGGGCTTGCCAAGAAGCTCGGCCGCCTTTTTGGACACATACATGTGGGAGGTGCCATGGAAACCGTAGCGCCGCACCTTGAGCCTGCGGTACAGATCGATGGGCAGGCCGTAGAGATAGGCCTTGGCGGGCATGGTTTGATGGAAAGCCGTATCAAAGACCGCCACCATAGGCGTCTTTGGCATAACGCTGAGGCAGGCCTTGATACCCATGATGTTGGCGGGATTGTGGAGAGGCGCCAGGGGCACGTTCTCCTCGATGGCCGCCATCACCGCATCGTCGATCAGCACCGATTCCTTGAAGGATTCGCCGCCGTGCACCACCCGGTGGCCCACCGCGCCGATCTCGTCCATGGAAGCGATCACGCCGTGGTTCTTGTCCACCAGAGCATCCAGCACCAGTTTCATGCCGTCCACATGATCCTTCATGGGGGTTTCGATGCGAACCTCCTCCTTCCCCGCCGGGCGGTGCTGGAGGTTGGCGCCTTCGATGCCGATACGCTCCACCAGGCCCTTGGCCAGGACCTTCTCGGCATCCATATCGATCAGCTGATATTTGAGGGAAGAGCTTCCCGCGTTGATTACCAGAATGTTCATCTTGTCTCCTCCTTTATGCCTGTGCCTGCACGGAGGTGATGGCGATACCGCACACGATATCCTCCACGTTGCAGCCGCGGGACAAGTCGTTTACCGGACGGGCCAGGCCCTGAATGATAGGACCGATGGCGATGCCGTGAGCAAGGCGCTGGGTCAGTTTGTAGGCGATGTTTCCGGCCTGAAGGTCGGGGAAGATGAGCACGTTGGCCCGGCCGCCGAGGGGGCTGCCCGGAGCCTTCTGCTTTTGCACTTCCGGAACCAGCGCCGCGTCCACCTGCAGTTCGCCGTCGATCACGAGCTCGGGGAACTGCTCCTTGGCAAGACGGGTGGCCTCCTGCATCTTGTCCACCAGTTCATGCTGGGCGCTGCCCTTGGTGGAGAAGGAAAGCATGGCGATCCTCGGGTCCATGCCGATCAAAAGCCGGGCCGATTCGGCCGCGGAGGCGGCGATGGTCGCAAGCTGGTTGGCGTCGGGATTGGGGTTGACGCCGCAGTCGGAATAGATGAAGGCGCCCTCGTGGCCGTAGCTCTTGTCGGGAATCTCAATCACGAAGCAGCTGGAAACGACGGAAAGTCCCTTCCTCGCTTTGATGATCTGCAGCGCCGGACGGAGCACGTCGGGCGTGGAGTTCACGGCTCCGGCCACCATGCCGTCCGCGTCCTCCATCTTGATCATCATGGTGCCGAAATAAAGCTCGTTTTTCACCATCTCCTGAGCCTTTTCGAGGGTCATGCCCTTGGCCTTGCGAAGCTCGTAGAGCCCTTCCGCGTAATCGGCCGCCTTCTTTGAAGTCAAAGGATTGATGATGGTCACGCCCGTCAGATCCACGCCAAATTTGGCGATGGCATCGGGATCGCCCAGCAGTACGATGTCCGCCAGGCTGATTTTGGTGGCTTCCGCCGCCGCCCTGACCACCCGTTCATCCATTCCTTCCGCCAGTACGATGCGCTTCTTATTCGCTTTTGCCCGGCTCTTGATTTGATCCATCACAGACATTTTGCTATCCCCTTCCTTGCTTGTCCGCGTGCACGACTTGTCCCGTTCGTGCCGCTATGTTAGGATATAAATAGTACATCAAACCCTTATAGTATACTTGATCTAGCCGGGTTTGCAAAGGAATTTTTGTGAGGATTTTTTTATGAATGTTACGGGCATCGTGGCGGAATACAATCCCTTTCACAATGGGCATCTTTATCATCTCAGGCAGGCCGTGCAGCGCTCGGACTGCAACTACGTGGTGTGCGTCATGTCCGGGAATTTCACTCAGCGGGGCGAACCGGCCATGACGGATAAATGGACGCGGGCCCGGGCCGCCCTTCAATTGGGCGTGGATGTGGTGCTGGAGCTGCCTTTCCTCTATGCCGCCATGCCCGCCAACCGCTTTGCCTATGGCGCGGTCAAGATTTTAAGCGGTCTTGGCCCGGTGACCCATCTCGCCTTCGGCTCGGAGGACGCGGCGGCCGCGGAACACTTTCGAGCCCTTTCAAAATACCTCCATACCGAGGAATTTCAACGGATTCTGAAATCCTATTTGGCCCAGGAGCCCTCCTATCCCGTGGCTTATGCCAAAGCGCTTGCGAAAATCTCCGGGCTCCCCGAGACGGCCTTTTCCTTTCCCAACAATATTCTGGCCCTGGAATACCTGAAAGCGCTGGACACCCTGAAAAGTCCCATGGCGCCTCTGGCCATTCAGCGCCAGGGCGCCCAGCACAAGGATATCCGCCTTGACGCGTATGCCAGCGGCAGTGCCATTCGCCGCGCCAGGGAACAGGGCCTTAGGGACCTGTCCGCCGCTATGCCGTTCGCCGTTTGGCAGTTGGTCAAGGATCTCAGGTGGGTGACTCCAGGGGATATGGCCCCCTCTTTTTTCAGCCGTTTCCGCACCATAAGCGCCGCGGAGCTTCAGGGGATTTTCGATGTGAACGAAGGTCTGGAAAACCGCCTTATCCGCGCTTTCCGCACCACGGACTACGAACTGGCCTGGAAGGAGCTCAGCTGCAAGCGCTATTCCAACGCACGGCTGCAGCGCATTCTCCTCTACGCCCTTTTGAACGTGACCCAAAAGGAAATGGCCGCGCTGGACGCATCGGGCCGGCCGGTCTATGCCCGTATCCTGGGCTTTCGCCGGAAAGCCACCCCCCTTCTTCGGGAGATTCAGGACCATGCCGCCATTCCGGTCATCACAAAGGCCGCCGACTTTCATCCGTCGGGCGGCCTTAATATGCTTTGGAAACGGGACCTCATGGCCACCGATTTCTATTCACTTCTGCAGGACCACGGCCCTTCCGGGCGGGATTACATCAAAGGCCCGGTGATTGTTTGACGCTCCCGCTTCTCCTCCCTCGCCTTTTCCAGCTTTGCCTGGATCTCCGGCAGCATGGCGGCGGCCAGCTTTCTTCCGCGCTCGATGCACTCTTCCGCCTGGGTGAGCGTATAGGGGTTGATATCGTTGAGCTCCGGCATCATCGCGACGTCCGCATCCAGGATGCGGTTTCGCACCAGCTGCCACTCCATAATGCCCATGGACACGATGAGCGTCTCCACGATCCCGTTCACGCTCTTTGGCGCGCCCCGAAAGCCCACATCCACCGCGATGATAAATTCGGCGCCCATGTCCCGCACGGCCTTGATGGGCACCCGGTCCATCACGCCGCCGTCCACATACAGCGTTCCATCCATTTTCACCGGCATGAACACGCCCGGAATGGACAAACTTGCCCGCACGGCCCGGTGAACCTTGCCGGTATTAAAGGTTTTAACCTCCGCCTTCAAAAGATCGCAGGCCACCACCGACAGGGGAATCTTGAGATCCTCAAAATTTTGGTGCTTGGTGAGCATGGCGATGAGCGTTTCAATCTTTTCACCCTTGATAAGCCCCTCCCTTGGCAGCGTAACGTCGGCCAGCTGCTTCACGTCCAGCGTGCAGGCAAGGCCCTTCACATATTTTAAGTCCGCGCCCGCGCAGTAGATGGAACCCACCACCGCGCCGATGCTGCATCCCGATACCATATGGATCGGGATATGGTTCTCCTCGAACACTTCCAATATGCCAATCTGGGAAAGGCCGCGAAATGCGCCCGAGCCCAGCGCCAGTCCCACCTTCAGTTCCTCTTGCATAAACCCTTCGGCTCCTTTCATATTCTTGAATACTGGATGGAAGGGGGCCTTCGTTTTGAAAAAAAATTTGGGATGGATCCTTTTGTTCGCCGCCTTTGCGGCGCTGATCCTCTTTTTTCCCCAGCGCGCCCTTTATGCGTCCAGACAAGGATTCGATTTATGGATCAAAGCGGTGTTCCCCGCTCTTTTCCCCTTCTTTGTGATCTCCACGCTTCTCAAGGAATACGGCGCCGTGGATCTGCTGTCCCGCGGTGTGGGCCGGGCCATGCCCGTACTGTTCGGCTGCCCGCCGCAAAGCGCCTATGCCCTTTTTACCGGTATTTTGTGCGGTTACCCCGCGGGTGCAAGGGCCGTGTCCGAACTGGCCCAGGAGGGGTACCTTGATGAAGCGTCGGTTCAGCGCTGTCTCATCTTCTGCAATACCTCCGGGCCCCTTTTCATGGTGGGCACCGTGGGCACCACCCTTCTTGGCAATCCTGAGCTTGGATGGATCATCGCCCTCGGACATTATCTTTCCGCTCTCATCTGCGGGTTTTTGACCAAATTTCTTATCCGGGGCGGAAAAAAGGAACGCGCCCCCATCGTTTCCATGCAAAAAGCGGCGCCGCCCTTTGGCAGCGCGCTTAAAAAAGCGGTCCTTGGCGCCATGGAAGCCCAGCTCCTGGTGGGCGGGCTCATCGTGCTCTTTAACGCCCTTTGGGCACTCCTGCAGGAAATCAGCATCGCCGGCACCCTGGCCCAGGGCATTCACATCGTACTTCCCTTCATTCCGGAAAACCTCACCAGCGCCCTTGGCGCCGGAATCATGGAACTCACCGTGGGCTGCAATCAGGTGGTGGGCTCCGCGGCTCCCACCGTCATCAAAATCGCCTTGTGCAGCGCCCTGGTGTCCTGGGGCGGGCTTTGCATTCAAGCCCAGTCCATGGCCATGCTGGGCGCCGTCAGGATCCGCATGGGCACCTACTGGCTCTTCAAGCTGCTCCATGCCCTTCTCGCCTTCGCTTTGGTCCTTGGGTTCTATCAGCTCTTTCCCGGCACCGCGCCAACCTTTGCGCCGGCTTCGGCCCAGGCCAGTTTTGCGCCCGGCGGCCTATGGCTCATCACCCTTGGATTTTTCATCGTCTCCCTGGGCATTCTCATCGGACTCAATCAGCCGGATCGGCGCTCCGTTCATCGCGGCCGCTCTTGAGCTCAAGGCGATTCTTCTTCACCAGCCTCAGGGTGTCCCCCACGTACTTTTCCACATCCGCCATCAGCTCGTCCGCATACACCCGTGCGCCAATGCGCACGTCCTTGGCGGTGCGCTGGGCGTCCGCCACCAACTCCCTTGAGTATTGATAGGCCTTCTGCGTGATCTCGTGATCCTCCACCATGAGCTTCGCCCGCTCCTCGGCGGCCTTCACCATGTCGTCAGCTTCGTGCTCCGCATCCAGCAGGATGTTATGCTTTTGCTGAATGATGATCTCGCACTGGCGGACTTCCTCGGGCAGATTGGCCTTCAGCTCCTCCAGCAGCGCCTGCAGGGCTTCCCCATCCACCATTTTTTTGGAGGAAAAGGGCACTCCCGAAGCGTTCGCAAGAAGTTCCTCGATCTGCTCCACTATGGACAATACATTCACAGGCCCATCTCCTTCTCTATTTTCGTAGACGCTCCGACACCTCGTCATGGATCTCCGGCGGAATCAGCTTGGAAATGTCTCCGCCCAGTCTTCCCGCTTCCTTGACCACGCTGGAGCTTAAAAAGGAATACTCGGTGCTGGTCATCATAAAAAGCATCTGAATATCCGGCGCCAGCGACCGGTTCATGGATGCCATCTGAAATTCAAATTCAAAATCGGATACAAACCGGAGTCCCCGGATAATCATATCGGCATGGAGCTCCCGCGCCAGATCCACCTGCAGGCCGCTGAAGCTCATCACCTCCACGTTGGGAAGGTGCCGGGTGCATTCCCGCACGAACCGCACCCTGTCCTCCAGGGGAAAAAAGGGCTTCTTGCTGGTATTGGTCAAAATCGCCACCACCAGCTTGTCCACGATCCCCGCCGTGCGCTCAATGATATCCAGATGGCCATAGGTAATGGGATCAAAACTGCCCGGATAGATTGCCGTTCTCATAACTGCACCGCCCTTTGATAGAATGAGAGGTAAACCCTGCCATACTTCCGCTGGTCCGTACGGACAAGCCCGCCGGATGTTTCCGGCGCCCGATAGGTCCCGTCGTGTTCCAAAACGAGGAGGCCTTCCTCCGCAAGAAGGGATTGTGCGCCATCCAGGACCCCGGGATAGAACCCGCCGGCATAGGGCGGATCGGCCAGAACAAGATCAAAGCTTCCGCCCGGGAGCCTCAAAAGAGCCGCCGCAAAATCGCCGGCCATGACCTCGCTTTGCTCCCCGAAGCCAAGATGCCGAACGTTTTCCCGCAGCAGCGCCAGCGTTTTGCCGTCCCGCTCCACGAACACGGCTTTCGCCGCGCCCCGGCTCAGGGCCTCAAGGCCAAGATTGCCGCTTCCCGCAAATAGATCCAGCACATTCGCCCCGGCAAGCCGGAACTGAAGGATGTTGAAAAGCGCCTCCTTCACCCGGTCGGTGGTGGGCCGGACGCTGTCCCCGGCGGGAGCTTTGATCACTCTGCCCCTGGCAGTGCCCGCGATAATGCGCAACCCCTCACATCCTTTTTTGTTTTAAATTGTAGCACGTCTTCCGGGATCGTACAAGCATAGCGGCGCCGCCTCTATAAAAAAACGTCCGCCCCCTGCCTTTAGAGGGGGCGGATCGCATTCTAGCATCCAAGATCCGTCAAAATGGCTTCTTTTACATCCTGGACCCGGGTCTCCCGCACCTTCTTGCGAAGCCCAAGCACGTAAGCGGGCGATACAGAAAGCTCATCCACGCCCATGGCCAGGAAGGTTTCTGTCAGCGCCGGATCGGCGCCCAGTTCTCCGCAGATACCCACCCAGATACCGTTTTTATGCGCGCTGTCCACCACGTGCTTGATGGAGCGCAGAATGGCCTTGTGATGGGGATCGTAAAAACGGTCGAGCTTCGGGTTCTGCCGGTCGACAGCCAGCGTGTACTGAGTCAGATCGTTGGTGCCGATGCTGAAAAAGTCTACTTCCTTTGCCAGCTCGTCACTGATCCAAACCGCCGCCGGCGTTTCCACCATGATGCCAAGCTCCACGGCCTTGTCATAGGCGGCGCCTTCCCTGTCCAGCTCCTCCCGGACCGTCCCTGCCATGGCTTTCACCTCACGGACCTCCGCCAATGAGGTAATCATGGGAACCATGACCGCGATATTGCCAAAGGCGGACGCCCGGTACAGCGCTCTCAGCTGGGTTTTAAAGACCTCCGGCCGGTCGAGGCAGATCCGCACCGCCCGGTAGCCAAGGGCAGGGTTTTCCTCCTTGGGAAGATCAAAGTAACCGATCCTCTTATCGGCGCCGATATCAAGGGTGCGGATGACCACCTTCCGGCCAGCCATGGTCTGCGCTACCTGCCGGTAAACCTTGAACTGTTCCTCCTCCGTGGGATAATCCTCCCTCTCGAGATAGATAAATTCGCTCCGGAACAGGCCTATGCCGCCGGCATCGTTCTCCAGCACCGCGCCCACGTCGGCGAAGCTTCCAATGTTGGCGAAGATATCCATTCTTCTGCCGTCCAGCGTTTCGCTGGGCTTGCCTTTCAGCTGCTTCAGCAGCTCCTTCTTTTCCCGGTCCTCCCGCCGTTTTGCTTCAATCTTCGTCCGGGTGCCCTCGTCGGGATCGATGTACACCTTGCCGGTGAAGCCGTCCACAATGGCGTCCGCACCGTCGTATTCGCTCTTCAGCGCCTCGCCCACGCCGATCACCGCCGGGATGTTCATGGTGCGGGCAAGGATCGCCGTATGGGAGTTGCTGGAGCCGTGCATGGTGACAAAACCCAAGATCATGTTCTTATCCAGCTGCACCGTTTCGCTGGGCGCCAGATCGTCCGCCGCGATAATCACCGGTTCC
The DNA here is from genome assembly GCF_014384795.1 of Gehongia tenuis. Taxonomy (NCBI): domain Bacteria; kingdom Bacillati; phylum Bacillota; class Clostridia; order Christensenellales; family Christensenellaceae; genus Gehongia; species Gehongia tenuis. The sequence goes on along the minus strand of NZ_JACRSR010000001.1, from coordinate 758,658 downwards.
TGCAGGGCTGACGCCTTTTCACTGGTACCGTGGGCCAATACGGCCAGCAGCCGTTCAGTGATATCCTTCACATCCGCGGCCCGTTCCTTCATGTAGGCGTCGTCCATGGCGGAAAAGATCTTGGCAAAATTGTGTCCCGTGGTCTTAACCGCGTATTCGGCATTGGAACGCTCGTTTTGAATGATATTGACGACGGATTCGGAGAAAGCCTGGTCCTGAAGCATCATCTGGTGGGCCATGAAGATCATGGCGTTGGCCTCGCCCACCTCCTTCAGCGCCTTTTCATAAAGACCCTGCAGCTCCTCCACAGCCTTTTCCCTGGCCGCTTCAAATCTTGCAGTTTCCCGGCCGCTGTCCTCCACCGTATGGAGTTCAACCTTGTAGGCCCTGCGCCGATACAGGGACAGCTTTCCCATGGCGATGCCGCCAAAGACGCCTTTGCCCTCGAGTACAATCATGGCTACCGCCTCGCTTTTCTTTACAGATTGGCTTTGAGGATATCCTCCAAAGCTTTCGCGCCTTCACACTCGTCAGCGCCTTCCAGGATCAGCTCGATCTCCGTATCCTTCTTGATGTTAAGGGACATGATGGCAAAAATGGATTTGGCGCTGACGCTCCTTTCGCCCACCTTCAGCGTCACGGCGGATTGCAGCTTGGCAGCCGCCTGGACCAGCTCCGTAGCAGGACGGGCATGAACACCCTGGGGGTCGGTGATGACATAGGTAAAGCTCTTCATTGCATATTCCTCCTATCGTTCCTTTTCTTCACTCGTCTTTATGGGCCGTTTTAAGATGGCGAGGGCGGTCATGCCCACCACCGCGCCGGCCGCCAACGCCACAAGATACATGGGCGCATTCTCCACCACCGGGGTGACAAAGATACCGCCATGGGGCGCCCGAAGCCCGCAGTTAAAGAGCATGGACAGGGCGCCGGCCGTGGCCGATCCAAGCACGCAGGCCGGAATGACCCTGAGCGGATCGGCGGCGGCGAAGGGGATGGCGCCCTCCGTGATGAAGGACAGGCCCATGATATAGTTCGTAATGCCGCTTTGGCGCTCCTTTTTCGTGAAGCGGTTCTTAAAGAAGGTGGTGCAAAGGGCGATGGCAAGGGGCGGCACCATGCCGGCCACCATCACGGCCGCCATAATCTCGAACTGGCCGCTCGCCAGGGACGCAGTGCCAAAAACGTAGGCCGCCTTGTTGAGCGGTCCCCCCATATCCACCGCCATCATGGCACCAAGGACGATCCCGAGGATCACCCGGCTGGAGGAGCCCATGGAGGTCAATACGTTGAAGATCCAGTTGTTGAGCGCCGCCATGGGCGGATTAAGGACAAAGGTCGTAAAGGCGCCGATGATGAGAATGCCCAGCACCGGATAGAGCAGCACAGGCTTGATGCCTTCCATGGAACGGGGAAGTCTGCCAAACAGCTTTTCAAGGCCCAGCACCAGGTAGCCCGCCGCAAAGCCGGCCACCAGCGCGCCCAGAAAGCCCGCGCCGCCCTCCTTGGCGATGATGCCGCCCACAAAGCCTACTGCAAGGCCGGGCAGATCGGCAATGCTCATGGCGATGAAGCCCGCCAGCACCGGCAGCATGAACCCGAAGGCGAAATCTCCGGTAGTTTTGAGGAATGCCGGGAAGGGCAGGTTCTTGCCAAAGTTCGAGGGATCCATATCGTAGTTATCAAACAGGAAAGCCAGGGCAATCAAAATACCGCCGCCGATCACAAAGGGCAGCATGTGGGAAACACCATTCATCAAATGCTTATAGATGGTGTGGCCGACGCCCTCCTTCTCGCCTTCAAAGCCGCCGCCCGCCGCCGGGCAGTCCGAGTGGCTGTAGACTGGAATCCTGCCGCTCACCGCCTCCTCCAAAAGCTCATGGGCCTTGTGGATGCCGTTGGCCACCTTGGTCTCAATCACCGGTTTGCCGTTGAAGCGGGCCATCTCCACGTTTTTGTCGGCGGCGATGATGATGCACTCAGCCGCCGCGATCTCCTCTTTCGTGAGCACGTTTTTGGCGCCGCCGGAGCCGTTGGTCTCCACTTTGATGGAAATGCCCATTTCCCTGCCGGCATTTTCCAGGCTCTCCGCCGCCATATAGGTATGGGCGATGCCGGTGGGACAGGCCGTCACCGCCAGCACCCGGTATCCCTCGGCCGCGGTTTGTTCCGGCTTGGGCCCCTCGCCGAACTTCTCCTTTTCCGCCGCGTCCACCACCTGCAGGAAGGCCGCCGCATCCGGCGCCGCCATCAGATCCGACCTGAATTTTTCGTCCATGAGCAACATGGAAAGGCGGCTCAGCACCTCAAGATGGACGTTCTCCTCCGTGTTGGGTGCGGCGATGAGGAAGAAAAGATGGGCGGGCTGCCCGTCCAGGGACGCAAAATCCACGCCGTCCCGCACGATCATGGCTGCAAGTCCCGGCCGGTCCACAGCGTCCGTCTTGGCATGGGGAATGGCGACGCCCTCGCCCACACCGGTTGTGCTCTCCGCTTCCCGGGCAAAAACAGCCGATTTGTACGTCTCCTTATCCCTTAAATTTCCGGTTTCCGCCATCAGATCCACCAGATGTTCGATGGCTTGATCCTTGTTCAGCATCCCGGCATTGAGATCAATGCCCCTTTCGGAGAGCAGATCCACGATACGCATGATTCAAACCTCCTTACGATTGAACTTGAAAACGGTCATAAACCTTCATGATTTCCTCTCCGGTGGCCAGGCCCTCAGAAAAGGCGGTTGCACTGCCCGCCGCAAGGCCCAGCCGGAAGGCCTCCATTGGATCGCCCGAGCGGAGGTATCCGGCCAGAAATCCCGCCACCATGGAATCTCCGGCGCCGGTGGAACCTCTGACCCTGCCCTCCGGCGGCAGACTTTTATGAACCTTGCCCGCCTCGGTGATTAGAATGGCGCCCCGGGCCGCCATGGAAATGAGCACATTTCTTGCGCCAAGTTCCTGAAGCTTTTTCGCGTGCTCGATGATTTCCCCGTCTCCCGTGAGCTCCGTGCCAAAGATCTCCCCCAGCTCATGGCTGTTGGGTTTGACCAGGAAGGGGCGGTACCGCAGCACATTCAGCATCAGTTCCCCCGTAGCGTCCACCGCCGCATACACACCCCGGCCGTTCAGGCGGCCGAGGATGGTCTCATACGCATCCCCGGGCAGAGTGCTTGGAATGGTGCCGGCCAGCACCAAAGCGTCCCCCTCTTGCAGGGCGTCCAGCTTTTCAAGCAGCTGCTTTACCGCATCCCCGGGGATTTCCGGGCCCTGTCCGTTGATTTCCGTCTCCCGTCCGGCCTTGAGTTTCACATTGATCCTGGAGAAGCCTTCATGAAGCTCAATGAAGTCCGAACGTATCCCAGCGGCCCTCACCCGCCGCTCGATTTCCCTGCCGGTGAAGCCGGCAATAAACCCCAGGGCCACGTTGTCAAAGCCAAGGTTCCGCAGGATGCAGGATACATTCACTCCTTTTCCGCCAAAGGAAACATCCTCGAAAGCCGTGCGGTTGACCATGCCCTCCCGAAAATCCTCCACCTTCACGGTGTAATCCAGGGAAGGATTGAACGTAACGGTGTAAATCATAAATCCACCTCCAAGATCTCGGTACACCCCTTCAGGGACTCATGCTCCAGTTTTGTGGTGATCAGCACGGCCGCCTCAATGGGTGCGAAGGTCACCGGCGAAATCCTGCCGACTTTGGCGGGATCGCACAGCACATAGGATTCGCCGCAGCGCGCCATGGCCTTCGCTTTTACCATGGCCTCGTTCACATCCGGCGTGCTGTAGCCGCTCTCAGCCGTCACGCCGTTGGCGCCGAAAAAGCCCTTGGTAAAATTGTACTTCCGAAGGGCGTCAAGCGCCTCGCTTCCCACCACCGCCTCGGTAGCCGGCTTAATCTCGCCTCCCAGGACGAACACCCGGCACCCTCTTTGGGCCAGATGCCTGGCGTGCAGAATACCGTTGGTCACGTAGAGCGCCCGCCGCTCCTCAATATGCTGGATCATGGCCTGTGTGGAGGTGCCCGCATCGACATAGATAAAATCGTCCTTGCCGACAAGAGCCGCCGCATATTCGCCGATGCGGCATTTCTCCTCCCAGTTTAATCTTTGCCGGATTGTCACCGTATCATCCTTCGCATTGAACTGTCCGGCAAGGGAAGTCGCGCCTCCGTGCACCTTATTGAGTTTTCCCAGATTGTGCAAAGCCGTGAGATCCCGCCGAATGGTGGATTCGGACGTATCCAAAATCTCCGTCAGCTCCTGCACGGTTACCGCCGGTCTTTCCTGCAGAATTTTTAGGATCTCCCCGTGCCTTTCCTCGGTCAGCATGCGTCAGGCCTCCTTTGTTTGTTAAAATAATAACACTTCAATCCTTCAATGTCAATCATAATCATTCAAAAACAATCATATTTGAGCAAAAAGAAAGGCCTCGGTTTTCCGAGGCCTCCATTCTTCTCACATCTGCAGCATTTTGCCGAGGAAATCCTGCGCCCGCTTGGTTTTGGGCGCCGCAAAGAATTCCGTTGGATCGCCCTCCTCCACCACCGCGCCCTGATCCATAAAGACGACGCGGCTGGCAACCTGGCGGGCAAAACCCATCTCGTGGGTGACCACCACCATGGTGATGTGCTCTTTGGCCAAATCCTGCATGACTTTCAGCACCTCACCGGTCAATTCGGGGTCAAGGGCGGACGTGGGTTCATCAAAGCACAGAATATCGGGATTCATGGCCAGCGCTCTTGCAATGGCGGCCCGCTGCTTCTCGCCGCCGGACAGCTCGAAGGGATAGTTGTCCTTTTTGTGGGCAAGGCCCACCTTATCCAAAAGCCCGACGCCCCGCTTCTCCGCTTTCGCCTTGTCCTCGCCCAGCACGTGCACAGGCGCTTCGATGATGTTTTGGATCACCGACATATGGGGAAAGAGGTTAAAGCTTTGAAAAACCATGCCCAGTTTGCGGCGCATCCTCTTGATTTCCGGTTCCGCCGCGTACCGGCCCGCCGTCACCAGCCCTTCGCCCTCGATTTCAATGGTGCCGCCGTCCACCCGCTCCAGATAATTGATGCAGCGAAGAAGCGTGCTCTTGCCCGAACCGGAAGGGCCGATCACCGCCAGCGTCTCGCCCCGGTTCACCTCCAGACCCACGCCTTTCAAAACCTTCAGTTCCCCAAAGCTCTTTCGGATATCCGTTGCCTTCAGCATCAAATCAGACATCTTTTCATCCTCCGTCATTCGTAGTAGTTGAAGGCGCGCTCCACCCGCTCCAGGATCTTGGTGATGATGTAGGTGAAGACCAGATAGAACAGGAAGGCCATGACGTAAGGCGTCAGGGACAGATCCCGCACCGCCGCGTTCTTGGCCACCTTGACGATCTCCTGCATGGCCAGCGTGTATACGAGGGAGGTATCCTTGACCAAGTTGATGACCTCGTTGCCAAGAGCCGGCATCACTCTTTTAAAGGTCTGGGGCAGCACAATACGGGTCATCATCTGGGTTTTGGAAAGGCCCAGCACGTCCGCCGCCTCGTATTGGCCCCGCTCGATGGACTGGATGCCGCCCCGGAAGATCTCCGCAAAGTAGGCTGCATAGTTCAGCGTGAAGGCAATGACGGCCGAAGGATAGGATTCCAGCGGAATGCCCAGACCGCCCAGGCCAAAATAGACGAACAGCAGCTGAAGCAGGAGCGGTGTGCCCCGGAAGAACCAGACATACCAGCTCATGATTTTGGCGGCCACTTTGTTCTTCGACACGCGGATCAGTGCGAACAAAAAACCCAGCGGCACCGACAGCACCAGCGTGATCGCAAAAAGGGACAGGGTCACCAGGGCACCGTCACACATGGTCAAAAACAGCGATGATAGCTTCTCAAAACCCATGGCTCAATCCTCTACAAATAGCCATACGGCGAACGGCCCATCGGTCGTTCGCCGTCGGCATACTTTCTAAATTATTTTACCGAAACGTCCCGGTCAAACCATTTCTCAGAGATGGTCTTGAAGGTGCCGTCCTCAATCATGGCGTCAAGCTGCTTCTGCACCTCGGCGGTCAAAGCATCGCTGCCCTTCTTAAAGCCGATGACGAAATCCTCTTCGCCGAAGTTCTCCTCCAAAATGACATAGGTATCAGGCTTCTGCGTCTGGTAGTAACCGGCCACGATCACATCCACCACCACGGCATCCAGCCGTCCGCTGGCCAGATCCAGCAGTGCAAGATCGTTGGTCTCAAAACCCCGCAGTTCCTTGAAGCTGTCCTTCACGCCTTCGTCCTTCTCAATGGCCTGGTTGGCGCTGGAGTTATCCTGCACGCCCACCACCTTGCCGGCGAGATCAGCCTTGGTCTTAATATCGGAGCCTTCCTGCACCACGATGACTTGGGTGTTTTTCATATAGGGCTTGCTGAGGTTGAGCTTTTCCTGGCGTTCTTCGGTCACGCTGAGGCCGTTCCACACGACATCAATTTTACCCGACTCCACTTCCTGGAGCATGGAATCCCAAACGATGGGCTTAACCTCCAGCTCCACGCCCATGCGGCTGGCCACTTCCTTGGCAAGGTCAATATCAAAGCCCACAATTTCATTGCTGTCATCCCGGAAACCCATGGGCGGGAACGCATCGTCCAGGCCAAGCACCAGCTTGCCCGCACTCTTCACATCCTCGAGGGAGGTATCGGCTTTGGCATCGGCCGGCGCCGCTTCACTCGTCTTGGGGGTCGCTTCCGCGGCGGCGCTGGGGGTCGCTTCCTCCCCGTTGTTTCCGCAGCCGCTCAATAATAAGGCCATGGCCAGAACCAGTACCGCGGCCAAACTCACAATCTTTTTCATCTCTACTCCTCCTGCCGTTAATTTCTTTCATGATATTACTTTACCACACTAAAATTGTCAAGCGATTTGACCGGGTTATTATTATTAAAAAAACAGGCTTACGCCTGTTTTTCTTTTTTGGCTTTTCCAGAGGCTTTGTAGTAAGCGCCCGGGTGCTTGCAGTAGGGTTTCAGGGTGCAGATATCGCACTTTGGATGCTGGGCGGAGCAGACCTGGCGGCCGTGATAGATGAGCCAATGATGGGCCGCCGACCACGCCTCCTTCGGGATGTTCTCCATCAGCTGCTGTTCGGTATGCCATACATCCTTGGCATCGGCAAGGCCCAGCCGGTTGGTCACCCGGTACACATGAGTATCCACCGCAATGGCATCCCCGCCAAAAGCGTTGGCCAGCACCACGTTGGCGGTCTTTCTTCCCACGCCGGGCAGCTTTTGCATATCCTCGATGTTGTCCGGAACTTCGCCGTCAAAGTCGCTGAGGATCATCTTGGCCGCCGCCACGATGTTCTTCGCCTTGTTGCGGTAAAAGCCGCAGGATTTCACATGGGGTTCCAGTTCCTCCGGGGTGAGGGCGGCAAAATCCGCGGGTCCGGGAAACTTCTTGAACAGCTCCGCAGTCACCTTGTTCACCTGCTTGTCCGTACACTGGGCGGATAGGATGGTGGCCACCAGAAGCTCAAAAGGATTGCAGAAGTTGAGCTGGGGCACCGCATAGTAATAGGTTTTACCCAGTTCCTCCAAGATTTTATCCATTCTCTCTCGTTCCGTCATAATACCCCTCCGTTCTCCCTCGATTATAGGCTAAACTGCGGTGGAATTTCAAGTAAAAAAGGCCGGATTGCACCGGCCTTTCCCGCAAAGCTTCTATTTGAGAGGCAAAACCCGCATAAAACCTTGGGTTTTGTCCACCATGTAGAACCCCATAAAGGTCTCCGGCCGCTCCCGGCTCATGACCTCGCGGACCCTGTCAAAGTCCTTCAGATCAAACTGCACGGAAAGGCCGCAGCCCATGGACACCTTCTTGGGCGTCGTGATCAGATTGGAGGAGATATTGTTGCGTTTCAAGGCGCGGTCAAGCTTGATCACGTTCTGCCGTGAACGGAAGGACGCCACGCCAAACAAATCATGGTTCATGTATTTAACACCCCGCTCATATTATTAAAGGGCCGATCCCTTGAATAGCTACTATTATCATACGAATCAAAGTCTTGAGCGGTGACAGGAGGAAAACATGATTTATCTTGACAATGCGGCGACCAGCTTCCCCAAGCCCCCGGAGGTCTACCGGAGCGTGTACAGCACCATGACCAAGATCTGCGCCAATCCCGGGCGTTCCGGACACAAGATGTCCCTTGCGGCGGGCCGGGTTGTGTATGCGGCGCGGGAGATGTGCTGCCGGTATTTCCATTGCGGCGATCCGCTCAGCTTCGTCTTTTGCAGCAACTGCACCGACGCCCTCAATCTTGGCATCAAGGGCATTTTAAAGCCGAGAAGCCACGTGGTATCCACCTTTCTTGAGCACAACTCGGTGCTCCGGGTGCTGAAGAAACTGGAGGCGGAGCGGTACATCACCCTTACGCTGGTCTATCCTCAGGAAAACGGCGTGGTCAGTGCCGCGTCCATCGCCAAAGCCGTCAAATCCTCCACCCGCCTCGTGGTCCTGACCCACTGCAGCAACCTCACCGGCGCCATTCAGCCCGTCTATGAAGTGGGCGCCATGCTGAAAAAGCGGGGCATTCCCTTCCTGATCGACGCTGCCCAGTCGGCGGGCATTCTAACTTTGGATCTGGTGAAGCTGGAAGCGGACCTTATTGCTTTTCCCGGCCACAAAGGGCTGTACGGTCCCCAGGGTACCGGCGGTCTCTATATCCGGCCCGGCCTTATGCTGAAAACCCTCAAGGAAGGCGGCACAGGCACGGCCTCGGACAGCTTCTTCCAGCCCATGGAGACGCCGGAACGCTATGAATCCGGCACTCTCAACACGCCGGGCCTCGCGGGGCTCTATGCCGGACTTCGTTTTGTTATGGACCATCAAAGTGAAATCCTACCCCATGAGCGGGAGCTTTCCACCCGGCTCATCACCGGGCTCAAGAACATGAAGGACGTTAGCGTCTATTCCCCGGAGGACCCCAACTTTCGCAGCGGTGTAGTGGCCTTTAATCTCCAGGGCCGGGATTCCGGCGAGGTGGCCGACGCCCTGAACGACCGCGGCATCGCCGTTCGGGCGGGCCTGCACTGCGCGCCCCTCGCCCATAAATATTTGGGCACCCTCCAGCAGGGCGCCATCCGGGCAAGCTTCGGATTCTTCAACACCGCTGAAGATGTGGATGCCCTGCTCTTTGCCCTATGCGCCGTGCAAAAGGAACCCTGAGCGAAAACAAAATGCCCCGCAGATTTTTTCTGCGGGGCATTGATATTCAATCTATTTTCTGCTTTTCGCTCTGCGGCCGTAAAGAACGGCGCCTGGAAGCCCAGCGCTCACCAGAAGCGCCAGCGCCGCCCACAAAAGGGCGCCCCCGGTATGACCCGTTGACGGCACATCCGTTTGAATGGGAACCGCGGCAACCTGTTTATAGCCGCACTGCGTGCAGCTTCTTTCCCGGCTGCCCATTTCGCTGGACGTGGCAGCCTTGGTGGTCCTCCACGCTCCATAGGTGTGGGCACCCCGTTCCGCCGTCTCCCCGCAGGAGCATACCTTCCAATGGCCGTTCTCGTCAAACCGCCAGCCATCATAGCTGTGCGCATGACCCAGCGCGGGAATCTCCTCGGTGCGGAGCACCCGTTTGCAGACGGTGCAGGCGTAGGTGCGAAGCCCCTTATCCGCTGCCGTGGGCTCCAAGGTCACCGTGCCGCCATCCGCCGTATGGGGTCCATAGCCATCCTTTTCGCTGTTGGCGGCGGAACAGGCTGCACCGCCGCATTCGTGCCAATGATGCGTCTCATCGCTGGTCCAGGCCGCAAGCCAGCTGTGGTTATGCTTTTGTACGCCATAGGTCCCGTCGGCGCCGGGGATGATCTCGTAACCCGGGGCGAGATAGCCGCTCACATCCACAGTAAACGTCCCGCCCTTGATGGCAGGATCGCCCCATTTGTCCCCATCCTCCAGAACCAGGGGTTTGCCATTGGTTATAAAGGTTCCATCCTCAATATTGAGAACGCTGTCCGTGGCGGGCTCCGTCATGCCCAGCACGGCCACGCCATTCGTCTTGAACGTGCCGCTCTCGATCGTCACCTGACCGCCCTCATCGCACCACACTGCATAATGAAGCGTTCCAGTGACCTCCACATTCCGCAGCCTGACGTTGGTTGCATTATACACATTGATGCCGCCAAGCAGGGTTACGCCGTCCACAATGACGTTGTCGGTAACGCTCTCGTCCCCGATAAACAGAGCATAGCTGCCGCCTTTTGAATCGAAGGTCCCATTCTTCAGGATAAAATCGGAGCCCTCAAAAAAGAGCGTAAAATTCTCTGCGGAAATTGTCTTGCCGTTCAAATCGATGGTGAGTCCCGAGACATTCAACACACCGGCATCGGACAAATCCATGCTTTGCAGCAGCTTGATCGTATCCCCCGGTCCCGCTTCGATCAGCGCTTCCGCCAGCGTCCCATGATATGTGCCCGCCGTTTCGTTGTATACGGGGCGGAGGTCCTCCACCGCGCCTGCGGGCTTGCCGCCGAATTGGGCATTGCCGTTTTCATCCGTAAATACGCTCTGCGTATTCCCAGCCAACTTTTTCAGCTGTTCAACCGTAGCCCCCTCACTGCCCACCCTCACCGTACCCTGGGTTTGGGAGTCGGTCAGCTTCAGTTTTCCGCCGTCCAGCGCCGCCGCGCTGATCCCGACAGCCGCTCCGCTGTCCCCGCCGGAGACCACGGCGTCATCCAAGGTAACGCTGATCTGTACACTGCTGGCATTGGTCTGCATGTCCACGCCAAAGGGGGCGGCGGACCAAGCCGGCCCGTTCCCCGCGGAGACCCCGCCGCCCACAACCTTAATTGTGCCGCTTGTATTCTGACCTCCGGTAAAAAGCGCGGTGCCCGCGTAATCGTCGTAGGCGTCGCCGCCCTTCACCGAAGTGTTTTCTATCTTGATATCCATCGCGCCGGACTGGCACAGCACGCCCGTGCCGCCCTCGCCCAGGTTGGCGCCTTCGCCGCCGGACACCGAAGCGTTCTTGATCACCATGGTGCCGCCGCTTTGCAGCCACACGCCTGTGCCGCCGGTCCCCGCGTTGACCGTACTGCCGCCGCACAGCGTTCCACCGGTCACCTCAAGGTACACGCCGCTCTGCATCCGGACTGCCGCGCCGCCGTTGCCATTGGCGTTCTTCTTATTCTTGCTCGTGATCTGGCCTCCCGTAACCGCACAGTTGGTCAAAATCACCGTCTTATCGCCGGATGACGTCTGTATGGCCGCGCCGCCACCCGCCTGATTCGAACCAAAATCCGTTGTAGAGGTATCCGTCCCGCTGCCGCCCGTGATGGTGCTGTTCGCTGCTTCCAGCCGGGTAGCGGTCCCTTGCAGCCAAATACCGTAGCCGCCCTCGCCTCCAGGGCCGGAGTAAGCTCCACCCACGACCTTGGACTCGTTCAGTATTATATTGCCGGTGGACAGCCAGATGCCGCCGGAGGCCTGTGAAGTGGACGACGAACCCGTCGTCGCGCCGGCCTCAACCGTGGTATTGTTCAGGGTCAGCGTGCCTCTGGAGACCTGAATGACCACGTTGGACGACGTGGGGCCGGACGACGTGCCGTCGCCGCAGGAAATCGTCCCCGGTCCCTGAATCGTAACGTCCGCACCAATGGACAACACCTTGCTTCTTCCGGCGGTGCTCAGCGTGAATCCATTCAGATTTATCCGTACCGGATTTGTGATCGTGGCGGTGCTGGACAGCGCAATGTTACCTGATAAATCGATCGTTTCCGCACCGGCATTCAATGCGGCCACAAAATCTTCCGGCGTATTGACCCCGCCGTTCCTTGCGCCGGGCACGGTCATCAGCCCGGGCTGCGGGCCCTCGCCAGCCGGCGGGGTTCCCATACTGACATGCGGCAGCGGGCCCGCTCCCGCGCTCGGAGAGGGCTTTGCACCTGGAGAAGGTTCCGCGCTCGCTGATGGACTCCCTTCCTCCAGCGTATCTTCGCTTGGCGAAGGCTCAAGGGATGCTCCCAGAGTCGGTTCCGATGCGGATCCCGCTCCCAGGCCTTCCGCGAACGCCACGCCGCCAAACGCCGTGAACGCCATCACCGCGCAAAGGGTCATCGCCAATAGACCTTTCTTCTTTCGTTTCATCCCGCTACCCCTTTCTTCATAAAAACCATAACCATAAATATGCACATGCGGCTTCCAGAATAAATCATTTTTACATCAAGTAGTATAACAGATTATTTCTTGGCATGCAATGCGAAATGAATAGAAATCTAAAGTAATATCCTATCCCTTATTGGGGTTGAATTTTTAGGGGAATGAATTATAATTATAGTTATAACTCAAATTATACTGAAGGGTGATTAACCATGAAAAGCAGCTTCCGCATTTTTGTGACCGCCGTTCTTGTTCTTGCCATGCTTGCCGCCATGAGCGGCGCGGTATTGGCGGAAGGCGAACCGGCGGTGAACAGCACGACCGGCGCAGGCTACAATACGATTCAAGATGCAATCGACAGCGCCTCGCCCAACGATGAAATCGTCATTGCACCGGGCAGTTACGCCGAATCTCTGACCATCGATAAATCCCTTGTCCTGCGCTCCGGCGGCGAGGGCAAGGTGAACCTCGCGGGCACTATGACGATCACCGGCGGGCAGGTGACGCTGGAAGGTTTCAGCTGCGAATTCACCAGTACTTCCAGCACCCAGACCTCCATCGTCCGAATTGCGGGCACCAGCGGCCAGCAGGTCACCTTCCGGAATTCCACCATCACCCAGTACGGCAACCTCCATGGTCTTTGGACCAATGTGCCGAACGCCGTTATCACATTGGACAACACCACCGTATCCGCGCCCAACGGCGCGTATCCCGATACGGCTCAGGCCATCACGCTCCATCCTCTTGCTGCCGGCATAACGCTGAACGTGGTCAACGGGAGCAAGGTGACCGCGCCCAAGTATTATGCCATCACCAGCTGGGCGGAAAACGCCGTTATCAATGTGACGGACAGCACGCTCATTGGCTGGGCCGCAATTTATCTCAAAACCAATGCGGCCGGTTCAGCCCACAACACCACCGTCAATCTGACGCGGTCCACGCTGAACGGAGAGTGCCCCCATGGATTCGGTTCTTCCAACGGCTTCTCCACCATCGTATTGGAGGGCGTGTCCGGCTGTGACCTCAATATGGATGCGGCATCCACCATCACCGCCAAGGGAAACGCTAATCTTCAGGGGGTCGTCACGCTCAATAACGGGGCCGGCAATAACAGCGCTGACCTGAAGGGCACCCTGGTGGTGGGAACCGTGGACACCACCCCCGCCTTCTTTTTCGGTGACAGCAGCGCGGGCAATGAAATCATCCTCTCGGAAACCACCCGGCTCCAGCAGAATGCCGGCGCCGCCATTTTGCTCAAGGACGAGAACAGCCAAGCCGTAAATGTATTCACCCATCTTGAAGTTGCCGTAAATCAGGCCGGCGACGGCGATACGCTGGTGCTTCAGGGCACCTGCCCGCTGAATAACGAACTTGTTATCGACAAGGCGCTCACCATTGACGGCAACAAGGGCGGCATCGAGGGCAGCGTCAAGATCACCCATACGGGCGCTTCCATCCAAAACTGCGATCTTTCCGCCGCCGCCGTTACGGTGAATGCGGACGGAGCCAATCTCTCCAACAACTTTTGGGGGGACAGCCCAAAGCCGGATAATGCCGTGGTTTATCCCATCTACACTTCCGGGGACATGACGGATACCACGCTGCAGGACCAGCCCCCGCTCACCATCTCGGCCGTACCGGAAAAGACGATGGGCGATGCGCCCTTCACCCTTGAGGTGATTGGCGGATTGGACAGCATTGCAACGGAGTTTTCCAGTTCCAATCCCGCCGTAGCCACGGTAGACTCCACGGGCAGGGTAACGCTTGTCGGACCGGGAAGCGCGGAGATCACCGCCACCAAACCGGCCACCACCCTTTACAATCCCGTCACCGCCAGAGTAACCGTCACCGTTAAGCCGGCCGCCGTGCCCACGCCTTCCGCCGGAACCCCTTCGCCGGGTTCCACGCCCGGGAGCACCCTGGCGCCCGCGCCCACGGCCAGTCCGGCGCCAGGCGCCACGCCCGCCGCGGTTACGGATATCCCCAGCACCGGCCGTTCGGACGAGGCCCTTTTCGGTGTGCTGTTTGCAGTTTTGGTTCTGGGCGCGTTCACCCTTCTCGCCGTGAAACGGCACGCCCGCTAGGAAGGCAAAGGACACGGGGCAACCTCTTTTGAGGTTACCCCGTTTTTTGGGTCAGACGGAAATCCTGGAGACGTTTGCTCGAATCCTTTCCAAAAACACTTTTGCTGCGGGCGAAAAGGTCTGGTATTTCTTGGTCACGATGTATAGATTCACCGATAATTCCGGCGTAATAGGCCGGAAGGCAAGGTTGCGCCCCTCGGTATTGACCAACCGGTCCAGACACAGTGCATAGCCGATTCCGTGCTCAACCATGAAGGTTGCGTTATGGATCAGGTTATAGGTCGCAACCATATGGAGCACATCCAAACCGAACCACTCCAGCTCCTGATGCCCGGAAAAGGTCTGTTCCGGCAGAATCATCGGCAGCGACTTGAGCTGGTCGATGTTGATGGAGCGCTGTGCCGCCAGCTCACAATCTTTTCGCATCAACAGTCCGAACACATCTTTTTTATGAAGATTCAAATAATCATATCTCTCCTGCCGGATAGGACCCAGCAGCAGTCCCATATCCGCAAGCCCGCTGTCAAGCCGCTCGAGAACGGTGTCCGCAGCGCCGCTGTGGGTGTGAAATTTCACATCGGGATACTGCTCGTGGATTTCAGCGAACAGCGCCGCAATTTCATCCATTGCGATGGTTTCGCCGCATCCAATGGTAATCTCGCCGCTCAGGGTTTCAGCATTCGTCCGGAATGCGGACTCCGTGTTGTCCATCAGTTCCAAGATCTCCTGCGCCCGTCTGCGAAGGAAGCTCCCCTCCTCCGTCAACGTCAACTTCCGTTTTCCGCGGATAAACAGCTGTTTGCCCAGCTGTTTTTCCAGATCCATCATCTGTTTGGACAGCGTTGACTGGGTCACAAACAGCGTCTGCGCCGCCCTCGTGATATTCTGCTGCCTGGCAACGGCAAGAAAATACCGCAATAGTCTTGTCTCAATCATTTTTGCTCTCCCTTCAGTGCTTCCATTATACGGATTATTATCATTCTTGTAAACGATGATAATCCATTATCAATAACCATTTGTAATTTGTCGGATTCAAAGTATACTGAAACTTGAAGGGGCGAAAGAAGCCGCACGGTCTGAAGAAAGAATAGGAGGATACCATGAAAACAATCGAAAATAAGAACTTTGATGAAGAGCGGGCGCTTTATGGCAGTCAGAGACTGATCGGCACCGGCTGCGGAACGCCGGAAATGACAAAAAAGAGCGTCCATATGCGGGAAGCTTATGAACTTGGAAAATCTATATGACGGAGGAAACCTATGAAAAAACTGTTGTCCGTTCTTTTTTTAATGACGCTGGTATTCCCCTTTTCCGCGTGTACGGCGGAAAATACCGAGAAAACTCCAGGCCGTGAACTGAAAAGCCCCGTCGCCGTTACGCCGGATAACCGGCCCGCCGGGTCCCCGGCGCCGAAAGCGGGCGTCCGGGTGCTGGTCGCTTACTTTTCCGCTACCGGAACGACAAAACCGATTGCCGAATACATTGCCGAGGCGGCGGACGCGGATCTTTTTGAGATTGTGCCCGCTGAACCTTACAGCGCCGATGATCTCAATTACAATGACAACGGCTGCAGAGCAAACCGTGAGCAGCAGAATAATGACGCCCGTCCTGCGATTTCCGGCAGCATTGAAAATATGGGCGATTATGATGTGATTTTTATTGGGCACCCCATCTGGTGGGGCGAGGAGCCGCGGATCATCGACACTTTCGTGGAGACCTATGATCTATCGGGAAAAACCGTAATCGACTTCTGTACTTCCGGGGGAAGCGGCATAAGCCAGAGCGAGTCAAACCTGAAGGCCCTCTGTCCCGGCGATGTGACATGGCTTACCGGGAAACGCTTCGCCGCCAATGCCGATTATGAAGAAATCCAGGAATGGACGGAAAGTCTGTCTCTCACCGAATAAGAAAGGGCCGGAAGTACACTTCCGGCCCTTTTTTCCGTTTGGAGGCCTGCGGCACGGGATGCTTTAAGCCCTCCCCCGCCGCCCCATCCTTTATCCCACCTGCTTCATGGGTTTGGGTCCCGCGATGGCCTTTTCCTCCTGTTCAATCTCCTCCACGAACAGGCCGAGGACATCCGCGGCCGCTTTCTTCAGGTTCAGCAGTCTGGCCCGGGTATCGGCCATTTCTTCACCCAGCCTGCGCTTATGGCCTTCAAGCTCCATCAGCTGCCGCTCCGCACGTTCCTTGGCCTCCCGCTCCACCGCCGATGCCCGGCACTGGGCCTCCACCAAGGCGCCCACGATCTGATTCTCCTTATCCCGAAACTCGGCCAGTTCCTCACTTAAAAGCTTATTCTCCGCCCGAAGCTCCAACAGGCGATCCTTCTGGCGGGCTAAATCTTCCTCAAAGTCCTTTTTCAGGCGCTCAATATAGTCTTCCACCTCCGAAGGGTCGTAGCCCCTCGCTTTCACCCTAAACATCCTTTGCATTCCGAACCCTCCTTCTGCTTCTAGGACAAGCATACCTTGGCCGGGTCCAAAAAAATGTCAAACGGGCGGTGTCGAATTCCCTGTATTTTTCAAAATTCAGGCCGAGCTTCGTTTAAAAGTTTCTTCTTGAGGTCATAGAGCCGGTCGCTGAGGTCCACCTTGTAGGTGTGCGGTTTCACCAGGCGCTTGTACTCCTCCCAGAAGGTATCCAGCTCACTTTCGCAGTAATGCTGGATATCCATCAGGCTGGGCGCGGCGTAGACCTGGCGGCCCTCCCGGAAGATGGGCACCAGCAGCTTCCGCATGGTGTAATCCCGAAGGGTCATGCGCTTCCAGGTCTCGGTGGGATCAAAGATCGTAAGGGGTTTTTCGGTGTCAAAGGTGTCGTCCTCCAGGGCGATGAGATCGGCCAGCGCCTTGCCGGAGGTCTTGCCGTAGATGCGCCACACCGTCTTCATGCCGGGATTGGTGATCTTCACCGGGTTATCACTCACTTTGATCTTGGGCACCAGCGCACCATCCGGTCCGATTTCCCCGGACATCTTGTAGACGCCGCCCAGAGCGGGCAGGTCGGCGCTGGTAATCATCTTCGTGCCCACGCCCCAGGTATCGATGGCTGCGCCCTGGGCCCGAAGATCCCAGATCACTTCCTCGTCCAGGTCGCCGGAAGCCACCACCTTGGCGTTCTCAAAGCCGGCCTCGTCCATCATCCTCCGGGCCTGCTTGCTGAGATAGGCCAAATCACCGGAGTCCAGCCGGATGCCCATGGGCTCATGACCCGCCGCCCTCAGCTCCCTAAAGACCTTGATGGCGTTGGGCATGCCGCTTTTGAGGGTGTCGTAGGTATCCACCAGCAAAAGGCACTGATCGGGAAAGGTCTTTGCATAGGCTCTGAAGGCGCTGATCTCATCGGGAAAGCTCATCACCCAGCTATGGGCGTGGGTGCCCATGGCCGGAACCTCGTACATCTGACCGGTGAGCACATTGCTGGTGCCGATGCAGCCTCCGATGATAGCCGCCCGGGCGCCGTAGATGCCGGCATCGGGGCCCTGCGCTCTCCGGAGGCCAAACTCCATCACCCCGCCGCCGCCCGCTGCATGGACCACCCTGCTGGCCTTGGTGGCGATAAGGGTTTGATGGTTCACGATATTGAGCAGCGCTGTTTCGATAAACTGGGCTTCCATGATGGGCGCCTTCACCCGAACGAGGGGCTCGTTGGGAAAAACGATGGAGCCCTCCGGCATGGCATCGATATCCCCGGTGAAGCGAAAGTTGATCAGCATATCGAGGAATTCCTCATCGAAGAGGTTGAGGGAGCGCAGATAGGCAATATCGTTGGCATCCATATGGATATTGCGGATGTATTCGATCACCTGTTCCAGGCCCGCCGCCACCGCATAGGAGATGCCGTTCCTGCGGAAAAACAGGTCAAAGACCGCCACATTATTCTGCATGCCATGCTTATAGTACCCGTACATCATGGTCAGCTGGTACAGGTCCGTCATCATGGATAGGTTTCGTATCATCGTTTGTTTCCTCCCCTTGTTCCCTTTAGCTCAGTCTTTGGGCTGCGGCTCATCCGCTGCGGACGTCCCGGCCTCGGACTGTTCCTCCGCCGTTTCGGCTCCGTCTCCGCCGGCCGGTTCAGCTTCTATGGATCCGTCCGCCGGCTCATTCGGCGCCGGTCCGTCCTCGGCAGGTTCCGTTTCCGCCGCTTCCGCTGCTTTCCCGGCTGCGGGAGCCTCTTCGCCCCCGGTCCCTTCCAGATCCGACACGATCCCGCCGGTTTCACCGCCGTCCGCAGCATCCCCGGCCGCAGCGCCCAGCTTCCGCTTCTTCACGAACCGCACCACCAGTACGGCGCCGCATACGAACACCAGCACGAGACTCAGCACCTGGGATACCCGGAAGTCGCCCCAGTACAGGCTGTCGGTGCGAAGGCCCTCGATGAAGAATCGGCCAATGCCGTAGAACATGAAATACATCAAGGTGAGGGAACCGGACTTGAACTTCTTTTTGCGCACCGCCATCAGAAGAATGAACAGCAGCAGATCCCAGACGAATTCGTAGAAGAAGGTGGCCATATGCCACGCCCCTTCGCTTTCGATATATACGCCGATGGGAAACTTCTGAAAGGCGGGATTGGTGATGAGTTCGCCGTAAGCCTCCTGGTTGAAGAAGTTGCCCCAGCGGCCCACGGCCTGGCCCAGCGCCAGTGCGGGCACCACGATATCGCACACGTCCCAAAACCTGATCTTGCCAAACTTACCATAGATGAGCGCCGCCAGCACGCCGCCGATGATGGCGCCGTAGATGGCGAGGCCGCCCTCCCAGATCTTAAATACGCTCCAAAAATCGTTGGCGTAGTAATCCCAGGAAAAAACCACGTAATAAATACGGGCGCAGATGATGGAAATCGGAATGGCGATGAGCGCAAAGTCAATGATGCTGTCGGGATTGTAGCCCCTTCTTTTGGTTTCACGCCAGCTAAGAATGATGCCGACGACAACGGCGGCAGCAATCAAAATGCCATACCAGTAAACCGGTTTGCCAAATACCGTAAACGCAATGGGGTCAGCCATATTTCAGCCTCCTTGCTTATAGTGGTTTCATTATACTGCCAAGAGTTCCAATCCGCAACAGAAATGCCGGACATGAAAAAAGCTCCTTGAAGCAAGGAGCTTTGGGTTTGGAATCAATCAGCCTTGGGGGAAGTGAGCGCGGAATCCGCCGGCGTTTCAATGGCCCCAGGCGTCGAAGACGGGCTGGTGGATACCGTGGGCGATGTGGAAGGCAGGATGCTGGGCATCACCGATTCCAGAGGTTTGACGGTCTGAGCGGGCGTTGCAACGGGCGTGGGCGAAGGTTCGTTTTTCTTGCCACAGCCGGCGACCACAAGCGCCAAGCCCAGGACCAGTACCGCAATCAAAGCCAGAATTCTTTTCTTGTTCAATGGTTTCGCCTCCTTTTTGTCCTAGTATGAGCAGACAAAACCAGAAAAATACCAGTGGTCAGCTGTTTTGTAGAATTTTGATATAAAGATTGATTTTGGCGGTCTCCTCCACGAGTTCGGTGAGGTTGTAGGCAACGTCCAGATTGCTGCCCACCGTGATAAGGCCGTGCCGTTCAAGAAGAATGGCGTTGTACCGGCCGCCCCGAACCACCTCTTCCAGCGCGTCCGCCAGTGAATCGCTGCCGATGGGCCGATAGGGCACGATGGGAATATCTTTGAGGTACTCCATGCTCTCCGGATTCACCGCCTGAATCTCCCGGCCCAGATAGGCAAAAGCGGTAGCCGCCGGCGAATGGGTGTGAATGATGCCCTTGATGTGAGGCCAGTTCCGGTAGATGGCCAGATGAAGGGCCAGCTCCGAGGAGGGCTCGCCCATGCCGAAGAGCACCTCGCCCGCCATGTTCACCACCACCAGATCATCCTCCGCCACCTCCCGCAGAGGGAGTCCCGTGGGGGTTATGATGATCTTGTTCTCCGAACGGACGCTGACATTGCCGCCAAAAGCGCTGATCAGGCTTTTCTGATGGAGATGCTGACAGCATTTGATCACTTGACTATTGGTGTTGATATTGCGTTTCATGGACTTTTGACCACCTCTCATCTCCATTGTATCCATATTGCCAAAAAAAGCAATTGACTTATGGGTTTCACATTGCATAAAATCATAGGTGAATACAAGCCTTGGAGGTATCATGAAAAAGATAGTAACAAGCCTCATGCTCAGCGTCCTGATGCTCGGCCTTCTGCTGGCCGGCGGCTGCTCCTCTTTGATGAGCGGCGAGGAGCTGTGGAGCAAAATCGGCCTTGACGCCGACGGCGTTCCCACCGAAGTGGAGATTGAATACCTGAAGGAGAACGTGGGAACCACGGTGTACACCACCACCATGGACAAGACCATGCTGGAAGGGCTTAAAAGCGTGCGCTCCCTGGTCCTTGGATCCAGCGAGATCAAGCAGCCCAAAGGATACACCTTTGTACCTTCCGTCCAAAGCACCCACCGCATCCTGATCCATAATCGGGATGAAGTGCTGGAGCTTTACTACGTCAAGGGCGACGATCTTCTCGTGTGGCAGGATTCCCGGGGCGGAGACGTAAAAACCTACGACTACCGCTACTTCAAGCCTCACGATCAGTTCACCGTCTTTTTGGACGGCGTGCGCCAGCTGGCGGCGCTGCCCGGCGAACAGACGGGCGAGGACCTGGTCTCCTCGCTGGAACTGCGCGCCACCATCTCCCCGGAGGAGCTTCGGGAGGAAGGTGTGGGCGTGGAGTACGAGGTGGCCCTCGATATGTACGAACATCAAAAGCAGGGTTCCTTCTACCGTGTGCTCAGCCATGAGGACGACGTGATGATCCCCTACACCAAATATCTGATCGTAGCGGCCCTGGGCGAGCAGCCCACCGACGGCTATGATATTACGGTGGACCATATTGAGCGCAATACCTACTACACCAAGGTGTACATCACCTCGGAAAGTCCCTACATTGGCGAGAGTCCCAATCCCACCCCCACCTATCCCATCTCGGCGGTGCTGGTGAACGTTTGGGACGTGCCAAAGGAGCTTCCGGTGGTTTTCCTCGACGTGGACAACAACATCCTGGAGGTGCAGCAGATCACCGCCTTCAAGAACACCGACTATCCCACCGCCCCGCCGGCCACGCCCACACCCTCCGATGCCGGCACCGGTGACAATCTGGAGCCCTCTCCCACGGTGCCCGAGGTGGACATCAATCTCACCTCGGAAAGCCCGAGCGGCGAACCGGCGGCCTCCGGCGAGGGCGAGGCGTCGCCTTCCCCGGCCCCCTCGCCCTCACCCCAAACGGAATAAAAAAGCAAGGCAAGGTGTGTTGGCGCCTTGCCTTTAGTTTTGGAGGACAAACAATTATTCTTCAAACTTCATATCTTTGTAGTAATAGATCTTATCGTGGTCATTGAATTCCCGGACAACCTTGCAGGGATTGCCCACGGCGATGACATTGGGAGGAATATCGCGGGTGACCACGCTGCCTGCGCCAATCACGCTTCCCTCTCCGATGGTCACCCCCGGGCAGATGATGGCGCCGCTGCCGATCCACACGTTGTTGCCAATGACCACCGGCAGAGCATACATACCGCCTTCCCTGCGCTTTTCAGGATCCAACGGATGGTTGGTCACCGCGATGGTCACGTTGGGCGCGATCTTCACATCGTCGCCAATGGTGATGGTGTAATCGTCCACCAGATTCAAGTTAAAATTGGCGTAGAAATGCTTGCCGATAAACACATTGCTGCCGTAGCAGAAATAGACGGGCGGCTCCACCGTTCCGCCGCCAAAGGCGCCGAACATTTCCTGCAGGAGCTGATTGCGCTTTTCTTTTTCCGAAGGCCGGCTGTGGTTGTATTCGTACATGTACTCCTTGCCTCTCAGCCGGTCCTCCGGCATCCCCTCGCACCAATCGGTCCACAGCCGTTTGGCGGCCTTCCTCTCTCGCATGGTCATGGTCATAAACTTTTTATGCCTCCTCACAATTTACTTGACCCGAGAAGTCCCGGGTGATATTGGCCAGCCACCGCCGCCTGCGATAATGGAGCAGCACGGCGGGCAGCTTGATGAACTCATCCAGACAAATGACAAAATACACCGTCATCACCGGAAGCTTGAGCACGAAAGCGCTCAAGAATCCCAGCGGCAGAGCGATGCCCCACATGACGACGGCATCCATGATGAAGCCAAATTTGGAATCCCCTCCGGCGCAGAAGATGCCGCAGATGAGGGTGGTGTTGAGCGCCTTGCCAATGAGGTAATAGGCGTTGATCCACAGCATGCCGTCAAGATACGCATAAGCGGTATCCGTGAGCTCCACCATGTTCATGATCAGCGGCCGGGCGGCAATGATCAGGACCGCGCCCAAAAATCCAAAGAACAGCGTGGTGCGAAGGAGCCTGGCCGCATCCACACTGGCCTCCTCCATGCGCATCTCCCCCAGCTTCTTGCCAAGCAGGATCGCGCCGCCGCTGGCAATGCCTGTGCACAGGATGATGCCCAGATTCCGAGCCACCGTAGCCACCGAATGGGCCGCCACCATATCCGAACCCAAATGTCCCATGATCACCGAATACATGACATAGGCGCCGCCCCAGACGATCTCATTGCCGAGCACCGGCAGGGAGTAACGCATAAAATCCCGGAAAAGCACGGAGTCATGCTTTAGCAGCAGGGAAAACTTGATGGGAAGCACCCTGTTTCTTTGGGAATCAAACAAGCACCAGACCAGCTCCACCAATCTGGAAAGGGTGGTGGCCAGGGCAACGCCGGCAACACCAAGCTTTGGCATGCCCAATAGCCCGAAGATGAAAACGGCGTTGAGCAAAATATTGAGCAGCAGCGAGACGGAGCTGATTACCGTACTTTTTTTAACCCGCTCCACGCTTTTCATCACGCATAGAACCATTTGGGACAGGCCCATCATGAGATAGGATACGCCCACAATTTGAAGATAGACCGCCCCTGCTTCCCGCATGGCCTCATCGGGCGTAAAGATGCCCATGAGCTCTCGGGGGAAGAAGGTTGTTGCCAGGAAAAAAAGAACGGCCACGGCCATGGACAGCCGGATGGCAATTCCAAGGAGCCGCCCGATGGCCTCGCGGTCCCCTCTGCCCCAATACTGGGCCGTAAGCATGGTGGTGCCCAGGGTCAGCCCCATAAAAAACAGGTTGAGCACAAACTGGACCTGGTTGGCCAGGGACACGGCGGACAGCGCCGTTTGGCTCACATAGCCCAGCATGACCACATCCGCTGAGCTCACCAGGGTGGTGATGAGGTTTTGCAGCGCGATGGGCAGCACCAAAACAAACAAAGACCGATAAAAAGCTCGCGTTGCATTCCTCATCACTGAATCCCCTTTCCGATATCAGTATAGGCTAAACATCTTGAACTTTCCATCAATTATTGCTATGATAATATAACAATCGTATTTTTAGGAGGAATGATCCTTTGTCCGAACTGTCGGTGCGCAGCGATCTGTCCGAGATCGTGCAGTATACCTCGCCGTCCCTTCCGATTCGCTCCCGGCTCGTCCGCCTTTCCCGAATGCACCAAAGCAGCGCCGCCTGCCATTGGCATCCCGAACTGGAATACGTCATCGTGCGGGAAGGCCGCATGGCCTATTTTGTCAACGGCAAAACCTATATTCTCACTCCCGGCCAGGGGCTCATCGTCAACGCCAACCGCCTGCACTTTGGCAGCGCCGTCAATGGGAGCGACTGCGTGTTTATGCTGCTGGTGCTCCATCCCCTGCTTCTATGCAGCAATGCCTACACCGAGAGCCGCTACATCCAGCCCTTCATTCAGGATTCGGGCAGCGACGGCGTTCTGCTGGACGGCGAGGCGTGGCACCTGACGGTCAAGGAGCGTATGGAGAGGATCTATATTTTGAGTCAGGAGCTTCCCTCCGCTCACGAATTGGAGATTCAAAGTGAATTTTTGGCGCTCTGGGCGCAGTTATACCGCAATACCGTGGAGAAAAACGGCATTCACCGCCCGGCGGAGGGTATCACGACCGTCATGAACATGCTGAGCTTCATCGAGGCCCATTATACCGAGAACATCGTCCTTAAAGACATTGCCGCGGCCGGCGCCGTATGCCGCAGCAAATGCTTCAACCTGTTTCGGAGCATGCTGGGCCAGGCGCCCATCGAATACCTCAGAAACTACCGCATCCAAAAAAGCCTGGTGCTGCTGGCCGACGACAAAAAGTCCATCACCGATATCGCCGCCGTGTGCGGTTTCAACGGTGCGAGCTACTTTTCCGAAGTGTTCCGCCAAGTGATGGGCATCACGCCCAGTCAGTACCGGCAAAACCTCAAAAAGCACCGCTGAGCCCGGAGAAAAAAGTGGAGCACAGTTTTTAACTGCGCTCCATTTTCATTTTACCAGCTTATGCCCGGTAGTCGCCGCGGACAAAGGGTTCATCAATGCTCTCATCGGTAAGCATCCCGTATTTCTTGGGATGGCGGTACGCATTGCCGTGAACCTCGCTTCTTCGATAATTCCGCAGCATACTGAGATCGAATGAAGCAAGATAGACGCCTTCCCCGCCGCCCGCTTCCAATAGGCAGCAGTCCCGCGAACCGGGCATGCCGGGCAGGTAGGCCACGCCGTCAAAGGCGGAGGAGTGGCCGTTGCAGTCCGGCTGCCCGTCAGGATAATTGCAGGTCGCGATCCCCAGCATATTTTCATAGGTTCTGCTCCTCAGCTGGGAGAGACGGTTGATCTCCATCGGGCAGGCGTTCGGGACAAGAATGATTTCCGCACCCTTCAGCATAAGAATGCGGGCGCTTTCCGGGAACTCCCTGTCGTAGCAGATCATGGCGCCCACCTTGAGTGTTCCTGACGCCGTATCAAGGTCCGCAACATAGAAATCCTCGCCGGGAGTAAGCCCGCGCTCCACGCCAAAATCGCAGGTATGCACCTTGGCGTAGGTCAGCACCTTTCGGCCGTGCCTGTCAAAAAGAACCACTGTATTCCTTGGCGTGGGTTCATAGCGCTCCAGCAGTGTGACGGCGATGGCCATATTGAGCTCTGCCGCCAGCCTTCCAAAGGCCACAATAAACTCGCTCTCCACTGAAATGGCCGCCGCTTTCAACTTTCGAGGATCGTCGTCAATGCGGTAGCCCGTGTTCCACATCTCAGGAAACAGCGCGATGTCGGCCCCGGCTTCCTTCGCCTTCCGGCATGCCTCCAAACCCTTTTGCAGATTCTCCTGCTCCGTGTTTCCCGGCAGGATCTGAAGCAGCGCAACGTTAAGCCTGCTCATTTTTACCTCCAAAGTCTATTCCTCAAAACAGCTGCCGCCCACAAACTCCCGGATGATGGATGTATTGGGGATGGCTTCAAGATCGGTAAAGGGCAGAAAATAGTTCATAAATTTACGAAGACGGATCACCTCCATGGCATTGGGATCCTCCTCCGGGACCGCCCTCAGCAGCGGCATCACGAAGGGCTTCAGCACGGAAAACTCATAGACCAGCGAGGAGTTGAACATGGCGTCCGCCTCCTCCTGATAGGGGAAGATGTTCTTCTCCTCCCCCATGCGCACCTTGGCCCAGATATCCAGGGTCTCCTGCGCGGAAAAGCCCCGGAAGTGATGGTCCCTCACCAACCGCCGCACCAAACGGGTGTCGGTGGTGGGAATCCGGTTGTGATCGTCCAGATTGAGCTGGGTCAGCGCACTGATGTATATCTTGAAGGTCATCTCCGGCGGAATGCCCTGGGTCAGGGAGGGGTTGAGGCCGTGAATGCCCTCCACCACCACCGGCTGGTCCGGCCCCAGCCTCAAAATCCTGCCATGGTCCCTGCGCCGTCCGGTGGTAAAGTCGTATTCCGGAAGCTCCACCTCCTCGCTTTGCAGCAGGCGGCTCAGATGTTCGTTGAAAAGTTCCACGTCGATGGAATCGATGTTCTCAAAGTTCCGTTTGCCGTCCGGGCCGAGGGGCAGCTCCTCGCGGTTGCGATAGTAGTTGTCAAGGGAGATGGCCACCGGACTCATGCCATTGACCTGCAGCTGCACGCTGAGGCGGTGGGCAAAGGTTGTCTTGCCCGAAGAGGACGGGCCGGCGATAAGCACCAGTTTTCGGCTGCTGCCCCGCTGGCTGATCTGGTCAGCGATCTCGGCGATCTTCTTTTCATGGAGCGCCTCGTTGACAAAAATAAAGTTCCGAAGCTGTCCGTCCTCCACCAGCCGGTTGAGGTCGGCGGTATTGACGCACTGCAAAATCTCGCCCCAGCGGCTGGCCTCCCAAAAAACATCGGCCAGCTTGCGCTGATCAAAGAAAGTGATCTTCTTCTCCGGTTCACCCCGCCTTGGATGCTGCAGCACCATGCCCGGCAGATAGTAATGCAGTGCGAATTTATCCAGATATCCGGTGCTGGGCACCATGTAGCCGTAAAAATAATCGCTCATCCAGGAACAGCGGTACACATTGAAATGATCGTAGGGCCGGTATTTCAGGAGCCGCACCTTATCCATCTGACCATCGGCCTCGAAAAGACGAACGGCTTCCTCCTTGGTGTATTCAATTCGCTCAAAGGGCATGTTCTCCGCCACGATTTCGTGCATGCGCGTTTCGATCTGCGCCACATCCCGCTGGGTGAGAGGGCGCTTCCAGTGCACGCGGCAGTACAGCCCGCCGCTGATGGAGTGATCGATCTCCACCCGGCTGCCGTCATAGAGTTCCCGCACGGCCATGACGTAGATGAAGCTTAGGCCCCGGATATAGATGCGAAGGCCGTCCTCGTTGCGAAGATCCACCGGCTCCACCCGGCAGTCCTCCACCGGCATGAAGGTGAGCTCCCGGAGGATGCCGTCCACCTTGGCGGCCACGATCTTTGCATAACCCTCCGGCTTCACCCGGGCCATGACCTCCTCCAGACTCACGCCGATGGGAAAGTCATATTTTGCGTCCAATATCGTCACTTGAAAAGTATTCATAGATAAACCTCCTTTCGGGTTCATCTATAGTTTACGCTATTTTCAAAAATCAATCAATTCGGCGGGTGGCCACCACGTCCACGCCGGTGCCCGCGGCATTCTTCAGCACCACGTCCCCCACGCGGACCGGGGCCTTGACGGCAATGCCCCGAAGCTCCCTTAAAATTTCTCCGAGCTTCATCTTGGGAACCGCCCTTTCCGTCTTCACCGACAGAAGGGGCATATCGCCGCCCAGCACGGGCACAGAGGTGGTCAAAACCCGTTTGGGAAGGGTGATCTCGTCCTTTGCATAGACCTCGCCTCTTGGGCAGCCCTGGCCGCTGACCTTCAGTTCCTCCCCATGGTTTTCCACCGTCAGCTGACAGCCGATGGGGCACATAATGCAAATCATTTCCCTTTTCACGGCCTCACACCTCCTCCAATTTCACCGTGAGCTCGGAGGCGCACGGGACCTCCTTCAGCCTCATGGATTCCATCTCGCCCGGCTTCACAATGGGCCGCCTGCGCTTTTGAAGTATGGTGTCTCCGGCCTGCAGCACCACGTTCACATTTCTTTTCGTATCGCCCACCCGGAAGAACAGTTCGCACCCCTCGGCCGTCCGGCGGATGCGCTGGGGCACCACGTATCGGACGCCTTCGCCGGGCCTAACGGAAACCGTCTCCTCCTCGGGGAGCCTGCCCGCCGCAAATTTTGCAGCGGCCCTTCCCGCGATGCCCGCCTCAAGGCTCACATTGTCCACCAGATCATGCACATGCAGCACGTTGCCGCAGGCGAAAACCCCCGCCGCCGTGGTTTCGCGGTTCTCGTCCACCACCGCGCCCTGGGTCACCGGGTCCATTTCAATATCAAGGCCCTGGGCCACTTCATTTTCCGGGATGAGCCCCACCGACAGAAGCAGCGTGTCGCATTCCACGAACTCCTCCGTTTCGGGGATGGGCCTGCGGTTTTGATCCACCTTGGCCACGGTCACGCCCGTTACCCGCCGGTCCCCATGAACCCGGGTGACGGTGTATTCGTAGCGGAGGGGAATGTCGTTATCCTCCAGACATTGGACGATGTTCCGCGTGAGCCCGCTGGAATAGGGCATGATCTCGCACACCATCCTGACCTTGGCGCCCTCCCAGGTCATGCGCCGCGCCATGATAAGGCCGATATCGCCGCTGCCCAGGATCACCACCGTGCGGCCGGGCATGTAACCCTCCATATTGATGAGCCGCTGGGCACAGCCCGCCGTGAAAACGCCGGAGGGCCGGGCCCCAGGAATATTGAGGGCGCCCCTCGTCCGCTCCCGGCAGCCCATGGCCAGCACAATGGCGCCGGCCTTTACCTGCATGAGCCCTTCCTTCGGACTGACCGCCGTGATGATCCGCTCCCGCGAAATCTCCAGCACCATGGTATCCAGGGAAACCCTGACGCCGGTGCCGGAAAGCTTCTCCACGAACCGTTCGGCATATTCGGGACCGGTGAGCTCCTCTTTAAAGTAGTGCAGGCCGAACCCGTTATGGATGCACTGCTGAAGGATGCCGCCAAGATGGCTGTCCCGCTCCAGAATCAAAATTCTCTTCGCACCTTCCTCATGGGCCGCTTGTGCCGCCGCCAAGCCGGCCGGGCCGCCGCCCACGATTGCAACGTCCACTTCGATCATGCCTGGCCCTCCCTCTCTTTTTTCTCCACGATCCAGGAACCTGTGCCGCTTTGGGTGATCTCCTCCATGGGAACGCCCAGCTCCCGGCTCAGAATCTCCATCACCCGCGGCTTGCAGAAGCCGCTCTGGCATCGGCCCATGCCCGCACGGGTGCGCCGCTTGATCATGTCGAGACTGGTAGCCGGAAGGGGCCGGTGAATGGCCTCCACGATCTCCGCTTCGCTCACCGTCTCGCACCGGCAGATGATTCTGCCGTAGAGAGGGTTCGCCCTGACCGCATCGGCCCGCTCCCCGGGGGACATGGCGGAGAACCTTCGGATGTGTTTTCGATGGGGATCAAAGTCCGTTCTCTTCTCAAGGGCCAGGCCCGCCCCGCCCAGCAGGTCCACGACCCGCAGTGCGATAGCCGGCGCGGAGGACAGCCCGGGCGAGCAGATGCCCGCCGCCTGGATAAAGCCCGGCACCTTCCCGGAAGCTTCAATGCGAAAATCCGTGCCGCTCACGGCCCGAAGTCCGGCAAAGGAGCGGATCACCTTGCCCGCAGGCACGCTGGGCACGCTCTTTTGCCCGAGGGCAATGAGGTCGCCGATGCCCTTCGCCGTTACGTCCCGGTCCTCCTTATCCGTCTGGTCCACCGCCGTGGGCCCGATGAACAGATTGCCGTCCACGGTGGGGCTTACGAGAACCCCTTTGCCCATCCTGCTCGGCGTTTGGAAAATGACCGACGAAAGGAGGGTCCCCGCGGCCCTATCCAGCAGCATGTATTCGCCCTTCCGCGGATGAATCTCAAAATCCTCCGCGCCGGCAAGCCGGCTGATGTCGTCGGCATGGACGCCGGCCGCGTTCACCACATACTTCGCCCGCACTTCACGGCCGTCCCGCGCCCGAAGGACAAATCCGTCCTCCAGCCGCCGCAGGGAGACCACGTCGAAATTCACCAGCACCTCGCCGCCGTTATGAATGGCGTTTTCCGCGTAAGCCACCGTCAGCTCGTATGGGCAGGTGATGCCGCCGGTGGGCGCATAAAGGGCCGCGGTAATCCCCTCGTTCAAGGCGGGTTCCCGCCGCCGAAGCTCCTCGCCGGAGATGATCCGAAGACCGGGCACCCCGTTTTCATCGCCGTAACGCTTGAGCTTTTTGAGTTCCTTCTCGTCCTCCGCACCGAAAGCCGCCACATAGGAGCCGCACCGCTTCAAGGGCACCTCCAGCTCCCCGGCAACCTGGTCAAACAGGGCGTTGCCCGCAACGTTGAGCTTCGCCATCAGCGTTCCCGGCACACAGTCATAGCCGGCGTGGACGATGGCGCTGTTGGCCTTGCTGGCGCCGGAGGCCACGTCCTCCTCCTTTTCCACCAGCACGGCCTTCACCGCATAACGGGTCAGTTCCCGGAGGATTCCCGCACCAATCACCCCGCCGCCGATGATCACAACATCCCGCATCTTTCCGCCTCCCTTTTTCCATACAAAAAAGCCACGCACAAAAAGCCTTCCGGCCTTTTCTGCGCGGCTCTCCATACTCCGCCACACGAACTTACAGAATCATTAAATCACGAATGAAGAGGATTGTCAAATTTTCGAGCACCAAAGGGTTTCACTGGTGGTGGAAATGGCCCTGGCTCCTGCCCTCAGCGCTGCCGCGGCATCCTCCAGCGTCTCGATCATCCCGCCGGCAATGATGGGCTGAGCCAGCTCCCGGCTGAGCGCGGAAATCGCCCTTGGCACCAATCCTGGCATGACCTCCACCAGATGGGGCTTTGCGGCGCTCACCTGCTTGATTCCGCTTTTGAGGGACGCCGAATCCACAAGAAAGATGCGCTGCACCGCAACAAGTCCCGCGTCCAGGGCGCATTTGACCAAAGACGAGCGGGTGGTCAAAATCCCTCTCGGCTTCAAGATGCGGGCAACGTAGCGCACGCCCGCCTCATCCCTGCCGATGCCGCCCACCAGGTCCATATGAATGAAAACTTCCTTGCCGCCCCGCTGCAAAACCCCCACCATGTCCGGCAGCGTCAAAATGTTGCCGTCCAGGATGAAGACCGTCCGCACGGGCGATGCGGCGGCGCGCCCGGCCGCCGCCAAATCCTTCACCGCGGCCACCACCGGCCTGTCAAACTTCGTCACCTCTTACGCCTCCCCTTGGGAGCGGGCCTTGGCCCATTCCGGCCTGTGCCGCCCTTCCCATGGCCTCGATTTGCCGGCCGGCCCTCCAGCGGCCGCACCAAGCACTTTTTATCAAACCCGATCAGGTCCTCTCTGCCGCACAGCTGCAGGGCCTCCACCACCATGGCCCGGTTTTTGGGATGGGAGTACTGCAAAAGGGCCCGCTGCAATTCCTTTTCCCGGCCCTTCGGCACATGGACCGGCCGGCCCGTTCTTGGATCCATGCCCGTAAAATACATGCAGGTGGACAGGGTGCCCGGCGTCGGATAAAAATCCTGCACCTGCTCGGGAACCACGCCCTCGTTTCGGATCGTTTCCGCCAGCTGAACCGCATCCTCCAAAGTGGAACCGGGATGACTGCTGATGTAATAGGGTACGAGATACTGCTTTTTATGGAGCTCTCGATTGGCCTGACTGTAGCGGCGCTTGAAGGCGGAATAAACGTCATGGCCAGGCTTGCCCATCAGCCGGAGCACCCTTTCCGATACGTGTTCCGGTGCCACCTTGAGCTGACCGCTCACATGATGGGCCACAAGCTCTTTGAGAAAAGTGGGATCCTTATCCAGCACAATGTAATCATATCTGAGTCCGCTTCTCACGAAGACCTTCTTCACGCCGGGGACGCGCCTCAGCTTTCGCAAAAGGGCTAGATAATCCCCATGGTCCACCCGAAGCTTTCCGCAGGGCCTGGGGAAAAGACATTGCCGGCCCGGACAAGGCCCCCGCTCCAGCTGATCGTCACAGGCGGGAAATCGAAAATCCGCCGTGGGGCCGCCCACGTCATGGATATAACCCTTGAAATCCTGCTGGCGGGTCAAAAGTTCCGCCTCCCGCAGAATGGACTCGTGGCTCCTGGCCTGGATGATCCGCCCCTGGTGGAAGCCCAAAGCGCAAAAGGAGCAGCTGCCAAAGCAGCCCCGGTTGCTGGTAATGGAAAAGGCCACCTCGGAAAAGGCGGGAATAGGCTCCTCATACATGGGATGGGCCGCCCGCATGTAGGGCAGGTCGTACACCGCGTCCAGCGTTTCCTGATCCAAAGGCTGGGCCGGTGGATTCTGCACCACATAGCCCGGGCCGTGGCGCTGGGCAAGCCTTTTCCCGTTCATAGCGTTTTGGTTCTCCTGCTGGACCATGAAGGCGCGGGCATAGCTCTTCTTGTCCCGAGCCGCCGCTTCAAAAGAGGGGATCTCCACAAAATCCACCACATCTTCCAGATTGGACGCTTTAAAACAGGTGCCGTTCACATAGGTGATTTCGGAAACGGGGATACCCGCACTGAGGGCGTCGGCAATCTCCACACTGGGCCGCTCTCCCATGCCGTAGATGAGAAGGTCCGCCCGGCTGTCCAGGAGGATGGACCGCCTCACCCTGTCGTCCCAATAATCGTAATGGGCTAGCCGTCTCAGGCTCGCCTCGATGCCGCCAATGATGATGGGTACACCCTCAAAGGCCTGCCGGATCAAATTGCAGTAGACCAGCGTGGCCCGGTCGGGCCGCATGCCGCTTCTGCCGCCCGGCGAATAGGCGTCGTCATGACGCCTCCTTTTGAGAGCGGTGTAGTGATTCACCATGGAATCTACGTTTCCCGCGCACACCAAAAAGGCCAGCCGGGGCCGGCCCAATTTTTCGATATCCGCTGTGGAGCGCCAGTCCGGCTGGGGAATAATGCCCACCGAATAGCCATGGTGCTCCAGCCAGCGGGCGATGATCACCGGCCCAAAACTGGGATGGTCCACATAGGCGTCGCCGGAAACCATCACAAAGTCGGGCTGATCGATCCCCCGCGCCTCCAGATCCTGTCGATTTACGGGAAGAAACTGCATGTTTTCACCTTCGTTCCTTCCCAGTGTAGCCTATTTCTTCAATTCCAGCAATACCTTGACGCTGTGTACCCTGCCGTCATCGACAAGAGGAATGTGGGACTTAGCCAGTGCGCCATCCAAATAGATCTCCCGTTTCTCGCCCCGGGTCACCTCGATCTCATAGATTGCCCCGCCATAGCGGTAGACCAGATGGAAGCCCGGCCACGTGGGCGGCAGACAGGGTTCCATAAAGAGCTTCTCTCCCCGCTTGGTGAATCCTAGAATGCCCTCCAGCGCCACCTTGTACATCCAGGCTGCACTGCCCGTGTACCAGGTCCAGCCCGCCCGGCCCACATGGTCCTTGGCGTAATAAACGTCCGCCGCATAGGCATAGGGCTCGCCTTTGTAAACCAGAAGCTTCTCCCGGCTGTCCGTGCGGGCGACGGGATTGATTTTGGAGAAAATCTCATAAGCTTCCCCGCATCGTCCAAGCCGGGTCAGGGCCAGTATGGTCCAGGCCGCGCCATGGGTGTATTGGCCGCCGTTCTCCCGGACGCCGGATACATAGCCCTTGATATAACCCGGATTCTTCTCCCAGCGGTCGAAGGCCGGCGCGAGCAGACGCATCACACCCGCTTCCCGATCCCAGAGCTGTGTCAGCGCCGCATCCATGGCTTCTTCGCTTCGGGTACGGTCACCGCCGGCAAGAACCGCCCAGCTTTGGGAGATGCAGTCGATCCTGCCTTCCTGGCTTTTTGCCGATCCAATGGGCGTTCCGTCGTCCATGTAAGCCCTGCGGTACCAATCGCCGTCCCAGCCCGCCTTCTCAAGACTTGTCAAAAGGGCGCCTGCCTGCCGCTCAAAGAGCGCGGAGCGAACCAAATCCCCCCGCTTTCGCGCCAGCTCCGGCATTCTGCGGAGAATATGAAGCAAAAACCATCCCAGCCACACCGATTCACCCTTACCCTCGATACCGATTCGGTTCATGGCGTCATTCCAGTCGCCGCTGCCCATGAGTGGCAATCCGTGATCGCCCAGTCGGGAGGCCGAGCGTTCCACGGCCCGGCAGATGTGATCGTAAATGTCTCCCTCCGTGCCGCTCAGCTCAAAGTTCGCATACACATCCTCCTTGCCCGGCGGAATGGGCAGACCCTTGAGGTAGGGCGCTTTCTCCTCCAGAATCGTCCAGTCCTCGGTAACCTCGATATATTCCAGCGTCACATAGGCGAGAAACAGCAGGTCGTCGCTGATCTTGGTCCGTACGCCCCGCCTTGGCGGATGCCACCAGTGCTGTACATCGCCGTCCTCGAACTGGTGGCCCGCAAATTCCACGATCAGCTTCCGGGTCCGTTCGGGTTCGGCGTACAAAAGGGCCAAGCCGTCCTGAAGCTGATCCCGAAAACCATAGGCGCCGCCCGCCTGATAAAAACCGGTGCGGGCAAGCACTCTGGCGGAAAGGGTCTGGTAAAGCATCCAGCGGTTCATGACGATATCGAAAGCGGGATCGGGACTTGACACTGAAACGGTCCCAAGCCGTCTATCCCAAAAAGTCTTCACTCTGTCCAGCCTACTCTTTGTCTTCTCGGCCTTTAAGGCGGCAAGGCGAGTACGTATGGCGTCAAGATCCTGCTCTTCGCCCAGAACAAAGGAGCGTTCCAGGCTTTCTCCCGGCTCCAGCTCCACTTTCACCGCCATCACAGCCGCCGGGTCCGTGGCCGTACCGCACCTTTGGGATAGCGTCAGGGCCCAAGCGCCTCCAGGCACGCCGCTCACCTCATCCCCCACCCAGAAATCCGGACGGTGGCAGGTAAAATCGTCCATGCCTTCAAGGCATGCCGCATAGGCGACAAGTCCGCTGAAATCGTCGCTATAGGGATTTTTCGCCCAAAGAAAATCCTCCTCATGGCCCGTAATCCCATGCAGTGCCATGGCGTCCCGGGTCACGCCCAGCACCCATTCGGCATAGAAGAAAAGGGTGAGACTGCGCCGGGAATCGGTCAGGTTGGTGAGCTCCACCCGGTAGGTCTTGACTGGCGCCTCCGTATCCACAAATTCCGTGAGCGCCGCTTGAATGCCCTGGGGCCGCGATTCAAAGACGGTGTAGCCCTGACCGTGGCGAACCGCCACCTTTCGTCCCGCCGGCCGGGGCGTGAGGGAAAAGACCTCGCCGGTTTCGTTGTCCCGCACGAGGAGCATCTCCCCCAAGGGATCGAGCACGGCGTCGTTGCTCCAGGGCGTGAGTTTGTTCTCCCGGCTGTTGATATTGAAGGTGTAGCCGCCGCCGCTTTCCGTCACCAGCGTGCCAAAGCTTTCCCCAGCCATCACATTGGCGAATGGTAGCGGTGTGGGCGCGCCGTCCAGAAAATTCATCACGTATTCCCGGCCGCCCTCGGTAAACCCGCCGGTGCCGTTGTAAAAGAGCAGTTTTTCTTGAACCTGAACCCGTTCATCCCGCCAGGGAGAAGGCCTTTTCTTCACGAATTCCGGCTGATAGCCGGAAGGCTCCGGGAGCAGCAGGGGCTCGAAATCCTCGCCGCAGCTCACCGTCAGATTCGCCGTAGCTGCAAGGCGTTCCCCTTCCCCTTCCGAAAGCTCCTGGGCCTTCAGGATATGAACGCCGCCCGGTCCATCGTCGTCCCCACGAGCATGACTCGCCCGCACGAGATCGACAAGCTTTTCCTGCAGGGGCTGCAGGTAGTCGTTGCCGTACCGGTTCAGGAACACCAGATCCACCTTTACGCCCTTCATCCGAAGATAGCCATGAGCCTTGAGGAGCCGTTCGGCACCGGGAAGCTGATCTATGGCGTCGATGGTGGCCAGTACAATGGGCAGATCGCCGGAGATGCCGTGAGCCCACAGCGCCCTTTGCGTCAGAGATTTTTCACCTTTCGGGTAGCCCAGCACAAGCCAGGACGCCAGCTTTTGAAACAGGGCCGCATCCTTCGGCTGCATTTTGAGGTGCTCCGCCTGCACCCGGGCGTGGACCCGGGCCAGTTCAAGGGAGCGTTCCACGGCCTGGATGTTTCGGTACTCCTTCAGCAGTGCCACCGTCTCCTCCCGGGTTTTGGCGGCGGCGGTGATGCAGCAGAAGGTCTTCTTTTCGCCCTTGTTCACCACAAGCTTTCGCCGAATAGCCATGACCGGATCCAGCACCGCGCCTTCGGTTCGCTCCAGCTCCCGATAAATGCCTTCGGGGTATCCTTCCGAATAGCTTCGCCCATAAAATTTCGCCCGGTCGGTTTCAAAGGTCATCTCCCCTTCAAAGTCGCCATAGATCCCGTAGCCCACGCAAAGGGGAGCCACCTCACCCTCACGGGTTCGCCGTCCCGCAATGAGAGCGTCCAGCTCCGGCACACTTTTTGTGGTTACAAAGAGGTTTTGGAAGGCCATATGGGCTTCATCGTCCGCCTGCCGGGAAAGGGCAAGCTCAAAAAAGCCGGTGATTTCAAACTCGGCCTCAATGAGCGATCCATTCTCCAGTGTGACCCTTCGAATCTCCACGTCATGTTCCGGGGAAACCCACGACTCCATTTTGGTGGTGAAGCGGCCGTCCTTCCTGAGAAAAACCGCCCGCTCCGGCTCAAAGGCTGCCTGATAGCGGTCGGGCCGGTCCAGCGCCGGCTGATAAGCCGTGGAGAAGGTTTCTCCGTTTTTGAGATTGCGAAAGACGATTCTCTGGCCGTAGCGCTCCAGCACCCGGTCCTTGCGCCAGCGTCCTATGGCGTAATCCTGCCAGCGGGCATAACCCAGCCCCTTCGCGCTTACCATCAAATCGTAGCTGCCGTTGCTCAGGAAATGAAGCGTATCCTCTCCAGGCTGGCGCACGTGGCGGCTGGCAAAGGGTTTGGGCCGGCGCCGGGGCTGCTGGGCAACCTTGACCGTCTCCGGCTTTTTGCGCAGGAGCACGCTGGCCGGCTTCTCCAGCCAGAGGTCCTCCACCGCCTTCAGCATGAGCACCGCATCGGTGCGCTTTTGATGGATGCCATCCATGAGCACATTGTCCATGGCAACCAGCGCCATGCCCAGATGGTGCACCATAAAGCTTTTGACCACCTTGGGCCGCTGGTCCTCCAGCCGTTCCGCGGTAAAGTCCACAGCCTCGTAGAAGCCGTACCGCCCGAAGGCGCCTGCCTTTTCAAAATGTTTCAGGTCGCGCAGGGCCTCTTCCGGGTCCACCATCAGCGCCATCTGGGCGGCATAGGGCGCCGTCACCACATCCGGCGGCAGCGCCATGCGAAGGCTCACCCTGGGCACGCCGAAGGCCCGGTACTGATAGTTGAGGGCAAGATCAAAGGCATAGTAGCCCGATTCGGAAACGCCCCAGGGAATATTCCTTTCCCTGCCATAGGCGATTTGGGCCGCCATAAGGCCGGCATAGGTCCCGTGCATGGCCGTATGGGGCTTGTCCCCAAAAATAAGCAGGGGCATCAGGTATTCAAACATGGTGCCGCTCCAGGACAGGAAGGTGTCCCTGCCATGGATCCGCTCGGTGGGCCGGCCGAGGTTCCGCCAGTGCTTGGCGGGAACATCCCCCTTGGCGATGGCCACAAGACTGGTCTGCCTGGCCTCGGAAGCCAAAAAATCATAGTGGGACGGACTCTCCAGCTCATTTTCCACATCGTAGCCGATCCGCATGAGATCCATGGCCGGATCGTACAAAGCGGAGAAATTCATGGCCTCCACTAGGGCTTCCATGCGGCTGGCCAAGCGTCCGGCCTTCCTTTCCAGGGCTTCGGCGGCTTCGAGGCTGCCCAGCAGCGCCGATCGAAGCTGGGCCGCATAGCCGCCGTCATCCCCGGGGCGCAGCTGATCCAGCCTTGGCAGCGCCGCTGTCAGAGCTCCGTGAAGCGACGTCACGCTTTTAGCCTCCCGCACGGGCTTCAAAACGCTCTCCAGGGATTCCCGAAGGGCGGCGTCCAGACCTGCGGGCACGGCGTCATAGGCCATGACCGGGAAAACCGCCGCCGTGGAGGACTTCCAAGCGGCGAGGGATGCGGCCCCCAAACGATCCAATTTGGCCTCGCTCCTATGGAACAAATCGCCCATATCCTTTGCACCGGACTGCCAGTAGTCCCCCTTGAATCCGTCCAGCCAGGGCTTTTCAAGACCCTTTCGGACGCCCTCGGCCACAATGATGAGATACCCTGCCAAATTGCCGCTGTCCACGGTGGAGACGTATTTGGGCACCAGAACTTCAAGATTCGTCAGATCATACCAGTTGTAGAGATGGCCCTGCCATTTGGTCAGGCTCTCCACCACGGCCACCGTTTTCTCCAGCCGGTCCACCATCTCGCCATAGCTGATAAAGCCAAGGTCATGGGCGGAAAGACAGGCCATCAGATAGAACCCGATGTTGGTGGGCGACGTGCGCAGGGCCGCACCCCGATAGGGTTCAAGCTGTACATTGTCCGGCGGCAGGAAGAAGCGGTCCTTCGTCACCTGCTCCTCAAAATAGGCCCAGTTGAGCCGGGCAAGCCGCACGATGTACTGTCTGTCCGAGGCGTCAAGTATCCGCCGCTCCTTGGGCTTTGCCGAAAGAGCCGCCATCACGAAGGGGGCCGCCGTAAAGGCCAGGGCGGCAGCGGCCCAATAGGCGCCCGCGAAAATGCCCCAAAGCGCAAAGCCGGCGCCCAGCGCCATGGACGGCGCCATGGCAAGGACGTAAGCGCCCACGCCCACGCCATGGTGCTCCGCCTGAGCTGCGGGGGTCCATTCAAGAAGCTTGTGCTTTCCTGCCATGTGTTTCAGCGCACGAAGGATCGCAAGAAGGCTGTTCACGGCGCTGTCCCCGAGGAGCATGATCTCAAGAAGGGCGCGCACAAAGCCTTTGCCGACAGCGGCGGGCCGGACGCCCCGGTTCGCCGCCCAATCGTAGAGGCCCTGCGCCAGCCCCAGAAGGGGATGGATGAGCATGGGCAAAAGGGCGAGGACCGCCAGCAATGGCCGGCCAAATCCGATGCCCATGGCAATGAGCCCCGCAGAAAGAATGGGCACCAGGGAGCGCCGAAGATTATCGAACATCTTATACCGGGCAAGACGGCCCAGCGGATTTTTCTTCTTGTCGCCGGCCTCATCCCGCACCCTTCCCGTCAGCCAGGGAAGAAGCTGCCAGTCGCCCCGGATCCACCGTTCGCTTCTTTTGGCATAGGCAAGATAGCTTTTGGGGAAGCCGTCCATCAGCGCCACATCGCCAAGAAGGGCACACCGGGCATAGCTGCCTTCAAGAAGATCATGGCTCAGCACCCACTCCCTGGGCAGTCTTCCCTCCAAAACTGTGGTGAAGGCCTTCACATCATAAACGCCCTTGCCGGTGAAGATGCCCTCGCCGAATAGATCCTGATAGACATCGGAGGCGGTAAAGGCATAGGGATCAAAGCCGGGATCCCCGCCAAACAGATAGGCGAATCGGGACCGGTCAGCTTCCGCCACCGAAAGCTCCACCCGAGGCTGCATAAGGCCGTAGCCCTGAACCACCCGGGTGCCCTCCTCATTGAAAACAGGCCAGTTGAGCGGATAAGCCATGGCCGCAAGCATGCGCTTCGCCTCGTCCTTCATGAGGCGGGTGTCCGCATCCAGAGTGATCACGTATTTGGCGCCTCGAATTCGCGTGAGGCTGCCTTCGGTGGCCAGAAAGGCCTCCTCTTCCCCCAGAATGAAACGGTTCAGGCTGGCCAGGGCCCCCCGTTTCCGCTCTTTGCCCATATACCGCCTCTGCGTGGCGGAAAGCGTCCTTGGCCGGTGCAGCAGGAAAAACTGGTCGCCGCCCCTCGCCCAGCGGTGGTTGAGCGCGGCAATGCCCGCCTTCGCCGCTTCCAGAATCTCCTCGTCTCCCTCCAGCACAGGTTTCGGTTCATCGGCAAAATCCCCCAAAAGGACATAGCGCATGTTCTCGTCCCGGCTGGCATGAAAGGCGAGTTCCAGCTGCTGGACAAGTTTTTTAGCGGCATCCACGCTGGGAATGAGAGCGGGGATGGCCACAACCGCCGTAAAATCCCCGAAATTCTTCGTATAATCCATTTTCAGCAGAGCCGTGGAGCGCACGGCCTTGCCCATGATCGCGCCGGCAAGGGCGGCAAACAGGTCGGACAGCGGAAGGATGGCCAAAAGACCTACGGCGACCGCCCAAAAACCGGCCGCCGGCCAGCATCCCGCGGCAGCGAGAGCCGAAAAGCCCAGGCTCGGCACCCAGATCATGACGAAATAAAGGACGCGTTTGAGGACAAGGCCAAGACGCCTTCTTTTTCCCTTGCCCGCTTTATCCAGCTTCCCATAAAGCTTTTCAAGGCCCTCTTCCACCATCAGATAGTAGCCCACATGGCGCTGCTGGAGGGTCTCTCCCGCCTTGGCGAGTTCCAGGGCCCCTTCCGCCGCCGCCATCTCGTCGTTGCCGGCAATGCTCTCCAGACGGCCAAGAAGCCGCTGGCGGCTGTCAAAGCTCATCCTGCCATAGACTCCCGCCGGATCCCCCATGAACAGCCTGTGCACCGAGGAGATCTCCTCAAAATGGACGGCCCACTGCACCTGCTGCCAATGGTGAAGACTCTTGACCGCGTTCGCCATCAGAATGGCCTTTTTCACCCGGGCCTCCTGAACGGACTGCACGATGTGCTCAAGGTCCTCCTCCCGGTCCGCGATGGCCCCGTCCAGCAGCTTCAAAAGCTTCGGATTTTTGTACTGAACCAGCCGTTCATACACCTTCGCGATGAGTTCATCCGTCAGCTTGTTCTGTTGACCGCAGCGCTCGAGCAGCGCCTTCAGCGCCCGCTCCCCATCGCCCTCCAAACTTTTTTCAAACAGCTCCATGCACTTTTGGCCGTTCTTTTCCTCCTCCAGACTCTCCTGCGCCAGCCTCACAGCGGCCTGAAGCAGCAGAGCCTGAGCCATCTCGGGAAGCATCCACAGCTCCCGGAGGGCGAGCGGCTTATGCCGCTCATAAGTCTGAGCGGCCTCGGCCAGATCCTCGGCTGAAAGCTTCAGCTGATGGAGCTCCAGGGCCGTGCGGACAATGGCATAGCAGCGGGGCACATTTTTGAGGGGCCCGGCTGAAAAGGCCGGCAGTCCGCCCACGCTTTTCGTGGTCAGCGCCTTCTCCAGCCGGAGGAGCGTTTGGCGAAGAAAGGGATAGTGGTCCACATACCAGCTGAGCGCGCCGGCGTTATCCGAACCCAGGCGGCCCGCGGCTTCGCGGTAGAGCTCGGGCATGGCACGGGAAAGGCCGGCGAGATGCAGAGGATCCCGCCGGTAAAAGATTCTATTTTTGACCTCCGGCTGGCCGGCAAGCCAGGCCGCCCCCTCCTCCCCATCCAGGCCGGCCGGAGACAGCCGCTCCGCGCCTTCGCCGGACCGCCGTAAATTTAAAATGCCATAGACCGCCGCACCCACCAGAATTACGGCCAAAGCAGCATAGATTAGAAACATATTTTTGCTACGCTCCCATACCTTCTTTTCATTCATTATGCGCTTTTTCAGGCTATGGGATACATAAAAGACGGCGGCGGAGGATGTGTCAAGTTTAATGGCTTTGCAAAGCTTTGGCGTTTTTGCGGTACTGTCCGGGAGACAGGCCGCATTTTTCTTTGAACAGCTTGCCAAAGTAGCTGGCGCTGTTGAAGCCGCAGGAAAAACAGATGTCGGAAAGCTCGCGCTCCGTGCTGGTCAGCAGAT
The DNA here is from genome assembly GCF_014384795.1 of Gehongia tenuis. Taxonomy (NCBI): domain Bacteria; kingdom Bacillati; phylum Bacillota; class Clostridia; order Christensenellales; family Christensenellaceae; genus Gehongia; species Gehongia tenuis. Next base: position 717,266 of record NZ_JACRSR010000001.1, on the reverse strand, counting down.
GGGCGGCCTGGGAAAGCCTGTACTCACAAAGATACTCCGTGGGTGTTTTGCCGATAATCCCTTGAAAACAGCGGAAGCATTCGCTCCGGCCGATGCTCGCGGCCTCGGCAATGCGGTCAACGGTGATCCCTTCGCCGTAATGGGTGTGAATGTAAGCAAGCATCATTCGCGCTCTTTGCACCTGCAGGCGTTCCATCCTGTTGACGGGTGCCTCAGCGATGGCTGAAATGCGAAATAGCACCTGCCTCATCGTCCGAAAGATGAGCTCCATGACGGAAAGCTCATAGTCCGGGTTCCCAAAGGAGAGATCGCGAAAGGCCCTGAGGCAGCAAAGCAGATCCTGGTCCCTATTCCTGTCCTTAAACAGAAAAAGTCCGGGCGCGGCGGAGTGCAGAATGGGCAGGATGCCTCTTTGATACACCGCCTCCACCGGCTTTAGCGCAAAAAGGTTCGGGGGAAACACGAAGGCAAAAAAGATGGTGCCAGCTTCCGTCTGCCTCGCCCGATGGAGCGCCTTTGAGTTGACGAACACCCCGTCTCCCGCCCGCAGAATGCGGGTCTCCTGGAGCGTGTATTCCAGCCCGCCCTTCAAAACCAGGCCAAACTCAAATTCATCATGCCAGTGGTGGCCAAGTTCGCCGTTCAGATATTCGTCAAAATGGTCCTCATAGAAAGAAATGGGCAGCACGTTGTTCTCATATTCAATGGTTTCCAGCAGGTTTTGATCGGTAATCACCCTTCGACAGCCCATCGTCATCCCCCTTTGGCACAATATTGATATCATCCGGGACGATATCAGTATACAAATGCTTTTAATGATTCTATTATTATATTGTTTGAATGTCAAAGTGAAAGGAAATTCCATGAGCAGAATCAGAAACATGACGGTCGGAAGCCCCGCCAAACTGCTTTTATCCTTCGCCATCCCCCTTATTTTGACCAACCTGGGCCAGCAGCTTTACATGATCGTGGACGCGATCATCGTGGGTCAGGGCGTGGGCGTGGAGGCTCTGGCCGCCGTGGGCGCCACCGATTGGACCTATTGGCTGGCCCTTTGGGTCATGCAGGCCCTGACCCAGGGCTTCGCCATCCTCATCGCCCAGCATTTCGGCGAGGGCAGCGGGCCCAAAGTCAAAAAGGCTTTCGCCATGACCATCCTTTTGTGCGCAGGTTTGGCTCTTCTTTTAACGGGAGTGTGCCTTCTTATTGCAAAACCCATGCTCCATCTCCTGGAGACGCCGGAGCCTATCTTTGCCATGGCCTCCGACTACCTCACCACCATGTTCTCCGGGATTTTGGTAGTCATGGCCTATAACCTGGCCGCGTCCATCCTGAGGGCTCTCGGCGATGGCAAAACGCCCCTCATCGCCATGGCCATTGCCGCCGTAACCAATGTGGCGCTGGATCTGCTCTTTGTGCTGGTGTTTCACTGGGGCGTGGTGGGTGCGGCCGTGGCCACGGTTGCCGCCCAGCTGATCGCCTTTTTCTACTGCTTCGCCGTACTGAAGCGGATCGAGCTGCTGAGAACCAGCCGGGAGGATTGGCGGCCCGAGGGTCCGGTCATCAAACGCCTCATCGCCCTCGGCTTCCCCCTTGCGCTGCAGCATGTCCTCATCGCCGGCGGCGGCATGATCCTTCAATCGGCCATCAACCAGCAGGGGCTGATCTTTATCGCCGGGCTCACGGCGACGAACAAAATCTTCGGCCTCCTCGACAGCTCCGCCATCTCCCTTGGTTTTGCGATCACCACGTACATGGCACAGAATTATGGCGCCGGGCGGTATAGGCGCATACGCCTGGGAATGCGGAAGGCGGCGCTCATCGCCGTAACCCTGTCCATCCTCATCGCCCTTGTCATGTTTCTTGGCGGCAGATTCATCCTGAGCCTTTTCATCGACGCCTCCAACCCCCACGCCGGGGAGGTGCTGGCCGTGGCCTACCGGTATCTCTCCATCGTGAGCGCCATGCTTCCGGCCCTGTACCTGCTCTACGTCTTTCGCAGCACCCTGCAGGGACTGGGCAGCACGGGCGCGTCGTTATTATCCGGCTTCATGGAATTTTTGGTGCGGGTCTTGGCGGCGCTTATCTTTGTGCGCCTTTGGGGTTCCTCCGTCATCCTCTTTGCCGAACCCTCCGCATGGGTGGCCGCCATGGCCGTGCTGGCTCTTGGCTGCATAAGAAGGGTTCGGGAGATCCCAACAGACGATCTTCCCGTTTCAAGGGAGGCGGAGCGCTCTAGAATTCCCGTTTGAGGCTGCGCAGGAACAGTCCATCCAAGGTCCTTTGAGGATCCCTGCCCCGGTAGAGCACATCGTACACCGCCCGGCAGATGGGAAGCTCCACGGCATACTTCTGTTCCAGCAAAAGCAGCGCCTCCACCGTATAGTAACCCTCGGCAAGCTCGGTGTAGCGCTCCCCCTTCACGAAGGATTCACCGAACTGGCGGTTGTGGCTGTAGGGCGAAAAGACGGTGGCTTCATAATCGCCGAGATGGCATAGTCCGTAAGCGGACAGCTCGTTTCCGCCCATGGCCTTGATGAGCCTTGCGATCTCCCGGGTGCCCCGGGACATAAGCGCGCCCTTGAGGGAGGAGAGACGATAACCGTCCAGCATGCCCGCCGCGATGCCGATCACGTTCTTTGCCGCGGCGCCCACCTCGTTGCCGATGAGGTCGTTGCCAAAGTAAAAGCGAATGAGTTCACCGGAGAACTCGCCCACCAGCCGCTCCTTGGTGGCGGGATGAACGCTGTCGATCACCATGCAGTTGGGGATGCCCCGGGTGAATTCCTGCACGTGACCCGGTCCCAGCCACACGGCGATCTCATCATTATCGCCCAAAAACTCACCGGCCACCTCGCTGAGGCGCTCGCCCGTGCTGTTCTCCAGACCCTTCATGCACAAGACATAGCATTTTGCAGGAAGCTTCAGCTGACAAAGCTCCCCCATCAGTCCCCGGAGACTCTGGGAACCCACCGAGATCACCAGGGTTTCCGCCTCCGCCGCCTCCTTGAGGTCACAGGTCAGCCGTACGCTCCCGGGCAGCGTCACGAGCCCATTCATGCGGGTCTGCAAAAACCCTGCCATCCGTTTTGAGCCCGGTCTGCCGTACAGCGTGACCTCGTGCCCGGTCCGGTTCAGATACCACGCGATAAACGAGCCCCAGCGGCCGCAGCCCAGCACCGATATCTTCAAATCTCATCCCTCCAATGCTCCCTATTATAGCATAAAAAAGGAGCGGAAGATTCCGCTCCTTTGCATCTTTCCTTTTACTGAATCTGAAAATCCAGTTTGTCCTCGTCCACGCCGATGGTGACTTTGGCATGATCGGCCAGGGACCCGTCAACGATGCGCCGGGCCAGCGCCGTTTCCACCTCCCGCTGAATGTAACGCTTGATGGGCCGTGCGCCGAAGGCGGGATCGAAGGAGGCCTTGAGGATGTAATCCTTTGCCGCTTCGGTAAGATCAAGCCGAATGTCCCGATCCACCAGCCGCGCCTGCACCTCGTCCAGCGTCTTCGCGATGATCTTTTTGATCTGCTCCTCGTCCAGAGGCGTGAAAATGAGAATCTCGTCGATTCGGTTCAGGAATTCCGGCCGGAAGGACATGCGCAGGGATTCGTGCACCGCCTTTTTGGCTTCGTTCGTCACATAGCCGTCGTCCTCCAGCGATTTCAGCAGGGTCGCGCTGCCCAGATTGGAGGTCATGATCACCACGGTGTTCTTGAAGTCCACCGTTCGGCCCTGGTTGTCGGTGAGCCGGCCGTCGTCCAATACCTGCAGCAGAATGTTGAACACATCGGGATGGGCCTTCTCGATCTCATCAAAGAGGATGACCGAATAAGGCTTTCTGCGCACGGCTTCGGTGAGCTGGCCGCCCTCGTCGTAGCCCACGTACCCGGGAGGCGCGCCCACCAGACGGGACACGGAATGCTTTTCCATGTACTCGGACATATCGATGCGGATCATGGCGTCCTCCGAGTCGAACAGCGCCACGCTGAGCGCCCGGGCGAGCTCGGTCTTGCCCACGCCGGTGGGCCCGAGGAACATGAAGGAACCGATGGGCCGGTTGATGTCCTTAAGCCCCGCACGGGCGCGGAGCACCGCCTCGGAAACGGACTCCACCGCCTCGTCCTGGCCGATCACCCGCTTGTGCAGGATGGCGGGCAGACGCAGAAGCTTCTCCCGCTCCGATTCCACCAAACGGCTGACCGGAATGCCCGTCCATTTGGCCACGATCTCCGCAATCTGCTCCTCGGTGACCTCCTCCTTGAGAAGGACCGTATTTTTGCTTTGCTGGGACTCCTCCCGTTTCTTTTCCAGCTCAGGAAGCACGCCGTATTTGAGCTCGGCAAGCCGGTTCAAATCGTAGTCCCGCTCGGCCTGTTCGATCTGGCGCTTGGTCTCGTCGATCCTTTTGGTCAGGTCCTTCGAGCCCATGATGGCCACCTTTTCCGCCTCCCACTGGGCCCGAAGGTCATCGCTTTGCTTTTGGGCCTCCGCGATTTCCTCCTTCAAATCGGCAAGCCTGCGTTTGCTGGCCTCATCCGTTTCCTTCTTCAGGGCCTGCTCCTCGATTTGCAGCTGCATCAGTCTTCGGGTGACCTCATCCAATTCCTGGGGCATACTGTCCATCTCAGTTCGGAGCATGGCCGCCGCTTCATCCATCAGGTCGATGGCCTTATCCGGCAGGAACCGGTCGGAAATATAGCGGTCGGACAGGGTGGCGCAGGCGATGATGGCGCCGTCCGTGATGCGCACGCCGTGATAGATTTCAAACTTCTCCTTCAGTCCCCGCAGAATGGAGATGGTGTCCTCCACCGTGGGCGGCTCCACCAGCACCGGCTGAAAACGGCGTTCCAGCGCGGCATCCTTTTCGATGTACTTTCGGTATTCATCGAGGGTGGTGGCGCCGATACAGCGAAGCTCACCCCTTGCCAGCATGGGTTTTAGGATGTTGCCCGCATCCATGGAACCCTCCGTCTTGCCGGCCCCCACGATGGTGTGCATCTCATCGATGAAAAGAATGATCTGTCCTTCGCTCTTTTGGATCTCATCCAGCACGGCTTTCAGCCGCTCCTCAAATTCACCCCGGTATTTGGCGCCGGCGATGAGCGAGCCCATGTCAAGCGCAAAGACCGTCTTGTCCTTGAGCCCTTCAGGCACGTCGCCCTTAACAATGCGCTGGGCCAGACCCTCCACCACGGCGGTCTTGCCCACGCCCGGCTCCCCGATCAGAACGGGGTTGTTTTTGGTTCTCCGGGAGAGAATGCGCACCACGCGCCGGATCTCGCCGTCCCTGCCGATCACCGGGTCCAGCTTGTCGGCCTTGGCCATCTCCGTCAAATCCCGACCAAAACGCTTCAACGCCTGGTAGGTCTCTTCGGGGTTGGGCGAGGTGATCTTTTGGCTGCCGCGAACCTTCTTCAGTGCCTTCAGCATATTTTCCTTGTGGATGCCCTGGTTCCTCAAAATACGCCCGGCATCGGAATTGTCCTCCGTCAAAATGGCCTCAAACAAATGCTCCGTGCCCACATATTCATCCTTCACCCGCTTCGCATTGTCCTCCGCCGCAAGAAGGATCTGGGTAAATCTGCGGTCCGCCTGGGGCAGGGCCGCCCCGCCCTCGATCTTCGTGAGGCGGCCCAGGGCGTTCTCCACGTCCTTCGCCAGCATATCGGCGTCTTTATCCATTTCCGAAAGGACCAGCCGGACGGTGCCGTCCTCCTGCTGAAGCAGCGCCAGCAAAAGGTGCTCCGGCGTCAAAACAGGGTTCCCCAGCCGCACCGCCAGTTCCTGACTGTCCGCCACGGCCTGTTGAGCCTTTTGGGTAAATTTATCAAAATTCATGGAATCATCTCCTTGTCTGCACAGCAATATCTTACTTTGACTTTCATTGACTATTATAGAGGAAAACCCTCTCTTTGTCAATCAGAATATGGCTTAAATGCCATCATTCTATACAAAAAAAACCGGAGCCGAAGCTCCGGTTTTGATTGCGCTTGCGAGACAAGCCATAAGCCGAGTTCTGTCATAGGATGATCATCTATCTAGGCCCGAAGTTACCAACGGGCTCCAGCGATTACATGGGAGCGGGCGGGCCGCCGCAAAATGCTCCGCTATCAATCTTGCACCAGGTGGGGTTTACAGAACGGACAAGTCGCCAAGCCGTTGGTGAGCTCTTACCTCGCCTTTCCACCCTTACGTCCCGAAGGACGCGGTATATCTCTGTTGCACTATCCTTGGAGTCGCCTCCACTGGGTGTTACCCAGCACCCTGCCCTGTGGTGCTCGGACTTTCCTCGTCAAAAAGACGCGATCATCTGTCTTGCTCGCAGCGTTTTCAGCTCTCCTTCAAAAACAAGATTCTGCCGCAGTTTTCGCATTCCATGGGCCGCGGCGCCTCCCGCATCATCATAAGCATGGCGGAGGGCAGTTCCATATTGCAGCCGGAGCACTGGTTGTTGACAATGGGTGCCACCGGATTGGGCCGGGCGGAACGGATGCGTTTGTACCGCTTGAGAAGCTCCGGGTCCAAATCCCCCTCCATATCCTTTTTCTTCGCCTGATAGGGCGCCATCTGCTTTTGGTAGTTTTTGAAGATATCGTCGTATTCCTTCTTCAGCTCCGCGTAGTCCCGTTTGGCCGCCACGATCTGGGCGTTCATGCGCCTCAGCCGGCTTTCCACGGTGGACCAGGCGTCCACAATGCTTTTAAGCTCCTTCTCCCGCTTCACCAAAACGTCCAATAGGGACTCGGTGCGCTTGCGAAGATCCTGCAGGCCATGGAGATCCAGCTCCTCGTCCTGCTGTTCCTCCTTGAGATCGAGAAGCTGTTCGGTGGCAAGCTTGATCTCCTTTTGGAGGGTTAAGAAAAGCTTTTGCTGCTGTTCCGCCGATTGATCCATGTTCTGCAGCTGCTTTTGTTTCTCATTGAAAAAGTTCCTGACCTTGAGTAATTTCAACCGGGTGGGGTCCTGCCTCAGCTTTTTTTCCAACTGATCCAGCTGCAAATCCAGGTTCTGATATTCCAAAAGCATATCCAAATTCTGCATGGGATCATCCTCCTTCCATAATGCAGGTACAAAAACCCCCGATGCGTAGCTCGGGGGGTACTATCAATTTATCCAAGATAAAAAGGATCCATGCCCGCGGCATCCACAAGAATTTCTACTTGGTTATATTGTAATTCATTTAAAGTATTTTGTAAACCTCTAATCAGCCAATCAACCCCATGTTTTTCCAGTCCATAGTGCCCCGCATCCACCACCGGAAGGCTCAGTTCCTTCGCCAGCAGCGCGTCATGGTGCTTCACATCCCCGGTCACGTAGACGTCGGCGCCGGAGCGGGCCGCCGCTAAGATATAGGAGGCTCCGCTGCCCCCCAGCACGGCCACCTTCTCCACCCATTGGGGAAGATCCCCGCACACCCGAACGTAAGGGAGGTCCAGTTTTTCCTTCAGCCAGGGCAGAAATTCCCCGCCTTGAATTGGCACGATGCGGCCCACGCGGCCCGTACCCAGATCGGTCTTTTGGCGGAACAGCTCGATTACGTCCACCGCGGGATGCTCATAGGGATGAGCTTTGGCGAGCACGGCCAGCACCCCATCAAGATGGGCCCGGTCCACCAGCGCCTCCAGCTTCTCCTCCGGCACACGGGCCGTGGTCTCCCTTTGTCCGACGAAGGGATGGGCGCCGGCCAGCGGCCGGAAAGTCCCCTCCCCTTCCGTTTTGAAGGCGCAGCGGTCATAATGCCCCATTTTGCCCGCGCCGGCGTCAAACATAGCGTTCATCACCGCTTCCGCATGCTCATCGGGCACCGTGACCGCGACCTTGTACGCGCCGGAAAGGGGCACCAGCGGACGCCGGTCCATCATGCCCAGTCGGTCCGCCAGCTCATCGTTCATGCCGCCCGGCGCATTGTCCAAGTTCGTATGCATGCCATAGACGGCGATGCCGGAGCGCACAGCCTTCATCACCAGCCGTCCCACCGGATCATCCGCCCGAATTGCTGAAAGCTTGCCGAAGATGAGCGGGTGGTGTGCCACGACAAGCTCCGCTTCCATGGCCGCCGCATATTCCAGCGTGCCTTCCGTTACGTCCAGCGTCACCACGATGCGCCGGACCTCCCCGTCGGGATCGCCCACCGTGAGCCCAGAATTATCCCAGCTCTCCGCAAGTGCGGGCGGCGCAAGCCTCTCCAGCGCTTCCACGATCTCCCGAACCTTCATGTCGGAACCGCCTCCTTCAATTGCTTGATGCGCGCCATGAGTTCGGCCGCCCGGCCCTCCCCGTCCCCGGGATCGGAGCGCAGGACCTCCCCCGCCGCCCTTCGCAGATACTTCTCCCGCCAGGCGACAAGCTCGGGCAGCAGCGGATGACGCGTTTCGATCAACTTCCAGCCCAGCTGGTATTCCGCCCAGGACCGCTCCCGGTCCTCGCCCCAGCTGCACTGAATGATGCTGTAAAATCTTCGGTTTTCCCAGACCAGGTCCTCGCTGTCGATGCGAAAACCCTGCTTCACCAAAAACTCCCGCAGAAGCGGAGCCTGGCTCATGGGCTGCAGTATCCAGCAGGGAATATCCTGCCGGTTCGATGCCAGGATGCTGCGGATGGTCTGAGAACCCATTCCCGCCAGAACCGCCGCGTCCACACTGTGGAGCGCCAGCGGGTCCACTCCGCTTCCCAGCAGAAATTCCGCGTTCAATTCCCGGCCGCTGAACAAAGCCCTTGCCTTATTCAGTGACGGTTCACTGATGTCCACGCCATAGACCTTGCGGCACCGGCCCGTCACCAATGCCGCCAGCATCAGCCGCCCATGATCCGTGCCGATATCCGCCATCCGGCTGTCCATGGGCACTTTGTTCAGGATTGCCTCCAAACGTTTGGAAAGGCGCATGAATGAAAGAAGGCAGCCTTTTACGCTGCCTTCGCCTCAATCCAGAAAATCCTTCAGCTTCTTGCTTCGGCTCGGATGGCGGAGCTTCCGCAAAGCTTTCGCTTCGATCTGGCGGATGCGTTCCCGGGTTACGTTGAATTCCCGGCCCACCTCCTCCAACGTGCGCGCCCGGCCATCGTCCAGGCCAAAGCGCAGCCGAAGCACCTTTTCCTCCCGAGGGGTCAGGGTATCCAGCACGCCCAGCAGCTGTTCCTTCAGCAGCGTATACGCCGCCGCCTCAGCGGGAGCGGGCACATCGTCATCGGGAATAAAGTCGCCAAGATGGCTGTCCTCCTCCTCGCCGATGGGGGTCTCCAGGGACACGGGTTCCTGGGCCACCTTCATGATCTCCTGCACCTTATCCTCGGAGATGGTCATTTCCCGGGCAATCTCTTCGGGCTGAGGGTCCCGGCCATATTCCTGCAAAAGCTGCCGGGAAACCCGGATCAGCTTGTTGATGGTCTCCACCATATGCACCGGAATACGGATGGTTCTCGCCTGATCGGCGATGGCACGGGTGATCGCCTGCCGGATCCACCAGGTGGCATAGGTGCTGAACTTGTAGCCCTTGCGGTAATCGAACTTCTCCACCGCTTTAATCAGTCCAAGATTGCCCTCCTGGATCAGGTCCAGGAACAGCATCCCGCGGCCCACATACCGCTTGGCGATACTGACCACCAGGCGAAGATTGGCCTCCGCCAGCTTGCGCTTCGCCTCCATGTCGCCAGCTTCCATGCGCTTGGCGATCTCAATTTCCTCTTCCGCCGTCAGAAGGGGCACCTTACCGATCTCCTTGAGGTACATCCTCACCGGATCATCGATGCTCACCCCTTCGGGAATACCGGCTTCCGGGTCCTCCTCGGCCAATTCTTCCGGGAGCTCGGTAATTTCCGTGTCGGCGTCCAATTTTTCCACGACATCCACACCCATGGCTTCCAGCGTGTCGTACACCTTTTCAATTTGTTCCGGTTCCAGCTCGATCTCTTCCAAGGAGTCCATGATCTCCTTCAAGGTGAGCACGCCCTTATTCTTTCCGGAATCCAGCAACTCTTTTACGCGGCTTTGCTGCGTCTCTTCATTTTTCAAGAGTTTCCCTCCTTTGGGTCCATTCCTTCAGGCTCCTATACTGCTTGTTCAGCCGTTCCAGCTCCTGCAGGATCTCCTGCCGCCTGGAAGGCTCCGCCTTTGGGAAACCGTCCTGCAAGTCCCTGATCCTTTGCTGAATCCGCCGCTGTTTCAAGCGGTTGGCCAAAAGTTCAGCCATATCCAGCGCATCCTTGGCCGGCACCCGTTCCTTCTCCACCGCAGCGACAACCTTGGCCCATTCGCCGTCGGTTATGCCGCCCAGAAGTTCGTTCCAGCTGCCCGCGCCCCTGGCGATCTCCTCAAAGAGCTTCCCGTGTTCCTCATAGAGAAAATCGTCCTTCGTTACATCCACTCTTTCCCGTACAAAGGGGTATTGCATCCATATATAAAGGAGCTTTTGCTCCATAAGACGCTCCGAGCGAGCTTCCTGCTCCTCCTTATTATAACGCCCGGCTGCGTTCTTATTCTCCGTAAGCCTTTCCATGGCCTTGACCGGCACCTTCGCCGGCTTTTTTTGCTGCAGCTGTCCCACCCGGTTCTTCACCGTTTCCAGGGCAAAGCCGCTTCTTTGGCAAACATATTCGCCGTATAGATCGAGCTCCAGCGCGGTTTTCACATCCCTGGCCAGCATGGCACAGGATTTTTCCGCAAAATCCATGCGGCCCTCGGGCGTCGAAAGATCGGCGGACTCCTCCAGCAAGGTCAATTTATAGCGCACAAGCTCCATGGCGTCCCGGGAGAGCTCCAAAAAGGCATCCTTGCCCTCGGCACGAATGAATTCGTCGGGGTCCTTGCCGTCGGGCATGCGCATCACCCGCACGTCCAGCCCCTCATTGCGGAGAATATCCAAACCCCGCAGGGTGGCTTTGCGTCCAGCGCCATCCCCGTCATAGGACAGATAGACCCTGGGCACATAGCGCTTCAAAAGCCGTGCCTGCTGCTCCGTAAGGGCCGTTCCCAGGGACGCCACAGCGTTGGTAACGCCAAAGTTGGCCAGGGACACCACGTCCATATAACCTTCCACCAGAAAGACCGCGTCCACGTCCCGCTGTTTTTTCAACTGGCGCAGGCCGTAGAGGTGCTCGCCCTTCACAAAGATCTTGCTCTCCGGCGAGTTGATATATTTGGGCAGGGACTGATCCAGCACCCGCCCGCCAAAACCGATCACACGGTTGTTGGGCAATATGATAGGAAAGATAACCCGGTTGCGGAAGGCGTCGTAGTAGCCCTCCTTCTTTCCCTTATGTATGAGCCCCAGGGAAGCGGCCCGTTCCAAATCGCATCCCTTTTCCGTGAGATGCTGGACCAATCCCTCCCAGCCATCCGGCGCATAGCCCATACCGAACTGACGCACAGTGCTCCCCTTCATACCCCGCCTGGCGAGATACGCCCGGGCCCCGGCGCCCCCTTGCTCGTCCCACAACCGGTCGTAGAAGTAGCGGCCTGCAATCTTAACGATTCCATACAGCCTTTCCTTCTCCTCCCGCTGCCGCTTATAGGCACTCTCGTCGCCCTGCGTCTCGTAGGCCATGCCGCAGCGGTCGGCCAAAAGACGCACACTGTCCGGGAAGCTCAGCTTCTCCATCTCCATCACGAAATGGATCACGTTGCCCCCGGCATGACAGCCAAAGCAGTAATAAAACTGCTGCCCAGGATTCACGCTGAATGAAGGTGTTTTTTCCTGATGGAAAGGACAGCAGCCCCACATTCTGGAACCTTTGGACTTCAGCGGGACATATCCGGAGATCACGTCCACGATATCATTCTTTTCGCAGACCTCGTCCAAAAATTCTTGCGAAAAAAAACCGGGCATAGCACCACCCAATCCTTAAAACCTCCAGTTAAATTCGCCACAATCCAGGTCTTTTCCTGCTTTGCGGCCCGAATTCACCAAAAACTTGTCGAACCCGCCGCTTCAGTGCTGGGTTCGGGGTATGGAAATATCCTCAAAAACAGCGATGGCGTAGCGGTCGCTCATCCCGGCGATATAATCCACCACCCGCTGTTCCAGATCTCCCGGGCCTTCCGGAGGATGAGCCATGTAGTATTCGAACAGATGGGAGAGCATGAACCGCACCCGCTCCTCCTCCTTGAGGGCGCCGGGATGGCGATAGACCTTTTCGAACATGAAACCCCGGAGGTTCTCCATAGCCTCCCCAATCCGATCGCTCATCCGGATATCGCCTTTGGTCTCGCTCTCCTCCACCACGTCCCGGATCATACGGTCGATCCTCCGGCCATGGGTGTCTCCCAGGATGTCCAGGAGGTCCTTCGGCAGATCCTCAGGGCGCAGCAGTCCGGCCCTCAACGCATCATCGATGTCATGATTGATATAGGCGATACGGTCCGCCAGACTGACGGCCCTGCCCTCCAGCGTGGCCGGATGGCCCTTGGACGTATGGTTGACAATGCCGTCCCGCACCTCAAAGGTGAGATTGAGCCCCCCGTCCCCTTCCAGCACGTCCACCACCCGAAGGCTCTGTTCATGGTGCCGAAAGCCTCGGGAGGAAAGCTGATTTAAGGTGCGTTCCCCCGCATGGCCAAAAGGCGTATGCCCGAGGTCGTGGCCCATGCCGATGGCCTCCGTCAAATCCTCGTTCAGCTGAAGGGCTCTGGCGATGGTTCGGGCAATCTGGGAGACCTCCAGCGTGTGCGTGAGCCGGGTGCGGTAATGGTCCCCCTCCGGCGCCACAAACACCTGCGTCTTGTGCTTGAGCCGCCGAAAGGCCTTGGAATGAAGAATACGGTCCCGGTCCCGCTGAAAATCTGTTCTGAGATCACAGGGCGCCATGGGATACATCCGCCCCCGGCTTTTTGCACTCTTCGCCGCCTCCGGCCGCAGCGCCTTTTCCTCCCATGCCTCCGTTCGTTCCCGAGCCGTCATACCTTCACCTCCCACACCGATTTATTCACTATATACCACAAAGTCCGCAAAAATCCTGCAAAGGGGCAAAAATAGGGCTTTTCTGCTTCCCCGAATGAATTCTCTATTCCATTGTATTCAGCACGCAAAAAACAAAGACCCGTCCTCAACGGACGGGTCTTTTTGAATCAGCGGCTTACTTGTCCTGGAAAACATCCTTTTCAGCCAGGATCTTCGCCTGAGCGGCGGCCAACCGAGCGATCGGCACGCGGTAGGGCGAGCAGGACACATAGTTGAGGCCGATGTTGTGGCAGAACATGACGGAAGACGGATCTCCGCCGTGCTCACCGCAGATGCCCAGCTTGATGTCGGGGCGGGTCTGACGACCCAGTTCCACGGCCATCTTCAGCAAGCGGCCCACACCAACCTGATCCAGGCGGGCGAAGGGATCCTGCTCGAAGATCTTCTTGTCATAGTAATCGTTGAGGAACTTACCGGCGTCATCACGGGAGAAGCCGAAAGTCATCTGGGTCATATCGTTGGTACCGAAGGAGAAGAACTCGGCTTCCTTGGCGATCTCATCGGCCGTCACGGCAGCACGGGGAACCTCGATCATGGTACCGACCTTGTAGTTCAGCTTAACGCCCTTTTCGGCCATCACGGTCTCGGCAGTCTCAACCACAACGTTCTTCACATACTTCAGCTCTTTCACGTCGCCGACCAGGGGAATCATGATCTCGGGGATCACGTCGTAACCCTTCTCCTGCTTGACTTCGATGGCGGCCTCGATCACGGCACGGGTCTGCATCTCAGCAATTTCAGGATAGGTCACGGACAGACGGCAGCCGCGGTGGCCCAGCATGGGGTTGAACTCATGGAGATCTTCCACAGTGGCCTTCAGCTCGTCGAAGGTCAGGCCCATCTCAGCAGCCAGGCTGCGGATGTCCTCGTCCTCGTGAGGCAGGAACTCATGCAGCGGCGGATCCAGGAACCGGATGGTCATCGGACGGCCTTCCAGAGCCTCGAACATACCCTTGAAGTCGCCCCTCTGCATGGGCAGAAGCTTGGCAAGAGCCTTGCGGCGCTGATCTTCGGACTTGGCCACGATCATCTCACGCACGGCGGGAATACGGTCTTCCTCGAAGAACATGTGCTCGGTACGGCAAAGGCCGATACCCTCGGCGCCGAAGCCCACGGCCACCTTGGCGTCACGGGGGCTGTCAGCGTTGGTGCGCACACCCAGCGTACGGGTCTCGTCGGCCCACTGCATTAGGGTGGCGAAGTTGCCGCTGAGGCCGGCTTCCTGAGTGGGGATGGCCTCGCCATAAACATTACCGGTGGTGCCATCAAAGGAGATGAAGTCGCCTTCATTGATCTTGATCTCGCCCACGGTGAAGTACTTGTCTTCTTCATTGATCTTGATCTCGCCGCAACCCACAACGCAGCACACGCCCATACCACGGCCAACCACCGCAGCGTGGGAGGTCATGCCGCCGCGGGCGGTGAGGATACCCTGAGAAGCATACATACCCTCGATATCTTCCGGGGAGGTCTCCTGGCGGACCAGAACAACCTTCTCGCCCTTGCCAGCGGCTTCCACAGCGTCCTCAGCGGTGAAGTACACCTTACCGCAGGCAGCGCCGGGGGAGGCGGGCAGGCCCTTCGCGATGGGCTTCGCTTTCTTGACGGCAGCAGCCTCGAAGGTGGGATGGAGCAGGGAATCCAGCTGCTTGGGATCAACCTTCATCAGGGCTTCTTCCTTAGTGATCATGCCTTCCTTCACCAGGTCCACAGCCACCTGCAGGGCGGCGGCGGCGGTGCGCTTGCCGTTACGGGTCTGCAGCATGTACAGCTTACCACGCTCGATGGTGAACTCCATGTCCTGCATGTCCTTATAATGGTTCTCAAGACGGTTGGCGATGTCCGCAAACTGCTTGTAGATCTCAGGCATAGCCTGCTCCAGGGTGCTGATGTGCTGCGGGGTACGGATACCGGCCACAACATCCTCGCCCTGAGCGTTGATCAGGTACTCGCCATACAGCTTGTTCTCGCCGGTGGCGGGGTCACGGGTGAAGGCAACGCCGGTACCGGAATCGTCGCCCATGTTTCCGAAAACCATGGCCTGCACGTTAACAGCGGTACCCCAGTCGCCGGGGATATCGTTCATGCGGCGGTACACGATGGCGCGGGGATTGTCCCAGGAACGGAACACAGCCTTGACGGACTCAAGCAGCTGCTCCTTGGGGTCCTGAGGGAAGTCCACGCCCTTCTCCTGCTTATAAAGAGCCTTGTAACGCTCCACAACGTCCTTCAGGTTCTCAGCAGTGAGATCGGTGTCAAGCTTGGCGCCGTTTTCTTCCTTGACAGCGTCCAGGATGGCCTCAAACTTGCTCTTTTCAATCTCCATAACCACGTCGGAGAACATCTGGATGAAACGGCGGTAGCTGTCATAGGCAAAGCGCTCGTTGTTGGTGAGCTTGGCCACGCCCTTCACAGCCACATCGTTCAAACCGAGGTTCAAGATGGTGTCCATCATACCAGGCATGGACACGCGGGCGCCAGAACGCACGGAAACCAGGAAGGGGTTCTCCAGATCGCCAAACTTCTTGCCGGTGATCTTCTCCGTCTTCTCCATGGCATCCAGAATCTGATCCAAGATCTCCTGAGAAATGACTTTACCATCCTCGTAGTAACGGGTGCAGGCTTCGGTGCTCACGGTGAAACCCTGGGGAACCGGCATACCCAGCTTGGTCATTTCAGCCAGGTTCGCGCCTTTACCTCCCAGCAGGTTACGCATGGACGCGTCGCCTTCGCTGAAGAGGTACACATACTTCTTCGACATGGTCGATCCTCCTTACATAATAGAAAAATATTGTTGACTAAATTGAAATGGACGGGCTTTTACCCGTCCTTCATTGTAATACATCTTGCTTTATAAAACAACCGTTTTTTTGCCATTTTGAAATAAATCCATCATTTTGCACGATTCATGAATCAATTCTCGATTTCATCCAGAAAGGCCAAAGCTTTGAAGCGGGTGTCCATGTGATAGCGGACGAAACCAAGCAGCGCATCCTCGATCTCCTCCCGGTAATGGCCGAGCTTTAAACTGCCCATCTTGGTCAGCGGTATCCAGCGGCTGCTGGCAATGATGCGAAGGGCGCCGGCGGAAATGGGCCGGCCGGCAAGGGGCGCGCAGGCGGTGCACAATACGCCGCCCTCCTCCGGCACAAATCGCATGGCGGGCTCGTTCGCTTTGCCGCAGCGAAGGCAGTGCTCCACCTCCGGGCAAAAACCCATGAGATCCATCAGCTTCACCAGATAGATATCCCGAATATCCCGGGGATCGCCGCTGCCGTAGCATACCTGGGCTACAGCGGACAGGAGCAGATGGAACAGCTCCTCATTCGGCTCCCCTTCCAGCATGAAGGTTTCAGCAGCGTTGGCAAGATAGGTGGCGTAAGCCAGACGGCGCACGTCTGAACGCAAATCAAAAAAGGCGTCCAGCATTTCCACCGACGCCAGGTAGTTGCGGCCTTTGCTCTCCCGCACCATGAGTCTGCCATAGAAAAAAAGCTGGGCGCCGGAAGCAAGCCTGCTTTTGGGCTTGCGGCAGCCCACCGCGCCCACGCTGATCTTGCCCATCTCCCGGGTCAGCACCGTGAGCATGCGGTTCGCCTCACCATAGTTGGCCCATCTTACCACCATACCGGTCACCGTATGGATCATGGCCATCGCCCCCTTAGCGGCTTAAATCGTCCTCTACATCTGAAACCGCTCGATAGAACAGATATTCTCCGATGTGTCCGTCCTTTTCAAACAGTTCCCAAGCCATGTTTTCAACCCTGTGATCGTCCGTCATTTTATCCCCTCCAGCCCTTACCTTGCTTCAAGAGCGCGCTGTTCATACAAAGCAAATTCAGGGGGAACATGCAATACTTACTATTCGTAGCCCAGGGTGCGCAGCACCGACATCTTGTTGCGCCAGTCCTCCTTCACCTTCACCCAAAGCTCCAGATAGACCCGGTTGCCCAGCACCCGCTCGATATCCGGCCGGGCCATGGAGCCGATTTTTTTCAGCATGGCGCCATTCTTGCCGATGACGATGCGTTTATGGGATTCCCGCTCGCAGTAAAGGGTGGCCTGAATATCCACCAGATCCTGATTCTCCCGTTTTTTGAAGGACAGGATCTCCACGCCGATGCCGTGGGGCACTTCCTCCTCAAGAAGCATCAGCGCCTTCTCCCGAATGAGCTCCGCCACCACCGCCTGTTCCGGCTGGTCGGTGATCATGTCCTCCGGAAAGTAGTGGGGGCCCTCGGGAAGATAGCCTTCCAGCAGATCCACCAGTTCTTCGAGCCCCTTGCCCGTCTTGCCGGAGGTGGGCAGGATCTCCACCTGCTCCGGCGCGTCGCTGAAGGCGGAGAGGGCCTTCAAAAGCTCCTCCTCGCTGCAAACATCCGATTTATTGACGGCCACCACCACCGGCACCCTGCGGGCGGCGGCATTCTGATAGATGATGCGGTCGTTGGGGCCTACGCCGGACTTGGCGTCCACCACCACCAGGATGGCGTCCACGTCCTTGGCCGCATCCTCAGCACTTTTAACCATGTAGTTCCCCAGCTTGTTCTTGGGCCGGTGGATGCCCGGCGTGTCCAAGAACACGATCTGGAACCCGGGCTTGGTCAAAACGCCCATCAACCGGTTGCGGGTGGTCTGGGGCTTGGGGGAAACGATGGCCACCTTGTCACCGATCATGGCGTTCATCAGCGTGGATTTCCCCACGTTGGGCCGGCCAAGGATGGCCACAAAGCCGCTCCTAAAATTCTTCATATCAATTGCTCCTTACCAAATGCGTAGGGCATCAATTTCCTAAGGGTGTGCGTCTCATAGCGGTCCGGCGCGTCGGAAACCAAAACGATGAGTTCGGGCGCAAATTCGCTCAGCGCCTGCCGGCAGATGCCGCAGGGATAGGGCGGACTTTCGGCGGCGACGGCGATCCTTTCCAAACGCGCCGCGCCCTCGGACACCGCCTTGAAAAGGGCGGTCCGCTCGGCGCAGCAGGTGGCGCCGTAGGATGCGTTTTCAATGTTGCATCCCAAAAAGACCCGGCTTCCGTCAAAGAGGGCAGCGCCCACCTTGTAGCCCGAATAGGGCACATAGGCCCGTTCCCGCGCCTCCCAGGCCAGCTTCACCAGCTCCCGGTCCGTCATCCCTCGCCCTCCCGGGAGAGTCCGATGCGTCCCAGCGCCTCCTCCTCACGAAGGCGCATCATCTGCTTTTCCGCTTCCGCTTCATGGTCATAGCCAAGAAGGTGCAGGCAGCCGTGCACCGTCAGATAGCCCACCTCCCGGGCCAGCGAATGCCCAAAATCCTCGGCCTGGCGCCGGGCGGTCTCCAGGGAAATCACGATGTCTCCAAGGAAGATTTCGCCGGTCTCCGGATCGATGTCCAGCTCGCCCGCATCCTCTCCCGCCTCGATCATGGGAAAGGACAGCACGTCGGTGGAACGGTCCACGTTTCGAAAGGTGCGGTTGAGCTCCCGGATGCCGGGATCGTCCACCAGCACCACCGACACCTCCACATTCTTCTCCCGGTCCACCACCTCCATGACCGAAGCCACAGCCTGATGAACCACATCCTTCATAGCGGTGTCGAAGGCAATAATATCCTGACGGTTGTCGATTTCAACGGTCATTTCGATCCCTCCTTGACATCATCCATCTTAGGATACTCAATCCGTTCGTGGATGACCCCTGTCAAAACCTGCATGAACGCATCTTGAATGAGGGTGAGATCCTTGAGCGTGAGATCGCATTCGTCCAGCTGGCCGTCGGACAGCTTATCCTTGACGATGCTCTCCATCATCTCCCGGATCTTCTCCTGGTTGGGCTCCTTGATGGTGCGCACCGCGGCCTCGATGGAGTCGGCCAGCATCACCACGGCGGCCTCCCGGCTCTGGGGCCGGGGTCCCGGATAACGGTAATCCTTCGGATCCACGTTTTCATTGTCCTGCTTGGCCTTGTAATAGAAAAACTTGATCAGCGTGGTGCCGTGGTGCTGCAAAATGATATCCTGAATCCGCCGGGGAATCTTGTATTTTTGGCTCATCTGATAGCCCGCCTGGGTGTGTCCCCGGATGATGGAGGCGGAAAGCTCCGGCGAAATCCGGTCGTGGGGATTGTCGCCGCTCATCTGATTTTCCTTGAAGAAATAGGGCTGCTTCAGCTTGCCCACATCGTGGTAGTAGGCGCCCACCCTGGCCAAAAGGCCGTCGGCGCCCACCGCTTGCGCGCCGCGCTCCGCCAGATTCCCCACCACCACGCTGTGGTGATAGGTGCCCGGCGCCTCGAGGAGCAGCTTTCGCATCAGCGGCTGGGTGGGATTGGACAGCTCCAGAAGCTTGAGGGGCGTCAGCAGTCCAAAGATGCTCTCAAAGATGGGCATAGTGCCCACCGTCAGAATGGCCGACAAAAGTCCGCCCACCAGGCCCCAGCCAGCGGCCTGGAAGGTTTCCAGATTGTTGTTGCTGGACATGAGCCCCGTGGCCAGGATGCCGAGGGCATTGATGAGTCCAAGCACAAATCCGGCGAAAACCAGGTTGCTGCGCTGATAGGACCGCCGCGCCACGGAGATGCCCGCCATGCCGCTTAGAATGGAGATGAAGCCAAGATTGTAGGCCGCCGTTCCCAGCGCGCCCTGTTCCGGGGTAAACACGACGATAAGGCCCATCATCACCGAGGCAAAGACGTTGTAGAGAATGGCAAGCCTGGGCTTGAGGAGCAGCGCAATGGTCAGCGTGCCGTAAGCCACGGGCGCCAGCATGGGGTGCACAAAGTTGGCCAGCAAGGTGAAGGCTGGGATGAGCACGCCCATAACGCCCAGCAGAACCAGGGATGGCAGGTGGTTCAAAATCCAGGTCTCGTATTCCACCAAATATCCGCTGAAGATCACAAAGATGATGAGCAGGAAGGCGGCAAGCCCCACGTAAAGCAGGATGTCCACCGAGTTGCTCTGGATAAGGCCCAGGGTTTTCAGCATCTCATGCTGAGCCTCGGTCACCGCTTCACCGTCCCGGACGATATTCTGGTCCTTCTTGTAGACGATGGGCTGCACGGCCTCCTCCGCCTGCTTTCGCGCCGCCTCGGTGGCAGACTCGTCCCGGAGAAGATTCGCCTGAAGGTAGTCTGAAACAGCCCTCGCGCCAACGGCCTGCAGGCTTTGAGGGACACTACTCTCCCGCAGCTCCTGTACGATGGAAACCTTCTGGTCGGCCAGTCCCTCCTCCTTGATGGCGCTGTCCAGCGCCTCGGTGGAGAGCACCTCCACCGTATTTTTCAAATTCTCCAGTTCCTCCGGAGAGGCCTCCAGAATGGCCAGAATCTCGCTGTCCGTCAGCTCAATGGGCACGATATCGGCCATGGCCGAAATGAATTCATCGGAAAAGACGTCCGCCGGTGTGGCCTCCGGTGTGGGCGTGGGCGTCGCCGTGGGTTCAGGCGTGGCGCCGTCCTCCCCGGGAGAGGCCGGCGGCGGGGTGCCTGCGCCCAGCTGATCCGCCAGTTTCTGCTGACGGATCTCCGCGCCCTTTGCGTTCACCTGCACCAAAGCGCCAAAGTAGGCATCCATATCGGCAAGAACCCGGTCCGCAACCGTGGCGTCACTCTTATAAACCGTCTCCACCGCTTCCCGCGCTTCCTTGCGCTTCAGTTCGGTGGTGATGGTATCCTCCACGTCCTTGGTGGCCTTGATGGTTTCCGGCGCAATATTCCCCACCGACAGATTGTACTGTTTCGGGGTGATTGCCGCAATGAGCAGCAAAAAGATAATGATATAGCTGCATACGCCCACCAAAACATTGGCCAGCTTCTGCCTGGAAGTTCTTTCGGTTTTCTGAACGGGTTCCTCCCAAGGTTCCCTCGATTTTTTCACGGTGCACCTCCTCGGGCTGCTGATCATATCCACTATTTTGCCCTATTATACCAGAAAGGCTATCAGATTGCTATGAAAAATGAAAATCCCCTCCTTCACGAATGCAAAAAAGACGCCCCGAAGGGCGTCCTTGCATCTTGAAGGCAGGACCGCACGTTTGGCCGCCGGAAAAGGGCCGATTCTCACGATAAAGCGTGATGCTGGCGGTTCACGGCCCGGAGCCTCATTTCCTCCGGTAGTTCCGGTTTGAATCCGGTTTTGTTTTGGCCTCGTATTTCTCAAAGGCCTTGATGATCTCCTTGACCAGCTTATGGCGCACGACGTCCCGGTTGGTCAGATTCACCACTTCGATATCTTCAATGCCCTTCAAAAGGTCGGCGCATTTCTGCAGGCCTGACCCCTGTTCCTTGGGCAGGTCCACCTGGGTCACGTCGCCGGTGATCGCAACCTTGGCCCCCTCGCCGAAGCGGGTGAGCACCATTTTGAGCGTCTCCAGGGTCGCGTTTTGCGCCTCGTCGATCACCACGAATGCGTCACTCAGCGTGCGGCCCCGCATGTATGCCAGCGGTGCAACCTCGATGGTGCCGTTCTCCAAGTACCGCTGGAACTGTTCCTGGCCCAGGAAGTCGTACAGCGCATCGTACAGGGGCCGGAGGTAGGGGTCCACCTTGCTTTGGAGATCGCCGGGCAAAAAACCCAGTTTCTCTCCCGCCTCCACCGCCGGACGGGTCATGATGATGCGGGAGATCTCCTTCTTCTTCAGCATGGTCACCGCAACGGCGATGGCAAGGTACGTCTTGCCCGTGCCCGCAGGGCCGATGCAGATGGTCACCGTGTTTTCTTTAAGGGCCTTGATGTAGTTCTTTTGGCCGAGGGTCTTGCACTTGACCGGCTTGCCCCGGCAGGTGAAGGCGATCACGTTGGTCATGGCCGCCACCGCATCGTCCACGTTGCCGCTTTGTGCGAGCTCCAGGGCGTGGTTCACCATCCAGTCGTTGATCACCTCTCCATTGGCCAAAAGCTTCTTCAGCGTTTCCACCGTGTCCACGGCCGCCTTTACGGCCTCCGGCTCTCCATGGATCTCCACCCTGGCCTCGCGGAGCTGAATGCTGACTTCCAGCGCCTTCTCCAGCGTTTTTACATGCTCGTCGAAGGAACCAAAAACGCTCATCACCTGAGCCATGTCGTCAAATTCCACGTAATCTACCAAAAACTTCTCCTCGATTCTCCTTTGAAATCCTTTCAATTATAGTGCATTGGCGGCGATCTTTCAAGGCCATTGCCTGGTAATGTTATGCCCTGGATGGCTTTGCTCTATGAAAAAAGAGAAGGCCAAAGGCCTTCTCTTCAGGGCTCAACCACGCCGATGGATTCGCTCACCTCCAAGTACACCGTGGCCTTGAGCTCGCCGCCCTCCACCGTCACCTTATCCTTGCGCTCAAGGACGCTTTCCGGGTCCGGCACCTGGGCGAGGGCCTGCTGATAGGCTTCCTCCAGGGCGGCCTTGGCCACGCTGTCCGCATCCTTCTCCGCGACGCCGCGGATCACCTCCCGATACTCCTCCTCCACCAGATATACAGGAAAGTAGAGCTTTCCCAACAGAGGCGTTCGCCGCTGTGACAGCTCATAATCGGCGTAATCCGGCTTTTCGCCCTCCACCGGCACCGTCCAGGTGCCCATGTCGATGTATCTTCGCACCGCTGTGCGGCCGGTCTCGGCGGCCACATCCTCGTTCATGTTCCGGACCACGGTGCCCTCATAGTAGACCCGGCCCAGCACCGTGCCCTTGGCCCGCACCCTGATCTGCCGCTCCTCCGGGCCCAGCACCCCTTCGATCAAAACATCGCCCTTTCTAACCGTATCTCCGGCCTTCACCTTGGCTTTGCCCGCGAGGGCCGTGATCTCATAGACCACCGCGTCCCGGCCGGCCACGATATCCGCCGGTACGCTCTCGTCGATCATTTCCGGTTTTGGCTCGCCCTCCACCACTTCCACATGCAGGCGCATGCCCTTCATGGAGATGCCCACCCAGCTGAGCTCAGGAAAGGCGCCGAGGATATCGTCGGCAAGGACATGGAAATCCACTTCCGACTGACGGATGCCCGGCTTCACGTTCTGTGAGCTGAGATAGGCCATGATGCCCGCCGGGTCCAGTTTTTCCGTACCCACCACCTCCACGTCCCAGATGAAGGAGGAAAGGAAGATGAGAGCGGCCACAAAAAGGGCCACGCCAAAGACCAGCACCTTGCGCTTCAAAAGGTTGTGCCAAAGATAGGGAAGGCCCCGCCTGCCCAGAATCTCCACCTTGCAGCGGCTGCGCGACGCCGCGTCGAGGAGCGCCTCCAGCCGGCCCTTGCCCACCTTGGCCGTCATGACCGTATGGCTTGGCCGCTTCACGCCCCAGATTCGGATGCCCTCCACGCCTATGAGGTTCAGCATCTTCTCCAGCGAAAGGCCGGAGATCTTCACGGTCACATAGCCCAATAAATAGCGCCAAAACCAGGTCAAAGCCCACTCCCCCCGTTACCCGTCATAGTCCACATGGTTCACCTGGCCCGTCACCAGGATGTCCTCCGCACCCATATTCTGCAGCACCATTTCCCTGCCCAGGATGGTGGCGGTGCCCTGGGAGGTGTTCACCCGGATCTTTTCCGGCGTGTATTCGATGATGCCCTTGTGGTTCTCCAAATAAAGCTGGCGGCGCCCGATCAGCGTGATCTGGGGCAGGTCCAGCATGATCTCGCTGGGCAGCTCCAGGATGTCCGCCAGATGGGTCTTAATACGTTGTTTGGACGGTCTTTTCACACCCACCCCTCCTCGCCTAAGGATATGCCGCGGGCATAAAAAAAAGAAGGCGGACGCCTTCTATGCCGAAAAACAAAACCCGGCATAATAAGCCGGGTTTGGTTTCAAATCAATATTTGCGCTTGCGGGCTGCCTCAGCCTTCTTCTTGCGCTTCACGCTGGGCTTTTCGTAGTGCTCTCTTCTGCGAGCCTCAGCTAAAACCCCCGAACGGGCGCATTTCCGCTTAAAGCGCTTGAGAGCGCTCTCCAAGCTTTCGTTTTCACCAACGCGGATCTCGGACATTGAATCTCCCCTCCCTCCGCAACAACATAGTCCATGGAGCTGAGCTTTATGCCATGGCTCCATCGCGTATAAACCATTATACCGTAGTTACATTCAAAATGCAATACCCCTTCTCATCCGGGAGGCCAGCCGAGATTTCGGCCGCCAAGGACGTGAAAATGCAGGTGTTCCACGCTTTGGCCGCCGTCCTTGCCGGTATTGGCCACCACGCGGAAACCGCTCTCCAGCGCAAAATTTTTCTGGATGAAGGCAACCGCCTCCAGGACGCTGTCCATCAAATTCGTGCCCTTCGGCACCGCCAGGATATTGTCGTAATGCTTTTTGGGGATCACCAGAACGTGCACCGGCGCCTGTGGTTCCAGATCGTGAAAGGCCAGGACATCGTCGTTCTCATAGACCTTTTTGCAGGGAATCTTTCCCGATGCAATATCGCAAAAGATGCACATGCTTCCACCCTCCTTAGACTAAAGGCCCTCGGGCCTTCAAACATTTCTCCAACATTCTATCATATCTTCGCGGCCCCCGCAATTTTTGTAAGCGGCGTTCCTTCGAGAACGGCGCCCGCCGCGCCGGTGATGAGAACGTCCAGAAGCTGGCCGCTGCGGCCCCCGGCGAGCTGCACCTCCGTTTTTACGTACTGGGGGGTACATCCGGAGAAACGGTCGTTCCCGAGGTCTTCCTCCAGCACCACCGTCTGGCGGGTCCCCAAAAGTTTCCCCGCATACTCCCGTTCCAGACACTCCCCCAGACGAATCAGCTTCGCCGCCCGGGCCTCCTTCGTTTTTTTGTCCAGCTGGCCCTTCATTTTGGCTGCCGCCGTGCCCTGCCTTGCCGAAAAAGGAAAGACATGAATCCGGCTGAACGCCATCCTTTCCACAAAGGCACAGGTCTCGTCAAATTCCGCCTCGCTCTCCATGGGAAAACCGGTGAGAACATCGGTGGACAGGGCCACCAGCGGATCAAAGGCCCGGAGAAGCTCCGCCGCCCCTGCATATTCCTCCGGCGTATAGCGGCGGTTCATGCGCTTAAGCACCGCGGCGCTGCCCGACTGCATGGAAAGATGGAAATGGGGACAGACCTTGGGCAATTCCTTCAGGCTATTTACAAAATCTTCGCTGATCATGAGCGGTTCCAGGGAGCCCAGCCGAATCCGCTGAAGGCCTTCCACGTCATGGACCGCCCGAATGGCATCCATCAGCGTTCCCCCGGTATCCCGGCCATAGGATGTAAGATGGATGCCCGTCAGCACCACCTCCCGGTAGCCCGCTTCAGCCAGCCGCCGCGCTTCCTCCCTGATGGAAGGGATGGGCCGGCTGCGGACCGGTCCCCGGGCAAAGGGAATGATGCAGTAGGTGCAGTAGTTTTCACAGCCCTCCTGAATCTTCAGCACGGCTCGGGAAAACCCCTCATGGCTTGCGATGGAAAGATCCTCGAAAGCCTCGCCCCGCTCAAAAGCGCGGACGCGGCTCATCGGAGTTCGCTCCCGCAGGGCTTCCTCCACCCATTCCACCACCCGGCCCCGATTTTCCGTGCCCAGCACCAGATCCACACCGTCCACGGCCATGACCTCCTGCGGCGCGGTCTGGGCATAGCAGCCCGCCACCACCACCAGGCTTTTGGGATTGATCCGCTTCGCCCGCCGCACCATCTGGCGGGATTTCCGGTCGCCCTGGGCGGTGACGGTGCAGGTGTTGATCACATAGACATCGGCCGGTTCGTCAAAGGCCGCCACCTCGTAGCCCGCCTTCACGAACAGCTCCAGCATGGCCTCCGTATCGTATTGGTTCACCTTGCAGCCAAGGGTCGTAAAGGCCACCTTCATGGTCTCATCTCCCGTTCGTATAGGATCATGGCAAGGGCCGCCGGCCCCGCCGACTCGGTGCGGAAGATGCGGGGGCCGAGGCTGGCCGCCGCAAAGCCCATGGCAAGAAGATCTTTTATCTCCGCCTCGTCCAGGCCCCCCTCCGGACCCACCACAAGACCTATATTGACCGCTTGAGGATGACCGCGGAGAACCGCCTTCAGCGAGGTTCTTTTTTCGTTTTCATAGGCCGCCACCACCAGATCCAGTTCCGCCATGGCGGGAAGGGCCTCCTTCAGTGCCACGCCCTCCTGGACCTCGGGCACGCGGCCCCTTCCGCACTGCTTGGCCGCTTCAAAGGCGATCCGCTGCCAGCGCTGAACCTTCCTGTCCTTTTCCTTGAGGCGTGCCACCGAACGCTTCATCTCCACCGGCACAATGGTGTGAACGCCGTATTCAACCGCCTTTTGCACCACGTAGTCCATCCGTTCGCCCTTGGCCAGCCCCTGAAAGAGCGTCACGTTCACCGGCGGCTCGGCGGCGTTGGGCCGGCCCTTTTCCAGCTTTGCCAAAGCCGTCTCGCCCACCGCTTCCAGCACGGCGTCATAGTCCGTGCCCCGGCCGTCGCATACGATGATGCGCTCCCCCTTCTCCATGCGGAGCACCCGCCGGATATGGACGGCGTCCTCCCCGCGGATGGTGGCCGTCCCCTCACCGAAATCTTCCGGCATAACAAAAAAGCGGTGCATATCAGCCCGCCTTTTTGGCACAGATGGCCGTCCATTCGCCCATATGGGCCTTTTCCATTTCCACAAAGCCCACCGATTCCAGAGACTTGAAGACCTCGTCCTCCCGTTCCCGGATGATGCCGGAGGCGATGAAGATGCCGCCGGGCGTCAGTTTTTCATAAACGCCGGGCGCGATGGCCATGATGGTGTCGGCGATGATGTTGGCCAGCACCAGATTGCAGTCCTTCCAGGCCTTCGCGTTCTTCCAGTCCTTGTTCTTTTGCAGCACGTCGCCATGAAAAACTTCGATCTTTTCCTCCTCATGGTTCAGCGCCACATTCTGGGCGGCGATTTCCGCGGCTTTGCCATCCAGCTCGATGCACACCACTTTTTTGGCCCCCAGCTTGGCCGCGGCGATCCCCAGAATCGCGGTGCCGCAGCCCATATCCATCACCCGCATGCCGGGCTTCAGGCGTTTTTCCAAAAGATGAATGCACATCCGCGTCGTCTCATGGGAACCGTTGCCAAAGGCCATGCCCGGATCCATGTCAATGACCACCTCGCCCGGTTTGGCCTCATAGGGCTCCCAGGTGGGGCGGACCACCACTTTTTTGCCGATCAGCATGGGTTTGTACCACTTTTTCCAGTTGTTGGCCCAATCTTCCCGGTCCACCTCGTGAACCTCCACCGTCGCCGGTCCAAGGTCGATCATATCGGCGTCGCATTTCAGATGAATCAGCTTTTCCCTGAGCCGCCGGATGGTATCCTCAACCACGGAGTCATTGCAGATGTACCCTTTCACCAGCACATCCTCGTCCATGTTCTCGATGATGCTCTCATCGATATAATCCCAGTCGCCCTCCCGGCCCTGGTCCCGAATCACATCGGCCCGGTCCTCGATCACGACTCCCTGTAAATCCAGTTCGTCCAAAACGGCGGTAACCACCTCGCTGCCAAGGCTGGTGGTCCGAATCACAAGCTCCAACCACTTCTTCTTCACGCGGTATTCCCCCCTCACAGTACTGTTAGCCGCCGAAGGCCTCCTTCATCTTGTCAAAAAAAGTTTTGTGCTCGTTGTATTCCTTGCCGGTCACCGTGCTGTCAAACTGCCGGAGAATATCCCGCTGTTTTTCGGACAAGCGCTTTGGCACCTCCACCGTCACCTTGATGAACAGGTCGCCCTTGCCGTTGCCGCCAAGGACGGGCACGCCCTTGCCCTTGAGACGGAAAACCGTACCCGACTGAGTGCCCTCGGGGATCTTGTAGCGCACCTTGCCTTCCAGGGTGGGCACTTCAAGCTCCGCGCCAAGGGCCGCCTCGGTAAAAGTGATGGGCATTTCGCACCGAAGATCGTAATGCTCCCGGCGGAAGAGCTGATGGGGTCTCACGGTAACCCGCACATACAGATCCCCGGCCGGACCGCCGCGAAGCCCCGGCTCACCCTGGCCCCGAAGGGTCACAGCCTGGCCGTTGTCGATGCCCGCGGGAATATTGACGGAGATGGTCCTTGTCCTTTTCACCTGGCCCTTGCCGCCGCACTTGGGGCAGGGCGTCTCGATGATCTGGCCGGTGCCCTGGCACTGGGCGCAGGGACGCATGACCACCGAGCGGCCGAACAGGGTATTCTGGGAGGTCTGCACCTGTCCGCTGCCGCCGCAGGTGGGACAGACTTTGGGCGAGGTGCCCTTCTTTGCGCCGCTGCCGCCGCACTCCTCACAGGATTCGCTGCGGCTCACCTGAATTTCCTTCTTACAGCCAAAAGCGGCCTCGGTGAACTTCAGCGTCACGTTCACCTGAATGTCGCCGCCCCGCTGGGGGCCGTTGTTCGGCCGGCTGGTGCGGCCGCCGAAGCCGCCGCCAAAGAAGGCGTCAAATATATCCTCAAAGCCCCCGCCAAAGCCGCCGGTGCTGTACGTGTAGCTGCCGCCGCCACCGCCGAAACCGCCCATGGGGCCCTCGTGTCCAAACTGATCGTATTCCGAGCGCTTCTTGGCGTCGCTCAGAACCTCATAGGCCTCGTTGACCTCCTTGAACTTGGCCTCCGCTTCCTTATCGCCGGGATTCACGTCGGGGTGATACTTCTTGGCCAACTGCCGAAAAGCCTTCTTGATATCCGCGTCGGAGGCCGTTTTAGGTACGCCCAATACCTCGTAATAATCTCTTTTCGCTGCCAAATCAATACCTCCTCAAACCCGTTGCCCCACTTTATCATGAAGCACAGGAAGCGGGCGGCTCCAGTGCCGCCCGCTTGGCCCTGCGGTTTTTTGCATTACTTCTTGTCGTCATCCACGACCTCATAGTCGGCGTCCACCACGCCGTCATCGCCGGGCTGCTGGCCGGGATTGCCTCCCGCCTGCTGGCCCCCGGCGCCCTGCTGCGCCGCAGCTTCCGCCTGATAGACCTTGCCAAAGGCGTCGTAGGAGACCTGGGCGAGCTTCTCGGTAGCGGCCTTGATCGCCTCAAGGTCACCGCCCTCCTGGGCCTTCTTGACTGCGTCGATCTCGGCCTGGATGTTCTTCTTATCGTCGGCGGAGAGCTTCGCGTCCATATCCTTCAGGGATTTCTCGGTCTGGTACACCAGCGCGTCGGCCTGGTTTTTGACCTCGACCTCTTCCTTCTTCTTCTTGTCCTCCTCGGCGAAGCGCTCGGCTTCCTTGACCGCCTTGTCGATCTCGTCGTCGCTGAGGTTGGTGGAGGCGGTGATGGTCACCTTCTGCTCGTTGCCGGTGCCAAGATCCTTGGCGGACACATGCACGATGCCGTTCGCATCGATATCGAAGGTCACCTCGATCTGCGGAATGCCGCGGGGCGCCGGCGCGATGCCGGTGAGCTGGAAACGGCCCAGCGTCTTGTTGTAAGCGGCCATCTCACGCTCGCCCTGGAGCACATGCACTTCCACACTGGTCTGGCCGTCCGCCGCCGTGGAGAAGATCTGGCTCTTCTTGGTGGGAATGGTGGTGTTGCGGTCGATGAGCTTGGTGAACACGCCGCCCATGGTCTCAATGCCAAGGGACAGGGGCGTCACATCCAAAAGGAGAATATCCTTCACTTCGCCGCCCAGCACGCCGCCCTGGATGGCCGCGCCGATGGCCACGCACTCATCGGGATTGATGCCCTTGTGGGGCTCCTGGCCGGTGATGCGCTTCACCGCTTCCTGCACGGCGGGAATGCGGGTGGAACCGCCCACCAGAATGACCTTGTCAACCTCGCTGTTCGAGAGCCCCGCGTCCTTCAGGGCCGCATTCATGGGGCCCACGGTCTTCTCCACCAGATCCGCGGTCAGCTCGTCGAACTTCGCCCGGGTGAGGGTGATATCGAGGTGCTTCGGACCGGTGGCGTCGGCCGTGATGAAGGGCAGGTTGATATTGCTGGTCATGACGCTGGAAAGCTCAATCTTGGCCTTCTCCGCCGCTTCCTTGAGCCGCTGCATGGCCATGCGGTCGTTCCTTAAGTCGATGCCGGTGTCCTTCTTGAACTCATCCGCCAGGTAGTCGATGACCCGATTGTCAAAGTCGTCGCCGCCCAAACGGTTGTTGCCGTGGGTGGCCATAACCTCGAACACGCCGTCGCCGATCTCCAGGATGGACACATCGAAGGTGCCGCCGCCCAGGTCATAGATCAAAATTTTGTGGTTGTTATCCTTATCAAGGCCGTATGCGAGGGCCGCAGCCGTGGGCTCGTTGATGATGCGGAGCACTTCAAGGCCCGCGATCTTGCCGGCGTCCTTCGTGGCCTGGCGCTGCGCGTCGGAGAAGTAAGCCGGCACGGTGATGACCGCCTGGGATACGGTTTCGCCAAGGTAGGCCTCGGCGTCCTGCTTCAGCTTCATCAGGACCATGGCCGAGATTTCCTGGGGCGTATAGTCCTTGCCGTCGATATGGACCTTCTTGTCGGAGCCCATGTCCCGCTTAATGGACTGCACGGTGCGGTCCGGATTGGTCACGGCCTGGCGCTTGGCCACTTGGCCCACCAGACGCTCGCCGTCCTTGGAGAAGGCCACCACCGAGGGGGTGGTCCTGGCGCCTTCAGCGTTGGGGATGACGACGGGTTCGCCGCCTTCCATCACGGCTACACAAGAATTGGTTGTACCCAAATCAATACCGATAATTTTTCCCATAATTCTTTCCTCCTCGTTGCAATGATTGCACGTTAATTTTTGATATAAACTTTAACCATACTGTGCCGCAGCACCTTTTCGCCGATCCTGTAGCCTTCCTGAAAGACCTCGGCCACCTTGCCGTTCTCCTCGTCCTTCTCGGTGGGCTCCTGCATCACGGCGTTATGCAGGTTGGGGTCAAAATCGGTCCCCGCCGTTTCCATCTTGGTTACGCCCTGGGTCTCAAGGGCCGCGATAAACTGCTTGTAGATGTTCTGCACGCCTTGGGCGAAGGGGTCCTCCAGATTCGCGCCCTCCAGAGCCCGCTCGAAGTTATCCACCACCGGCAGCATGGACAAAAGCGCCTCGCCCCTGCCCTCG
Source organism: Gehongia tenuis (assembly GCF_014384795.1). Lineage (NCBI taxonomy): Bacteria > Bacillati > Bacillota > Clostridia > Christensenellales > Christensenellaceae > Gehongia > Gehongia tenuis. Next base: position 686,360 of record NZ_JACRSR010000001.1, on the reverse strand, counting down.
TCCAGGGCGTCCTTGCGGACACTCTGATTGCGGCGCCGGTAATTATCGAAATCCGCCTGGACCCGCTGGGCCAGCTGCACCATCTCGTCCTTTTGCTGGGTCAAGGTGTCGATCACCTTTTGCAGCTCGCCGATCTGGCTGTCAAGCTCAGCCGTTTCCACCTCGGCCTGAAGCTCCGGCTCCTGGGCCTCCTTCGTAGGTTCCTTCTTCTTGTCCTTCATTCCCATCCTCCTTAGATCTCGCCCCGCTTCATCAGCTCGGAGAGTATTTCGCCAAGGCTCTTGCCCATATAATCCAAAACGCTGATCACTTTGCCGTAATCCATACGGGTGGGGCCGATCACCCCAAAGGAGCCAAGCGTCTGATCGCCAATCTTGTAGGTGGCCGTTACCACCGAGCAGTCCCTCATCTGTTCAAACTCGTTCTCCGTACCGATGGTGACGGAAAACTCCATCTTGCTCGCCCGATTCAGCAGCTCGTAGAGCACATCCTTGGTTTCCAGCGTCATCAGGAAGTTCCGCGCCTTATCCATGTCGCTGTATTCAGGATAGTTCAAAATGTTGGCGGCGCCGCCCAGCACAACCTCCCGCTTTTCTCCCGCGGCAAAGTTCTGTTCCACCGCGTCCATCAGTTCCTTAAAGAACTGGCGGTAGGCGCCAAGGTCCGGCTTTAAGAATTCCCGAAGGGCCGACTGCACTTCGCCCGGCCGGAGTCCGGCCAGCCTTTCCGTGAGCATGCCCGATATCCGGTGCAGGTATTCGGGATCGATGCCGCCCGGAATGCGCATGGTGGTATCCTTGAAAACGCCCTTGTCGGTGACCACCACCAATAGGGCCAGGCCCTGGGAGATGGGCACCAGATGTACGCCCTTTATCAGCATGTTGTCAAATTTGGGCGCAAGCACCATGGACGTGTAATGGGTGGCGTCGGAGAGGATCTTGGCGGTGCGGTCGATGACCTGCTCCACCTCGTCCATCTGCTGGGTGAAATAGCCTCTCAGGTGATCGATCTCCGGCTTGGTCAGCCGCTCAACCCGCATCAGCCGGTCCACATAAAGACGGTAGGCCAGCTGGGAGGGCACCCTGCCCGCCGAGGTGTGGGGCTGTTCCAAAAGGCCCAGCTCCTCAAGATCGCTCATCTCGTTTCGAATCGTGGCGGAGCTAAGTCCCATCCCCGATTTTTTGGAGATGGTCCTGGAACCCACAGGCACACCCGTGACGATAAAATCGTCCACGATCGCCTTCAATATTTCCAGTTTTCTTGAGGATAGTTCCATACCTTTTCACCCTTTATTAGCACTCGCACCGATCGAGTGCTAATTTCTATTCCTACAATAACACCCGGTATCAACTTTGTCAACTCATTCGAGGCTTTTTTTATCCATTTCCTCCAAAGATTCCAGGAAGGGCAGAAGCGCCTGATTCTGCAGGTCTCTCCCCCGGTCGGTGAGCCTTAAAACGGGCGGTTCGAAGCTAAGAAGCCCCCATTTTCTGCCCTTTTCGACGGCGTCCCCGAAGACGTCAAAACCGGTGCCGTACCGCGCCTCAAAGGCCCGTTCATCCAGCCCCTCATTCAGCCTGAGGCCCAGCATCACCGCTTCAAAGAGGGCCTCCCTCCCCTCCACCCGTTCGCCCCGAAGCCATGCCCAGCTTTGACGGCGGACCGCCCTTTCGTACCCTTCAAAATCGGAAGGATTGAAGAAGCGTTCCTCGCCGAAAAAGGAATGGGCTGCAACCCCGAGTCCGATATAGGGCTCCCGGCGCCAGTAAAGAAGGTTGTGCCGGGACGCAAAGCCCCGCCTCGCGTAATTGGACAGCTCGTACTGAGCATACCCCATGCTCTGCAAGAAAGCGGTGCCCTCGTGGTACATGGCCCGCTCCTCATCCTCATCCGGGAGCTGTGCGCGGCCCCTTTGCACCCAGTCAAAAAGCGGCGTGCCCTCCTCCACCTTGAGGCTGTAGGCGGAGATGTGCTCCGGATGGAGGGCGGCCGCCCTTTCCAGCGTTTCCAGGAAACCGTCCACCCGCTGCCCGGGCAGGCCGAACATGAGATCCAGGGACAGATTTTCAAAACCGGCCTCCCTTGCCATACCATAGCTTTCCACAAATTCCTGCCAAGTATGAATGCGTCCGATAGCGGCCAGCAGGGCATCGTCTGCGCTCTGTACGCCAAAGCTCAATCGGTTCACGCCGCCCTGCCGGAGGGCGGCAAGCTTCCGCCTGTCCACCGTGCCGGGATTGGCCTCCACCGTGACCTCGCTGTCCTCCGCCAGGCGGAAATGCCGCCGTATCCCCGTCAAAAGACGGGAAAGGGCGGCGGCATCCAAATAGGTTGGCGTGCCGCCGCCCACGAAAAGGCTGGTGAAAACCTCATTTTTGCACAGTTCCCCCGCCGCCGCCATCTCCTGCTCCACGAGGCCGAGGTATCCATCCACCTGGTCCCGCCGGTTGGAATAGGAAACAAAATCGCAGTAGGCGCATTTCTTCTCGCAAAAGGGTATGTGCACGTAGATACCCGCCATAGCTCCTCCTAATCCATCTTCAGCACCGACATGAACGCTTCGGAAGGAATCTGCACCGTGCCCACCTGGCGCATGCGCTTCTTGCCTTCCTTCTGCTTTTCCAGAAGCTTCTTCTTTCGGGTGATGTCGCCGCCGTAGCACTTGGCCAAAACGTCCTTGCGCATGGCCTTCACCGTCTCCCGGGCGATGATCTTGCCGCCCACCGCCGCCTGGATGGGGATCTCGAACATCTGCCGCGGAATCACATCCTTCAGCTTTTCCGCGATGGCCCGGCCCCGGGGATAGGCCCGGTCCTTGTGCACGATGATGGAAAGGGCGTCGCAGATCTCGCCGTTTAAAAGGATGTCCAGCTTCACAAGCTCGCTACGCTCGTAGCCGATGAGCTCATAGTCGAAGGAAGCATAGCCCTTGGTTCTGGACTTCAGCGAATCGAAAAAGTCGTAAATGATTTCATTGAGCGGCATCCGGTAGCGGATGGTCACCCGATTGGTCTCAATGTAGGTCATGTCCTCATAGATGCCCCGCTTCTGCTGGCACAGCTCCATGATGGTGCCCACCGAATCCGGCGGCGCCATGATCTCCGCCCGCACCATGGGTTCCTCCATGTGTTCGATCTCCGCGGGATTCGGAAGGTTCGCCGGGTTGTCGATCAGCACCATCTCGCCGTTTGTCCTGATGACCTTGTAAACCACGCTGGGCGCTGTGGTGACAAGATCGAGGTCGAACTCCCGCTCCAGCCGCTCCTGGATGATCTCCATGTGCAAAAGGCCCAAAAAGCCGCACCGGAACCCAAAGCCAAGGGCCGTGGAAACCTCTGGCTCGTACATGAGGGAAGCGTCGTTCAGCTGCAGCTTTTCCATGGCGTCCCGAAGGTCCTCATAATCCGCACCGTCGGCGGGATAGATGCCGCAGTACACCATGGGGTTCACCTTCTTGTAGCCGGGCAGGGGCTCGGCCGCGGGGTTTTCCACCGCGGTGATGGTGTCGCCCACCCGGGTATCCGCCACGTTTTTGATGGACGCCGCCACGTAGCCCACATCCCCCGCCGCCAGCGTGCCGATGGGCGTGAGCCCGGGCCTGAAGACCCCCACCTCGGTGACGGGATACTCCCTGCCCGAGGACATCATGCGGATATCAAGGCCCTCCTTCACCGAACCTTCCATGATCCGAACGAAGCTGATGGCCCCTTTATAGGAATCGTAATAGGAGTCGAAGATCAGCGCCTTGAGGGGCGCGGTTTCGTCCCCCACCGGCGGCGGGATATGCTCCACCACCGCCTCCAGCACGTCTTCAATGCCCACGCCGGTCTTGGCCGACACCAAGGGCGCATAGGAAGCATCAAGGCCGATCACGTCCTCGATCTCCTGGCGGACCTCCTCCGGCCGGGCGCTGGGAAGGTCGATCTTGTTGATCACCGGCACGATCTCAAGATCATGCTCGAGGGCCATGTACACGTTTGCCAGGGTCTGCGCCTCGATGCCCTGGCTGGCGTCCACCACCAGGATTGCGCCCTCACAGGCCGCAAGGCTGCGGGAAACCTCATAGGAGAAGTCCACATGCCCGGGGGTATCGATGAGGTTGAGTTCATACTCCTCCCCATCCTTTGCCCGGTAGGGCATTCTGACCGCCTGGGCCTTGATCGTGATGCCCCGCTCCCGCTCCAGCTCCATGGTGTCCAGCACCTGGTCGTCCAGCTCCCGGGCGGAGAGCACCCCCGTTTTTTCCAGCAGCCGGTCGGCCAGCGTGGATTTGCCATGGTCGATATGGGCAATGATGCAGAAATTGCGAATTCTCTTCTGCCGCTGCGAATGATTCATCTTTCACCATCCAAACTTAGGTATTCTTTGTTATTATATCAGATAAAACGCTGCTTACCAACCGGAAATCGGGACAGGCCGGCAGGGATTGGCCCTCCGCGGGAGAAATATAAGAGTAAAGGTTATTTGGATAGGAGGCAGCGATATGAAGTGGATGGAAAATCTTTCAGCGGAGCTGGAGAAAAGGCATTACACGGTTCGATGCTTTGAAAACGGATCAGCGGCGGCCAAGGCTGCGCTGGAGGAGCTCGCCGGATGCGGGAGCGTGGGAATCGGCGGCTCCATGACGGTGGAGAAACTGGGGCTGTATGACGCCCTCAAGGACGCAGGGCACGAGGTTTACTGGCACTGGAAGGTGCCCAAAGAGGAGATGGATGCGGCCCGCCAAAAGGCTCTTCTTTCCGACGGTTATCTGCTTAGCTGCAACGCCATCACCGAGGACGGCATGATTCTCAACACCGACGGCACGGGCAACCGCATCGCGGCCTCCATCTTTGGTACCGGCAAAGTGATCTTCCTGGTGGGGAAAAACAAGCTGGCCAAGGATGTGCCGGCCGCCATGCAGCGCATCAACACGGTGGCCTGCCCCCTGAACGCACGCCGGCTCGGCCTTGCGACGCCCTGCGCCAAGAGCGGCGAATGCACCCAGTGCCAAGGCCCCGCCCGCATGTGCAATGTGACCGTCATCATGGAGGGTGCGCCCACCAGCCATCCGGTTCTCGTCTATCTTATTGACGAAGAACTGGGTTATTGAGCCGGCTTCACTCAGAATATCCGGCATGGCGGTTTCCTTCCCCACTGGCAGTTTGGGAAGGAGGCGCCTTGGATGAAGCTGTGGATTGCGGCATTCACGCTCGCTTTAATCCTGTGTCTTGGCGGGTGCTATTTCATCCCATCATCACAAGTCGACGGGGTTCTGGAAACCCCCATTCCTTCGGCTGCCGGCAGAGCGGAAATCACCGCTGGAGGCCCGGTGCCGTGGTGGAATGAGCATGCACTCTTTCGCCGGGTGCCCCGCTATGATTTGGGCGGCGAACTGAAAAGCGGCTATGAAAGCGCCCCGCTTGAGCTGCTGGGCGCCCATCATATCGTGCTGAAGGGTGTCGCGGAGAAGGAATACCTGGACTATGTGAATCTTTTAAGAGCCGATGGATACGTCAATTCTCTGGCTGATCTCATGGGCGAAAAATCTGCCGATGAGATGATCGAACGGGACGGCCTCGCCACATTGGTCAGGGACGGCCTGTCCGTCAATTTGGTCTATGACGGCAAGAACCGGGAGCTGTCCATTATGGTCTCCAGCGTCCCCTGAAAAAGCGCCGAACCGGCGCTTTTTCCTATTCCAGCGGCAGCACCTCGCAGCCGCGGCTGCGCACCTCATCGATAAAATCCCCAAGGAGCTCCGCATTGTCCTTTGAAACGGCATGCAAAAGGAAAATAGCGCCGGGATGAATGGCGCCCGTCACCTTGCCGTAGGCGGCTTCCCGTCCCATCTGATTCTCCGGGTCCCAGTCCCGGTAGGCGTAGCTCCAAAAGGCGCTCCGGTACCCCAAGGATTGGGCAAGGGCCAGCGTCTTTTGAGAGAATTCGCCCATGGGCGGGCGGAAGAGGCTCATGGACACCCCAAAGCCCTCCAGCACCTCGTCATGAAGTTTTGTGATCTCCAGCGCGGCCTCCGCTTCGGAGATCTCCGGCATGGAGGGATGGCTCCAGCTGTGATTGCCGAGAATATGGCCTTCGTCAATGATCCGCCGGACCAGTTCGGGATTTCGCTTCACATAGTCATGGGTCACAAAGAAGGTGGCCCGAACGCCCTTTTTCTTCAGCGTATCCAGGATGGACGCGGTATAACCGTTCTCATAGCCCTCGTCAAAGGTGAGATAGACGCTCTTGCCCGCTCCGATGAACAGCCCGCCCAGCTCACCGTATCTTTCCTGATAGTCCAGGGCCTTTACCGGCCGGTTTTTATCGTCCAGTTCGAGGCCCTGGCCCCAGCCTTCCTTGGCGGTGTCAAGATCCTCCATGCTGACCGCCGGCGAAACTTCGGGAGCCGCCGGCTGCTCCGCAGCCGTGTCCGGCGATGCCGGCGCTTCCAGTTCCGATGCGGCCGCAGGCAAAGCCGGCGATTCGGGCGCCCCTGCGTCCTTCAGGGCGATCCACCGGACCTTATCCGCCTCCGCCGCCCGCATGGGCTCCCCCATGGGGCCGCCCAGAATCACCAGCGCCGCCATCCACAAAACCAGACAAGACCGTTTCAATCCGCTCATACTTCCCCTCCCAAGGCTACTATATGTGCGGCCCCGGGCAAAATGCCTGTGGTCTTTCCCCAGCGCCTCCTGTATAATGAAACAAAAAAAAGGAGATATGCTATGGACATCACCGCTGCTGAAGCCCGAAGATTCCTCATCGCCCATCAGGGGCTCTCCGGCACGCCCTTCCGGGGCAAATCCGGAATTCTGCACTGCCTTGAACGCGTGGGCTCTATCCAGTACGATCCCTTGGATGTGGTGGGGCGGAACGCCGATCTTGTGCTTGCGGCCCGCATTCCCGGATACCGCCGCGCCATGCTAAGCGATCTTCTCTACAAGGACCGGCTACTCATGGACGGCTGGGACAAGATGATGTCGATCTATCCCGTATCCGACTGGCCCGCCATGGCCCGGGTTCGGGCGGCCCGGGCGATACAGATGCAAAACGTCCTCAAATGGCGGGGCACGGACAGAGCCCTGGAATATCTGGATCTGGTCAAGAACTTCATCAAGGAGAATGGACCCGCCGCCTCCACCCAGCTCAGGGTGGGTTCGGCGCCCAAGCATCGGGGCGGCCCCCGGGATCTGGCCGGCGCTGCCATGGACTACCTGTTTCATACCGGAGAACTCGGCGTATACGCCAAAAAAGGCGGTCAAAAGATCTATGACCGAATGGAGCATCTGCTGCCGCCGGAGCTCTTCGCCGCGCCCGATCCCTTCCCCGATGAGGGCGCCTTTCTGCGCTGGTATGTGAAACGGCGGATCGGCAGCGTCGGGCTTCTTCGGAACAAAAATACCGGCGGATGGCTGGGCGAATTCCTTGAAAACCGGGCCGTGCGCGACAGGGCCCTCGCGGAACTGATGGATCTTGGCGAGGTATTGGCCGTGAACGTGGAGGGATTCAAGGAGCCCTTCTATATGCAGGCCGAATCCCTGCCCCTCATGGAAAGCCGGCCCCAGCCAGGCAGAAAAGCAATCTTTCTCGGGCCCCTGGACAACCTTCTTTGGGACCGGGATATGATCGCCAGACTCTTTCATTTTGACTACACCTGGGAGGTATACGTGCCCGCCGCCAAACGGAAATACGGTTACTACGTGCTGCCCGTGCTGTACCGGGACAAGCTGGTAGCCCGCTTCGAACCGGACCACCATCGGGGCACGGACCCCCTTTGCATCAAGAACTGGTGGTGGGAGCCCGATGTTCGGCTTACGCCCGCCCTGTGCCGAGCGGTGGAGGAAGCCCTTGAACGCTTCGCCGCCTATCTGGGCGCTTCCGGCGTTGAAGGCGCTCCTTCCGGCCTCCCGCCCCGCTGACATCTCAAAAATTAAGGTCCCCCTTTCGGGGGACCTTTTTTCGTCTAAGCCTTTTGCAGCCGGTCCTCGGCATATCGGCAGGCCCCCGAATCCACCAGCTCGCCGTAGGCCAGGGGCCGGTCGATCACGCGGCCCTGGACCAGGAATCCTTGCCAGCGGTCCAGTTCATCCTTTTTGATGTCCACCGTGGCATCCCACATGCCGCACCGCCGGTAGGCGTCCACCACCTCAATACCGTCCTGAGGCGCCACCTTCGGCCAGTTTCGCCTCAGAATCTCTTCACAGTCCCTGCCCTCGTGCTGCAAAAGCCAGGCGGTCGCCCTCTTGAGGGCCAGGGTGAACCGTCCGGCGAGTTCGCCGTTCGCGTTTATGCCGTAGTATACGCTCCAGGGCACCGGTCCGCCCATGACAGCCAGATCCGCCGCCACATAGCCCCTGCCCAGCGCCGCGAGCTCCGCGGCAAGATCGCTTTTGAGCAGCACGTAATCCCCCATGCCGCCCTGGAACAGCTCAAAATGCATGGCCGCCGTGAAGTCGTGCACGAATTCAATCTTCCTCACATCGGCGCCGCCTTCCGCCGCAATCCCCTTAAGAAACAGCCCGGGGCTTGCGCCGTTGCCGCCGCTGACCAGCACCACTCGGTTTTCAAGATCCTGCCACCGGAAGCTCTTGGCCGGCCGTCTCGCCATGAGCACCAGCGGACAGCGCGAAGCGACTTTGGCGAAAGCTCTGTATTTTCGGCCCAGGCGGTTGTTGTAGATGGCGGGCACCCAGATGCCGCCCACCACCGCGTCATATTCGCCGCTGTCGATATCCTTCAGCACCTGGGTCCAGGGCGAGGGCACGTAGCTCGATACCGAAAGGTCCACGTCCCGGAAATAGCCCAGTTCCTCCGCCAGATACTGGGGCATGTAATTGATGGATACGCCGGTAGCGCTGATGCGAAATTCGTCCATGTCTAAAATCCCCTTTCCTTTGATCCGTCGTCCGCTTTAAACGAGCACCGTGAAGGTGGTGCGTCCCTCTCCGCTCTCCGCCCAAATCCGGCCCCGGTGATTGTCCACGATCCTTTTGGCGATGGCAAGCCCGAGTCCGTAGCCGCCCTTCGCCCGGGCCCTGGAGGAGTCCTCCCGGTAGAAGCGTTCAAAGACGTGCTCAAGATGCTCCGGCGCGATCTCCGCTCCGGTATTCGTCACCGTGAGCCGGGCCCGCTCCCCGTCCCGGCGCAGGCTCACCCAAACCTTTCCGCCTCTGCCCGCATATTTGAGTGCGTTATCAAGCAGGATGGCCGTCAGCTGGCGGAGCTGATTCTCGTCCCCGGCGCACATGACCCGCCCGCCAATATCGCTCATAAGCTCCACCCCCTCCTCATAGGCCACCGATTCAAAAGGCAGCAGGGCGCTCCACACCGTGTCGCTGAGGGAGATGGTGCCGCCGATCTCCGTCGGTCTTTTGGCGTCGGACTTGGCCAAAAAGAGCATATCGTCCACCAGCGTCTTCATGCGCCTGGCTTCCTCCTTTGTGTTTTCCACCCATTTGATCTGCCGCTCCACCGTATCCTCCCGATGGGCCATGAGAATGTCCGTGTTTGCCAGAATCACCGTCAGCGGCGTTTTGAGCTCATGGGACGCATCCGCCACGAACTGACGCTGCTGCTCCCAGGCCCTTTGCACCGGCCGGAGAGCCAGGTTGGACAAGAATAGGCTGATGAAAAAGAACGCCGCGAGTCCGCCAAGGCCCACGAGCAGCGACGTGCCGATGAGGCTGGCCAGCGACTCCAGCTCATCCTCCATGTCCGCAAAGGCGATCCGTTTGAGGGAGCCGTTCTCCTGCACCATGTAGCGCAGCCTCATGCCCCACAGGATTCCTTCGTCCTCGCCGCCGTCCAAAGCGGCCTTTGCCGCTTTCCTTGCTATCTCCTCGTCCACTTCCACATTGTCCCCCCCGGAGGCCAGAAAGGTTCCTTCCCCATCGGTTACCGCCCAAAAAACCGGGACCCTGGTCAAAAAATCATCGGGCTTGCGGTTGCCAAGCTCCATCTTGGGCGGCGTCCCCCCAAAGAGCAGAACCCGCTCCATGGCGTCACAGCTCTCCTTTTCCAGCCGCTGATAGCTGGAAAAGCACAGCACGGCAAAGACGATGACGAGCACCAGCGTGACCAGCGCCATGTTGATCAGCACAAATTTCCGCCTCAGCTTATGAATCATCTTCCGCCTCCAGCCGGTAACCCACCTTGCGCACCGTACCGATTCCCACCCGAGATCCCAAAAAGAAAAACTTTTTGCGCAGAAAGGAGATGTAGGCTTCCACATTGTTGTCCTCGGCTCCGGACTCCATGCCCCACACCTTGGTGATGAGCTCCTCCTTTGGAACCACCTTCGAGGGGTTCAGCATGAGGATCCTCAGCACCTCAAATTCCTTGAAGCCAAGGTGCACCGACCGTCCCGCCCGCTCCAGGGCGTAGGTGGACAGGTTCAAGGTGAGGTCGTCAAACTGGAGCTTCTCCAGCGCCACCTCCCCCTGACGCCTTGAGAGGGCCCGGATGCGGGCGAGCAGCTCCTCCGGCGCAAAGGGCTTGGTCATGTAGTCATCGGCGCCGCAGTCCAATCCCGCCACCTTGTCGGTGGTCTCATCCTTGGCGGTGAGCAGCAAAACGGGCGTGGCCACCTGCGCCTCCCGAAGGGCGCGCACAACAGCAAAGCCGTCCTTCCCCGGCAGCATCACATCCAGCACGATCACATCGTACTGGCCGCCAAGGCCATAGTCCAGTCCGTCCGTTCCATTGTAAACCGTGTCCACCGCATACTTTTGTTCACTCATGATCTGGCTTAGCGCATCGGCCAGCCGGACCTCATCCTCCACGATCAGCACCCGCACAAAAAATCACCTCTTTTTTATCATAACAGAACCTACGTCCACATTCTAGCAGTTCAATCTGAAAATAGTCTGAAAGGGCGTTTTCAGACTATTTTAAGGCGAGTGCGCTATGCTAATACCGTGATCAAACCTGTTTTTTTGGAGGTAAGTATGTCCGACCTGTATGTCTTTAAACGCTACGAGAAAAAGTATCTGATCAGCACGGCCCAGCACCGCGCCCTCGTCAAAGCCATCTCCCCCGCGATGACGGCGGACGAATTCGGTCTGCACGCCATCTGCAATCTCTACTTCGACACCGATGGATTTGACCTCATCCGGACCTCCATCGAAAAGCCCGTCTATAAGGAAAAGCTTCGGCTCCGAAGCTATGGCGTGCCCGGCCCGGACGACCGGGTGTTTCTTGAAATCAAGAAAAAGTTTAAGAAGATCGTCTACAAAAGACGGGCACCCCTTACCCTTCGGGAGCTGGAGGGCTATCTGGCCTATGGCCTCCATCCGGCCGGGGGCGGACAGGTCATGCGGGAGATTGATTGGTTCATGGCGCGCTACCGGCCCTACCCAAGAGCCTACATCGCTTACGACCGCATTGCCTATCTGGGCAGCAGCGATCCCAATCTTCGTATCACCTTCGACCATGACATCCGCTTTCGCGCCTCCCAGCTGGATCTTGCCCGGGGGGATTGGGGAAGCCCGGTGCTCCAAAAGGACCAGGTGCTCATGGAGATCAAGATTCCGGGCAGCATGCCCCTTTGGCTGAACCACATCCTGACGGATCTTGCCATCTTCCCCACCTCCTTCTCCAAGTATGGAACCTGCTACCAAAAATTTCTTATTCGTGAAGGGAGCGATTCGCTGTGCTTAACAGCATCCTGAACAACACCGCCGCCACGTCCGTCACCCTGCCCAGCCTCCTTTTGTGCATCCTAGCTTCCCTCGTTCTTGGCGTCGGGATCGCCCTTATCTACATGTACAAAAACGTGTACAGCAAGAACTTCGTGATCACCCTTGCTCTTCTCCCGGCCATGGTGCAGATCGTCATCATGCTGGTGAACGGCAACCTTGGCACCGGCATTGCGGTGATGGGCGCCTTCAGCCTGGTGCGCTTCCGCTCGGTGCCCGGCAGCGCCCGGGAGATCGGCAGCATCTTCTTTGCCATGGCCGTGGGGCTCGCCACCGGCATGGGATACCTTGGCATCGCCTTCTTGTTCCTCGTCATCGTGGGACTGATGACGGTGCTTCTGGTGAGCATCCGCTTCGGCGAACCCCGCAGGCGGGAGAAGGAGCTCAAAATAACGATCCCCGAAAATCTTGATTATACAGGAATTTTCGATGATCTGTTCGAAAAGTATACCAAGAGCGCCGAACTCATCCGGGTGCGCACCACCAGCATGGGCAGCCTGTATGAGCTCAGTTACCACATCACCCTCAGGAAAGAGGGCATTGAAAAGGAATTCATCGACGAAATCAGGTGCCGCAACGGCAATCTCAACATTGCCTGCGGCCGTGCCCCCGTAAACCGGGATGAATTATAGGAGGTAAATATGAAACTTCGATATGGAGCTTTGGCTCTCATTCTATCCGGAGCGCTGGTCCTTAGCGGCTGCAGCGGGGACGCCGCCTCCCCCGGCGCCACAGGCGGCACCGGTGCCAGCGGCGGAACGGCCGGCGCATCCTCCGGCGCCGGCCAAAGCGTACAATCCACCGACGGCGTGACGGAGGTCGCCGTCCTTGCTGCGGCCGCGGATGGGGAGGATCTCGACGCCAGTTACGATGGCGGCGCGTCCATCATCCTTGAGGGCGGTTCCGCAAAAACCGACGCCGTTGGCGTTGCCGTGTCGGGCAGCACCGTCACCATCGGAGTTTCCGGCATCTACATCTTAAGCGGCACCCTGGATGACGGACAGATCATCGTCGACGCGGGCAGCGAGGACACGGTGCGCCTTGTTCTCAGCGGCGTACGCATCGGCTGCTCCACCAGTGCGCCCATCTACTGCAAAAAGGCGGATAAACTCATCGTCACCCTGGCGGAAGGCACAGAAAACGTGCTGACCGACGGCGAGAGCTACGCTTATGCCGAAGGCGAGGATGAACCGGACGCCTGTCTTTTCAGCAAGGACGATCTCACGCTGAACGGCAGCGGCAGCCTCACCGTGACGGGCAGTTTCGGCAACGGCATCGGCACGAAGGACGACCTCGTCATCACCGGCGGCACCTACGCCATCACCGCGGCGGGCGACGGCCTGCGGGGCCGGGACGGTGTGATCATCACGGGAGGCATCTTTGACATCACCTGCGGAAATGACGGCATCAAATCGAACAACAACGAGGATGGCGAAAAGGGCTGGATCAGCCTGGAAGGCGGCAGCTTCTCCATCACCGCCGATCATGACGCCGTGCAGGCCGAGACCCAGCTCCAGGTGAGCGGCGGCGATTTCACCTTCATCACCGGCGGCGGCAGTGCCAATGCCAGCACCGATGCCAATGGCGATCCCCGGGCCGAATGGGGCAGGTGGGGCGAAGCTGACGGGGCGGAAACGGAGGACGGCGCCTCGGACAGCGCCAAAGGCCTCAAGGCCGGAACAGCCCTTCTCATCACCGGCGGCACCTTCGCCCTTGACACTTCTGACGACTGCCTGCACTGCAACGGGAACGTCACCCTCTCCGGCGGCGCCTATACCCTGGCCAGCGGCGATGACGGCGTTCACGCCGACGGGGATCTCATTATCAAGGGCGGCGAGCTGACGCTCACCCAAAGCTACGAGGGGCTGGAGGGCTGCACGCTCACCATCCTTGGCGGAACGATGGATATCACGGCCCGGGACGACGGTCTCAATTCCGCCGGCGGCAGCGACACGGCCGATGAGAACCGCATGGGCCAAAATTCCTTTGCCTCCAATGATAACAACTTCATCCGCATCGCCGGCGGCGAGCTGTGCATCGACGCCTCCGGCGACGGCATCGATTCCAACGGCGGCCTGTACTTCGAGGGCGGCACGGTGCTGGTGGAGGGCCCCACCGATGACGGCAATGGAGCGCTGGACTATGCGGGCGCCTGCACCGTGAGCGGCGGCATTCTTATCGCGGCGGGCAGCGCGGGCATGGTGCAGGCGCCGGGCGCCGATTCCGCCCAGCCCGTGCTCATGGTGACCTACACCGAAAATCAGGCGGCGGGTACCCCCATCCGCCTCACCTGCGGCTCCGAAGAGATCGCATCCTTCACGCCGGAAAAGGTCTACCGTTCGGTGATTATCAGCGCACCGGAAATGGAGGATGGCGGAACTTATACCCTCTATGCCGGGGATAGGGAACTCACCTCCCTCACCCTGTCCGGCGCCGTTACCTCCATCTCCAGCGATGGCTCGGCGGCGGGCGGCGGTATGGGCGGCAATGCAATCCCGCAGATGCCCGGAGGCGGCATGGGCGGCGGCAGGCAGGGCGGATTCGGCGGGGGCGCCATGCCCGAGATGCCGGAAGGTGCTTTGCCGGAGGACGGCACATTGCCGGAGATGCCGGAAGGCATGACCCCGCCGGAGGGCGCAAACGGCGTCCTGCCCGAGTCCGGCCTCGAGGGCACCACCTGAAAACAGCAAGGACCTATCTTCCGATAGGTCCTTTTTTCTTTCCCCTAAAGGGGTTTAATGCCCAGAATCAAAATCCACCGCTGCCGGAAAAAAATCTCGCTGCCTTTCCAGTAAGGTGCAAAGCCTGTTTTTTCGCCGCCGCCCAATTCGGCCCTGAGAAGGTCTTTAATCCGCTCCCGGACAGGGGCCGGCGTTTTCGTCAATTCCAGCCAGCTGTTCAAGGATACGGGGATCTCCGTCTTTTCGTAGAGCTTTACACAAAGACCGTGAGCGGTAAAAAGCGCCGTCAGCTCCTCCCCGCTCAGGTTGCGCACATGGGCCGGGTCCCGCATAGCTTCAATCCCGTCCTCCCGGGCCCGAAGCTCCTCCTTCGCCGCCTCCATATCGATGAGAGCAAGCTTGCCGCCGGGCCGCAAAACCCGCACCATCTCCGCAAAGGGCCGCTTTATATCGGGAAAATGGTGGAAGGCCAGCCTGGACAGAGCGATGTCGAAACTGGCGTCCAAAAAAGGGAGTTCCTCGGCATTTCCCTTAACAAAGACCATATTGCGGAGATTCTCCTGCTCCGCGTTCCGTTTACCTGTCTCCAGCATGGCGGGCGTGATGTCCAGGCAGGTCATCGTTCCAACCCTCGGCGCAAGCGCCCGTCCGCATGCGCAGGTTCCCGCCGCAACCTCCAGCGCTCCGTCGTTGGCACAGGGGCTGATCCGCGAGACCGTGTAGTCCAAAAACTCCTTCTTCGAGAAACTCATGGAGAAATGCTCAAAATTCGGGGCCTGGACTGCGAAGGAATCGTGGATTTCTTTCAGATTTGAAGGTTCCATGTCACAGCGCCGTTCCTTTCTCCGGGACGAAGAAGCGTCCCGTGTCCACCCCCTCCAGAGCGAGCAGGCCGATCTTCTTATCGATGCCGCCCGCATAGCCCGTCAGACTGCCGTTTGTGCCCACCACCCGGTGGCAGGGCACGATGATGGAGACGGGATTGTGTCCCACCGCGCCGCCCACCGCCTGCGCGGACATGCTGGTCAGGCCCTTTCTCAGGGCCATCCTCCTTGCGATCTCGCCGTAGGTCATAACCTCGCCATAGGGAATCTCCAGAAGAATCTCCCACACCGCCCGGCGGAAGGGCGAACCGGCAAGACTCAGCGGCGGGATAGAATCCGGGATCTCGCCGCGAAAGTAGCCGTCCAGCCATCGCCCCGTCCGTTCAAAGATAGGCAGATCCCTGAACCGACGCTCCCCGCCCAGCGCGGCCCCAAAATACTTTTGGCCGTCAAACCACAGCCCGGTGAGTTTTTCGCCGTCGCTGGCCAAAGTGATCCCGCCCAGGGGCGAGGCATAGGTATTGATATAGTGCATCTTGTACCTCCAAAAAAGGACGGATGGTTCCCCACCCGTCCGATTGCACTTCGGCGCGTTACGCGTTTTTCCCGCAGCACTTCTTGTATTTTTTGCCGCTGCCACAGGGGCAGGGATCATTGCGGCCCACCGTCTTTTCCTTCACAAAAACCTTGGAGGCGCGGTATTCCTTGGTGATCTCCCTGCGCCGCTCTTCACTCAGGATGCCTTCCCACTCGGGCAGATTGTACAGCCAATCCGCCTTGGCGTCCAGCATGTTGAAATAAAGCTTCTCGTAGTCGATGTCCAGCTTGACCGGCGTGGTCTCCTCCAGGGCATCGAGATCGATCTCCTCTTTGAGGCTGGTGTTGATGCCATCAATGAATCCGGAAAAGACCATGTTCTCCATATCAAAGAACTTGGCCAGCTCCTCCACCGTCCCCTCGTACACCTTGGGATCGGCTAGGATCTTTTTGTAATTCTCCTTTTCCTGATTGAAATACTCCTGCCAAAAGGCCTCCTGCTGCTGAGGCGTTTGCTGCATCTTGGCCAGATTACTCCACTGTTCGTACAGCTTCACGGTAGGCTCACTCCTTACGCGTATTTTTTATCCAGCCGTTCCCGAACGGCTTTGAGGAAATCTTCCGAATTGACCTTTTGCTTGCCCGGCACATCGGAGAGGATGTAGAGATCGCCGGTCAAAACGCCCGCTTCGATGGTCTCGATGGTAGCGGCCTCCAGGTTGTCCGCAAACTTCTCGAGCTCCGGCAGGCCGTCCAGCTCGCCCCGCTTTCTCAAGGCGCCGGTCCAGGCAAAGAGGGTGGCCACCGAATTGGTGGAGGTCTCCTCCCCCTTCAAATGCTTGTAATAGTGGCGGGTCACCGTGCCGTGGGCCGCCTCGTATTCATAGTTGCCCTCCGGCGATACCAGGATGGAGGTCATCATGGCAAGGCTGCCGAAGGCGGTTGCGAGCATGTCGCTCATTACGTCGCCGTCATAGTTCTTGCAGGCCCACACGAACCCGCCCTCCGAGCGAATCACCCGGGCCACGGCATCGTCGATCAGGGTGTAGAAATACTCGATGCCCGCCGCCTCAAAGCGCGTCTTATACTCCCTGTCGTAGATATCCTGGAAGATATCCTTGAAGTGATGATCATAGATCTTGGAGATGGTATCCTTGGTGGAGAACCAAAGATCCTGCTTTACGCTGAGGGCGTAGTTGAAGCAGGCCCGTGCAAAGCTCTCGATGGAAGAGTCGGTATTGTGCATGCCCTGCACGATGCCCTCGCCTTGGAAGGAGAAGATCTCCTGGCACTTTTTTGTGCCGTCCGGCGCGGTGATGACAAGCTCCGCCCTGCAGCCCGCGGGAACGGCCATCTCGCTGGCCTTGTACACATCGCCATAGGCGTGGCGGGCGATAGTGATGGGTTTCTTCCAGCCGGGAACCAGTGGATGAATCCCCTTCAC
Source organism: Gehongia tenuis (assembly GCF_014384795.1). Classification (NCBI taxonomy): domain Bacteria; kingdom Bacillati; phylum Bacillota; class Clostridia; order Christensenellales; family Christensenellaceae; genus Gehongia; species Gehongia tenuis. The sequence continues at coordinate 669,196 of NZ_JACRSR010000001.1, read as the reverse complement.
CAGGATGGGCGCCCGGAACACCGTACCGTCCAAAATGGCGCGGATGGTGGCGTTGGGGCTCTTCCACATGCCGTGAAGCTTATATTCGTCCATGCGCTGGGCGTTGGGCGTGATGGTGGCGCACTTGACGCCCACACCGTATTTTTTGATGGCCTCCGCCGCGTCCACCGTCACCTGATCCTTTGTCTCATCCCGGTGGGGCAGACCCAGGTCGTAGTATTCGCTTTTGAGATCCACATAGGGCAAAATGAGCTCATCCTTGATCATCTTCCAAAGGATGCGGGTCATCTCATCCCCGTCCATCTCCACCAGCGGCGTTTTCATGGCAATCGGCTGCATCGTAAATCCCCCTTCGTTTCTTTTGTTTAGGCTCTCGGTTTGGCGTTGACCCTGCAGAACTCACCGATGAAGGGCAGCTCAAACCATTGTCCATTGTAACTTTTGATACCGCAAAGAATAAGGACCATCCAGCCTCCGAAGGACAGCACGGCTCTTAGGATGCCGCCCACAAAGGGGATCACCCCCAGCACCGCCGAAGCCACCGTGATCGCCAGAGCCAAAATGGTGGCCTGCAGGGCATGGAAACGCACAAAGTAACTTTTCCGCTCCGCCACGAAAACGATGAGGCCGCCCACCCACCAAAATACATAGGCGAGCAGGGTTAAAATGCCCGGTCTTACGTTTAGGGAACTGTCGCTGGGCTCGTAGTTGTTCTCGGGATAGCTCATGGTCCCATCTCCTTTGGTAAAAGGTCTCTATTTGACCAGCTTGCCGCCTCCCTTGAACTTTTGCAGCAAGTTGGTATCATAGGCAAAGCTGTTCTCGTTTTTATCCTTCTGGGCGCGGATGGCGATGTCCACCAGCTCGTCGATCTGCTGAGCAAAGGACAGGCCGGAAGGCTCCCAAAGATAGAAGGACATGGAGCCGGGGATGGTGTTGACTTCCCCCACATAGACCGCGTCCGCCTTGGTATCGTAAAGGTAGTCGATGCGGACCACGCCTTTGAGATCGAGGGCCGCAAAAATTTCCCGCGACATCTCCTGTACCTTTTTTGTCACCTCGTTCGAAACCGGCGCCGGCAGCTTGCGCTGCAGGTCCTTCATACCGCCGGAGACCTTGGAGCCGCTCTTGGCGCCGCCGCCCTTCCCGCCCCGCATATATTTTTCCTCAAAGGTCAAAAAGCTTTCCCAGGTGATGGGCTGCTCCAGGAGGGATGCCCTGCAGTCGGCGCCGTAGCCCATGACCGAGCAGTTGAGCTCCATCAGGTTTTCCACGCCCTGCTCCGCCAGGATCTTGCGGTCGTAGTGGCAGGCCACCTCCACCGCTTCCTTGAGGCTCGCCCGGTCCGTGGCTTTGCTGATACCTACGGAGGAGCCGAGGTTCGCGGGCTTGATAAAAATGGGATAGGCCAGCTTTCCCTCGATGCGGTCCAGGATGGCCTCGCTGCCCCTTTTCCATTCGGAACGCTCAAAATAGAGCGAATCCGGCATGGGGAATCCATGGTTCGCGAGGACCGCCTTCATGGTCACCTTATCCATGCAGACGGCGCTGCCCAGCACTCCCGCGCTGGTGTAGGGGATGTTGGCAAGCTCCATGAGGCCCTGAATGCAGCCGTCCTCGCCGCTGGTGCCGTGCAGGCAAAGATAGGCCGCATCCACGGAAATCTTGGTCTGCCTGGCGCCGCCGAAGATGCCCTTTTTCCCCTCCTCCACCAGGATGGCGGGATCGGCCGGGTCCATGGTGAAAGTGAGCCGCTTCACCGCTTCGGGATTAAAATTCTGGTAGGTTTCCATGCGGCGCAGGGCAGAGCCGGTGTAGAAGTTGCCGCTTCGATGGAAATATACGGGGATGATCTCGAAATGATCCTTGTTCGCATTATCCATCACCTGATTGGCGGTGATGATGGAAACGTCGTGTTCCACTGAGCGGCCGCCGTAAATGACCAAAAGATTCTTTTTCATGGGAATCCCTCCTCACTCGTTGTAAAGGTCGGGCAAATCGTTCTCAAAAAGGACGCAGTCCCCCACCTTGGTGATGCCGGCCAATCTCGCCGTGGCCTCGTCGAGATTGGATACGACGATGATATGCTCCTCGGGGAAGCCCTCCTTTAGCAGGCCTTCCGCAATGGGCCGGGTGTGGGCCGGGCCCACCAAAATCGCGTAATCCGCGGCATGGGCCATGAGCCGTCCAAACTTTTCGTTCTCCGCATCCTCCTCCGGCCCCTGTTCGATGAGGCCGGGAGTGATGACGATCTTGCGGCCGGGGAACCCGGAAATCACATCCATGGCGGCCTTGACCCCGGACGGCGACGCGTTGAAGGCGTCGTCGATCACCGTAAGGCCGTTGTTCGTGGGCAGCATCTGCAGTCTGTGCTCCACCGGTTCAATCTTGGAAATGCCCCGGGCGATCTCCTCCATCGTAAGCCCAAGGCTTTTCGCCACCGCCGCACAGCCCAGGATGTTGCCGATATTGTGACGGCCCAGGATTCTCGTTTCGCAGAGGATCTCCTCCCCGCCCATAACCAGCGTGAAGCGGGAACCGAAGGGGCCCACCGTCACGTCCCGCGCCGTCACATCCAGCTTCCGGCCCGCGCCGTCAAAGCCGAACAACACTTTTTCCACATGCTCCGTCTTATCATAGAGAGACAGACAGGGCTCGCTGTCCGCCGGGAAGAAGCCCACGCCGTCCTTCGGCAGGGCCTCGATGAGTTCGTACTTGGTGGCCTGAATGTTCTCAAGGCTCCCAAATGTGTCCATATGCTGGCGGCCCACCGAAGTCAAAAGGCCGTACCTCGGATGGACCAGATCGCACATCTCCTTGATCTCGCCCACGCCCTTGGCGCCCATCTCCGCCACGAAGATTTCCTCCCTGCCGGTGAGCTCCTCCCGGATCACCTTGGCAACGCCCATAGGCGTGTTGTAGCTGTGGGGCGTCACCTTGACGTCGTAGCGTTCGGCCAGTATGGTGCCCAGAATGAACTTGGTGCTGGTCTTGCCGAAGCTGCCGGTGATGCCGATTTTGATCATATCCTCAAAGGAAGCGAGGCGCTTTTCCGCCTGGCGGAAGAACTTTCTTTTCACCATCTTTTCAAAGGGCTGCATGAACCAGGCGGCAAACGCCACCACATAGGGCAGAAGGAGCACCCACAGGGAGACGAGAACGGGCGCTGCAAAGGCGTAGACCGTTCCGCCAAGAAGATCCCCCGCCGCGCCGCCGAGGAGATAGGATAAAAGGCAGCCCGCCCAAAGGAAGATGAGCAGGGCGGTCATCAGCCGCCGCACCCGGGCCGTCACCACAAGGTCCTTTTTCACCGGCTCCCGCTTCATCTTAACGAAGGCCGCGATCACAGCAAGAATCAGCACCGCCATACCCAGCCAGAAGGAATAGTCCCGGGTCGCCGGCACCGCGGCCAGCACGATCTGGCCCGCCACCGCCGCAAGAAACACGAAAAGAAGCGGCCTTATGCTGCGCTTCTTATTCTTGTGGACCCATTTGAGATAGAACTTCACCTCGTAGGTCTCCAGCTGGAGCATATGCAAATAGCGGTAGGACAGCATGAGAAGCGCCATCGCCACCACGAGAAGTCCGAGGACGTATAGAATACCCGTCATGCTTTAACCCCCAAAAAATGTTTCACCGCCGCCATGAAGGTGCCGATCTCCTCCAAATAGGCGAAATGCCCCGCACCCGGCAGCACTACAAGCCCCGCGTCGGGGATCTCCTTTTCCATGATCTTGCCCATGTAAAGGGGCGCCGCATCGTCCCTTTCCCCCCAAAAAAGAAGGCAGGGCGACTGGATGTGGGGAAGACAATAGCGCAGATCCTGATTGACCACTTTGACAAAGGTCTGGCGCATCACGCCGGCGGCATCCCGGTAGTCGGATGATCCGGCCCGGGCCTCGATGCGCTCTCGAAGGGCTTCCCGGACGCCCTTCAGGACGCCCAGCCTTTCCAAAAGGCGGTACACCCGCTTCATCAGCTTATAGGACCAAACCTTGGCGTAATACTTTGCCCCGCGCTTTGGCCGGATGCCCGCGCCGCCGGTGATAACCACCTTCCCCAAAAGCTCCGGGTGCTCCTTACCCATCAGAAGCGTCACCCGCCCGCCAAAGGAGTGGGCGATCACGTGAACCTTGGTAAGCCCAAGCTTTTTCAACAGTTTCACCGTAAGGGCCGTATATTCCGTCACCGACCAGGGCTCCGGCGGCGGATCGCTCTCACCAAATCCGGGGAAATCAAGGGCGATCACCCGGTTCGTGGGAAGAAGGCCTTGAATCACCGGCGCCATACTCTCGACCCGCCCGCCCCAGCCGTGAAGAACCAACACGGCTTCGCCCTGCGGGTTTCCCTCATCCGTATAGCGCACGGTCAGACCATCCAGATCTATTTTCATGGCGCCTCCTTCGCTTCTATCATTTTACGATGGAAAACCATTTTTAAGCAACTTTTTTATGGAATATTCTCCAAATCCCGCTGCCACATGATGATGGCGTCCTCGCCGTTGTCGGCGTAATAGCCCTTCCGCCGGCCAGCGGGTTCAAAGCCAAACTTTTCGTAAAGACGGATCGCACGGAAATTGCTTTCCCGAACCTCCAGGGTCGCGGAGACAACGCCCAGTTCCGCCGCCCGCCTCAAAAGGGCGTCCAGCAGGATCTTGCCGTATCCCAGACCCTGATAGTCCGGGTGGACCGCCACATTGGTGATGTGTCCCTCGTCCAGGACCCTCCAAAAGCCCCCGTAGGCAACCACCCGGCCTGCCGTCTCCCCCACCAGGTAGTGGGCGCATTCATTGTCCCGAACCTCACCAATGAAGGCCTCCCGGCTCCAGGGGGTGGCGAAGCAAAGCCGCTCCATCACCAGCACCGGATCGATATCCTGTAGAGCCATCTCCCGTACCCTCAGCTCAGATGTCAAGGCGTTCACCGGTCCTTTTTTCGTAGGCCTGCTGGGCCTGACTCTTCCTTAAATAGATGGGCAGCGCCTCAAGATAGGAAAGGGAACCGCCCGCCTCGTGCAGCTGAAGCCCAAGCCGCGCCACGCTGGAGGCTCGCTGCACCCATGCGCCGGGCGGCGCGATGAGCGCCCGCTCCCCCATCAGCTCCCTGAGGCTCTCCCGGCACACCGGTACGCCGTCCCCCACAAACAGGACCGGCCCCGCAGGAAGTCTCATCATCCACTCCTCAAGGGCTAAAGCTTCCGGCTCCATCAGCGTCTCGGGAAGGCCGGCCACCTTGTAGAGGGCCGTATAAACCTGACCTCGCCGTGCATCCATGATGGGGCAGACGGGGCAGCCGGCATGGGGCGCGTTCATGGCAAGGGCCGCCAGCGTGGACACCGGGGATACGGGAACCCCGAGGGCATGAGCCAGGGATTTCGCCGTGGTCACACCAATCCGAACGCCGGTAAAGGAGCCAGGCCCCGCCGATACACTGATCACGTCGAGGTCCGCCAAGACCGCTCCGGCCCGTTCCAGCGCCTCCTCCACCATGGGCATCAGCACCAGCGAATGGTTCTTTTGATGATTGGCCGTAATCTCGGAAAGAAGTGCATCCTCCCGTGCCACGGCCACCGAGGCTGACAGCGCGCTCGTCTCCAAAGCCAATGTTAGCATGGTTAAAAACTCCTATTGCAATTCCATCAGGCGGCGCTCCAGCTCCGCGCCCAGTTCACACTGCACGGGCAGAATTTCCACCGTCCGCTCCGTCTCACCGGCTTTTTCAAAGTGGAGCTCGATGCGCCGCTCCGGCAGCGCCTCCCCGGCGTACTCCGCCCATTCCGCGGCGGTGATGCCGTCCGACTCAACGTATTCCTCAAACCCGATATCCATGAGTTCCTCGGGGTTTTTGATCCGATACAAATCGAAATGATATAGAGGCGCTCTTCCCCCCTCATAAATATGAAGAAGGTTGAAGGTGGGACTGGTCACCTCGCCGGAAAAGCCGAGGCCCTGGGCCAGCGCCTTGGTGAAAGTGGTCTTTCCTCCGCCCAGATCTCCGCTCAGTGCAAGAAAGGTCCCCGTGGGAAGAGATTCGCCCAGGATTTTACCCAGGGTCTCCGTACCCTCACAATTCAGGGTGAAACGCATCACTTTTTCCTCCTTCGTCCCGGCCCATTATACCCCAAAGAAGCGGCTGCTGCAAATTACAGTTCGCCCGCCGCCAGTTTGCCGTTCACGTACACCGCGATCACCTTGGTACGAAAATCCAGGGGATGGCCGCTGAACACGGTGAAATCCGCGTCCTTGCCCGCCTTGAGGCTGCCCACCCGGTCGGCGATGCCCGCCATCTCCGCGCCATGAATGGTGATGGCGCGGAGGGCCGCTTCCTCGGACAGGCCCTGACGCACGGCCACCAGCGCGCAAAGGGGCAGGTACTGAATGGGCGTTACGGGGTGATCGGTCATGAGCGCAAACTTGATACCCGCTTTCTCAAAGAGCGCGGGGTTGCCGTCGGAGAGATGGCGCAGCTCCACCTTACCCCGATCACAGATGATGGGCCCTAAAATCACCCGGGCGTGTTCCTCCTTCAGGACGTCCAGAATGAGGGCGCCCTCGGTACAATGCTCAATCGTCATGTCAAGGCCGAACTCCCGGGCGATGCGAAGGGCGGTCATGATATCGTCCGCCCGGTGGGCATGGGCCTTCACCGGGATCTTCCGCTCAAGGGCCAACACCAGCGTTTCCATTTTGAGATCCCGGTCGGGGAGCTTCTCCGGATCCGCATTGCCCAGCTCCAGCTTGCGCTGGTATTCCTGGGCCTCAACAAAGGCCTCCCGCAGCAGCGCCGCCGTGGCCATACGGGTGGCCGGCGCCTTCTCCTGGTCCTTGTAGACCCGCTTTGGGTTCTCTCCAAGGGCTATTTTGAGGGCCTGAGGCTCCTTTACAATCATGTCCTCCACCCTTCTGCCATGGGTCTTTAAGGCCACAAACCGGCCGCCAATCACGTTGGCGCTGCCAGGACCGGTGACCACGGTGGTCACGCCCGCCTCCAGCGCTTCCCGAAAACTTTGATCCAAGGGATTGATAGCGTCGATGGCCCGAAGATGGGGTGTCACAGGATCGGTGGCTTCATTGCCGTCGTCCCCCTCATCCGCCATGCCGTTCTCCCACATACCCACGTGGCAGTGAGCGTCCACAAAGCCCGGCAGCACCCACTTGCCCTTAAGGTCCACCGCCTCGCCCGCCTTCTCCTCTTCGCCCACATAGGCGATCCTGCCGTCCTTTACCTCTATGCAGCCGGATTCAAAGATGTCGCCCTCCATGGTCCATATCCGTCCATTTTTGAAAATCATGTCATGCCTCCTTCATCGAAAGTGAAATTCGATTCTTTTTGAGATCCACGTCCAGCACCGTCACCTCCACCACCTGGCCCACCCGGACCACCTCGGAAGGATGCTTTACGAAATGATCGGACAGCTTTGAAACGTGAACGAAGCCGTCCCGGTGGACCCCGATATCCACGAAGGCCCCGAAATCCACCACGTTCCTCACCGTGCCGGTGAGCTTCATGCCCGGCTTCACATCCTCGATCTCCAGAACGTCCCCCTTGAGCAGGACCGGCGGCAGATTCTCCCGGATGTCCCGGCCAGGTTTTTCCAGCTCCTTCACAATGTCCGTGAGGGTGGGCAGACCCACTTTGAGCCGCTCCGCCCACGCGGGAAGCTCCTTTTCGGATGGAGCCTTGTGCATACCTTCCTTTAAGTTTGCCCCAAAGGCTCCCAATTCCTTCAACAATTCACGGGCAATCTTGTAGGATTCGGGATGAACGCCGGTTGCGTCCAAAATTTCTTCCCCGTTCAGCACCCGAAGGAAGCCCGCGCACTGTTCAAAAGCCTTGGGCCCCAGCTTCTCCACCTTTTTAAGCGCCTTCCGGCTGGTAAAGGGCCCGTGTTCCTCCCGGAAGCGCACGATATTTTGGGCCAGCGCCGGCGTGATGCCCGCCACATGACGCAGCAGGGGGACCGAAGCCGTGTTGACGTCCACGCCCACGGCGTTCACCGAATCCTCCACCACACCGTCCAGCACCTCCGCGAGCCGCTTCTGCTCCACATCGTGCTGGTACTGGCCCACGCCGATGGCCCGGGGCTCGATCTTCACCAGTTCGGACAGCGGGTCCTGCAGGCGCCGGGCGATGGACACCGCCGACCTCAGGGAGACATCGTAGTCCGGAAACTCCTTCGCCGCAAGCTCGGAAGCCGAATAGACCGAGGCCCCCGCTTCGCTGACGATGGTGTAGGAAACCTTCCGCGGAAGCTCCCTCAGCACCTCCGCCACCACCTTCTCACTTTGCCGGGAGGCGGTTCCGTTGCCGATGGCCACCACGTCCACCTGAAAGCGGTTCATGAGCGCCGCAAGCTCCCTTTTCGCCTTCGCGGTATCGTGATGCTCCAGGGTCATGTACACCACCGACGTGGCCAGCACCCTGCCCGAGGGGTCCACCACCGCAATCTTGCAGCCCGTCCGGAAACCGGGGTCCACGCCCATGACCACCTTGCCGGTGAGGGGCGGCTGCATCAAAAGCTGTTTGAGGTTCATGCCAAATACGGCGATGGCCTGTTCCTCCGCCGCACGGGTCATCTCGCTGCGCACCTGCCGCACGATGGCGGGCATGAACAGCCGTTTGTATCCATCGGCGATGGCCGCCGCCGCTTCCTCGCCGCCCGGCGTGCCCGGATATTTCACCCTGCGCTTGAAACGGGCGAGCAGCGCCTCGTCATCCAGGGCAAGCTCCACCTTGAGGCTGCCTTCCCGTTCGCCCCGGTTCACCGCCAGCACCCGGTGGGAAGCCATCCGCCGGATGGGTTCGGCATAGTCAAAATACATCTGATACACGTCCTCCGCCCCATCCTTCGCGGAGGTTTTCACCATGCCGTGCTCCATCATCTCCCGCCGGGCCACCCCCCGGGCGCCGGCATCCTCGGCAAATTCTTCCGCCAGTATGTCCCGCGCTCCCGCCAGCGCCTCCTCGATAGAAGCGACGCCCCCGTCGGGGTTTACATAATTTTTTGCTGCCGCTGCCGTGTCCGGCACCCGCTCATTTTGGAGCGTCCTCGCCAGACCTTCAAGACCCTTTTCCCGGGCTGCCATGGCCCGGGTGCGGCGCTTCGGACGGTAGGGCTCATAGAGGTCCTCCACCTCCTGCAGGGTGAGCGCGGCTTTCACTTTGCCATCCAGCGCCTCCGTCCATTTTCCGAGCTCGGTCAGCCGCTCCAGCACGTCCTTCTTGCGCTTGTCAAGGCCGCGAAGGTATTCCAGGCGTTCGGTCAAATGACGCAGGGTGGTGTCGTCAAGACCCCCCGTCGTCTCCTTGCGGTAGCGGGCGATAAAGGGCACCGTCGCCCCGCCGTCCAGGAGCTTCACCGTTTCCTCCACCTGCTTTGGCCGGATTTTAAGCTCCTTTGCCAGCTGTTCTATCAGTTTCATGCTCCGCCTCCATCCCCTTCCATTCCGCCGCGGGATCCCTATTTTTTTCCGCTTAGTTCATTGTCGCTGGATTGGCAGGCTTTGTCAACAATTCCCTCCAGCCGAAAGCAAAACGAAAACGCCGGCTTTCGCCGGCGTTTCCTATGAGGTTAACAGCACATGAAAGGGTCGCTGGGTTAAGGGATGATGTAGCCCTTCTCCTCCATGTAGGCGATGGCTTCCTCATCGGTGGTCATGTACTCGATGAACGCTTTCACCACACCCTCCGGTTCCTCCTTGGTGAGCAAAAGGAAGGGGCGGGACAGGGCGTAGTCACCGCTTTTGACGTTATCCGCGGTGGGTTCCACCTCGTCCATGGTGAGGGCGGCGATCTCATAGTTCTCCACGATGCCCATGGACATGTATCCGATGGCGTTTGGTTCGCCCTCGATGGTCTTGCCCACGTCCCCGTTGGAATTCACCACCAGGCACAGCTTGTCGTCGATCTGTCCTTCGCCGAGGACCAGTTCCTCGAAGGCACCCCGGGTGCCGGAGGTGGATTCGCGGGTGACCAGAACGATCTCGCCGTCGTTTCCGCCCACGTCCTTCCAGTTGGTGATCTCACCCTTGTAGATCTGGGCCAGCTGTTCCTTCGTCAATCCCTTGACCGGATTTTCGGGATTGACCACCACCGAGATCCCGTCCAGGCAAAGCTGGGTGGCGGTGAGAGGCTGTTCGTCATCCTTCAGTTCGCGGGAAGCCATGCCGATATCGGCGCTGCCGTCCATAGCGGCCTGAATCCCGGGGCCGGAGCCGTTCTGCTCCACGCTGATATCCACATCGGGATATTTGGCATGGAACATTTCCTGCAGGGCGGTGACCACCGGACCCACCGAGGTGGAACCGACCATGGTGATTTCACCTTCCAGCGCCTCCGGGGCAGCTTCGGGGGTGGCCTCAGCGGAAGCGGGCGCGCTGCTGGCGGAGGGTTTGGCCGATGCGGCGGCACTGGCAGAGGGCGTCGCGGCGTCCCCGCCGCCGCAGCCCGCAAACAGCACGGCGGTCATGGCAACGGCCACAGTGAGGCCGGCCCATTTGTTCATCTTCATGTTTCTCATCCTCCTTGATTTCATCTCTCTCTTGGACGGGTATAGCGTATCAAGCCCATGTTAAATGAAACCTATCCTCCCGTTAACGGCGTGTTAACTCGCGTTAAAACAAAAAAAAGACCGTCCGCAGACGGTCTTTGGGCAGGAATTAATTCAATTTGACTTTGGGAATATGCACCGTAAAGGCGGTGCCTTTGCCTTCCTCGCTTTGAACGTCGATGGTGCCTTTCATGGCCAAAACGATATGTTTGACAATGGCAAGGCCAAGACCGGTGCCGCCAAGGGCCCGGGACCTCCCCTTATCCACCCGGTAGAAGCGCTCGAACAGCCGCGGGATATGCTCCTTTGCGATGCCGATGCCCGTATCCGACACGCTGAAAATGAGCGTCTCTCCGGCGTTCCGCACCGACACCGCCACCCGTCCGCCCTCCGGCGTATACTTGAGCGCGTTGTCCACCAGATTGAGGATCATCTGCCGCCCGTCGTCCGCTTTCACCCGCACCAAAAGGGGACCGGGGTCCACCGATACCGTAAGTTCCAGTCCCCGCTTTCTGGCCGTCTCCGCCAGCATCTCCGCGGTATCCTCCACCAGCCTGCCGAAGTGGACGGGCTCGGGAAGCGGCTCGCCGGGTGCCTCCTGCTGGTTCTCCATGCGCGAAAGATTCAAAATGTCGTTGATGAGCCGGGTTAGGCGGTCGGCCTCCTCATCGATGATGGTCAAAAAGCGTTTCGCCTGTTCCGGCTGTTCCAGGGCGCCGTCCCGCAGCGTCTCCGCAAAACCCTTGATGGAGGTGAGGGGCGTTTTGAGCTCGTGGGACACGTTGGCCACAAATTCCTTGCGCATCACTTCCAGCTTTCTCAGCTCCGTCACATCCTCCATGACCGCCACCGCCCCAATGGTCTTTTCGCCCTGGATCATGGGCGCAATGGCCATGCGCAGGAACCGCTCGCCCATGCGCTGTTCCCGGCGCACCGTTTCATGAAGACGCATGACGCTGATCAAGATGCCCTCAAGGTTTGGGTCCCAGAGCACATCCATGATGTGTTCATCCTTCTTAATCCGCGTTTCCAGCATGCGCTCGGCCGCCGGGTTGAACATGATGACCCGAAGATAGGGGCTTACGGCGACCACACCGCTGGACATGGCGGTGAGCACGGTGGAAATCCGCGCATTATTTTCATTCAATTCCCTCAGCGTATTGTTCATGGCTTCGGTCATCACCGCCACCGACTGGGTCAGCTCCCGCATCTCGCCCTCGCCCTCCACGGCCACCTTCTGCTCCCAGTGACCTTCGGCGATGCGGTGGGCGGTCCGCGTGATGCGAAGGACCGGCTCGGACAGGCTGTGGGAAAGCCGCCGGGCGATAACAAGGCTCACGGCCAAAATGCAAAGAAGTGCCGCGATGAGGATCCACCAGGCGCTGTTCATGCGCTCGAAGGCCGAAACCAGCGGGACCGAAAGACGCACAATGATGCCGTCCCCGCCCCGGAAAGCCACATAGAGCCGGTCTTCGCCGGTGGTGGCACTGCGCCGGCGGTCATAGCCCGTGCCTTCCTCCCGCGCCTCACGGATCTCCCGGCGGTATTCGTGGCTGGCCATGATGCCGGGATCGGCCGCGGAATCGGCCAGCACCTTGCCGCCCGAATCCACGATGGTCACCCGGGTGCCGGATGCTTCGGCAAAATCCCGCGCCAGCTCCTGATAGCCGTCCGGCGCTTCCTTCTGCCGCTCTCTGTCCAGCACCCTCGCCTCCCGAAGAAGGGTGTCCCTGGCGCCAGCCGCATAGTCCCGCTCCATAAACCATACGGAAAAAACCGCCATGGCCAGCGCCGCAAAGACGCTGAGACCCAAAATGGCGGTAAAAATTCGCTTTCTCATCGTTTACCCCTTGTAGACCCATTTGTAGCCCACGCCGCGCAGGGTCTGGATATAGGTTTGACCGTCGGGATCCTCCAGCTTCTGCCGGAGATGGCGGATATGCACATCCACCGTGCGGGTCTCCCCGCAGTATTCATAGCCCCAGATCCGGTCCAGCAGCTGTTCCCGGGAGAACACCTTGCCCGGATTGGCGGAAAGGAACTTCAAAAGCTCAAACTCTTTCAAGGTGAGCTGGAGTTTGGCGTCACCGCGAAAAGCTTCGTAGGTGTCCTCATGGATTTTGAGGCAGCCGATGGTGCGCCGCTTACCCGCCTCGCCCTCCTCCTGGGCCGGGCGGTCCCAGCGCCGGAACATGGCCTTCACCCGGGCGGTCAGCTCCCGAACGCCGAAGGGCTTAACAATGTAGTCGTCGGCGCCCATCTCAAGGCCCACCACCTTGTCCACTTCCTCGCCCTTCGCGGTGAGCATAATGACCGGAATGGATTGGGTCCTCGGATTCTGCCGAAGCCGCCTGCAGACCTCCAGGCCGTCCATGCCCGGCAGCATAATATCCAGCAGCACCAGATCCGGCGCTTCAAAAGCCGCCTTTTGAAGGGCCTCCTCACCGCTTCCCGCCACCTCCACCCGGTAGCCCGCACTCTCCAGATTGAAGCGGATGAGCTCTTGAATGTTGACCTCGTCGTCCACCGCTAAAATCATCTGTCCCGCCATTTACGTCTCCCCTTTCAGCGCGATCATTGCCGCAAGACTGCCCGTTTTCCCCCGATCCCGCCGGTGGGAAAAGAAAAGCTCCCCCCGGCAGCGGGTGCATAGACCGGCGATGGTGATGTGCTCCGCCAAAAGCCCGCCGTCCATCAGGGCCCTGGCGTTTGCCCGCCACAGGTCCATATCGTAATGGCCGTTTTTCTTGTCCCGGACCAGCGCCGCCGAAAGGAGGCCCGCCTTCGCCATGGCGCCGTACACCGGTTCGTCCACCTCAAAGCAGCAGGGGCCAATACTGGGTCCGATGGCGGCGAGAATATTTTCCGGCTTTGAACCGTACCGCCGGGCCATGGCCTCCACCGCCCGCTGGGCGATGCGCTTCGCCGTGCCCCGCCATCCGGCATGAATGGCGGAAACTGCCTTTGCCGCCGGATCGAGCAGCAGGACCGGCACACAGTCCGCCGTGTGCTTGACCAGCGTAAGCCCGGAAAGGTCCGTGATCAGGGCGTCGGCCTTCTCCATGTTCTCCCGGTCCAGGACGCCCATGCCGCGGTCCGCTCCCTCAGGCGCCCACACCCTGTCCTCATGAACCTGCAGAGTGGAAACATAGCTGTCGAGGCTCACCCCCAGGACCTCCGCCATCCGCCGGTAGTTCTCCAGCACCCGCTCCGGCTCATCCTTCCTTGAAAAGCCGAAGTTGAGGCTCTCGCACTCGCCCTCGCTCACCCCGCCCAGCTTCGACGTGAAGGCGTGGGCAACAAGACCGGTCCTTTCGAAGCTTTCGGCGGTGAAATAGACGACGCCGTTCCTCTCCCGCCGGAGCAGTCCTTCGCGCCAGCTCATGACGGGTCCCTCAGGAGCTTATTCAGCTCCTCCATGAAGGTGTTGATGTCCTTGAACTGGCGGTACACCGAAGCGAAGCGCACATAGGCCACCTCATCCAGCTTTCTGAGACGCTCCATGATCATCTCGCCGATGACGGTGCTTTGCACCTCCTGTTCGCCGGCCTGGACCAGCTTGTGTTCGATCTCCTCCACCACGGTATCGATCTCCTCCAAGGCCACCGGGCGCTTTTCACAGGCCTTCATAAGGCCCCTTTTGATCTTCTCGGGATCAAAGGCCTCCCGGGTGCCGTCCTTTTTGACCACGAAGATGGGCAGAAGCTCCGCCACCCGCTCCAAAGTCGTGAACCTCCGGCCGCAGGCGATGCATTCCCTGCGCCGCCGGATCGCCTTGCCATCTCCCGCCGGCCGGGAATCCACCACCCGGCTGTCCTCGTGATCGCAGAAAGGGCACTTCATCCTAACGCCTCCTTGCTTGTCCCATCTGGCTTTTCTCTATTATACGGTCAAATGCCCGTCCCGTAAAGCTTTAGCAGCGGCGGGGCGTCCGTTTTTGATGGACCTCCACCAATATCACATCGTCACCAATCCGGCAGATGGAGCCCCAGGGCACCACCATCTCCTCGCCGCGGATGAGCCCAAAGAGCTTGCCCGGACCGGGCACCACGATGGATTCAATCTGGCCGTCCCGCTCGGAGAAGATCAGATCGTCCGTGTAGCCCAGCCGCTCGCCGGTGGAGACGTTGATGACCTCTTTTTTTTGAAAATCCGAAAAGCGCATGGTTTTGCCCCCTTCCCTACACCATTCTATGCGGGAAGGAACGTCCAACGTGTCAAAGGGCGCAAAAAAGGCCCACGCCTGACGGCGGAGCCTCAATATTCGTTCTTAAATATGCTTTCGCATCTGGCGCAGCGCGTTTTTCTCCAGCCGGGAGACCTGCGCCTGAGAGATCGAGATCTCGTCGGCCACCTCCATCTGGGTGCGGCCCTTGAAAAACCTGAGGTACAGAATGTACTTTTCCCGCTCGCTGAGCTTGCCCATGGCCTCCTTGAGGGCGATGCCCTCCAGCCAGGTCTCGTCCAGCGCCTTCTCGTCCTTCACCTGATCCATCACAAAGATGGCGTCGCCGCCGTCATGGTAGATGGGCTCATACAGCGACACCGGATCCTGAATGGCGTCCAGCGCCACCACCACGTCCTCCCTGGCCATATCGATGCGCTCAGCGATCTCCGCGATGGTGGGTTCCCGGTCCTTCTCGTTGGTGAGCGCCTCCCTGGCCTGCAGCGCCCGATAGGCCACATCCCGAAGGGAGCGGCTCACCCGGATGGCGTTGTTATCCCGGAGATACCGCCGGATCTCCCCGATGATCATGGGTACGGCGTAGGTGGAGAAGCGCACGTTTTGACTGAGGTCGAAGTTGTCAATGGCCTTGATAAGGCCGATGCAGCCCACCTGAAAAAGGTCGTCCATGGATTCGCCCCGGCCCGTGAAACGCTGAATCACACTGAGGACCAGCCTCAGATTGCCCCGGACAAATTCTTCCCTCGCCCCCTGGCTGCCCCGGTGAATCTCGCCAAAAAGTTCCCGCATCCGTTCGTTGGTAAGGACCGGGAGTTTGGAGGTGTCCACCCCGCAAATTTCCACTTTGTTGCTCATCATGTCCGCGCCCTCCGCTTCTTGTTTTTTCCTCACGGATAGGTTTGCCAACCCCGGAACTTTTATACCGGGCCAGGGACATGCTTCCGCCTTCTACAAAGTTAGACGATTTTTCCCAGATCTTTTTTCAGCCGCTTGATGATCCGTTTTTCCAGCCTCGAGATGTAGGACTGGGAGATGCCGAGCAGATCCGCGACCTCCTTCTGCGTCTTCTCAAGGCCCGTGCCGATGCCGAAGCGAAGCTCCATGATCTTCTTCTCCCTCGGCTGCAGCCGGGCGATGGCGCCGAGAAGCAGTTCCCGGTCCACCTCGTCCTCAATCAGCCGGGTGACCAGGTCGCTTTCCGTGCCCAAAACGTCGGATAAGAGCAGCTCGTTCCCGTCCCAATCCACGTTCAGCGGTTCGTCAAAGGAGACCTCCGCCTTGAGCTTGCTGCTGCGCCTCAGATGCATCAAGATCTCATTCTCGATGCAGCGGGAGGCGTAGGTGGCCAGCTTGATCTTCTTGGTCACGTCAAAGGTGTTCACCGCCTTGATGAGCCCAATCGTTCCAATGGAAATGAGATCCTCCACATTGACGCCGCTGTTGTCAAACTTTCTTGCAATGTACACCACCAGCCGGAGATTGCGTTCAATAAGCACGCTTTTGACCGCATCATCCCCGCCGCCAAGGCGGCCCAAAAGCCGGTGCTCCTCATCCAGGGTGAGGGGCGGCGGCAGCGCCTCCCCGCCGCTGATATAGTGAATGATCCGTTTCTTGATCACCCCCGCCCGGATCAATGCCTGAACCCATTTCAGCCGAAGACCCGTAAGTCCGCCATGCTTCATATCCTCATCCTCCTATCGCCCGCGTGCCGCCCGGCGGCACCACGGCGTCATATCCGCACTCCGGCGTGAAACCCGCGCCGGCAAAGCCCACGTAGGCCTCCTCCAGCACCAGCTCTTCACTGCCCACAACCTTAACATCCTTCACTTTGACACACCATAGATGCCCGCCTTCGCCCAGGCTCCGGAAGGGCACCAGGCGCACGCCCGCCGGCAGCGCTTCGTCCCCCGGCGCTTCGCCCCGCTCCAGGGCCGAAAACCATCCCGGCAGTTCCACGGCCTCCCGCCACACCACGATCACCGGCAGGCCGCTGATGGGCTCCGAAAGACAGTTGCCCGTATCCACCAGCCCCCGGATGACCACCGGCGCTCCAAAAAGTTTAAGCTCCACCCGGGCCACCTCGCCCTGGCCCCGGCGGCGGACGGCAGCGACCAGCCGCTGGATGCCAAAGGCGGCAAGGCCCGCCAGCGCCAGATAGAAGGCGTAGGGGCCGTCAACGTACAGCACGCCCCCCGCTATCTTCACCCCGCCGCTCATCAGAAAAGCCGCCGCGAAGGTGGCGCCGCCCATCAAAAAAGTGAAGCCATAAAAAATGGCCAGTCCCTTCAAAAGGGTTCGCACCGGCCTTCTGCCCAGGGCGAGAAACACCATCCCGCAGGAAAGCAGCACCTTGCCCAAAAGGCCAAGGACGCCCATCGCCGGCAGCATCAAGGCCGCCACCGAGGCCGCCGCGCCCAAAAATGCGGACAAAAAAAGCCGCCACCCCCGAATGCGCATCCCGGCGGCTTTCAGCGTCAGCAGCACAATCAGGGCGTTCACGGCCAGGTTCTCCAGCAGAACATCCTCCACATAGACCATGCCAAACCCTCCATGTGACCAACATTATAGTATATACGGGCCGGAAAACATGTAGAACAGCGTCGGGCATTTTCCGTCTATTGTGTGAGAAGGCTGTCGAAGCCCGCCAGCAGTGCGCTTCTTTGCCCGGGCAAAGCCCCATTTGGCGCCGCCGCGGAAACGTGTAAGGCCCAAAATAAAGCCGCCGGACAGCCCAAGGCCGCCCGGCGGAAGGTTTGGATGTATATGCTATAAGCTCATCAAACGGCGCGGAAACCCCGTCCGATAATTTCGTTGGAATTGGTCACAATGACAAAGGCGCCGGGATCGATCTCCCGCACCCGCCGCCGAAGCTTGGCGGCGTCGATCCGCGGGCACACCGTCATCAGCACGGTCTTTTCAAGGCCGGTGTATTCCCCCTTGGCCGCATAGCCGGTGACGCCCCGGTGAAGGTCGTTCATGATATATTCTGCGATGGCCTTCGGGCTGGAGGTAATGATGGTAAAGGCCTTGCAAAGATTGAGCGACTCGATCATATTGTCCACCAGGAAGGCCTTTGCAAAAAGCCCCAGCATGGAATAAAGCCCCGCCATGATCCCGGATACGAAAAAGTTTGAGCCGGCGATGAGAAAATCGGTGAACAGCAGCGCCCGGCCCACGTTGATATGCATGTTCTTTTTGAGAATCAGCGCCACGATATCGGTGCCTCCGGAGGATGCGTTGCAGTTGAAAATGATCGCCGAACCGATGCCGGTAAGCAGGATGGCGTAGACGAGCTCAAGGAAGGGTTGGTTGGTCAGCGGCCCCGCCAACGGAAGGAACCGCTCCATCAGCCAGGTCTCGGCGGAAAACATGAGCGAACAGTAAATGGTTTTGAGCCCGCATTCCCTGCCCAAAACCAGCACGCCCACCGCCAGCAGCAGCACGTTGATGGCCGTCATGTACTCCGCCTGCGTGAGTATCGGAAGTCCCTTGGCCAGCAAAATGGACAGACCGCTCACGCCGCCGGTTGCAAAACTGTTCGGCGTTTTGAAGAAATACACGCCCGCGGACAGCATCAAAATGCCAAGGTTGAGCATAAATGCGTATTTCAGCTTCTGCAAGGTCGTTTTCTGCATCTACAGCCCTTCTCGCTTTTCTACTTGGGAAATGCCGTGCCTATTATACCCACATTCCCGCAAAATATGCAAGAAAAAAATCACAAAGCAAGACGGGTGCAGGATTCAATCCTGCACCCGTCGTTTCATTCGAACAGCGTCATCTGGTCGGCTCGGTAAGGCAGTTGATAGTCCTGGATGATGGCGGGCATGGTCCAAATCAAGCCGCGCCGTTCACAGACCTCCTCAAAGGCCTCCTTCAGCCGGGACGCCTTGGGGGACAGACAGCTGTAACGTTCCCCATACTGGGCGACATACCGCTCCTTCAGCCCGGGCGCCATCCGGTCCAGGGCGTCATAGTACCACTGCCGCTGGTTCTGGCGCAGGGTCACGCCAAAATAGGCGTAGACAAACCGTGCGCCGCTGTCCGCCGCCCGGTTCACCACATCCGTCACGTTTTTTTCGCTGTCCTCCAGAAAGGGCAGCACCGGCATGAGCAGAACTCCCGTCCTGATCCCCGCCTTTGCCAGCGTCTCAAGGGCCGCAAAGCGCCGCGTGGGCGCGGGCGCGCCCGGTTCCACCTTGGCCGCCAGCGCTTCATCCGCCGTGGTCACCGTAAACTTTGCCAGTACGGGCGCCGTCCGCCGGATATCCTCCAGCACGTCCAGATCCCGGGCTATGAGATCGCTCTTGGTGCAGATGGCGGCCCCGAAGCCATAGGCATAAAGAAGCTCCAGGGCGTGACGGGTCAGCTGATGCTCCACTTCCAGGGGATTGTAAGGGTCGGACATGGCGCCGGTGGCAACCACACCCTTTCTTGTCTTGCGCCGAAGATCGTCCCGGATGAGCTCAAGGGCCCTCGCCTTGGCCCGCACCCGGTCAAAATCCTCGGTTCCGTAGCAGGCGCTGCGGGAGTCGCAGTAGATACACCCATGACAGCACCCCCGATAGATATTCATGTTGTAATCGGTGCCAAACCATGCCTTTGACTTATTTTTCGTCACCAGTGTCCTGGCCTCGATCCATTCCATGTCCCGCCCTATTTCCTCCAGCGCTTCAGCTGGGGAAAGAAGCTCTTCATGGCCTCCACAGCCGCTTCCTTCGTCATGCCGGGATTTCCCTCCGCCATGTGGGGCGCGCAGAACTCGATCATCTCCTCCATGGTCATTTCGCCAGTGAACTTACCCTTGTCATAGCAGTATTTGCAGTAATCCCCGCTCTTTTTGCCGTCGGCTTCGGTGCCCAGCAGCGTCTCCTCAAGCGGCATGCCACAGCTTTGACAGAATTTTTCCATTCGGATCATCTCCTTCGTTTTGATTCCATTCTACACCTCAATACCGGACACGATTTGTCCACTATTCGTAGTTTCTCATCATTTCCGCAATTTTATTGCGCAGCGTGCTGCGCACCCGCTCCGGCTCCAGCACCTTTGCTTTGTCCCCGAAGGAGAGCACATAGCCGTACAGCCAGTCATCCTCAGGGCAGGTCATCACCGCTTCAAAGCCATCCTTTGTTTTTTTGGCGCACTCCGGGCCAAACTCATCATAGACCCGGTAAGCCAGCTCCGGTGCAAAATGAAGCCGGAGGGTGACAAGGCATTGCGGATCCGGCGGCGCCGTCCCCAAATCCGGCGGCAGTTCCCGCGCAAAGCGTCCCTCCAGCAGTTCCAGATTCCGAATGCGGGTGAGTTTAAACAGCCGGTAACCCTCCCGGGTCCGGCAGTAAGCCTTGAGGTACCAGGCGCGGTCCTTGTACCAAAGCTGCAGAGGTTCCGCTTCCCGACGCATGTGTTCCCCCATGGCGCTGTAATAGTCAAAAGCCACCGGATGTTTTTCCAGAACCGCGTTCTTCAGGCCGTCAAAAACCGCCTTCCCACCGCCGCCCCAGCGGCTGAAGTCCACCTCAATCCAGCCGGGGCCCTCCCGCCGGAACAGAGCCCGGAGTTTTTGCAGGGTGGCGTCCCTGGGCAGGCTCACGGCGGCGAGGCTCTCCACCGCCATCATGATTTCGTTTTGTTCCCGTTCGGACAGCAGGGACCGGTTCAACACGAAGTTCTCCGTCAGCTGGATGCCCCCGCCCTTGCCCCGTACGGCATAGATGGGTACGCCCGCGGCGCTCAGCCGGTCCACGTCCCGGTAGATGGTCTTCTCCGAAACCTCGAAGCGCCGGGCCAGATCGGCGGCGGTGGCGCTCTTTTCGTCCAACAGGATGTAGACGATCTCAAACAGACGGTCCATCATCAAAATCACCTCTAAAAAACAATACCACAATCACCGAAGTGATCGTGGTATTGACATACTCAAATCAGCGCTTGGGAGGACGGCGCAGGAAGGTGGGAATATCCGTCTCATCTTCCCCATCGAAAAGCTGCTTGGCGAAGGCATCCCGGTCAAAGCTGGCGGTACTGCCGCTGCCGGTGCTGTTCTCGCTGCGGTCCATCATCCACCAGGGATCGGCCATCTCCACCCGGCGGGGCTCCTCACGGGGCTCCTGGGGGGCTTCAGGCACATCCACGCTGGCCTGCCGGGGAGCTTCCTCGGCTCTCGGCGCTTCCTTATCCTTCTTGACCCGCTCGCCACGCTCAAAGCCGGTAGCGATAACGGTGATGCGGATTTCGTCGCCCAGCGTCTCGTCCACGCCGGCGCCGAAGATGATGTTGGCCTCCTCGTCGGCAGCCTGGGTGATCATCTGCGCGCCCTCGTTCACATCGATAAGGCCCAGCTCCTTGCCGCCAGTCACATTGATGATCACGCCGGTGGCGCCATTGATGGAGGTCTCCAGCAAGGGCGAAGAAATGGCCTGTTTGGCGGCTTCGGTCATGGCGTTCTCGCCGCTGCCGTAGCCGATGCCCATATGGGCCATGCCCTTGTCCTCCATGACGGATTTGACGTCGGCAAAGTCCAGATTGATGAGGCTGGGAACGGCGATCAAATCGGAAATACCCTGAATACCCTGGCGGAGCACGTCGTCCGCCATGCGGAAGGCGTCCACCAGGGTTGTCCCCTTGCCCACCACGGAGAGCAGCCGCTCATTGGGAATGGTCACCAGGGAATCAACCTTCTGCTTGAGCTTTTCAATGCCGGTTTCGGCATTCTTCATGCGCTGGCGGCCTTCAAAGGAGAAAGGCTTGGTCACAACGCCGATGGTCAGGATGCCCAGCTCCCGGGCAGCCTCCGCAACCACTGGAGCCGCGCCCGTACCGGTGCCGCCGCCCATGCCGGCGGTCACGAACACCAGGTCCGCGCCCTTGAGGTTCTGCATGATTTCCTCGCGGCTTTCCTCGGCGGCCTTCGCACCCACCTCGGGGTTTGCACCGGCGCCCAGACCCTTGGTCACCTTGGCGCCAATCTGCACCCGCTGGTTGGCCTTGGACAGGGCCAAAGCCTGACTGTCGGTGTTGACAGCAATAAATTCCACACCCCTCAGCCCATGCAAAATCATGCGGTTGATGGCGTTGTTTCCAGCGCCGCCCACACCCACAACTTTGATTTGGGCCAAGGTGCCCGAATCGACATCAAATTCTAACACTGGCTCTTCCTCCTATTCAAAAAAGAAGTCACTGATCTTCTTAAATGCACCCTTGACACCCTTCATCACCGTAGGACTGTTGTTCTCCGGCTGCTCGGGATCGATGAGGGACAAATCCACTGTACCGAGGGCGCCCGCATAGACGGGCGAATTCATGTGAGCGGATTTGGGGGTGAGCACCCGAACGGGATGATCGAGTGCATTGGTCATAAACTCTCTTGCGCCGCGCATCAGGCCAATGCCTCCGCCGGCCATGTACACCATGGTCCGCTGAGGGATCCTGGCGTCCTTGCGTCTTAATATGTTCTTCACTGAGGCCGCAATCTCCTCCACGCGGCACTCAATAACATGCTGAATAAAATTGTCGGATACGCGGACAATTTTGCCCTGAATCTCCACTTCCATGCCGCCCATGTCGTCGGCCGCGGTGTCCAGGCCGAAAACGTGGCGCCGCTTGATCACTTCCGACTGCTCCACACTGAGCCTGAAGGCGCAGGAAAGATCGGAGGTGATATGCGCGCCGCCAAGGGGAATACTCTCATGCAAAATGATGCCGTCCCCTTTGAAGACAGTCACGTCCGTATTGTAGTATCCGATATCAAGCAGGATGGCGGTCTTGTCCCGCTCCTCGGCCTCGATGAGCATCAGCCCTTCGCCAAGGCAGGTGGCAATAAAGCCCTTGACGCTGTAGCCCTCCGCTTCAGCCAGCTCCTGCATGTCCTCCATGAATTCGCCGTTGGCCATGACAAAGGAGATCACGCCGTTCATCTTCTTGGCCTTGCTGCCCACGGGATCCACGATCATCTTGGGGTTGTCGTCCAGCTTGAAGTAGCAGGGCACCCGATGAATGACCATCCAATCCAGGGGCTTGTCGAATTCCTCCGCCCTCAGGATCAGCTCGTCCACATTGTGGGTCTCGATGCGCTTGTCCTTGTCGCTGAGAAAGACCTCCTGCTGTGCGGTAAAGGATTTGATAAAACATCCGGGCACACCAATATAGAGCTCCTTCACCTTGTGATGGGCCTGGTTCTCCGCTTCATGCAGGGCTTTGGCCATGGCCTCCTGCAAATTGGCGGGGTCCAGAATCACGCCGCGGCGGATCCCCCGATGGGACTGGCTGTTCCAGCCCAATATATCAAACTCACCATTGGCTTTACCTTCAGCAATAATCGCAACGACTTTGGACGTCCCGATTTCGACGGCCGCAGCCACATGTCTCATAAGCACTCATTCCTTTCGATAAGGGTTGTCCTTTATCGAAACAATCCTCCATTTAAAGCTATATTATGAATTATAGCAGAGTCTTCCGAAAGAATAAACCTTTTTTTGCATTTATTTGGCCTGTTCACAGCTTATTTACACCTGTTTTTTCGGATTTTTTTATGGAAGCGCGCCACAGCGCCTCATAATTATGAAAAACTTTCCATGTAAGCGCCGTCCATACGGCCAAATATAGGGGCAGGTCCATTCGCTCGCCCCAAAAAGTGATGAGAAGCGCCAGCGCGGTTTCCGTCAGAAATCTCCAAAATATCGGCCAGCTCATCCGCGCCTTCAGCCAAAGGGGAATATGGCCAAGGATGACCAGCACCAGACTGATCACATAGGCCTCGCTTCCCGCGGGAAGCCCCACCGGCAGAAAATACTGCAAAGCGGCGCCTGCCGCCAAGCCCAAAATGACATAGAGCATCGTTATTCCTCCTTGATGGCCGCCGCTTTGGCGTAGCTGTACTTCATGGGGCTCTTGAAGCCCTTCACCTCCACCGTGCCCGCCGCCTCGTAGGTGAAGGCGAGGCCATAGGCGGAGAACTCCTGATAGATGCCAAGGGCCTCATCGCTGCCGGTGATAGCCCTTACCAGCGCCTCGGGATCGCCGATGGCCCGAATGGTGAAGGGCGGGGTCAGAATCTGATCCCACACGTCGATAGCCGGGCCGCCGCAGCGGATCTTGGTGCGGCTTAAAATGCGCACGTCGTTGATGGACACGCATTCCGCACCGCCGTCCACCAGGACGTTCACCAGCCGCTTCAGGTCCTCATCGTGCACCACATAGTTGTTGTAGTTCACCGATCCTCCCTCCGGCACAAGGCCCCTGGGCGCGTCGGAAAGGGTGATCACGATGCCCGGTCCCCGCATGTCCGTAAGGCCGGCAAAGGGAGCAACGGCCCGAAGCTTCTCCATCAGCGGCGCGAGCGCGCCGTCCTCAGCTTCCGCATCCCGCTTAAATCCTTCCAGTCTGTCGGCCAGCTCATCCCGCTGGCGGGTAAGCTCCCCATTCTCCTGGTTCAGCCGATCCAGCTCCCGCTGGAGCAGTGCTTCATCGGAATTTGCGGCCGGCCCCGACAGGCTCTGGGCAAGAAAAAAGCCCGCCACTATGCTCAACAGTCCCGCGGCAAGCCTTTTCATGGCGTTGCCACCGGCTGAGCATAGTAGAA
Organism: Gehongia tenuis; assembly: GCF_014384795.1. Classification (NCBI taxonomy): domain Bacteria; kingdom Bacillati; phylum Bacillota; class Clostridia; order Christensenellales; family Christensenellaceae; genus Gehongia; species Gehongia tenuis. Next base: position 644,888 of record NZ_JACRSR010000001.1, on the reverse strand, counting down.
GGCCAGGGTACCCGAATAGGCCGGAATCTCCAGCCCGTCCACCTGGGTAATCTTAAGTTCATAAAAGGGTTCAAAGGTGTCCTTGATGCCGCCTAAGAGCATCAGCGAAGCGCTCAGCGTTTCCGGGTTGCCCACCGCCTCGATGGTGTAAGGCACGTTTGTGGCCCGGCGATTGATGTTGATATAACTGCCCGCCGTGCGGATCTCGCTTGTGGCCACGATGCGTTCGCCGTTGATGGCGATGGCTTCCGCGCCGCTGGCATTGAGCTCGTTGATGATGCGAAGCAGCTCGCCGTCCGACAGGGCACGCACCGCCTGCCGACTGCCCTCGGCATCGGACACGTAGCGGGCATCCAGCTCAATACGGATGCCCGGCCCGGTAAGGGGCACCAGGCCCGCCTCCATGCGGGCCGCGGCAAGCTCCTCGGCAAGCTCAGCGGCCACCGTATCCGAGGCCGCACTCGTCTTCTCGTATTCATCCAGCTTCTCCTGAAGCTGGCTCACCTGGTCCCCCAGCGTTCGGTTCTCGTCCAACAACTGGGAGAGCGTTTGGTTCTCGTTTGTCGCCACCTCCCCGCCCTTCGCCGGGGTCAGTGCGAGGGCAAAGCCAATGAGCAGGCTCGCGGTCACGATGAGTAGGGGCCGCCCGTATTTCATCCTATTTCCTCCCTGATTCCAGGCGGCGGCGTCCCTTATTCCTCCTTGGGACCGGTGGTGGGAACCGCGGCGCCCTGGGGTGCGGAAGGATCGGGCCTTGGCGTATCAAGGGACATGGGCGAACTCTTTGGCATGTAGCTGGCGTTGCTGTCGGGGGCGCGCACGTCCAGCGTGCCGCCGGCAAGATTGTTTTCCTTGAGATAGGTCAGCGTCTTTTCCAGCCAGGCCATCTTCTTGTCCCAGTTCTCGTCCTGGCCCAGCTCCACCCGGGTGCCCTCAGCCGTAACAAGCGCGAGGGCCTGGGTGTCTCTCACGTCCACCGACGCCAGATCGCCTTTGATGGGGCTCTCCAGAATGTGATCGAAAATGGACAGCAGCACGTGCACCTGATAGGTGTCGGCACACTGGACCTGTTCCTTCACCTGAACGCTCACAGGGTCCAATCCTTCTATAAGAAGATATTGCCCAACTGGCGGCTGATTAAACACCTCCAGCACAAGTCCCCCGCCGTCGATCAGCACATAGCCGGTGCCATAGGGAAAATAAGCCGCACCCTGACGCTCCGTGATCTCGATCTGCACCGTCGAAGGCAGCTTGCGGCTGATTTTCTTCACCACGAGATAGGGATTGGACTCAATGTTGGTCCTCGCGGCCTTGAGGTCGGCCTTGAAGATATTCTGGCCCAAAGGAATGCCGGCCATCTCCACCACCGCGTCCTCGCTGTACTTTGTAAGGCCCGTGACCGTCACGGCCTTCACATCAAAAACGCCGCAGCCGATGGCCACCGCCAGGCCGATGATCAGCAAGAGCGAAACCACAATCACATAGAATCTCGGTTTAACCCGTCTTTTGTAAGCCAAATGGATTTCCTCCTAAATCCTTCGTATATCCGCGCCCAGTGTGCGCAGATCCTCCACCAGCCGTTCGTAGCCGCGGTCGATGTAATGCACGCCCTCCACGGTCGTCTCGCCCTCCGCCCGAAGGCCTGCCAGCACCAGCGCCGCGCCCGCCCGAAGGTCTCTTGCGCACACGGTGGTCCCGGACAGCCGGGAAACACCCCGAACCAGAGCCAGCCGGTCCTTGATGGTGATGTCCGCGCCCATGCGGTTGAGCTCCGCCGCATGCTTGAAACGATTCTCAAAGACATTTTCCACCACGATGCTGGTGCCGTCAGCCACGCACAAAACGGACATGAGCTGAGCCTGCATGTCGGTGGGGAAGCCGGGATAGGGCAGGGTTTCCAGACGGTTGACCGCCCTTGGCCGTGCAAGACCCGATACCCGGAGCGTGCGCCCGGCGCGCTCCACCCTGCAGCCGGTGTCCCGAAGCTTGGCCGCAATGGCAAAGACGTGCTCATAGACCACGTTCTCCAGCAGCACATCGCCGCCGGTGATGGCCGCGGCCGCCATATAGGTGCCCGCCACGATCCGGTCGGGGATGACCTGGTATTCCACACCCTGGAGGCGGGATACGCCCTCCACCACGATGTTGCTGCTCCCCGCGCCCCGGACCCGGCCGCCCATGGCGTTGATGAAGTTCATCAGATCCACGATCTCCGGCTCCCGGGCGGCGTTGTGAATGGTAGTGGTGCCCTTGGCGAGAACCGCCGCCATCATGATGTTCTCCGTGGCGCCCACGCTGGGATAGTCGAGATGCACCTCGCCGCCGATGAGCCCATGCTCGCACGTGAGCTCCGCCATCCCCTCGTCCAGTTTGGCGCCCAGCGCCATCAGGCCTTTGATATGTAGGTCGATGGGCCTTAGACCAATTTCACAGCCACCGGGCTGTGCAACAAAGTGGATACTTCAGATGTTATCCCATCTCATGCCATCCGTCAAACTTTCCTTGAACCAAAAAACCACGCCGCCCTCCCGGCTCACCTGCCGGGCCAGTTCCTCGGGAAGCACGCCCCCGGCCAGCTCCCCGGGCAGGAAATAAACGGCCTCAAGATGCCGGGCCAGCTGCCGGGTGAAGGGAATCTCGGACCGGCCCGCCGCCTCCCCCAGAATACGCAGAAAATGAGCCGTCATGGCGGCCAGCTCCGATTCGGCGAGGAAATGGCGCAGGCAGCCGCCGTCCTCCTTCAGCGCCCCCTCCCGGTGATAGGTCCCGCACAAGAAACCGCCCCTGCCCCGCACCAAGGGCTTGCCGCACCGGCCGCACCGCACAAGCCCGCTGTAGAGGCTGGGACTATGCTTGCCGCCGCCCCGGCACTTCAGCGCCGCCGCCCTATGGAAGAGCTCCTCGGAAACGATGGCCTCGTGGTGGTTGGGCAGTACGATCCATTCCTCCCGGGGCCGGGACACGGTGCGGGCGCTCTTGAAGCTGCGCTTCATGGTTTTGCCGTGGATCATGGTGCCGGTATAGACCTCGTTGCCGAGGATGCGGTAGATGTGCTGGGGCGTCCAATGCTCCGCCGCCGGCCGTTCCCCCGGCACCATGGAGGGCGTGGGCACCCGTGCTCCGTTCAGCCTCCCCACGATTTCCCGGACGGAACGGCCCTCGGTGAAGTCCCGGAAGACTTCCCGCACCACCCGTGCCTCTTCCTCACGGATTTGAAGCCCGCTCTCCGTCTTTTCATAGCCGTAGGGCGCCCGGATAATGAGCTCCCCCGCCTCCATCTTGTGGCGCATCACCCGCCGGATCTTCTCGCTGTCCTCCCGGGCCCGCCGCTCGTTGAACCAGGCCATCAGGCCAAACAGATCTTCCCGGAAATCCTCGCTTTCAAAAAGAAGCTCCACCCCCAGCTCCTGCGCCAGCTCCACAAACCGCAGGCTCTCCATCTGGTTTCGCCCCAGCCGGGAGGCGTCCTTGAAGACCACCACATCCACCTCGCCCGCCTCCATCCTGGCCTCGAGATCGGCCAGCCGCTCGAAGCGGGTTCCGCTCACATTGTTATCCAAAATGATGTCCACGATATTGCTCAGGCCCCGTCTCGCGCAGAACCGCACCAGCATATCCCGCTGGGTCTCGATGCGTTCCCGATGCTCGCCGAAATCGTCCCGGCTTTCCCGGCAGTAGATCACCACCCGTCTATCGTCCATGGCCGGCCTTCACGATCTTATCCATCTTTTGGGCGGTGGCTTTGGCCGGCTTCGTCGATAAAAAATAAAAAGGCGTGCCTTTCGGCCCTTTGCCCAGGGCCACGCATTGGTAAAAACCGTCCTTTTTCGTTGAAATCCCCCCTTCATCAAAATTTATGAAGGGAATGGAGCCATTTATAACCTTCTCTACTTTGCCGCCTTTCGGGCACACTAGATTTGAAATCATGAAAAGGAGGAAGATCCTATGCAGGCCAACAAAGCGATTCAGTGCACGGTTCAGCAGTGCTCGTTCCACTGCGGTCACCAGAACTTCTGCTCCCTGGACAGCATCCTCGTGGGAACTCATGAGCAGAACCCGACCGTTGTGGAATGCACCGACTGCAAGTCCTTCCGTCGGAAGTGATTCAAATAAAGGGAAGCGCATGCGCTTCCCTTTATTTTTTGTTCATCATGGCACAAGGCGCCCGGCCCCGCTTCAGCCCTCCCGAGCCAGCCGGAATTTGTCCGGGCTGATGTGGCAGTAACCGCCCGGGTTCTTGTCCAAGTATTTTTGATGATACGCCTCCGCCGGAGCATAGTTCTTTAGGGGCAGCACCTCTACGGCGATGGGTCTTTGAAATTCGGGGCCCCTTTGTTCAATGAAGCGGCGGGCCTCCTCCAAGTCCTTGGGATCCGTTGCGTAGATCCCCGTTCTGTACTGGCTGCCCCGGTCCCCGCCCTGACGGTTCATGCTGGTGGGATCGATGGCCATAAAGTAGAGCTCCAGCAGCCTTTTGAGGCTCAGTCTCTCGGGGTCATAGCGAACCCGCACCGTTTCCGCATGGCCGGTGTTCTCATGGCAGACCTCCTCATAGGTGGGGTTTAAACTCCGTCCGTTGGCGTAGCCCGCCTGGGTTTCAAGAACGCCCGGAATGCCGCTCAGATACTTTTCAAGACCCCAGAAGCATCCGCCCGCCAGATAAATTTCCTTCAAAATGGATCCTCTCCTTCCCTGCCCCTAGTTTTCCCGGGAAAAGCGGGGAAGATGTGTCCATAAATTATCCCAGCCACCAGGATAGGTAAAGTCCACCCTGCCAAAGCGGGCCAGGATGGGCCCCAGCATGAAGATGGAGGATCGCATCTTGATGGCGACATCCTCGGGAATGCTGTGGCGGTTCGCCGCTGAGGAATCGATCGTGACCTCGCCCGCATGATAGGTGACCCGGCATCCAAGGGCCCGCAGAATATCGAGCATGTATTGGACGTCGGTCAAATCCGGGCACTCCAAGATGGTGACTTGCTTTTCGGTAAGAATGCTGGCAGCCAAAATGGGAAGCACCGCATTCTTGGCACCGTGAATGCCGACGCTCCCTCCAAGCTTTTTGCCGCCATGAATCAATAAACTGGCCATAGCCGCACCTCCCTGCGCTCCAATACTACCATTGTATGCGCTTGCAGGTCCTGCGGTGCTAGATGGGCTTTGTGCTTTTGGATATGTTCATCAAAACGCCGATAGCCGCCATGGACATGGCCAGGCTGGAACCGCCGGCGCTGATAAAGGGCAGCGGCAGTCCGGTGGGCGGCATGGAGCCGGTCACCACCAGGATATTGATGATCACCTGGATGGCGATGTTAAGGGTGATGCCCGCCGCGACCAGGCTTCCAAAACGGTCCGGACAGGCAAAGGCAACCTTCATGCCCCGCCAGATGAGAAGCCCGAACACGGCGATCAGGGCCACGCAGCCGATGAACCCCAGCTCCTCCCCGATGATGGAGAAGATGAAATCCGACTCGGCAAAGGTCAAAAAGGCGTACTTCTGGCGGCTGGCGCCAAGACCCACCCCAAAGAGCCCGCCGTTTCCAAGGGCGTACAGGGACTGAATGATCTGCCAGCCCGTGTCCAGCGGATCGGCCCAGGGATCAAGAAAGGCGAGATACCGCGCCCTGCGGTAGGGCTCGGCCAGCATGAGGCCGAAAGCGCCCGCACCGCCCACCAGCGCCATAAGCGCAAGGTGCTTGATCTTTGCGCCGCCAAGGTAGAGCATGAACAAAAGCAGCAGCACAAAGGTCATGGCCATGCTCATGTTGGGCTGGATGAGCACCATGCCCGCATACACGCCCACCACGATGGTCACGGGCAGAATGCCCTTTTTGAAGGAACCCATCACATCCTTCTTTTCCGTGAGGTATTTGGCCACAAACAGCACGATGGCCAGCTTTGCCACCTCCGATGGTTGAACGCTCATGCCAAGATTGATCCAGCGCCTGGCACCGTAAGATTCAATGCCAAGGGGCGTATAGATGAGAAGAAGCAGCACCAGGGACACGATAAGGCCCAGCGGCACAAGCCTCTCCAGCTTTTTATAGGGGAACCGGGACATGAAAAACATGGCGACGAAGCCTACCGCAGCCCCCACGATCTGCTTTTTAAAGTAGGACATGCTGTCGCCGCCCTTGCCCGCCATATAGTAGCTTGCCGAATACACCATGATGATGCCGAAGGCCACCAGAAGGATGGTCAGCACCAGGATGCTGTAGTCCAGAGGTTTGGATTTGATTTTCTTATTCATGCACTCATTCCTTCAACTGTCCGACCAAGAATTTGAAGATTTCTCCCCGCTCTTCGTAGCTTGTGAACATGTCGAAGCTGGCGCAGGCGGGCGAGAGCAAAACGTTCTCCCCGGGGCCTGCCATCTCCGCTGCCTTCCTCAGTGCATCCTCCAGGCTTTCCGCCCGGACCGCCGGCTCATAACCCAGTCTTTTTGCCGTATCCATCAGCTGCTCCGCGGTGGCGCCCAGCGTCACCATGGCCTTGATGGGACGACCTCTGAAGGATTCGATAAAGGGCGTAAAGTCGGTCTTTTTATCGTAGCCCCCGGCGATGATAACGGTGGGCCGATCCATGGTTTGGACCGCCTTGATGGACGAGTCCACGTTGGTGCCCTTGGAATCGTTGATGTAGCGAACGCCCTTCACTTCCCGCACGAATTCGATGCGGTGCTCCACGCCCCTGAACTCCCGAAGGCCCCCGGCAATGGCTTCGCTGCCGATGCCCACCGCTTTCGCCATGGCCACAGCGGCCAGGGCGTTTTCCAGGTTGTGGGGTCCGGGGATGAAAACTTCACCCGCCGCCAGAATATCCTCCTCCCGGCCGTCCCTCCTGAAGACGATGCGTCCATCCTTCACATAGGCGCCTTGCTCCACGAAATGGGTGCGGCTGAACAGGTATATCTTCGCGGCCGTACGCTTCGCCATCTCCAGCACCGCCGGATCGTCAGCGTTCAGAATAAGGGCATCCTCCGGCCCCTGGTTCTCGAAGATCCGGGCCTTCATGCGGATGTAAGTGGCCATATCGCCGTGGCGGTTCAGGTGGTCCTCGGTAACGTTCAAAATGGCGGCGACCTTTGGATGAAAGGCATGAATCGACTCCAGCTGAAAGCTGGAAACTTCCACGACAGCCCAGTCCTCCCCGGTGAGTCCAGGCGCTTCCTGCGTGATGGGTGTTCCCACGTTGCCCACCACCGGCGCTTTAAGCCCCGCCCGCTTTAAAATATCCCCCAGCAGGGACACAGTGGTGGTTTTGCCATTGGTGCCCGTAAGCGCCATGACCGATGCTTTGCAAAGAAGATAGCCCAGCTCCAGTTCGCCCAGCACCTCGAGGCCCAGCTCCTTCGCCCTTATCACAAAGGGCGCGTCGATGGGTACGCCCGGGCTGATAACCAAAGCATCCACCCGCGGCAGCAGGTCCATCGGCTCCTGCCCCAACGCGAAATGGATGCCATCTTTTCGCAAACTATCCAGTTCGCCGCCGAAGGCTTCCTCGGTGCGGCGGTCGTTCACATAGACCTCAGCCCCCTTGTTCCAGAGAGCCAGAGCCGCGGAGACGCCGCTTCTCGCCATACCCACCACCAAATACCTACGATTCCAATCCATAATCTATGCTCCTTGGTTTACAGCGATACGATCAAAAGGGTCAAAAGGCACAGTACCGCTGTGAAAATCATATACATCGACACCACTCGGGTCTCCGGCATACCGCACATCTCAAAATGATGGTGCAGCGGCGCCATCTTGAAGATGCGCTTGCCTCGCAGCTTGAAGGAGGCCACCTGCAAAATCACGCTGATGGTGCTCATCATCAGAAGCCCGCAGCAGATGGGCAACAGCAGCGGAATCTTGAAAACCAGCATGATGGACACAATGGCCCCGCCAAGGGCAAGGGAGCCCGTGTCCCCCATGAAAACCTTGGCCGGATAGGTGTTCACCCGAAGAAACCCAAGACACCCGCCGGCAAGGCCCGCCGCAAAGATGGCCACCCCATGGAGGTTTTCCGCAAGAAGGGTGGCGCCATTTGCCGCCATGGCTTCCGCGCCGTAATACAGAACGATCCCCAGGGTCACCAGGATGATGAGGCTCATGCCGGACAGGAGACCGTCGAGGCCGTCGGAGAGATTGGCGCTGTTGACGGTGGCCACGATCACGAAGATGGCAAAGGGGATGTAAAAGATGCCAAGATCCCATTCGGTGTTGGCGAAGGGCACCCAAACCGAACTGCCCACATAGGGGCTTTGATAACAAAAGATGGCCAGTACGATGGCAATACCCATCTGGCCAGCAAATTTCTGATAGGCTTTGAGGCCAAGGTTGCGCTTCTTGGCAACCTTGATGAAGTCGTCCAAAAAACCGATGAGGCCGTAGCCCAGGGTGGTGAGCAGCACCGCCAGCAGCAGTTCGTTGGAAAAGATGTTCTTTGCAAAAAGCAGGGTCGCCGCAAAAGCCGCGGCCAGAAATATGATTCCGCCGATGGTTGGGGTGCCCGATTTCACCTGGTGGCTCTTCGGTCCCTCCTCCCGGGTCATCTGCCCGAACTTCAGCCGGTGCAGGATGGGGATCACGATGGGACCCAGCGCAAGGGCCACCGCGAATGCGGCAATAACCGCCCAAATCATCGATTGCATCTTCTGTCTCTCCCTCTAGCTTACGGCGCCAGCAGCTCGTAGACGATCTTTTTCTCGTCAAAGGCATGGCGGACGCCTTTTATGTTTTGGTAGGTCTCATGACCCTTGCCGGCCAGAAGCACCACATCGTCCTTTCTAGCAATATGCAGAGCGTAGGCGATCGCTTCCCGGCGGTCCTCAATCACAGTATATGGACAGGGCGTCTTTTTCAGTCCTTTCTCGATGGCGGCAATGATCTCCAGCGGTTCCTCCGTCCTCGGATTGTCGCTGGTCAAAACGCAGAAATCGGAGTACTTGCCCGCCACCTCGCCCATCAGCGGCCGTTTGCCCCGGTCCCGGTCGCCGCCGCAGCCAAACAGAGTAATCACCCGGCCCTTGGCGCCGTCCTTCAGGGTTTTGAGGATATTGTACAGGCCGTCCGGCGTATGGGCGTAGTCCAGAATGACCTTGTATTCCTTTTCGAGCGGCAGAACCTCGAAGCGGCCCGACACGCTCTTGACCGTCTTGAGGCCCTGCTTGATGGCCGCCGTGTCGATGCCAAGGGCATAGCAGGCGGTGGCGGCTGCCAGCGAGTTGTAGATACTGAACACGCCCGCCAGGGCCAGATCCATGGCTACGGCCTCGCTGCCGGGCAGATGCATCTGAAAGGCAATGCCCATGTCCTTCACATCGATGTCGGTGGCATAGACGTCCTGCTGGCGGCAGATGCCATAATGATAAACCGGATAGGCGTCCTTGGCAACCAAATCCTGGGCGCAATCGTCATCGGCGTTCAAAACCGCCGTCCGGCAGCGTGCCTTCTCAAACAGTATCTTCTTGGCGTCCCGGTAACGCTCCATGGTGCCAAAAAAGTCCAGATGGTCCTGGGTCAGGTTGGTGAACACCGCCACATCAAAGATGAGGCCGTCCACCCGGCCCATCAAAAGGGCGTGGGCCGCCACCTCCATGACCACCCATTCCATGCCCTTATCCACCATCTCCCGGAGCATTCGGTGCAGATCCACCGATTCGGGCGTGGTTAAAATGGCCTCCTTCTTCTCGCTGCCGATGAGGTAGCCCACCGTGCCCATCAGTCCGCAGGGAATGCCCGCGGCTTCCGCGATGGAGCGAATGAGATAGGTCGTGGTGGTCTTGCCGTTGGTGCCGGTCACTCCGATGAGCTTCAGCTTTTTTGCCGGGTAGCCGAAAAACTTCGCCGCCGTCAGGGCCATAAAATGGCGGGCGTCCTTCACCCGGACCTGGGTCACCTCAAGGGGCAGAAAATGCTCCACCACGAGGGCCGCCGCGCCGTGTTCCACCGCGTCCTCGCCATAGAGATGGCCATCGGTGCGCTGGCCGGGCACGCAGTAGAACAGCTCACCCGGCTTCACCCTTGCCGAATGATAGGCCAGGTTCCCGATCTCCACGTCGGGGCCCCGCATCTCAAGAGCGCCCATGTCCTTTATCAGTTTGGAAAGTAACATACCTTTAACCTTCTTTTCTCGGATCTATTGGCCCGTTCCGAAGTTCACTTTTATTTTACTGCCCACGCTGACGCTCTCGCCGGCGTTTGGCTCCTGGGATACGGCCACGCCCTCCCCGCTGGCGTCCAGCATGAGGCCGCGGCCCGCAAGCTCCTTCTCGCAGTCCGCAATGGATTTGCCAAAGAGGTTGGGCACCTCCACCTCATCGCCGCTGTGCACCGGTTCATCCAGTTTGGTGTCGTCGTCCTTTTCGCTCATGTACAGCAGCACGATGGACCCTTCCTCCATGACCGCGCCGGGCTTCGGGAGCATATCCACCACCGTGCCTCCCACGCCGTCCTGGGTGTAGGAAAGACCTTTGGCCCTGAGCCGCTCCGCCGCGGAAGTGATGTCAAGATCGATGCAGTCGGGCACTTCCACCGTTGCAAGCTCGTTTTCGCCATCCTCATACTGGGGCTGGACCTTCATGTACTGCAGCGTATCCTGGATGATGCCCTTGGCGTAGGGCGCCGCCGCCTGGGAACCGTGGTCGTCGCCAATGGTGGGTTCATCCACAACCACCAGCACCACGATCTTCGGATCGTCGGCGGGCGCAAAGCCCACGAAGGAAGCGATGGTCTTGTCGCTGACGATCTTGCCGTCCTCGTACTTCTGCGCGGTGCCGGTCTTGCCGCCCACCCGGTAACCGGGCAGGTAGGCGTTGCGGCCGGTGCCCTCTTTCACGGTCATCTCCAGCATCTCCCGAAGGAGTTGGCTGTTGGCCGCGGAAATCACCTGGCCCTTGCTGGATTTCACAAAGCTTTCTACCGTGTTGCCGTCCTGGTCCCGGACCTCCCGCACCAAGGTGGGTTCATACAGAGTTCCGCCGTTCACCGCGGCGCTCACCGCCGTGGTAAGCTGGATGGGTGTGACGGCGATGGTCTGGCCGAAACCGATACGGGCCAGATCCACATTTTTGACGTACTGAATTCCCATCAGGATGCCGGGCTCCTCGCCGTCGAACTGGATGCCCGTCTTTTTGCCAAAGCCGAAGGCGTCGATGTACTGATAGAATTTTTCCTTGCCCAGCCGCCCGGCGATCTCCATGAACACCGGGTTGCAGGAATTCATCACGCCCTGAGTCAGCGTCTCGGAGCCGTGGGGATTGTAATGGCGCCAGCACTTGATCTTCTGGCCGTCCACGATCTGATAGCCGGGGCAGTAGAAGGTGCTGTCCTTGGTGATCACACCCGTCTCCAGGCCCGCCGCTGTGGTGACGATCTTGAAGGTGGAGCCGGGCTCATACACGTCGGAAACGCAGGAGTTGCGGCTCAGGGACTGCAAAAGCTCCGAATCGTTCCGGGGCGGATCGTTGAGATCGTAATCCGGCTTGTTCGCCATGGCCAGCACCTCGCCGGTACTCGGGTCCATGACGATAGCCATGGCCTTTTTACCGCCGGTGGCCTGAAGGGCCTCGTCAAGGTGCTTCTCGGCGAAGCTTTGGATCACATAGTCGATGCTGAGCACCACGTCGTAGCCGTCGATGGGCTCCACGTACTGCTCGGTGCCGCCGGGCAGCTCCTGCCGGTCGGCGCCCACCTCGGAGACGATGCGGCCGTCGGTGCCCGCAAGATATTTATTGAGCTTGGACTCGATGCCGCTAAGGCCGTTGCCGTCCACGGATACGAAGCCCAGAACCTGGCACAGAAGATTGTTCATGGGATAGTAGCGCTTGGAATCCACGGAGAAGGCCACGCCCTTCAGGTTGTGGGACTTGATCTCCTGCACCACTTCCCGTTCCACCTGACGTTTCAGCCAGATCTCACCCTTTGATTTGTCCTTCACCTTTTCCAGTACGGAGTCATAGTCCATCTCAAGCAGATCGGCAAGAACGCGGGCCGTCTCCTCGGCATCCCCATCCTTGATCTGGTTTGGGCGAAGAAGCACCGTGTCGGTGCTGGCGCTTTGGGCCAGGGATTGTCCGTTCCGGTCCAAAATGCTGCCCCGCTTGGCCGTGACGGGCAGATCGCTGGTCCATTGATCCAGGGCCTTCGCCTGAAGGTCCCCGCCCTGCACCAGCTGAATATAACCCAATCTGATGATAATGCCCCCCAGGATCACTAAAATCGCAATCAGGGAGGCAACCATTCTCTTTTTGGTGGAAACGCCGGGTGTCCTCAATGAAAATCCTCCTCGCCCACCCCTAGTGGAGAAGGCCTAAAACTGTATCCACAAAGCCCGTGGGTTTGGCGATGGCCTGGGCCGTAGCGCGGCCGCTGCTCCCCTCGCCGCCGGAAAGGCTCACATCCAGATACACCGTCTGATCGGCAGCGGGATAATTCATCCCAAGCCGGTTCTTGGCGGTTTCCTGAATCGCGGCGAGATCGCCGCTCTGGGCCAGTTTCACGTTCAGGGTTTCGGTGATGCGCTGCTCCTCCTTGAGCTCCTTCTCCAAAGCGATGATGTTGCTGTTGGCGCTGGCAATGTGCGCGTAACGGGTGATGAGAAGCGCCGCAACGGCAAAGCCGAAGCAGATCATCAAAAAGGGTTTTACCGACGCCTTGAGCCCCAGTTTTTTCTTCCCCTTGGGGCGGACGGCGGCAGGGTTTTTCTTTGGCGCCGCGGCCCTCGCCGCGGTGCGCTGAGCGGTTTTCGGGGCGCTGGGCGTCTGTTCCTGCCGGCGCCGTGCCGGCGCAGAAGCCGCACGATTTCTCGCGCTTTGCATTCTTACCCGTTCCAGCACCTCATGTTCATAGTTCCCGTATTCCCGATAAGCCACGCTCTCATTCCGCGCCGTTACCAATCTATTCAACCCCTTTATGTGTTAGAACATAGCCGCTGGGCGATGCGGAGCTTGGCGCTCCGGGCCCGCGGGTTGCCCTCGATTTCCTCGCTGCTTGGCTGGATGGGTTTTCGGGTGACGATCTCCACCTGCGGCTTCTTCCCGCACACGCATACGGGAAAGGATTTGGGGCAAGTGCAGGGATCGGCCAGCCTCCGAAAGGTCTGCTTCACCATCCGGTCCTCCAGGGAATGGAAGGTGATCACCGCCATCCGGCCGCCGGGCCGGAGCCTTTCCACGCCCCTCTCCAGCCCGTCCTGAAGGGCGCCCAGTTCGTCGTTGACCTCGATACGGATTGCCTGAAAGGTCCGCTTGGCCGGGTGAGGTCCTTCCCTCCGGGCCGATGCCGGAATGGCCGCCTTAATCACGTCCACCAGCTGTCCGGTGCTCTCCAGAGGCCCGCCCTTTCGAGCCTCCACAATGAATTTTGCGATGCGCGCCGCCCATTTTTCCTCGCCGTAGTCCCGGATCACCCGAAGAAGCTCGGTTTCGCTGTAGCCGTTCACCACGTCATAGGCCGAAAAGCTTTGCTGCCGGTCCATGCGCATGTCCAGCGGCGCGTCCGCCTGGTACGAAAATCCACGCTCCCCCGCGTCCAGCTGATGGGAGGAGACGCCGATATCCAGCAAAATGCCATCCGCCTTTTCTATCCCCAGCCCATCCAAAACCTCGGCGAGATCCCGGAAATTGGCCTTGACCAGCTTCACCCGCTCCGAAAAGGGACGAAGGCGCTGCCCCGCTTCCGCAAGGGCCTCACTGTCCTGATCCAGGCAGATCAGCTTTCCGTTACCAAGGAGTCTTTTCGCAATGCCTTCACTGTGACCGCCGCCGCCGGTGGTCCCGTCCACGTAGATGCCCTCCCGGTCCCGCACCAGGCCTTCCACGGCCTCTTTCAGCAGGATGGGTACATGGTAGGTCATCAAATTCCCATGGCCTCCAGCTTCTTCAGGGTCTCCTTGCGGTCGGTGCGCTGGGCTTTGTAGCTCTCATACCCTTCTTTAGCCCAAATCTCCGCATGATCCAGGGAGCCCATCACGATCACGTCCTTGTCCAGCTCCGCATACGCCCTGAGATGCTCCGGGAGCAGCAAACGCCCATGGCTGTCCACCTTGCACAGCGACGCTTCGGAAAACAGTTCCCGGATCACGTCCTGACCGTCAAGGTCCGTCATGGGAATGGTCTTGAGCTTGTCCGTGAAGGCGTTCCAACCCTCCATGGGGTACACGTAAAGGCACTTGCAGCTCTCATGCAGGGAACGGGAGACGACGAATCGCTCCCCCAAAAGCAGGCGGAACTCTGCCGGCATCATCATTCTGCCTTTGGCGTCCATGGCATATTGAAATCGGCCGATAAACAAAGTTTCCACCCCCCTTGTCCCACATTAAGCCCACTTTTGAACACAACGCAACATTTTTTCCCACTCTCGAGTGAATATATTCTCCTACTGCATCCTGAAATCCTCCTTGACGGGCATAAAAAAATAAATCTTTCGAAACAAATTCGAAAGATTTACGCGGCATTTGCTTATTTAAGATAGGGATCCAGGAGCTGAGGCGTAAAATCGATGTAATCGCAGGACACGTGGCGGTATACCACGCCCTCCCGCTCACCTTCGAAGGCGTAGCCCGCGCTCAGGTTGTGCAGGTGGCCGTAAAGCACCAAGCTCACGCCAAACTCCCGGTACAGCTCGGTAAAAAGGGAATTCTCCTGCCGGTCATTGAAGGGCGGGTAGTGCATCATCACCAGAAGCTTGTCCCCCTCCTGCCGCAGCCGCTCCCCCGCTTCCAGGGACAGTCTCAGGCGCTGTGCCTCCCGCATGTAAATCTTGTAGTCCTGGCTGCTCTCCTCAGCGGAAGTCACCCACCCCCGGCTGCCGCAGATGACGGCAGCGCCAAAACGGTACGCATTGTTTTGCAGAACCTCCATGCTTTCCGGCAGTACGGAACGAATCTTTGTGACTGAATTCCACCAAAAATCATGGTTGCCCCGCAGCAGAATCTTTTTCCCGGGAAGATCCGCGATGAAACGCAAATCCGCCATGGCATCCTTGAGGTGCATGGCCCAGCTGATGTCCCCTGGAACCAGCACCAGATCCTCTTCGGCGACCCCTTCCCGCCAGGCCTTTTCAATCTTGCGATCGTGGTCACGCCAATGCTCGCCGAAGATATCCATGGCTTTCGACGGATCGTTTGCCGCAAGGTGCAGATCGCTGATGGCGTATATGCTCATACTTCCCCCAAAAAAGCTTACTCTTCATCCTCCTCAGGATCAAAGTCCTCGTCGAAATCGTCCTCGAACTCCTCGTCCTCGCCCAGTTCGCTGTTGATCTCCTCCAGCTCGGTTTCCGGGATTTCACCCTCGTCCTCGCCGTCCAGCGCGATTTCCTGCATGCCCTCCAGCTCATCCTCATCCTCATCCAGATCGAGCAGATCCAGCGGCTCCATCTCCTCGGTCTTGGAGAGCTTTTTGGGCCTCATATGGGCTTTCTGGCAGACCACACAGTAATCCCCGCCGGGGATCACCGGCCGTTCGCCGCACTCCATGCAAAGCTCCGGCGTGTCGTCCGGGCCCTGATCGCCCTTGAGTTCACGCATGCACACGTCGCAATACTTTTTGCCTTCCTCCATGTAATTGAGTTCACAACGCGGACATTTTACCAAAGCCATTTTCCATTCCTCCAACCTAAATATACCCTAGTATAATCCAATTTCCGGCAGTCATACACCGCCCGAGAAACTTTATTCCACAAATTACCTTACCAATTCCCTGGCATTTTTGTTGATGAATTATTACAAAAAGATTTAGAATTATTACAAATTCACGAGGAGGTATTACACATTATGAAAAAAACATTGCTATCCGTGGTCGCCAGCACCGCACTTTTGGTTACGATGCCAATGGTTACCGCTTTTGCAGCGCCCAGTGCCCATACCTATTATAGCGTAAAAGATTCGTTTGTCTACAATGACCCCACAGAAAATTTACTGAATTTATCCAATTGTCTACGAAATCAAATGGAAATCATCCAAAAACGGGTCTGGACCTGCGGACGAATCACCTTCGTATGGAGAAACCACTGCGGCTCGGGCACGCGGCCGGGCTGCACGGTCCGGCCAAGCCAAAACCCCTGCCCTACGCCGTCCTGTCCCGCTGAAACGCCCGTGACGCCGCCGGCGACACCCAGCCCCACGCCCACCCAGAGCGCACAGCCCTCCTCGCCAGTGGAAAGTCCGGTCGTGACCCCGGAACCTTCCAGCATTCCCGCCGAGACGCCTGCGGCCACGCCCACCCCGTCGGTGACGCCGGCGCCCACCGTTTCCCCGGAGCCCTCCCTTCCCTCGTCCTCAGTCAACAGCTATGAAACGGAGCTTTTGGCCCTCGTCAATGAGGACCGGGTCAAAAATGGTCTGTCCCCCTATACCCTGGATCCTGAGCTTTGCCGCATCGCCCGGCTCAAGGCCCAGGATATGGCGGACAACAATTATTTCGCCCACGAATCCCCCACTTACGGCAAGGTGGCCGAAATGCTGAAGACCTTCGGCTACAGCTATCGTGCGGCCGGTGAAAACATCGCCAAATACGGCAGCATCGAAAAGGCCCACCTCGGACTCATGAATTCGGAAGGACACCGTAAAAATCTGCTCAGCTCCGGCTTCACCCAGATCGGCATCGGCGTGGTGAAAAAGGACAACTATTTTCTGATCTCGGAATTCTTCGCCCTCAAATAACGGCGGAATAGATAAAGCTCCCGGGATAACCCGGGAGCTTTATTATGTACCTTTAGCGAACAGTGCAGGTGCCGCAGTTCGGCTTACAGGGATTGCAGCTGTTGCAGGAGTTGGTGCTGTTGCACAGGTTGTTGTTGCAGGAAACACAGTTGTCGGGGCTGATATTGATCTCGTTGCCGTCGCAATCCTCCAGCTGAGGCGGGAAGATGGGCAGTCCGAAGAACTCGTCGCACACGTTCTCCGCGAACTCCTCGCAGGGAGGAATCTGGCAGAAGCCGTAGGACGGGATCAGCAGTTCCACTTCGGCCACGATCTTCAAAATCACGGTCACGCAGATGGTGACGTTGAACCGGAGATCGCCGCAGTATTCGCCGCTGACGCAGATCGCGCCCACGATGGATTCGACCGAGAAGGGGATGATGGACTCGTCGGGTACGTACAGGATGACATCCTTGCGAACGGTAAGTATGGCGCGGCCGGTGCCCTGATGGCCCGCGGCGTCGCAGAAGACCACGTCGATGGGAATATCCACATTGGCGCGGACCCTGGCGAAATTGGGCCGCTCGCACAGGCGCTCAATGGTCAGATCGCGGATGTTGCCGTGGGTGGTGGTGGAACGGCAGGACACAAAGGTCAGGGGACGGACAAATTCGCAGCCGCCGGGCATTACATCGCCCAGCTGGATGGTCACATTGTCCAGCTGCTCTTGCTGCATGCAGGAGTCGTAGACCTTCTTGACCTGAACGCAGACCCGCTCGCAAAGTCCGCGCAGAGATTCGCCCTGGATCCTGCCAGGACACACATCGGCATCAACGTTCTTATAGGAGTAAAACGACATTTCTTTCCCTCCTTCAAATGATGGGGCCCCATTTGGAATTCCAATAGCATCTTATGAACCCAGGAAAGAATGTGTGAAGATTGGCTTGCCCCTTTCATATAGATAGGGATAAAGGGGGAGATCAGTTTGAACACCGACGCCAAACGCTACTATTTGACCCTGCCCGGCGAGACGGCCTGGCAGATCGAGCAGAACGATAAAAAGCAGCTCGTCTACCGTCAGACGGGCTACACCAATATTCCGGCCGGCGGCACCCTGGAGGAGCGCTCGGTCGAGGACTTTTCCGCCTGTCTGGACCCCTCCGGCAAGCTTCAGGTCTTCTATTATCTGCAAAGCGGGTATCTGGTCTACGTGACCCTGTCGGCGAGCCGGGGCTGGCAGCAGCAGATTCTCTCCCGCAACAGCGCCGGTGCCGCGGAAATCGACGGGCTCATCATCACCGCCTTCGAAGCGCCCCAGCTCTTCTACCAAAGCCGCAACGCTTCGGGCAGCGCCTCCATCGTGCAGTACGCCATCCGGGGCGGCCAGTGGGCGGGCCAGCGCATTTTGGACATTCCCTCCTCCCAGCGGGTGCGGCTGCTCTTCGCCCAGCCCTCCGGCCTGTTCTTCCTGCGCCACAAGGACGGCGCCTGGGAGGTCTGCCGCATGCGCGCTCAGCAGGGCGGTTTCATGACGCCGGAGGCGCTGTATTCCAGCTATCATGAGCTCACCGACGTATCGGTGGTGCCCGGCGGCACCAAGGGGCTGGTGCCCTGCTGGTGCCAAAACGGGCAGGTCTACGTGGACGGTCGGCCGGTGGGCCATGCCGGACGGGCGAACCATCCCTGCCTCGCCCTCTCAGGAAGCGCTCTGGCCTGCGCATTCCTCGAAAACGGCCGGGTCCATGAGTTCGTGGCTCCCGCCGGCGACGCCTGGGAGGAGCTCCCCTCAAGCGTTCACGCCCTCACCCCCTATATCTATCAAAACCTGGCCGAGAGTCCCGTGCTTCGGCCCATTCTGACCGAGCCCCGCCTCGGCGCCGCCATCCTGCCCGCCTTTCCCAAAAAGCCGGCGGCAGGCGAGCCCATGCCCGTCACCCTGAGCCCGGACAGTCTCAAAAACAGCTATGAGCAGACCCTCATTAACCAGGCCCACCGCATCAAAAAAATCGAGGAGATGGTCTACAACCACCAGCGTTCCCTTTTCAATATGGAGGCCCAGAATAAAAAAAACGCTCATGATCTTGAGCGTTTGCAGGAATATGAACGGGAAATCCGTTCGCTGAAGTTGGGGTTTGAGTCGCTGGAGGCGGAGCTTAGAAGGATGAGGAACTGAGGACCTCCTCCATCCGCGCCAGCACACGGTCGCGGCCAAAACCCGTCTCCGAGGAAAAGGGAATCAGCCATTCCCTGCCGGGCAGCACCAACTCCTTCATGAGTGCGTTCACCCGCATGGGCACCTTGCTTTTGGCCACTTTGTCCGCCTTGGTCAAAATGACGGTGAAGGGGATATTGAGAATGCGCACGTAGCGCAGCATGGTCTCGTCGTCCCGGGTGGGTGAATGGCGGATGTCCATCAAAAGGAACATGTGCCGAAGGTTCTCCGACCCTTTGAGGTATCCCTCCATCATCTCGCCCCACCGCTCCTTCTCCGCCTTGGAGACCTGGGCGAAGCCGTAGCCGGGCAGATCCACCAAATAGAACGCCCCGTTCAAAAGAAAATAGTTGACCAGCCGGGTTTTACCCGGCTTTTGGCTCGTCTTGGCGAGCTTTTTCTGCCGGGTCATACCGTTGATGAAGGAGGATTTGCCCACGTTGGACTTCCCCGCCACCGCGATCTCCATGAGGGCGGGTGCGGGGAAATCCCCGGGCTTTGCGTAGCTTGTCACAAAGCTTGCGCTTTTAATCTCCATGCTCTTCTTCCTTCCTGGGCTTGGGCATCCTCACAAGGGCGTGCCGCAGGACGCTCTCGATATCCTTCACGGGTACGATTTTGATCTTGTCCTTCACATTCTCCGGAATCTCCTCGAGATCCTTCTGATTCTCCCATGGAATGAGGATCTCGGTGATGCCCGCCCGCACCGCGGCCAGCATCTTTTCCTTGAGGCCGCCGATGGGCAGCACCCGTCCCTGGAGGGTGATCTCGCCGGTCATGGCAACGCTCCCCTTCACCGCAATGCCGGTGAGGGCGGATACCATGGCGGTGACCATGGTGATGCCCGCCGAGGGGCCGTCCTTGGGGGTAGCGCCCTCGGGCACATGGATGTGCAGGTCCGTGTGTTCGTGGAAATCCTCATCGATTCCCCAGCGAAGCGCCCTCGAGCGGATGAGGCTCATGCCCGCCCGGGCGGATTCCTGCATCACGTCGCCCAGCTTGCCGGTGAGGACAAGCTTGCCGCTGCCCTTCATGCGGGTGACCTCCACAAGGAGGGTCACGCCGCCCACGGACGTCCAAGCAAGGCCGTTGGCGATGCCCACACCATCCTTTTTATCGAGGTCATCCTTGGAGAAGCGGGGCACCCCGAGGTATTCCCGGATCTTGCCCTGGTTCACCCGGATTTTCTCCTCCGGGTTCTCCACGATCTCCACCGCCGCCTTGCGGCATACCGCCGCAATCTGCCGTTCCAGGCTCCGTACGCCGGCCTCCCGGGTGTAGTCCTCGATGATCCGGCGGATGGCGGGCTTTGGAACGGCCAGGCTGTCCGGGCCGATGCCGTGCCGCTCCTCCTCCTTCGGCACCAGATGGCGGGCGGCGATCTCCACCTTCTCGTCCTCGGTGTAGCCGCCAAGCTCGATGAGCTCCATGCGGTCAAGCAGCGGCCGGGGAATGGTGTCCGCCGAGTTGGCAGTGGTCACAAAAAGCACCTTGGACAGATCGAAGGGGATATCCATATAGTGGTCCCGGAAGGTGGCGTTCTGCTCCGGGTCCAGCACCTCCAGCATGGCCGAGGCGGGATCGCCCCGGAAGTCGGAGGCCATCTTGTCGATCTCATCGAACAGGAACACCGGGTTCATGGACCCGGCCTGACGGATGGAGGACACGATTCTGCCGGGAATGGCGCCGATGTAGGTGCGGCGGTGGCCCCGGATCTCCGCCTCGTCCCGGACGCCGCCAAGGGACATGCGCACGAACTTCCGGTCCAGCGCCCGGGCGATGGATTTGGCGATGCTGGTCTTGCCCACCCCCGGCGGTCCCACAAAGCACAGAATGGGCCCATTGAGGTTCTCGGTGAGGCGGCACACCGCCAGATACTCGATGATCCTCTCCTTGACCTTTTCAAGGCCGTAATGGTCCTCGTCCAGAATCCTGCGTGCGTTTTTGAGGTTCATGTTGTCCTTGGTGTATACGCCGTAGGGAAGCTCCAAAATCCACTCAAGGTAGGTGCGGATCACCGGAATCTCCGGCGTGCCCGGCGGCATGTGAGCGAGGCGGTCCAGCTCCTTCATCACCTTGGTGCGGCTTTCCTCGTCCAGCGGCACCTTCTCCAGTTTCTCCCGAAGCTCCTCGGTGTCGTTGTCCCGCTCCCCCAGCTCCTTTTGGATGGCCTTCATCTGCTCGCGGAGATAGTACTCCCGCTGGGAGCGGTCCATCTGTTTTTTCACCCGGATGCCCACCCGGCGTTCCAGCTCCATCACGTCCGTCTCCCGCTTCAGGATGGCAAGCAGCCGCTCCAGCCGCTCCACTGCGGAAAAGCAGGACAAAACGGCCTGCTTGTCCTCCAGCTTCATGAGGACGTTGGCGGCGATGGTATCCGCCAGCTGACCGGGGTCCGTCACCGATTCGAGGGAGGATACGGTGTCCGAGGGAATCTTGCAGGAAAGCCGGGCATATTTTTCAAAGGCCTTGGCCAAAACCCGCATGTAGGCTTCCAGCGTGTCCGGGTTCTCCTCCGGTTCCAGCTGCTCCTCCAGCACGCCCTCCATGTAGGCGTCCTCCGAGGTCACGTCCACAATGCGCGCCCGGTTGACGCCTTCCACCAGCACCCGCACCGTGTCCCCGGGCAGCACCAAAATCTGCTTGACCCGGACCACCGTGCCCACGTCGTAGAGATCGTCCAGCGTGGGATTGTCCACCTCCAGATCCTTCTGGGCGGTGACAAAAAGCAGCTGATTGTTGACCATGGACCGCTCAAGGGCGTTTTTGGAACGCTCCCGGCCCACGTCAAAGTTCAGCACCATATAGGGAAACACCGCGATGCCCCGAAGAGGCACTACGGGCATGATTGTTGTTTTCAAGGTCTCAACACCTTTCCTTAAGAGGCTGTGTCCAATTATATCCTATTCACTGTAAAAAATCAAAACGAGGATTCGGCGCTCAATACCTCCGCTGGCGCCGCGGCGGCGATAGGCTGTTCCTCCCGGAGAAGGGCGCCCTCCATCACGTCGCTAAGATGGGACGCCGGCACGATTTCGATGCCCATATTGCCCACCAGCTCCTGGGCATTCTGCTCCGGCACGTACACCCGCTCCACGCCCGCTTCCCGGGCCGCCTCGGTCTTGGCCAGCACGCCGCCCACCGGCCGCACATCCCCGCGGATGGAGATTTCCCCAGTCATGGCCACCCGGCCGTCCACCGGAATGCCAAAGATGGCCGAATAGATGGCCACCGCAATGGCGATGCCCGCCGACGGGCCGTCCACCGCCATGCCGCCGGACACATTGAGATGGATGTCGTAGTTGCGGATATCCACGCCGTAGACCTCCTTGAGGGCTGTCGCCACGGTGGTCACCGAGGCCTGAGCGGTGCTCTTTCTGCGGAGCTTCCGGTTGCCGCCGTTCATCTCCTCCTCCTCGATGATACCCGTCACCCACTGCACGCCCAGTCCCGGCGCCGCGGGACGGGCCAGCGCCTCCACCTGCATGACCATGCCCTGACCCGCGCCGTACACTGCCAGCCCATGGACCACGCCCACCTGGGGCTTCTTCTCCGCCGGGCGTTCCACCCGCGGCGCATAACGTCCGTGCTGCAGGATCCATTCCACGTCGCTCCTGAGGATATCCTTCCTTCCGTCCATACGGGACAGCCCGCCGGCCATCTGCACGATGTTCACCGCATCCCGGCCGTTGGTGGCGTACCGGCCCACGGTATCCGCGGCTTCCATCTCGAGGGCAAACCCGCCTTTCAAAGCCGCGTTTCTCGCCACCTCCCGCACCTGGGACGGGGTGAGAGGCTTAAAGTAGATCTCCACGCATCGGCTGCGAATGGCCATGGGGATCTCCTCCGGGGACTTGGTGGTGGCGCCCACCAGCCGAAAATCGGCAGGCAGGCCGTTTTGGAAGATGTCATGGATGTGCTGGGGCACCTGGGCGTCGTCCTGGGAGTAATAGGCGCTCTCCAAAAACACCTTGCGGTCCTCCAGTACCTTCAAAAGCTTGTTGAGCTGGATGGGATGGAGTTCCCCGATCTCATCGAGAAATAAAATGCCGCCGTGGGCTTTCGTCACCGCGCCGGGCTTGGGCTGGGGGATGCCCGCCATGCCCATGGCGCCGGCGCCCTGGTAGATGGGGTCGTGTACCGAGCCGATCAGGGGATCGGCGATGCTCCTCTCGTCGAAGCGCACGCAGGTCGCGTCCATCTCCACGAATTTGGCGTCCGCCTTGAAGGGGGACCCTTCGGTCTTTTGCGCCTCCTGGAGGACCAGCCGGGCCGCGCAGGTTTTGCCCACCCCCGGCGGTCCGTAGATGATCACATGCTGGGGATTGGGCCCGCAAAGGGCCGCCTTGAGGGAGACAATTCCCTCCTTCTGCCCCACGATATCCTGAAAGGTCCGGGGCCGGGTTTTTTCCGACAGCGGCTCGGTAAGGGAGCGCTGGCGCATTCGCCTCAGCCGCTCCAGCTCCCGTCTCGATTCCTTCTCCACCGCTGTTTTGGTGCCCTGCTGGCTTTTCAGCTGATTATAAAAATACAGGCCGATGATGATCGAGAAGAACAACTGGATCACCATGGCCGCAATGGTTAGTCCGCCCACTTTTTTCACCCTCATTTCTAAAGTAATTCCATCCTATTATTTGTGGGCGGCATCCATTTATCCATGGTGGAATTCCCCATCAAAAAAAGCGCCGCACAAAAGCGGCGCCCTTTGGATCGTTTACAGTTTGAGGTCATATTTGAGGCTGCTTGCTCTTTTGAAGCCCACGCTTTCGTAGAGCCGGTGCGCCGGATAAGCGTCGTCCAAACAGGTCAGGGAGATGGATCGAAAACCATCCTTTCTCGCTTTGTCGATAACCAGCTCCAGCAGGCGCCTGCCAATCCCCTGTTTTCGGTATGCGCCCAGCACCGCCACATTGAAGAGCATAAGGCAGGGCTGAAAATCAAAGGTAAAAAGGTCGATGGCATAGGTGGTGACGCTGCCTACGATCCTCTCTCCATCCTTTGCAGCCCAAATGGTGTAGCCTGCCCGGTTCGCATACTGCTGATACCGCTCCAGCGGATTGCTCCCGCCGAAACAGTCATCCATGAGCGCCTTGTACGCGGCCAGATCCTTTAAATCCAAAACTTCGATCTTCATCTACGTCTCCTCCCGGCAATTCTTCTGCCGCTGGCAAAAGCGCTGCAGAATTTTTCGGCAAAAAAGCGCCGCATAAGGCGGCGCTTTGCATGAACGGCTTAGGAAACCTCCGGCTGACGTTTTTCCCGGGGTTTCTTGGCGGCCTTCTTGGCCTTGGCGATCTCGGAGACGACAAGCTTTGGCTTGCCTGTACCCTCGATGCACGCCTTGGTAATGACGCAGCGGTCCACGTCGTCCCGGGAAGGGATATCGTACATGAGGTCCAGCATGGACTCCTCCAGGATGGACCGGAGTCCCCGAGCGCCAGTCTTTCTGGCGATGGCCTTTTGCGCCACGGCCCGAAGAGCGTCCTCCTCGAACTCCAGCGTCACGCCGTCGAGATCGAAAAGCTTTTGATACTGCTTGATGAGCGCGTTCTTGGGCTCGCTCAGAATCTTCACCAGCGCCGCCTCGTCCAGAGACTCCAGCGTCACCGTGATGGGCAGCCGTCCCACGAACTCGGGAATGAGTCCGAATTTCAAGAGATCCTCGGGGAGGATGTTCTTCAAAAGCTGACCCAGATCCCGTTCCTTATGACTGGCCACCTCGGCGCCAAAGCCCAGGGTCTTCTTGCCCATGCGGTTCTCGATGATCTTTTCGATGCCGTCAAAGGCACCGCCGCAGATGAACAGGATGTTGGTGGTGTCGATCTGAATGAACTCCTGATGGGGGTGCTTGCGGCCGCCCTGGGGCGGAACGCTGGCCACCGTGCCCTCCAAGATCTTCAGCAACGCCTGCTGCACGCCCTCGCCGGACACGTCCCGGGTGATGGAGGGATTCTCGCTCTTCCGGGCGATCTTGTCGATCTCGTCGATGTAGATGATGCCCTGCTCGGCCTTCTCCACGTTGTAATCAGCCGCCTGAATGAGTTTGAGCAGAATGTTCTCCACGTCCTCGCCCACGTAGCCCGCCTCCGTCAGGGAGGTGGCGTCCGCAATGGCAAAGGGCACGTTCAAAATCCGCGCCATGGTCTGGGCGAGATAGGTCTTGCCGCAGCCGGTGGGTCCCAGCATGATGACGTTGCTTTTTTGCAGCTCCACATCGTCCTTGGTGTCCGCCGTCTTCTCGCTCTTGCGAATGCGCTTATAGTGGTTATACATGGCAACTGCCAGCGACTTCTTGGCGCTCTCCTGGCCCACAATGTACTGGTCCAGAATCTTCATGATCTCCGCTGGCTTCAGGATGTTCTGCAGATCCATTTCCATGGGTTCCGCAAAATCTTCCTCTATAATTTCCTGGCAAAGCTCGATGCACTCGTCGCAGATATACACCCCGGGGCCCGCCACGATGCGGCGAACCTGCTCCTGGGCCTTATTGCAGAACGAGCAGCGAACCTGCTTTTCCTCTTCATAACCTTTCATCGAAAAACACCTCGATTCCTTTAGGCCTTGCGGGGCGGGATGATCTCGTCCACAATGCCGTATTCCTTGGCCATCTCCGCGGTCATGAAGAAATCCCTCTCCACATCCTCCTGGATTTTCTCCAGGGGCTGACCGGTGCGGTCCGCCAGGATCTGATTCATTCTATCCTTAATCCTGCGGATATGTTCGGCATGAATCAGGATATCGGTGGCCTGGCCCTGGGCGCCGCCGAGGGGCTGATGGATCATGATCTCGCTGTTGGGGAGAGCCTTTCTTTTGCCCTTCACGCCAGCGGCCATGAGGAAAGCCGCCATGGACGCGGCCATGCCCACGCAGATGGTGGACACGTCGGCCTTGATGTACTGCATCGTGTCATAGATCGCCATACCCGCGGTGATGGAACCGCCGGGGCTGTTGATATAAAGGTTGATGTCCTTATCGGGATCCTCTCCCTCGAGGAACAAAAGCTGGGCCACCACCAGGTTGGCCGTGTCGTCGTTGATCTCCCCGCCCAGGAAAATGATCCGATCCTTGAGCAGACGGGAATAGATATCGTAAGACCTCTCACCGCGATTGGTCTGTTCGATCACCATGGGGACTAAATTCATCTAAACACCGTTTCCTTTCTGGGAAGCGTTAGGCCTCCTCTTTTTGACCTTCCTTGTCCGCCTTGGGTTCCACCAAAGCGGCGTTATCCTTCAAAAGATCGATGACCTTTTGATACTTGATCTCATCCTCCATATACTCGCGGTCCTCATCCCGGAGGCTCTTTTCATACTCTTCCACCGGTTTGCCCATACTATCCGCGACCTTCTTCATTTCGGCCTTGAGATCCTCCTCGGTGACCACGATCTCCTCGGCCTTCTCAATGGCTTCGAGCGTCAGCTGCACCTTCACCCGGTTCAAAGCCTCGTCCTTCTGGGTGGCCTTGAAATCCTCGATGGAGGAACCGATCATGGTGAGGTAATCCTCCAGCTTGATGCCCTGATAGGACAGACGGAACCGCGCCTCCTGCACCATGCGGTCCTGGGCACGCTCCACCATGCAGTCCGGAACGTCGATTTCGGCGTTTTTGACCACTTCCTGGATGATAAGGCTCTCCTGATCGAGGTTAGTGCGGCGCTCCGCATCCTCTTCAAGATGCTTTTGGATATCGGCCTTGTAGGCGTCCAGCGTATCAAATTCGCTCACATCCTTGGCGAATTCGTCGTCCAGCTCGGGCAGCTCCTTCACTTTGATGCTGTGGATCTTGCACTTGAAGACCGCCGGCTTTCCAGCGAGCTCCTTGGCATGGTATTCCTCGGGGAAAGTGACGGTGACGTCCTTCTCCTCGTCCACCTTCATACCCACCAGCTGCTCCTCGAAGCCGGGAATGAACTGACCACTGCCCACATCCAGCGTGTGGTTCTCAGCGGCGCCGCCCTCAAACTTCTCGCCGTCCACATAGCCCTCAAAATCAAGGACCACCCGGTCGCCGTTCTCCACAGGCCTGTCCGTGACGTCCACCCAGCGGGCAACCCGGTCCTGAGCCGCCTTGAGCTGGCGATCCACGTCCTCATCCGTAACAGTATACGAAACCCTTTCCACTTCTATACCCTTGTAAGCGCCCAGCTTTACCTCGGGCTTTACGGTAACGATGGCGGTAAAAACCACACCCTCCTCCGGGGAGTATTTCTCCACACTGATATTGGGGCGGTCCACCGGGAAGAGCTCATTCTCCTCCACAGCGGCGTCGTAGGCTTCCGGCACCACATCGTTCAAGGCCTCATCATAGAACACGTCTTTACCGTAATGCATCTCGATGACATGCTGGGGCGCCTTGCCCCGGCGGAATCCCGGAATCATAATATCCTTCACATTTTTGCGGTAGGCGCGGGTGACGGCCTCCTTGAAGACTTCACCCTCAATCTCCACATTCAGTTTAACGTCGTTCTTGTCCAGCTTTTCAATGGTCGATTTCATGACGAACCCCCTTCAATCTTTTAACGCAAACCCCACGGCTCTAGGCCGCGGGACGGATAGTTTCTGATCTGAATAAGTGTACCATATCACCCTGACCTTTGCAAATCATTTTTCCCGGTATGGCGGCCTTTCAGGCCCCTTGATGTTTTTCGGGCCATCCTATGCTATAATGTATGCAATTTGATCATCCTGGAGGGAAGTACATGAACCGCGTGCCTTTGATTCTCATCTGCGACGACGACCCGGTGATCCACGAATCACTGGGGATTTATTTCAAAGCCGAGCATTTCAGTTACGCCTCGGCGCTGGACGGCGTTGAAGCACTGGAAAAGTTTGAGGCGCTCACGCCCGACCTCATCATTCTCGACCTCATGATGCCCGGCCGCTCCGGCACCGAGGTGTGCCGGGAGATTCGAAAGACCTCGAAGGTGCCCATCATCATGCTCACCGCCAAGGGCGAGGAGATGGACCGGGTCCTCGGGCTGGAGCTCGGGGCGGACGACTACATCGTCAAACCCTTTTCGCCCCGGGAGGTGGTGGCCCGTATCAAGGCCGTGCTCCGGCGCATGGACGACGGTGCTCAGGCTCCCGACAAGCCGGACGCTCTGCGCTACGACGGTCTTGAGATCAGCATGGAGCAGTACCAGGTCACCCTGTCGGGGGAGCCCGTGCCCTTCACCCCGAAGGAGGTGGAAATCCTCTACCTTCTTGCCTCCCACCCCGGCCAGGTCTTTAAAAGGGACCAGATTCTCAACCAGGTGTGGGGCTATGATTTCATCGGCGACACCCGCACCGTGGACACCCACATCAAGCGCATCCGGGGCAAGCTTCCGGAGAATCCCCGCTGGGCGCTCAAGACGGTGTACGGCGTGGGCTATAAGTTTGAGGTCTCGCCATGATTCACAGCGTCTTTTTCCGGCGCATTCTCTGGCTTGTGGTGATCACCCTCATGCTCTCGGGCCTCATGACCACCATGCTGTTCATGTCCTTCACGAGAAGCCTTCTTATCAACACGAAGGCTTATGACCTGGTCCCCCAGACCCGGGAGCTGGCCTGGCTGTGCGGACAGGACACCCAGCGAAGCGACGATGTGCTGAACTATCTATTGAACGACTCCGCCTTTTTGGACGCGTCGGTGGTGATCCTCGACGAGAAGGGCAACGTGCTCTCCGCGCCGGAGAGCGTCGCGGGCATCGGCGACATTGAGACCTTCACCGCCAACATGTCCGGGGAAATCAGCCGGGTGCTGGCCGGCGAGGAGCTCCGCTACGTGGACTATGTGCGCTACAACAAGCTTTCCAATCTCATGATCGGCACGCCGGTCACAGGGCGGGACGGCAGCCCCGCCGGCGCGGTGTTTCTTTTTAAGCCCATCACCGAGATCATCACCGCGTTCAGCGGCCTCAACATGGCCTTCATCACCTCGGCGCTCATCGTGCTGGTCATCATGGCCGGCGCCGCCTTCTTCGTATCCCGCAGGATCATCCGGCCCCTGTACCGGATGCGGGACATCGCCCTGGCCATGGCGGACGGCAACTTCTCCGTCCGGGCGGATGAATCCCAGTCCGGCGAAATCGGCCAGCTGGGCAACTCCCTCAATGTTCTCGCCCGGGAGCTGGACGCCACCATCCGGGCGCTGAAGCTGGAAAAGCAGCGTCTGCAGAGCATCCTGGACAGCCTGTCCGAGGGCATGATCGCCGTGGACATCAAGGGCTCCATCACCCATATCAATCCGGCGGCCCACGCCCTTCTTGGACGCAGCCCCGACACCCCGGCCGAACCCATGGATTTGGTGGACGACAAGCGGTTCTGGGAAGATTTTTACAGCGTGCTGGTGGACTGCCACAGCGCCAGCCGAAACCTCGCGCTGCCCGAGGCCACCCTTCTTGCCACCTTCTCCCCCATCCTGGACGATCTCGGCAACGCCGAGGGCGCCGTGGCGCTCATCCGGGATGTGAGCGCGGCCAAGCGCATGGAGCGGCTGCAGCAGGAATACGTGGCCAACGTATCCCATGAGCTGCGCTCCCCCCTCACCGCCATCCGCGGCCTGGCCGAACCGCTGCGGGAGGGCATGGTCACCGATCCCGGCGACCAGCTGCGCTACATCAACATCATCTATCAGGAGACCCTGCGCCTGTCCAGGCTGGTGGACGATCTCATGGAGCTTTCCCGGCTCCAGTCCGGCGCCTTTGCCGAAAGCTCCCGGGCCTTTGACCTCGCCGAGCTTCTGGAGGACGTCAAAGACCGCATGGCGCCCATCGCCCAGGACCGGGATATCGCTTTCGATCTGTCCGTTCCGGAAGAGATGGAGGTCATGAGCAACCCCGACCGCATCGAGCAGGTGCTGGTGATCCTTCTTGACAACGCCCTCAAATTTACGCCCGCCGGTGGCAGGGTCACCGTCTCGGCAAAGGAGCGGACAGCGTCCTACCAGATTCACGTGGAGGACACCGGTCCGGGCATCGACGCCACTGCCCTGCCCTACCTGTTCCAGCGTTTCTACAAGGCGGACAAGGCCCGGGGCCGGGGCCGGAGCGTGGGTTCGGGGCTCGGGCTGTCCATCGCAAAGCAGGTCATGGACAATCTGGGCGAAGAAATCTCCGTCAAAAGCCAGAAGGGTCACGGCGCCGACTTCTTCTTCACCGTAAAAAAGGTCTAGCACCCCCGCATTTCGGTCCCGCCGCCGGCATAGGTTTCAAAGGTGCCTTCTTCATGAAAACGTGACGGGCTCGCCATATTCCCGCCATATTCCATGGGTATACTGAAGGCAAATCTTGGAGAAAGCCGAGGTAACCGATTTGAATAAACATTCGCGTTCGGTGATGGTGTGCGTGACCGATCAACTGCATTGTGACCGGCTCATCCGGGCCGGCGGCGAGCTCGCTCGCCGGGAGGGTCTTGCCCTACAGGTGGTCAGCGTCCAAAAACCAGCCAATGTCACTCCGGAATCCATGGAAGCTTTGGAGCATCTTTTTACCGTATCCAAAGCCAACGGCGCGGAAATGACCGTGCTCTATCAGCCGGATGTGGCACCCACCCTCATCCGATGCGCTTTAAAATATCGAGCCGTTCATATTCTCACCGGCTCCCCAGCCACCCTGGGCAAAGGCGCGGTAATCTCCGAACTGTGGAGCGCCCTCCCCGAAGCCTCCTGCCACGTCATGGACGAAAGGGGCCGGCTGGACACCTTAAAACCCTTCCACTCCGTTCAGGCTTCCATCAACCGTTTGGTACACGAAAACTGAAAAAATGCCGTCCCCTCCCGGGGCGGCATTTTTTTATTCCTCCTCCATGGGAAAGAAGATGCCCTCCGCCAAATTCACGAAAAGACCGTCCTCCTTGAGGGCAAGGGTTCTGCCCTTCCATAGAACGCTCCGTTCGCCGCCGGCCAGGCTCACCGTTCCCCCGTCCTTCAGGTGGTAGACCATCTCGATGCGGGGCTCCTCCTCCGCTTCTCCCAGCGTGAACTTGAGAAAACCGGCAAGGTTCACCGCAAGCTCGATATCTTCGCCTGTGACCCGCTTAGGCTCCGCCATGAGCCGCCCGTTGGTGATCTCTACATAGGCCACGTCCTCCGGCTCCGGCATCCCGAACAGGGGCACGCCGAAGAACGCGAAGTCCAAAACGACGGCAGTAAGCATGCTCAGCAGCGCCGGCAGAAGATACCGAACCAGAAATTTCTTCATGTTCCATCCTCCTTCATCATGAGGGCCTCGCCCACGGCCTACAGTCCGCCCGTCCGAAGACAATGCACCCCCAGAAGCAGCGCCAGCCCAAGTGCGTTGGCCGCCGTAAACAGGATGAGATACCGGCCCGGTTTGGCGTCCGGCGTTTTGATGTAGAAGCGGAAAGAGATAAGGCTGGCCAGGGAGGCGATAAGGGTGCCCAGGCCGCCCAGATTGGCGCCGATAAGAAGGCCCGCTCCATCCTGCGTGAACTGGGAAAGGAGCACCGCCGCCGGAACATTGCTGATCACCTGACTTACGGCAGCGGCGCTCAGCACCACACTTTGCTCCATAAAACCCCCGATCCATGCGCTCACCGCCGGGATGCGGCCCATATTGCCGGAAAAGACGAAAAAGCAAACGAAGGTGGCAAGAAGGGCGTAGTCCACCTTTTTCAGCGTGGGCCGGGAAAAAAGGAGGAGCGCCGCCGCCACGACGGCGGTCAAAATTCCGTAATGCAGCACCCGGAACACCGCCAACAGGCAAAGCACAAACAGGCCCGCAAAAAGCGCGAGCTTTCTCCTGTCGCCAATTCCCGCTCCCGGCGCTATTTTCACCGAGACGGCGCGGTTTTTCACCGCCGCTGCCGCCGCCGTCAGCGCAAGAAGGCTCGTAAGCACGTAGGGCAGCATGGTGCCTACGATCTCCCAAACCCCCATGCCGTACCTGCTGTACAAAAAAAGATTCTGCGGGCTGCCAAAGGGGGTGAGGGCGCTGCCGAGGTTGGCGGCCAGGGTCTGCAGCACCACCACATAACCCAGATAGGGCGAGTGGTCGATCAGCCCCAGAACCAGAACGGCAAAAGGCACAAAAGTGATGAGTGCCACGTCGTTGGTGACCACCATGGAGAAGAAAAAGGGCATGAGCACGAGAACGATGGAAAGGGTGCGGAACCGTTTCTCGCCGCCGATGAGCTTCCCCGCCAGAAAGCTGAAAAGTCCGCAGCTTTCAAGGCCGCTCACCACCGCCATGAGAGAAAAGAGGAGGCACAGCACCTGAAGATTGAGGTAGTCGAAATACTCCCTCGAGGGCGGCACGAAGAACATGGACGCGAGCGCAAGGACAAGGGCGATGATAAGCACCGCCTCCCCCTTCGCCCAGCGCCGGAATCCCCTCAGAACTTTCATCGTTGCAGCCTCAATAATCGTTGTTGCGCTTGCCCGTGATGCTTTCGATGTCGATCTTGCAGATGTAGAAGGTGGCGATGTACTTATCGATCACCGCGTCCCGGCGCTCCAGGGAATTTGGCGCAAACTTGTTGCAGATCATCAGGATCTTCTCCCGCTTTTCCGCCTTATCCGAGATGAAGGAGGCCCGTCCGGTGACGATGGCGCTCTCGTAGTGGGTGATGAACCGTTCGGGCACGATCTCCTCCCGTCCGATCACAAAAAGGGACACCCGGTCATTCTCCTTCATATTGGAAATTTTCCTGCCCTTGAGCTGGCAGTGAAAGTACAGGGCATTGTCGCCGGGCACATACACATAGTTGACGGCCACGCCGTAGGGCTCACCCTCCTTTGAGGCGGTGGACAAAACGCCGTATCTGCCGTTCAGCACCACCTGAACGGCATCCTCATCGGACATATGCCGATCCGGATTGAACAAGGAATCCTCCCCCTTTCAAAATAAAAAACAGCGGACAGTTCTTCGCTGTCCGCTGTCAAAAATCCTTCAAATTCCGCCGTTAAAACACTCTTTTTTGGGCGAAACGCTGTTTGAGGAGTTCCATGGCCTCGCCAAAGCGCTGGAAGTGGACGATCTCCCGCTCCCGTAAGAATTTGAGGGGCGCGATCACATCGGGATCGTCGGCGTAGTCCAGAATGTGCTCATAGGTTGCCCTGGCCTTCTGCTCTGCTGCAACCTCATAAGAACAACATAGGCGAAAAGCCTTATAAACACGTTGTTTTTCGTGGTACAGGCTTTCCCTAGCTGCGATTGCATAAAGACAAAAAGTATATTATATAGAAGATAAAGCAAACTATCCTGCAAAAAATTCCATAGTTTCGATAGACTGGGCGTTCAGAAATGAGCGTCTATTTTTTTACCCAAAATCACGAAAGGAGGATTTACAACGATATGAAAAAGATTATGAACCGTCTGCTTGCTGGCGTACTTAGTCTGGCTACGGTCTTTACAGCCTTACCAGCTTCACAGGTACAGGCAGCAGAGAAGCAATACTGGACAGACGCACAGGAAAAAGCAGGCTATGTAGAAAAAGTCATGAATGACGGCAGTATCGGTTCTACATTCCATGAGGGCATTATGCAGGTGGAGGGCGAAACCGCCTACTGTATCGACATCAACACAGATTTTCAGTCCGGCTACAAGACACGCTCGGACGCAAGTTCCCGTATGAGTGCCGACCAGATCGCCGACGTTGCCCTCTCACTGGAATACGTCAAGGAATATGCCGCCAGCCACAAGGAGCTGAATTACAAGCAGGTCTATCTATTGGAGCAGTGTGTTGTCTGGCAGCGTTTGAGCGTGCATTTAGGATGGAGCTGCGACCATGTACGAGCTGCCTATGATGAGGTATCCAAAGCGGTACAGGACGAGGTATACGCTGGCGCAAAGGCTTTTGTAAAAGCGAACAAAGGACGCTACGACTGCGGCGGCTATATCTATTCCGGCGACGGACAGGAATTAGGACAGTTCTGGGCGAAGCTGGATGTGGGAAATGCGGCACTTCAAAAGGTGTCCTCCAATCCCACCATTACCAACGGAAACAACAGCTATTCCCTTGCTGGTGCGACGTATGGTGTCTTTGCTGATAAAGGCTGCAAGGAACAGCTTGCCACCCTTACGACAGATAACGACGGGAACACCGAAGCGGTGGAGGTAAAGGCTGGTAAAGTCTATATCAAAGAGCTATCCGTTCCGGCGGCAGGTTTCCAGTTAGACAAGACGGTATATTCCTTGAACGTCAAAGCTGGTGAAACAGCCACCTTGAAAGTCAGCGATACACCCAAAGTCACAACCACACTGATTGAGCTTTTCAAGATAGACATGGAAACATCAAAGGGAGCGGCACAGGGGGCAGCTTCTTTGGAGGGTGCGGAGTTCGTCTGGAATTATTATGACGGGTACTACAACAAAGACAACCTGCCAGCAAAACCGACCCGTACATGGACGACAAAGACCGTGGCTGAAAAAAGCAGTGACGGAGCGACACATTACATCACAAAGCTGGCAGAACGCTACAAGGTATCCGGCGACAGCTTCTACTTACAGGATGGCGTGCCATGCCTGCCGCTTGGAACACTGACTGTATCCGAAAGTAAAAGTCCGGCAGGTTACTTGTTGGAGGGTGCGTATATGCAGGCAGGTGGCAGTGAGGAACAGATTAAGGGAATGTATCTGGCACAGATTACCGAAGATGGGGAGCTGGCGGTACTTACAGGCAGCAACAAGTATTCCGTATCCGACAAGGTTATCCGTGGCGGCGTGAAAGTCCAGAAGCGTGACCTTGAAACAAAGGACACGAAGCCACAGGGCGGTGCAACATTAAAAGATACGGAGTTCACTATCACCAGCCTAAATGAGAACGCTGTGCTGGTGGATGGCAAGCTCTACAACAAAGGTGAGGTTGTGAAAACCATCCTTACAGGCATTGACGGTATCGCTTCTACGGCTGCGGATACACTGCCTTACGGAACATACCGCTTAGATGAAAGCAAGAGTCCGGTAGGATATTTGACAACAGGTGCGGTTTCCCGTGAGTTTACCATCAAGGAAAATGGCAAAATCGTGGATTTGACTGGTGCGGAACAATCCATCTACAACCAGATCAAACGTGGCGACATTGAGGGCGTGAAAATCAGCGACGGTACACACAAGCGTCTTGCTGACGTTCCATTCCGCATTACCAGCAAGACCACAGGTGAGAGTCATGTTGTCGTGACTGATAAAAACGGGCAGTTCTCCACTGCTTCTGACTGGGTATCCCATAAACAGAATACCAACAGGGGCAAAACCAGCGAGGATGGTATCTGGTTCGGCACATCTGAACCGGACGACTCCAAAGGTGCGCTGCTCTACGATACCTACGAGATTGAGGAATTGCGCTGTGACAGCAATAAGGGGTTTAAGCTCATTCCGGCTTTTGAGATTGTGGTTTCCAGAGATAAAGTAGTCATTGACTTGGGAACACTCACGGATGATTACGAGAAAAAAATCTCCATCCATACCACTGCTGCTGATAAAGCTACGGGTGAGAAATCAATCGTTGCTGGTAAAGAGGTCACGATTGTGGATACGGTCACGCTGGACGGTCTGAAAAAAGGCACAAAGTACCAACTCAAAGGCTGGCAGATGGTAAAGGATGGAAACACCGAGCTTCTTGTTGATGGAAAGCGTGTGGAGAGTGATTACACATTCACCGCTGATAGTGAGGAAATGAAAGTCAAGGTGGAATATACGTTCAATGCTTCTGTTCTTGGTGGCAAGGACTTAGTGACATTTGAAGAATTGTACGACCTATCCGACAAGAACGAGCCTGTCAAAGTGGCTGAACACAAGGACATTGAGGACGACGGGCAGACGGTATCCATCAAAGAGCGTGTTATTAAAATCCATACCACCGCTGCGGACAAAGTTACGGGTGAGAAAGTAATCGTTGCTGGTAAAGAAGTCACAATCGTGGATACGGTCACGCTGGACGGTCTGGAAGTGGGTACAAAGTACCAGCTCAAAGGCTGGCAGATGGTAAAGGATGAAAATACCGAGCTTCTCATGGATGGCAAGCGTGTGGAGCGTGCTCACACATTTACTGCCGATAAAGAGGAAATGAAAGTGGAGGTCGCCTTTACATTCAACGCTTCTGCCCTTGGCGGCAAGAACTTGGTGACGTTTGAGGAACTCTACGACGTAACCAATCCCGACAAGCCTGTAAAGGTCACGGAACATAAAGACATAGAGGACGAGGGGCAGACGGTTCTTATCACCGAGCGTATCATCAAAATTCATACCACTGCCGCCAGCAAAGACGGTGAAAAAGTCATAGAAGCTGGCAAAGAGGTCACAATCGTGGATACGGTTACGCTGGACGCTCTGGAAGTGGGTACAAAGTACCAGCTCAAAGGCTGGCAGATGGTAAAGGATGAAAATGCCGAGCTTCTCATTGACGGGAAACGTGTGGAGAATGAGTACACATTCACCGCTGCCGATACCAAAATGGAGGTGGAGATTGTCTTTACATTCGACGCTTCAAAGCTGGGCGGTCAGCAGCTAGTGACGTTTGAGGAACTCTACGACGTAACCAATCCCGACGAGCCTGTAAAGGTCACAGAACATAAGGACATAGAGGACAAGGGGCAGACGGTGACAATCAAGGAAGTGCCGGAAACGCCTACGCCAGAAGAACCAGAGAAGCCACAGACACCAGATACACCGAGCCATAAGGCAACGGACTCCCCGAAAACAGGTGACAGCACAAATGTGGCTGCCTTTGCTGTCCTGTTTGGACTCTCTGCGGCTGGTATTGGATTTGCAGCTTATAAGAAACGCCGTTCTGTGAAACATGGCAGCAATGAGTAAATTGTGAGGTGACTGCCTATGAAGCTGCATACACGCTCGCCGCCTGCCGGGAGGTTCACACTGCCGGATAAAACCTTTACACTGTTTCTTTTCTGTCAATCGTCTTTTTGATTGATAGAAAAAAACAGTCCACTAGGGGGTATGGGGGATTGTAGCTCCCCCATGCTCTTTCCTTAAAGCTACACACATAGAAAGAAAAGAGGTAAACACATATGGAATTAAAACACGTAATCCCTAACATGGAAAAGACATTCGGAAACTTGGAATATGCCGGAGAGGGCAAGACCGAGCAGCGTCGGGTAAACGGGCGCATGACGGTCATTTCCCGAAGTTTCAATCTGTACTCTGACGTACAGAGAGCCGACGACATTATTGTTGTCCTGCCTGCTTCTGCCGGAGAGAAAAATTTTGAGGTGGAGGAAAAGGTAAAACTTATCAACCCGAAAATCACGGCTAACGGTTACAAAATCGGCACCCGTGGATTTACCAACTATATCCTGTCCGCTGACGACATGGTGAAAGCATAAGGAGGTCGAGAGATTATGAGATTAGCAAACGGAATTATCATAGACAAGGAAAAGACATTTGGCGTGCTGAAATTCTCTGCCCTTAGACGTGAGGTACACATCCAGAATGAGGATGGCACAGTGTCCGAGGAAATCAAGGAGCGCACGTATGATTTGAAGTCCAGAGGACAGGGGCGCATGATACAGGTGAGTATCCCGGCTTCTGTGCCGTTAAAAGAGTTTGACTACAACGCCGAGGTGGAGATCATCAACCCGGTGGCGGATACGGTGGCGACTGCCACGTTTCAAGGGGCAGACGTGGACTGGTACATCAAAGCCGACGATATTGTATTGAAGAATAAAGGCGTTCAGCCAACAGCCAACCCACAGAACCATAACCAGCAGCCGAGAAAGGACAATCTCAACGGAAAATAAGCCTGTTAATGGGATTTTGACAACCGACAGAAAGGAGAATTAGATTTATTGAGCGTTTAGCAATACGGGAAATCCCTAAAGATACAGCGGTCGCTTTCATACGGGAGTACCATTATTCCAAAGTGATACCACGGCTCTGCGTCTACTTTTTGGGGATTTACCATGAAAACCGATTAACAGGGGTTGTGGAGCTTGGATGGGGAACACAACCCTTACAGACCATCCGCAAGATTTTCCCACAGCAGGAGCTGGTGACATCCGATTATCTGGAAATCGGGAAGATGTGCTTTCTACCAGAAATGAACCATAACCAGTATTTTGGCAGCCTTGCCCTCTCCGCTTTGATGAAGTGGCTACGGGTAAACACGGGCTGCCTTTTTCTATATACCCTTGCGGATGGCATAGAGGGAAAATGCGGTTATGTGTATCAGGCTTCTAACTTCTACTACCTAGGCAGCTTCAAGACGAGCGTATACCGTGACCGGGAAACAGGCGAAAAGATACATCCCCGAAGTGCCAGAATACTGCTGGAAGAAAATGAAAATGCCCGTATGGATGGCGTAAAGAAGCGGCACTGGCTGACCCATGTGTTCTGTGAGTACAAAGGGATAGAGAAGATCAACGGACTTATGTTCCGTTATATCTATCCACTGACAAAAGAAGCAAGGCAGATTTTAAACGCCTATCCCTGTTACGCCAGACACCACTATCCCAAAGATGGCAGCCTGCTGTTTCAAAGACGGGTTTCTAACAGAGTCTATGAAACCATCCGGCAGCCGCATTTTGATAAGAACACCTGCCGCTATAACACACAGGACTATAACCATTGAGGAAAGGAGGACTTTATGCGATTTCACAAGCTCTATAAAGGCAACCGTATCCGAGCCAGTGACAGGTCGCTGGTGGTGCGGTCATTGGGCGGTCGGCTGGCGTGCCTGTTTCTTGCGGTCGTGCTGCTTTTGAATATCAATACGCTGCTGCATACAGACTGGAACACGGTTTCGCTATTTCATAATGGCAGCATAAAGCTCACGGTCACACCCTACATGATAGTATCTCTCATAGCGGCGGTGCTGGTGTGCGCCTTGGCTGCGCTCCTGTACGCCCGTTACCAGCCGGACAGGATAAAGCAGCTCTGTCACCGTCAAAAACTGTCACGGATGATACTGGAAAATGGCTGGTATGAGTCCGAGCAGTCACAGGATGGCGGCTTTTTTAAAGACCTGCCTGCCAGCAGGTCAAAGGAGAATATCACCCACTTTCCCAAAATGTACTATCGCTTGGAAAATGGACTTATTCACATACTGGCAGAAATCACCTTGGGAAAATATCAAGACCAGCTCCTGCACTTGGAAAAGAAGCTGGAAACAGGCTTGTACTGTGAGCTGGTTTCCAAAGAGCTGAAAGACAGCTTTGTAGAGTATGTGCTGCTCTATGACACCATTGCCAACCGTATCACCATAGACGAGGTACAGGCGGCAGGTGGCAGCCTGCGGCTCATGAAAAATGTGTATTGGGAGTATGACAAGCTCCCTCATATGCTGATTGCTGGCGGCACTGGCGGCGGTAAGACCTACTTTATCCTTACCATCATAGAAGCACTCCTGCGTACCAACGCTGAATTGTATGTGCTTGACCCGAAGAACGCTGACCTTGCCGACCTGTCCGCTGTTATGCCCGAAGTCTACTACCGAAAGGAGGAAATCACAGACTGTATCGACCGCTTTTATGAGGGCATGATGGAACAAAGCGAAACCATGAAGCTCATGGACGGTTACAAAACGGGAGAAAACTATGCCTATTTAGGTCTGCCGCCCCACTTCCTCATTTTTGACGAGTATGTGGCGTTTATGGAAATGCTGACGACAAAAGAAAACGCTTTGGTCTTGAATAAGCTGAAACAGATTGTCATGCTTGGGCGGCAGGCAGGCTATTTTCTCATTCTCGCCTGCCAGCGACCTGACGCTAAATATCTTGGTGACGGTATCCGTGACCAGTTCAATTTCCGGGTTGCACTTGGCAGGATGTCAGAGCTTGGGTATTCTATGATGTTCGGTGAGGTAGACAAAGACTTTTTCTTAAAGCAGATCAAAGGGCGTGGCTACGTGGATACGGGAACGAGTGTCATATCAGAGTTTTACAC
This sequence comes from Gehongia tenuis, assembly GCF_014384795.1. NCBI lineage: Bacteria > Bacillati > Bacillota > Clostridia > Christensenellales > Christensenellaceae > Gehongia > Gehongia tenuis. The sequence goes on along the minus strand of NZ_JACRSR010000001.1, from coordinate 605,207 downwards.
TCCCCTTGTACCCAAAGAGCATGACTTTTTAACGGTGATTGGGGAGCTGGCAGAAAAGGAGGTAAAAAAAGAAGCTACGGGAACATCCCCATAGCTTTAGCGTAATTTCAATATGTCATTTGGCGTGCAGTCAAGAAATTCACACAATCTGGCAAGTATCGCAAGGTCTACTCTGGTGACTTTGTTTTTACAGTAGTTGTTAAGCTGTGTCCGCTGCAACTTACACGCTTCACAGACTTTATTTTTACTGATATTCTTCTCTTTCAAAAAATTTTCTAAATCAATGTATATCATCATGATATGCTTACCTCTGTCCTTTTCTTTAAATTATAAGTACATCTGTATTGAAAAATAAGATGTATTGCAATACACTGTATTAGAATACAGGTGTTAGGAGGACAAGAGATTGAGAAGAAAGAAAGCCAGATTACTTGCCAGTATTATATTTATTATGTCCATAGGAATAGGATTTTATCTACAATATGGGCGAAGCATGGATGTCTATAATAGTTTCTCTATGAGTGCAACGAATTTCCATGAAGAAAGGATAACTGTGATAGCAAACAAGCTATACATATGGGACAAGGAAAGGTGCGCAAAAGAGATATTTAAACGGTGCAGAAAAAATGATTTTAAAAGCATACGTTTTAGCTATGATTATGCGAAACCAAACGCCTTGTATGTGTCGGTATATTTATCCGAGCATAGCGTGAAATCTGGAACTCCTGCTTTTGAGTTCTCTTACACACAGGAAGATACTATAAATGGCACATACAACATTTTAGACCATCCACAATATTTTCATCTTAAAATCGGGTCATAACCCACCCTTGCAGGCAGGACGGACAGGCGGCGTGCGAAGCGAAAGCCGCTGGTTCGTCCTAGCCGTGTTGGGGCGGCTTGCCGCCACAACCATTCGCCCCCCGGTATCTAACAGGGGGGCACAAATACAATAGGAAACAGTCAAAGAAGTTGGGAAAGTCCTTGTAAAATAAGGACTTTTTCTACTTTCATAAGATGTCAACTGGAACGCTTCTAGTTGACACTTTTTCCAGAATGGAGGGATTTTTACTGGATGATACAGAATGGAACACGGATTTAAAAGAAAAGCGGCTGGCATACGGCGTTTCACAAAATAAGCTGGCGGTGGCGGCTGGCATTACAAGGCAGTACCTTGGCAAGATAGAGTCCGGCAATGCTATTCCCAGTACGGAAATCAAAGAAAACCTGCAAAATGCTCTGGAACGGTACAATCCAGAAACGCCGCTTACCATGCTGTTTGATTACGTGCGGATACGGTTTCCTTCCACAGACGTGAAATTTGTGGTCGAAACCATTCTCAAATTGAAGCTGGACTTTATGATACATGAGGACTTCGGCTTCTACTCTTATCCAGAGCATTACTACATGGGGGATATCTTCGTCTTGGTATCCCCTGAACAGGAGAAAGGGGTGCTGCTGGAACTGAAAGGAAAAGGCTGCCGCCAGTTTGAAAACTTCCTGCTGGCACAGCATAGGAGCTGGTACGACTTCTTTATGGACGCTCTCTGCGAGGGCGGCGTATTCAAGCGGATAGACCTTGCCATCAACGACATGGTGGGGATACTTGACATCCCAGAGCTGACCGCTAAATGCCGGAATGAGGAATGTATATCCGTGTTCCGGAGTTTCAAGTCCTACCGCTCCGGTGAGCTGGTACAGAGCCATGAGGAAAACAAGTCCGGCATGGGGCACACGCTCTATATCGGTTCGCTGAAATCAGAAGTCTACTTCTGTGTGTATGAAAAAGATTATGAGCAGTACGTGAAATACGACATCCCCGTTGAGGAAACGCCTGTCAAGAACCGTTTTGAAATCCGCTTGAAGAATGAGCGAGCTTACTATGCGGTGCGTGACCTGCTGACCTACTACGACGCTGAACGTACTGCATTTTCCATCATCAACCGCTATGTGCGGTTTGCCGATAAGGACGACACGAAGCGACGGAGCGAATGGCAGACAAACCAGCGTTGGGCGTGGTTTCTCGGTGAGGGGCGTGGTCGGCTGAAACTGACGACCGAACCGGAACCGTACAATTTCCAGCGTACCCTAAACTGGCTGGCAAGGCAGGTCGCCCCTACCTTACAGGTAGCGGAAAAGCTGGATAAACAGAACAACACGACGGTGATTAAGGACATGGTGAAACATGCGAAGCTCTCCGACCGATTGGAAAAGGTCTTGCGGCAGCTCTCTGTCACCGTGGAGGAAATGACCGTCAAGGACAAGGAGGAATAGGAAAATGTGGCATATATTGTTTGACCTGTTGCTGGTATCAATCGGCATGGGAATGGGCGTGTTACTTATGTGTATTCTGCAAGTCGGGAAAGAAGCCGACACCCATTTAGAAGAAATGGAAAGGAGCAATGAAAAATGAACTTTGGTCAGAACCTATACAACTGGTTTTTGAGCAACGCACAGAGCCTTGTGCTAATGGCAATCGTGGTGATTGGCATTTACTTAGGCTTTAAGCGTGAGTTCAGTAAGCTGATTGGCTTTCTGGTGATTGCCTTAATCGCTGTCGGTCTGGTGTTCAACGCTGGCGGCGTGAAAGATGTACTCTTAAACCTGTTCAACAAGATTATCGGAGCTTAGAATCAAGGGTTTGCGCTTGCCGCAAACCTACCTCTCCCCCTATGGGAGTTCGGGCATAGGGGGAATGAAAAGGGGGTGACGGAATGGTACAAAAAGACATCTTCACGGTGATACAGGCTAAAATCGGGTGTGACAGACGTACCGAGCTGCCTTACCACAAGCGTGAAATCTGGCAGGAAATCAAAAAGCTGCCGCTTGCTGCCTATCCGCTGAACCAATTAGAAGAATTTTCCCACTTTGTATTTGATGTAGATTATGCTGTTTTGGTGGGAATACTATCAGAATTGAAAGGACGTGATTTATCACTATGTATGAAATGAGATTATATATCCTAAACACCACAAAACCTTATAACGACGACGAGGATGGTTATGCTGGCGCATGGTTTTCCTGCCCTGTGACCTTTGAGGAAATCAAGGAAAAATTAGGCGTGGAAAAAGAGGAAGATTTTGAAATTGAGGACTACGAGCTGCCCTTTTCCCTAAGTCCTGATATGCCCCTTTGGGAAATCAACGCCCTGTGCCGCATGGTGCAGGAAATCGAGGGCACGCCCCTTGGCAATGAACTAAACGAGATACAGGCAAAGTGGTTTCACAACATCAGCGACTTTTTCGACCACAAGGACGAGATACGCCACTATGATGTGCCGGACTCGGCTTCTCTTGCAGAATACCTTGTCATGGAGGAACACTGCTTCGGAGAGCTGCCGCCGGAACTGGCAAAACACATAGACTTTATCTCCTACGGTCATGAGCTGGAACAAAGCGACGAATACCTCTTTACGACCAGCGGCGTGTTCCGCTATCGGTAAGGCGGTGACTGCCTTTGGAGGAAATGCGTGTCTACATTGCCAACCTTGGCAAGTATAACGAGGGGGAGCTTGTGGGCGATTGGTTTACGCCGCCTGTGGACTACGACGAGATGGCAGAACGGATCGGCTTGAATGACCGATACGAAGAATACGCCATCCATGACTATGAGCTGCCCTTTGAAATCGACGAGTACACGCCCATTGAGGAAGTCAACCGTCTGTGCGAGATGGTGGAAGAACTGGACTATCCGCTGAATGAGGTGATTGACGACCTGCTCTGCCATTTTTGCAGCGTGGAGGAACTCTACGACCACAAGGACGACATTATCCAATTCCCTTGCGACAACATGGTGGACGTTGCCTACCATTTGATTGACGAGTGCGGCGTTCTGGGCGAGATACCCGACCGACTGAGAAACTACATAGACTATGAAGCTTTTGCCCGTGACATTGACTTGGAGGGGTGCTTCATAGAAACCAGATACGGAGTCTTTGAGTGTCCGTATTAACAAGCTGGCAGACCTGCACAAACGTGTGATTCTGGCAGCTTATTTTATGAGCAGCAGTCTGTGAAATGCAGGCTGCTGTTTCCATTTTTGAAGAAAGGAATGGTACAAAACATTGAAGAAAATAAGAAGCTATACCAGCATTTGGAGCGTGGAAAAGGTCATTTATGCTATCAATGACTTTCAGCTCCCGTTCCCCATCACATTCACACAGATGGCGTGGTTCGTGGTATCCCTGTTTGCGGTGATCGTATTTGCGGAACTGCCGCCCCTAAACATGATTGACGGGGCGTTCCTCAAATACTTTGGTATCCCCGTGGCGGTGACGTGGTTCATGAGCCAGAAAACCTTTGACGGAAAGAAACCCTACGGTTTCCTAAAATCCAGTATCAGTTACCTGCTGCGCCCAAAAGTGACCTACGCCGGGAAAGCGGTGAAGCTGAAAACGGAACTATTGAATACAGCCATTACGGCAGTTAGGAGTGATGTGTATGTTCCCCATTAAATATATCGAAAACAATCTGGTGTTCAACCATGACGGGGAGTGCTTCGCCTACTATGAGCTGATACCCTACAATTATTCGTTCCTGTCGCCGGAGGAAAAGTACATGGTGCATGACAACTTCCGGCAACTTATCGCACAGAACCGTGACGGGAAGATACACGCCTTGCAGATCAGCACCGAGTCCAGTATCCGGCAGACACAGGAACGCTCCAAAAAGGAGGTCACAGGCCGGCTTTGTGAGGTGGCTAGTGCAAAGATAGACGAACAGACCGAAGCGTTAGTTGAAATGATTGGGGAAAATCAGATTGACTACCGCTTTTTCCTTGGCTTCAAGCTGCTGGTAAATGAGGAAGAAATCAGCTTGAAGCACGCCGGAAAGTCCGCTGCCATGACCTTTGCTGATTTTCTGTATGAGGTCAACCATCAGCTCATGGGGGATTTTGTATCCATGAGTAATGATGAAATCGCCCGTTTCCAAAAGATGGAGAAGCTCTTGGAGAGCAAAATCTCCCGCCGCTTTAAAATCCGGCGTTTGGAAAAACACGATTTTGGCTACCTAATCGAGCATATTTACGGGAAAACAGGCGTTGCCTATGAGGACTATGCCTACAACTTCCCCGTAAAGAAGCTGAAAAAAGAAACGCTGGTAAAGCGGTATGACCTTATCCGTCCGACACGCTGCCAGATCACGGAGAACCAGCGGTACTTAAAGCTGGACAGTGAGGAACAGACGACCTTTGCCGCCTACTTCACAATCAACAATATCGTCGGGGAGCTGGATTTTCCATCTTCGGAAATCTTCTACTACCAGCAGCAACAGTTCACGTTCCCCGTGTCCACGTCCATGAATGTAGAAATCGTCACCAACAAGAAAGCATTGACGACGGTTCGCAATAAGAAAAAGGAATTAAAAGACCTGGACAACCACGCTTGGGAGTCCAACAACGAAACCAGCAACAACGTGGTGGACGCTCTGGACTCTGTAAATGAGCTGGAAACTACTTTAGACCAGTCCAAAGAGTCCATGTATAAGCTGTCTTACGTGGTGCGTGTGGCGGCAGATAGCTTGGACGAGCTGAAACGCCGCTGTGATGAAGTCAAGGACTTTTACGACGACCTCAATGTGAAGCTGGTGCGCCCGTTCGGGGATATGCTTGGTCTGCATGGAGAGTTCATTCCAGCCAGTAAGCGGTACATCAACGATTATATCCAGTACGTGACAAGTGATTTTCTGGCAGGTCTTGGCTTTGGTGCGACACAGCAGTTAGGAGAAAGCGACGGTATCTATATCGGCTATAACCTTGACACGGGCAGAAATGTGTACTTAAAACCGAGCCTTGCGGCACAGGGAGTCAAAGGCTCTGTGACAAACGCCCTTGCTGCGGCGTTCCTTGGCTCACTAGGGGGCGGTAAGTCCTTTTGCAACAACCTCATTGTCTACTATGCGGTGCTGTTCGGCGGCAGTGCGGTCATTGTAGACCCAAAATCCGAGCGTGGGAACTGGAAAGAAACGCTGCCGGAGATTGCACAGGAAATCAATATCGTGAACCTTACCAGTGAAGCGAAAAACAAAGGACTGCTTGACCCTTACGTGATTATGAAGAACTTAAAAGACGCTGAAAGCCTAGCAATCGACATCCTGACCTTTTTAACAGGTATCAGTAGCCGTGACGGTGACAAGTTCCCGGTGCTTAGAAAGGCAATCCGTTCTGTGACACAGGGCAAAAGGCGAGGTCTTTTGTGCGTCATTGACGAGCTGCGGAAAGAGGACACTCTTGTTTCCAACAACATAGCGGAGCATATCGAGAGCATGGTGGACTATGACTTTTCCCATCTGCTCTTTTCCGACGGTACGGTGGAACAGTCCATCAGCTTAGATAAGCAGCTCAACATCATACAGGTGGCTGATTTGGTGCTGCCAGACCGTGACACGAAGTTTGAAGAATACACCACAATGGAGCTGCTTTCTGTGGCTATGCTTATCGTTATCAGTACCTTTGCCCTCGACTATATCCACTCCGACCGGAGCATTTTCAAAATGGTGGATTTAGATGAAGCGTGGACATTCTTACAGGTGGCACAGGGCAAGGCTCTGTCCAACAAGCTGATACGTGCAGGGCGTTCTATGAACGCTGCCGTTTATTTCGTGACACAGAACTCCGGCGACGTGGACGACGAGAAGATGAAGAACAATATCGGCTTAAAGTTTGCGTTCCGCTCCACGGACATCAGCGAGATCAAGAACACGCTTGAATTTTTTGGTGTGGACAAAGACGACGAGAACAACCAGAAGCGGCTACGGGATTTGGAGAACGGACAATGCCTGTTTCAAGACCTTTACGGTCGGGTGGGCGTTATCCAGATACACCCTGTCTTTGCCGACCTGTTCCATGCCTTTGATACCAGACCGCCAATCCAGACAGAAGAAACGAGGTGAAGCCTATGCGTAAACATAAAATACTGCGCTATGCAGGTATCACCCTCTTAGTCATTGTGGGTATCCTCGTTTTCCTGTCCATCACAGGTACGGTGGCTCATGCCGCCGGATTGGTGGACGACACGGTGGACGCTGCCAACCAGTATTCTAAGTATCCGCTGGAAAACTACCAGCTTGACTTCTACGTGGACAGCTCATGGGATTGGCTGCCGTGGAACTGGCTGGACGGTATCGGCAAGAGTATCCAGTACGGCTTGTACGCCATCACCAACTTTGTCTGGACGGTCAGCATGTATATCTCCAACGCCACAGGGTACGTGGTGCAGGAAGCCTACAAGCTGGACTTTATCTCCGATACCGCAAACGCAATCGGAACAAACATCCAGACACTTGCCGGGGTAAATGCAGGCGGCTTTTCTACACAGGGGTTCTACGTGGGTTTCCTGCTTATCCTTGTGCTGCTGGTGGGTATCTACGTGGCGTACACAGGTCTTATCAAGAGGGAAACTACAAAAGCTGTCCATGCAGTCGTCAACTTCCTTGTGGTATTCGTCCTGTCAGCGTCCTTTATCGCTTACGCTCCCAACTATATCACGAAAATCAATGACTTTTCCTCGGACATCAGCAGTGCGGCATTGTCACTGGGTACGAAAATCACCCTCCCAAACTCCGACAGTCAAGGGAAAGACAGTGTGGACTTGGTACGGGACAGCCTGTTTTCCATACAAGTACAGCAGCCGTGGCTGTTATTGCAGTACGGCAGCTCCGATATGGAGGACTTGGGTGCAGACCGTGTGGAAAGCCTGCTCTCTGCCAGTCCGGACACCGACACCAGAGAGGATACGGTAATTGCAGAAATCGAGGACAAGGACAATCCAAACATGAGCGTCACTAAGACCATGAGCCGCTTGGGAACGGTGGTCTTTCTGTTCCTATTCAATATCGGCATTTCCGTCTTTGTATTCCTGCTTACAGGCATGATGATTTTCTCGCAAGTGCTGTTTATTATCTACGCCATGTTCCTGCCTGTGAGCTTTATCCTGTCCATGATACCCTCTTACGAGGGCATGGCAAAGAAAGCCATCACAAAGCTGTTCAACGCTATCATGATGCGGGCAGGCATTACCCTCATTATCACCGCCGCCTTTAGCGTGAGTACCATGTTCTACTCCATCTCGGCAGGCTATCCGTTCTTTATGATTGCCTTTTTGCAGGTCGTCACCTTTGCAGGTATTTATTTCAAACTGGGTGATTTGATGGGAATGTTCAGCTTGCAGTCAGGCGACGCACAGCAGGTCGGCAGGCGTATCTTCCGGCGACCTTATATGCTCCTAAACCGAGGGGCAAGGCGCATGGAGCGTCGTGTCGGCAGGACGTTAGCCGCTGGCATGGCTGGCGGTGCGGTGGGTGCTGCGGTGGCTTCTGGCAGCCGTAAACCCGATACAAGGAAATCAGCGGACAGACAGAACCACGCCACAGGCAGCCGCCCCAACCACGATACCGGACAATCCGGCAGTACCGCTACCTTTGGCAAGCGTGCTGGCTCTAAGGTGGGTGCGGTGCTGGATACAAAGCAGAGAGTCAAAGACAAGGCACAGTCCGTTAAAGAACAGGTGAAAGATATGCCGATACAGGCAGGATACGCCGTCCATTCCGTGAAAGAACGGGCAAAGGAAAACGTGTCCGACTTCAAGCGTGGCATGGTGGAAGAAAAAACCACCCGGCAGCAAGGACGGGCGGCAAAACAGGGCAGCCACAGGCAGACCATAGCGGAAAAGCGCATGGCAATGGAAAAGGCAAAGCCGACAGGATCAGCGGCGAAAGGTACTGCCCCTGTCCATGAGCGACCAGCCACAACGCCTGTATCCGGCGTAACAACACCACAGGCGACCGCTGCGAAAGGTGCAGCTCCTAAGACAGAGCCGACCAGCAAGGAACGTCCGGCGGCAGTAACCAGAGAAAGCTATGAGAAACCGCCGACCACGAAAGGCAGAGAGCCAGCGGCAAAGCCACAGGAACAGCGCACGCAAGTGGTACGGGAGTCTACGGCACGTCCACAGACGGTCAAAGAGCCTGCAAAGCCACAGGCGGTAAAAGAGCCTGCTCCTGTCGGAACTAAGACTATTCGCCAGACCTCGGCACAGAAAACAAGCCGGAATATCCAGCGTAACACCGGGAAGAACTCCACCACCCACAACACGAAGAAAGGACGGAAAAAATGAAGCTGCGGCATTTAGCACTGCTTGGTGGGATTTTCACGGTGATTATCAGCCTGCTGTTGTTTCTGTTTATCGTCACATCCGACGACGAGGAAAGCGGCGGCAGCTCCGGCTTTGACTATTCGGGCATGAACCTGTCAGCAGAGGTCTTAAAACATCAGCCGACTGTGGAGAAATATGCGAAACAATACGGCATTTCAGACTATGTGAATTACCTGCTCGCCATCATGCAGGTAGAGTCCGGCGGCACAGCGGTGGACGTTATGCAGTCCAGCGAGTCTTTAGGTCTGCCGCCCAACTCTTTAGGAACAGAGCAGTCCATTGAACAGGGATGTAAGTATTTTGCTTCTCTGCTTGCTTTGGCAAAAGCAAAAGGCTGTGATATAAACACCGTCGTCCAGAGCTACAACTATGGCGGCGGTTTTATTGATTATGTGGCAAGCCACGGAAAAAAGTACACCTTTGAACTGGCGGTCAGCTTCGCAAGGGAGAAATCCGGCGGTGTCAAAGTGACTTATAAAAATGAAATCTCCATCAAAGAAAATGGCGGCTGGCGGTATAAGTACGGAAATATGTTCTATGTCCGGCTGGTGGCGCAATATCTGGCAGTGCCTAATTTCAGCAACGCCACGGTACAGGCAATCTTCAATGAAGCTCTCAAATATCAAGGCTGGACATATGTGTTCGGGGGCGATAACCCGAACACCAGCTTTGATTGCAGTGGTCTGGTGCAGTGGTGCTATGGCAAGGCTGGAATTAACCTGCCGAGGGTGGCGCAAGACCAGTACGACGCAACACAGCACATCCCACTGTCACAGGCGAAAGCTGGTGATTTGGTATTCTTCCACAGTACCTACAATGCCGGAACCTATGTCACCCATGTGGGGATATATGCAGGAAATAACCGTATGTATCATGCCGGAAATCCGATTGGCTATACAGACCTAAACACTTCGTACTGGCAGCAACACATCATTGGTGCTGGACGTGTGAAATCCAACTAAGACAGAAAGGAAATGGTAACTATGAGATTTAATAAAAAAGAGAAAGAAGCAAAACCCAACAAGACGAAAAAAGTGCGTGTTCTAAAAGCAGGCACGCACAAGAAATCCGTGATTGCCCTGTGGCTGGTGCTGATTGCCAGCGTCAGCTTCGGGGTGTATAAGAATTTCACCTCCATTGATATGCACACTGTCCATGAGAAAGAGGTCATAGAGCAGCGTATCGTGGATACCAACAAGATTGAAAACTTTGTCAAGGACTTTGCAAAAGCCTATTATTCATGGAGCAATAACAAAGAAGCCATTGAAGCAAGGACAAAAGCCATCAGCCAGTATCTAACAAAGAGTTTGCAGGATTTGAACGTGGACACGGTGAGAAGCGATATTCCCACCAGTTCTGCGGTGAATGAGGTGAAAATCTGGAACTTGGAACAGGCTGGCACAGACGAGTATACCGTCCTCTATTCGGTCGATCAGACCATCACAGAGGGCGACCAGAACAGCCGTAATACTGCTGCTTATACTGTGGTGGTTCATGTGGATGGTGATGGAAACATGGTAATCACAAAGAACCCGACCATCAGCCGGATACCGGCAAAATCCGGCTATGAGCCAAAGGCAGCGGAAAGTGACGGAACGGTGGACGCTGCCACCACAGAGGAAGTGACGGAGTTCTTGGAAACATTCTTCAAGCTGTATCCGGCGGCTACGGACAAGGAGCTTTCCTACTATGTGGCTGGCAATGCGCTGAAACCTGTAAACACTGATTATCTGTACTCCGAGCTAATCAATCCGCTATTTACAATGGATGGGGATAAGGTCAAGGTGTCCATGTCGGTGAAGTATCTCGACCAGCGGACAAAGGCAGCACAGATTTCACAGTTTGATTTGGTGCTGGCTGAAATAGATGGGAATTGGAAGATTATAAAATAAAAATTTTGTTAGGCGGCAAGTAAATTTTTTGCCGCCATTATTTTTTAAAAACATATTGACATTTATCTATGTGTTGCGTATAATACACATATAGACGATTGTCTATGGGAGGTGATTAAATGGATTTAGACGAAAAACAAACTGCAATTATTTTTAAAGCTTTTTGTGATGAAAACCGCATTAAGATATTACAGTTACTTAAAACGGGTGAAAAATGTGCTTGTAAGCTACTAGAAGAAATTAACGTAACACAACCTACTTTATCGCACCACATGAAAATTCTTTGTGACTCTGGTGTTGTTACAGGACGTAAAGAGGGTAAATGGACACATTATTCTATTTCTCCAGAGGGTGCAGCTTATGCAATGAATTGTTTACTAGAGCTTACCAGAATAGAACTTCAAGATAACAAATTGTCGTGTTGTGGAAAGTAATATAAGACTTCTCAACACGGCATAATATAACATCAATATATAGATAGATTTAAATATGACTATATATCAGAAAGGAATTTTAATTATGCAAACACTAGAATTAGGATGGGATTTCTTTCAGAATGAAATCCTTGGAATGGGTTGGTTAAATAGGCTTATAGGAGTCCTGCTAAATACGATTGGTTTAGACACTTCAAGCCGAATAGGTGGCAGTGTTCAATTCTTCTTGTATGATACGATTAAAATAATGGTATTACTTGGAGTATTGATTTTAATAATATCTTATATCCAGAGTTATTTTCCACCAGAAAGAACTAAGAAAATTCTTGGAAGATTTCACGGGATATGGGCGAATATACTAGCCGCTTTACTTGGAACGGTAACACCTTTTTGCTCGTGTTCTTCCATCCCACTATTTATCGGATTTACAAGTGCTGGTTTACCACTTGGCGTAACCTTTTCTTTTTTGATTTCGTCACCAATGGTTGACTTAGGCTCTCTTGTTTTGCTAATGAGTATATTCGGTTGGAAAGTTGCCATTGTGTATGTGGTGCTAGGTCTTGTAATTGCTGTTGTTGGTGGTACATTGATTGAAAAAATGCACCTTGAAGATCAAGTAGAGGAATTTATTCGCAAAGGAAACTCCGTTGACGTACCGCAAGAAGAATTACTATTTAAAGATAGAATGAGATATGCTTGGGAGCAAGTAGTTTCAACTGCAAGAAAGGTCGCTCCTTATGTATTGGTGGGTGTTGGTATTGGTGCTTTAATTCATAACTGGATACCAGAACATTTGATTGTGAAAGCGTTAGGAACAGGAAATCCCTTTGGAGTTATTATTGCTACTATTGCAGGTGTGCCTATGTATGCTGACATATTTGGCACTATTCCTATTGCCGAAGCATTACTGGCAAAAGGAGCAATGCTCGGTGTGGTTTTATCTTTTATGATGGGTGTTACAACACTTTCTTTGCCATCAATGATTATGTTAAAAAAAGCAGTAAAGCCAAAATTATTAGGTATATTTGTAGCAATTTGTACGATTGGAATTATTATTGTAGGTTACTTTTTCAATGCTTTTCAGTACCTACTTGTATAATAATATGAAAATTTAAAGGAGGATTTTATTATGTCATTATTTAATCATGGAAAAAAGAATGGAGAAGAAACAAAAATGCCCGCTTGCGCTTGTAATGATGGTTGTTCTACAAGTGAAGCAACTGAAATTACTAACTCTTGCTGCGGTGCAGCAAACGGCGGTATCTGTTGTATCAAGGTACTTGGCTCTGGATGTAAGAGTTGCCATGCTCTGTTAGAAAGTACAAAAGAAGCTATTAAGGCAATGGGGGTTACTGTTGAAGTGGAATATGTAACTGATATGCAGAAAATTATGGAATATGGTGTTATGAGTATGCCGGCTTTAGTAGTCAATGAAAATGTCGTTTCTATGGGAAAAGTATTAAAACCTGTGGAAGTTGAAAACTTATTGCATAAATTAGGCTTTTAAGGAGGAAGGTTGCTGTGTCAAAAGATAAAGGTATCAATGTTTTTCAGAAATATTTATCTATATGGGTAATAATATGTATGATTACAGGGGTACTAATCAGCAAATATCTTCCGAGTATTCCTGCCACCTTAAACAGATTTGAATATGCGAAAGTTTCTATTCCAATGGCATTGTTAATATGGCTAATGATTTATCCAATGATGATGAAAGTTGACTTTAAAAGCATTAAAAATGTTAGCAAAAATCCGAAAGGTCTATTTGTCACTTGGATTACGAATTGGTTAATCAAACCTTTTACAATGTACGGTATTGCCAGTTTATTCTTTTTCGTAATTTTTAAATCTTTAATCACACCAGAACTTGCAACAGAGTACCTTGCAGGAGCGGTCTTGCTTGGAGCAGCACCCTGCACAGCTATGGTATTTGTATGGAGTTCACTTACGAAAGGCGATCCTGCATATACCGTGGTACAGGTAGCAACAAACGATTTGATTATACTTGTAGCATTTGTGCCAATCGTAAAATTTTTGCTTGGAGTATCCAATGTTTCAGTCCCCTGGGATACGCTCATGTTATCGGTAGTATTATTTGTAGTTATACCACTAATAGGCGGTATGGCTACCCGATATTATGTAATAAAGAATAAAGGTCAAAATTACTTTGAAAATATATTCCTGCACAAATTTGATAATGTAACCAGTATAGGACTTTTACTAACACTTGTCATGATATTCTCATTTCAAGGTAAAGTGTTTTTAGAAAATCCATTGCATATAGTTTTGATTGCAGTGCCATTAGTTCTACAAACATTTTTAATTTTTGCTATTGCATATATAGCTTGCCATATATTTAAACTTCCCTATAATATAGCTGCCCCTGCCGGTATGATAGGTGCGTCAAACTTTTTTGAGCTTTCCGTTGCAGTAGCGATTGCTCTATTCGGAACAGCTTCACCTGCTGCATTGGCAACAACAGTAGGCGTATTAACAGAGGTTCCTGTTATGTTGTTCCTTGTTAGAATAGCAAACAAAACGAAAGGTTGGTTTACACATGAGTAAAAAGAAAGTTGCATTTATATGTATCCATAATTCATGCCGAAGTCAAATTGCAGAAGCTTTGGCAAAGCATTTTGCTCCTGATATTTTTGAAAGCTACTCTGCTGGTACTGTCAAAAAGCCATATATCAATCAAAGTGCCGTTCGGCTTATGAAACAGATTTATGGTATTGATATGGAGAAAGACCAATACTCGAAGTTGATTGCGGATATTCCCATGCCGGATATTGCAATATCTATGGGTTGTGATGTTGGCTGCCCTTATATTGGCAAAGCATTTGATGATAATTGGGGATTGCTTGACCCCACTGGACAGGATGATGAAGTATTCAAAAGTGTAATTACTCAAATTGAAAAAAATGTATTACAGCTTAAAGAAACTCTAATTAAAGTATGATAAGGACAAAATGGATACTCTGCCCTATTTGTAAGGGCAAAACACGAAGCCAGATTAGGGCAGATACAGTTTTAATAAACTATCCCTTATATTGCCCTAAATGCAAACAAATAAGTTTAATTTCAGTAAGGAAATTTGTTATAACTGTAATTAAAGAGCCAGATGCTTAGACACAGAGCCAATAATTTGAGAGTTTCTATTCTCTATTATTGGCTTGTTTTTAATACTTGCCCCATACTCCATACGATTTGTAAACAGCAAAAATGGAGGATTAAATTTCCTCCACTTCCTTGGATTTGATGATACCATCAGCGACACTTTCCATGATAACCATGTCTTTGTCGTCGAAAGTATCAAGTTGCTGCTCCAACTGTCTGCGGCGAGTGCTTTTCACTTTATCGCTAGACGGTAGGAAAATTTCATCAACGGAAACATTGAGTAAAGTTACAAGGTCGTAAAACACCTGTAAACTTGGGTGCTGCCCTTTATTCTCAATGTTTGTCAGATAGCGTGGGTCAATTTCAATTTTTGCTCCCACCTGTTCACGGGTCAGACCTTGTTTCATTCTTGCTTTTTTAATAGCAAGTCCAAAGGCTCTGAAATCGTATTTATCTTCTGTTTTACGCATAGTTAATCACCTCACTACATTTTACTGTTCCTAAAGAATTTGCAACAGGTACAGTAAAACGTATTGTAAGGTTTATCAGTTCCTATGCACAGGTAAATATCAAATTTATATACTGCTTGGCGGTAATAAAAAAAACCCGTTGTCAGCAGTAACACTTTAATACGCTCTTTTCGATAAGACGACGGTTTATACAGCCGCCGTTTTATTTTTGCCTAACGGTGGATATACTACTGGATGGTTTTGTTTTAGCGGCTTTGGGAGGTAGCCGCATGGAACGCCTGCATATTCGACAACATTCGACCACTGGTAGTCCGTTAAAAAAATCCGTTTAATTTCTGCGGCGTTTCATACTCCTGTATATGGTTTTTCACGTCATATAGCAGGAACAATTCAGATAGCACAAGATCAGTACGTCAGTATTGCCCTTGTGCTTTTTTGCTGCATAAAACTTTTTGAAAAAGTTTTTGCGGTTGGGTATCAAATCCCACCTCTTGCGGCGAGTGTTAGTGCGAAAAGAGGTAGAAGCCTTTTCGCTTTAGCAACTTTAGCTGGAAAGGAGGTGAGATTATGAAGCCATCTTCTTTCGAGAACGCTATCAGACTCCAATTTGATTGTCTGGCTCGCAAGGTTGTAGGAACAACCGTAAAGGACTATAACCGTGAGCTTGGCAGACGTGCAAAGCGTGAAACTCCATTCTGTGAGCTGCCGGAAATGGAATTAAACCATATCGGCACTTGCGACGAATACTCGGCTGAATTTACAGCCTTTGACGTATTCGGCAATGAAGTCCGTATCTATGATGAACAGCTATGTGAAGCAATCAAAGAATTAAATGAAAGGCGACGTAACATTCTGCTTATGTCCTACTTTCTTGAGATGACCGACGCTGAAATTGCAGAGGTTATGGAAATGGAACGATTTTCCGTTTGTAGAAACAGGCTGCACACATTAAAGCTAATCAGAGATATGTACGAGGAGGTATAAACCATGATGAAGTCTACAAAGAAGTGTCCGCTATTTTCCACAATCAGCTCGGCTGCTGACGGTGACGAGGTAGCAATCGGAAAGATTTTAAACCACTATGACGCTTACATATCAAAAGCCAGTTTGCGCCCGTTCTATGACGAACACGGAAATATGTATATCGTGGTCGATATGGAACTGAAAGGCAGAATACGAGCTGCGCTGATTGAAGCAATTTTGGGATTTGAAGTCAAAGTGAAATAAGTGCAACAGAGAGCGTCTACCACCTCATTTCCGCTCTTTACCGTTCTTTGAAAACTGAATAAAGTAATCAGATACGTTTGATATGCGGCGAGCCTGCGTACTGGAACGCCACGACCAGTGAAAGGAGGGATACCAGCGAGCGACCACGCCAGTGATCCGCAAGCAACTGTTGGAAAGGTTGCTGCCATGACCCGTATATCAGAATAATGATACACCCGTATGACACGGTTCACCCATCAGAATGGGAATGGTGAAAGTCCAGTGGAGCTGCCGAAGCCATCTGATTACTTCTTAAATATATAGATAGACAAAATCTTTCATAATGTACAAGCATTTTTGCATACTTTGTAAATATAGTGTAGTGAGGTGGTTTAATGGCAAATAGCACAAAAGTGGTTTGCAGGAATGTTTTTAAGAATAAAGACGAAGCGGCTTTCAAGAAAATGTTTACTCTAAAATGGATAGAGTTGATTAACCAATTTGAAAAAAATAAAGGGCAATCTGCTCCTGCAAGATGATAGACAAACTATCCTGCCAGATGTTATAATAATATCAGCAGTGATAGTTTGTTTTGTCTTCTCTGAAAAGGAGAACAAAACATGATAAATAAGTCAAGGGTTGCTATATATTGCCGCTTATCAGAAGAAGATAGAAACAAACAATCAGAAACAGACGACAGTAACAGTATTCAAAATCAAAAGTCTATGCTGCTTCAATATTCTTTAGAACAAGGGTGGGAAGTCTACAACATTTACAGTGATGATGATTACACTGGTTCTGACCGACGACGACCAGAGTTCAACAAGTTATTGAATGACGCAAAAGACCGTAAATTTGATATTGTCTTATGTAAGACTCAATCCAGATTTACCAGAGAACTTGAATTGGTGGAAAAATATATCCACGGTCTATTTCCTATCTGGGGTATCCGTTTCATCAGTATTGTAGATAATGCGGACACTGCCAACAAAGGGAATAAGAAATCAAGACAGATTAACGGTCTGGTGAATGAATGGTACTTAGAGGATATGTCGGAGAATATCAAGAGCGTGCTGACAGACCGAAGAAAAAACGGTCACCATATTGGAGCGTTCGCACTTTACGGTTACAAAAAAGACCCCGACGTAAAGGGGCATTTGATTATTGATGAAGAAGCTGCAAAAGTTGTCAGAGAAGTTTTTACACTGTTTTCGCAAGGTTATGGAAAAACCGCTATTGCACGTATGTTGAATGACCGAGGTATCCCCAATCCGACGGAATACAAGCGGCTTCATGGTTTACGCTGGCGCACACCTCAAGGCAAGAACAGTACCTTATGGAAATATTATGCTATTTCCGATATGCTGGTAAATGAAATTTATATTGGCAATATGGTACAGGGCAAATATGGGAGTGTGTCTTACAAGACAAAACAGAATAAGCCACGACCTAAAAGTGAGTGGTATATTGTTGAGGGGACACACGAACCAATTATTGACCGTGAATTATGGGATAAAGTTCAAGCGTTGATCGCTCAAAAGGCAAAACCATTTACAGTAGGTACAATCGGGTTATTCGCTAAAAAAGCTCGCTGCATGAACTGCGGTTATGTAATGCGTTCTAACAAACAGGCTGATGGTAGACGTTATTTAGGATGTTCCAGCCGCCATGTTTCTAAGGACGCTTGTATCGGTTCTTTTATTTCTGTACCTAAGTTGGAACAGGCGGTGATTACTGAAATCAACAAACTGTCTGCCGCATATTTGGATATGGATGAGCTGGAACAAAACGTAACCTTTAACAGTGATGTAAAAGGAAAACAGAACGCTCTGAAAGAGGAAATTGCTGCATATCAAAGTAAGATTGCAGAATATACCAAAGGTATCCGTGAATTATATTTAGATAAGGTTAAGGGTATCTTGTCAGAACAGGACTATTTGGATTTATCCAAAGACTTCTCTACTCAAAAAGAAAGGCTTGAGAAACTGGTGATTGATACACAAAAGCAGCTTGACGTTATTGAAAGAAAAATACAAGCTGGCGATAACAAACGTCAGTTAATCGAGCAATACACCAATCTTGAACACTTAGACAGGGAAATTGTTGAAAAGCTGATAGATTATATATTAGTTGGAAAGAAAGACCCTGTAACTAAGGAAGTGCCTATCGAAATACATTGGAATTTCTAGGTTCTGATAATCTGGCAGCCAGTATGCCAGATTGTCATGAACATCTTTTATACAGTCAATGTTGTTCTTGCACAGTTGCACCATCCGCCGCCATATCCTCCAGGATATTGGCCAGCGGGTCGCCCTTGGCCGCAAAATAGGCCGCCGTGAAAGGCGCGCCCTGGGCGTTGGCCGCATACACATCCGAACCGCGGTCGATATAGTAGGGGGCAAGGCCCTGGGCCTCCAGCTCCTCCGGCGTGAGGTTGCGGGTGAGCTGACGGACCATGGTGCCGATCATTTCCAAATGAGCCAATTCGTCGGCGCCAATTTAAGGGCTATTCGTTGGCCTTAACCAGAAGGGCCTCTGCCAGCACCTCCGCGCCCAAAGCCACGTCCTCGTAGCTCGTCCATTCCTCGGGGCAGTGGCTGACGCCGTCCCTGCTGGGCAGAAAAAGCATGGATATCGGCGCGAAGGCGCCCACAAACATGGAATCGTGGAAGGCGCCGCTGATCAGCCGCTTAAAGGGGATGCCCCGCCTTTCGCAGATCCCGGCAAGAAGGTCCTGCATCCCATCCTCGCAGTGGACGGGAAGATCCCGGTTGATGGTCTGCATGCGCACTTTGACCCCCCGCTCCCGCTCGATGCGCTTCATCTCCTCCGAGAGCGCGGCCAGAATCTCGCCGGTGGAGCCGTCGCTGGTGTTTCGGATATCAATGGTGAAATGAACCCGGCCGGGGATCACGTTGAGGGCGTTCGGGGTCACGTCCACCCTGCCGATGGTACCGGTGGCATAGACGCTTTTCGCCTCCTTCACCAGCCGCTCCAAGACCATGCTGATCTCCGCCGTGGCTGCGAAGGCGTCCCGCCGGTCCGCCATGGATGTGCCTCCGGCATGGGACTGCAGGCCCTCCACCCACACGTTGAAGTAGGCGGGCGCTGAGATATCGGTGACCACGCCGAGGCGGCAGCCGCTCCTTTCAAGCTTCGGGCCCTGCTCGATGTGCATCTCGATGGCGGCATACACATCGCCGGGCTTCCGGCGGACCGCGTCAAGACGGTCCACATCGTAGCCCAGCTCCGCCAGGGTATCGTAGAGGCTCTTCCCCGCCTCGTTCTTCACCGCCTTCGCCGTCTCAAGGTCCAGCACCCCGGCCATGGCCCGGCTGCCCAGGCACCCGATGCCGAAAACCGAGGGCTCCTCGCCGGTGTAAGCCACCGCCGTCAGGGTGCGCCGGTGGGGCGCGCCCGCTTCACCGATGGCCCTCAGCGCCTCGATGGCGCCGATGGTGCCCGCCATGCCGTCAAAGCGGCCGCCCCGAAGCACGGTATCGATATGGGAGCCGGTCCAAACCGGCGCCAGCTCCGGTTCAGTGCCGGGCAGCGTGCCGAATATGTTGCCGATGGCGTCCTCGCTCACGTTAAGCCCCGCGCCCTTCATGCGCTCCTTGACGTACGCCCGGCCCAAGAGGTCCGCGGGCGAAAAGACCAGCCGGCTCACACCCTCACCGGGCGTTCCGCCAAAGCGGGCCAGATCCTCCAAGCCCTCCCGGACCCGATCCACAGCAATTTTCATGGTCCTATACCAGATTGACCGGCGCGTCGTTCAGCCAGCAGGTCACATTGTTGAAGCAAAGGTCGCACCGCTCCTCCAGCGCCTCCTCCGTCAAGAAACCAATATGGGGCGCCAGCACCACGTTGGGCGCGGTCAATAGGGGGTTGTCCTTCGGGATGGGTGGTTCGATATCGTACACGTCGATGCCCGCACCGGCGATCACACCCTCTTTGAGGCACGCCTGAAGGTCCCCGGCGTCCACAATGGGGCCCCGGGCGCAGTTGATAAGAACGGCGGAAGGCTTCATCAGCCTCAGCTTCTCCCCGTCCAGCATGCCCCTCGTCTCCGCCGTGGCGGGCACATGCACCGAGACAATATCGCTTTCCTTCAGCAGGGTCTCAAGGCTCACATACTGCACGCCCTCGATGTCCCGCTGCGTGCGGCTGAAGGCGAGGATCGTGCAGCCAAAGGCCCGGGCCAGCTCCGCCGTGCGCAGCCCGATGGCGCCGGTCCCGATGATCCCAAATATCTTGCCCCGAAGCTCCCGGCCCTTGAGGCCCGCGCTGGTGCCGCCGCTTCGCACCGCCTTCCCGCACGCATCCAGCTTGCGGTAAAGGGCGATCACCATGCCGATCACCAGCTCCGCCACCGCCTGGGTGGAATAGCCGGCGCAGTTGCTGACCACCATGCCCCGCTCGTGGCAGTACATGACATCCACATGATCCACGCCCGTGAAGGCCACCGAGATCATCCTCACCTTGGGGCACTTCTCCAAAACGTTCCTGCGAAGGGGCATATTGGCCACAATGATTACATCGGCGTCTTTGGCCCAGCTCACCGCTTCGTCCTCGTCCTTCGGCCGGCGGTCATGCAGCTCAATCTCCGCCGTGGCGGGAAGATAGGTTGCGATGCATTCCTTCAGTTTCTGCTGCGAAACTCCAAGCGGCTCCAAGCCTACAATCTTCATCCAAATCACTCCTTATCGGCATTTCACCTTCTTTCTTAACTATAGTCCGAAACTCCGGCCGAGGCAAGTCCTATTCCAACAGCTCCCGCTGGCCCTTGTACTCCCCAAGGAGCACCGCAGCCCGAAAACCCAGCTGAATCATAAGCGCTGAATCGGAGCCGGAAAGATCGCTGCCCAAAATCTCCTTAATCTTTTTGATGCGGTACAAAAAGGTGTTGCGGTGGATATAAAGCTTTTGGGCCGTGCGGCTGGCGTTCTGGCCCATCTTGAGGAACAGCAGCAGCGTCTTCACAAATTCGGTCCCCGCCTGCCGGTCATAGTCCACCAAAGGCTTCACCGTCCTTTCGTAGAGTGCCCGCAGCTTCTCCCGGGACATGCTCTCGTAAAGGATGTGATAGAGGTACTGATCCTCGTAGACATAGCTGTCCGCCTGGAAGATGCGGCGGCCCAGCTCCACCGATGCGGCCGCCTGCAGAAAGCACTGCCGCACCTCGGCCATGCTGCCGTTTGGACTGCTCATGCCAAGCTGGGCCTTCTGCCCGTGCCGCCGCATCCGCTCCAGGGCGCCGGCCAGGATCCCCCGGCCCTCCGCCAGCACTTCCGGGTCCGGGACGTCCGCCGGAAAATACACGAACATGGCCGCAAGATCATCCCGCGTGCCCAAAAAGACGCCCCTGTCCCCCGCGGCAAGGGCCATCGACCGGGCCAGGCCCCGGGCCGCGTGCCCCCTTGACCCCTCCTCCCCGGAGCCAAGGGATCTGGCCACGATGCAGATGTGTTTCTTCGTGTCGTCGAAGCCGTGAAGCGTACATAGATAGGGCGTGTCCTCCTCGCCCGCAATCAGCCTTTCCAAGAATTCGTCGCCGCTTCGGGTATCCATTTCCTCGCGGTCCATCAGCTCGAGGGCGATGAGGGGCAGAGCGCGATCGATCACCTGCTGCTCCCATTCGTCCAGCGGCCGCAGATTCTCCTCCAGCACGAGATAGCCCAAGACCCTGCCGCCCTTTGCCGCCCTCCAGATGCACAGCTTGGTGAAGCTTCCGATTTTGAACCGGCAGTGCCGCGCCCGCTCCATAGCTCCGCGCACCTTCTCCCCGTCCTGGGCCCGAAAGGCCGTCTCCCCCTCGCGCCAGGGTGCGGCCTTGGAGCAGGCGAGGATCTGCCAGCTTTCCCCGGCCACGGCCACCGGACGGCCCACCCCGTCCTCCAGGCTTTGCAGCATCTCCCGAAGGCCTCTCCCGGCCGCCTCGGCCACGGCCTCGCTGACCGCACAAAAACGCCGAAATTCCGTATCCGGCTGAAACTGAATCGCGCCCGTCCCGTCCGTTCTCATGATCAATCCTCCTTTTCCCATTCAAAAAGGGCGCAAACATAACCACGTTATGTTTACGCCCTTGTAAACCCCGTCTCAATTTTTATTTATTATAGCAGACTTCTTCCGATTGCGCATCTTTTTTTGGGCTCACAGCATCCTTTGGGCATTGTGCAGGCTGCACAAAATGGAGCCACGCCTCGCATTCCCGGATCACGGGCACCAGAATATCCGCCCGCTCCCCGCCCCCTGCTTCGATCTCGAGAGTTGTGCCTTCCAGCTGACAGCGCTTCATACCTTCTCCTTTCCGCATGGCGGCGGCGCCTTCCATCATAAGCTATGGGGAAGGGAGGCCGTCATGGCATACTGCATGTATCTTCGGAAATCCCGGGCGGACCGGGAGGCGGAGGCCCGCGGCGAGGGCGAAACCCTGGCCCGCCACGAAAACGCTCTATGGGAATTGGCCAAGCGCCTTCATATCACCGTGGCCCGGGTGGACCGGGAAATCGTCTCCGGCGAGACGCTCGCCAGCCGTCCCGTCATGCAAAAACTGCTCCGGGAGGTGGAGGCCGGCCTGTGGGAGGGCGTTCTCGTCATGGAGATTGAGCGCCTCGCCCGGGGCGATACCATCGATCAGGGGCTGGTGGCCCGGGCTTTCAAAACCTCCGGCACCGCCATCCTCACCCCTTTAAAAACTTATGATCCCGCCAACGAATTTGATGAAGAATACTTCGAATTTGGTCTTTTCATGAGCCGCCGGGAATACAAGACCATCAACCGCCGGCTGCAGCGTGGCCGGCTTTCCTCGGTGAGCGAGGGCAAATACGTGGGCAGCGTGGCCCCTTATGGATACCGCCGGGTCAAACTTGCCGGAGAAAAGGGCTACACCCTGGAGCCGGTGGAGCGGGAGGCGGAGGCGGTGCGCGCTCTTTTCTCGCTGTACGCCAGCGGCGAGACCCTGGCCGCCGTGGCCGAAAGGCTGAGCCTTCTCGCCTACCCCGCCCCCTCGGGAGGGCCTTGGAGCGCCTCCTCGGTCCAGGGGATCGTCCGTAATCCCGTCTACGCCGGGTTTATCCGCTGGCAGGCCCGGCCCCGGCAGCAGGGCGCCCGGCCCCGGCGCACGCCCCTCCTCTTCCCCGGACGGCATCCGCCCCTGGTGGATGGCGGGCTTTGGGCGCTGGCGGAGGCCCGCATCCGGCATCGTTCCAGCCGCAGCGAATCCCCCCTTTCCGGGCTCGTCCTATGCGCCGTCTGCGGCCGGCCCATGACCCGCAAGTCACAGCGCACCGGCCGGGATTCCCTCCTGTGCAGGACGCCGGGCTGTCCTACGGTGAGCTGCGCCCACGATCTGGTGGAGCGGCGCATCCTGGACGCCGCCGCCCTATGCTATTTTGATCTTCACCTCAGCCTCTCAGGCCACGATCCCTATGCCGGGCGCCGCCGCACCCTCGCCGGCCAAATTGCCCGGCTGCCGGAACTCATGGAAGCGGGCGTCTACGATCTTGCCGCTTACGGTGAACGCAGAAGGACGCTCGAGGAGGCCTTCGCCGCGCTCCCCCCTCCCCCCTCGCCGGAGGTCTACGACTTCGCCCGGCTTCGGGCGCTCTATGAAAAACTGCCGCCGCACCTTCGCCGCGCCCTTCTTCTCGCCCTGTTCTCCCGCATTGAATACGCCCGGGAGGAGGGCGGCCGCTGGAAGGATGGGACCCGCTTCACCCTCCGGCTCACGCCGCGGCTCTCACTGCACTGAACATGGCGCCGGCTCTTCGGTACCAATGTCATTCAAAAGACCCTTGACCTGAGCGTCGGGCATGGCGAATTTCTGGGTCAGATAGCGAAGGGACGCGGCAAGTTCGCCGTCCGGGCCGCCGTACTGACTGATGATATACTTCGCCATCTTGGCGTTGGGGACTTTGATGCTGATGGGAAATTCCAAGCGTTTTTCATAGTTCCACATACTTCTACCTCCCTACATTGCTGGTCGAAACGAATTCCGGATCCCAGGGCCAGGGGTTCTCGATCCAGGCCCATTCCTGGCCCATGGCGTCGTTGTCCCGGATTTCCAACGGTCCGAAGTTGGTGGTGTAGTAGTTCCTGAGGCAGTTCTCCTGGTAGATCGCCCAGTTGTACTGATTCTTCGCGTTGGTATCGGTGGGATGGGTGTCCAGATAAAGGCCCCATTCCACAACCTGAAAAGCATAGGCACTCAGTTGCCGCAAGCATTCCTCTTTATTCATACTGGTTCACTCCCCGCACGGTAATTTTGGTAGACGCCGTAGGGCAGGTCAAGCTCGGGATACAGCGTTCCCGCCGCCAGCGCCTGTTCCGGTCCATAGGTCTGGCCCGCCTGCTGAAAGGTAGCGGACGCATAGCCCACCTGAGAAGCGGGGTAGCCCAGCGGACAGGCATAGTGCTGATTGTATTCCATGGTAAAGCCTCCATTCATGGTATTCTCGGGGTCCATTACCATTGTATGAATGGCTATCCGGCCGGGTGTTTGTCCGGTCTATCTTTTGGGATATGCAAAATTTACACGATTTTAACCCGAGTGACCCAAATTCTTTGATTTGACCCCTGTACAATGGGGTGCGGAAGATTGTATGATGAAAGAAAAAACGGGGAGGCAAAGCCATGGATAAACTGACTAAGCTTGAAAAGCAATGGGTCCTTTATGATGTGGGCAACTCCGCCTTCACCATGCTGGTATCCACCGTGATCCCCATCTATTTCAAAAACACCGCCAGCGCCGCGGGAATTTCCGCCGCCGATTCCACCGCCTACTGGAGCTACGCCGCCTCCATCTGCACGCTGATCGTGGCGGTGCTGGGTCCCATCCTCGGGGCCGTCGCCGACACCAAGGGTTTTCGAAAGCCGGTGTTCACCGTC
Organism: Gehongia tenuis; assembly: GCF_014384795.1. NCBI lineage: Bacteria > Bacillati > Bacillota > Clostridia > Christensenellales > Christensenellaceae > Gehongia > Gehongia tenuis. The sequence continues at coordinate 580,048 of NZ_JACRSR010000001.1, read as the reverse complement.
TTTCTTCTCATCGGGGCCCTGGGCTTGGCGGCCCTCGCGCTGCCGGTGGGCTGGCTGGCCTTTCTTATCATCTTCATTCTGGCCAAGATCGGCTTCTCCGGCAGTCTCATCTTCTACGATTCCATGCTGCCCGACGTGACCGCCAATGAGCGTATGGACCAGGTCTCCTCCCACGGCTACGCCTGGGGTTATCTTGGCAGCTGCATTCCCTTTACGATCAGCCTGCTTCTCATTCTCACCGCCGATTCCACGGGCCTTGGCACCTACGGGGCCACCGCTTCCGCCTTCGTGCTGAACGGCATCTGGTGGATCGCCGCCACCCTTCCGCTGCTCAAAAATTACCGGCAGAAGTATTTTGTCGCGGAAAACCAGCACATCGTGAAAAAAAGCTTCCAGCGGATCGGCCGAACTCTCCGGGATATCCGCAAGGAAAAGCACATCGCCATGTTCCTAATCGCCTTCTTCTTCTACATCGACGGCGTCTATACCATCATCGACCTTGCCACCTCCTATGGCAAGGACGTGGGCATCAGCGACACCCATCTGCTCCTCGCCCTGCTGCTCACCCAGGTGGTGGCCTTCCCCTGCGTTCTTCTTTTCTCACGCTTTTCCAAGAAAGTAAAGCCGGAAAAACTCATCGGCATCTGCATCCTGGGCTATGTGGGCATCACCCTGTTTGCCCTGCAGCTCGATAAGGCCTGGGAGTTTTGGTTCCTCGCCGTATGCGTGGCCGTGTTCCAGGGCGCCATTCAGGCGCTGTCCCGATCCTATTTCGCCCGGATCATCCCCAAGGAAAAATCCAGCGAATACTTTGGATTTTACGACATCTTCGGCAAGGGCGCGGCCTTCCTTGGCACCCTGTTGGTGGGGATCTCCACTCAGATCTTTGACACCTCGAAGGCGGGCGTGGCCCTGCTTCCCGTGATGTTCATTGCGGGTTACATCCTGCTCCGAAAGGCCACCCGCATGATGCCGGAAAACAACTCATAAAAATAAAAAGCGGCGAAACGCCGCTTTTTTGCTGCTCTTTTCAGGCCAGGCACTGGCCCAGAAGCCCGAAGAGCTCCTCGATCACCACGGGCTTGGTGAGATGCCCGTTCATGCCGCTTTCCATGGATTTATGGCTGTCCTCATCGAAGGCGTTGGCGGTCATGGCGATGATGGGCACGGTCCTTGAATCCTCCCGGCCCAGGGTGCGGATTCGGCGGGTCGCCTCCAGTCCGTCCATCACCGGCATGCGAATATCCATCAAAATGCACGCATAATAGCCGGGCTCATGGGCCGCGTAGGCATCCACACCCTCTTGGCCGTCCCTCGCCGTCTCCACAACGAACCCCTGCATCTCGAGGATGGTTTTGGCGATATCCCGATTGAGAGCGTTGTCCTCCACCAGCAGCAGCCTTTTGCCGGTGAAGTCCATAGGTTTCATCGCCTTTGGCATTTCCAGTTCGGTCTCCCCTTCGCCGTAGGGCAGCGCCAGGGTGAAGCTGAATTTCGAGCCCCCGCCCGCCTCGCTTTCCACCTCCAGCGTGCCGCCCATCATCTGCACCAGGCGGCTGGAGATGGAAAGCCCGAGGCCGGTTCCGCCATACTTTTCCACCACCTCCCGCCGTCCCTGCTCGAAGGCGTTGAAGATGCGGCTTTGGTTTTCCTTCAGGATGCCCACGCCGGTGTCCTCCACTGAAAAGCGCACAAGGGGGCCCGAGGCCCTGTGCCCCACCGGTTCCACCCGCACCTTGACACTGCCCCTCTCGGTGAACTTGATGGCGTTGCCCACCACGTTGATGAGCACCTGGTTCAGCCGGAGGGCATCCAGCATGAGCGGCCTCGCCTCCAGATGGTTTTCCACCGTAAACTCAATTCCCTTCTGCTCCGCCTGGGGCAGCAGCATGGCGTGAAGCCGCCTCAGCTCCGCCGCCAGATCCACAGCCCGTGGGTTCAGCTCCACCTTGCCGCTTTCGATCCTGGACATGTCCAGAATATCATTGATGAGGGTGAGCAGGTAGGCGTTGGAGGCCTCGATCTTGTCCAGGCAGTCCAGCACTTTTTCTCGGTCGTCCACCAAACTTTTGGCGATGATGGTCATGCCCGAGATGGCGTTCATTGGCGTTCGGATCTCATGGGACATACGGGAGAGGAAGTCGGTCTTGGCCCGGCTGACCGCATCGGCCTTGGCCTTCATGATGAACGAGGAGATCAGCTTGGTCATCTCCTTGAGCAGTTTACGCTCCTCATCGGTCCAAACGTAGTCCGGGTCCCCGATCTCAAAGCCCAGCGCGCCCGCATACATGCCCTGGTTCCAGAAGGCGGCCTGCAGGCAGGAAGCCATGGCCGACTTCCGATTAAAAGCCCGCTCGTAGATGCCTTCCTCGCCGTAAAGATGGGGCAACCGTTCATAGAGCTCCCGGTCGATGTAAAACTCCTGGCCCATCTGCAAATCGGTGCGGCTTCGGCTCCACTGGTAGGCATAGCGGAAGCTGAGATAATCCCGGTCAAACTCCACAATGGACACCCGGTCCAGCTTGAGACGCGTACCCATTCGGGCCAGCACCAAAAAGATGGCGTCGTCCAGCTTCTTGCCCCGGCCCAGCACCTCGAGCGCAAAATCCATCATGTTTTCCGCGCCGAAGGAGCCCTTGTTGTCGATATCGTTGAAGACATGGCCCTCATCGTAGTAGATGCGGGTGAGATCGGCGCCCGCCTCGTTGGAGGTATCCAGGTAACAGGCCGCGCCGCCCTTGCCATGTTCCTTGACATACATGAGAGTGCTCTCCGCACAGCGGTAGAGGCCATTGTATTCGTTCACCACCGATGTTGCGCACATGCCGATGCTCACCGACAGATGGGGCTCCCGTCCGCCGTAGAGGCTCTTCACCCGCTCCGCGATTCGGGGTCCCAGCTCAACGGCCTGGGGCCGGTCGCAGTTTTTGAGAAAGAGCATGAACTCGTCGCCGCCCAGCCGAATCTGATAATCCTCCGGCCCGCTCTCCGCACAAAGGATGTCCGCTACATCCTGCAAAATGGCATCGGCGAATACCGATCCCTCCGCCGTGTTCACCGCCTTGAAATTGTCCATATCCAGCAGCATGAGCACGCAGGGCTCCTCGACGGGCTTTTGCAGCATGTGCTGCCGAACCATGGCAACGCCGGGCTCCTTGTTGTACAGGCCGGTCAGCGGGTCGCGGGTATGGGCGGCCTCCAGCGCCGCCGCCATCTTCTTTTCCTTGGTGATATCCTCCACGATCCCCACCACAAATACCGGCTCGCCCTTTTCACCATAACCCACGCTGGACAGGGTCACCCGGCACCAGGCGCCGGTATTTTTGGAGGAGAATTCCGCCGTAGCCGTCCTCTCTCCCCGATGGATGGCGTCATACATGGCCGTAAAGGCGGACCAGCAGGCCTCCGCCACGAAATCCTCGGCAAAGCTTTGGGGCATGTCCTCGTAGCACGACTTACAGTGAAAGCGGGCCGTGGTCCGCTCGGGAATGATCACCCGCCGTTCCTCGGGATAATAATAAAACTCATAGTTATCGGTGTGTTCGAGAGCCATCTTGAGAAGCTCGTTACCCGCCTCCACCTGCTTGGTGAGCCGCTGATTCTGCATCTCCGCCTTCTTGCTGTTGTCGATATCAAGAAACACGCTTTGCACGACCACTTCACCGTCCAGGTCCCGGATAAGCTCCGCGCTGCCAATGATCCAAAGGGACGAACCGTCCTTTTGCCGCAGCCGGTACTCGTAGCCCTGCTTCTGGCCCACCTTCTGCAGCGTTCTTGCGCCCTTTAGCACCCGCTCCCGGTCCGCCTCGTCGATGAGCTCCGGCAGCCGCCAATCCTTCTTGGCCCAAAATTCGTCGGGCTCATAGCCAAAGATGCGGATGGCCTCGGGATTGGCGTTTTTAAAGACCACCTCGCCCGATGAATCCAAACGATATTGCACGATGCCGCAAAGAACCGAGCGGAAAAGATGGTTGTAACTGCGCGTCTCCCAATCCCAATTCTTAAAAAGTTTCATGCCGTCCTCACTTCCTGATCTCATGAACAAACCGGTCCAGCTTGGCAAAGAGTTCATGGGTATCGCGATGGGCTTGGTCAGATCGTCGTCGATGCCCTCCCGCTTGGCGTCCGCAATCTCCTCATGAAAAGCGTTGGCGCTCATGGCCACGATGGGCACCGAGGCGGCGTCCGGCCGGTCCAGGGCGCGAATGGCCCTCGACGCCGCCAGGCCGTCCATGACCGGCATACGGATATCCATAAGGATGGCGAAGTAGAGGCCCGGCTTTGAAGCGGCAAAGCGGTCCACGCCTTCCCGGCCGTTCGCCGCCGTATCCACCCCAAAGCCCTTCATCTCCAGGATGGTTTTGGCGATCTCCATGTTGAGTTCGTTGTCCTCCACCATCAGCACCCGCTTGCCGCAAAAGTCCTGCCAGCTGGGTTCCGCCGGGGCTGCTTGGTTTTCCATAGGACCCTGCTCCGCGGGCTTTAGAGGCACCAGCACCGTAAAGCGCGTGCCCTTCCCCGGCTCGCTTTCCACCTCCAGCCCGCCGTTCATCAGCCGCACCAGATTGCGGGTGATGGAAAGCCCAAGACCGGTTCCCTCCTGAAGGCCCGCCCGTTCGTCCTGGGCCTGCTCGAAGGGCTCATACATCCGCTCCATGAATTCCGCGGCCATGCCCACGCCGTCGTCCTCCACCTCGAAGGCCAGCGTTTCCTCGGGTCTTCCCGGATCCTGCCTGTGCACCCGAAGAACAATGTGTCCGCCCTCCGGCGTGTACTTGACCGCATTGCCCAGAAGATTCATCAGCACCTGGTTGAGCCGAAGCCCGTCACCCCGGTAGGCCTCGGCCAGGCCGGCGCCAAGCTCAATATGAAAGCTCTGTCCCTTTTGCTGGGCCTGTGGCGCCACCAGCGATTCGATCCGGTCCAGAAATTCCGAAAGGCTGATGGTTTCCTCCGTGAGAACCACCTTGCCGCTCTCGATCTTGGACATATCCAGGATATCGTTCACCAGATGGAGCAGATATTTGCCGGACATCTCGATCTTGCCCAGACACGCTTTTGTGCGGGGCGGGTTATCTTCCGTGGAGGCGATGGCCGCCATCCCCAAAATGCCGTTCATGGGCGTTCGGATATCGTGGCTCATGCGGGAGAGAAATTCGGACTTGGCCCGGTTCGCCTGTTCGGCGGCGGCCAGGGCATCCCGTAAGGCGTTCTCCTGCTCCTCCTTTTCCCGGCGGATCTCGTCAACATCCTGCAGGTACATCATCACTTTGAGGCCTTCCTCGTCCGCGGCAAGAAACTGGATGCGGGTGGCATACCAGCGCCGGCTGCCATCCTCCTCGAAACGCTGGTGCTCAAAATAGAGACTGCGCTTCCCTGCGTCGTAAGCCTTCCGCACGTTCTCCGGCCTGAACAGCGCGAGATATTCCCCGCGGAACTCCGGGCATACCAGGGCGCTGATCTGCTCCACATAGGCGCCCAGAGGGAAGGGCTGCGGGCTGCGCATCAGCGCGCCGTTCTCCTCCTTGAAGCTGAAGCACTCATCCCGGTCCACGTTGGATTCAAAGATGCGCACGTAAAGATCCCGGACGGTGACTCCAAATCGCAGCCCGAAGCTGTGCTGCTCTTCCCGGATCCGCTTGATTTCCTCAATATCCCGGAAGGTGCAGATGACCTTCTGTGCCTCGCCCTCCGCGGGCTGGGTGACAATGGCCACCATCTCCACCCAGTGGTAGACCCCCTTGGAGGTCAGGCGGCGCAGCTCCTTGGAGATCCTGGTTCTGCCCATGGCGATCTGACGCCTTAGCCCACCGTAGGAGAAGTATTTGCGGAATTCCGCCCGGTCCTCGGAATGGATCATGACCCTGCAGTAGGCCTCATTGCTGCTGCTGAAGCGGCCCTCCTCCTCGATCACATTCTGCGTATCCTTAACCTTTTGCAGCACATAGCTGTCCTCCTCCAGGTTGACGATGGAGCATTCCTCAAAGAGGGTGGCGATGGTGGAGAAGAAATCCTCCCGCATGCTCTGGGCCCGCCTGCGCTCGTCAATGCTGCTCACGAAGCCCACGATGCGGCCGTCTCCATTGAGGTCGTTTTCCGCCCGCATCAGCGTCATGTCCACCCAATGGTAGAGCCCGTCATGGCCCAGCCTCCGGAATTCATGGGACAGGGACATGCCCTTTTCGGCCAGAGCGCGAAGCACATTTTCCGCCCCGAATACCCGTTCATATTCCTGCCGGTCGTCCCGGTGGATATGATGGGTGAGGGCCTCCCTTTGCTTGACAAATTCCACGGCGCCGGTGTTCAAATTGGCGTAGAAGATTTCCTCGTAGATGGTGCTAATGGCGTGCTTCAGGCTTTGGTCCAGCAGCTCCTCTTTGAGCCGGGCGTTCCTGGCGTGCTCGATATCCCTTACGCCCATGAGCAGCGTGTCCTGTCCCTCATCCAGATAGGCGAAGGAGATGCACAGCCACCGCCAGGCGTCCCCCAGCCGGCAGCGGTAATAAAGGCTGTGCTCCGCCGCCCCATCCTGCAGCCAGAAGATGATCCGGGAAAGGGCCATCCTTTCCCGCGCATCCGCCCGGTCCTCCGGCGCCATGTGACGCTCGATGAGCCTCCGGATCTGGGCGTCATAGGCGCCCTGGGCGCGGCTTGGATCCTGCAGGCCCCCGCTGGACGTATAGCGCATGGTGTAGCGGCCGCTGCGCACATCCACTGTAGCCAGAAGCGCGTAATCCTTGCTGATGGCAAAGCTGCTGATCTTCTCCCACTGCTGGCGGTTCGCCTCCGCTTTCTTCACCCGGTCAATGTTGCGCAGGGTGCCGATGATGCGAAGGGGCCGGCCCCCATCCATGAGCGTGGTGGTCCGGCAGCCATACCAGGCGTAGCCCTCCGCGCTTCGCACGCGGAGGTCAAAGTTCGGCTTAGCTCCGCTCAGGGCGGCAAGAATCTCATCCCTGTCGTCGGGATGAATCCTGCCCTCGTCCTCCAGCGTCTCCACAAAACGCTCCAGGCTCCTTGGTGGATGCTCCGCCTCACCGCTTTGATAGATGCGCAGCAGGTCCTCCTTCACCAGATACTCGAACAAAATATCGTTGGAGGTCTCGGCGGCCAGCCGGTAGCGCATCTGCTCCTCGGCCAGGGCGCGCTCCATATCCTTGCGCCGGGTGATATCCACGGCCACCGTCAGATAGAGGGGATAACCCTTGAACGCGCCGATGCGCTTGCCCTCCACGTGCAGCCAGATGACGGCGCCGTCCCCCCGGATCATTCTGAACTCGCAGACGATGGGAAGATTCTGGGCGGCCTGGCTGCGGATCAGCTGCTCCACCATGGTCCGGTCCTCCTCATGGATGAGCCGAAGGATGCCCTCCGCAAAATCCTCTTCCCTCCGTCCGGTCATGGAAAAACAGGTTTCGTTGGCGGAGACATAGGTGAAGGCGCCGTCAATGGCCATCTTCAAAATGGAGCCGGGCAGATCGTCATAGGTGGCCTGCAGCTCCCGCTCCCGCTCAACGCGCCGGGTGACGTCCACCACCGACCCGAAATAGACGGGCCGCCCCTCCTGCTCCCCGATGCAGGAGGCCTGAGCCCGGAGAAAGATCTGCCGGCCATCCTTGACATAGGGAAATTCCAGATTAATCATGGACCTGTTTTTTACGAGGTCAAGGATGTGCTTTGTCATCAGGTCGCTGCTTTGCTTATCCAGACAGGCGAAGGCGTTTTCCTCTCCCTGCTCCCTTGTGATCCCGAAAAATTCATAGTACCGCTGGTTTGCCTCCAGCAGCGACACCCGGTCCTCCTCCACCAGATATTTGCCGGTGAGCCCGCCGGCCAGCTCGCAGGCGGCCTTGAAGGAATGCTTGAGCTGCTCCTCCGTGCGCTTCTCATCGTCGATGTTCTCGGCCAGTATCACCGCCATCCGGTCCTCCCCGAAGGGATTGTCGATGGGCAGCGCCCGGGTGCCGATCCAGTGATATTCGCCGTGCCAGGCGTGGTGGCATTCGAAATAGACCTCCCTGTCCCCCGCCTCAAAGCGCTTCAAAAGATTGTCCGGCGAGAAGACAGCCTGAAAGGCCCGGCGCTCACTGGCATGGACCCGTGCCGCTTCCTCCCGGACCAGTTCGCTGAAGCGGCCGGCTTCCCCCATCCGCTTTGTGCCCGTCCGGTCCGCCATGAGATCATAGGTGTCCCCGGTCAGATTGACGGAGGCGATGCGCTCGTACACCCGGCCCGCCGCCGCCGACATCTGTTCCCGTTCAAGCTCCCGTTTCTTCTCCGCGTCCGTCTGCCGGTGGGGCACGATGGACAATAGGTAGGCGGGAATCTCGTCCCAGAACACCTCGGAGGCCGTCACGTCCACCATGGGCCCGAAGGGATGGTTCGACATGGTCTCGGTGTAGGGCTTTCCATCCAGAAGGCCGCTGAAGGGGCAGTGGCCGCACATCTGCGGCCACACATCGTGACAGGCCATGCCAAGGGCAATGCCCGGCGCCACATTTCGCACCTGCTGGTTGAAATAGAGCAGCTCATGGCTGTCCCTGCGGATCACGTACAGCGCCGTATCCGGAAGTCCATCCAAAATTTTCAGCAAATTGGCCTGATTCAAGGCTTCCTCCCCTTGCAAGGCTATCGGTCGTGCTTCTTCGGCCCGGCGCCCGGTGCGGCGCATAAAACCCCCCATGTTATTTCCATCTTACCAGTCCGGGGCACTTCAACGCAAGAAAAACAACGGATTTTCATGAATAATATAAAAACCACGGCCTCCAAAAGCCGTGGCATACCTCATTCACTGTATTTCTCCCGGTCGCGCCGGATCTTGTTTTGGTAGCGGTCCGCCTCAGAGAAGATGCAGCCGCAGTACTTTTGCATGTAGAAGCCCAGCTCCCGGGCCCGCTGGTTGCCGGCCCGGAAATTGGGCCGGAAGTCCCGGTACAGAAAGTCAACCCCGTATTCCTGCGCAAACCGCCCGGCCGCCTCGGCAATCGCCTCGTGTCTTTGATAGGGACTGGCCAAAAGCGTGGTGGTGAAGGCGGAAAAGCCGTGCTCCGCCGCATACCTTGCGGCCGCCTCCAGGCGGTTTTCATAGCAGAAGGTGCAGCGCCCGCCGATATCCCCCGCCACCTTTTGGACAAATTCGCTGAGTCCATAATGCTCCTTGACCCGAACCTCCATATCGATGGTGGGCGCGTAGGCCAAAAGGCAGTCCCGCCGGGCCTCATATTCCTTCCAGGGATGGATGTTGGGGTTGTACCAAAAGGCCACCGGCTCGAAACCCTCCGCCCGCAGGGGATCGATTACGGACAGGGAGCAGGGCGCACAGCAGCAGTGCATCAGGATCTTCGCCATAAAACACACCTCATTTCAACCGGCAGCGCGGGATGTTCAAGCTATAAAAAGGCAGCCCACGGAATGTGAGCTGCCCATGGAGCGGCAACATGCCGCTGGAGGCGCCACCCAGATTTGAACTGGGGAATGAAGGTTTTGCAGACCTTTGCCTTACCACTTGGCTATGGCGCCTTATGGAGCGGAAGACGGGATTCGAACCCGCGACATTCGCCTTGGCAAGGCGACGCTCTACCACTGAGCCACTCCCGCATTATGGTGCCTCCGGGCGGAATCGAACCACCGACACGAGGATTTTCAGTCCTCTGCTCTACCGACTGAGCTACAGAGGCAAATTGGCGACCCGGAAGGGGCTCGAACCCTCGACCTCCAGCGTGACAGGCTGGCATTCTAACCAACTGAACTACCGGGCCATACAGTTGGTGGGAACAACAGGGCTCGAACCTGTGACCCTCTGCTTGTAAGGCAGATGCTCTCCCAGCTGAGCTATGCTCCCACACCGCAATGCAGTGTCTAGTATACTCGAAAACGGGCGGAAAGTCAACGCTCTTTTTTGGATGTTTGAGGGAGAATTATTTCCTCCGTTTGCCAATTTGGGCGTACACGTCCTCAAGGGTCATGCCCTGTTCCACCAGCAGCACCATCAGGTGATAGAAAAGGTCCGCCATCTCGTAGCTCACCTCTTCGGGCTCCCTGTTTTTGGCGCCGATGATGACCTCGGCCGACTCCTCGCCCACCTTCTTGCAGATCTTATCCACGCCCTTGTCAAACAGATAGTTGGTGTAGGAACCCTCGGTGGGATGGGCCCTTCGGTCCAGAATGGTCTCAAATTCCTGGCTCAGGCAAAGGGGTCCGAACATCTCCCGGCTTTCGGTAACCGGCGTGAAGAAGCAGGTTTTGCTGCCGGTATGGCAGGCCGCGCCCGCCTGTTCAACCTCCATCAAAATCGTGTCCCCGTCGCAGTCCAGCCAAAGGCTTTTCACCGTTTGGGTGTGGCCGGAGGTCTCCCCCTTCACCCAGAGCTTTCCCCGGCTCCGGCTGAAGTAGGTGGCCCTGCCCGTCTCGAGGGTAAGCCTGAGGGATTCCTCGTTCATGTAGGCCAGCATCAGCACCTCGCCCGTTCTGACATCCTGGGCGATGGCCGGAATGAGGCCGTCCTTGTTCCAACGAATCTTTGCATAGTCCATGATTATTCCTCCTTCAAGGCGTCCTCCAGGGTGAAGGCGCCGCTGTAAAGGGCTTTGCCCACGATCACGCCGTCAATGCCCGCCGTCCGGATCTTTGTGAGGTCGGAGAGCCTCGACACGCCGCCCGAGGCGATGATCTCCAGGCCCGTTTTCTCCTTGAGCCGCTTCGTCTCCGGAATATTGGGGCCGCCCAGCATGCCGTCCCGGGCGATGTCGGTATAGATCACGGTGCCGATGCCCGCCGCCTTCATTTGAAGGGCGAGGTCCACCGCCGTGAGGTCCGTATCCGTGGCCCAGCCCCGGGTGGCAACCTTGCCCGCCTTGGCGTCGATACCCGCCGCGATGCGGCCGGGATAAAGTCCCGCCGCCTCCTTGGCCAGTTCCGGATTCTCCACCAGCACGGTCCCCAAAATCACCCGGGTCACGCCAAGGGCCAGGCATTCCCGGATATCCTCCAGCGTGCGGATACCCCCGCCCAGCTGCACGGGAAGGCCGGTCTCCCGGACCGCCTTTGCCACCGCTTCCCGGTTGCGGCCCGCGCCGTCAAAGGCGCCGTCAAGATCCACCATATGCAGAAAACCGGCGCCCGCTTTCTTCCATTTGAGCGCCATCTCCACCGGATCGCCGTACACGGTGGAGCGTTCCATGCGTCCCTGGACCAGTCGCACGCATTTTCCGCCCTTGAGGTCGATAGCCGGATACACCCGCATCACAGAACCCCCTTGGTGGAAGGAACGCCCGTCTCCCGCGGATCGTGCTCCATGGCCTCCCGAAGGGCCCGGGCCACGGCCTTGAAGGCCGCCTCCGCCATGTGGTGGAAGTTCCTACCGTAGAGGTAGCGGATGTGCAGGGTGATGCCGGCGTTCATGGCGAAGGCCCGGAAGAATTCCTCCACCAGCTGATCGTCGAAGGCCACCGCCCGTCCGGGCACCAGATCCCCCGTGATCACAAGATAGGGCCGGCCGCTGATATCCACCGCCGCCTGCACCAGCGTCTCGTCCATGGGCAGGAAGACGGAGCCGTAGCGCCGGATCCCCGCCTTGTCCTCCATGATTTCGGCAAAGGCCTGCCCGAGACAGATGCCAAGATCCTCCACGCTGTGGTGGGCGTCCACGATGAGATCGCCCTTCAGGGCCAGCTTGAGGTCCATCAGCGAATGGCGGCAGAACAGGGTCAGCATGTGGTCCATGAACCCGATGCTGCTGGTCCCGTCAAATTTCCCCGAGCCCTCCCGGGTGAGCTCCAAAGTGATATCCGTCTCCGCCGTGGTGCGGCAAATCACCGACTGGGTCATCTTTCATCCTCCTTCATGCGGACGGACACCGCCTGGCCGTGGGCAAAAAGGCCCTCCAGACCGGCAAAATCCATGATGTCCTGACCAACCTTCTGAAGCGCCTCCTTCGTGTAGTGGATGACGCTGGAACGCTTGACAAAATCGTAAACGCCAAGGGGCGAGCTGAACCTTGCGGTGCCGTTGGTGGGCAGCACATGGTTGGGGCCGGCGAAGTAATCGCCGAGGGGTTCGGGCGCGTAATGGCCAAGGAAGATGGACCCGGCGTTCCTCACCCGGCCGAGGAGGGCGAAGGGATCGGCCACGGCCAGCTCCAGATGCTCCGGCGCGATGGCGTTCGCCTGGTCCACCGCGGCCTCCAGGGAGTCCGTCACGCCCAGAATGCCGTAGTCCTCCAGGGAGCGCTCGATGATCTCCCGCCGGGGCGCCGCCGCGGTCTGCCGCTCCACTTCCAGGAGAATCCTTTGAGCCAGCTTCTCATCATCGGTCAGAAGGATCGCCGCCGCCAGGGGATCGTGCTCCGCCTGGGACAGAAGATCGGCCGCCACGTACACGGGATTCGCGGAAGCGTCCGCCACCACCAGAATCTCGCTGGGTCCCGCGATCATATCGATGCCCACCTGGCCGAAAACCTCCCGCTTGGCGAGGGCCACGTAGAGGTTCCCCGGACCCACGATTTTATCCACCGCCGGCAGGGTCTTGGTGCCATAGGCCAGCGCCGCCACCGCCTGGGCGCCTCCCACCTTGTAGATCTCCTTCACGCCGGCCACCCGTGCCGCCACCAGCGTCATGGGCGTCACCCTGCCGTCCTTCCCCGGCGGGGTGACCATCACGATCCGCTCCACGCCGGCCACGCTGGCGGGGATGGCGTTCATCAGCACGGAGGAAGGGTAGGCGGCCCGCCCGCCGGGCACATAGATGCCCGCCGAAGCCAGCGGGCGCACGATTTGGCCCAGCTTGACCTCCTCCCCAAAATTCATGAAGGAGGCCTGCTTCTGCTGCTCATGGAAGGCGCGGATGTTCGCCGCCGACCGCTCCAGGATGGCGGCCGCCTTTTCGCCCACGATGGCGTAAGCCTCGGCAATTTCCTTCTCGCTCACCTGAAGGTTTTCCAGCTTCGCGCCGTCGAAGCGCTCCGTGTACGCCAAAAGGGCCTCGTCCCCTTTTTCGCGGACCTCCGTCAAGATCTCCAGCACCCTTTGCCGGGCGTCCTCCTGGGCCGTACCCGCCCGGCCCTCCAGCCGGGCCACCGCCTCTTTCAGGCCTTCGCCCTTCACAATGGACAGTCTCATGCCTCATCCTCCTTCAGCGCTTGCTTGAAGCCCTCGATCAGCCGCTGGATCTTTTCCGTTTTGGTCTTCATGCTCACCCGGTTGACCACCAGCCGGGCGGAGAGCGGCGCAACCTCCTCCAGCACCGCGAGGCCGTTGGCCTTCAGCGTGCCGCCGCTCTCCACGATATCCACGATCACATCGGACAATCCCACCAGCGGCCCCAGCTCCACCGATCCGTTCAGCTTGATGATCTGGATGTTCTGCCCCTTCTCGCCATAGTAGGCCCGGGCGATCCGGGGATATTTGGTCGCCACCCGGAGGGGCGCGCCGACCGGCGGCCTTCTGCCTTCGAACCCGCATACGCACATGCGGCAGGCGCCAAAGCCAAAATCCAGCAGCTCGTAGAGCGGGCGGTTCTCCTCCATCAGCGTGTCCTTGCCCACGATCCCCACATCCGCCACACCGTGGTCCACATAGGTGGGCACGTCGCTGGGCTTGACCAGGATGAACCGATAGGCGCCGCTGTCATCCTCAAAGACCAGTTTTCTGCCCAGTTCATCGAATTCCTTTGAGCGGATGCCCGCCCTCGCCATCAGTCCCATGGCCTTTTCCGAAAGCCTGCCCTTCGCCAGAGCCAGCGTCACCTTCTCCATTTAGACCTCCTTGCCCATGCGCTCCCGCACCATCAACACCGCCATCACATCCACCGCAAAGCCCATGGCCTCCATGGGCCGGCCATAGTTCTCCATCAGATGGTCATACCGTCCGCCGCTCACCAGCGGCCGGCCCAGCCGGTGGTCCATGCCCCGGAAGATCACGCCGGTGTAATAATCCATGGTGTGCACCATACCCAGATCTATTTTAACATATTTTTCATAGCCCCGCTGGCACAGCAGGCCGTAAACTCGCTCCAAATTGGCGAGCGCGTAGCGGCACCGGTCGTTTTTTGCCCAGGCGCCGGCCTTGTCGATGACCTCGGCGCCGCCAAAGAGGCTGGGCAGCTCCACCAGCGCCTCCTCCACGTCCGGCGTCAGATTCTTTTTCGCCAGCCATGCCCCGGCATCCAGCACGCTTTTCATCTCGATCAGCCGCCGGATGGCAAGGATCTCCTCCTCGTCAAAGCCCGCCCGTTCCATCAGCCCGGCAAAAAAGCCCACCTGGCCGATGTCGATCTGAAAGCCGTCCAGTCCGGAAGCCAGCAGCGCTTCGACGGCGAGAGCGATGATCCCCGCGTCCGCCTCCGGGCCGCCCTCGCCCATGAGCTCCACGCCCGTTTGGGGGATCTGCCGCATCTGGTCCGCCTCCGGCGTGTTGGTGTAGACGTCCCCGGAGTAAAAGACGCGGACCGTCTCACCCTCGGGAAAGCGGGCCGCCACCAGCCGCGCCGCGGGCAGTGTGAGATCGGGCCTCAGGGCCATCACCCGCCCCGATCCGTCGATGAATTTGATCACGCCGTCCCGCTTGGTGGGCTCCATGAGGGTGGCGAAATTCTCCCACGCCTCAAAAAGGGGCGTCTCGATGGGAAGATAGCCTCTCTTTTCAAAAAGCGCTTCCATCCCGCGCTCCAGTTTTCGCTTGAGCTGACAGCGCTCCGGCATCAAATCCTCCACGCCCTCGGGCAGATAGGTTCGCTCCTGCATGACCGGCCTCCGTTTTATCGATTTAGCAATTTACTTTAGTAAATTATAAGCACAACAAAAAGCCTTGTCAACCAAAAAAACAACCCTGGTCATTTCTCCAAAAGCGATGTTTTTTCAAAATGCCCAAGGCTGTCTTGTTTATATTGGAAAGCAGTACGCAAAAGAATGGTACAACCTAACTTATTTGCCCATCATGGAGCGCTCCTGCTGCTCGATCATCCGCTTGACCATGTAGCCACCCACATAGCCGTTCTCGCGGCTGGTCAGATCACCATTGTAACCCTGCTTCAGGTTCACGCCCAGCTCGTTGGCGATCTCAAACTTCATGTTGTTCATCGCCTGCTTCGCCTCGGGCACCGTCAAACGGTTCTGACGTCCGGAATTGTTGCTAGCCATTGTTGTTTCACCTCCTTATCCCGATAGAGATGGAATTACTTGTTCGCGTTCTGATAGTCTTCGATCATGCGGCGCACCATTTCGCCACCCACGCTGCCGTTCTGCTTGGAGGTCAGGTCACCCTTGTAACCGTTGTACTGAAGACCCATCTCCTGAGCGATTTCGTACTTCATCTTGTCCAAAGCCTGCTTGGCCTCGGGAACCACAACTCTGTTATTGCTGCTAGCCATGTTGTTTTTCACCTCCTTTTCGATGCAAGAATACTTTGTCCAAAGCGAAATGCTTTTACGCTGGTAATTTCAAACATAAAAAAACGCGGCGAAAAAAATTTTTCACCGCGTTTTTCCTCAATCTAATGGACCGCCCAGCTTCCCAGCCCATCGAAGGAAAACAGGCTGTGCTCCGGGATAGCGTAGGCCAGCTCGGGCCGGGTGCGAAGGAGTTCCACCGCAAGATCCCGGGCCCTTTCCACATCGGAGAGGCCAAGGCCGAAACCCGCCGTCTTAAAGCTCATCATGCCGCTCTGCCTTCCGCCCATCATCTCTCCCGGGCCCCGCATCCTTAGATCCTCCCGGGCGATTTCAAAACCGTCCTGGGTGCGGGCCAGCACGTCCAGCCGGGCACTGCCCTCCTGTTCGAGCAAAAAACAGTAGGAGGCCTCCCCGCCCCGGCCCACCCGGCCGCGAAGCTGGTGGAGCTGGGCAAGCCCGAACCGCTCGGCGTTTTCGATGACCATGACGGTGGCATTGGGCACGTTCACCCCCACCTCCACCACGGTGGTGGACACCAGCACCTGCACCTCATTTTTGCGGAAGCGTTCGATGACCGCCTCCTTCTCGCCGGACTTCATCCTTCCGTGGAGATAGGCGATGGAAACGCCCTTCATGGCCCTTTTCAGTTCCTGGTAGACGCTCTCGGCGGAGCGCACGTCCAGGTCCTCCGAATCCTCCACCAGCGGGCAGACCACATAGGCCTGCCCGCCCGTCTTTGCCCGCCGATAGATGAAATCGTACAGATCCCGCCGCCGCGCCTCCCGCACCCGTTTCGTCTCGATGGGCTTGCGGCCCGGCGGCAGCTCGTCCACCGCCGACACGTCCAAATCCCCGTAAAGGATGAGGGACAGGCTTCTTGGGATGGGCGTTGCGGACATGACGAGGACATGGGGCGCCGCGCCCTTGTCCACCAGCACCTGGCGCTGCTGGGCGCCGAAGCGGTGCTGTTCGTCGGTGACCACGAGGCCGAGGTTTCGGAAGCGCACCGAGCCCTGAATCAGCGCATGGGTGCCGATCACCACATCCCATGCTCCAAGCTCCGTCCGCTCCCGGCCGTCCCGCTTTTCACGCTCCTTTTGGCTGCCCAGAATGAGGCCCACCCGCACCCCAAAGGGACGAAAGAACTTCTGGGCCTCCGCAAAGTGCTGGCGGGCCAGAATCTCCGTGGGCGCCATCAGCGCTCCCTGCACGCCGTTCTTTGCCGCCGTGAGAAGGCTCAAAAAGGCGAGCACCGTCTTGCCCGAACCCACGTCCCCCTGAACCAGCCGGGCCATGGGATGGGGCCTTGACAAATCGTCAAGGATTTCCCCGAGCACCCGCTTTTGAGCGCCGGTGAGTTCATAGGGCAGGGCCGCAAGCGCCTCCTTCAGTTCCGGCGGCGCGGAAAGGACCTGGCCGGGCGTTCGCTCCCGCTCCACCCGGCGGCGCTGCACGGTTAGCTGGAAGGAGAGCATCTCCTCCACCATCAGCCGCTGCTCCGCCGCCGCCAGCCTCTCCCGGCTGGCGGGGCAATGCACCTCCAAAATGGCGTCGGCCAGTTCCATGAGTCCCCCCTTTTCCCGCACCTCGGGGGGCAGCATGTCCCGCACGTCAAGAAACTTCAGCGCCTGGGCTGCGGCATCCCGCACCACCTTCTGATGGAGCCCCTGCACCCTGGGATAGACGGGAAGCGGACGCTGCACCTCCCCCTCCACGTACAGCCGGTGGGCGGGGTTTTGCATCTGTCCTCCGAACTCCCGCGCCACCCTGCCCCGGAAGGCGTGGAACTCCCCCTCGTGGAAGGCCTGAGCCACATAGGGCTGGTTGTAATAGACGCAGGAAATCCGGCCCGTGCCGTCGTCGATTTTGAAGCGGGTGACGGAGAAATTTCTTCGCACATAGCTGGTCCTGGGCTCGTCCACCACCCGGGCCCGGAGGGTATATACGCCGCTCTCCCGGATGGCCGCAATGGCGGTGAAGTCATCAAAGACCTCGTAATCCCGGGGAAAGAGGGTCCAAAGATCGCGCACCTCCCGCACCCCCAGCCGTTCCAGCTGCTCCGCTCTTTTCGGGCCCACACCCTTCAGCGCTGTCAGTTCCAATTCGATCCTCCCAAAAAAGAAAAATGCCAGAAAAGCTCTGGCATTTCACAAATCGCTTATTCCACGGAAAAGATGTACTCATACAGCGGCTGGCCGCCGTCATGGATTTCCAGATCGCAATCGGGAAAGGCCGCTTCGATGGACCTCGCCAGTCGATCCTTCTGCTCGGGCGTGACGCCCTCTCCGGCGTAGACGGTGATGAACTCCTCATCCTCGTTGTTCACCATGCTGTGCAGAAGGGCCATGGAGATGTCCTGGGAATCCTGCCCCACGTGCTGAATGTCGCCGTCCAGAAGGCCCAGCACATCGCCGTCGTGAATCTTGGTCCCGTTGAGGCTGGTATCCCGAACGGCCCGGGTGATCTGGCCGGTTTTCACCTTGTCGTAGGCCTGCATCATCCGCTCGGTGTTTTCCGCAACCGAAAGCTCGGGATGGAAGGCCAAGATGGCCGCAATGCCCTGGGGAATGGATTTGGTGGGAATGACGATGATCTTCCTGCCCTCCACCATTTCCTGAGCCTGCTCCGCCGCAAGAACGATGTTCTTGTTGTCCGGGAAGACGAACACGTTCCTCGCGTTCACGCTCTCCACCGCCGCGGCGATGTCCGCGGTGCTGGGATTCATGCTCTGGCCGCCGGAGACGATGCCGTCCACCATCAGCCCGCGGAAGATTTCCGAAAGGCCCTCGCCGCTCACCACCGCCACCATGCCCATTTCCTTCATGGGCTCGGCGGGCGCCGGGGCGGGGACCAGATCCTCAAAGATTTCCCGGTGCTGCTCCCGCATGTTATCAATTTTGATGCCGGACAGCTCGCCCAGCTTCAAAGCTTCCTGCAGGATATTGCCCGGCTCGTTGCTGTGGACATGCACCTTCAGCATGGAAAGATCGCCCACCACCACCTGGGAGTCGCCAATCTTCTTCAAATATTTCTTGAACTTTTCAACGTCCTTGTCCGAGACGCCTTCCTGGATATTTTTAATGAAGAATTCGGTGCAGTAACCGAACTTGATGTCCGCCGTTTCCGGCTGCTGGGCCGTGACGCTGTCCGGCAGAGCCGCCGCCGTTTGGGGCAGCGGAATCATCTCCGGCAGGGGTTTGCCCTCGATAGCGACCTGAAAGCCCTTGAAAATCCAGATAAGACCCACGCCGCCGGCGTCCACCACGCCCGCTTCCTTCAAAACGGGAAGCATATCCGGCGTTTTTTTCAGGGTCTCCTCCGCCTTGGCGATAAGCCGCTTCATCACCATCATGGGAGAGGCGGTCTTGACCTTCTTTACGTATTTCTCCACTTCCTCGGCGGATACACGGGCCACGGTGAGAATGGTGCCCTCCTTGGGCTTCATGACCGCCTTGTAGGCCATCTTGACGCCGCTGGAGAAGGCCTTCGCGAGCACCGTGCCGTCCGCCGCATCCACGCTCCCGACCACCTGGGCAAAGCCCCGGAAGATCTGGGACAAAATAACGCCTGAGTTGCCCCTGGCGCCCTTCAAAGCGCCCTTCGAGAGGGCTTTCGCCACTTCCTCCAGGCTGTCCGACTGGACCCGGCTGACCTCCTCGTAAGCCGAACGCACGGTCTGAGACATGTTCGTCCCGGTGTCGCCATCGGGCACAGGAAACACATTGAGCGCATCCACGTTGGCCTTTTGCTGCTCCAGATAGCCCGCGGCAGCTTCCGCCATCCGTTTTAGTGTGCCCGCATCAATAACCTCGTTAGCCAAAACCTTTCCTCCCATAAACCTTGGATCTTTTATAGACGGATTCCCTCGACGGTCACATTCACGGCTTCCACCGTAAGGCCCGTCGTCTTTTCCACGGTGTATTTGACGGTATCCACCACGTTGGAAGCTACGGTCGCAATGGTCGTGCCGTATTCCATGATGACGTACAGATCGATCACCACGGCGCTTTCCTTCGTGGTCACCTTCACGCCCCTGGACAGATTTTCCCGGCCCAGCAGTTCCACAATACCGTCGGTCGCCCTCTTCGAGGCCATACCCACAATACCGTAGCATTCCACCGTGGCCATTCCGGCCAGCATGGCCACCACATCGTCGTTGATTTGGATCGTGCCCAGCGTATTGACAATCTTACCCGG
The DNA here is from genome assembly GCF_014384795.1 of Gehongia tenuis. Classification (NCBI taxonomy): domain Bacteria; kingdom Bacillati; phylum Bacillota; class Clostridia; order Christensenellales; family Christensenellaceae; genus Gehongia; species Gehongia tenuis. The sequence goes on along the minus strand of NZ_JACRSR010000001.1, from coordinate 560,467 downwards.
CATGAAGACTCCTCCTTTCAACCTCCGCAATTCTCTTTATTCTATCTCATTTTGGTATGAGAAGCAATAAGAATTGCGTAAAATTAGCACAAACGGCCTGAGTTTTCAAATTTTTTGGTCCTGGGTGGTTGCCAAACCCAGTCCGCGATGGTAGAATTATATTTGCTTTGAGTTTGAATTATGCGGTAGGTTGCAAAAGGAGGTGCTCGAGATGGCCAAATACTGCGCAATTTGTCATAAAGGCGTAGTTTCCGGTAACAACGTCAGCCATTCCCACAAGAAAACCCGCAGGGTCTGGGCTCCCAATGTCCAGAAGGTGCGGATCATTCTGAATGGCGCTCCCAAGACCGCTTATGTATGCACGCGGTGCCTGCGGTCCGGCAAGGTGGAACGCAACGTTTAATTTCGGAAAACAAAAAAACGTGGTGCACACCACGTTTTTTTCGTATGTCCTTATTTTCCGAACAGCTTTTTTAAAATGCCTCTCATGAACCAAGGCGCACGCACACAATAGATTTTCACCCTTCATCTCTCCCTTCTAACACTTGACCAGGGCCGCGCCCACCAAGATGAGAGCGCCGCCGATGAGAACGGCCCAAATCCAGCCGGGGATGGCGAGAATGAGGACCAGCGCCCCGATCCCAATGAGCACGAAACCCGCGATTTTGTTGGCACTGCGGCATCTGGCCATGGCTGAATCCCTCCCGTTCCTTATCCTAGTTCATTATACGCAATAGAAAAAGGATGGTTCCAAAACCATCCTTTTATTTTTATTCCCGCACCAAAAACACAGCCAGGTGCCCCGATTCGATCTCCACCTCCGCCGGCAGGCCGGTGATCACATTGCTCACCCCGTAAGGATATTCCGGCGGCAGCGTTCCCTCCATAATAGGATAGAACAGGCCCCGGGTCTCCTTGACCCTCACCGGGCCGTCCAGAGGCAGCAGGGACACCGTTTGGCCCGGCTCGCCGGGAAGCCTCGCGATGCCCGGCCCCGCCGCGAACACCCGGTTGTGCCCGTCCAGAAGCTCCGCCTTCACGCCTTTTTTCAGCATGCGCAGCAGGAGAAACACATTGGCCAGCGTGTGGTCGAGACGGCTGCCGATGGCGCCCAGAATCGTGAGCTCGCCATAGCCCTCCTTTGCGCACCAGTCGGCGGCGTACAGGGTGTCGGTGTCGTCCTTCTCCCGGGGCAGCTCCATGAAGGTGACGCCGGGCATCCGGTATGCCTCCGGATCCTCCAGGGAATCCATGTCCCCAAGAATCACATCCGGCCGAAGCCCCGCCCTCCGCGCATAAAGGGCGCCCCGGTCGCAGCACACGACAAGGTCCGCGCCCTCCGCCTCCCGAAGCAGCAGCTCCGAAGGCGGCGCGTCTCCCCCGGTCACGATGAGCGCTCTCATCCCCTGAGCTCCCGGATGGCCTTGGGCCGGTCCGGCGCGCCGAACACGGCGCTGCCCGCCACCAGGATGTCCGCTCCGGCCCGCTTCAGCTGATCCGCATTCCCCGCGGTCACGCCGCCGTCCACCTCGATCAGCGTGGAAAGGCCCCGCGTCTCGATCATGGCCTTCAGCCGCTCCACCCTCTCCAGGGCCTTCGGGATAAAGGACTGGCCGCCAAAGCCCGGATTGACGCTCATCAGGAGCACCATATCCAGCTCCTCCAGGATGTCCTCCACCATGGCGAGGGGCGTCGCCGGATTGAGGGCCACGCCCGCCTTCGCGCCTCCCTCCCGGATGGCGGTCACCACCCGGTGCAGATGGGGCGTGCCCTCCTCATGGACCGTCACATAGTCCGCGCCCGCCCGGATAAAAAGGGGCACCAGCCAGCCCGGGTCCTCCACCATCAGGTGCACATCCAGCGGCAGCCGGGTATGGGGCCGGATGGCCGAAACCATGGGCGGCCCAAAGGTCAGGTTGGGCACAAAATGCCCGTCCATCACGTCCACATGGATGAGGTCGGCGCCCGCCCTCTCCATTTCCCGAACCGCATCCCCCATGGCGGCAAAGTCCGCCGAAAGAATGGACGGTGCAATTTTAACCATAGCGATTCCTCCACATCTCACCGATTTCGCTTAAAAGCTTGCGGTAGCGCATCAGCCGGGCCTTCGAGATCTCCCCCGCTTCGGCGGCGGCCGCCACCGCGCAGTCCGGTTCCCTGCCGTGGTTGCATCCAAGGAACCGGCATTCCCCCTCATAGGGGGCAAACTCGGGATAAAATTCCTTGAGCCGCTCCGGCTCCATAGCCTCCAAAGACAGCAGGGAAAAGCCCGGCGTGTCCGCCACATAAAAGCCCTCCGGGCTGTACAAAAGCTCCGCCTTGCGGGTGGTGTGCCGGCCCCGGCCCAGTTTCTCATTCACCCGGCCGGTTTCCAGCTCCGCGCCCGTCAGAAGCTGGTTCAAAATGGACGATTTGCCCACCCCCGACTGGCCCGCAAGAAAGGACACCTTGCCCTTCAGCTGCTCCTTGAGGGCCCCAAGGCCCTCGCCGGTCTTGGCGGAAGTGCGGAACACGGGGTACCCGGCCAGCGCATAATCCCTGCCGTCCGCCGCGCCCTCGTCGCATTTGTTGATGCACACCGCAAGCTCGATGCCCAGCATCTCGCCCATCACCAGCAGCTTGTCCGCAAGCTCGTAATCCGGCGGCGGATTCCCGGCGGAGATCACCACCACCGCCTGATCCACATTGGCCACCGGCGGGCGCACCATGGCGTTTTTCCGGGGCAGAATCTTCACGATAAAGCCCATCTCCCCGTCGGGCTCCAGCTCCACCCGGTCCCCCACCATGGGTTTCATGCCCATCTTGCGGAACCGGCCCCCGGCCTTGCAGGTGATGGCGCCGCCATCCGCCTTACGGACCTCGTAGAAGCCGCCGACGCCCCGCACAATGATGCCGGTCAAGTGGCAGGCACCTGTCCGCCGGCGGAGAAATCCACGTCCCGTCGCGTCAGCTCCTGGCCGTTGACATAGACGATCAGCGTCTGGGCGTCGGGATAGGCGCTGGTGAGGACCAGGGGCAGACTGTAGTCGCCGGCGTCCTTGACCTCGTCCATGATGGTCTTGCGCTGGCCGCTCTTATCCACAAGCTCCACCAAAATGGTGCTGCCGTCGTCCACCACCGTCAGGTCCACGTTGGCCTCCACCTGGTAGAAAAACTCCGGCGCCTTGGTCACCCAAAGCTGGATGGCCGTGGACACGTCCACGGTGGAGTTCATGGACGGATCCTGGCGCAGCACTTCGCCCGCCGCCGTCTCGCTGACCTCCTCCACCACTTCAACATTGGAGAAGCCTTCATTTAAAAGGCGCTGTCTTGCCTCGTCCACCTTCATGCCCACCACATCGGGCACGGGCTTAACCACGGTGCTGGGCTCCACGCACACCCAGATGTCCACCGTGTCCCCGGCCAGGGCCTCCGTGCCCGGATCGGGGGACTGGCGCAGAATGGAGCCCACGGTCTTGCCCTCCGCCTCCTCCTGGTGCACCTGCCCCACCTGAAGCTGGGATTTTTGCAGTTCCTGGGCGGCCAGTTCAAAGTTGGTGTTCACCAGGGTGGGCACGATCACCCGCTCCCGGCCCAGGCTGACCACCAGCTTCACGGTGCTGCCCTTCTTCACGGAGCTTGCGCCCAGCGGATTTTGGGAGACCACCCTGTCCTTTTCCACGTTCACGTCGTATTCATAGGCCACTTCCACCGTGAAATCGCCTTCAAGGGTCTCACGGGCTTCGGCCTCCGTCTTGCCCACCACGTTGGTAACCATGACCGGACGGTTCTTGATGCTGTTGTTGTAAAAACCCCGGCCCGCCATGAACAGGCCCCCGGCCACCACCAAAAGGGCCAGCACGCCCAGAAGAATCTTGAGCACCTGCCAGGCCGATTTGGCCCGTTTCGGCTCCTCCTGGGGCGGCTCCGGCTTGGTTCTGGCCTCGGTCTTCTTCGGCGGCGGCGCCTTTCGCTTTGCCGGCTCCCTCGCCTTTTCGCCGGTGATCTCCTTCACCTTGTCGGCGGGGATATAGAAGGTTTCCGCGCCGGGCTTGAAATGGGTCACAAAGGAGCCGTTCGGCTCGGACAGGCAGCGTATAAGGTCCTGCTCCATCTCTCTCGCCGAGTCGTAACGAAGGCCGGTCTCCTTCTCCATGGCCTTCAGGATAATCTCCTCAAGAGCCCTTGGCACCAGCGGATTGATGTGGCTTGGGGGCACCGGCTTCTCCTGAATATGCTTGATGGCCACCGTCACCGGGGTGTCCCCCTCAAAAGGCACCTTGCCGGTGACCGCCTCATAGAGCACCACGCCCAGGGAATAGAGGTCGCTCTTCTCGTCGGTGAAGCCGCCCCTGGCCTGCTCCGGCGAGGAATAATGCACCGAACCCATGATATTGGAGCCGGCAATGGTCACCGTGGAGGAGGTTGCACCCTTGGCGATGCCAAAATCCGCCACCTTCACCGTGCCGTCCACGGAAACGAGGATGTTTTGAGGCTTGATGTCCCGATGGATCACCCGATGGGCATGGGCGTAGTCCAGCGCCCGGCAGATCTGAATACCGATATGGATGGCGGCCTCCACGTTGAGAGCGCCGTTTCTGCGGATGGAGTCCTTCAGGGTCTCCCCCTCCACGTACTCCATCACGATGAAGTAGACGCCGTTCTCCTCGCCCACATCGATGGTGTCCACGATGCTCGGATGCTTGAGTCCGGACACGGCATGGGCCTCCCGCTTAAAGCGGGCCACAAACTCCTCATCCTCCAAAAATTCCGGCTTCAGGGCCTTGATGGCCACCACCCGGTCGTCCCGGAGCCGCCGTGCCTTGTAGACGTTGGCCATGCCGCCTCCGCCCACCTTTTCCATGATCTCATATTTATTGGCGAGCACTGTGCCGATCATAGCCCATCACCCCCTTCGTTGAGGGCCGCAACGGCGGTGATGTTGTCATGGCCGCCGGCCTCGATGGCCCGCTCCACCAGGGTCTTGACCCAGGCGTCCAAAGAGGGCTGACGGCCGAGCTCCGCAAGAATCTCCGTCTCGTCCACCTCGTTGACCAGGCCGTCCGAACAGATGAACAGGACATCGCCCCGCTGCCATTTTCCCTCATATAGATCCATATCCACCCTGAATTCCACGCCCACCGCCCGGGTGATGAGGCTGCGCTGGGGATGATTTCTGCGGGCGGCCTCATCCAGATCCACCGTGGAAGATATCTCCTCCACCAGCGTGTGGTCCCGGGTGATCTGGCGCATTTCACCGCCCGAAATGAGGTACGCCCGGCTGTCGCCCACATGGCCTACGGCGTAGCGCTCCTCGTCCATGAGGGCGAGGGTCAGCGTGGTGCCCATGCCCTGGCAGTTCTCGTCCAGGGATGCACGGCGGAAGATCTCGCCGTTTGCCTTCTCCACCGCCCGGCGAAGACGGGTCTCCATGGAGCCCCTGCGGCAGTCCTCCAAATATTCAGTTGTGGCCGATACGGCCATGGCGCTAGCAACCTCACCCGCCCGGTGTCCCCCCATACCGTCGGCCACCATCATCACATAGTAGCCATCCAACCTTTTCGTGGACACGTAATAGGAGTCCTGATTGCTCTTCCTGACAGCGCCTCGATGGCTCGAAGCCGCAAAGATCACGTGCGCTCCCCCTCGTTTTTCATTTTGCTTCGCCTCAGCTGCCCGCAGGCGCCCGCGATATCGGCGCCCATGGTGCGGCGCCGGGTTGCGGAGATGCCCTGGGCTTCCAAGGTCTCGAGAAAAATTCTGACCCCTTCCGGCGACGGGCCGGCAAGGCCGATGTCGCTCACCTCATTGAGCGGAATCACGTTGACGTGGCACTGGAATCCCCGAAGGAGGCGGGCAAGCTTCAAGGCCGCCTCCCGTCCGTCGTTGATCCCCTTCACCAAAGCATATTCGAAGATAAAGCGGCGGCCGGTCCGCTCCACATACTTCCGGCACACCGCCATCAGTTCCGTCAGCGGATAGGCCTTCGCCGCCGGTATCAGCCTTTGCCGGGTCTCGTCATCCGGACCGTGGAGGGACACGCACAGGGTGACGGGCAGCTCTTCCCCGAGAAAGTCCTCCATCCGCGGGGTCAGCCCGCAGGTGGACAGGGAAATGTTCCGGTAGCTCACGCCCAGAATATCCGGATCGTGCACCCGCCTTAGAAAGCGCACCACGTTGTCATAGTTGTCCAGCGGCTCGCCGCTGCCCATGAGCACAATGTTGGTGACGCCCCGGCGGTCCCCTCCGCCCTTGTCGGCATTGACGGCAAGGACCTCGCCCAGCATCTCGTCCGCCTCGAGGTTTCTCACGCACCCCTCCAGCGTGGACGCACAAAAGGCACACCCCATCCTGCAGCCCACCTGGGTGGAGATGCACAGGGTGTTACCGTAATGATAGGGCATGTAGACGCCTTCTATTATATTATGATCCTCCAGCAAAAACAAATATTTTGTGGTTCCGTCGATCTCGGAGACCCTTTTTTCCAAAATCTTCACGCCGCCTCTGCGGAAATGTTCCGAAAGGGCGGTCCGAAAGGTTTTGGGCAGCACGGCCATCCCTTCAAAATCCACGTCCCGGCTCAGCCATTCCCGAAGCTGCTTCGCCCGGTAAGCCGGCTGACCCAGCTCCTTTACCGCCCACTGAAGTTCGGGCAGCGTCATATCCAGCATGGCCTTTTTCATGAACGCCTCCTCATCCGGGCAATAAAGAATCCCTCCGTGCCCTCAAGGTCCGGTCGCAGCTCCACAAAGCCCCGCTTTGCCGCTTCCTCCATGCGCTCCGGAAAATACGGCGAAAGATCGTCCAGCTCAAATTCAGGACGCTCGGCAAGAAAGGCGCGGACCACGCCGTCATTCTCCTGTTCCGAGAGCGTACAGGTGGAATAGACCAGCGTTCCGCCGGCTTTAACATAGTGCCCGCAGGCAGTGAGAATGGACAGTTGGAGGTCCGCCAGCGCCGTCAGATCGTCTGGCACCAGGCGCCACTTGATATCCGGCTTTTGGGCCAGCGTACCCAGCCCGGAACAGGGCGCGTCCACCAGCACCCGGTCAAAGGCCTGTTCCCATTCGGGACGGTACAGGGCGGCATCGCCCGTAAAGCATGCCACCCTCGGCGTGTTTCGGGCGGCCAGCCGCACCTCCATCATGTTTTTGCGGTTTTCATGGAGCTCAAGAGCGGTCACTTCGCCGCCCGCTTCGGCCATGATCACCGTCTTGCCGCCGGGCGCCGCACAGGCGTCCAGCACCCGCTCTCCTGGCTGCACATCCATGGCGAGGGCCGCCATCTGGGCGCCTTCGCCCATGATCAGCCGGGCCGCGTCCAGCGCGCTCCGGCCCCGGAGATAAAAGGCGTAGGGCGATACCCGGCCCCGCACATATTCGAGGCCGTGCTTCTCGGCAAATTCCATGAATTCCACCTGGTCCCAGGCGCACACACAGATGCCCCTGGGCTTGGCCAGGCTCTCCGCAAGGGAAAGCGCCCCGGCCACGCCATAGCGCTTGAGCCACATCTTCGCCACGAATTCGGGGATGCTCCAATAGATGGTCAGATACCCCAGTGGGTCCTCGGGATAGGCGATAGCATCGAGGCCGCGCACCAGATTGCGCAAGACCCCGTTCATGAATCCTCCGTAGGAGTTCTTGCGCAGCTCCCGACACAGCTCCACCGTGGAATCCACCGCCGCCCGGTGAGGCAGGCGCATCAGCATGATCTGGCACGCGCCCATGCGCATCAGCGTCCGGGCGTCCCCCTTGACCCGCTTGCCCACAAGATAAGGCGCAAGAGCATAATCCAGCCTGGCCCGATGGGTGAGTACGAGATGAATGAGCTGAGTGGCGAAGGCCCGGTCCCGGGCGTTCAGCCGGTCCCGTTCCAGCTGCTCCTTGAGGGCGAGATGGAGATAGCTTCCCTCCTCCAGCACCCGATAGAGCACCCGGTAGACCGTCATTCTCGCCCTATCCATGGCAACCCAGCACCTCTCCCGGCCGGATGGCATGGCCGAGAAGATAGGCCTCCGCCGCCATCCGCTTGCCGGAAAGGCCCTGCACTTCAACAAGCTTCAGGCATCCTTCGCCGGCGCCTACAATAAGGCCCTCCTTGGGGGAGGCGGCGATCACCCGGCCCGGTTCGCCCTTTCCCGGCAGCGCCTCCGCCCGCCAAATCTTGAGGGGCTGTCCTTCAAAGTAGGTGTAGCAGCCCGGCCAGGGGTTCATGCCCCGAATGCGGTTTTTCAGGACCGCGGCGGAAAGGGAAAAATCCAGTTCGCCCATCTCCTTATTCAGCATGGGCGCCAGAGTGGCTTTTGTCCCGTCCTGGGCCGCGGCGGGAGCTCGTCCATGCTCAAAAAGCTTTAGCCCTTCCAGAAGCGTCTGGGCGCCGAGGGGCGCCAAACGGTCAAACAGCTCGCCCGCCGTCTCGTCCGGCCCAATCTCGAGGTGCTTTTGCAGGATCATGTCCCCGGTGTCCACGCCCACATCCATGTACATAAGGGTGATGCCCGTCTCCTTTTCCCCGTTCATCACCGCCCACTGAATGGGCGCCGCGCCCCGATAGGCGGGCAGGAGCGATCCGTGGACGTTGATGCAGCCAAGGGGCGGGATCTCCAGAATGCTCTTCGATAAAATCTGTCCAAAGGCCGCCGTAACCACCAAATCCGGCGCAAGATATGTAAGGGCTTCCACGCCTTCAGGACGCCGAATCCGTTCAAATTGGTATACAGGAATCCCCAGCTCCTCCGCCAGCACCTTCACCGGCGGCTTCTGCAGCTTTTTGCCCCGGCCCTTCGGCCGGTCGGGCTGGCAGAACACCCCTGCAATCTCATAGCCTCCCTCGGCCATGGCCCGGAGGGATGGCACCGCAAAATCGGGCGTACCCATGAACACGATACGCATTATTCCTCTTCCTCTTCTTCCCAATCGTCGTCCTCCGTCAGCTCCCGGGTCATCACGTCCCGCATGAGTCTGCCCTTCAAATGATCGATCTCATGGCAGAACACCGTGGCCAGACGGCCCTCCCCCTCCAGTTCGATGGGGTCTCCGTTCCGGTCCTGGGCCCGCACCTTCACCCTGTAGGGCCGGGGTACTATGCCGTACAGACCCGGAATGGATAAGCAGCCCTCAGGCAGCTCCTGCTGTCCCTCCTCGTACACAATCTCGGGGTTGACTAGTTCGATGATACCCTCCCAGTCGATGACGATCACCTGGCGGAGCACGCCCACCTGGGGCGCCGCCAGGCCCACGCCGTCCTTCTCCCGCATGGTCTCCGCCATGTCATCGAGGAGAGTCCACAGCCGTTCGTCGAAACGCTCCTGTTTCCGTGAAATTTTGCGAAGGGTCTCATCCCCTTCGGTGATGATGTTGCGAATAGCCACCGAATCACTCCTTTCTCTTTATTATAACATTGAAACCGGGTCCACTTCCATCACGGAAAACTCTTCTGCAGCCCGGTTTTGTTCATAGATATGGTATAAATCCTCCAAAATATCCCCTTTGAGAGGAAGTGCCAGCTTCAGGAGCACTTCGTAACGATATTTTTCTTTGATCCGCTCTCGGGGGCAGGGCCGTGCCGTCAGCAGCAGGGGCCTGTCATGGGTCTCAAAGTAGCCGTCGAAGGCCGCCTTCAGCGTCTCGGTATGCCGGGCCAACGCCGCGCCGTCCGTGCCGGTATAGACGAAGCGCACGAACATCCCAAAGGGCGGATACTGGCCCAGCTCCCGCTGTCCGATCTCCCGGCCATAGAAACCCAGGTAATCGTGATTCTTTGCATAGCGCACGCTTGGATGGCCCGGCTGATAGCTCTGCACCACCACCGAACCCTTTCGCTCCCCCCGGCCGGACCGGCCCGCCACCTGGGTGAGAATCTGAAAGGTGCGCTCGCTGCTCCGGAAATCCGGGTAGAACAGCGTGGCGTCGGCGGCGACCACACCCACCAGCGTGACCCTGGGGAAGTCCAGACCCTTGGCCACCATCTGGGTGCCGATAAGAACGTCCGCTTCCCCCTTCTCAAAGGCGGAGAGAATCTTGAGATGCCCCTCCTTGCCCGCCGTGGTGTCCGCATCCATGCGGAGAATGCGGGTGTCGGGAAAGAGCTTATGAACCTCCTCTTCGACTTTTTGCGTACCGCTGCCAAAATGGCGGATGTAAGGGCTTCCACATTCCGGGCATGTCTTGGGAAGCTCGGCCTCGTAGCCGCAGTAATGACATTTCAGCTTCCGCTCGGACATGTGATAGGTGAGGGACACGTCACAGTGCTCGCACTGCATCACATGCCCGCACTCCCGGCAGGAAACGAAGGTGAAGTAGCCCCGGCGGTTCAAAAAAAGGATGGCCTGCTCCTTCCGGTCCAGGCAGCCCTTGAGCCGCCGGTAAAGGGTGCGGCTGAAGATGGAGCGGTTGCCTCCCAGGAGTTCCTGGCACATGTCCACCACCGTCACCTCGGGCAGTTCGCCCATGGCCCGGCTTTCCAGGGTGAGGAGCCGGTATTTTCCCGACTCCGCCCCGTGGAAGCGGACAATGCTGGGGGTGGCGCTGCCCATGACCAGCACGGCGCCCGCCATGGCGCAGCGCGCCTCCGCCACCTCCACCGCATCGTAGCGTACCTGGGTCTCCGAACGGTAGCTGAGCTCGTGTTCCTCGTCCACCACGATGAGGCCCAGCCGCTCCGCCGGCGCAAACACGGCCGACCGGGCGCCGATCACCACCCGGGCCTCCCCGGCGCGGATGCGCTGCCACTCATCGTAGCGCTCGCCCACCGAAAGGCGGCTGTGAAGCACCGCACAGAGGGGGCCGAAACGCCGGGTGAACCGCTGCACCATCTGGGGGGTGAGGGAGATCTCCGGCACCAGCACGATGGCGGACCTGCCCAGTTTCAGCGTCTCGGCAATGGACTCAAAGTAGACCTCCGTCTTTCCGCTGCCCGTGATGCCGCGGATGAGGAAGGGCGCTCCCGGCTCCCCGCGAAGGGCCGCCCCGATTTGATCCGCCGCCGCCCGCTGGGCGGGCAAAAGCTCCAGCGCCTCGCTGCCATCCCCCATTAAACTTTGATAGGGCATACGCCGTATAGGCTTGTTCTCGAAGGCTAGTAAGCCCTTACTTGAAAGCGCTCTTGCTGCCGAGTTTGCCGAGGCGTGCATTTCGGCGAGAGCGGCCAGGGTCTTATCCCCCTCCGCCAGCGTCTTCAGGATGGCCGCCTGCACCGGCGCCCGCCGCGAGAGACGCTCCGCCTCGGCGAGGGCCGTCTCCCGGGAAACCGCCAGCCGCGCCATACGCACCGTCTTTTCCCGCACCCGGCCGCCCCGCATCTGGGCCGGAATCATGAGCCTCAGAGCATCCACCAGCCGGCAATGGTACTTTTTCTGCATCCAGCGGGCCAGATCGATCATCTCCGGCAGCAGCGCCGGCGTCTCATCCAGCACCGCCGCGATGTCCCGCACCTTGCTCTTGTCAAGCTCCGTGGTCTCGGAGAGGGCGATCACATAGCCCTCGATCTCCCGGGGCCCGAAGGGCACCCGCACCCGCCAGCCCGGCTCCTGCATAGCGGAGGGAACGCGGTAGTCGAACACCCGGTCCACCGAGGCGCTCGCGATATCCACGATGACCTTTGCGTAAGCCGTCTTTGACCCCTCCCTAATAAAATTGCCGTTTCAGGGACGTGTCCTTGAAAACGGCAAATGCGTTCATCCGTTCTTTCGCCGGTGCACCGCCAGCGCCTCATCCAGCACCCGGTCGGCCACCGCCTTCTTATCCATCAGGGGCAGCTCCACCCCATCGCCTTCCCCGTCGATCAGGGTCACGATGTTGGTATCGGTGCCAAAGCCCGCGCCCGCCCGGGTCACATCGTTGGCCACGATGAAATCCAGGTGCTTGCTCAAGACCTTGGCCCGGGCGTTCGTGAAAAGACTGCCCGTTTCCGCCGCGAAGCCCACCAGCACCTGGCCGGGCTTTTTCATCTCGCCCAGGGTCTTCGCGATGTCCGGGTTCTTCACCAGCTCCAGAACGAAATCGTCCCTGTCCGCTTCCTTCTTGATCTTCTCGGTCCTCGGATATTTCGCCCGGAAGTCCGCCGGCGCGGCCGCCTTGATGGTGATATCCGCCTCGGGAAAGGCCGTCCTGGCCGCCTGCAGCATCTCCTCTGTCGTGGTCACGGGAACCACCGTCACCCCGCTGGGCGGCGCGATTTCCACCGGGCCGGTGATGAGCGTCACCGACGCGCCCCGCGCCTTCGCCCGCTCCGCCAAAGCATAGCCCATCTTGCCGGAGGAATGGTTCCCGATAAAGCGCACCGGATCGATGGCCTCCCGGGTGGGCCCCGCGGTGACCAGCACCTTCAGCCCCTCAAGGTCCCTTCTTGGTTCCAGCAGGTCCATGGCCGCCTCGTAAATCTCCTCCACCGGGGCCAGCTTGCCCCGGCCCACGTCCCCGCAGGCCAGGCGTCCCACGGCGGGTTCCACAAAATGGACACCCAGCCCTTTGAGATCCGCAAAGTTGCGCTGGGTGACCGGGTTCTCCCACATGTTCACATTCATGGCCGGCGCCACAAGCACCGGCGCTTTTGTTGCCAGCACGGTGGTGGTCAGCATATCATCGGCGATTCCCGCCGCCATCTTGGCCATGAAGTTGGCCGTGGCGGGCGCGATCAAAAAAAGATCCGCCCTTTGAGCCAGGCTGATGTGCTCGATGTCCCGATGGCTGGGCCGCTCAAACATATCCACCACCCACTCATGGCGGGTGAGGCTCTCAAAAACCATAGGCGATACGAATTTTGCAGCATTCTCCGTCAAAATACCGTAGACCTCCACCCCCGCCTTCACCAAAAGGGAGGTGAGTTCGCAGGCCTTATAGGCCGCGATGCCGCCGGTCACGCCCAAAACCACCGTTTTTGCCATGTTCATTCCACCTTATTTGATGCCGTCCCGCACCCTTTGATAGGTCACTTTGCCCTCGTAGATCTCCTCCACGGCCTGGGAGACCGCTTTCACCTCATGCTTTTGCGGGGCGTCCTCGAATTCCTCGGCCCGTTCCTCCTGGTCCACCAGTTGGCGGGCGCGCTTGGCCGTCTCCACCACCAGGGTGTAGCGGCAGTCCACCATGTCCATCAGTTCCGTCAGCGGCGGGTGATTGATCATTGATCCATCGCTCCTTCAAGAATATTTTGTGTGAGCTCCGGCCGGCGCCAGCAAGCCAGCTTCTCCGCCCGAATGATGGCGGCGAGGGCTTCCACCGACCCATTGATATCGTCGTTCACAATGCAGTACCCATAGCGGGGAATCTGGGCGATCTCCTGCCTGGCCCATTCCAGCCGGGTCTCGATGTTGTCCCGGGTACCGGTATCGGCAAAGCGGATGCGCCGTTCCAGCTCCGTCATGGACGGCGGCGCGAGGAACACGGTCACGGCCTCGGGAAAGGCCTTCTTGACGTTCATTCCCCCCTGAACGTCGATCTCCAGCAGCACGTCCCGACCCGCGTCCAGCTGCTCCTCCACGAAGGCCCGTGGGGTGCCATAGTACTGATCGTAAACTTGAGCATATTCCAAAAAGCCCTTTTTGTCAACGAGGGCCAGGAATTCCTCCCTGGTCTTAAAAAAGTAGTGCACCCCGTCCTGTTCCGTCTCCCGGGGGCGCCGGGTGGTGGCGGATATGGACAGGCGGATGTTCGGGTCCCTTTCCAGGATGCCCTTCATCACCGTGCCCTTGCCGGCGCCGGACGGGCCGGACACCACGATCAAAAGTCCCTTCACGCTCATTCCCCCTCCTCCTCGGCGGCGTTGACCCGGTTTTGGATGGTGCTGGGATGGGAGGTGCTAAGAACGATATGCCCGCTGTCCATCATCATCACGGCACGGGTCTTGCGGCCCACGGTGGCATCGATCAGCATACCCCGCTCCCTGGCCTCCTGAACCAGCCGTTTCACCGGCGCCGATTCCGGCCCCACCACCGCCACCATCCGGCCGGCGGAAATCATGTTGCCAAATCCGATATTGATCAGCTTTACGTCCATGGACCCTCCTTATGGTCTTATTCGATGTTCTGCACCTGTTCGCGCAGCTTTTCGATCTCGCTTTTGCCCTCCACGGCCTGGGCGGTCACGTCCTTGTTCGACGCCTTGGAGGCGATGGTGTTCATCTCCCGGTTCATTTCCTGCACGATGAAATCAAGCTTCCGGCCCACCGGCTGCTCCTCCAAGAGCATGTCCCGGAACTGCTCGATATGGCTTCGGAGCCGGGCCAGTTCCTCGTCGATGGCGCACCGGTCGGCAAAGAAGGCCACCTCGTTCACCAGCCGCGCCTCGTCCAGCGGCACTTCCTTTAAAAGCTCCTCCATCCTCTGGCGCAGGCGGTCGCGGTATTCGGTGACCACGCCCGGCGCCAGCGCCGCGGTTTTCCCCACGATTTCTTCCAGCAGCTCCGCGTGGGCGAGAAGATCGTTCTTCATCCGCTCCCCTTCCGCGCCCCGCATGGCGATGAGCTCCGTCAAAGCTTTGCCCAGCGCTTCCATCAGGAGCGCCTTCACCGCCTCCTGGTCCTCCTCCCGTTCGCTCAGCGTGAGCACGTCGGGCTGGGCGATGAGATGGGACAGGGCGATATCGGACGAAAGGCCGCTCACTTCGGCGGCCTTGTCGAAGGCCCTTTTGTAGGCGGAGGCCAGCGCCTCGTTCAAGGTCACGTCCCGGGCGTCCTCCCGGGTATTTTTATATTGCAGGTAGACGTCCACATGGCCTCGGGACAGGGCGCCCTGCAGCTTTGTTCGGATGGTATCCTCCAAAAAGCCCAGACTTCGGTACAGCCGGATGTTGATGTCGAGGAATCGGTGGTTGACGCTCTTGAGTTCCACGGTGATCTCCCGGCCATCCGCCGCGGCGCTGGCCCGGCCGTATCCGGTCATGCTCTGCATGGGAAGTCCCCCCTTAGCGATTTTATCATTAACAATTTATTATAGCATAATGCCATCCATTTTCCTAGTCCAAATGACAGCCGCCCCCGGAAGGCAGGGCTTTTCGCCGTCCTATTCCCGGTTCGGAAGATGCCTGAGGAAGGTCTCCTCGTCCCACACCTCGATGCCGAGCTTCTCCGCCTTGGCCAGCTTGCTGCCCGCCTTCTCCCCGGCGATCACAAGGTCCACGTTCTTCGACACCGAGGAGGCCGTCTCGCCCCCCAGGCTCTCGATCAGTTCCTCAGCCTCGCCCCGCGTGAAGCGTTCGAGGCTCCCGGTCAGCACCACCTTCCTGCCGGCGAAGGGGCCCACAGCCTCCGCCCTTTCATAGAAGGGCGTAACCCCCGCTTCCAGCATACGGCGGATGCTGGAGCGGATGTTCTCCTCGCCAAAGAAATCCCGAATGCTCTCCGCCACCACCGGTCCCACGCCCTCCACGGCTGCCAGAGTCTCGGCGTCCGCCTCCATGAGGGCCTCCAGGCTTTCAAACCGCTCCGCCAGGTCCCGCGCCGTCTTGCGGCCCACGTTCGGAATGCCAAGGGCATAGACGAAACGCTCGAGAGGAATGTTCCGGCTCCCCGCAATGGCGAGGATCAGGTTGTCCGCCCGCTTGTCCTTGAACCCCTCCAGCTGCAATAGGTCCTCCCGTTTGAGGCCGTAGAGTTCGCTGATGTCCGTCATCTGGAGCTCATCCACGAAAAGCTCCGCCGTCTTCTCGCTGAAGGTTTCAATGTCCATGGCGTCCCGGCTGGCGAAATGGGCGAGCCGCGCCACCAGCTGGGGACGGCAGTTCAGCGAATTGATGCAGAAAAGATTCGCGCCCTTTTCCATCACCGGGCTGTGGCAGTAGGGGCAGTGGGTGGGCGTTTCAATGGGCCGGACCTCGCCCTCGTCCTCCCCGGCGGGTCCCAGGATCTCCGGGATCACGTCGTTGCTGCGCCGCACAAACATGCGGCGTCCCACGGCCGCCCTCTTGCGCAGAATGTCCCCGGCGTTGTTCAGGGTCGCCCGCTTCACCGTCACCCCGCCGATGTCCACCGGTTCAAGATGGGCGAGGGGCGTGAGCTTGCCCGTGCGGCCCACCTCCCAGGTCACATCAACGATGGTGGTGGTGGCCTCCTCCGCTTCAAACTTAAAGGCCATGGCCCAGCGGGGAAACCGATGGGTGTAGCCAAGGCGCCCCTGAAGGGGAATGCTGTCCACCTTCAGCACCACGCCGTCGATGAGAAAATCAAGAGCGGGCCGGGCTTCCCGCACCTCCTCAAAGACATCGTAGGCCTCCTCCAGGGTGTGCAGCACCTTGAAGTAGGGGGAGGTGGGCAGGCGGTTCTCCCGGATAAAGTCCATCATCTCCCGCTGGGTTTCAAAGCTCCTCCCCTCGATGTAGCCCACGCTGTAGAAGAAGGCGCTGAGATGCCGGCTGGCGGTCACCTTGGGATCGAGGTTGCGGAGGGCGCCCGCCGCGCCGTTCCGGGCGTTCTTCAGGGGCTCGGCGGCGGCCCTGTTGTACGCTTCCAGCTGGGACAGCCGCATGATGCCCTCCCCCTGCACCTCCATGCGCCCCTTGAAGGGGATGGTGAGGGGAATGGAGCGGATGGTTTTGACCTGTTCCAGAATGGTCTCGCCCACCACGCCGTTGCCCCGGGTGGCGGCGTTCACCAGCTCTCCATTGTCATAAGTGAGGTTGATGGTGAGCCCATCCAGCTTGTATTCCGCCGTGTATGCGATCTCCCCGGCGTCCGGCGCCAGCCGCCGGATGCGTTCCTCCCACGCGGCGATCTCCTCGAAGGTCTTGGACTTATCCATGCTGTAGAGGGCCGCCAGATGGCGGTGGGGCACGAAGTTTGTGAGCGGTTCTCCGCCCACCCGCAGGGTGGGCGACGCGGGCAGTACCTCGCCCGTTTCCTCCTCCAGCCTTTTGAGCTCATCAAAGAGCTTATCGTATTCCCCGTCGCTCACCGCGGGGTCGTCCAGCACATAATAGCGATAGGCAAAGTCGTTCAGCTGCTCCACCAGCTCGGCCATCCGTTTCATGGCATTCACGATTCAAACACCTCGGCAAAATTTATTGGACCGGCTTCATGGGCGCCAGGGAAGCCATCAGTTTCTTCACGCCCTGCCCTTCAAAGGCCACCGTGACCAGGGCTTCCTCGCCATGGCCGGTGATGGCGATCACCGTGCCCCGCCCGAACTTTTGATGCTCCACCTTCATGCCCATGGCGTACACCGCGTCGTTCTTCGGCTTCTTCATGAAGCTCGGGGTGAAGGCGGGCATCCTGTCCGTTTTCACTTTGGCGGGCTGGCTGCGGACCAGTCTGCCCTCGATGAGCTCCCCCGGGATTTCCGCGAGGAAGCGGGAGGGCGGATTGTACTGGGTCATGCCCATGAGCATCCGCTGCTGGGCGCAGGTGAGATAGAGCTGGTCCTCGGCACGGGTGACGCCCACATAACAAAGTCGCCGCTCCTCCTCCATCTGATCATCGTCGGTCATCGCCCGGCTCATGGGGAAGATGCCCTCCTCCATGCCGGCGATGAACACCACCGGGAACTCCAGCCCCTTGGCGCTGTGCAGGGTCAGAAGGGATACGGCCTGAGGTACTTCCTCCAGCCCATCGATATCGCTCACCAGGGCCACGTTCTCCAAAAAGCTCTCCAGCGTGGCCGTCTCGTCTGATTTCTCAAACTCCTGCACCGCGCCCAAAAGCTCCTTCAGATTTTCCAGCCGGGTCTGCGCCTCATCGGAAGGGTCCTTCTCGTATTGTGCCCAAAGCCCGGTCTTTTGCAGCATGGTCTCCACAAATTCGGAGAGGGGAAGCTGTTCCTTGTCCATCAAAAGGGCGGTGATGAGCTCAGCGAACTCCCCCACCTTCTGTTTGGCCCGGGCGGGAAGGCCGGTTTCCCCGTCGATGTCCACAACCACCCCGAACAGCGTCTCCGCCTGCTCCTCAGCCATCGCCGCGAGCTGGGCCACGGTGCTTTGACCGATGCCCCGCTTGGGCTCGTTGATGATGCGAGTGAGACTGATCTCGTCGGCGGGATTGACCACCGCCCGAAGGTAGGCGAGGGCGTCCTTGACCTCCTTGCGTTCGTAGAACCTTGTGCCGCCGTAGATGCGGTAGGGGATGCCAAAGCGCATCAGCATCTCCTCCAGCACGCGGGACTGGGCGTTCATGCGGTAGAGCACCGCCATCCCGCCATAGGTGCAGGCTTTCTCCCGGGAGAGCCGGGCGATCTCCGAGGCGATGTACTCCGCCTCGTCGTGCTCGTTGTCGCCCCGGTAGAAACGGAGCTTCTGTCCCTCGCCCCGGTCCGTCCAAAGCTTCTTCTCCTTGCGGCGGGCATTGTGCTGGATGATATGGTTGGCCGCATCCAGAATCTTCTGGGTGGAGCGGTAGTTCTGCTCGAGGCGGATGGTCACCGCTTCCGGAAAATCCTTGTTGAAGCCGAGAATGTTCTTGATGTCCGCGCCCCGCCAGCCGTAGATGCTCTGGTCATCGTCGCCCACCACACAGAGGTTCCTGTACCTCGCCGCCAGGAGTTTGACCAGCATGTACTGCACCGGGTTGGTGTCCTGGTACTCGTCCACCAATATGTAGCGAAAGCGTTCCTGATAGTAGCTTAAAACATCGGGGTAAGCGGAAAAGACCTCCAGGGTTTTCACCAGAAGGTCGTCAAAATCAAGGGCGTTGCTCTCCTTGAGCCGCTTCTCGTACACCCGGTACACTCGCTGGATCTTCTCCCTTCGGAAATCCCGCTCGAAGTGGTCAAAGAACTCGTCCGGGCCCACCAGGTTGTTCTTGGCCTCGGAAATCTTTGACCTCACCTCCCGGGGCGTGATGTCCCGGCCGATGTCCAGATCCTTCATGATAGCGGTCACCAGCCGGGTCTGGTCGTCGCTGTCGTAGATGGTGAAGCTCCGCTCATAGCCGATCTGGTGGATTTCCCGGCGGAGAATGCGCACGCACACCGAGTGGAAGGTACCCGCCCACACCTTTTCCCCATCGCCGGGCACCAGCGCCTCGATCCTGGTTTTCATCTCCCGGGCCGCCTTGTTGGTGAAGGTGATGGCAAGGATCTGGTAGGGGCTCACCCCCTCCTCCATGAGATGGGCGATCCGGTAGGTGAGGACCCGGGTCTTGCCCGACCCCGCGCCGGCAATAATCAAAAGCGGCCCATTCATCTGGAGCACCGCTTGTCTTTGTGGTTCATTCAATTGCGTTAATTCCATGGGTTCCCCCTACTGTTTTTTCTTCCCGTCCAGACGGTCCAGCACCCGAAGATAGCCGTCCGCGCCGTACAGCAGCGAACGGTTCACCCGGCTGATGGTGGCCGTGCTGGCCCCGGTCTTGTCGGCGATCTCCTGGTAGATGACCTTCTCCCGAAGCATCTTGGCCACCTCCAGCCGCTGGGCCAGGGAATGCAGCTCGTGGACCGTGCAGAGGTCCTCAAAAAAGCGATAGCAGTCCTCCATATCCTGAAGTTTGAGCACCGCCTCAAACAGGCTCGTCAGCTCTTCGCTTTTAAGCTTTGATTCATACATGGCTTTCCCTCCCGCGCCTTTCGTATGTTCTCATTTTATCATAGAAAAGCGCAAAAGAATAGAAAAAAAGCCTTTCGGCTTTTTTTAGAGTTCATTCTCCTCCAGGAGCTGCAGATAGGATACGGACACTTCATAGGCGGTGCGCTCCACCACCCGGTCCTCCAGCACCTTTTGATAGACGCGGCTTTGCAGCCTGCCCTCAAGATGGATATGCTCCCCCACCTTGAGACCGCCGGCAAACCGGGCGTTTCGGCCCCAGGCGATGGAAGGAATATAATCGCTCTTGTTTCCAAGGCGGTTCACCGCGAGAAGAAGATCGGAGATCTCCCGGTTCAGCGGGGTCATGCGATAGACAGGAGGTTTACATAAAGTTCCCGTCAGCTCCACCTGATTCACCGCCGTGCCTCCCGGCTCCAAAAAATCCCGCACGAACACGGTGATGATGAGGCGGCTCACGCCCTTGAGGATCTTGTTGTAGGAGCGGACCTGGCCGGACACGCCCATTTCCCTGCCCGGGGAAAGATCCACGCCTTCCATCATGCGCTCGGACACGGTGAGCGGCAGGAGGTCCACCTGGCCGGACAGGCGCGGGACCTCCATCCTCAATTCATAGAACCCCTCGCCATAGACCCGGTGGCTGAAAGCTGGCGTTTCGACCAAGGTCCCCTGCAAAACGATACTGTTTCTCTCGTACATTTCGTCCCCTCCACACCGCTGTTATTTGTAACAGCCTATGCGGATGGGACAAAACATATGCCTGTGGGGTGCTCTAGCTCCTCATCCTCCTCTGGAAGGACAGCACGGCCAATAAATAGATGACCGCAGCGTATCCTGCAACCCACAGAAGATTGGGCCAGATGGCGGCAAAATCGCCGTTCACCGCCGCCTTGGTCATGGCCACTCCGTGGGCGAAGGGAAGCAGATTGCACACCGTCTTGAAAGCTCCGCCGATGAGGTCCAAGCTGAACCAGGTGCCGCTGAGCCAGGCCGCCACGTTCACCAAAATGGATGCAAAGCCGCCCACCTGTTTGTCGGTGAGCCACACGCCCATCAGGATGCCAAAAGCAATGAACAAAAGCGCGGTGGGCAGCAAAGTGAGCATGGCCCA
Organism: Gehongia tenuis; assembly: GCF_014384795.1. NCBI lineage: Bacteria > Bacillati > Bacillota > Clostridia > Christensenellales > Christensenellaceae > Gehongia > Gehongia tenuis. The sequence continues at coordinate 539,914 of NZ_JACRSR010000001.1, read as the reverse complement.
AAAAAGACGGATGTTCACCGGAAAACCGAACAGCGCGGCCACTGCAAAGCACACCGCACTTTGCACGACAGCGATGGGCACGAGGGGCAGGGAATAGCCCAGGATGTAATCAAGGCCGGTGAGGGGCGAGGCGAAAAGACGCATCAGGTAGGAGCTGCTGCGGTCGCCGGCAATGAGCGTGCCCAAAAACAGCGAGATGAAGGAAAGACCGAAAATAGCCATGCCCGGCGCAAAATCCTGAATGCCGAAAATCTCGGCGGGCATGCCCTCGATGCTGCGGTTCATCAGCGTGATCAGCAGGATCAGCACCACGGGAAAGCCCACGCCAAAGATGAGGCTGAGCGGGTCCCGCATGAGTTCCCTGCGGTTCCGTGCCGCAAACGCCATAAATCTCATGCCGTCGCCTCCTCTTCCGTCAGGGCCAAAAAGGCTTCCTCCAGGCTGGCCGTGCCGGTTGCCGCCTCGATTTCCGCCGCCGTGCCCAGCGCCTTCATCCTCCCGCCGCTCAGAATACCGATGCGGTCGGCCAAAGCCTCCGCCTCCTCCAGGTAGTGGGTGGTCAGCACAATGGTGATCCTGCCCTTCAGTTCCTCAATCAGCTTCCACAAGGCCCGCCGGGCCCGTACGTCCAGGCCCAGCGTGGGTTCGTCAAGGAAGAGCACCGCAGGCCGGGATATCAGCGCCATGGCGATACTGAGCCGGCGCTGCATGCCGCCGGAAAGCTTCTTCGCCCGGTCCCCCGCCCGTTCGGTCAGGGCGAAGACCCGCAGCATCTCTTCAGCCCGCGCCTTCGCCTCCGCTCTGCTCAGGCCGTAGATCCTGGCAATGAGCTCCAGATTTTCCCGCACGGTGAGCTTGGCCGCCACCGCCGTCTCCTGGGGGGATACGTTGAGGATCGCCTTCACCGCCGCCGTCTCCCGCACCACATCATGACCCATCACCCTCGCTTCCCCCGCCGTGGGCCGAACCAGCCCGCACAGCATCTTGATGGTGGTGGTCTTGCCGGCGCCGTTCTGTCCTAAAAGCGCGAACATCTCCCCCTCGCCAATGGCAAAGCTGAGAGCATCCACCGCCGTCCGCTCCTTATAGCGCTTGGTGAGGCCCGACGCCTCCACCCCGTTCATGGCTCCTCCTCCTGAGGCTGCTGAGCCTTCAGCACCGCTTGGGCAAACTGCAGGAACTGATCGTTCCGCACGATGGCGATCCCCTGATTCACGTCCCCAAGGAGCAGCACCGTATCCCCCGGGTGGATGTCAAAGACCTCCCGCGCCTCCTTGGGAATAACAATTTGGCCCTTCTCCCCCACCTTGGCCGTCCAAGCATACTTTCCCGTGGCCGCCATGTTACCGCCTCCGTTCAACATTTTAAACTAATCATACTTTTCATACTTATCCTACCACGGGCATCCCCTTCCGTCAACCCCCATGCCCAGACGCAAAAAGGACGCACTAACGTGCGTCCTCCAAGGTTTTCCACAGGCGTCCCACATCCCTTGAGGATCGGCAGACGGTGGTCTTTTCCCCATACTTTTCACAGATGGCGCGGTAGTTCTCCCGCACCCGCCGTTTCCGGCCATCCACCAGGATCCATTTGGCGAAGGTCCAATCAAACTTTTCCTCACAGCCTTCCGCAATGCTGTCCCGCACCCGTCCCCGGAAGGTGAGATACCGTCGAAAGGCCCGGTAGAAGCACACCCGCCTTGGAAAATCCATGAAGATGATCCAATCCGCCGCCGCCAGCCGCTCCGCCTGCAGGAAGCGCCGGTAGTTGCCATCGATCACCCAGCCGTCCCTCTCCATAAAGGCGCGCACCATGGCCCGGCCTTCCTCTTCATCCCGTTCCTGCCAATGGGGCAGGAAGTTTACCGCGTCCAGATGGAGCACCGGCACCTGAAAGTATTCCCCCAGCCTCCCCGCCAGTGTGGACTTGCCCGAACCGCTGTAGCCCAGGACTGCAATTTTCATGGGACCCGCCTCCTTGAATAAAAAGTGCGATGTCCCAGCATTTTATCATTTCAACTCCGCAAATTCAAGCCCCCCGCCGTCAAGGCTCGGGAGGCTGCTGCATGCCCGCATTGTCAATGGCGCATTCCCCGGGGTAGATGAGCTCTGAAATGGGCACGAATTCGTATCCCTTGCTTTGACAGTAGTCCAAAATCTGGGGCAGGGCCTCCAGAATGTAATCGGAATTGTTGTGGCAAAGGATGATGGATCCGCTCTCCACATTCTCCGTCACCCGCCGCACCAACGGGTCCACCCCAAGATTCTTCCAGTCCAGACTGTCCACGGACCATTGGATGGGAATATAGCCCTCGGCCTTAGCGGTGCGGATGAGCCGGTTGTTGTAGTCGCCGAAGGGCGGCCGGAAGAGCACCGGCCGCACGCCGGTCAGCGCCTCGATCTTCTCGGAGGTGGTGTTGAGCTCCATGCGGATCTGCTCCTCCGAAAGTTTGGACATCTCCGGGTGATCGGTGGAATGGTTGCCGATCTCATGGCCCCGCGCCGCGATGGCCTGCGTCTTTTCCGGATAGGCATCCACCCAGAACCCCACCAAAAAGAAAGTGGCGCGAACGCCGTGCTCCTCCAGAATATCCATGATGCCCTCGGTCTTTTCCGAGCCCCAGGCCGCGTCAAAGCTGATGGCAATCTTGTTGTCCTGGCGGTTCACGCCGTAGATAGGCAGCTCCCGTTCGGCGGCAAAGGCGCCCACCACGGCGGTTCCGCCCCATACCAGACCGCCCACCACGGCCACGGCCAAAACGCCCACAAGGCACAGCACGGCGATGGCTTTCTTTCGATTGTAGATGCGAATGATACGCATACCTTATCCCCCCTCCAGGTATGGTATTCCACAATCGGACAAAAAAGTATCCCTTCCTTGTCCTTTTCGACAGGGAAGGGATCTTGTGGGCGCATGGACCGCCATGCCGGGTCAGCATTCCACCAGGCCGCCGCAGGTGAGGCGCAGGGCGGGAATGACCGGAAGGCTCACAAAAGCCAGAGTCATGAACGGATCGATATCCGGGGACACGCCCAGCTCCCGGGCCATGTGGCGCAGCGCCTCCAGGCCGGCTTCCGCCTCGGCGGCGGTGAGCCGGCTCATGATGCCCGCCACCGGCAGGGCCAGGTGGCCCAGCACCCGCTCCCCCGCCACCACCGCCAGACCGCCGCCGCTTTTACGCACGGTCTCGGCGGCGAGGGCCATCTCCTCCGGGGAGGCGCCCGCCACGATCAGGTTGTGGCTGTCATGGGCCACCGTGGTGGCCACGGCGCCCCGCCGAAGGCCATAGCCCGTGATCCAGGCCCGGCCGATATGTCCGGTGTTTTTGTGGCGCTCCACCACGGCCAGCGCGTTCCGCGCCTCCTTCGCGGCGGCGGGAAGCTTCCTCGTGATGATCTCCCCCGGCACCAGACCGATCACCGGCCCCTCCGGCTCGGCGGACATATCGAAATCCGCCGGGGTCAGGGGCGCAAGATGGAAGGTGTTCTCCGCCCTTCGGCAAAGCTCCGCCGGGATCTCCGGCTCCCGGAAGGGCAGCACACCCCTCTGCCGGTCATAGACCTTCCTGCCCCGCTTCCACACCTCCATAACCTCCATTTCCGCGAGGTCCGAAGTGATGAGAAAGCTGGCCTCCCTGCCCGGCGCAATGGCGCCGAGATGCTCAAGTCCGAAATATTCCGCCGGCCTCGCCGTGACCAGCGCGGTCGCCCGCGCCGGGTCCGCTCCCAGCGCCGCCGCCTTTCGGATATTGGCGTCCAAATGACCGGCGATCAGGTCGCCGGGATGTTTGTCATCGGTGACCAGCATGATCCTGCCCGGGTCCTCGGCCATCAGACCGGCCAGCGCCTCCATGTTTCGGGCCGCCGTGCCCTCCCGAATCATGATCCACATACCGGCGTCCAGCTTCTCCCTAGCCTCGGCCAGGTTCGTGCACTCGTGATCGGAAGTCACCCCCGCCGCCGCGTAAGCGGCGAGGATCTCCCCCGTCACGCCCGGCGCGTGGCCGTCGATCCGCTTGCCCGCCGCCTTGGCGTCCGCAAGCTTTTCCAGCATGTCCGGATCGCCCTTCACCACGCTCCCCACGTCCATCACCTCGCCAAGACCCAGCACCCGGGGATGGTCAAGATAGGGCCTGAGGTCCGCCGCCGTGAGGGTGGCGCCGTTCTCCTCACCCGGCGCCGCGGGCACACAGGAAGGCAGCATGAAATACACGTCCACCGGCAGGCCTTCCGTGGCGGCCAGCATATAATCAAGACCCTTTGTGCCAAGAACGTTGGCGATCTCATGGGGATCGGCAACCACCGCGCCGGTGCCGTGGGGCAGCACTGTGCGCGCAAATTCCGCCGGGGAAACCATGGCCGACTCCAGGTGGATGTGCCCGTCGATCAGGGTGGGAACCACGATGCCGCCCTGAAGGTCCAGCTCCCGCTCCCCGGAAAGATTCTCCGAAAGGGCGGCAATCCGCCCGCCGCTGAGGGCGATCTCACCCCAGATGAGCTTGTCCCCTGCAAGGTACCGGCCGTTCTTTAGAACCCAGTCATACTTTTTCATCCACACCCTCCCTTCAGGTTATGGGTTAGATTATAGCACATCCCGGCGGGAAAAACCATTTGCGGTTTGGGCATAAAAAAGAGGCCGTCTCCGGCCTCTTCTCCTTTATTATTGATAGAGTTTGTTCCAGTCGTAGATGACGCCCAGTTCGGGACGAACGCCGTCCACCATGCCCATGTAGATTTCCGGAGCCTCCCGGGGATCCGCCCTGCGGGTGATGAGATCCTTCACGTTGAGCCGGCCCTGCAGCATGAGGTCGTGGATGATCTTGCGGCTGGTGGAGGGGGTGTAGGGATAGAACCAGTTGTACGTGTCCGCCAGGGTGCTGGAATGTACGCCGTACAGATTGAGGAAATTGGAGATCACGCCCGGTCCCAGCGGCTGCTTGGAGGGGGTGGGGCAGTCGCCCAGAATGAGCAGCTTGCCGTACTTGCGGGTGAGCACGCAGGCCTGGGCCAGCGTCTCCGGATGGCCGGTCGCATCGATGACCACGTCCGCCATTCTGCCGTCCGTCATTTCCCGGATGATGTCCGCCGCGTCGATCGCCTTCATGCGCAGGGTGTCCGTGGCGGCGAGCTCCTTGGCCTTTTTCAGCCGGAAATCCAGGGGATCGGTGTCAATGCACACGATGCGGGTGGCGCCGCAGACCTTCGCAAACTGCATGGCCATCTGGCCGATGATGCCCGCGCCGATCATCACCACAAAGTCGCCCATCTGCACCTGCAGCTTGCGGATGCCGTTGCTGGTGATGCGGCCGATCTCCGTCCAGGCCGCCTCTTCCGAGGATATTTCCTCGGGGATGGGGTCCAAACGGTCCTCGGAGGCCACAAAATACTGATGGTGCTTGGCAGGCACGAAGACCCGGTCGCCCGCCTTGAACTTCGTCACCCCTTTGCCCGTCTCCAGAATCTTCGCCACCATGCTGTAGCCGGGGGTGAAGGGATATTTAACCCAGTCATACCAGTTGGTGCCGGGATCGAAGATGCCCCTTAGGCAGATAATCTCCGTACCCACCGACATGAGGGACGTTTCAGCTTGGCAAAGAACGTCGTTCTCCCCCATGGGAGCCACATCCTGTTCCCAGATTTCCACTTTGCGGGCCTCAGGATACATAAAATTCAGTGATTTCATAGCTACTCCTTCCTTTCCAGTCCTCCTAATATTTTGGTGAAACGATTTTCTATAGTTACAATATAACGTTTCTCGGCGCTAAAGTCAATATCGGTTGAAAAAAATCGGACAATCCTTTATGCTTTTTTTAGGGAAGGAGGAACTTTGGTGCAAAGAAATCTGACGGAAGGCAGCATTCGCAAAAACCTCATCATTTTTGCCCTGCCTTTTTTAGCGGCCAACTTCTTGCAGGCCCTGTATGGGACGGTGGATGTGGCGGTGGTGGGCTGGTTCACCGATGCTTCGGGCATCTCGGCGGTGTCCATCGGCTCCCAGATCATGATGATCATCAACAGCCTGGTGGTGGGCGTGACCCTGGGCGGGACCATCCTCATCGCCCAGTACGTCGGGGCCAGAATGGAGGGCGACATCCGCGAGACCATCGGGTCCATGCTCACGCTGTTCATCATCGCGGGGCTTGTGCTCACCGCCGTGATGTTCGCCATGCTGGAGCCCATCCTGGGCTGGCTTCAAACGCCGCCGGAGGCCTTGGATCAGGCCCGGCAGTACAGTCAGGTGGCCTTTTGCGGCATCCTGTTCACGCTGATGTACAACGGCATCAGCGCGGTGCTCCGGGGTATGGGCGACTCCACCCGGCCCCTCATCTTCATCGCCGTTGCCTGCATTTTGAACATCGTGCTGGATCTGCTTTTTGTGGGACCCCTGGGGATGGGTGCATGGGGCGCGGCTCTTGCCACCATTCTCTCCCAGGCCGTGAGCATGGTGCTGTCCATCATCTACCTGAAGCGGCGGGACTTCCTGTTCGACTTCAAACTCAAAAGCTTTCGCCTGCACCGGGGCAAGACGCTGCGCATTTTAAAACTGGGACTTCCCATCTCCCTGCAGGAGAGCATGGTCAATCTGTCCTTTCTCATCATCTCCGCGGCGGTGAACGCCCTCGGCGTTGCGGCCTCGGCGGCGGTGGGCATCGCGGGAAAATTCGACGGATTCGCCATGCTGCCCGCAACGGCCCTGTCCGGGGCCATCTCCTCCATGGCCGCCCAAAACATGGGCGCCGGGCAGCCGGAGAGGGCCCGCAAAACCATGTACACCGGCATCGCCTTCTCCCTGGCCGCCGCCAGTGTGTTCTTCTTGTGGGTGCAGCTCGCGCCGGAATCGGTGATGGGACTGTTCGGCGCGGAAGGGGATGTGACGGCGGCGGGCGTGCAGTACATGCGGGCCTTCAGCCTCGACTTTTTGATGGTGGCCTTCGTGTTCTGCATGAACGGCTTCTTCAACGGCTGCGGCAGCACCGTCTTTTCCATGGCCAACGGCCTTCTGTCCACCTTCCTGGTGCGCATCCCGCTGGTGTTCCTGCTGGAGAGCGCCTTCCCGGCGGCGCCCCTTTTCGGTATCGGCCTTGCGGCGCCCATCGCCTCCGCCGTGTCCATCGTGGTGGGCCTCGCGTACATGAGATCCAACCGCTGGAAACGGGATCTGGTGCAGGAAGGCATCCTCTCGAAATCCTGAACCCATCAAAAAAAGCCCCCGCGGGGGGCTTTTTTGCTGTTCTAATTCTCCGGCTGTGCCGCCGGCGCGGGATAGGCGTCCACCACATCGTTCCCCAGGAGCACCATCACCATGGGCCGGCCCTTGGAGAAGCGGTTCTCGATGAAAATTTCCTCGCTGGAGAGCACCGTCCGCTCCCCGCTCTTTTGCACAAACACCAGGTCCCGCGGTTCCTTTACGGTGAATGCCGCCACGATGCGGGTGCCGTTCGCGCCGTTCTTTTTGAAGTCAAAGGTTTTAAGGCCCTTGCCGTTGCGGCCCTGGGGTTCATAATCCACAAGCAGGCTGCGCTTGCCGTAGCCTCCGTCGCTCATAAGGACGACCTCGCCTTCGTCGCTCACCTGCCGGGCGAACACCACCCGGTCCTCCGGGGAAAGCTTGATGCCCTTGACGCCCGCGGCCACCCGGCCGGTCACCGGGATATCCGCCTGGCCAAAGCAGATGCTCATGCCCTTTTCCGTGATCATGAGGATGTTCAGATCCGGCTGAACCCGCTCGATATTCACCACGCCGTCCCCCTCCTTCAGCTTGAGGGCGGCGAACTTGGTCTTTTTGAGGTTGTAGTCCGCGAGAAGGCCCCGCTTCACCTGGCCGCTTTCGGTATAGAAGTTGAGCTCGCCGCCTTCCTCGAAGGAAGCCGGTTCCGCGAACAGCACCCTTTCCTCCTTGGCGAAGCCGGGAATGATGCCGGAAAGATGGGTGCCCTTGTCCTTCCATTTGCCGTCGGGCAGGTTCTCCACGTTCCACAGGTAGGCATTGCCCAAGCTGGTGAGCAGAAGGAGCTTTGCCGCGGTATTCGTTTCAAGGACGAAGCGGTGCACCTCCTCCGGAGCCGTGCCTCCGTCCTGCTCCCTGGCCTGCCGGACCAAGTTGGTCTGCCGGACCATGTTCTTCTGGTTCACGCTCTTGACGAAGCCGCCCCGGCTCACGCACACCAGCACGTCCTCCACCACTTTGAAGGCCTCGGGATTGATCTCGGCCTTGGCGGCGTCCGCCTCGATGCGGGTGCGGCGCTCATCGCCAAAGCGGGCCTTGATCTCCAGAAGCTCGCTCTTGATGAGCGCAAAGAGCTTCTTTTCCGAGCCCAGAATGCCCTCCAGCTTCCGAATCAGTCTCTCGAGCTCCGCCAGCTCCTTCTTGAGGGAGAGAATCTCAAGGGCGGTGAGCCGCGCAAGGCGCATATCCAGAATGGCCTGGGCCTGCACCTGGGTGAGACCGAAGCGGGCCATGAGGTTTTCCCGCGCCTCCTTCACGCTCTCGGCCCGGCGGATGATCCGAATCACCTCGTCGATATTCTCCACCGCGATCACCAGACCCTCCAGGATGTGGGCCCTGGCCTTTGCCTGGGCCAGCTCGTGGCGGGTTCTGCGGGTGACCACATTTTTCTGGTGCTGGATGTAGTGGGCGTTGATGGCCTTGAGGCCCATAAGCACCGGCTTGCCGTCGGCGATGGCCACCATGTTGGCGCCAAAGGTCGCCTGAAGGTCGGAATATTTGTAGAGGTAATTCAAAATCACCTCGGCGTCGGCGTCCTTTTTGACCTCAATCACCGCCCGCATGCCGGTCCGGTCCGATTCGTCCCGAATGTCATGAATCCCCGTGAGAACGCCCTTGCGCTCCTCGCTGAGCTTCAAAATCTTTTCAAGCAGCGCGGCCTTGTTCACCTGATAGGGCAGCTCGGTGATGACGATGTTTCTCCGTCCCGCCGTGCTCTCCTCGATATGGCAGACCGCCCGGACGACCATGCGGCCCCGGCCCGTCTCATAGGCCTTCCTGATCTCCGCGGTGCCGATGAGCGTGCCGCCGGTGGGAAAATCCGGGCCCTTGACGTGCTCCATCAGCCCTTCCAGCGTGATATCCGGGTCGTCAATCTGGGCGATAACCCCGTCGATCACCTCGCCGAGGTTGTGGGGCGGGATGTTGGTGGCAAGGCCCACGGCGATGCCGGAGGCGCCGTTCACCAGAAGATTGGGGAACCGTCCGGGAAAGAGATCCGGCTCCTTCATGGTGTCGTCGAAATTCAGGCTGAAGGGCACCGTGTCCTTATCCAGGTCCCGGATCAGCTCCATGGCAAGCTCGGTCAGGCGCGCCTCGGTGTAACGCATGGCCGCCGCCGAGTCGCCGTCCACCGATCCGAAATTGCCGTGCCCGTCCACCAATAGATAGCGCATATTGAAGTCCTGGGCCATGCGCACCATGGCGTCGTACACCGCCGTATCCCCGTGGGGATGGTATTTTCCAAGGGTGTCGCCCACGATGCGGGCGGATTTCCTGTGGGGCTTGTCCGGCGTGATCCCAAGCTCGAACATGGTGTAGATGATCCTGCGCTGCACCGGCTTGAGGCCGTCCTCCACCCGGGGCAGCGCCCGCTCCAAAATCACGTATTCCGCGTAGGGGATCATGGAGTTGTGCAGCACATCCTCCACCGACCGCTGCTGAATGGTGCCGGTGGGCTTCGGCGGCTCCTTTCGCTTACTCGGCATGGTTCACCTCCATGTTCTCGAACTCGTCCACCCGGTTGAAGTTGGCGTATTCGCTCAAATATTCCTTGCGGGGCTCCACCTTGTCCCCCATCAAAATAGTCACCACCCGGTCCGCCTCGGCGGCGTCCTCAACGTTCACCTGCACCAGGTTGCGATGAAGGGGGTCCATGGTGGTCTCCCAAAGCTGACTGGCGTCCATCTCCCCCAGGCCCTTGTAGCGCTGGATGGTGTAGCCCTTGCCGTACTTTTTGAGCGCCTTTTGCAGCGCCCGGTCGTCATAGACGTATTCCTCCTTCGCGCCCTTCTTGATGCGGTATAGCGGCGGCTGGCCGATGTACACGTGGCCCTCGGTGATGAGCTCCCGCATGTAGCGGAAGAAGAAGGTGAGAAGGATCGCCCGGATGTGTCCGCCGTCCTGATCCGCATCGGCCAGGATGATCACCTTGTGGTAGCGCAGGGCCTTCACGTTGAAGTCGTCGCCAATGCCCGTGCCCAGCGCCGTGATGATGGTACGGAACTCCTCGTTTTCGAGGACCTGGTCCAACCGCTTCTTCTCGGCGTTGAGGGGCTTGCCCCGAAGGGGCAGGATGGCCTGATAGCGCCGGTCCCGGCCCTGCTTGGCGGAGCCGCCGGCGGAGTCGCCCTCCACGATGAAAAGCTCATTGTCCACCGGCTTTCTGCCGGTGCAGCTGGAGAGCTTGCCCACGAGAGGCGCACTGTCCAGCTTGTTCATCTTGCGGATGGTCTCCTTGGTCTTCCTCGAAGCCTCCCGCACCTTCGCCGCCTGCACGGCCTTGGTGAGGATCTTCTGGGCGGTCTCCTGGTTGGCCAGCTCTTCAAAATACTGGGAGAGCTGCTCCTGAGTGACGGCGTCCACCGCGGTCCTCGCCTCGGAATTGCCCAGCTTCGCCTTGGTTTGGCCCTCAAACTGAATGTTCTTCATCTTGAGGGAGAGGATGGCGGTGATGCCCTCCCGGTAATCCTCGCCGGAAAGGTTGCTGTCCTTCTCCTTCAGCACGCCGAGACGCCTCGCGGTGTCGTTCATCACCTTGGTGAGGCCGGCCTTGAACCCCGTCTCGTGGGTGCCGCCCTCGGGGGTGGGAATATTATTTACATAAGAAAAAATATTCTCCGTGTAGGAGTCGGTGTACTGCACGGCAATTTGAATGCGAATGCCCTCTTTTTCACCCTGCAAAAGAATGGGAGATTCGTGCAGCGCGTTCTTGTCTTTGTTTACATATTCAATGAAGTCCGCCAAGCCGCGGTGGTAGCAGTAGCTCCGCTTGTACGGCCCTTTCTCCTCCCGGCGGCGTTCGTCAATAAAGACGATCTCCACGCCGTCGTTCAAAAAGGCCAGTTCCTTGAGACGGCGCTTGACGGTGTCGTGGCCGAACTCGATGGTCTCAAAGACCCGGCTGTCCGGCAGGAAGGTGACCTTGGTTCCCTTCTTTCTCGTGTTGCCCAGCCGCTCCAGCGGCCCCTTGGGATGGCCGGAAAGGATCTTCTTCGTCTTCGGATCGTAGCGGCTCTCAAACTCCTGCCGGTAGGCGCTCCAATCGGTGTAGACCTCCACCGTCAGCCATTCGGACAGGGCGTTCACCACCGAGGCGCCCACGCCGTGCAGGCCGCCGGAATAGGCGTAATTCTCGTTGTTGAACTTGCCGCCGGCATGGAGCTGGGTGTAGACGACCTCCACGCCGGACACGCCCAGCTGGGGATGCTTGTCCACGGGGATGCCCCGGCCGTTGTCGGTGACGGTGGCCGAGCCGTCCTTATGGAGAATGACCTCCACCTTGGTGGCGTAACCGTTGGCCGCCTCGTCGATGGCGTTGTCCACGATCTCCCACAAAAGGTGATGGAGCCCCCGGCTGTTGGTGCTGCCGATGTACATGCCCGGCCGCATCCGAACGGCGTCCAGCCCCTCCAGCACCTGAATTTTTCCGGCGTCATATTTCTCTGCCATGCTCGTCCTCCCCAGCGAAATTTCCCAACTTATTTATATTATCAAAAATCATGGCCACCGGCAAGTTATACCAGCGCCAGCAGGTCCGTTAACCTTCGAATCACGTGGGTGGGCCGGGGCGCTTCCCCGCCGTAGCTCCCTTCGTAATCCACCAGGCAGGTATCAAGGCCATAGTTTGCCCCGCCGGCGATGTCCGTAATCATGGAATCCCCCACCACCAGCGCGTCCCCCTTCTCCGTGAGGCCCAGCTTCCGGAAGGCGTACTCGAAAAAGCCCGCCGCCGGCTTGACCGCGCCCGCCTCCTCGGAGGTGACGATGCCATCGATGAGGGGCGCGATGGCCGAATCCCGAAGGCGCTGGCGCTGCACCCTGTCGATGCCGTTGGTGATGATGCAGCACTTCCGCGCCGGCGTCATGGCTTTAAGGGCGGTGAGCACGGGCACGCTTTCCGGCATCAGCTGGCTGCCCCGGGCGAGGAAGCCCACGTAGGCTTCATTGGCCGCCGCGGGATCGGAAAAATCGACCAGCGCGGCGAACCGGTCGTACTGGAGCTGGGGCTTGGTGATCTCCCCCTTCTCGTACTTGCGCCAGCAGGCGGCGTTGGCGGCCTGGTAGCGGCGATAGAAGCCCTCGGTGTATGCAAGACCCATGGCCCCACAGGTTTTTTCAAAAGCCCGGCGCTCGGCGGCGTCGAAATCAAACAGGGTGCCGTCGGCGTCCAGCAGCAAGGTTTGGTACATGATGTCTCCTCCTTATGCAAAAGCCGGCGTGAGTTTCCTCACGCCGGCTGGGCTAAGCAGCTTAATACCGCTTGCGGGGTACGTAGTGGGTGTGGAGCAGCTCGTGGGAGCGATGGCTGCCCGGCTTCTCCAGATATTCGTCGTACAGCTTCTTGATGGAGGGGTTCTCGTGGGATTTGCGGAGGGGCAAGTCCTTATCCACACTGTAGATGGCCTTCGCACGCTCCACCCGGGGATCCTTCTCCATGCGCACCTTGGCGCTGACGATGGGCTGTCCGCCGCCGGTCACGCAGCCGCCGGGGCAGCCCATGACCTCGATGAAGTGATAGTCCTTTTCGCCGGCCTTCACCGCATCAAGAATCTTTCTCGCGTTGCCGGTACCGCTGGCCACAGCCACCTTCACATCCATATCACCGATCTTCACGGTGGCTTCCTTCACGCCGGCGATGCCGCGCACGTCCTCAAAATCCACCTTCTCCAGTGTCCCTCCAGTGATGAACTCGTAGGCGGTACGAAGGGCCGCTTCCATCACGCCGCCGGTGGCGCCGAAGATAGCCGCCGCGCCGGTGGAATCGCCGAAGATGGGATCGAAATCCTCATCGGGAAGCTCGGGGAAGTTGATGCCCGCTTCCTTGATCATGCGGGCCAGCTCCCGGGTGGTGATGACAAGATCCACATCCTGCAGACCGTTCACGGACAGCTCGTCGCGGCCCGCCTCGAACTTCTTGGCCACGCAGGGCATAACGGAGACGGTCACGATGTTTTTGGGATCGATGCCCTGCTTCTGGGCATAGTAGCTCTTGATGATGGCGCCCAGCATCTCGTGAGGCGATTTGCAGGTGGAAAGGTTATCCAGGAACTCGGGATAGAAGTGCTCGCAGAACTTCACCCAGCCCGGGCTGCAGGAGGTGATCATGGGCAGCTTGCCGCCCTTCGTCACCCGCTCGATGAGCTCGCTGGCCTCCTCCATGATGGTGAGGTCGGCGCCGTAGTTGGTGTCAAAGATCGCGTCAAAGCCCATCTTGCGCAGGGCGGCCGCCAATTTCCCGGTGACCACGGTGCCCATCGGCATACCAAACTCCTCGCCAAGGGCCACGCGGACCGCCGGCGCGGGCTGCACCACCACGTGCTTCGTGGGATCGGCCAGAGCATCCCAGACCTTCTGGGTACTGTCCTTCTCCCTCAAGGCGCCGACCGGGCAGGCCATGATGCACTGTCCGCAGTTGACGCAGGGCACGTCGCCGATCTTCATATCGAAGACGGGCTCGATAATGGTGTTGAAGCCGCGGTTCGTAGCGCCGATCACGCCGATCTTCTGAATGTTCTGGCAGGTGGCTACGCAGCGGCGGCACAGAATGCACTTGTTGGGATCCCGGACGATGGAGGGAGAGGACGTATCGATGGGGCGCTCAATCTGCACGCCGTCGAAACCGATCTCCCGGATGCCCAGCTCTTCGGCCAGGGACTGCAGCTCGCAGTTCTGGTTGCGCACGCAGGTGAGGCACGCCCTGTCATGGTTGGACAGGATGAGCTCCAGGTTCACCTTGCGGGCGTTGCGGATACGGGCGTTGTTGGTGTATACCTCCATACCCTCGGATACGGGATAGACGCAGGCCGCCTGCAGGGCCCGTCCGCCCTTCACTTCCACCAGGCACATCCGGCAGGCGCCGATCTGATTGACGCCCTTGAGGTAGCACAGGGTGGGAATATGGATATTGGCTTGGCGAGCCGCCTCGAGCACGGTCGTGTTTTCGGGAACGGTCACCTTGATGCCATCAATCGTCAATGAAACCATCTATTTCACTCCTTTTGCAAGACTCTTATCGTTTAATAACCGCACCGAACTTACAGGCCGACATACAGGCGCCGCACTTGATGCACTTCTTGGTGTCGATCACATGGGGCTCCTTGACCTTGCCGGAGATACAGCCAACGGGGCACTGACGGGCGCACAGGGTGCAGCCGCGGCACTTGTCGGGCTCGATGTAGTACTCGAGCAAAGCCTGGCAGTGGCCGGCCGGGCAGCGCTTCTCCTTGATGTGCGCTTCGTACTCGTCGCGGAAGTAGTGGATGGTGGACAGCACCGGGTTCGGAGCCGTCTGGCCAAGGCCGCACAGCGCCGACTCCTTGATGTTCTTGCCCAGGGTTTCCAGCTTCTCGATGTCGCCTTCCTCGCCCTTGCCTTCCACGATGCGTTCCAAAATCTCCAGCATCCGCCGCGTGCCGATCCGGCAGGGCGGGCACTTGCCGCAGGACTCATCCACGGTGAAATCCAGGAAGAACCTGGCGATATCCACCATGCAGTTGTCCTCGTCCATGACGATGAGTCCTCCGGAGCCCATCATGGAGCCGATGGCCATCAGCGAATCGTAGTCGATCATGGTGTCGATCTTGGAGGCGGGGATGCAGCCGCCGGAAGGTCCGCCGGTCTGGGCCGCCTTGAACTTCTTGCCGTTCGGGATGCCGCCGCCGATGTCGTAGATGATCTCCCGGAGGGTGGTGCCCATGGGGATCTCCACAAGGCCGGTGTTGTTGATTTTACCGCCGAGGGCGAACACCTTGGTGCCCTTGGATTTCTCGGTGCCCATTTCGGCAAACCATTCCCAGCCGTTGTTGATGATCACGGGAATGTTGGCATAGGTTTCCACGTTATTGAGGAGCGTGGGCTTGCCAAAAAGACCCTTGTTCGCCGGGAAGGGCGGACGGGGACGGGGCTCGCCGCGATGACCTTCGATGGAGGTCATGAGGGCCGTTTCCTCGCCGCACACGAAGGCGCCGGCGCCAAGGCGGATATCAAGATCAAAGCAGAAGTCGGTTCCAAGGATGTTCTTGCCCAGAAGGCCGTACTCCTTGGCCTGATCGATGGCGATCTGGAGGCGGTGCACCGCGATGGGGTACTCGGCCCGGACGTACACGTAGCCCTGATCGGCGCCCACGGTGTAGGCGGCGATGGCCATGGCCTCGATGACGCTGTGGGGATCGCCCTCCAAAATGGAGCGGTCCATGAACGCGCCGGGGTCGCCTTCGTCGGCGTTGCAGCACACAAACTTCTGGTCGCCCTTGGCCTTATAGGTGAAGTCCCACTTCATGCCGGTGGGGAAACCGGCGCCGCCGCGGCCGCGCAGTCCGCTCTTCTTGATCGTATCGATGACCTCCTCGGGGGTCATCTCGGTCAAAGCCTTCGCCAAAGCCTTGTAGCCGTCGAAGGCGATATATTCGTCAATGATCTCGGGATCGATGACGCCGCAGTTGCGAAGGGCAATACGCTTTTGCTTCTTGTAGAAATCCACCTCGTCCAGGGAGCGGATCTCATTCTCGTCGACCACCGCTTCCTCATAGAGCAGACGGGTGACGATGCGGCCCTTCAAAAGGTGCTCGCTGACGATTTCAGAAACGTCGTCGGCCTTCACGCGGCTGTAGAAGGAACCCTCGGGATAAACGATCACGACGGGGCCCATCTCGCACAAACCGAAGCAGCCGGTGCGCACCACTTTAACTTCCTTCTCCAGGCCGTTCTTCGCGATCTCCTTCTCAAAGGTGTCCATGACCTCCTGGGAGCCGGAAGACGTGCAGCCGGTACCGCCACATATTAAAACGTGGGAACGAAACATGTCCATGCTTTACTTACCTCCTCAAAAATCACCGATTATGATTTTACGTTGCCGATCAGATACTCGTGAACCGGCTGATTGTTGACGATATGTTCCGCGACAACGCGGCGGGCCTTCTCGGGGGTCATGTGCACATAGGTGCACTTCTCCTCGCCGGGCTTGAAAACCTCGACGATGGGCTCGTACTGGCAAAGCCCGATGCAGCCCGTCTGGGAGACGGTCACATCCTGCAGGCTGCGCTTTTTCACTTCCTCAACCAGCTCCATGAGAACGGGACGGGCGCCGGCGGAGATTCCGCAGGTGGCCATGCCCACCACAATCCGGGTGCCGTTCTCCCGGTCCTTGCGCAGGTTGATATTGTTAAGGGTTCTTTGACGAATCTCCTCGAGTTCCTTAATAGACTTCATAATCCGCACCTCCATGTAATGAAACGATGTTCTCCTGCAAGTAGGCCCGAACCCATTCGGCCACCGACGGGTCGGACAGGGGTACTTCCGGTCCCAGAATCTCCCGCATCTCCCGGGTGTCGAGGACGATCTCCTCGCCGTCCCGGCGGTGCACATAGCGAAATTCAAGATCCGGGTTGCAAAGGATAAGCGAGGCCATGGTCTCGGCAATGTTGCCAAGGGGCGGCCGGTCGATGTTGGTAAGACCAAACACCGCCTGAATCCGCGTGCCCTCCCCGAGCTTTGAAGTGAGGACCACGTATCCGCCCGACTGTTCGGCATTGCTCCGGAGCAGAGGTATCCCAAGGCCCACCTTGCGGGTGGTCCTGCTGGTGACAAAGGGATCGCTCACCCTTTGAACCAGCTCCGGACTCATGCCTTTGCCGTCGTCGCTCACCGTCATGCTCAGGGTATCGGCCCTGGTGTCCTCCGCGACCTCGACGGCGATGTTCTTCGCCTCCGCCCGCACGGAGTTCTCCACGATATCCAGCATGTGCAAGGATATATCCTTCATGCTTACGCTTCCTTGTACTTCTCCAGGATGCCCTTCACTTCCTCAGGCTTCAGCCTTCCGTAAACGTCGTTGTTGATCATCATCACCGGCGCCAGGCCGCAGCAGCCAAGACAGCGGGTGGCTTCCAGCGTGAAAAGTCCATCGGGAGTGGTCTTGCCCACCTCGATGCCAAGCGCCTCAGCCAGTGCGTTCAGAACCTTCTGGGAGTTCTTCACGTAGCAGGCCGTGCCCAGGCACACACCGATGGTGTACTTGCCCTTGAGCTCAAGGTTGAACTGGGAATAGAACGTGGCCACGCCGTACACTTCGGTCATGGGCACATCCAGCCCTTCGGCGATGGCGTTTTGCACTTCCAGCGGAAGATAGCCGTAGATACCCTGTGCCTTCTGCATCACGGGCATCAGATTGCCCGGCTTGCCCTTGTACTCTTCAATGACGGCCTGAAGCTGGGCAGCCTTTTCCTGGGTTTCGTGGGACATAATCGTCTTACCTCCTTGATATTGATATCCTAAATTTGATATAAATCTATCAAAGGTATCCGAGTTATTGTAACATAGATAAGCCCTTCTCGTACACCTTTTTTCTAAGATTTTGACAAAAAAAGCGGCTTAAATTAGGGTAAAAGCGCCTTTTCCTTCATTTTTTGAGACCCTTCGCCAAGACATCCAGAATTCCCTTCGCGCTGGGCTGCTCCACCTCCAGGAAAAACTCCTGCTCCAGGATGGCGCCGAGGTTGTGGGCGTCGGAGGAGCGAAGGACCAGCTTATCGGTGAGATCAGGCAGGGGCAGCCCCTCCTTCACCGCCTCCACCGCGGGGAAGGGCGGAAACGCGGGCATGAAGCCCAGGTTCGCCAGGATGCTGTGGCTCCCCCGGTTGATGTGGGCGGGCACCATCACGCCGCCGTGCTCCCGGGCGAGGCTGTAGACCTCCTCCATGGAAAGGGAGATGCCGGGAATGAGCAGCGGGTCCAGCGTGCCCATGGGCTCGTCCATCTCGTTCATGATGATCTGGCTGCCGAAGTAGTCCGGCCGGTTGGGTATGCCGGGCAGATGGCTTTGAATGATCTCCCCGAAGGCGGTGAGCGCCGCCACATCGGGAAAATAACAAAGCAGATGGACCTCCTCCCGGTCGGTCACTTCCATGCCCGGCACCACGACAAGGCCCATATCGCTTCCCACCGACGCCACCGCGGCCGCGTTCTGATAGCCGTTGTGGTCGGTGACCGCAATGGCTCCGAGGCCTTTGAGGGCCGCCATACCCACGATGTTGTTGGGGGTCATCTCATCCTCCCCGCAGGGGGAAAGGCAGGAATGGATATGAAGATCCACCGCCAGTTTCATTTTACGAAACGCCCAGCTCGTGGAGCTTCACGGCCAGCTCATAGGCGGTCATTGCGCTCCTCAAAACGGGGACTTCCTTCTCCATGGCCTTTTCAAGGGACACCTTTTCCATCTCCACCCCTTCGGGATTGATCACACAGGCGAGATCAAGGAGCGTGGACACGGCGATCACGTTGAGGTGGGTCTGCACGGTGATCCATGCCGAGCCCGCCCCGGCATGGGCCATCACCCAGCTCAAAAGGTCCCCGATGTAGCAGCCCGTGACCTCCCGGGTGAGGTCGGCGTCCGGGGTCAGCAGTTCGGAGTCGGTCTTTTCCAGCAAATCCTTCAGGGTCATTTATTCTCCTCCTTTGACAGTTCCACCATCTCGAGGGCCAGCTTCCTGACCTTCTCCTTCAGCTTGAAGATGCAGTCCATCTCCACCGCGTTGCCCTGCACGATATCCTCGGCCAGGGCCCGGCAGGAGGGCGCGCCGCAGGAGCCGCAGTCCAGTCCGGGCAGGTTCGCCGCAATGGACTCCATCCGCTCCATCTTCTTCAGCGCCACCACGATGTTGTCGTCCAGCTTCATCACCGGCAGGGGCTTGATTTCCTTGGTGCTGCGCACATCGAATGCGGCCAGCTCCTTCTCGATCTCCCCCGCCTCCGCCCGGGCCTTGGGGAGGGTCTCGATGAGCTTTCGGATGCGGTTTTTCGCCACGAAGCCGTTCTCAAAGACCAGCGGACCGCCCACGCAGCCGCCGGGACAGGCCAGGCCCTCGAAGAACTCGAGGTCGCTCAGCTTGTTGTTCTCGATCTCCTCCAGCACCCGGATCACGTTCCAGATGCCGTCCACCGCCATGGCGTTGTCGCAGCCCACCGCCGTGGTCTCGCCGCCGGAATTGGCCCAGCCCACGCCGTAGTAGGTGGCGTGCTGCAGGGATTCGTCCGAATCGGGCTTTTTGACCTGGCTGTTCAAAAGGCCGTACATGTCCATGATGGAGATGGCGCCGTCCACGCTCGAATCCTCCACCGTGAGGGAGCTTCGGATGCTGGTCATCTTCGCCGGGCAGGGCGTGATGAAAAAGGCGCCGATATCCTCCACGGCCACGCCGTTCTCCTTCGCGAAGTGGAGCTTGGCCAGGCTGGCCGCCACCTCCATGGGGGACTGAATGGGCACGATGTGGTCGATCAGCTCGGGAAAGCGCACCCGGATCAGCCGCAGGATGGCCGGGCAGGCCGAAGAGATGAGGGGCTTGGGAACATCCTCCTTCTTCAGATGCTCCGCCACCGCGTGGGAGACGATGTCCGCCCCCGCCGCCACCTCGTACACGGCGCTGAAGCCCATCATCTTGAGGCCCGCCAGAACCCGGTTGATGTTGGGCAGATTCTTGAACTGGCCGTAGAGGGTGGGCGCCGGCAGGGCGATGGAATACTTGAAGCGGTTGATGGAGGACAGCTCGTCCGTCACCGCCACCTTGGCATGGTAGGGGCACACCCGAATGCACTCGCCGCAGTCGATGCACCGCTCCCCGATGATGGTGGCCTTGCCGTCCCGCACCCGGATCGCCTCGGTGGGGCACCGCTTCAGGCAGTTGGTACAGCCCGTGCATTTATCCTTGTCCAAACGCACGGAATGGTAGTAGGTGCTCTCGTTCACAAACATCCCTTCTATCTATAAGAGGTTCTTCTTTAGAGATTCATCGTCATCGAGATCTTCGTCCCCGCCTTGGAGGAGCTGATCTGAAAATCGTCGGCGCAGCGCTCCATGTTGCATAGGCCCATGCCCGCGCCAAAGCCCATCATCCGCACGCTGTCCGGCGCCGTGGAATAGCCCGCCGTCATGGCAAGGTCGATATCCTCGATGCCCGGGCCCACATCCTCGGAGATGATGCGGACATGCTCCGGGGACACCTCCAGCTTGAGCTCGCCGCCCTCACTGTGGATCACCAGGTTGAGCTCCGCTTCATAGGACATGATGGAGGCGCGCCGCACCAGGTCGCCGTCGATGCCCAGCTGCTTTAAGACCCGCTTGAAATGGCTGGACGCCTCCCCGGCGCTGGCGAAATCGCCGGCCTTCACTTGATGCACTTCCGTAAATACGTTCTCTTCCATTTCAGTAAGCCCCCGTTCCGCCCCGAAGGCCCTTCTCATAGAGTCTGCCGCAGGCCGTGAACAGGGTCTCGCCGGTGCTTAAAACGGCGATGCCCCGCTCGGTGGCCATCTCCAGGATATCGGGGGTGGGCTTCTTGCCCCGGACAAAGACGATGCAGGACACGTCCAGCATCTCCGCCGTACGGATCACATGAGGATTGGTCAGTCCCGTCAGGAGTACAATCTTCTCCTTCACAAAGGCCAGCACGTCGCTCATCAGATCCGCACCGCACCCCGAAAGAATCTCCAAATCCATCAAATCTTCGCCGCACAGGACCTCGGCTTCCAAAGATTCCTTAATTTCACCAATCTTCATGGATCTTCATCCTTTCCTAATTCGCTTTTTTCGCCGATTGCTGCGTCAGGTCGGTGACGTAGGTTTTGTACAGGCTTGTCATATCGATATAAGTATACTTGATTTTTGACGAAAAAGCTACATTAGAAAGAGAGGTATCCGCTGTAAGCGCGTCCAAATTTTTCTCCGCCGAAGTCAGCATGGTCTCAAGGCCCACGAAAGCGGGCAGTCCGGGATTCTTTTCGCAAAGGGCGGCGATGGCGTCCCTATGGGCGGCAAGGGCCGTCTGCTGTTCCTTTATGGCGGTGCGGGCCCCGTCCCCGTCCAGGCTGCCCGACGCCAGGGAGGCGCTGATCTCCCGAAGCTTTGCCGCGGCGCCGTCATAGCCCTCGAAGGCGCTCCTCAGGGTTTCCACATCCGCCTCAGCTGCGGTGATCTTGAGGTTCAGCTGGCCCACCTGCATGGGATAGATGACGCTTTCCACGCCGTCCTCCGCCTTCAGCCGGTCCACCGCCGCCTTCGCCTCCGCCTCGCCGCCAAAGCCGCTGGTAAGAAGCCGGTGCTTGCCGTCGTAGGCGATGTAGCCCGCGCCCCCCTTGAGGCTGTCGTCCTCGGCCTGGGTCTCGGCGTTGGCCTTGTCCGAGAAGGCGCCGAGCTGAATGCAGTACAGCGTGGTGCCCCCCACGCTCACGGTCTGGGTCTCATAGGCCCCCGCCGGCGCCGGCGTGGCTTCTTCGCCGTCGGTGGGGATGGGCGAGGCCAGCACGCCCCCGGTGGCCTTCGGCTCGCCCCCGAAAAGCGGGCCCGTCACGTGCTCCGCAATCCAGCTCCCCGCCGCCGTGGCCGTCACCAGATAGACCAAAAGGCCCGCCGCCGCCAAAAGCAGAAACGCCTTGGCGTACCCCCTGCTCCGGGTGGCCCTTTTTCTCCGCCTTGAAGATTGATAACGCATGTTCCCTATCCTCCATTCCTCTGGGTGATGTTACATGATTATGCCTCGGGATATGGGAATATGTATCCGGTACAAACATCCGGGGGAAAAAGTTGTCCAGGAAAAAGGGCGTTAAAAAAGGACCGGCAAACCGGTCCCTGAGGGCCCTCAAAGAAGGGTAAACGCGATCTTTTCGGGGTTTTCAGCTTTGCAGCTTCGGAAATAGGGAACCCGCCTGGGGAATAACCCAGACCTTGGCCCGGCTCCCGCCCTTTTCGGCTATCACCCCGTTCAAGGTCTCCTGCAGCGCCTCCGGCGGGCGGTGCTTCATATAAAGCCGCTCCACCGCCCCGGCCTCAAGGTCGGTGATCATGTAGACATCCGCTTTTTGCAGCACCCTGGCGATGGCCGCCGCCTTGTGGCCGCCCAGCACGAACTCGCGGCGGATGCGCTCCGTCAGATCCTTCGGGGAGGTGCTCTCCCGCACCCATTTTTCAAAGGTCGCCTCGCCGTAGCCCTCACCGCAGGCGCCCACCCACAGGATGGCGCCCCCCTCCTTCACGGCGTAGGCACCGTTGTCCAGCGCCTTCTGGGCCTGGTAGAGGTTGATATCCTTGGGATAGCCGCCGCAGCTGACCACCACGATGTCCGCAAGCTCATGGATGGGATGGGCGTAGACGGTGTCAAGATAGGCGCAGCCCGCCCGGTGCGCCGCAAGGTAATCCCCGGCAAAGGCGGCGAGGATGCGCTTTTGCTCATCCAGCACCACGTTCAGGATGAAGTCGATCTTGAGGAATTTCCCGATCTCGTCGATGTCCTCCCGCACCGGATTGCCGGAAAGCCTTCCCGTACCCGCCCCCGGCAGAAGGTTCATGCTGTGGTTCGCCCGGATGGTTTCGTAGTTGGCCGCGCCGGGCAGCACGGCCTTCGCCCCGCCGGAATAGCCCACAAAATAATGATAGTCAATGTTGCCGGTGCAGATGACCCGGTCGCACTCCGTCAGGATTTTGTTTACATAATAAGGCGTGCCCCGGCTGGAGGTGCCCACCAGCACGTATTCCCCCTCGGTGGAATCCATGCAGCGGACCCGGCGGTACACCGCCTCACCCACCAGCCTTTCGTGCTCCGCCGCCGTGTGGGCCCGATGGATGCCCATGCCGAAGAGCACCGTCACATCCTCGTCCCGCACCCCCGCCGCCGAAAGCTCGTCCAGCACCGGCGGCAGGAGTTTGTAGGAGGGCGAGGGGCGGGTGATGTCACTGGCCATGATGACCACCCGCTCACCCGGCCGCGCCAGCTCCCGCAGCGGCGGAGTGCCCAGGGGCTGCCGCAGGGCGCGGCACAACTTCTCCCGCTCCTCCCCTTCGGTGGGCGTTTCAGGGAAATTGCCGGTGATGACGCCCAGAAGATTCTCTTCCGGGACTTCGAGACGCAGCGCATCCCTTCCAAACTTGAGTTCGATCATGCCTTGGCTCCTATTCGTGAATGATGGACTTGGTCTCGTAGTCGTATTTTTCCACCAGCACCGCCGCCTCGTTCAGGATGCGGGCGGCAAATTCGTCGGGATAGCCCTGGCCGTACACCAGCCGCTCGATCCCCGCATTGACGATGAGCTTCGCGCAGATGGCGCAGGGCTGATGGGTGCAGTACAGCGTGGCGCCGTCCACGCTGATGCCCAGCTTGGCCGCCTGGATGAGGGCGTTCTGCTCCGCATGGATGGCCCAGCACAGCTCATGCCGGGTGCCCGAGGGAATGTCCATGTCCCGCCTGAGGCACTGCTGCCGCTGCACGCAGGAAGCCATGCCCGCCGGCGCGCCGTTATAGCCGGTGGTGATGATGCGCTTGTCCCGCACGATGACCGCCCCGATCTTCCGGTTCTCCTGATAGCAGCTGGACCAGCCCGCAATCACCTGTACCAGTTCCATGAATCGATGATCCCATTTATCCATTGCGCCCTCCCCTTTGCACGTTTTTTGCAGTATTCCACGGCGCCCTTGTCGATTCCTTTATTATTTGGGAGGAAGGACAAAATTGTCCGCCTCCGCTGTTTAGAATGTTCCCCCGGGGTCAAAATCAAAAAAGCAAACTTTTTTGCAAAAAATACTTGCCAATCCGGCAAAGATTGGTTATAGTAGATGCAGATGTTAGCACTCGGGTCAAATGAGTGCTAATAAAGCAAATACACCAAGGAGGGAAATATCCATGAATATTAAACCTTTGGGAGACCGCGTTCTCATCAAGAGCTGCGAGAGCGAAGAGACCACCAAAAGCGGCATCGTGCTTCCCGGCAGCGCCCAGGAGAAGCCCCAGATGGCTGAAGTTTTGGCCGTGGGTCCCGGCGGCGTCGTGGACGGCAAGGACGTGACCATGCACGTGAAGGCCGGCGACAAGGTCATCTACTCCAAGTATGCTGGCACGGAAGTGAAGTTCGACGGTGAGGAAATGATCCTGGTCCGTCAAAACGACATTCTCGCGATCGTGGAATAATAAGGAGGAATCATTGAAATGGCTAAGCAAATGATTTACGGCGAAGAGGCTCGCCGCGCTTTGGAAAAGGGCGTCAACGCCCTGGCCGATTCGGTCGTCACCACCATGGGCCCCAAGGGCCGCAACGCTGTTTTGGAAAAGAAATTCGGCGCGCCCCTCATCACCAATGACGGCGTGACCATCGCAAAGGAGATCGAGCTGGAGGACCCCTTTGAGAACATGGGCGCCCAGCTCGTCAAGGAAGTTGCCACCAAGACCAACGACGTGGCCGGCGACGGCACCACCACCGCCATCCTGCTCGCCAAGTCCATCATCCGCGAGGGCGTGAAGAACGTGGCCGCCGGCGCCAATCCCATGATCATGATGAAGGGCATCCAAAAGGCCGTGGAAGCGGTCGTGGAGCACCTCAAGAGCATCTCCAAGGTTGTGGAGAGCAAGCAGTCCATCGCCCAGATCGCCGCCATCTCCTCCGGCAGCGATGAGATCGGCCAGCTGATCGCCGAGGCCATGGAAAAGGTGGGCAACGACGGCGTGATCACCGTTGAGGAGTCCAAGACCATGAAGACCGAGCTCACGCTGGTGGAAGGCATGCAGTTCGACCGCGGCTATGCTTCCTCCTACATGGTGACCGACACCGAGAAGATGGAAGCCGTGCTGGATAATCCGGTGATCCTCATCACCGAGAAGAAGATCTCGAACATCCAGGAGATCCTGCCCCTGCTCGAGCAGATCATGCAGGTGGGCAAGAAGCTGCTCATCATCTCCGAGGATGTGGAAGGCGAAGCGCTGGCCACCCTGGTGGTCAACAAGCTGCGCGGCACCTTCACCTCCGTCGCGGTCAAGGCCCCCGGCTTTGGCGACCGCAGGAAGGCCATGCTGGAGGATATCGCTATCCTGACCGGCGGCCAGTTCGTATCCAATGAGCTGGGCATCGAGCTCAAGGACGTGACCCTTGACATGCTGGGCAGCGCCCATCAGATCAAGGTTGACAAGGAAAACACCACCATCGTGGAGGGCAACGGCGATCCTTCCGAGATCAAGGCCCGCATCTCCTCCATCCGCTCCCAGATCGAGGAGACTACCTCCGATTACGACCGTGAGAAGCTTCAGGAGCGCCTCGCGAAGCTGGCCGGCGGCGTGGCCGTGGTCAACGTGGGCGCTGCCACCGAAGTCGAGATGAAGGAGCGTAAGCTTCGCATCGAGGACGCCCTGGCGGCCACCCGGGCTGCCGTGGAAGAGGGCATCGTCCCTGGCGGCGGCACGGCCCTCATCAGCGTGGCTTCCGCGGTGGAAGAGCTGATCAAGTCCGCTCATGGCGACGAGAAGACCGGTATGCAGATCGTGCTCCGTTCCCTGGAGGAGCCCATCCGTCAGATCGCCAAGAACGCCGGCCTCGAGGGTTCGGTGATCGTGGAGAAGATCAAGGCCTCGAACGAGAAGAATTTCGGTTTCGACGCTCTCAAGAACGAGTTCGGCGACATGGTGGAAAAGGGCATCATCGATCCCACCAAGGTGACCCGTTCCGCTTTGCAGAACGCGGCCAGCGTGGCGGCCATGCTGCTGACCACCGAGAGCCTGGTGGCCGACATCCCCGCTCCCGAGCCGGCGGCTCCCGCGGGCGGTGCCGGAATGCCCGGCGGAATGTACTAAGAGGTCCTGTAAAGGGCGGCGCGGTTCGCGCTGATTCAGGATAAAAAAATGGAAGATGTGAGAAACATAAAATTGTGTTTCTCACATCTTTTTCTTTATGCGTTGCGAAATGTGGAGATTCCCCAAAAAACTTGACAATAGTATGTTTAATCCTTAAACTGATTAGCGTAATAATATGTTTTTGAAACCGCCTTTCAATAGAATAATGGCTTGTGTTTTATTAAAAATATGGGGTGAATCATAATGAGCGTTGAGTATTCCTGGAAAGATATTAAGACCGCAGCTCAGTTGGCGGGGGATATGACGCGTTCTCTTGTCATCATCGGTGACTTTGCAACTCAGCATCTTGCTGTCGCATTACAGGGCACCTTTGTCCTAAGCCATATCGACTATGCCGTGCATGACACGGATTATGACCAAATTAATGCGCAAATACTGGATCCTGACTCCGAATTGTATCAGGCGTCGCCCGATGCCGTTCTGTTTGCCTGCTGTACAGCTAAGCTGTATGACGCTTACTGCAGCACACCTTTGAACGATAGAATTCATTTTGCGGAAAAACAGGCGGAAATACTGGCCTCGTTTCGTCAACGCCTGATAAAACAGACGCACTGCAAAATCTTCCAGCTGACGTATCCCCTGATGGATGATGCTACCTTTGGTAATTACGCCTGTAAAGTGGAATCCTCTTTCCCCTTTCAGCTCAAAAAACTCAACTATCTGCTTGGTGAGGCAGCACTCAATGAGCCCGGCTATACTCTCATTGATATGGATTTGATTCAGGCACGGCTTGGCCAAGCCGACTTTGCCTCGGATAAAATGTATTTCATCGCCCGAATGCCCTATTCACAGAAAACCTTACAGTATATTGCGGCACACATCGCCGATATACTGCGCTCTGCAATGGGACATATACACAAATGTGTGGTCCTCGATCTCGACAACACACTGTGGGGTGGTGTGATTGGTGACGACGGAATCCATGGTATTGAGATCGGTGAATTGGGAATCGGCCGCGCCTTTTTATGCTTTCAGCAATGGCTGAAGGAATTGCAGCTCCGCGGCATTCTGCTCGCGGTGTGCAGCAAGAACAATGAAGCTACAGCCAAGGAGCCTTTTGAAAAGCATCCCGATATGTTGCTGAAGTTGGACGATTTCGCTATTTTTGTGGCAAATTGGGAAGATAAGGCTTCCAATATAAAATTTATTCAAAAAAGCCTTAACATTGGCATGGACAGTATGGTCTTTATTGATGATAACGTATTTGAACGCAATGTGGTGCGCAGTCTCATTCCAGACATTGTTGTTCCTGAGATGCCCGAGGATCCGGCAGAATATGTGTCTTATCTTCGGAGGCTGAATCTATTTGAAACAACCTCCTATTCCGATAATGACGCAAGCCGTACACAGCAATATCAGGAACGCATGAAAAGCCTGAAGGCCCAGGCGGAGTTCAGCAACTATGACGATTATCTCAAAAGTCTGGAAATGAAAGCCACCGTTTCGGCCTTCGACCCCTTTCACTATCCAAGGATTGCGCAGTTGACTCAGCGGTCCAATCAATTCAATCTTCGTACCGGCCGTTATACCGAAGATGAAATTGCTGACCTTGCAAACAATCCCCAGGTCATCACGATATGGTTTGGTCTTAAAGACCGCTTCGCCTCCCATGGGCTGATCAGTTTAGTGATACTGGACAAGCGGGACGAAAATACACTCTTTGTTCGGGAATGGCTGATGAGCTGCCGTGTACTCAAACGCGGGATG
Source organism: Gehongia tenuis (assembly GCF_014384795.1). Lineage (NCBI taxonomy): Bacteria > Bacillati > Bacillota > Clostridia > Christensenellales > Christensenellaceae > Gehongia > Gehongia tenuis. Next base: position 512,324 of record NZ_JACRSR010000001.1, on the reverse strand, counting down.
GAAGAGTATGTAGCGGATACCATCATACGTACAGCAGCTGAAAACGGTTTTGATACGGTTGTCGGTGAGTATCTGCCCACTGCAAAGAATGGCATGGTGGCTGACCTTTATGAACGAATGGGATTTGATAAGTCCGGAGAAAGCTTTGTCGCTCATCCGGATACGTATCATTACCATACAACACATATAGATAGGGAGAATGAGACATGACAAAAGAAGCAATTTATGAGGAACTGAATGAGGTCTTTCGGGACGTATTTGATGATGATTCCATCACGGTAGGCAACGATACCACGTCGAGTGATATTGAGGACTGGGACAGTCTGGAGCATATCAACCTCGTAGTGGCCATCGAGGAAAGATTTGGTATGAAGTTCAAAATGGCTGAAGTGACCGGCATGAAAAACGTAGGTGAAATGGTGGATATCATAAAGGAACGCTGCGGACGATGACCGGTCAGGGAGAACGCATGGCAAAAACACTGCTGGTTGTTGGCGCGTCTTCAGATATGGGGACGCGCTTGATTGAATGCGCAGCGGAGGATTATGGCCGTATTTATGCCCATTACCGTATGCTTAACGGAAAATTGGAGCATTTAAAAAGCGTTCTTGGCGATAAGCTTGTACTTGTGCAGGCTGACCTGACCCAAGAGGAAGAGATAGGCGCCCTGATCGACCAGATCAACACGTTTCATTGTCCGCCCAGCCAGATCGTTCAGTTCGCGGCTCCTTCCTGTACAAATGGTCATTTTCATAAGTTGGCCATTTCAGCCTTCGATGAAGCTTTGATCATTGGGCTGCGCTCAACCATACTGATTTGTCAGGCATTTCTGCCGGCGATGGTTAAGCAGCGCTACGGCCGAATCGTCATGATGCTGTCCTCCGTTCTGTCCGGTCCGCCGGCGCCCTACTGCGCTCACTATATGACGGAAAAATACGCTTTATTGGGACTCATGCGTTCGCTGGCGAGTGAATATGCCGCCAAGGGTATTACAGTGAACGGTGTATCGCCCTCATGGACCGATACCAAATATATTCAAAATCAGCCGGAAATACTCGTGAAAAAATATGCTGCCGAAAATCCCGCGGGGCGGCTGCTTCATGTGGACGAAATCATACCGGCAATCCGCTTCCTTCTTTCTGATGGCAGCGGTCAAGTCAATGGTCAGAATATATTTATCACCGGCGGGCGCTAACCGCGTTGACGGTCAAAAACACATACTACAGAAAGATTATATAAGCCAATGTCGATTACTTCCTTGACTTTTTTTGTTTTACTGCCAATCGCACTGATCGTGTATTATATTCTGCCTGCCAGGATCAGATGGTGTTTTCTAGCCCTACTGAGTGCAGCATTTGTTTACCTGTCCTCAGGTATTTCCATGCTTTTGGTGTTATGCGCGGAAGTCTTTGTCGTTTGGTGCGGTTCGTATCTGATACAGCGCGTTAAAGGCGCTGCACTGCGTCGTCTTTGTTTGGTGGCATTCCTTGTAGCCACTTTGGGCACATTGTTCTTCTTTAGAGATATGGAATTTTTCAATCTTCTGAAGAAGCTGTATCATGCTATTTCCGGAAATGACGTAACCTTGATTGCCTACGCGGTTTGGGGCCCCATCGGCATTTCCTATTTCACTTTGTCCCTGGTGGGCTATCTGATTGATGTCTACTGGGAAAAGTACCCATATGCGCGCAATTATTTTCGATTATTCCTGGTAGCCAGTTATTTTCCCCAGCTAACCAGCGGACCCATTGTAAACTATGACAGCATGGAACCACAGTTTCGCAGCCCGCCTCCCTTCGATCCGAAACGGGTGCTGCACGGTGCGGAGCGGATACTGTGGGGATGCTTTCAGAAAATGGTGCTGGCGGACCGGGCAGGCATTTTTGTTGGCGCCCTTTTTGACGCGCCGGAGAACTATGCGGGATTATTCTGGGTCGTTGCAATACTGTTGTACGCCTTTCAGCTTTATAATGACTTTGCCGGCTGCATGAATATCGTGCTGGGCGTATCGGAATGCTTTGGCATCACATTGCCCGAGAATTTTAATGTGCCCTTCGCGTCATTATCCTTGTCGGAATTTTGGAGACGCTGGCATATCACCATGGGCCTTTGGTTCAAGACCTATGTGATGTATCCCCTGTTGAAATCCGGTTTCATGCAGCGTTTTACAAAAAAATCCAAGAAACATCTTGGAAAAGTATATGGGAAAAAACTGCCCGTATGTCTTGGCATGTCGGCGCTGTGGATATCCATTGGCCTTTGGCATGGCGGCAGCGCAACGTTCATCCTCGCCTCCGGATTAATACCGGGATTCTTCATCATTTCTGGAGAACTTCTTTCGCCGCTGCTCAAGAGGTTGACGAACTTGCTGCATATTCGCGTGGACTGCTTCAGCTACCGTTTGTTTTGCCGCATCCGCACCCTGCTGGCCATGTGCTGCAGCTGGATTTTTGTGCGTGCGGGCTCCGTGAGCGGAGGCATCGATGTTTTTTCCAGAATGTTCAGCGGCGGCATAAATCCATGGATTTTCACCGACGGTTCGCTGCTCAATATGGGGCTTGATATCTACGACTTTTTCATATTGGCAGTCGGATTCTTGGTTTTGGTCTGTGTTGGCATCCTGCATGAGCAGGGCAAACAGCTCCGCAACGCCTTGAGCCGGCAAAATATTGTTTTTCAGTATCTTGTCCTGCTGACAGGTATCTTTGTGGTGTTGATCTTCGGCATCTATGGTCCGGGATACAACGAAGCTGGCTTTATCTATAAGCAGTTTTAAAACGAAAGGACATGTCATTCATGGAATCTACTCCCAAAAAAGGTCGTTGGCTGATTCACGTTATTATATTTACCGTTATTTTTTCCGTTCTATTTGCATCCGTTTCCTACGTAGTCCGCCGTCAACACGATGCCTTTAAAAAGAATAAAAATGGCTATGAACAACACACAACGCCCATCGATGCCGTATGCATTGGCGGAAGTTCCACATATATTTACTGGATTCCCATGCGTGCTTGGAATGAGTACGGCTATACTTCCTTCAACTATTCCGGCGATTCCATGTCGCCTTCGGTGATTAAATATCTAATTGAAGAGTCCCGCAGGCATGAGACAGCCAAACTGTACGTTATTGATCTGCGGGCCGCAGAAATCATGCAGCATAACCCCTCATTTTATTCAGAAGAATATGTCCGGATTTATACGGATGCCATGCCTTATTCTTTGAACCGAATCAATATGGTTCATTACAGTATCGAAAAAAATGGACTGGTGCCTAAAAACACAGCTTCAATGTATTTAGATCTGATCTACTATCATGGAAACTGGCGTGAAATCGACCGATATTCCTATCGTCCCCAGGAAAATCTATATGCACGGCATATGAAAGGCTTTTATTTTTATAATTCGCCGCCTGTGCCTCAAACTTTGACGGATTATTCCATGGTAACCGAGCGCTGCGAATTAACGCCTGAACTGGAAAGCACCCTGCGGGATTTATTGGATTATTGCAAAGCTGAAAATTTGAACGCTTTATTTTTGGTCAATGCGTTTTCTGAAAAAGACAGCAGCGTGAAGGCCCTATACAATTCGGTTGAAGATCTTATTGGATCATATGGCTACGATTTTCTGGATACCAATGACTATTATGAGGAAATCGGATTGGATGCTGACATGGATCTATACGATAAAAATCATGTGAATATTTTTGGCGCTATTAAATACACCGATTTTGTGTCAAAATATATTCATGACAATTTCGAACTTCCCGATCACCGGGGGGATCCTGCATTCTCTTCGTGGGAAGAAGATTATCGAATCTATCAAGAAGCGGAAACAAACTTCATAAGCGAATATTGCATCACCAATAATATCACCAAGGAGGCAGAGCAATGAACGAAGCAGATATTCTGCGCGGATTGCGCAAAAAGATTTTTTTGACAGCCTGCGCAGGCGGCGGCGGTCATTTGGCGTCTTCATTTTCTTCTCTCGAGATCCTGTATACCCTTTATGCTAGAAAGACTATGAATTTTCGCTGCAATGAACCATTGTGGGCCGATCGTGACAGACTGATCCTCAGTAAGGGGCACGCGGCGCTCGCTTGTTATACGGTTTTGTCACATGTGGGGTTTTTTGGAGAAGATGTTTTGTCGGGGTATGCCAAGCCTCACTCCGTTCTCGGCGGCGAACCTTCCGGTGAAAGTATTCCAGGTATTGAAACCCCCACCGGTTCACTGGGACACGGCCTGTCTTTTGGCGTGGGCACGGCGCTTGCCAGCAAAATGTCCCATGCAGATTTTGAGACATTTGTTTTGCTGGGCGACGGCGAATGTGAGGAAGGCAGCGTTTGGGAAGCGGTTATTGCTGCTTCCGCCTTAAAACTGGGCAGGCTCATCGCCATCGTCGATGTCAACGGTTTACAGAAAATGGCCACCGTCAGCGAAATTGCCGGCATATCGTCGTGGGAGGATAAATGGCGTAGTTTCGGATGGGATGTTGTGAGTGTCGACGGTCACGATCTAGAAGCGTTGACTCAGATCTTGTCCCACAGACGGTCCCACGAGGACAAGCCGCTTGCGATTGTTGCAAAAACTGTCAAGGGCAAGGGTGTATCGATCATGGAAAATAACCCTGTCTGGCATTATCGCATGCCGGGGAAAAAGGAACTCAAGACATTTATGGCTGAATTGGACATAAGTCAGGAGGAAGTTGATCATGCAAAGAGCATATATCAATGCGCTGAATAAACTTGCCCAGGAAGATGACCGTGTGGTCTCCGTCCTTGCGGATAACGGCACCGATTATGATTGGCTGTTTCAGCGTGATTTCCCAGAACGTTTTTTCAACGTTGGTATTGCTGAACAAAATATGGTGGCTATGGGCGCCGGATTATCAACCTGTGGTTATATTCCCTTCGTTCTGACGGCCGGCTCCTTTCTTGCCTATCGTGCATACGAGTTCATCCGTGATGATGTATGCTTCCCATGCAGAAATGTAAAATTGGTCGCAAGCGGCGGCGGTATGTCCATCAGCAATCTGGGTTCAACTCATCATGCGACGGAAGATTTGGCAAATCTACGGGCATTGCCCAACTTGACCATTCTGTCACCCGCTTCGCCGGCCGAGGTGGAGGCTGCTGTGGCCGAGGCATACAAAATTGAGGGGCCTGTATATATTCGAATGGGGATGAACGGAGAAAAGGATTTTTTCCCGGCGTCCCGCAGCGGATATCCCTATCAGGCGCAGCAAATCGCGGATGGCACCGATGCGGCAATCATTACCACGGGCAGCATTGCCGAACAGGCCCTGGCCGCGGCGCAAAAGCTGACAACACTCGGCATTTCAACTGCCGTCTATGTTTTTTCCTCCATCAAGCCTTTTGACAGTGAGACCGTTTTAAAACTTGCGGCGAAAGTACGTCTGCTGGCAACGGTGGAAGAGCATAGCATCACGGGCGGACTGGGCAGTGCCGTTGCCGAAGTTTTGTGCGAGCTTCCTGAACATGCGGTGCTTTGCCGGATTGGTTTAGCCGGTGTGTTCTCTCAGGGATACGGCACATTGAAACAAATGTATCGGATGAACGGCCTCGATGCTGAGGCAATAGCCGACCGAGTACTGAAGACATGGAGGAAACTGTCTTGAACCATTATCAGCTGAAGGATCTATCCCTGGGAATGAAGCAGGAGCTGTCCTTTTCCATAACCCCAAAAATGATGGACCAGTTTCGGGAAATTACTGGGGACGAGAATCCTCTGCACCGCGATACAGCCTACGCAAATGAACACGGATTTGCCGAGCGTGTCGTCTATGGAATGCTGACGGCTTCATTTTTATCGACATTGGCAGGTGTTTACCTTCCCGGGGAACGCAGCCTAATTCACTCAGTGGAAGTCAAGTTCGTGGCTCCGGTGCTGGTGGGCGACGGGCTTGTGCTGCGCGGTGAAATCACTGCAATCAATGAGCAGTTTTCGTTCATAGAAATCAGTCTTAGCATATACAATCAGAATAACAAAAAAGTTTGCCGCGGAAAAATGCAGGTAGGTGTTCGCTGATTTGGCTCTGCCCCCGGTTTTGCCGCACTTTGCCTTTCAGCATTGACGAAAGCCGTTTTGAGGCATAATATGGAAGGGACAAACTATGATTTGAGGTGCTCTATGTCCAACGACAACCGTTTTGCCGTGCTCATCGACGCGGACAATGTTTCGGAAAAATACATCAAGTTCATCCTGGACGAGCTGTCCAACGATGGCGTCATCACCTATAAGCGCATCTATGGCGATTGGACCAAGCCGGCCCTGGGTTCCTGGAAGAGCGTGCTCCTCGAGCACTCCATCACCCCCATCCAGCAGTACGGCTACACCACCGGCAAGAACGCCACCGATTCGGCCATGATCATCGACGCCATGGACATCCTCTACACCGGCAATGTGGAGGGGTTTTGCATCGTATCCAGCGACAGTGACTTCACCCGCCTGGCGTCCCGGCTACGGGAGGCGGGCAAGGTGGTCGTCGGCATGGGCGAGAAGAAAACGCCCAGCCCCTTCGTGGCCGCCTGCAACAAGTTTAAATACCTGGAGGTGCTGGCTCAGGCCACCGAGTGCGCCGCCCCCACCGAGGACGCGGCCTACGCCTCGGAGCGCATCCCCCTCGACGCCATCCGCAAGGCCATGCGCACCATCGTGGACGAGACCTCCGACGATGACGGCTGGACCAGCGTGAGCAACATCGGCAACATTCTTATCAAGCGCTACCCCGATTTTGACGTGCGCAACTATGGCTTCAAGAAGCTGACCCGGTTCATCAGCTCCCTCAACGCCTTTGAGATCAAGTCCGTATCCAGCAAAGACGGCAACGGCAAGAATATCTTTGTGCGGGAATCCCGCAAGCTGACCAAAACGAAATGAGGTGTTGGCATTGATCGATCCCCAAAGGATGCTGCAAAAGTTTATGGATTATGTGCGGGTGGACAGCGAATCGGGAAATGAGCGGGCCTTTGCCGAGGTTTTGCTGAAGGATCTCGGCGCTTTCGCCGGCCTTTCGGTGGAATGGGCCGGGGGCGGCGAGGCGGCGGGCTCCGACGCGGGCAATCTGTACGCCTATCTGCCCGGCACAATGCAGGGCGAACCCATCCTCCTGTGCGCGCACATGGACACGGTGGTGCCCGGCCGGGGCATCGATCCCTACGTGGAGGACGGCTTTGTGAAAAGCCGGGACGGCACCATCCTCGGGGGGGACGACAAGGCGGGCATCACGGCCATCCTGGAGGCCCTTCGCGCCGTGCTGGAGGAGGGACTCCCCCACCGGCCGGTGGAGCTTTTGTTCACCGTCAAGGAGGAGGTGGGCCTCATGGGCGCCAAAACCTTCGACATCTCCCGGGTGAAATCGAGGCTGGCCCTGTCCGTTGACTATGTGGGGTCCCCCGGCGTCATGCCCATCCGGGGCCCGGGCATGATGGAGATCCGGGCAAAGATCCACGGCGTGCCCGCCCATGCCGGCATCGCGCCCGAAGCGGGCGTCAGCGCCATCATGGTGGGCGCCGCGGCGGTGTCCCGCATGAAGCTTTTACGGGTGGACGAGGAGACCACCGCCAACATCGGCACCTTCCGGGCCGTGGGCCCCACCAACATCGTATCTCCGGAGGCGGAGATCGTCATCGAGGTGAGAAGCCGTTCCAAGGTGAAGCTGGCCGGCCACACCAACGAACTGGTGCAGGCTCTGCAGTCCGCGGCGGATGAATACGGCGCACGGCTGGAATGCACGGTGCGGGAGGGCTACGTGCCCTACGATATTCCCGGCGATGATCCCCAGGTGGTGCGGGTGGCGGAAGCCTGCCGTCGGGCGGGCGTCACCCCGGAGTTCGTCTCCTGCGGCGGCGGCAGCGATTCCAACGTGTTCAATGCCCAGGGCCTCGTCTCCTTCAATATCGGCTCAGGCATGAAGGACGTGCACACCACCGACGAATCCCTGTCCATTGCCGAATTTGTGAGCGCCGCCCGGGTGCTCCGGGAGCTGATCCTCTAAGCGAACCCAAAAATGGGCCCCCTTTGCAGGGGGCCCATTTTTCTGGGTATGGAATTTCAAAAATTATGGGTTACAGTTTTTGGGCGCAGATGAGCGCACCATAGACGCCATTCTCCGGCAGACCGTCGGTGTAACGCAGCTCGATGGTCTCCTCCGGCAGGGGCTTGCGGGCGTGGAGGTGAATCTTCTCCTCCAGCAGCTTCACGGGGAAGGCGGGCATGGTGAGCACGCCGCCGCCCAGCACCACGCACATGGGGTCCAGAAGATTGATTTCCGCCGCGATCACGCAGGCGACTCCATCCACAAAATCAAGCAGGATGGGGTCCTCCCCGTGCTTCACGAACAGATCGGAAAGGGGTGTATCGGGGAAACAGGTGCGGGAGATGTTTTCAAGGGCCCGGCCGGAGGCATAGCACTCCGTGCAGCCAATATTCCCGCAGCCGCAGATCTTCTCGCTTCCGATCATGGGCAGATGCCCCAGTTCTCCGGCGACGCCGTTTCGACCCGTGTACGGCTTGCCGCCCAGGAACAGAGCGTTGCCAATGCCGGTGCCCACATAGATGCCCACGGTGAAGCCCTCCTGGGGCAGCGCCATGGCCTTCATGTCGTGGTACAGCAGAAGATTCACATCCCGCTCCAGCCATACCTTCGTCATCAGTTCCTTCTCCAGCCCGTCGGCCAGGTCCACCCCATCCAGTCCCTCCACATTGGGCGACTGGAGGACGCGGCGGTGGCTGGAACTGATGGTGGAGGGCAGGCCGATCACGATGGCGTCCACCGGGCCGCCCTGAAGCTCCTCAGCGATGTATGCCTTCAGATAGGCGCTGAGCCGCTCACAGGGTTCGGTGCCGGGCAGTACATCCCGCCGCGGCAGTTTTCGAAAGCCCACCAGTTCGCCGCTGCCCCGGGCGGCGCCAATCCGGATGTTGGTTCCGCCAATATCCATTCCGATCTGAAATCCACTCATGTACCCGTTTCCCCTTTCTTAAATCTCTTTTTAGACTATCTTTTCGCCTCGATGGCATGAATCATATCGATGCGCTTTTGATGGCGGCCGCCTTCATAGACGGCGTTCAGCCATTCGCTCACAATCATCTTGGCCAGTTCCACGCCCACAACCCGGGCGCCAAAGGCGATGATGTTGGTGTTGTTGTGTTCCCGTGACAGGCGGGCGGAATAGGGCTCGCTGCAAACGCAGGCGCGGATTCCCTTCACCTTGTTGGCCGCAAGGGAGATGCCCACACCGGTTCCGCAGATGAGAACCCCGAGATCCGCTTCCCCCGAAGCCACCGCCAGCGCCACCTTCTCCCCATAGACGGGGTAGTCGCAGCGTTCGGAAGAATCGGTGCCGTAGTTGACCACCTCATGGCCAAGCTCCGTCAGATACTGCTGGATCGCCTGTTTCATCTCCACCGCGGTGTGGTCGTTTCCAATGGCAATTTTCATGGTCCATCCCTTCCTGTTACAGACTTCGAAGTTCCCGAAGGATCTCGGCGTAGGGCCGGCCCTTCCCAAAAAGCGCCGAGGTGCCTAAAACGAACCCGTGCACGCCCTCCTTGGAGAAGCTTCCGATGCGCTCCGGCGAGCAGGCGCCGTCCAGCACCACCTCGTAGCCGTAGCGTCCGCTTTCCTTGGCGAAACGTTTCACCTTTTCGGCGCATTCCGGGATAAACGCCTGACCGGCGAAGCCGGGGTGCACGCTCATGGCCAGCACCTCGTCACACAAAGGCAGGAAGGCTTCGACCGCCTCGAAGGACGTTTCAGGGTTCACCGCGATACCCGCCTTCTTGCCCAGTGCCCGAATCTTTTGAAGCTGATCGGCGGTATCGCCTTCCGCTTCCGCATGGACGATGATCCGCTCCGCGCCCAGGGACGCAAACAGCTCGAGGTAATCCCCGGGGCGCCGCACCATCAGGTGGACGCCGCAGGGAATCCTTGCCGCTTTGCAAAGATACTCCGTATCCTGCAGTCCCATACCAAAATTGGGCACGAAGGTCCCGTCCATAATGTCAATATGCAGCAGATCCGCCCCCGCAGCCTCCAGCGCTTCCATCTCTGTCTTCAAAGAAGCATAATCCGCGCACATCATCGATGGACAAAGGAGCTTTTCCATGCTTACTCCCCAATGATGTAGGGCTCGCCGTCCTCCATGGTCATATCCACGGCGGCCTTGACGAACTTACCGTACTTCACTTCCAGATCGGCCTGAGCCTGATCGAACATGTTCCTCGGATAGATCCTGGTGGGCACATTGCGGAACTTCCACTCGCCGCTGGCCAGCATGCGGGCGGCGTTCTCGGCGCCGCTGCGGCTCAGCTCCAGCTCACGGGGATGGGTGGAGAGGCAGTCAATGGCCATCACATTGAGCCGCTGCACGTCCACAAGACGCTTGCCGCCGGTGTGATAGGCGCCGATGCAAAGCTGTCCGCACATCTTGGTCATATGGATGGCCAGATCCAGCGACTCGTTGGTCTCGCCCCACTCCATCACGGCGTCAAAGCCGAGGAAACCTTCGGAGGGATCCATATGGGCCTCGAACTTCTCCCAGGCCTCCTCCGGGGTGTACACTTCATCCGCGCCGTAGCGCTTCGCCCATTCGCGGGACTCGGGACGGATATCCACCGCCACCACGTAAGCGCCGCACGCCTTCAGAAGGCTGATGGCGCCGCAGCCCATGTAGCCGGTGCCCACCACGGCGATCTTGTCGCCGGGCACGCCCTTTTTCACCTTGCTGACCGCGCTGGCGATGCAGGCGAGGGGCTCCAGGATGGCTTCCTCATCGCTGAGGCAGTCGGGGAGCTTCACAACGACGTCCTTGCCGGGGGTGGCAACGCCGTACTCCACCATGCCGCCGGACCCGGGAAGAGAGCCGCCCCAAAGGCCGCTGACCCGATCGCCCACGGCAAAGCCCTTCACGTTCTTGCCCACTTCGGCCACATAGCCCATGGGCTCATGACCAAACTGCTGGCCCGCTTCGGCCACTTTCCAGTCGTCATGCTCCGAACGGCAGACGCCGACGTACTTCGTTTTAATCAAAAGCTGATCGTCGGTGATCGTGGGCATGGGTTCATCCACAATCTGGCTTTTCATGGGTCCGGTCGATATAATATGCTTCATTGATAATCCACCCTCCTAATAAAATCGTTTTTCCTTTCGGAACTAATCTCTATTATATTCACGGCAGGGGTGAAAACAGGAGGAAAATCCGGGACAGTTAGGTGGACAAAAACGAACTGGGATGCCGCGCATATTCGCTCGGCGTCTGGCCCGTCTCCCGGCGGAACAGCCGGGAAAAGTAGCGGGCGTCATAAAATCCGCAGGACAGAGCGGCCTCGGTGACGGAAAGCCCCGGCTGCTTCAGGATCTGCCGGGCCCGCTCCATTCTCAGCTGAATGAGGTACTGCTGGGGCGTCACGCCGAACTCCCTCGTGAAAAGGCGGCGCAGGTAATCCACCGAATAGGGCAGCCCCTCCATGGCGGAGGTGATGGACAGCTCGGGATCGGAAAAGCGCTGAATGATCACCCTTCGGATGCGCTCGGCGTAGGGATTCACCGGGCGCTGCCGGGTGCGCTCCTTGATCAGCTGGACCAGGGCCGCGCACAGTTCCGCCGTGCCGGCGCTCACAAGGCCGTTGTCCCGGAAATAGGCGTAATGGATCATCTCCATGATCTTTTCGATGCTCTTGAACTCGTCGTCGGTGGTGGTGATGACCCTGCCGCCGGGAAAGAGGTTCTTCTCATTCGTGGTGATATAGATATCCTTGAAGGTTCCGCGGCAGATTTTCCCGTGGGCCATCCGGGGCGGCACGCAGGTAATAAGCCCGGGATAGAAGGGGCTGGTCCTCTCGTCAAAGACGTTCTCCCCCCTGCCGGACAGGTTCAATATGATCTCCCAGCCGCCATGGGTGTGGCTCCCGCAGTCGCTGAGCGGAACAAAGGTTTTGGCCACGGTAAATTGGGTCACAGTCATCATCCTCACACGATATGCATTTATTATACTCAATCCACGGAAAAATTCAATAAAACGTGTATTTTTCCGAAAAAAAAGGCGGCCTGTCGGCCGCCCCGGTTTTCTGCTATTCCGCCATCATTTCCTTCAGCACCTTGATGCCGTCCTTCAGCTGGGTGTCGTTGTCATGGTTCAGGCTGGCCCGGCTGAGGTCCTCGGGCAGCGTGGATTCCACGTCGGGAATGATCCCGGTGCCGTGGATGCAGCGTCCGCTGGGCGTGTAGTAATAGGAGGTGGTGATCTTGATGGCGGCGCCGTCCTCCTGGAACTGGTGGATGGACTGGACGATGCCCTTGCCGAAGGTTTTCGTGCCCACCAGCTTGCCCACGCCGTAATCCTGCACCGCGCCGGCCAGGATCTCGGAGGCGGAGGCGCTGTTCTCGTTGACCAGGAGCACCAGCGGTTTGCCCCAGCAGCCCGCGTCCGAGGTCTCCTCCACGCGGTTGCCGTAGCGGTCCTCGGTGTACACCACCAGCCCCTCCGGCACCAGCAGATCGGCGATGGCCACCGAATCGCTCAAGAGCCCGCCGGGGTTATCCCGAAGGTCCACGATGATGCCCTTGGCGCCCTTCTCGCTGCCGTAGTCCATGGCCTCCTTGAAGCGGGTCACGTCGTTGCCGGAAAACTCCACGATGTGGATATAGAGGATGCCGTCGTCCAGCATCTCATACTCGGTGCGGTCCGCCACCACGTCGTCCCGGGTGAGGGTGAAGTCGATTTCCTCCCCGCCCCGAAGCATGGTAAGCACCACATCGGTGCCCTTCTCCCCCTTGACCCGGTCCACGATCGCATCGGTGGTGAGCCCGCGCACGTCCTCGCCGTCCACCTTCACAATCTTGTCGGCCTTGGCGACGCCCGCCTTGGCCGCCGGGCTGTCCGTGAAGACCTGCAGCACCGTCACCAGTCCGTCGTCCGGGTCCTGGGTCACCAAAAAGCCCGCCCCGGCGTAGGCGCCCTCCCGCTCCTGCTGGAGCTCGGCGTACTCCTCCGGGGTGTAGTAGGCGCTGTAGAGATCGCCCGTCGAATAGGCCATCCCCTTGACGGCGCCGTTCACCAGCGTCTCGTCGTCCACCTCGGTGATGTAGTTGTTCTTGATGTAATCCTGCACCTGGGCCAGCCGTTCGTACTGCTTGTATTGCTGGAAGGCCTCCTCGGTGATGAGCACCGTGCCCTCCTGCACGATGGCCGAACGGGTCAGGTAATAGGTACCCCCCGCCGTTATGGCGATCAGCAGCACCAGCGCCACCGAGGTCAACAGCGTTTTTCTTCTCATATCCGTACCCCATCTCCTCAATCTTCTCAATCATCCTATGCGGGAAGCGCCTTTGGCCATGCCAAAAGACGCGATAGTTTATTGTACACCCAAAAGGCGAGAATTTGAAGGGAAATTATTCCTTGCCCAGGGCCTCCACCGGATCGAGCTGGGTGGCCTTCCAGGCGGGATAGAGTCCGAAGACCAGGCCGAGAGCCGCGGCGAACAGGGCGGTGAGGAGCGCGGGGCCAAAACCCACGGCGGCGGGAATATCCAAAAAGATCCGGGCCAGAGCGGTCAGCCCCATGCCGCCCAGGATGCCGATAAGTCCGCCGGTGAGGGAGAAGAACAGCGCCTCGCCCAGAAACTGCACCATGATCATGCCGCTGTCCGCGCCCAACGCCTTCATGAGCCCGATCTCGTGGGTGCGCTCGGACACGGTGACCAGCATGATGTTCATCACGCCGACGCCCCCGGCCACCAGGCATATGGCGGCCACAAAGCTCATCACCATGAGGAAGATGCTGAGCACGTCCTCAGCGAGCCCCCGCTCATAGTCCAGGCTTTTGAGCTCCGCCTTAACGGACTGGCGGGCCAGCATCTCCCCCGCCGCCTCCCGGACCCCGGCCACGTCCGCGCCCTCGGCCACGCTGAGGGTGATCTCGGTGAGGCTGCCCCCGGGATAGAGGGTTTCGTACACGGAAAGGGGCAGGAACACCTGGTCCACCGCCGCGCTCTTCGACACGGGTTCGGTGCCGCTTTCCACCACGCCCACCACCTTGAAAGCGGCGCCGTCCACCCACAGCGTCTCACCAATGGGGTCCCCGGCGTACAGCGCCTCCGCCGTGCGGGACATGATGACCGCCGACCGTTCCCGGAGCGCCCCGTCCGTGTCCTTGAGGAAGCGGCCGAGAACAAGCTTCAGCTCCTCGCCCTCAAGCTGAGCGGGCGTGGCGCCCACCACCTGCAGGGTGCATCTGCCCTCCCCGCCCTCGGCAAGGCCCATCCGCCGGGCCACGGGACAGCAGGCGCTCACGTTGTCAAGGCCCATGAGCGCGGCGGCGCTCCTCACCGTCAGCGGGTCCTCCTCGGGGTAGATCCAGACCCGGTTGATGCCAAAGCGCATGAGCTCCCGGTTCATCCGCGCCCGGCCGCCGTCCCCCACCGAGGTGACGGTGAGGATGGAAGCCACGCCGATGGCGATGCCCAGCAGGGTCAAAAAGGAGCGCATGAAATTGTGCCGCATATGATGAAAAGCCATGCGGGCCATGTCCCAAAAACTCAAAAGTATCGCTCCAATCGTCCATTTTTCATGCGGTAGCCCTTGCCGGCGCACCTTGCGGTCTCCGGCTGGTGGGTGATCAGCACCACCGTGCAGCCCTCCTTGTGGAGGCCGCCGAAAATCTCCATGATCTCCCTGCCGGTGGTCTCGTCCAGGTTGCCGGTGGGCTCATCGGCGAAGATCACCTCCGGCCCCTTCACCAGCGCCCTCGCGATGGCCACCCGCTGGCGCTGGCCGCCGGAAAGCTCGCCGGGCAGGTGATGCAGCCGGTCCCCCAGGCCCATTTTCTCCAGCAGCTCTCCCGCCCGTTTCCTGCGGAAGGGCAGCGGGATGCCGGAGAGCATGAGGGGCAGCTCCACGTTCTCCTGGGCCGTCATGCGGGGCAGCAGGTGGAAGGACTGGAACACGAAGCCGATCACCTTGCGCCGCACCTCCGCCAGCTGGGCGGGCCGAAGATGGGCCACGGACCTGCCGGCGAGGCGGTACTCGCCGCCGTCCGGCCGGTCCAGGCACCCGAGGATGTTGAGCAGCGTGGACTTGCCCGATCCCGACGGGCCGGTCACCGCCACGAATTCCCCGTCCGCCACGGAAAAATCCACGCCCCGAAGGGCGTGGACCCCGCCTCTCGCCTGACGGTAATACTTGACCACGCCCTCCATCTCAATCATGGGCCGCCTCCAGGAGCACCCGCTCCCCTTCGGCAAGTCCGGAGACCTCCACGTAGGCGCCGTCGGAGAGCCCCAGGCTGACCGCCTTCCGGCTTCCGTCCGGCAAAAGGACGCAGGCTTCCCCGCCATCCATGGCCACGGCGGCAAGGGGCAGCGCGACGGCCTCCCGCTCCTCCACCCGCACCCGCACCTCCACCGTCTCGCCGAGGGCGAGGCCTTCCGCGCCCTCCAGCCGGGCGGTGGTGCGGTAGCCCTCCCCGTCGGGCTCCACCTTCACGTCCCGAAGGATGCCCTCCCAGCTCCGTCCGTCCGCTTCCGCATAGGCCCTTTGGCCGTCCATGAGCTTCGCCCCGTCGTTCATGGCGGCGCTCACCATGACCTCCATGGGCCCGCTGCCGATGATCACCCCGGATCCGGCGGCGGCGTAGCTTCCCCCGGCAACGCCCACCGCAACCACCTCGCCGGAGAGGGCGGCGCGGAAGGTGAGCCTGTCCCGGGCCTCTTCCAGCTCCGCAATCGTGAGGTCATAGAGTTCCAGCTGCTTCTGCGCCGCCGCCTCATCCGCAGGATTTTGGGCGCCGCCGCTCACCGCTCCGTTGAACGCGGAAAGCTCCGCCGAGGCCCCCTGCGCCATGGCCTGCTGCTCGAATAGCCGCTGATCCTGGGCCTTCGCCATGGCCGAGCGCTGTTCGGCGGCAAAAAGTTCACGCTCCGCCTTCGCCTTTTTGAGCGCGCTGACCGCTTCCCCGTCGTCCAGGGCAAACAGCGCCTCCCCCGCCTGCACGGAATCCCCCGGCTCCACCAGTACGCTTTTCACTTTCGCCCCCTCCGGCAAAGCCACCGTCTCCGTGTCCGCCCAGGCCGCCGCGCCCATCACCGTCACTTCCTTATATAAAAGCCGTTTTTCCGCCCGCACCGTGGGCGCCTCCGCCTGCTTTTCCGGAAGGCTCGCCGCATATCCTACGCCGCAAACCAGCGCCGCCACCGATAGATACACCATCCACCGCTTCCACATCGCCGCCACCTCCATCCAACATTTTCACCTTAGTTTGACTGACGCCGCCCGAACTTATGCGGCGCTTTTGCCGCCGTCCCCCAAAAAAATTGAAAAATACCCCTCGAAATCATTTGCATTATTATTCATAACTTTGTATAATTATAAAAAAGTTGTTCGGAGGTATTCCATCATGATCAAAGCGAGCATCATCGGCGCGACGGGCTATGTGGGGATTGAGCTCATCCGTATCCTCGCCGGCCATCCCGCCGTCACCCTTGTCCACCTGGTCAGTCAAAGCTTCGAGGGCCAGAAAATTGGGGAGGCCTATCCCCATCTCGCCGCACGGTGCGAGACGCTGGAGGGCATGAATTTTGAAAAAATCGGCGGGGATTCGGACGTTATCTTTACCGCCCTGCCCCACGGCGCGTCGGCGGAGACCATCCAAAAGCTCGCCCCCTACGGCAAAAAGATCATCGATCTGTCGGCGGACTTCCGCTACGACGATGTGGCCACCTACGAAGCCTGGTACAAGGTGAAGCATCCGGCGCCGGAGCTGATGCGGCAGGCGGTGTACGGCCTGCCGGAGCTGCACAGGGCGGAAATCCAAAAGTGTCAAATCGTGGGCAATCCCGGCTGCTACACCACCTGCAGCATCCTCGGGCTCGCTCCTGCGGTGCAAAAGGGATTCATCGACCCGGACAGCATCATCATCGACGCCAAGAGCGGCGTGACCGGCGCCGGCAGAAAGCCCTCCACCGACCTGCATTTCTCAGAAGTCAACGAGAGCTTCAAGGCCTACGGCGTGGGAACCCACCGCCACACATCGGAGATTGAGCAGGAGATCTCCAAGCTCGCCGGAAAGCCGGTGGTGCTCTCCTTCTCCCCCCACCTCATCCCCATCCAGCGGGGCATCCTCGCCACCATCTACGCGAAGCTCACCGGCGAGATCGCCCATGGGGATTTCGTGAGGCTCTACCAGGAGTTCTACAAGGATGAGCCCTTCGTCCAGATCGAGGAGAAGGGCCTGCCCCAGATCAAATACGTGCGGGGCACCAACCTGTGCCGGATCGGCTTCGTGGTGGACCCCCGGACGAACCGGGTGGTCATCGTCTCGGTGATCGACAACCTGGTCAAGGGCGCCGCCGGCCAGGCGGTGGAGAACATGAATCTTCTGTTCGGCCTTCCGGAAACGGCAGGCCTTGACAACTCCCCCTGGTACCTATAGAAAGGAGCGAATTTCCATGGATAAGACGGAAACCCTGGTTGCCAAAGCCAACATTCTGATCGAAGCCCTGCCCTACATCCAAAAGCTTTACGGCAAGACGGTGGTCATCAAATACGGCGGAAACGCCATGAAAAACGAGATTCTCACCCGCACCATCCTGCAGGACATCACCATGCTCAAATACTGCGGCGTGAATCCCATTGTGGTCCACGGCGGAGGCCCGGACATCAGCGCCATGCTGAAAAAGCTGAATATTGAGACCCAATTCGTGGGCGGCCTCCGGGTGACGGACGCGGCCACCATGGAGGTGGTGCAGATGGTCCTTTGCGGCAAGATCAACAAGGACATCGTGGCCCACATGGGCGCCCTCGGCGGCAAGGCCATCGGCCTTTGCGGCAAGGACGCGGGGCTCATCCGCGCCCACAAAAAATGTGCGCCGGACGGCACCGACCTCGGGTTCGTGGGCGAGATCGACAGCATCAATATTCAGCTGCTCACCACCCTCTCCCTCGATGAATACATTCCCGTCATCGCTCCCATCGGCGTGGGCGAGAACGGCGAGACCTACAACATCAATGCGGACACCGTGGCCGGGGAAATCGCCGCGGCGGCCCATGCGGAAAAGCTCATCTTCCTCACCGACGTGGACGGCATCCGGCGCGACCCCGGCGATCCCGCCACTCTCATCTCCCACCTCACCGTGGACGAGATCTACCAGCTTATCCGAAGCGGCGTGGTGGACGGCGGCATGATCCCCAAGGTGGAGGGCTGCATCCGGGCCCTGGAGGAGGGCGTCGCCCGCACCCACATCCTCAACGGCACCATCCCCCACCCCATTTTGCTTGAGATCTTCACCGACCAGGGCATCGGCACCATGGTCACCGACGATGTGTAAGGAGGCCGCCATGAATATCAGCGAAATCATCGCTTTGGATGAACAATACTACATGAACACCTTCGGCAAACGCACCCCCGCCGCCTTTGTCAAGGGCGAGGGCTCGGTGCTGACGGACACGAACGGCAAGAATTATGTGGACTTCCTCGCCGGCATTGCCGTCAACTGCCTGGGCTACGCCCACCCGGCGCTGGTGGCGGCGATCCAGGGTCAGGCGGAAAAGCTCCTGCACACCTCCAGCCTCTTTTACATCGAGCCCCAGGCGAAGCTGGCCGCAAAGATCGCAAAGCTGGCCGGCGGAGACTACAAGGTGTTCTTCGGCAACTCCGGCGCCGAGGCCAACGAGGGCTGCTTCAAGCTGGCCCGGCTCCACGGCAAGGCGCAAGATCCCGAAAAATATGGGATCATCACCGCGCTCAACTCCTTCCACGGCAGGACGCTGGCCACCCTGGCCGCCACCGGCCAGAAGAAGTATCAAGACCCCTTCGCCCCGCTGCCGGAGGGCTTCGCCCAGGTCCCCTACGGCGATCTTGAGGCCATGGAAAAGGCCATCACGAAAAAAACCGCAGGCGTGATGGTGGAGACCATTCAGGGCGAGGGCGGCGTGATCGAGGGCGGCGCGGAATATCTGCAGGGCCTTCAAAAGCTTTGCCGGGACAGAGGCGTGCTGTTCATGCTGGACGAGGTGCAAACGGGCATCGGCCGCACGGGCAGGATGTTCAGCTTTGAAAATTACGGCCTCTCCCCCGACGTGTTCTCCCTGGCAAAGGGCCTGGGAGGCGGCGTGCCCATCGGCGCGGTGGTGGCCAAGGCGCCCGTGGCGGACGCCTTCACCCCCGGCAACCACGGCACCACCTTCGGCGGCAACTTCCTTGCCACCGCAGCGGGCCTGGCGGTGCTGAATGAATTATGTAAACCAGGATTCCTCGAATCCGTGCGGGAGAAAGGCGCCTATTTCAAGGCGGGCCTTGAAAGGCTCGCAAACGGGTGTCCCGCGGCCGCGGCGGTACGGGGCACGGGGCTCATGCTGGGCCTCGCCCTTTCGTCCGAAACGGACGGCAGGGCGGTGGTGGCAAAGGCCTTTGAGAAGGGCTACATCATCAACTGCGCCGGCGGCAACACCCTTCGATTCGTGCCCCCCCTCATCATCGAAAAGGCCGAAATCGACGGACTGCTGTCCGTGCTGGGCGAAATCTTGAAGGAGGCGTAAACATGCTTGATCTGTACAATTACAAGGGCGAAAAGCCCTTTTCCCAGAAAAATCTGGTGAACCTCATCGGCTACGACCGGGACGACATCCTGCAGATTCTTGCCCTGGCCCTTCGGCTCAAGACGGAGAAGAAGGCGGGCATCCCCCATCCCCTGCTTGCCGGCAGGGTGATGGCCATGATCTTCACCAAGCCCTCCACCCGCACCCGGGTCTCCTTTGAGACGGGTCTTTTTCAGCTCGGCGGCCACGCCATGTACATCTCCGGCGGGGAGATGGGCCTTGGCACCCGGGAGACGGTCTATGACGTGGCGAATGTGCTGGGGCGGATGGTGGACGGCATCATGATCCGCACCTTCGCCCAGGCGGACGTGGAGGGCCTCGCCCGGCACGCCGGGGTGCCGGTGATCAACGGACTCACCGACGACTTCCATCCCTGCCAGGTGCTGGCGGACATGCTGACCCTCTACGAGCAGAAGGGCACGCTGGAAAACCTCCGGCTCGCCTACGTGGGCGACGGCAACAACATGGCGAACTCCCTATTGCTCATCACAAGCAAGCTCGGGGTCTCCCTCACCCTCGCCTGCCCCGCGGGCTACGAACCGAAGGCGGAAATTCTCGAGCTGGCGAAGGAGGCGGCAAAGGCCTCCGGCGCGAGGATCGAGCTGACGGACGATCCCAGGGCCGCCGTCTCCCACGCTGACGCCGTTTACACCGATACCTGGGCCAGCATGGGCCAGGAGGCGGAGCAGGAGAAGCGCGCCCGGATCTTCGCCCCCTATCAGGTGAACGGGGAGCTCATGGCCCTTGCGGCAAAGGACGCCATCTTCCTGCACTGCCTGCCCGCCCACCGCGGCCTTGAGGTCACCGACGAGGTGATGGATTCGCCGGGAAGCCGCGTCTTTGAGGAAGCGGAGAACCGGCTCCATGCCCAGAAGGCGGTCATGGCCCTTCTCATGGGCCAGGGGTAAGCTCTTATGGAAATGACGATACGCAAGGCGCTGCCAAAGGACGTGCCCGCCATCCTCGCGGTCACCCACCACGCCTTCACGGAGTACGCCCGGGCGGTGGGCCAGGACATTCCCGTCAAGGCCCTCGGCGAAAAGCGCCGGGACATCGAGGCCGATCTCATGCGGAAAACCGTGCTGGTGGCTGTGCTGGACGGCGTGGTGGCCGGCTCCATCCGCTATGAGCGGCTGCCGGGCAACCTGGCCTATGTGGGCCGGGTGGGCGTGGATCCAAAGTACCAGCGCTTCGGCCTCGGGCGGGCGCTGATGGAGGCCGTCGTGGAGCGCTGCCAGAAGGAGGGCTACGACGCCATGGTCCTCCATACGGCGAGCAAACTCAAGGAGCAGGTGCGCTTCTACTACAACAACGGCTTTTACATCCACTCCACCACCCACGACCGGGGATACATCCGCGCCCTGTTCTGCAGGGAACTGAAACAGCCCTTCCGGAAGGATTTGTTCACCCTCGTGCCGAAGGATAAATGATCCAATCATTTGAGGAGGGACAAAGATGAAGCTGGGTGCGTACACGCCGGAGATCAAACGGGGCTCCGTGGAGGAGGTTTTTGCCGCCATCCGGGACTACGGATTTGAGGCGGTGCAGTTCGACTACCTGTCCCACGGCGGAGTGGAGCTTCCCGAGCGGGTGGACGGAGCCATGACGGACCGCATCCGGGCCGCCGCCGAGGCCGCCGGCATCGAGATCGCCGCCATCAACGGCACCTACAACATGGCCAGCCCCGATCCCGCGGTGCGGGAGGAGGGCTTTCGGGGCTTCAGCGAGGTCGCCCGCTCGGCGAAGGCCCTCGGGTGCCGGCTGCTCACCCTTTGCACCGGCTCCCGGAACCCGGACAGCATGTGGCGCTGGCACGATGACAACGACTCCCCCGAGGCCTGGCGGGACATGGTCCGGGAGGTGGAGCGGGCGGCGGCCCTGGCGGAGGAGCTGGACCTTCTTCTCGGCATCGAGATTGAGGCCTCCAATGTGGTCCATTCCCCTGTCCGCGCCCGGCAGCTCTTCGACGATATGGCCTCCAAGAGCCTGAAGCTCATCTACGACGGCGCAAACCTCTTTTCCACCGGCGACGTCTCCGAGGAGACGGTGCTCGCCGTGATGGCCCGCACCTTCGACCTGTTCGAGGAGGACATCGCCCTTGTTCACGGCAAGGACCTGGCCCGCCGGCCCGGCGTTCACTTCGCCGTGTGCGGGGAGGGCATCGTGGACTTCGACTATTTCCTCGAGCGCTGCAGAAAGATGGGCTACACCGGGCCCATGATCATCCACGGCGTGAAGGAGGAGGACAAATTCCCCCGCTGCGCCGCCTACATGAAGGAGCGGATCGAGCGGGCGGGCCTGGGATAATTGCCGCCGGGCGCGGCCGCCGCACACTTTCAGCCGCAAAAAAAGCAGCCTGTACGGGCTGCTTTTTTTGATGCTCCATCGGCGGGCGAAACACCCCGCCGCAAACGCTACGCTCTTGAAAGCAAGGGGAACAGAAGGGGCATATCCGGCCAGTCCCCCCTGAGGAAAAGATCGCCGTCCAGGAAGGAGAGCTCGCCCAGGGGCTCCTTCGGCAGAAAGTCCAGGACCACCTCGGTTGTATCCGGCCGGGCGAAAGCGGCGATGGCCTCTGCAAGGCCGCCCCCTTCGCCGAAGATATCGCGGAGGATCATGCGGCCCTCCGCAAACTCGGCGGCCGCCGCACGCCCTGCGGCTTCGTCAAAGTAAAGGCAGTCCGCGAGCTCCGAGCGGCAGTAGAAGGCGGCAAGACTCTCCCCGTTCACCTGGGTGAGCCGGGCAAAGGGATTGCCCCCACGGCACCGGCTGAGGAAAAGCTCCCGGTCCCCTGCCAACCGCCAGTCCAGCCTGCGCACCCGCTTTGTCCCCTTCGTCCCCTCCCCGCTCCAGGCAAGGCGGACCCTGCCCTCCTTGGCCGGACGGAAGCCGAATTTTGGGTAGAATCCCTTTGCCATGTCGCTGGCGAAAAGATAGATGGGAAGATGGCCGTAATCCTCTAGAACGGCCTCCATCAGCCGCCGGGCCAGGCCCCGGTTCCGATGGGCCTCGCCGGTCATGACGGTGCCGATCTGAATGCAGGAAAAGGGCTGGCCGTCCAGCTGAAAATCCATCCGATTGACCGACGCATTGGCCAGCACTTCGTCCCCCTCCGCAAGGGCGTAGGGAATGTACCGGCCGCCCCACCAGCCCTCCTCGTACCAGCCCTCAAAGGCGATGCCGAAGGTGCGCCGGGCCAGATCAAAGAAGCTTTGGCGCAGCACCGGATCGTCCCGAAGCTGTTTCACCAGGCGCATTCCTTCATCCCCCTCAATTCAGTTCGTCCAAGGTCAGCGTGAAGCTGTCCATGAAGTTGTTCAAAAAGAAGTCCACCTCCGGCCGCCCCAGGGCCGCGATGTCCCGGCCGATGGCCTCCTTGGCCTTTTGGAACTCCTGATTGCCCATCCTAAGCTCCTCCACGCACTTGATGTAGGCGGCAAGCCGGTCCGCCGCCTTGACGATGGCGTAGGCCTCGTCCCTCTCCGGCTGGATGAGAGGCCGGTAGTCCGCCTGGAGCTCCCTCGGCAGCATGGCGACGACCTTCTCCTCCGCCACGCTCTCAATGGCCTTGTACGCCCGCTGGATCTCCGGATTGAAGTACTTGATGGGTGTGGCCAGATCTCCGGTGATCACCTCGGACACGTCATGATAGACGGCAATGGCGAGCACCCGGTTCGGATCCACGTCGCCGCCGAAATAGCGGTTCCTGATGAGGGCCAGCCCATGGGCCAGCACCGCCACCTGCATACTGTGCTCCTGGATGTTCTCCTCGGTGGTGTTGCGCATAAGCCCCCACCGCTTGATGTTCTTCATCCGGGCCAGATAAGCGAAAAAGTGATTCATGCTTCCCTCCCATGAAAAAAGGGCACGGTCCACCGCGCCCTCTTCCAATTTGCTTAAGATCAGATGATGTATTCGTCCTTCTTGGGCGGACGGGCATCCAGCTCCGCCTTCTTCTCCTCGTATCCGGGCCGTCCCAAAAGGGCGTAAGTGGCGTTCTTGCCCTCCTCCACGCCGGGCTGGTTGAAGGCGTCGATATTGAGGAACTCGCCCATGTAGGCCGTCTCCATCTGGAAATAGTACAGAAGCTGGCCCACGGTGAAGGCGTTCACCTCGGGCAGGGTGATGGTCATGGACATCTTGCCCAGCTTCAAAAGGGCGTACTCGGTGGCGTCCCGTTCGGCCTGAATCAGCTCGTTCATGGTGTGCCCGCCGAGGAAGGACACGCTGGGCACGTCCTCGCAGCCCTCGGAGATGGTGTAGGTGGTGCGGTACTCGCCCACCTTGAGGAAGGTCAGCACCTTGTCAAAGGGCCCTTCGGTGTAGAGCTGCACCTGGGAGTGCTGATCGGTGACCCCCAGGGACTTCACCGGGGTCTGGCCGGTGCGCACTTCCCTGCCCTCGTTGTCCACCAGCTTGCCCAGGCTCTCCGCCCAGAGCTGAGCGTACCAGTCGCTCATCAGGGACAGGGAGTCGGCGTAGGGCATCATCACGGAGATGTTGCGGCCCATTTCGATGGCGATCTTCATCATGACGGCGCTCATGAGGGCCGGGTTCTCATCCATGTCCTCCACGCGGCACAGCTGATCCATGTACGCCGCGCCGGCCAGGAGCTCCTCGATATCGATGCCGCACACCGCCGCCGGCAGAAGACCCACCGGGCAAAGCTCGGAGAAGCGTCCGCCCACGCCGTCGGGCACGAACAGCAGCCGGTAGCCTTCCTTCTTCGCGATGGGCAGGAGGCTGCCGCTGTGGGAGGAGGTGGTGCAGATGATGTGATCCTTGGCATCCGCGCCGAGAGCATCCTCCAGAAGCTTCTTCACGATCAGGAACTGGGACATGGTCTCGGACGTGTTGCCGGACTTGGAGATGACGTTGAAGACCGTCTTTTTGATATCGATCACGTCCAGCAGGGCCTGCATCCTTTCGGGATCGATGTTGTCCTCCACATAGAAGATGGGGCCGGGGCGCTTATCCCCGGGCAGGTCGTTGTAGTGGATGTGGTTCAAAGCCTTCTGCACGGCGGAGGGGCCGAGGGCGGAACCGCCGATGCCCAGCACCACAAAATAGTCGTTCTTCTCCCGGATGTCGGCGGCCATGGCGTTGATCTCCTTCACCACTTCGCCTTGATCGTAGGGGGAGGACATCCATTCCAGCCAGCCCTTGCCGCGCTTTAATTCCACGGCCTTGTGGGCGGCAAGCGCCGCACCGCGCTTGGCCTCGAGGGCGCTTTTGGCGATGCCGCGGCCGGCGCCCGTGAATTCCTCCATCATATAATTGAAGTCCACGCGCATCCGCATGGCCTTTTGCCAACTCTCCGCTTTCCAGTTCACCTTTCAAAACCCCTTTCAAACCTTGACTTATTTAGCTTCCCCTATTATACCCTATTTGCTGTAAATGCGCATGTCTTTTTCCGTATAAAATTTGGTTTTGTCCCATACATTTAGAGTAAAAACCACGGACAAGTGAGGTTGTACATGAAAAACTGGATTTTTCCCGCTTTGACGGCGCTGGCCCTCACCCTCGTCATCCTGTGCTTCAGCCTGCCCGGGGAGGAAACCCCCGCTTCCGCCGCGCCCTCCGGCTTTTTGCAGCTCCGGGTGCTGGACGGCGCCACCGAGGAGCCCCTGGCCGGGGCCACGGTGGTGATCCCGGAGACCGGCGCCGCGTCGGTGACCGATGAGAACGGCCTCACGGAAAAGTTTGCCGTACCCATCGAGCCGCCCGCCGCCTATCAATCCTTCGCGCCCGCCGCCTGGGGCGAGGTGACCGCCCTCGTCTACAAGGAGGGCTATGCCGATTACGCCCTTTTTCACGTGCAGGTGTGGGAGAACCAGCTCCGCTCCGGCCCAAACGTCTATCTGTTCGCCCAAAGCCCCAGCGACTATCAGCAGCCCTTCTCCGTGGTGGAGGGGCCGCCCCGCCTCTGGGTGAACGGTCTGCTGGACCAGTTCCGGCCCTGACGCCGCGGCTATCCGAACAGATCCTCCAGGTAGTGGAAGGCGCCGGTGAGCTCGCCGTCGTTTTGGAAGTTGTCGGCATAGACCTCCAGGGTCACCGGGCCGCTGTAGTCCATCTCCCGGAGCCGCCGGGCCAGCTTCCTGAAGTCCAGCTCCCCCCGGCCCGGCAGGCAGGCCGCGCTGCCCTTCATATCGCAAAGATGCACGTTTTTGAGCCGCCCGCCCATGGCCTTGAGATAATCCTCCCAGGGCCGCCCGCTTCGCACCGCCTGCTTCACGTCCAGCGTGAAGCCATAGTTGTCCCCATGAAGGCGCTCCATCAGCTCCCCGGCAAACTCCGGCCGGTTGAAGCTGGACCAGCTCACATTCTCCCAGCACACGGTGACGCCCAGCTCCTCCGCCGCCTTCAGCATGGCGTCAAAGGGGCCGGCCACCCGCGCCCCGCTGTCCGCGCTTTTTTTGATCATCACCGGACCGTGGAGGTTGTACAGCGGCGCGCCCAGGATCTTTGCCGCCGCGAGCACCTTTTGAAAGATGCCCATGGCCTCCCGCTGCTGACGGCAGGGCGGGCCGAAAATCTGGGGCTCAAACTGGGTGGTCAGCGGATGGACCGCCGACACGGCGAAGCCAAATTGTTTACATAATCTATCGAGTTCCCGGACATAATCCGGCTCATACTCCGAAAAGCATTCAAGAAAAATCTCAACATTCCGGGTACCGGTGGAATAAAGCCGCGTGAGGCTTTGTTCCACTTCGCTTTTGCCATGGAAGCACGCCGTGGAAATACCAACTTTCAACGCGCCGCCTCCTTTCCTATTCAAAAAGTATACCAAAAAGGGGAATCAAATTGCAAAAAAGAAGTTTTTTTCCCTGAGATGAAAATTGGTTATTGACAATCCTCCCCAAATGGTTTATATTATAACTCGTCGCGAAAAAGGCTCATAGCGGGGTGTAGCGCAGTTTGGTAGCGCACGTGCTTTGGGAGCATGGGGCCGGGGGTTCGAGTCCCTCCACCCCGACCAAATTCGCATTATGGCCCCTTGGTCAAGCGGTCAAGACATCGCCCTTTCACGGCGGTAACGGGGGTTCGATTCCCCCAGGGGTCACCATTTAACCTAAGCTATGGGCCTTTAGCTCAGTTGGTTAGAGCGACCGGCTCATAACCGGTTGGTCCTAGGTTCGAGTCCTAGAAGGCCCACCATTACATGGCCCGGTAGTTCAGTTGGTTAGAATGCCAGCCTGTCACGCTGGAGGTCGAGGGTTCGAGCCCCTTCCGGGTCGCCATTATGCCTCTGTAGCTCAGTCGGTAGAGCAGAGGACTGAAAATCCTCGTGTCGGTGGTTCGATTCCGCCCGGAGGCACCATTCCCAGCCGGGAGGCATCGAAGGAAGCGGCCGGGGAGCATTGGTTCTCCACCAGATCGCTGAGGAAAGAAAGTTTAGGTTATACGGGCCGGTGCGGCCCAAAGTCCACGCCGTTTTCGCTGGTGTAGCTCAATTGGCAGAGCAGCTGATTTGTAATCAGCAGGTTGCGGGTTCAAGTCCCATCACCAGCTCCACTATCATGGAGGGGTTCCCGAGTGGCCAAAGGGAGCAGACTGTAAATCTGCCGTCGCAGACTTCGATGGTTCGAATCCATCCCCCTCCACCATTTATACATATGCGAGAATGGCGGAATTGGCAGACGCGCTAGATTCAGGTTCTAGTGGTGGCAACATCGTGCAGGTTCAAGTCCTGTTTCTCGCACCAAAGAAAACTCCGGACACGTTACGTGTCCGGGGTTTTCTTTTTATCTTTTTTGTCCCATAAGATATACCGCAGAATATATTTTTGGATGTATCAAAGTCCTTCAGCTGCGAATATACTGCAGTGGGGCTATAACCCCAGAAGGAGGTAATACAAATTGGGTATTACAAGTTCGAACAAAGTCATCAACGTCGACCGGATTGACTGCGATGGTTCCCTTCGGGTCACCCTCGCGCTCACGGCAGCGCCGGATATCGTCTCCAATCCCACCGATATCGCACTGGTGCTGGACCGTTCCGGCAGTATGACCGGCACGCCTCTCGCCAATATGAAGACGGGCGCCAAGACCTTCATCGACATTATCGCCGAAGCCACCGGCGGCACGGCCAGCGGACAGATCGGGTATGGCAGCCGTATTGGCATCGTCAGCTTTGCCAGCACCGCGACCACCGACACCCCGCTCATCACCTCGGTGAACACCCTGAAAAATGCTGTGGATTCTCTGACGGCCGGCGGCAACACCAACCATGCCGACGCCTTCACCAAGGCGACGCAGCTGTTTGATCCCTCTTCCGGCAACGCCAAGGTGATCGTCATGTTCACCGATGGCAACACCACCACCGGTGCACCCCCCGCCCCCGTGGCCGCAGCCGCTCGGGCGCAGGGTATCATCATCTACTGCATCGGCCTGGTGGGGTCCGACGGCTTGGATGTGAATGCGCTCAACGACTGGGCCACCGACCCCAGCGCATCCCACGTGGCCGTCACCCCTGACGCCGCCGAATTGGAGGAGCTGTTTGCCGAACTGGCGGCCAACATCACCAAACCCGGCGCCACCAATATCGTGATCGACGAGGTACTCAACCCCGATTTTGCCGTCACCAGCATTCAGAGCCCCAACAAGGGTACGGCAACCATGCTCAACGCCACCTCCCTGAGATGGAATATCCCTGAGCTGGGTGTGACCGCCTCGGAAAGCGCGGTTTTGGAGTTTTTCGTCCGCCATGTGGGTCAGAACCCCGGCACCAAACTGGTCAACCAGTCCATCACCTACACCGACAATGAGGGGAACCAAGTGATCTTCCCCGCCCCCACCGTATCCGTGGAATGTGATATCGTCATCCATCCCGAGGAATGCCCCGCGCCGGTGGATTTGACCATCGACGGCTGTTCCGATTCGGTGGTTGTGGATCTGGGCGACGTTTATATGGAGTCCCTGGGTCGGGTAATCCAAATGGATGTGACGGTGAAAAACGTCTGTCCCGGACGCCGTGTGGCCCTGGCCGCCATCTTGACCGAGGTGGATGAGCAGGGCATGGAGTATCAACGGGGTATGAAGGCCATGACCCTGCCCGCCCACAGCTATCCCACCTGCCGGGATGTGTTGGTCAAGTGCATCAAGTTTGTGGTTCCGGAGGACCTGGATGTGTCTGGCGCCTCCACGCAAGCGATGTGTAACCCGCGCAATTTCAAGGCCCGTTTCATCGCCCACAACATTGACACGGACTACCGCTGCTGCGAAGCGGAGCTCACCCTGTAAGTCTTATCGGCTCAATACCACCGCCGCCCGGCGGTGGTACATAGACCCTTCTTCCCTTCTGCCCCATATTGGAGCATAGCCTTTCATGCCCCCGCCTGTCATAATTGAAATGGATTCCCCCATGTATACATTAGTTAATCCAAGGGTCTTCATCCCGGAGAAAGAAATAAGATACACTTAATCCATAAATTAGAGCTTGGGAAAGTTATGATTAGGCTGAGAGTAACGGATCTCCTTGATGAGAACGGAAAAACTAAATATTGGCTTCACAAGCAGCTGGGTATGAGTTATCAGAATTTTAACAATATGGTCAACAATCGCACCCGGTCCATTCAGTATGAGATGATTGAAACGCTGTGCGTGGTGTTTGACTGCACACCCAACGATCTTTTTGATATAACCGATGAATGATTTCCCGGCGGCGGGTGCAGGATACCGTTCAGACGCGGTATCTTTTTTCATGGCCGCGGCGGGAGGGAGAAAATATGAACCGGACAACCTGCTGTTTTACAGGCCATCGGCCGGAAAAGCTGAAAATCGGCGAAGCGGAGGTGAGGGCCGCGCTCAAAAGGGAGATTGAGGCGGCCGCGGCGGAGGGCTTCACCACCTTCATTACCGGCATGGCCCGGGGCGTGGATCTCTGGGCGGCGGAGGAAGTGCTGGAGCTCAAATCCAAAAATCCCGCCCTTCGTCTCATCGCCGCCCTGCCCTTTCCCCGCTTCGAGGCGGGATGGTCCCCTGCGTGGCAGGCCCGCTACCGGCGGGTTCTGAAGGGGGCGGATCAGCGCTTCGTGATCTCCCCCGCCTTCAGCTACGCCGCCTTCCAAAAGCGCAACCGCTGGATGGTGGACCGCTCGGGGCGGGTCATCGCCGTCTATGGCGGCGGCCGCGGCGGCACCTTGAACACCCTCCAGTACGCCCGCGCCCGGGGCGTCCCCGTCCGGATTCTGCCCGGATAGGCGGGCTTTTTTCCATGGATCGCTTTACTTTTTTTCAAATTGGGACTAGGATAATGATAAAGAATTGTCAATCTTCAGGAAAAGGAGAGATTAATGATGGCAAACAGAATCATGCTCAACGAAACCTCCTATCACGGCACCGGCGCGATTCAGGAGATTGCAAACGAGGTCAGAGCCCACGGCTTTCAAAAGGCCTTCCTGTGCACCGATCCGGATCTGATTCAATTCAAGGTCGTCTCCAAGGTGACGGATATCCTGGATCGGGAGAGCCTCCCCTACGAGATCTATTCGGATATCAAGGCCAATCCCACCATTGAGAACGTCCAGCACGGCGTTGCCGCCTTCAAGGCTTCCGGCGCCGATTACATCATCGCCATCGGCGGCGGCTCCTCCATGGATACCGCCAAGGCCATCGCCATCATCGTCGCCAACCCCGAGTTCGAGGATGTGCGTTCCCTGGAAGGCGTGGCGCCCACAAAGAACCCCTGCGTGCCCATCATCGCCGTACCCACCACCGCCGGCACCGCCGCCGAGGTGACCATCAACTACGTGATCACCGACGTGGAAAGAAAGCGCAAGTTCGTGTGCGTCGATCCCCATGATATGCCCATCATCGCCGTGGTGGACCCGGACATGATGGCATCCATGCCGAAGGGCCTCACCGCCTCCACCGGTATGGACGCGCTCACCCACGCCATCGAGGGCTACACCACCAAGGCCGCCTGGGAAATGACGGATATGTTCCACCTCAAGGCCATCGAGATCATCGCCAAATCCCTTCGGGGCGCCGTTGCCGGCACGCCGGAGGGCCGGGAAGGCATGGCCCTTGGCCAGTACATCGCCGGCATGGGCTTCTCCAATGTGGGACTTGGCATCGCCCATTCCATGGCCCACACCCTGGGCGCGGTGTATGACACCCCCCACGGCGTCGCCTGCGCCATGATGCTGCCCATCGTGATGGAATACAACGCCGACTGCACCGGCGATAAGTTCCGGGAGATCGCCCGGGCCATGGGCGTCAAGGGCGTGGACGAGATGTCTGAGGCCCAGTACCGCAAGGCCGCCGTGGACGCGGTGAAAAAGCTCTCCGCGGACGTGGGCATTCCGGGCAAGCTGGCCGCTTTGAAGCCGGAGGATCTCCCCTTCCTGGCCGAGTCCGCCTATGCCGACGCCTGCCGGCCCGGCAATCCCAAGGACACCAGCGTGGAGGATCTCAAGGAGCTGTTCCGCAAGCTGATGTAATTCTCCTCGCTCGCAGGGCATCCCGCAGTACGGGATGCCCTTTTATTTATTTCGCCGGTCTCAACCAAAAACCGCACCGCATCTTTCCCGCCCACATAGTTTAATATAGGTTCCTATAACCAAATTTGAGATTTGTGGAGTGATATCCCATGATATATAAAAACTATTTATATCCGTCCGGGATCTGCCATCCGGCGGCATCCTGTCCTCCCCCGCCTCCCGCTCCCTGCCAGCCGTGCTATGTGCCCGTCGCTGGACCGACCGGCCCCACCGGACCCCAGGGTCCCATAGGCTTTGAGGGGCCCCAGGGGCCCATAGGACCCACCGGACCGACAGGGCCCACCGGACCCACGGGTCCCCAGGGGATTCCCGGGTCTCAGGGTGCCCAGGGGGCCACTGGTGCGACCGGTGCGACTGGCGCCACCGGAGCGACTGGGACGACCGGCGCCACCGGAGCCACCGGGGCGGCGGAAACGATCACTGTGCGCTACACCACCACCGGTGAGCCTGGAACCGCTGCGGAAGTCCGGGATGTTGCCGGCGGACCGGGTCATCTTTTGGATTTCGTGATTCCAAGGGGCCACGACGGTCAGCAGGGCCCCGCCGGCGATCTTGGTCCCACCGGGCCCGCCGGTACGAACGGCGCGGACGGCGCAACGGGGCCCACTGGTCCCGCGGGCGCTGCCGGCGAAGTCGGTCCCACCGGTCCCACGGGCGCTGCTGGTGCCAACGGCGCGGACGGCGCAACGGGTCCCACCGGTCCCACGGGCGCTGCTGGTGCCAACGGTGCGGACGGCGCAACGGGTCCCACCGGTCCCACGGGCGCTGCCGGTGCCAACGGTGCGGACGGCGCAACGGGTCCCACTGGACCTACCGGGCCTGCCGGCGAAGTCGGTCCCACTGGTCCCACGGGTGCAACGGGCGCTACCGGCCCAACCGGGCCTGCCGGCACTGCCTCCGGCGGTCTTGCCGCGTATGGCGGCCTCTACAACGGAAGCACGCAGCTTCTTTTCTTCATTGCCGCCGACCAATATATCACCATTTCGCTCAATACCCCCATGCCCACGAAAAACGTCATCTATCCCACCACCAACAGCCTCACCATTCTTGAGGGCGGCGACTATGAGATCAATTACAACATCCTCCTCAACACCAGCAGGGCCGTCGACGTGGCGGTGGGAGTTCGCAGGAACGGTGCCATGATTCAGCAGACCCGGGGCTCCCAGACGCTGGCCGTGGACGACACCACCACCCTGTCCTACGACGGCCGGCTGTCCTGCTCCACCATCGTATCGCTCAGCGCCAACGATACCTTGGACCTGGCCATTGCCGTTCTCCGCACCCTGCCCAGCGGCCTGGATGCCATCATCAACGGAAATGCCAACGCGACCCTGTCTGTGAAAAAACTGAACGATTCCATTTAGATGGGAGCTCAAAGGCTGCCGCAGCCGCGGCGGCCTTTTTCTATTGCCCGAGGATGGCGATGCCCCGGCATCCGGCGCCATGGATAAACCGGCAGGCCGAGAGCGGAAAAGCCGTCCAGCCGCCGGACCATCGGCAGGGATGCGGACCGCGGCCCAAAAAAGGTTAACAAAAACGGCGCAGCCGTCTTGGCTGCGCCGCTCCGTGCTTTCGCTGTCAGGCCGCAAGGGGCCCAAAACTCATTAATCCCACTCGATGCCGGTGAACTTGTGGAAGGCTTCCATGCTGATCCTGATGGACTCAAGCTCGTCGATGGCGGTGAGATCCTGCTCGAGAAGCACGTATTCCACACCGCACTCGTTGCCCTTGTCGATGTAGTCCTGGATCGGCAGGATGCCGTTGCCCACCTCGGCGAAGGTGCCCACATGACGGTTGTCATTATGGGTTTTGCCGCTGATGGGTCCGTTGATGTCCACCTTCTCCTCGAAGAGATTGATGGGCTCGCCGGCATCCTTGGCGAAGTCCTTCTGGTGCATGAGAATGAGCCGGCCCTTCAGCTTCTCCATCTCCTCCACCGGGTCCACGCCGCCCCGGGCCGCCCAGTAGTTGTCCTGCTCGAAGAAGAAGATGGCGGGATCGCTGTTCTCCGCGATGATTTCCATCACGGTCTTGCCGTTAAACTTCTGGTATTCCCAGAAATGGTTGTGGTAGTAGTAGCGCATACCGTACTTATGGGCGATCTCGGCGCACTTGTTCATCTCGTCGATCTTGGGCATGAGCTCGTCAAGACCGCCGGGGAAGGTGTAGCCGCCGGTACCGAAGTTCTTCGCGCCAAGGTAGGCGTAGTAATCGGCCATGCCCTCGAAGTCGCCGGTGTAGTAGTGACCGCCCACGATCTTGATGCCGGTGTCGTCCAGGAACGCCTTCGCGTCCTTGCGGTTCATGCCAAGGCCGTAGCCCTTCTCGGCTTCGCCGGTGGAGAACCGTGCCGCGGCAAAGGGCTCAATGTACTTGTAGCCCAGTTTCGCAACTTCCTTCATGGTGCCAAGGCCGTCCTTCATCAGGTGTTCCTTGACGGAGTAGAGCTGAATACCAACTTTCATCGTTTCTCGTCTCCTTCAATATATAAATTTTTTTGAGGTAACTTAATCCCACTCGATGCCGGTGAACTTCTTGAAGGCTTCCATGCTGATCCTGATGGACTCAAGCTCGTCGATGGCGGTGAGATCCTGCTCGAGGAGCACGTATTCCACGCCGCACTCGTTGCCCTTGTCGATGTAATCCTGGATCGGCAGGATGCCGTTGCCCACCTCGGCGAAGGTGCCCACGTGACGGTTCTTCGTGTGCATCTCCCCGGTGATGGGCTTGTTGATGTCGATGCGCTCCTCGAAGAGATTGATGGGCTCGCCGGCGTCCTTGGCGAAGTCCTTCTGGTGCATGAGGATGAGCCGGCCCTTCAGCTTCTCCATCTCCTCCACCGGGTCCACGCCGCCCCGGGCCGCCCAGTAGTTGTCCTGCTCGAAGAAGAAGATGGCCGGGTCGGTGTTCTCCGCGATGATCTCCATCACGGTCTTGCCGTCAAACTTCTGGTATTCCCAGAAGTGGTTGTGGTAGTAATAGCGCATACCGTACTTCTTCGCGATCTCGGCGCACTTGTTCATCTCGTCGATCTTTTCCATGAGCTCATCCCGGCCGCCGGGGAAATGATAGCCGCCGGTGCCGAAGTTCTTCGCGCCAAGGTAGGCGTAGTAATCGCACATGGCCTCGAAGTCGCCCACATAGTAGTGGCCGCCCACGATCTTGATGCCGGTGTCGTCCAAAAACGCCTTCGCGTCCTTGCGGTTCATGCCAAGGCCGTAGCCCTTCTCCCCCTCGCCGGTGGAAAACCGGGGAAGCATGGAGATGTAGGGCTCGATATACCTGTAGCCCAGCTTTGCCACTTCCTTCAGCGTGCCGAGGCCGTCCTTTGCCGCATGCTGCTTGACGGAATAGAGCTGAATGCCAACTTTCATGATCTCGTCCCCTTTACCGCTAAAATTTTGATCAATCCCACTCGATGCCCTTGAACTTCTTGAAGGCATTCATGCTGGTCTCAATGGAGTCGATCTCGTCCATCTTGGTCAGATCCTGCTCCAGCAGAATGTAGGGCACGCCGATCTCGTTGGCCTTGTCGATGTAGTCCTGGATCGGGAGAATGCCGGTGCCCACCTCGGCAAAGGCCTCCACCCGCTTGTTCTGGCCGTACACCTCGCCGGACATGGGGGTCTGGCGGTCCAGCTTCTCAAAGATCACCAGCGGCTCGCCGGCATCCTTCGCGAAATCCTTCTGATGGAGCAGCACCAGCCGGTCCTTGAAGAATTCCATCTCGTCCCGGGGGTCTATGCCGGAACGGGCGACCCAGAAGGTATCCAGTTCAAAATAAACCAGTTCGGGGTCCGTCTCGTTGTAGAAGCGGTGCTGGATGTATTCACCGTCCACCTCCCGATACTCCTGCACATGGTTATGATAATAATAGCGGATGCCGTGCTTTTTCGCAATTCTGCCGGCCTCGTTGAGGTAGGGCGCCTTGGTTTCGATGTCCAGCTCCCAGGTTCCGCCGCAGCCCACCTGGGGCACGCCCAGCTCGGCATAATATTCGCAGAACTCATCCAGGCCCTCGGGAATCAGGGGATAGAAATGGGCGCCCACCACTTTGAGCCCGAGATCATCCAAAACGGCTTTTGCATCCTTGGCGTCCATGCCGAATCCAAAAGTTTTTACGTCCTTGCCTTCAGGATGGCTGTAAGACTCGATGTACTTGTAGCCCATGTCGGAAACCTTTTTGAGGGTGCCCAGCGGATCCTCGTTCATGTGATTCCTGACCGAATAGATTTGAAGACCGACTTTCATTTCAACATTCCTTTCTTAGACGGCTCCCGCCGTTTGATGGCGCTTTAGTCCCACTCGATGCCCCGGTACTTCCGGAAGGAAGCCATGCTCAACGCCACCGATTCGATCTCGTCCAGCTTGGTGGCGTCCTGCTCCAGGGTGATGTAGGGAATTTGGCTGCGGTTGCCCGCGTCGATGATGGACTGGATATCCATGATGCCGGTGCCCACCTCCACGAAATCCTCCTTCCGGTCCGGATGGAAGTCGACGCCGCCCCGCACGGGTACGGCGGGATCGTGGAATCCGTCAAAAAGATTGAGGGGGCCGTGGTATTGGGCCGGCAGGTCCTTTTGATGAAGCATGCAGATGCGTCCGCCGTACTGGCCGATGAGCTGAACCGGGTCCTGGCCGCCCCGAAGGGCCCAGTAGGTATCCAGTTCAAAATCCACCAGCTCGGGATCGGTGTTGTCCAGGATATGGTCCAGCATCCTTATGCCGTCAAAGGGCTGGAACTCGTGGAAATGATTGTGGTAATGAAAGCGCATGCCCCTGGCTTTGCACATGCGGCCGCATTTGTTCAAAAGCGCCGCTTTCTCCCGAATCTCCCCGGCCGTCTGGCAGAAGATGGAGTCGATGCCGGGGTTCAGGCATCCGATGGCCGCCTGGTAATCAAAGAAGGTCTCAAGGTATTGGTCGTCCCGAAGATCCTTCTCCCCGATATGGGCGCCGATGATGACAACGCCCAGCCTTTTGAGGAAGGGCACCGCCTCCTCGACGGGCAGGTCCAGCCCAAAGTTGTAGGGGCCGGACGAATTGAATGCACAGATTTCCCAGTAGCGGTAGCCAAGTTCGGCCACCTTTTCCATGGTTCCCATGGGGTCCTTGCCAAAGCTCTCCTTCACGGAGTACATCTGAAGGCCCACCTTCATAGAACCGCTTCCCCCTTCCCTTTGTCCAAAAGGCACTTTCTTAAGTATAAACCATGGGGTTACCCCAATGTCAAGATGCCTGGCCTATTTTCCTGAAACAAGTTTCCTGCCCGTTCACCCGCGGATGAGGTGAAGGCTCCGCTGCTCCGCGAAGGCGCGGACCGGGCCGGCAGCGGAAAAAGCCCGCCCGGCGCAAAAGAAAAAGGGCCGCCTTCCGGCAGCCCTTCCCGCTTTAATCCCACTCGATGCCCTTGAATTTTCTGAAGGCATCCATGCTGGTTTGAATGGAGTCGATCTCGTCCATGGTGGTGAAGTCCTGCTCGAGCAGGATGTAGGGGCATCCCACCTCGTTGCCCGCGTCGATGTAGTCCTGAATGGGGAGAATGCCGGTGCCCACCTCGGCATAGACATCCTGGCGGCGATACTTGTCCATGATCTCCGGAGTGATGGGCTCACAGCGGTCGATGCGGCCCTCGCCAAACACGGAGATGGGCTCGTCAAGACCCTTGGTAAAATCCTTTTGATGGAGCAGCACCAGGCGATTTCCATAGTACTTGATCTCTTCCACAGGATTCAAGCCCGCCCGGGCCAGCCAGAAGGTGTCCAGCTCGAAGGCGACCAGCTCGGGATCGGTCTCCTTGGCATAGATATGCATGATGTATTCGCCGTTCACCTTGCGGTATTCATGATAATGGTTGTGGTAATAGTAACGAAGGCCGTGCTTTTTCGCGACCTTGCCCGCAGCGTTGAGATTCGCAGCCTTGTGGGCCATCTCCGTCTCGTAGATGCCGCCGCAGCCCACCTGATCCGCGCCCAGCTCGGCATAGTACGCGCAGTATTCGTCCAGACCCTCGGGATGTTCGGGATAGAAATGGGCGCCCACCACTTTGAGCCCGAGATCATCGAGACGGGCTTTGGCTTCCTTCACCGGAAGGCCGAAGCCGAAAGTCTTTTCATCCCTGCCCTCAGGATGGCTGTAGGTCTCAATGTACTTGTACCCCATGTCGGACACCTTTTGCAGCGTGCCCACCGGATCCTCCGCCATGCGGTTCCTTACCGAATAGATTTGCAGACCAACCTTCATATCAACATTCCTTTCCTTCGCGGCCTCTCGCCGCGTGATTGCCCTTTGGGCCACATCTTTCAGTATAAACCATGGACCAGGGCAAAGGTCAATACGGCAAATCAAATTATTTTAATTCTTTTGCTGCGGGTCGGGTTCAATGGCGGGCCCGGCGGCGGGGCCTGACGCGGCCTAGGGCAGCTCCAGCCCCTCGCCGATGGGCAGATAGATGTCGGCGTACAGGTTGTCCGTATCCTGATAGGAGGTCAGCGTGAACTTCCGGACCAGGAAGGTGGGCCCATAGTTCAATCTGAGCTTATCGGCGAACATGCGGATGGGCATAAGCTCCTCCAGCGAGATGTCCCAGCGCCTGATGTGAAACATCCTCCGGACGCAGGGATAGGCCCTGATCACCTCCAGCGAGGAATCCAGCCGCATATGCATGGCGTCCGCCGCGGACTTGCGCAGCAGCCCATAGCTTTTGCCCTGGCTCAGCTTTTGGCCGTTCAGCTCATAGACGTCGTAGCTGCCGCACAGGATGATCTGTTCCGGCGTCAGCTGTTTGAGCTGGTAGGTGATGGGCGCCCGGTCGCAGCTGATGAAAAGCACGTAGGATTCGGGAAAGGTGGTCACCCGGCATTCGGCGTATTCGTTGACCGTGTTGTGGATGGAGCGCACGTAATTGATCTTTTTGAGCAGCTGCTGCTGATAGCGGATGCGGTGCTCCACCTCCCTGCTCTTCTCCGAAATGAGCTTCACCACCTCGGAGGAACCGCGGCTGTGCATGATGTCCTGGATTTCCGCGATGGAAAAATCCAGGCACCGGTAATAGACCACGTTGGTCAGCTCCAGAAGATTTTCGAAGGAAAAAAGGAGGTAACGGTTCGCCGGATTCTTTTCCGGATGGACCAGCCCCTTCTCCACGTAGAAGCGGATGGTGTCGGTGGTGAGGCCCAGCATTTTGGCCGTCTCGCCGATGGTGTACATGGTATCCTCTCCTTTATGTCAAAATAGGGTGAGCTGCCTGCCTTCCGGCCGGCCGGCGAGGGCCTTTTCAAAGGTGAGAGCGTCCTTCGGGATATCCCCGAGGAAGGGCGAGGGTTCGCCGGGGCAGGTCAGCGTGAGCCGGTCCTTCGCCCGGGTGAGCCCCACGTAGAGGAGCCGCCGCTCCTCCTGCGGGTCCGCGGCGCGCCCGGGCGCGTCGTAGGGAATGAGCCCCGCCCGGACGCCCGTGAGAAACACCGCCGGAAATTCCAGTCCCTTGCTGCCGTGCAGGGTCATCAGCCGCACCGCGCCGGAGGCATAGGACTTCTGGCCGCTCCGTCCAAGATCGATCTCCTGGCCGAGAAGCACGTTGGTGAGAAATTCGCCGAGACTGCGGAAAAGGGCCGCCGCCTGGACGAGTTTGTCCAGCGCCGGACCTTGGAGCCCCTGCTGGGCGGCGAGGGCGGCGATGAGCCGGTCCGGCCGGTCCTTTCCCGCGTGGGGGCCGTATTCCGCCGCCCGGGCCTCGAAGTCCGACCCGAGAAGGGGCTGGGCCAGTGCCCGGGACAGCTCGTCCCCCCGGTCCAGCAGGTACCGGAAGAAGGCGAGCACGCGGCGCACCGTCTCCTCCGCTAAAAAGTCCTCCCGGCCGGACACCACGTAGGGGATGCCCTCGGTTTTGAGGCAGTACTCCAGCATCTCCCCCTGGCGGTGGGTGCGGTACAGCACCGCGATGTCGGAAAAGCCCAGGCCCGCCTCCGTCCCTGCCGAAAGCATGTCCATGCCGCCCACCAGCGCCGCGATGGCCTTGGCCACGTACACGCCCTCCGCCAGTTCGCCGGGGCAGTTTACATAAACCGGCTTCGGGCCGCCGGGACGCTGGGCCTGGAGATGGTCCCCGGCCCGGCCGAGCGCGGGCAGCGCCGCCGCCAGAATCCCCGGGGAGGAGCGGTAGTTTTTCACCAGACGGATGGTGCGAAGGCCCGGCTTGTCCTCCCCCAGCCGCCGGAACCCATCGGCGCTGGAGCCGCGGAAGCCGTAGATGGACTGGTCCGGGTCGCCGATGGCGAACAGGGCGCCTCGCGCCGTCCACGTGAGGACCAGCCGGTACTGCACGGGGCTCAAATCCTGGAATTCGTCCACCAAAAGGTGGGCAAAGCTCCCGGGCACCGCCGTCTCGTAGTCCTCAAGAGCGCGGAGCAGCAGGTCGTCATAATCCAGCACCCGATGGGCGGCGAGCCTTTGCTGATAGAGGGGGTACGCCTTCGCCGCCTCGGGATGCTCCGGGGCAAGCCCGCCCTTCATCCTCGAGATGTCCGCAAGGAGCTTCGCCGCCGAAAGCTCCACGCCCGCCTCCCCCGCGGCCTCGGCGGCCAGCGAGCGGGCGGAGAATTCATCGATCAGGGTCACCGGCCCCTTACGGGACAGATGCCTGAGACAGATGGCGTGGAAGGTGCCGATGGTCATGGCCCGGGCGGCCTTCCTGCCCAGGGCCGCTTCCAGCCGCGATCTCATCTCCCCCGCCGCTTTGTTGGTGAAGGTGACGGCGGTAATGGAGCCGGGCTTCACCCCCGTCTCCACCAGGTGCTGGATGCGGGCGACCAGGGTCTTCGTCTTGCCGGTGCCCGGCCCGGCAATCACCGCCACCGTCCGCTCCCCGGCGGTGGCGGCGGCGCGCTGTTCCTCGTTGAGGCCAAAGAGGGCGCGGGGCCGCGGGGCCGCAGCGGGCCCTTCGGCAGACAGCCTGCCGGCGGTTGGGAAAGCGGTATGGGATGCGGCGGTGCGGCCTCCGCCCTCGGGGCCGCCCGGAACCGCGGCGGGTCCGCCCTGGGCTGCGGTGGACGGGGTCCCCTCTTCCCGGGACGCCCGCGGAGCCGCGGCCTTCCCCGCCTTCGGCGCCGCCGCGCCCAAAAAGGAGATCTGCCCGGCAAGGGCTTCCCGCTCCCCGGCGGTGAGGATATGCACCTTGCCGTATTCGCCGTCGTAGCCCGGGCTCAGGGTGACCTCCCCCGCCCGGAGCCGCCGCACGCCCTCCTCCACCAGGGGGCCCGCCGCCCGGCCCACGGCCGTTAGCGGCGCTTCCCTAAGAATGTAAAACTCGCTGCCCAGTTCGGCCAGCAGGCCCTCGTACCAGCCCTGAACCCTGCGGCTCGCCGGGGTATAGCCGGTGGACGCGGCGATGACCTCCGCCAGGGGAATGAGGCTCTCGTAGGGCCGCGCAAGCCGCGCCGCCCCCTCCGGGCGGTCGGCCAGCGCCTCCACCCGGTTCAGCACGCCCACGGTGATCTTCCTGCCGCACACCGGGCACCGGCCGCCGTACCTCGCCGTTTCCGCCGGGGTGAGGCGCACTCCGCAGTTTCGGTGGCCGTCCAGATGGTACTTTCCCTCCTCGGGGAAGAACTCCAGCGTGCCCACAAGGCCCTCCCCCTCGAGCGCCCGGGCCAGCCCGGTGTAGGACAGCTCCCCCTCGATCAGATTGGCTTCCCGGCCCAGCTTGGAGGGGGAATGGGCGTCGGAATTGGAGATGAGCGTGTAGCCGTCCAGGGCGGTGAGCCGCCCGTTCATGGCGGGATCGGAGGAAAGACCGGTCTCCACGGCGTGGATGTAGCCCGTCAGGTCCTCGAAGCATTCCTCCATGGTGTCAAAGCCGGAAAAAGCCCCGAACAGCGAGAAGTGGGGCGTCCAGATATGGGCGGGCACCAGGATGCCCCGGGGACAGGTCTCAAGCAGAATCTCCAGAAGATCCCGGCTGTCCAGCCCCAGAATGGGCCGGCCGTCGGAATGGATGTTGCCGATGGCCTCCAGCTTCCCCGAAAGGGCCTCCGCCGCCTCGAGGCTGGGCAGCAGGATGACGTTGTGGATCTTGCGGGTTCTGCCGTTCTTCTTGTAGATGGAGCTGATCTCCCCCGTGACCACGAACCTCGGCGTCTCCCGGTCCTCGAAGCCGGGAAGGCGGCGCTCCTCTTTGAGCACGTACAGCCCCTCCTCCGCCGGGATGAGCTTCTCCCGAAGCTCCGCCCGCCAGGCGGGATGGGTGAAATCGCCCGTTCCCATGAGCCCGATCCCCTTCTTCCTCGCCCAAAGGTCCAGATACTCGGGCACCGCTTCCCCGCTGGTGGCTCTTGAATACTTCGAATGGATGTGCAAATCAGCGATATACATGGCAATTCTCCCATATTTGCGTTCTATTCCCTATGATAGCCTTTTTCCCGCACCCTTGCAAATACCCATTGACAGGACCGTCCGCCGCGGGGTAGAATTATTTAAAATATTTTAATTAAAATTTTTGAGGTGTTTTGTCATGCTGGAGCACTGGATGGACGAATTTTACAACAGACTGGCCCTTTCCTTCTATAAAAACGCGGCGCGCCAGCAAAAGATTGAGGAGATCGGCAGCCTGGGGGCGGCGGATACGGGAACGCTGGAGATGGTGTACCTTCTAAAGGGGCCCACCTGCAAGGAGCTGGCGGACTTTTTGAGGATCTC
Organism: Gehongia tenuis; assembly: GCF_014384795.1. Lineage (NCBI taxonomy): Bacteria > Bacillati > Bacillota > Clostridia > Christensenellales > Christensenellaceae > Gehongia > Gehongia tenuis. The sequence goes on along the minus strand of NZ_JACRSR010000001.1, from coordinate 470,512 downwards.
CACCCCGAACCTCACCTACCGGGTGAACAAGCTGGTGAGCCGGGGATATCTTGAAAAGGTGCAGGACGAACGGGACCGGCGGCGGTACCACCTCAGGGTGACGGACAAATTCATGGACTACTACAGCGTGAACGACGCCTTCGTCCATCGGGTGGCGGAGCGGGCCCGCCAGAACTTTTCGCCGGAGGAGCTGGCCAGGTTCGAGGGCATGTTCCAGAAAATCATTGAGGAATACATGGAGGAAACAAAATGAACTGCGATATCTATCGGAAGGCCTATCTTGATGACTTGGCCGGCGTCGTGCAGCGGACATGGCATTTTGAAAAGGATCTCGACGGACCGAAGGACCCCCTCCTTCTCAGCCGCTATTACATCAAAAGCTGCCTCATCGGCTCGGTCCATCAGGACGTGGTGGTGGAAAAGGGCCGGGCTGTCGGGGTGCTCTTTGGCAGCGACGAGCGGCGGGGCCGGCTGGGCCGGGCACTTCAGTTCGGCTGGCTGGGCGCGGGCTTTTTCATCCAGGTGCTCCTTGGACGCCTGGGCGGGCGGCGGGCCGCCTTCCGCCTGATCCGGGATATGGGCTGGATGTCCAGGGCCGGCGAGGCGGTGGAGGGCTACGACAGCGAGGTGAACCTGTTCATCCTGGACGCCGAAACCCGGGGCAGGGGATACGGCCGGGCGCTCATGGACCGGTACCTCGCCTTTTGCAGGCGGCGGGGCATGAAGCGGGTCTTTCTATGGACCACGCCTGACTGCACCTACAGCTTCTACGACCGCTACGGCTTTCAGCGCATTCGCACCGTGCAAAAAGATGGCAAAACGGCGCTGATGATCTATGCCATCGAGATCCAATAAAGGGGACGGGGCGCTCTTGACTTTCCCTTTTCCGGTGCTATGATGGATTTATAGACCCCAAATAAAGGAGGAAGCGTATGAAAGTATTGATCGGTTCCATGGGCCACGAGTCCAACATGTTTGCCCCCGTGCTCACCAAGAAGGAGGATTTCAACTACCTCTACGGCGAGGATGTCATCGACCATCTGGCCTGCCGGGACATCTTCGAGGAGGCGGGCATGGAGGTCATTCCCACTCTGGCGGCCAGCGGCGGCGCCAGCGGCTATGTGGAGCGGGAAGCTTACGACTACATTCTCGGCCAGTTTCTGGACGGCGTAAGGAAACACAAGGACGAGCTCGACGGCATCTTTCTGTTTCTTCACGGCGCCATGCACGTGGTGGACCTCAAGCCCGATTCCGGCGAGCACTACCTCTTGGAGCGGATCCGGGAAATCGTGGGGCCGGACCTCCCCATCGCCGTAGCGATGGACCCCCACGGCAACGTCTCCCAGCACTACTGCGAGCTGGCCAATGTGGTGCGGTGCTACCGCAACTCCCCCCATACCGACGCCGATGAGACCAACCGCAAAACCGCCAGAATCTTCGTCGACATGCTGAAGAAAAACATCAAGGTCCATCCCGCCTGGGAGCGGGTCTCCATCCTGATCGGCGGCGAGCGGTGCGTTTCCGCCGAGGAACCTCTTTGCCTCATCAACGAGAAGCTGAACGAGTGCGAGAAGGATCCCCGCATCGCCAGCTGCTCCTATCACGTGGGCTTCGCCTGGGCGGACAGTCCCCTCTGCTCCGCCTGCGTGGTGGTGGTGCCCGCCGAGGAGCAGTACGCGGACTATGCCGCCGAAAAGGCCAGGGAGCTGGCGGACTACGCCTTCTCCAAGCGCCGTGATTTCCACTTCACCGGCAACGCCATGGATATGAACGAAGCCATGGACGTGGCTTATGCCTCGGACAAGAAGCCCATCTTCATCTCTGACGCCGGCGACAACACCACCGCCGGGGCCCTCGGCTGGAACACGGTGGTGCTGCGTCAGATCCTCGCCCGGGATACGAAGGGCAAGAAATCCCTGATCGCCGCCATCAACCATCCTACGGCCCTCGATAAGCTGAAGGATCTTGAGATCGGCGCGGCTGTGGAGCTTGACGTGGGCATGGATTACGACGAGGACAGCAGGGCGACCCCCATCAAGGGCATCGTCAAGGCGAAGGGCGACATGCTGGGCTACGACGGGGACGCGGAAGGCCAGGTGGTCACGGTGAGCGTGGGCGATCTGGACGTGGCCGTCTCCAACTCCGGCGCTTCCTTCACCCATCTAAGGCAGTTTGAGGGCGCGGGGCTCAACTGGAAGGATTACGACATCATCGTGGTCAAGCAGGGCTACCTCTTCCCCGAGCTCAAGGAAGTGGCGGGTTACATGATCATGTCCCTCACCCCCGGCGCCACGGACCAGCACACGGAAAATTTCGATTACAAGCTGATCCACCGGCCCATGTATCCCGTGGACAACTTCTAAAAAGTGCAGGAAAAAGCCGGCCTTAGGGCCGGCTTTTTTGATGCAAAAGAAGAAGCATATGAACGGCTTGACCTCCTTGATCCCCATGAATGAAAGCACTTTCATCATCGCTCAATACCGCTGCCCGGCCGCGCCCTTTCGCCACTCTTTTTCGGCCGGCGGACGGCGATTTCCCACTGGTTTCCCCCCTTCGGCCAGGGCAAAAAACGAGGGCCTTGAAGGCCCCGCTTTTTTACATGCCGGTGGATTTTTGATCGTGCTTGTAGCGCTCCAGCTTGCCCCAGACGTTTCGCTTCTTGCGGTAGCCGATGAGGGCGTTGGTGCGGATGAGCATGAGCACGAAGCGCATGCCGAACAGCTCAAAGACGCTGAGCAGCACCGCCTTCACCGAATCCTTGAAGGACAGGGTGAGCTGCTGGGTGTGGATGCGGCTGAAGAAGGCGATGAGCGTGAGGGTACAGCCGTAGATGGCGTACACCGCGAAGAACAGCAGCATGAAGGGCACGTTGATGAGATTCACCAAAAAGGCGAGCACGATGGTCAAAAGGCCGAACAGCTCGATGTAGGGCGAGAGCAGCTCATACAGCCAAAAGTACAAAAAGGACACGGAGCCCATGAGGCCGTACTCCTTCTTGCCCACCGAGCGGCGGTAATGCCACAGGCTTTCAAAAAGCCCGATGTGCCAGCGCCGGCGCTGTTTGGCCAGATCCTTCAGGCTGCCCGGAGCCTGGCTCCAGCACACCGCCTCGGGAACGTAGCGCATGCGGTAATCGATATGGTTGGTCCGGCAGAAGGCGTGAAGCTTGACCACCAGCTCCATGTCCTCCCCCATGGTGTCGAGAGCGTAGCCCCCGGCCAGCACCACCGTCTCCTTCCTGAACAGGCCGAAGGCGCCGGAGATGATGAGGTTGCCGTTGAAGTTGTCCATGAAGATGCGGGAAGCGAGAAAGGAGCGGTCGTATTCCAGCACCTGCATGGCGATGAGCAGATTCTTGGGCAGGCTGTAGTCCGCCACCCGGCCGTCCCGGATCTTCACACTGTTGGAAACCCGGACCTGGCCGCCGCAGGCAATGACCCGGTCGTCCTCCAGGATGGGCTGGGTGATCCTGCGGAGGGAATCCCGCTGCAGCATGGAATCGGCGTCAATGCAGAGAAAGTAAGGATAGGCGGACATGTTGATCCCCATATTGAGGGCGTCCGCCTTGCCCCCCTGCTCCTTCACCACCAGGGTGATGTGGGTGCCCCGCACATCCGTCTCATAGACGGCCTTCTCCCTCGCCGAGGGCACCACCCGGTGCACCGGCCGGGCGGAGGGATGGATATCAAAGGCCTCGATGAGGCGGGCCGCCGTCCCGTCATCCGAGCCGTCGTCCACCACCACGATCTCGAAGAGCGGGTAATCCTGCTCAAGCAGGGTGGACACCGTGTCCACGATGGTGACCTCCTCGTTATGGGCCGGCACCAGGATGCTGACGGGAATGTAAAAATCATGATGAATGCTGTTCTCCAGCTGTTCCCTTCGCCGGTTCTGATAGAGGGTGGACGAGCCCTGGAACACGGACAGGAACAGGAATGTACTGTACCCCAGAAGGTACAGCACGAAAAAGATCTCCACCGCGGCCAGGAAAATCTTGATGGCCTCCATCGTCTCACTCCTTCAAATCGCTATTGGGCCAGGGCCTCCCGCTTGTAGGCGAGAATATCCCGGGCATAGGGGTCGGGGCCTTTCAGCACCGTTTCGATCAGGGGATGGTCCGGGGCCACCTTGAGAATGGCCTCGGCGGCGTTGCTTCTCACGTACCAGTTGCGGTGCCGCAGGGCCTTTGCCAGCGCCGCCACCGTGTCCTCGCCGGGGTATTTTTCCAGCGTGGACGCCGCCAGCGCCGCCAGGGCGGAGAACTCCCAGCCCTCCCGGTTCGATTCATCCATGAACCGAAGGAGCACCGGCAGAACCGGCGGATAGGAGTAGCGCCGATAGTACCTCAGCAGCGCCAGCCTGACCTCCCGGTCCGTGTCCTCATCGGTGAGCAGGGGCAGGAATCTTTCGGTGAAGGCGCCGGTGGACATCCGAAAATAATTGACGAAAGCCGTCTGATAGGTGGCGGGAAACCGGTCCCAGGCCGCCCACAGCCCCTCGGCCAGGGCATCCTTATCCCCCTTGAAGGTCATCAGGCCGTCGGTGATGAGCTTGCCGCTGTGCTGGATCTCCCCGTCCGCCATGCGGGTGAGTCCCCGCATCACCATGTCCACGCTGCCGGAGGCGTACAGCCCGGAAAGGGCGTTCTCCCGGAGGTAGATGGAGTTCGCGGTGACCATGGTGAGGAGCTCCCGGGTGATGGGATCGTATTCCGCGGGCCCCGCCAGATGGAACAGGCCCATGAGGTAGGCGTAGTAGGCCTTGACCGCGTCGTCCTTCCTGTAGTAGTGCTGGGAGAGGGCGGCAAAGACCACCTTGTGCTCCCTCAGCCAGCGGTAGAGGGCCCTCCCCTCCGGCCTTATAAGCCGCCACTCCAGCTCCATCTGAAAGGCGCTGAGGGAGGAAAGACGGCCCAGCAGCCATTCAAGGAGCTGATTGTCCGAACGCCGCCGGAGGACTGGCCGGAGCGGGGCGGGCAGCATGGCGGTGAGTTCCTCCCGGACGGGCTCGCCCCGGGCCGCCTTTTCCAGCACCTGGCTCCACTGGTGGCAGCGGTGCTTATCCACCCGGAAGGAGCGCTTGCGCCACAGCACGGCCACGATGTTGAAGACCAGCATGCAGCCGCACATGGCAAGGTACACATAGATGATCAGATTCGCCGTCTTGAGGAACATGGGCTCACCGCCTTCCTAAGGGTTCCAGATGGATTTGAGGGCGTAATAGCCCTCCTTCAGCCGTTCGTGGTAGGTGACATTCCGGCCCCAGCCGGACAGCTTCGCCTCGCCCATCTCGACCGCGGCGCCCGCCGGGCCCACGCCCAGGTGGATGGCGCTGATCTGAAGGTTCTCCACGCCATAATGCTCGTAGTAATCGTCGTGAATCATCATCTCCGAGGGATTGGAGAAATTGAGCAGCAGCCAGGGCAGACGGATCTCGATGTCGTCGCCCTCGATGCAAAAGTCCGCCAGGGAATCAAAGTCCGGGCTTTCGGGATTTCCGTTGCCATAGCGGAGCCTGCCGGTGTCGTAGGTGTCGGCGGTGTCGTAGCCGGTGTTGGCCAGCTCCTCCCGGGGATCGATGGGCACCTGGAGAATCATGCGGATGGACGTGAACACGTCGGTGTCCGCCGCCGGGGGGTTGAGGTAGGCGTCCTGCAAGTAGACCCGGTGGGAATACATGGCCCGCAGGGCCTCGTAGCGCTGCTGGACCATGAGCTCGCTGTTCTCCCTGCCGTCCAGCACCAGCAGGAAATCCGCCGCCCGGTCAAAGGAAACATCGTAGCCAAGGGCGGTGGTGGAGCCGGATTTCGGCGTGATGTCGAGGGGCACGTACAGCTTATCCGTCTCAGGGTCGAAGCCCTCCTTGTGGATGCGCAGATAGAGGTAGGCCTCGTCGTATTTGAGGTAGATGGTGCAGCCGTCCTGGCTCGCGACGGGCGTGGCGTCCGCCCATTCGGACACGTCCCCGTCCACGTAGCACACCGATTTCTCCCGGCCCGGATCGAAGGCCAGAAGGCCGAAGTGCTGCTCATTGGTCTGCATGTCGCTCCAGTAGGGCGTCTTGGTGAGGTCCGTGTAGGCCATGGTGTTCCAGGTCCGCTTGAACCACTCGTCCTGCCAGCTGAAGATCACCGTGCCCGCGCAGCCGGAGGCCACCACGTCCTCATAGCACTGGACCAGCGCCTCGGCCTGCTCCGCCTCGGACAGGCCGCCCTGGGCCCGGCCGGTGTTGCGGTCGCTCTGGGCCCGGCCCCTCGAGGAGGGCACGCCGTATTCCGATACCACCACGGGCATGGTGTGGTGTTCATTGATGGCGGCAAGGTACGCCCGGTAGGAGTTGAACACGCCGTCCTCCACATAATCCGCCATCCCCGGCACCACCTCGCCGATGGCCTCCATGAAGCCGAAGTAGTCGGGGTAGTAGGGATAGATGTGGTAGGAGGCGAACTGTCCGGCGATGAAGGCGTCGGTGGTCTTGATATGCTCCACGTCCACCTTGGCAAACTTTCTGAAGTAGTAGGAGACCATCTCGCCCCAGTCCAGCGGATCGGTGGTGGGCCAGTTGGAGAAGGCCACCAGGCGCTGGGTCTTGTAGCGGCGGGTCTCGTAGCTGATGAGGCGGTCCCCCACCTCCGCCAGCATGGCCTCGAAGGGGGTGGCGTCCTCACTGGTGTACATGTATTCGCCCTGGTACTGGCTGCGCCCCTCCTCCATGTGGTCGGTGTAGGCCACCGTGGTGTCCTCCCACTCCACGCCCAGAATGTAGCCGATGACCCAGGGCGAGATGTCCTTGCTGTAGGTGCCGCTTCCCAGATCCTCGTTCAGGGTGAACTGCCTGTTGCCGTGGAGGATATCCACCAGCACCCGGGAGTCCTCGATCAGGGCGCCGATGAACTCGTCGTCATAGGCGGTGCGGTGGGAGTTGAGGATGTAGTCGTTCAGCCAAAGGCCGTGGATGATGTAGAGGGGCTGCTCCCGGCCCGCGTTGTATTCATACACCGCGTCGTAGAAATCATCGGGCAGGATGGTGTACACCCGGACGGTGTTGGCGCCCATCTCCTGGATCATCCCGAACCAGCGCATATAGGTCGCCTTGTCGATGGCATAATCGGTGGCAAAATGGCCGGGGATCCCCACGCCCATGTCCACGCCCCGGATCTCGAAGGGCTCCATGCCGGCGCCCTCGTCCACATAGATTTCCTTGCCCACCACCTTGGTGAAGGTGGTGACCTCCCTGTTCGGGGAGAAATCGATGTAAAACCCGGTCTGGTCCGCCAAAAACAGGTAGACGAGAACCACGGCCAGAATGGCGGCGCAGACGATCAAAAAGCGTTTCATGGCACTCTCCTTCACCGGTTTTTAGGGGTTGTATTTCTTGACGGCGGATTCGTGGCTGTACTGATTGAGCACGTCAATATGCTCATCCAGCCAGCTGAGCCGCTCCAGCAGGGCGTCCCTGTACTGGGCCACCGCCTCCTCGTAGCTTGACGGGTTCCGCTCGTCGGGGAAAAGCTTGTTGTGGTTGTCGAGGTTGGCGATATCAAAGCTGTAGCCCCACACGGCGAAGTTGCGCTCCACCGCCGGGCCCAGGTATTCGATGGTCTCCTCAATGAACCGCTCGATGTATTCGTCGGAAAGCAGGGTGTGCCTGAGCTGGCGGTACTCGGCGATGACGCCGTCCACGTAGGCCTGATCCTTGATCAGCATCAAAAACCAGGGCGCCTGCACGGTGACGAATTTTCGGATGGAATAATCGTCCTCGGCGATGAGGCTGTAGTTGCCCGAACCGTTGTTGAAGTCCCACACCACCGGCTTCACCAGTCCTCCGGGGTCCCGGTAGTAATAGGTGGAGAGGTTGCCGGCGTCATGGATCTCCATTACCTCGAGGATGAGCATGTAGTCGATGAATTCCCCCACGTCCATGAAGGTGGTGTAGCCAAATTCCAGGGAGTTGTAGTCGTAGGAATACAGCGCCTTCTCCATGGCGCTCACATCCCGCTCGATGTAGCGTTTGAGCTTGTCGGTGATGTTGTAGGTGCCGGGATACTCGGCCAGGATATGGGCGCCCTCCTTGAGGATATGGGCGTAATTGGAAAAGTTATGGAGGGGCTCCACGCTGGGCGTGGTGTCGGTGTCGAACTGCACCACGTAGCCGGTGACGCCCTTTTCCTCCTGGATGCCCCGGATGTCCACCCGGCCCTCGCCCCGGCTCACCGTCTCCATCAGAAGATACAGGCCCTGGTACTCGCCGTTCACCACCACCTCGCAGTAGCGCACGTCCGGCGCATAGTCCATCATCTGGCCCGCCAGATTCATGCCAAGGTAGTTGCGCATGAGGGACTTGTCGAGGAAGGGGCCGTGCAAAGCCCAGTCCTTGCCCGCCTCCATGCCGAGAAGGGGCAGCCGGTCCTCCGTCACCCCGTCCTGTTCCACCGTGCGGATGGCGTAGGATTTCTTATCGAACCAGCGGGAGGAGTTGCCTCTGACCCGGATGCGGATGGCGCTTTCCAGGGTGGGGTCGTCGGCAAGGCCGTTCAGCTCCCGGTCCCGCACCCGAAGGTCCGCCACGATGGTGCTCTCCCCATTCTCCGCCAGGGTGTACTCGGTGTGGTCCTGGGCCTCGCTGGGATAGTAGGGCTGGCCGGGAACCTCCTCGCCCCGGGTGTCGATCTCAAGAAGGGGCAGATGGGTGATCAGCTTGTCAAGGTCCACGGCGTTCGGATCGTAGGCCGTCTTTGAAAGTTCCGTGGGCGTCACGGCCGTCTCCGCGGGCTGCGCCGCCGCGCCCGCCATCTGGTGCTGAATGTACCTTTTGCCGCCGCCGGGAAGGCCCGCTTCCAGCATGATCGTGCCCACCACCGCGGCAAGCGCGATGGCCGCCGCCAGCATTCTTTTCTTCAAGGCCCTTCCCCCCTCTCGTCACTGCGGCGCCGCCGTCATCCGGCGATATCGTCGTCCTGGGTCACAAGGTTGACATAACTTATATTCTCGATCTTGTAGAGCACGTCGGTGACGGTCTCCACTTCCTTCTGCTTTTTCTTCATTGCGGCGCGGGAAAGCTCATAGATCAGCTCGACCGTGTTCTCGGTGGTGTTCTCCACCCGAAGGTTGACCCGGTTGTCATAATACGTGGACACCGCCGCCTTGATGCGGTTGGCGGTGCTGCGCTCGCCGCGCACGATGAGCAGCACCCGGTTTTCGTTCTTGATGCGTCCAAGGGCCAGCAGAACCAGGAACACCGCCGCCGAGCCGATGCCCGCCGTGGTGTAGTCCCCCACGCCGCAGGCCAGGCCGCCCACGATGGCCCAGAAGATGTACACCGTGTCCCTCGAATCCTTGATGGCCGTGCGGAAACGGACGATGGACAGCGCGCCCACCATACCCAGGGACAGCGCGATGTTGTTGCCGATGACCGCCATCACCGTGGCGGTGAGCACGGTCAAAACCACCAGGCTCACATTGAACTTGCGGCTGTACACCGTGCCCGCGTGGGCCAGATAGTAGGACAGATAGATCACAAAGCCGATGGCCGCCGCCACCAAAACGTGCAGGGCGATGCCCGCCGCGTCCACCCGCTGGACCTGTTCGATCAAGCTGTTCAGATAATCTTTCATGCTAGCCTCCTCTTTCTAAATCACCGTCTTGCCCACCCGGCCCATGGCGTATTTGCTGGCCGCGCTCTCGCTCTCGTCCGTCACCCGGAGGGCGTCCCGGAGAAAGGTGGGTAAGAAGTGGTTGTACTTCACTTCCAAAATCACATGAAAATCGGGCAGCAGGGGCGTGCCGGTAAACTCCCTGGCGAACAGATCAAGATCGCTCCCCGTAGCCCGAATATCCCGGTCGAAGGTGATGCGGATGCTGTTGGTGGGCAGCGTGTAGGCGGTGCGCCGGTACTCGATGACCACCTTGGGCAGGTAGCCTTCCGTGGTGAGCACGCCGTAGCACTCGGCGGCGAAGGGATCCTTCGATTGGATGAGGCAGGCAAAATCGCCCCTGGCCACCGCCTCGGCCTCATCCCGCTCAAGGGACAGGGATCTTTTGCGCTGGTCCTTGCCCTCCTTCTGCTTCATCTCCAGCTGGGCGTAGCCGCTGTCCGGATGGTAGCTGCGAAGGCGCATCTTCCGCCGGGTGGGATAGCCGCCGGCCTTGTCCCAGTAATCCTTGTCCAAAAAGGTGTCGAAGTACAAGGACCTGACCCGGTAACCGCCGGGCACGTTGTAAATGTCCGGCCGGGTGAAGGGCGCAAGGTCCCGCTCGCAGCGCAGGGCCTGGTCCGCCGTCAGCAGAAACTTCCGCTCCTGGCGCAGCACCACCTGGGTCCGCATGGCTTACTCCTCCTCACGTTCAATTTCTTTATCAGAGTGAAACCCTTTTTGAGGCCGGAAAATCACTCCTCCAGCATCTCCCGGATGGGCTGGGACCAGTGGTAGTCCCAGACGATGTCCAGCTTTGGATAGGCTGCGTCCACCGCCTCAAAGGCGGCCTTTGCCGCATCCAGTCCCTTGTTCCGGTAGGTCTTGGCCTCGGTGAGGCCGTGCTTGCCCACCTCCTGGAACTCCAGAATGCAGTGCAGGCGTTTGCCGTGCTTCAGGCTCAGCTCCGCCTCGGTGCGGATGGCCGCCACCTCGCCCCCGCAGTCGTAGTTCATCACCGCCACCTCGTCGGAGGCTGCGATGAGCCGCTCCAGCCCCTCGGTCAGCCCCTGATCGTCGTAATGGCGGGCGATGCAGGTGATCAGCGTCAGCTCGTTGGCCTTCGCGTAGCCGTAGGCCTTCTCCATGCCGGACACGTACAGCGCCATGGACCCCTCCGGGTCCTCCTTGAAGCGGGCCTGGGTGTAGGGCTCAATATCCGCCATCACCCCGGCGATGGGCTGGTCCGGATGGGCCCGGTTGTACGTCACGATCTCCCGCAGAGCCGCGATGAAGGAGGCGCCGTCCGCCTCAAAGCCCCATTCGGTCGCCCCGAGAAGGGCGTAAACCTCTATGCCGGCCTCCCTGAGCGCCGCCACGAAGGCTTCCGCGCCGTCATAGCCGCCGAATTCCTGATACCAGCGGCCGATCTCAAGACGCTCCGCCAGCTGGATGGCCGCCGCCGGATCCTCCACCGCCGCCTCGTCCCATTCGAACATGCCCCGGGGGGAGGTCTCCGCCCGCTCCGGCGCTTCCGGCCCCCTGGGCCAAAGGACGGACAGAGCGATGAGGCCGAGTCCCACAAGCACGAGGACCGCCCAAAAACCTTTCTTCGCTCCGCTCCTCCCTGCCAACAAACCCCATCCTTCCAGCATGTTTATTCGAGATATTATAGCACATATAACGAAAGCATTGCAAGAATTAATATCTGGTTATTCATTTTTTCTCCTGCTCCCACGGCTCCGGCCTTCCGCGGACAAAAACGCTGGTCTAATGGGCCGTTTTGGAGTAAGATATGGGAAATGGAGGCGAAAATCAATGGGTGAAATGAAGCATGTATTCGGGCCGGTGCCCTCCCGCAGGCTGGGCCGGTCCCTTGGAATCAGTCCCATCCCCAAGAAGACCTGCAACTATTCCTGCGTCTACTGCCAGCTGGGACGCACCAACCCCATGACGGCGACGCCCCAGACATTCTATCCCGTGGAAGAGATTCTGGACGAATTTGCCCGGGCGCTCATGGAGATTGAGTACGACGTGGTCACCATCGTGGGCGAGGGCGAACCCACCCTCTACCGCGGGCTGGGCCAGCTGATCGAGGGCGTGAAAGCCCTTACAGATAAACCCGTTGCCGTCATCACCAACGGGGCGCTCCTGACCGATCCGGCGGTGGCGGCGGCGCTCATGGGCGCGGACATCGTGCTGCCCTCCCTCGACGCCTACGACGAGGCCAGCTTCAAGCGGATCGACCGGCCGGTGGGCAGCATCCGTTTTGAAGCGGTGCAGGATGCCCTCCGCCGGTTCACCCGGGCCTATTCGGGGGAGCTTTGGCTGGAGATCATGCTGGTTGCGGGCATGAACGACAGCGACGAGGCGCTCTCAGGCTTTCAGGCCATTTTGCGGGAGCTAAGCTACGACCGGCTGTACATCAACGCGCCGGTGCGGCCGCCGGCGGAGCGGGACGTTGCCGCGCCCCCGCCGGAGCGGATGGCCGAGGCGGTGGAGCGCCTCGGCGGCGTATCCATCGACATGCTGACGGACGGCGCCTTTGACAGCGAGATCGCGGACGACTTTGAGGCCGCGGCCAGCATCATCCGCCGCCATCCCATGAACCAGCACGAGATCGAAAGCTTCATCCGGGGCCGGGGCGGCGACCCCGCCGCCATCCTCGCCCGGCTCGACGCCGATCCCGCCATCGAGGCGGTGGCCTACAAGGGCTACACCACCTACCGTTTTAAATAAGGAGGAATCGCCATGATCAAGAAGGTGGCCGCCATCCACGATCTTTCCGGCTTTGGCCGGGCGTCCCTTTGCACCATCATCCCCATCCTGTCCACCCTGGGCGTGCAGGTCTGCCCCCTGCCCACCGCCGTTTTGTCCACCCACACCGGGGGCTTTCAGCACTACAGCTTCCTGGACCTGACGGACAACATGGTGGAGATGATCGGGCACTGGAAGGAGCTGGGGCTCAGGTTCGAGTGCGTGTATTCGGGCTTCCTCGGCTCGCCGCGGCAGATCGCCGTGGTGGCGGACTTCATCGATCATTTCGGGAAGGACAATCTGGTGGTGGTGGACCCGGTGATGGGCGACGACGGCCGGCTGTACAGCTCCATGACCGAGGAGATGACCCGGGGCATGCGGGGCCTGGTGAAAAAGGCGAACATCATCACCCCCAACTTCACCGAGGCCGCCTTCCTGCTGGGGAAGGATGTCGGCCTCCGTCCCGGTCCGGCGGAGCTGAAGGACTGGCTCCTCGCCCTTTCCGATCTGGGGCCGGAGACGGTGGTCATCACCAGCGCTCCCGCCGAGAGCGAACGCTCCACCGCCGTTATCGCCTACGACCGCAGGAACGAAACCTTCTGGAAGGTGGGCTGCCCCTACGTGCCCGCCTCCTACCCCGGCACCGGCGACGCCTTCGCCAGCGTGCTCATCGGGGGCCTGCTTGGCGGGGACAGCCTGCCGGTGGCTCTGGACCGGGCAGTGCAGTTCATCTACCAGTGCATCAAGGCCAGCTACGGCTTCGACTACCCCCGCCGGGAGGGCGTGCTTCTGGAGCGGGAGCTGGGCCTTCTCAAGATGCCCGTGCTCATCAGCGGATACGAAATGGTGTAAAGCTCCGGACAAAACTGAGCAAGCAAAATCGGGCGCGGCCGCTTGCCAAATGTTACACTGGGGGCGGAAGGAGTGATGGACATGGAATGGGCCGAATCCATTGGCACAGCTATCGAATACATTGAAGCGCATCTCGGCGAAGCATTGAGCGTGAAATCGATTGCAAAAAGGGTCAACCTCTCCCCTTTCTATTTCCAAAAGGGGTTCAGCCTCCTGTGCGGCTTGACCCTCATGGAATATGTCCGCAACCGCAGGCTCACGCTGGCCGGGCAGGAGCTGGCGGCCACCGACGGAAAGGTGCTGGATACCGCGCTCAAGTACGGCTACGATTCCCCCGACAGCTTTACCAAGGCTTTCACCCGATTCCATGGGATCACGCCTTCCGAGGCTCGGCGGAAGGGAAGGACGCTGAAGTCCTTCGCGCCGCTGAAGCTCAAAATTGTGTTGGAAGGTGGTTATATGATGGACTATCGAATCGTACGGAAAGCAGGTTTCACCGTGATGGGCGTGGCAAAGCGCTTCAAGTATGAGGGCGCGAAGGATGAAATCCCCCAGTTTTGGGCCGATCATTTCGCCGGGGACGGCGGAAAAAAGGTGTGCGGCATGTTTGGCGTGAACATCGACGAAAAAATGTCGGGCAACGAATTTGAATACTGGATCGCCGATCTGTACAATCCGGCCGGCGATATCCCGGAGGGCTGTGAAACCGTGGAGATCCCCCCTTTCACCTGGGCGGTATTCCCCAGCGACGGGCCCATGCCCGAATCCCTGCAGGCCGTCAACAGGAAGATCTTTTCCGAATGGCTGCCGGCGGCGAAGGACTACAAATTTGCGGCGGGCTACTGCATCGAAATGTATGCCGCGCCGGACCAGTATCCGAACGGGACCCGCGACGAAAATTATCACTCGGAAATTTGGATCCCCATTGAGCAAAAATGAGCCCCTGTAAAGCGAAAAAAGGCCGCACCCAATGGGTGCGGCTTTTTGGTGCCGTCTATTCGCTTTGCAGGATGTATTTTCGGGTCTTCCATTTGCCGGTGAGGTAGTAGACGCCGCCGATGAAGAAGGGCACGAAGCCCGCGATGGCGTCGCCGTACCAAAAACCCAGATACCCCATGCCCGCCGTCACGCCCATCAGAAGGGCGATGCCGATGCGGGCCAGGATGCCGTCCAGCAGCGCCACGGCAAAGTTCAGCCTGTAGTTGCCCGAACCATTGATGAAGGCGTTCATGGGCGAACGGAAGGCGGTGGATGCAAACACCAGCACCGCAACGGGGATGTACTGCATGCACACGGCGAGCACCGCCGGGTCGCTGGAGAAGATGCCGAACACCGCCGACGGGAAGATGAGGATGACGGCGGCCATCACGGCGGAGCAGGCGGCGCAAAGGATGAAGGAAACCGACAGGATCTTCGGCACCCGCTCGTACTTCTCCGCGCCGATGTTCTGGCCCACCATGGAGCTGCCCGCGGCGTTCACCGAGTTGGAGATGAGGTTGCTGACGGTGCTGAGCTTGTTGCCGATGCCCGCCACCGCCGAGACGGCCACGCCGTAGCTGTTGATATAGGAATTGACGAACAGCTTGGAGAAGTGCACCGCCGCGCTCTTGATGGCCATGGGCACGCCCAGCTTGAGAAGGGTGGACAGTTCCGTCCTGTCCGGCAGGAAGTCCTTCGCCCGGATGGAAAAGCCCAGGCTCTGGCGCCTGCGGTACAGGAACACCGCCGCCGCCACGAAGCTGAGGCCCTGTCCGATCACCGTGGCCAGCGCCGCGCCGAAGGCTTCCATGCCCAGTCCCGCCACGAATACCAGGTCCAGCACCAGGTTCAGCACGGCCGCCGCCGCTACGAAGATGAAGGGATGCCTCGAATCCCCCATACCCCGGAGCACGGCGCTCACCGTGTTGTAGCCATAGATGAAGATGAGCCCCGCCATGGAGGTGACGGCATAGCTCATGGCGTTGTCCCAGGCTTCCGGCGGGGTGTTCATCCACTGCAGGATGGGCGTTCGGATGATGAAGCACACCACGCTCAGGATCACGGCGCAGGCCATCAAAAAGGTGGTCATGGTGCCCACCAGCCGGCCCACCCGCTCCCGCCGCTCGGCGCCGATGTATTGGGAGATGATCACCTGTCCGGCGCTGGCAAAGCCCATGGCGATGAAGGTGAGAAAACTCAGCACGTCGCCGCCGATGGACACCGCCGAAAGCCCGGCGCTGCCTACGAACTGGCCCACCACCACCATGTCCACCATGTTGTAGACCACCTGCAGGAGATTGGACAAAAACAGGGGCGCCGCAAAGCGCAGCAGCTGCCGGGGCACGCTGCCGGTGGTGAAATCCTGAATGAGCTCCCTAGATTTCACGGCGTTCACCCCCCTTTGACCCCTCCGGGGCCCGGGCGGAACGGCAGGGCTCCTCCGGCAGGGGGATGCATTTAAGCCAGTGGGGATAGAGCTTCCTCAGCAGCGCCGCAAAGGCCTGCCGCTCCTCCTGCGTCAGCACGGACAGCAGCCGTTCCGCCTCGAACTTTCGGACCCGCTCGTATTCCCGGGCCTGCATGCGGCCCTTATCGGTGAGGATCACCCGGAAGGTGCGCTGGTCCTCCCCCTTCTCCCGGACGATGCTTCCCTCCTTCTCCATCTTCCCGAGGAGCTCGCTCATGGACGAGGAGCGCATCCCCGCCGCCTCCTGGAGCTCCCGCTGGGTCATGGAGGTTCGGCCCAGCAAAACGGTGAGCAGCCTCGGCCTGCCCGTGGACTTTTTCCAGTGGTGGTGGAGCCTTGCCAGAGGCAGGAACGCCGCCATGACGTCGTCCGCCTCCCGGTCCCCCTTCCCCACCTTTTCGATGGGTATGCCCGCCGCCTCCGCAAAGGCCAGCCCCTTTTCACACAGGATGGCGTCAAAGGGGCACGCCTTTTCGCAGCCGGTGCAGATCTTTGTCATCTCCATTCCTCCCTTTGTCCCGAACCCTTCGGCAAAATCGCTAGGTACCTTCCAATTTTAGCACCCCCGCAAAGAATTTGCAAGGTACCTAGCAAAAAGACGAAAAAAAGGACCCGCGAAGGGGTCCTCATGGGAATCGTATGGGAAATGGACGGGCTTATGCCTGGCCGGAGTGTCCGCCGTGACCGTGACACTCGTGGCCCTCGCCGTGGCCGTGACACGCGTGGCCCTCGCCGTGACCGTGGCACTCATGGCCCTCGCCGTGGTGATGGCCGCCCTCGTGATCGTGATCGTGGTCGCACACCGCGCCGGTGGAGACCAGCTCTCCGGCCAGATAGCGCTCCACCGCAGCCTTCGCGCTGCCCGACGCGCCGGTGATCACCTCAAGGCCCGCCCGCCGGCAGTTCTCCTGGGCGCCCCGGCCCATACCCCCGGCGATAACCACACCCGCGCCGGCGTTCTTCAAAAAGGTGGGCAGAAAGCCGCACTGATGGCCGGGACTGGGCAGGTTCTCCCAGGTCTTGGCCTCCGGGTCGTAGAGGTTGAAGTTCTCACAGTGTCCGAAATGGGGGGACACCTCCTGTCCCATGCTGGCTACAGCAATCTTCATAAAATCATGCTCCTTTCCGTAATGGGGGCAGCGCCCGCAAAGACGGTACTCGCCCCCGTGGATGGCGAGCCCCCGGCCGTTGACCAAAAAATCGGCAAGCTTCCGCCGGGCCCGGTCGTAGATGCCCTGAACGGTGGTGCGGGCCACGCCCATCTGCCCGGCGGCTTCCTCCTGGCTGAGGCCCGCAAGATCGATCAGGCGGACCGCCTCGTATTCGTCCACGGTGAGACGGATCTCCTCCCCGGCTTCGCCGTCCAGCGGCCCGAACCGCGCCCGGCAGGGCATCCGGCACACCCTGCGGCATTTCGGTGGTCTGGCCACGGACTCACCCCCTTTTAATTGACATATGTCATGAATTCCTTCCCCTTCAGTATACCCCATTTCCGGCATATGTCAATTACTTTGCAAAAAAAAGCCCGGACAGCGTCCGGGTGCCAAATGGCTGGCTCTTTCCTTGGCCCGCAGTCCCCAAATTGAATCCTTCAGCTACTTTTTGCGGTACAAGGCATCGCACTGCCCGCCGCTCTCCAGGAAAAGGAAGGTATCCGCGTGCATCCCGGCGGGCGGAGCAGGCACTCGATGATGGTCCGGTCGATGTTCCCTTCCCCCGACTGGTCGTAGATGGTGAACAGATTGCCGATAAAGTGCATAGGACGCCTCCTATGATTTCAGGTATTCGCCCACCAGGCGGTTGACCAGGCCGCCGTCGGCCTTGCCCTTCACCTTTGGCATGAGCTCTCTCATCACAAGACCCTTCTGTTTTGCCGTGGGCGGCTCGGGGAAGGCGGCCAGCACCGTCTCGATGACGGCGCGGATCTCACCCTCGTCCATCATCTTCGGCGCGAATTCCTCAAGAACAGCCAGGCGGTCCTCGCATTCCTTGACGATATCCTCCCGGCCGCGGGCGCTGTCCAGCGTCTCCTGCGTTTGCTTGATTTCCCGCATGACGATGGCGTCCTCCTCCTCGGCCGTGAGCTCCGCCCGCTTATCCTTGGCTTTCGCCTTCAAGGCGGACAGCAGCAGGGACAGGGTGGTCTTGCGCGCCCCGTCGTGGGCCTTCATGGCCGCGACCATGGCCTTTTGCACCGCTTCGGTTTTGCTCATTCAAAAATACCTCCTTCATGTTTCCCCCTTCCCCGGGCCATACTAGGCGGGGAGGTGATTTAATGGATCACAATCATTACATGGACGACCCGAATCTTCGGGACTACTACGCGAAACTGCCCGGACATATCCAGTCCAGGCTCCTGCGGGCGAATCTTGAGATTTCCACCCTGGGCGAACTCATGCTGTGGGCGGAGCACTTCAAGATGGACGAGCCGAAGGACCGGAAGCCCTAGGGCCGGCATCCTCACGGCCGGCTTTGGCCGGCGGACGGACCGGCAAGAAAGGCCCGGGCGTTTTCCACCACCTTCTTTGAGAGGCGCCGAACCTCCTCCGCCGACCCGCCGGAGCCCTTGTTTGCCATGAGGACGCCCGGCGCGTCCGGCAGCTCCCAGTTCATGGCGGCCACCCTATCGCAGATGTAATAGTTGTTCCCCCGGCGGAGCCAGCGCTCCAGGGCGGCGGCGTCAAAGGAGGGTCCGATGGCGGTGTTGATCAGGATCTTGCCGTCGCCGAAGGCGTCAAATTCCCGCTCTCCCAGCAGGAAGGTGTTCTTCGGCAGGTGGGTGGAGACGCAGTCGCAGGTTTTTAAAAGTTCGGCGAGGGGCAGGTAGGCGATGCCTTCCGCCTCGGCGTCCGGCTTTCTCGTGCGGCTGTAGTAATAGACCTCCGCCTTGAAGAACCGAAGAGCCCGGGCCAGCATGCGGCCCACGGTGCCAAGGCCCACGATGCCCACCCTGAGGGCGGACAGCTCGTGGGGCTCCCCCCTCCATTGATGTTCGCCAAATCCGTGCAGCAAACGCACCAGCTCGGCGATGATGAACTCCACCACTCCGTCGTCGCCGTAGTCAAAGATGCCAGTGACGGCGATCCCCCGCTCCCGGCAGGCGCGGATATCCACATTGGCGCTGTCCTCGCCGTAAAGGCTGCAGCACATGCCGATGTACCTGAGCTCCGGACACTTCTCGATGACCCTTCCCGGGATGGGCGTCTTCCAGGAGACGAGAACGCCGTCGGCGCCCGCCATCCGTCCGAGCAGCTCCGCCTCATCCTTCGGCTCGCCGGGATAGAAGACCGCCGTCTCGGCCAGCTCCGCGAGAGCGCCGCGGCCCGCTTCGTTCACCCGGGTCTCGTCCACCGCCGCCAGTCTTTTGAATTTCATGGCATTTCTCCTCCACTTTTTTCTATTTAAGATTCCCCAAAAGTTCCTTAGTTCCTCTTTTTATGGTAGGATGATGGAAAGGCGTTCCGCGCCGGACGGCGCCGGACCGATCAAACCTTGAAGGAGTGACCGCCATGTATCAACCCATGCGCAAGGCCGACCGCGCTCTCACCCCCGCGGAAAGCCTCCAACTGCTGATGAAAGGGGAATACGGCTTTCTCGCCACCGTGGACAGGGAGGGCCAGCCCTACGCCGTGCCGCTGTCCTACGTGCTGATGGACGGGGCCATCTACTTTCACACTGCTTTGGAGGGGTATATGCTGGACAATCTCCGCCATGAGAGCCGCACCCATTTCACCGTGGTGGGCGAAACGGAGCCCCACCTTGAGGGCAAAGCCAACTTCACCACCTCCTTTGAGAGCGTGATGGTCTTTGGCCGGGCCTTTGAGGTGACAGACCGGGAGGAGCGGACAAAGGCGCTTCTCGCCCTTTGCGAAAAGTATGTGCCCGGCCACACCGAGATGGCCCGGAAGGTCTCCGCCGCCTGTGTGCGCTCCGCGGTATGGAAGGTTTCGCTGGATCATGTGACCGGCAAGGCGAAGCGTAAGCTTTAAATGAGCAAAAAAAGGCTGCTCCGGGGAGCAGCCTTTTTCCGTCACTTTTTTCGCCGCCGCACCACCAGCACCACCGTGACGGCCAGCGCCGCCGCGATCAGCACCAGCATTGCCGGAAGCCCCCAGCCCATACCGTTATGGCCGGTGGCCGCGATGGAAGGCGCCGAGGGCGCCGCCAGCGCGGGGACGGTTCCAAGGACGAGGATCCAAGACGTCAGCAGCATGGATACCGGCTTTTTCATGGAAATGCCCTCCAGTTCTATTATTCCCCAACATTATACCATGAATGCCGCCGCACAATCCATCCTATTATCGCAGTAACAGACATATTTTTACTTTTTTCCCGCTTCTCACCCTGGAATTCTCTTGAAATCCAGAACCGGATGGGCTATAATACCCACAGATATAAGACAAATATGTATGGAGGCGTTTCCCATGAAAGAGGGTTATACCATCGGCGAAGTGGCCCGGATGCTGGGTCTTGGCACGGAAACGGTACGTTTTTATGTCAAAAAAAACCTGGTCCATCCCTCGGTGATGGAGAACGGCTATCAAATCTTCAATCTGTACAACATCCAGGAGCTCATCGAAGTCATCTATTTCCGCAATCTGGACGTGCCCATCTCCCAGCTGCGTTCCCTATTGGAACGGACGAGTCCGGAACTGGTGAACGAAATCCTCCAGGAGAAGAAGGGGAAAATCGAGGAGACCATCCGCTTCCAGCAGCATCTGCTCAAAAAGATCGAGTACTTTGAGCGGGAGCGGGCGGAAACGGAGGAAAATCTGGGAAAATGTATTCTGACCCAGATCCCCGACTCCTATATACTCTACGAGGGCGAGGAGGACGAACCCTTTTACGTGCACAACCGGGGCAGGCTGTGCCCCGATCAGGTGGCGCTGTACAACGGCTTTCGGAAATATCGCTACACCCCTTCCCCCGAGGGCGGGCTCACGCTGAGCAAGGAGGGCGCGCTCATCGTTTTTTACAGGAGGATCGCACGGGAGCTTGGCATCACCGAGCGTTTCCGGGGCCTAGCCACGCTGAAGGCCGTGGATACCCTCAAGCTTTTGGTGCATCTTGAGGAAGGCGCCCTGCGCGAAGAACAGCTTTCGCCCCTCTTCCAGCGGGCGGAGGAGCTGGGCCTTCGCCACGGCAGCGTCCTATACATCCGCCGCTACACCTCCACCGCCTACACCGATCCCCATCACTTCTATGCGGACATCCATCTGCCCATTGAAAAGTAAGTGCAGACCCTCCCCACAGGCCCTTGCGCCCCTGTGGGGCTTTTTTTAGCCTTTTTTTTACAGGACATATTGACCCCGTACCTGGTACAGGGTTTATAGTGGAACGGATGAAACAAATTTGTTATTCAAGGAGAGATGTCAGCCATGAACTTTACCGTGCACACACCCGCTGATATGGGCCTTACCGGCATTGCCACCTTCGCAAAAAGCCCCCTTTGCACCGATCTAACAAATTTGCAGGCGGATATCGCCGTTTTGGGCGCGCCCTGTGACATCGCGGTACAGGGCAAGCCCGGCGCCCGCATGGGCCCGCGGGCCATCCGGGATGCCTCCACCGGCTTTCGCATGAGCGAGGACGGCTTTTACGACCCGGAGCGGGACGATTACTTCCTCAGCGCCCGGCGCTGGAAACTGGCGGACTGCGGCGACGCGGACTATGTGCCCGGCGACCTTGCCGCCACCTTCGACAACATCGAAAACGCGGTGCGCCTTATGGCCCGTTCCGGCGCGCTGCCGGTGGTGCTGGGCGGGGACCATTCCGTCTCCATCCCCGTATCCCGGGGCCTTGACGAAGTCGGGGATTTCAACGTGATTCACATCGACGCCCATCTGGACTGGACCTCCCACTGCGGCGACGCCCTGCTGTTCAACGGGTGTCCCTGCCGGAGGA
This sequence comes from Gehongia tenuis, assembly GCF_014384795.1. Classification (NCBI taxonomy): domain Bacteria; kingdom Bacillati; phylum Bacillota; class Clostridia; order Christensenellales; family Christensenellaceae; genus Gehongia; species Gehongia tenuis. Next base: position 448,922 of record NZ_JACRSR010000001.1, on the reverse strand, counting down.
TGGCGGAACTGCCTTATGTAAAGCGTATGTTCCATCTGGGCATCCGGGGCACGGGCAGCTCGAAAAAAAGCGACTACGATGACGCCCGCTCCCGCGGCGATGTTATTCTCTCTCCCAAGGCCATGCGGGCCATGGGATGGGACCAGGTGACGGCGCTCTTCCCCAGGGGTGAAAAATATTATGTAACCATTGATATCGACGGTTTCGACGCCGTGCTCTGCCCGGGCACCGGGGCGCCCTCCTTTGGCGGGCTCCTCTTCGACGAGGTGATGGCCCTGCTGGAAGGGGCTGCCGCCGCAGGGCAGGTGATCGCGGTGGATCTGGTGGAGGTGGCCCCGCCCTACGACGATCGTTCGGGCACCACGGCCCATCTGGCCGCCACCACGCTGATGAACTTCCTCGGCTACATCACCAAGGCGCAGGAATAGCGGGCAGGGAGGCCCGGCCGGGTGAATGCCTGCGGACCGTCGTTCGCCCATTCTTTTGAAGGCTGCTCCGCTCCATTTGAGGACGGGGAGTCAAAATATATTTTATCTGAGGAGGATTGACAATGAAAGGGAACCTAAAAAAGCTCCTGTGTCTCATGCTTGCCATCGCTATGCTGACCATGTTGGTAGCCGGCTGCGGCGGCGGCGGAGACAGCAAGGAGAGCGCGAAGCCCAGCGCGTCCGCTGGCGCTGACAAGGACAAGGACACGGACAAGGATGCCGACAAGGACAAGGATGCCAGCAGCGACAAGCCTTTGGCTGAACTGCCCCGCAACGAAACGCTGTACCTGGGCGGCCAGATCTTTACCCCGCCCACGAACTTCAACCCCCTCTCCGGTACGGGCACCTACCCCACCAGCAGCGCGAGGGTGCCGCTCATCTATGAGACGCTGTTCATGTACAACCCCCTGGACGGCGGCCTCGAGCCCCTCTTGGGCACCACCTACGAGTGGATCGACGACAACACCCTCCAGGTGAAGCTGAACCCCGACGCGAAGTGGTCCGACGGCGAGAAGCTGACCGCGAAGGATGTGGAGTTCACCTACAAGATGTCCCAGACCCTGGCCATCTACTGCGCCGACACCTGGGATGTCTGCGAGGACATCAAGGCTGTGGACGATGAGACCATCAACTTTGTGCGCAAGGAAGGCGTCGGCAAGATGCTGATCGAGCGCGAGATCATGAAGGTCTGCATCCTGCCCGAGCACATCTGGGCGCCCATGATGGAGACCATGGAGGAAGCCGAGATCCGTCAGTTCGAGAACTTCGATCCCGTCGGCTCCGGTTCCTACAAGGTTTACTACTATGACGACACCCGCGTGGTCCTCATCCGGGACGATAACTACTGGGGCCAGGCTCCCTCCATGTTCGGCAAGCTGGCCGAGCCCAAGTACATCGCCCACGTAATCTTCAAGGACAACAACGCCAACACCACCGCCATGCAGGCCGGTGAGATCGACTACAACGAGAACTTCATTCCCCAGATGTGGAAACTGTGGGAGAATGGCGAGCCCTACCATTCCTACATGGATGAGCTCCCCTACTACGAACCCGGTATGCTGGTCTCGCTGTACTTCAACCTGACCAAGCCCGGTCTTGACAATCCCGACGTTCGCCGTGCTATCGGCTACGCTATCAACTATCCCCAGATCATCGAGCTTGCAATGAGCGGCTATTCCCCCGACGTGGTGCCCTCCCTCCTCATGCCCGATGAGATGGAGAAGTACCTGATCGAGGACGATGAGCTGAAATCCCTCCGCTGGACCTATGATCCCGACAAGGCCAATGAGATCCTGGACGGCCTCGGCGCCAAGAAGGGTTCGGATGGCGTCCGCGTGCTGCCCGACGGCACCCGCCTCGGTTTCTGGGGTCTTGAGTGCCCGAAGGGCTGGAGCGACTGGACCGCTTCCCTTGAAATCGTGGCCCAGAGCCTCAAGGCCGTGGGTATCGACGCCGGTTCCGAGCTGCCCGAGCAGTCCGTGTGGCTGAACGATTCCCAGACCGGTGAGTTTGACATGATCATGCAGCGGCCCGCAGCTTATGTGGATCCCTCGCAGCCCTATGCCCGCTGCAAGTTCATCATGGAGGGTTCCAACACCCCCGCCATCGGCGAGCAGACCTTTGAGAACTACAACCGCTACAACAACGAGGAAGCCACCAAGCTGGTGCAGCAGATCGCCGTCACCGAGGACGAAGAAGAGCTGAAGAAGCTGTACACCGCCCTTGACAAGATCTACCTCACCGATATTCCGGTGGTCACCCTCATGTACCGCCCGCTGACCTTCTACTCCGTGTATGAAGGCGTGTGGACCGGATTCGTGCGGGAAGGCGACGGCAGCAACCTGCCCGGTATCTCCTGCTTCCCGTACGCCTCCTACAAGATGCTCTACAACCTCAAGCTTGTAGACAAGTAATTTTGATCTCTAGGGAAAGATCCTCTTTTTGAAAAAGGGTCCGCCATCTCGGCGGACCCCCTTTTTTTATGGATGAGAACCGGCTCGCGGTTCCTTTTTATGCGGCGATGAGCCCGTCCAGGGTGCTCTCGTCCAGCACCTCGTCCTCGAGGAGCTTTCTTGCGATGCGGGCAAGCCGCCCGCCGTTCTCCTTCAAAAGGGCCGCAGCCCGCTGATACTGGACCTCAAGCAGGGCGGCCATATCCTTTTCCAGCGGCTCCTTGCCCTCCCGGTAGACCAGGCTGTCCCCCATGCCCAGCTGGCCCAGATAGGCCGCCGCCAGGCGGGAGGCCTCGCGAAGATCGTTCTCCGCTCCCGCGGTCACACCGTCCTCGCCGAAGGCCAGCGCCTCCGCCGCCCGTCCGGCGAGCAGAATCTGCATCTGATGCTCGAGGTCCACCCGGCGCAGCAGTCCCCGCTCCGGCGGAATCCGCAGGCTGTAGCCGCCCATGCCGCCGGTGGACGGGATGATGCTCACCCGGGGCACCGAGCTCTCCGGAGAGACCAGTTTGGTCAAAAGCGCGTGGCCCGCCTCGTGCACCGCCGTCACCCGCCGGTCCACGAGGGGGATCTGGTCCCGCTCCAGCTTCTCAAAGCCGGTGAGCACCCGGTAATAGGCCTGGTCCAGATCCGCCATGGAGATCCTGCCGCCGCCCCGCTTCGCCGCGGCGATGGCCGCCTCATTGACGAGATACTCCAGCTTGGCGCCGGAAAAATACACGCACCTGCGGGCCAGGGCGTCCACGTCCACATCCTCCACCGGCTTGCCCTCGAGGTAGTGCTGGAGGATGCGCCGGCGGGCGGGCAGATCGGGCAGGCCGATCTCGATGTGCCGGTCGAAACGGCCGGGCCGGAGCAGCGCCTCGTCCAGGGTGTCCGCCCGGTTGGTGGCCGCCACCACCACGATCCCCTCGTCCCCCTTGAAGCCGCTCATCTCGGACAAAAGGGCGTTCAGGGTCTGATCCCGCTCGTCACTGCCGCCGTCGCCGCCGGCCTGACGCTTCTTGCCCAGGGCGTCGATCTCATCGATGAAGATGACGCATTTGCCGTGGCCCCGCGCCTTCTTGAAGAGCTCCCGCACCCTGGAGGCGCCCACGCCCACGTACATCTGCACAAAATCCGAGCCGGAAAGGGCATAGAAGGCCACCCCCGCCTCCCCGGCGAGGGCGCGGGCCATCAGGGTCTTGCCCGTGCCCGGCGGGCCGTAAAACAAAACGCCCCGGGGCATACGGGCGCCGTACCGCTGGAATTTGGCCGGATCCCGCAGAAATTCCACCAGCTCCTCCATGCTCCTTTTCGCTTCCTCATTGCCCGCCACGTCCTGGAAGGTGACCGGCCGGGCCGGCGCCGCTTCGGCAACGTTCTTCGCCTCAATGGCGGAGACCGTCTTTTTGTTCCGGCTGCGAAGAATGAGGAACATGCCGCCGATCAGAATGCCACCGGTGATGAGGTTGGCGGAAACCTGAGCGCCGGCGCCGCCCTCCTTCACCGCCACACCCTTTTCAAGCAGCATCTCCTTGAAATCCTCGCTTCTGGGGTTGTCGGTGGTGAAGGTTTCACCCGTCGCCGTTTTGCCCTTGATCTTCTCGCCGGAGCCCAGCGTCACCTCGCCAATCCCGCCCCGGTCCACCGCCTTCAGGAAAGCGGGGTAGGCGAGATAGGCGGGCTCTTCGCGATTTTCCACAATGACAGCGGCCGTGATCAGCACCAAAATCAGCGCGGCCACGGCCCACATCATCCATTTTTTCCGAAACACATGGATAACCTCCTTTGAACCATACTTATTATAACGGAGCTTATCCCGTTCCCGCCATAGGAGCTTGGTGGAAAGGGTGACAAATCCCGCCAAAGACCGGCGGCGGGGTGCTTCGGCCGGCCCGCGGCAACACTGGCGGCGGGGTGCTTCGGCCGGCGCCGGCGGCTCCAAATCCCGCCAAAGCTTTTAAAAATACGGAAAATGGTTAGCCTAGAGGTTAAGGAGGTCTAGGAATATGGCGAAAAAGGCGAAACAACCCAAACCGAAGGGCAGGCACCGCGTCCTCAAGGTCCTTTTGGTGCTCTTTTTGGTGGCCCTCATCGGGGTGTTCACCCTCGGGGCGACCCTCCTCATGTCCGCCGACGAATGGGCCCAGCTGGACCCGGACAAGATCGAGAACGTGGGCCAGAGCCTGCAGATTTTCGATCAGAACGGGGAGCTCATCGCAAGGCTCCACGGCGGGCAGGACCGGATCAAGGTGTCCATCGACACCGTGCCCGAATACGTGCAGAACGCCTTCATCGCCATCGAGGACGCCCGCTTCTACCAGCATCCCGGCGTGGACGTGCGCCGGATTTTGAGCGCCCTTTGGCAGGACCTCAAGTCCATGAGCTTCTCCCAGGGCGCCTCCACCATCACCCAGCAGCTGGTCAAGCTCTCCCATCTCACCACGGACAAGACCATCGTTCGCAAATTGAAGGAGGCGGTGATGGCCCTGCAGCTGGAGCAGCGCTATTCCAAAAAAGAGATTCTGGAGATGTACGTCAACTTCATCTATTACGGCCGGGGCGCCTACGGCATCGAGTCGGCGGCGCAGGCCTATTTTGGCAAGAGCGTGGGCGAGCTCACCCTCGCCGAGGGCGCCATGCTGGCGGGGGTCATCAACGGCCCGGGCATCTACGCGCCCCACCTGCATCCGGACAACGCCCTGAAGCGGCGCAATCTGGTGCTGGATCAGATGGCGAAGTATGAGTTCATCACGGCGGAGCAGGCGGAAGCGGCCAAGGCGGAGGAGCTTATCATCGTGGAAAGCGCTCCGGCAAACACCTACCCCCACGGCTTCTTCGTGGAGCCGGCCATGACCGAGGCCAAGGAGCTTATGGGGATCAGCGATGAGGAGCTCTATTCCGGCGGCTACCGGATCTACACCTCCATGGACCCCGAGCTGCAGAGTCTGGCCGAGACCATCTATGAAAACGGGGACCTGTTCCCGCCGGCGGCGGAGGACGGCACCCTGCCCGAATCGGCCTTTGTGATGATGGACGCGAAGAGCGGTGCGGTGAAAGCGCTGATCGGCGGGCGGAGCTACACGGTGCAGCGGGGGCTCAATCGGGCCACCCAGATGCGCCGCCAGCCGGGCAGCACGATCAAGCCCATCATGGTCTACGCTCCCGCCCTCACCCTGGGGCACACCACGGTGGACTTCCTTCTGGACGCGCCCTACACGGTGGATGGCTACACGCCCCAGAACTTCGGGCACACCTTCCGGGGCTGGGTGACCCTGCGGGAGGCGCTCGCCTCCTCCCTCAACGTGCCGGCGGTGCGCCTGTTCGAGGAGATCGGCGTCGAGGCGGGCAAAACCTACGCCGAAAGCGTGGACATCCCCTTCGAGGACGCGGACCAAAACCTCTCCCTGGCCCTCGGCGGGTTCACCACCGGCGTGACCCCGGTGGAGCTGTGCCAGGCCTACACCGCCTTTGCGAACGGCGGCCTCTATTCCCCCGCCACCCTGGTGGAGCGCATCGAGGACGGGGAGGGCAACGTTCTCTATGAGAACCCGAAGGCCCAGCGCCGGGTGCTCTCCGAACAGGACGCCTTCATCATGAACACCCTGCTGGAGAGCGTGGTGAAGGAGGGCACCGGCACCCGGCTTCAGCTTACGGGCGTGCCCCTCGCCGCCAAGACGGGCACCGTGGACCTCGCCGGAGGCGGCGGCAACAAGGACGTTTGGGTGACCGCCTACAATTCGGAGCTGGTGGGCACCGTATGGATGGGCTTTGACAACACCGATGAGGCCCACCATCTCTCCTCCGCCACCGGCGGCAACCAGCCGGCGCGGCTCATGGCGGCCGTCTTCGCCGCCTATTACGAGGGCAGAACCGGCCCGGAATTCCTGCCTCCGGAGGGCGTCCGGGAGGTGCCTCTCGACAAAAAGGCCCTGGAGGAGCGCCAGCAGGTGCTGCTCGCCACCTCCCTCACCCCCGCCGATCAGATCATCGCCGAGTGGTTCAAGGACGGCGACGTGCCCGAGGAATCCACCGACTACTGGAACGCGCCCCTGCCGCCGGACGACCTCACGGTGCAGGACCAGCAGGGCGCGGCCGCGCTCCGCTTCACGCCGCCCTCCACCCAGATGTCCTACCGCATCATTCGGGAGGATGAGGACGGCGGCGCAGAAATTTTGACCGAGCTTGCCGGCAGCGGCCCCTGCACCTATCTGGATGAGACGGTGGAGCCGGGCAGGGATTATGTCTACTACGTGGTGGGCGTGCATCCCGAGCTCAAGGATCCGTCGGGCCAGCCGCTCACCGGCGGGGAGAGCAACCGGGTAACCTTCACCACCGAGATCAGCCGGGACGACCCGCCGGACCAGCCGACCCCTTCGCCCAGCGCCGGCGCGGACGGTGAGGGCGGGGGAGGCGCCAGCGCTCCCCCCGAAAGCGCCCTGCCCTCCCCTTCGCCGCCGCCCTCCGCCCTTCCCATCGGCTGAGCTCCCCGGAGCGCCGCGGAAAAGCGGTTGCCAAAACCCGCGGCGGGCTATAGAATAATCCTACCAAGGAGGCGAAGGCCATGAACAATCTTTTGAACGCCCGGCGGGTGGCCGACTCCCGCACCGAACAGATCCAAATCGTCATGCCCGAACAGATCAACGGCTATGAGCGCCTTTTCGGCGGCAAGCTGGTGGAATGGATCGATATCGTGGCCGCCGTGGTGGCGCGCCGCCATTCGGGCCGCAACGTCACCACCGTATCCATCGACAACCTCCAGTTCAGGGAGGCCGTTCATGTGAACGACACCATCGTGCTCATCGGGGAGATCACCTACGTGGGCAAGACCTCCATGGAAGTGAAGGTGGACACCTTTGTGGAATCCCTCTCCGGCGAAAAGCATCTGGTCAACCGGGCCTACTTCGTGATGGTGGCCCTGGACGAGCAGGAGCGGCCGGTGCCGGTGCCGCCCCTCAAGATCGAAACGGAAGAGGAAAAAACCGAGTGGGAAGCGGGTCTTCGCCGCTATCACCTGCGCAAACAGCGCACCGTCGAGCAGTTCTGAACTCATGAAAAAAAGCGGCCTCATCCCTTCGGGGATGGGCCGCTTTGCACTTGCGTCAGGAATTTTTCATGACGATGCGCTCCACGGTGTCCGCCATGTGCTCACAGGCGTCCACGCATTTCTCGAGATAGATGTAGATCTCCCGCCACACGATGATCTCAATCGGATTCTGACAGGTGGTGTGCAGTCTGCGCATGCTTTCCACAAACAGCTGGTCCGCTTCCCCCTCCAGCGTGTTGATGCGGATGATGTGATCGTGAAGGGTCTTTGAGCGCCTGAAGTTGGGAAACTCCGTGATCGTCTTTTTGGCCTCCTCACAGCAGCGGATGATGAGCTCCGACACCTGCAGCGCGTCCGGCCGGATGGCTCCGATGTTGTTGCAGTAGATCCGAAGCAGAACATCCTCCATCTTATCGGTCATTTCATCGATGTTCTGGCTGAGCAGGATGATGTCCTCCCGCTCGATGGGCGTGATGAACGCCTTGACCAGCACGTTGATGAGTTCATGCTTCTCCTCGTCGGCGCCATGCTCGATCCTGTGCATCTCGCCCAGCCGTGCCTCCAGCTTTTTCGGGTCAAACTCCCGCATGGCCTTGTCCAAAAGATGAGCCGCCCGGCAGGCATAGTCCGTACAGACGATAAATTTTTCAAAGTAGAATGCGTCCTGTTTCTTGGCCATAGGTTCTTTCTCCTTCCCTGTCGAAGCGTATTTCTTATCCCTTAAAAGATCGCCATAAACAGCTTGGCCATGGCGAAACTGATGAGTCCGCAGCCCGGGAAGGTGAACACCCAGGTGAGCATCATATCCTTCACCACGCCGAAATTGATCGCCGACAGCCGCTTCACCGCGCCCACGCCCATGATCGCGCTGGTCTTGGTGTGGGTGGTGGAGACCGGTATGCCAAACAGGCTGGAGAGAAGGAGGCATACGGCGGCGGACAGATCGGCGGCAAAGCCCTGGTACTTCTCCAGGCGGACCATGTCCATGCCCACGGACTTGATGATCCGCTCCCCGCCCACGCTGGTGCCCACACCCATCACCGCGCTGCACAGCAGCATCAGCCAGATGGGGATGACAACGCCGCTCACGCTGCTCTCGCCGTTGCTGAAGGCCACGCCGAGAAAGAGCACGCCTATGAATTTCTGCCCATCCTGGGCGCCGTGCATGAAGCTCATGGCCGCGGCGCCAAAGATCTCCGCCCCTCGGAAAAACCGATCCGTCTTTCTCCGGTTCATATTCGCGCAGATCACGGTCAGAAGCTTGCACAGGATCCAGCCGATCACAAAGCCCAGCGCCAGGCTGAGCACCAGTCCGTAGATGACCTTGATCCATTCGCTCATGTTCACGCCGTCCACGCCGTTGTGCATGGCGATGGCGGCGCCGGTCAGGCCCGCGATCAGGCTGTGGCTCTCGCTGGTGGGGATGCCGAAATAGGAGGCGCCCACGCTGTAGACCACGATGGAAAAGAGCGCCGCGCACAGCGCGATCAGCGCTTCGTGGGTGTTTCCGCCGAAGTCCACCATGTTGCTGATGGTGGAGGCCACCGAGCTGTTGATCTGGGTCATGATGAGCACGCCCAAAAAGTTGAATACCGCGCTCATCAAAATGGCCGTCCGGGCGTTCATGCACCGGGTTGTGATGCAGGTTGCAATGGCGTTCGGTGCGTCCGTCCAGCCGTTGACGAAGATCACGCCCAGCGTCATCACCACCGTGATCAGCAGCACCGGATTGGACATCACATCCTGCAGGAAGTTCGCAAAGGATACGTCCATGAACAGCCTCCCTCTCGATTGGTCCAAATAAAAAGCGAAACTCCTCTGGCCAGAAGTTCCGCTTATCATCCTACAATTGTGTTGTCATTGACCGTGAATAAATAGAGATTCTTAATCTCTATGACAGACTCCACCGCTTATTCCAGCCATAAAAACAATAACATCAAACCTATCATTCGTCAATACCCAATCGCTTCCGCCAGATTCCGGCACGGAGCCGGCCGGGCCGCTGCACACGCGGCGTCGTGTCCTTACGGAATCGGGCCTCCCGCCGCGCCGCCCGCGAGGGCCGCAGCGAACACCAGCGCCATGACCAGCGCCACCAGCGCAATCCTGCGGCACGCCCGCGCCCCTTCGCCTTTGCGCCGCCTGCCATAGCAAAAGCAGCCCCCGGCGGCCGCCAGCCCCGCCGCCATGAGAAACCAGACCATCCTTCAGCCCTCCCCCCGCCGCAGCGGTATAGTTAGTTGCAACTAACTATAGGATAGCACACCCGGCCCGTCCGGGCAAGTCATCGGCCCAGCTTTTTCTCCAGCCGGGAAAGCCGGTGCAGGAAGGCCGCCTCCCCCCGCTCGTCCCCGCAGGCACGGGCCAGTGCCAGGCCCTCCGCCGTCCAGTGCCGGGCCTTTTCCAGCTCCCCGGTCCTGTGCTCGCACAGCTTGGCCAGCTCGGCGTAGGGCATGAGGCCCCCCATGCTCCGCTCCGCCATCTCCTCCCACAGGCGGGCGGCTTCGCCGTAATTTCGGCGGCGTTTTTCCGTCATGGACAGCGATTTGCCCGCGCAGGCGGTGGGCGAAATCCTCCAGGAAGCCCGGTAGCACGCCCTCTCCCGCTCGTCCCCCGTCACGGCCAGGGAGCGGCCAATGCCGTAGAGATCGAGGGCCTCCGCCGTCTCGAGAGGGGATTCCAGCATCCCCTCCATCCGCACCAACAGATGGACCATGGACAGCACATCCATGAGGTTGTGGCGAAGGATGTCCTCCACCAGCCCGAAATCGCCAGTGTTTACATAATTAAAATACCGACCGGGGACCGCGCTGCCGGACACATCCCCCTGCCGGCGGGTGCCCAGCATCCTTTGTTCCAGATTCCCCAAAGAACAGCTGCCCAGACGGTACTTGAAGATGCGGCGGGCGGGCAGCAGAAGGTCGAGGTGGGGCAGGTCCAGACCCGTTTGCATGCGGTTCAAAACCATGCGGGATTCCAGAAGGGGCAGATCGTAGCGCCGCCCGTTGAAGCTTACCAGCGCCTTCCTGCCGGCCAGATCCCGCTGGAAGCGGCGCAGCATATCGCCCTCCTCGGCGGGATTGCGGACAAAATACTGGGCCACCCGAAACCGGTCGCCCTGAAAGCTCCCCACCCCCAATAGAAAGATCTGGGTGCCGGCGGCGAGCGACAATCCGGTGGTCTCGGTATCAAAGAACAGACACTCTTCCAGCGTCCAGCCGCCGGCGAGTTTAAGCTGTTTACATAATTCTTCAAAAGTGCGGCGGCTCAGACCGGGCCGGTTCATGGCCTCCGGCACCGTGCAGCCCAGGGCCTTCCCCCATTCGCCGGGCTGCGCAAAAAACTCCTGCACGTAGCAGGTTCCGGGGGCGGGTGGTGTGTCCGCAGGGGCGGCGGGCGCGCCGGGCGGTGTGCCTGCGGGGCCTGCGGCGGACGGGCAGCTTCCGCCCGCCGCGGGGCTATCGGAAGCGCTGGCGCCTCCGCCCAAAGCGGGACCTTTTGGGCTCCCCGCCCCCGCGCTCTCCCGGGCCAGCGCTTCCAGTTTGCTTCGAAGGTTAGGAATCACGGAGCATCCCCTCCAGAATACGCTTTGCCGCGTCCTTGCCGCCCTCGGTGAGCGCGCCCACACAGGAGGGACAGCCCGCCTGGCAGGAGCAGCCTTCCACCATCCTGAGGCACTGGCGGAACAGCTCAAGATGCATGGCGTAGAGCTTATCGGAGAAGCCCACGCCGCCGGGATAGGCGTCATAGATGAACAGGGTGGGCTTATGGGTGAAGGGCGACTTCGCCTGGTACACCACCGAGATATCCTTGGGATCGCACATGAGATAGAGGGGCGCCACATGGGCGAGGAGGTTCGACACCCCCACCATGCCCGCCTGGGCCTCCTCCCGGGACAGGCCCGCCAGAAGGGATTCGTCCACGGAGGCCCAGTAAGCGGTGGTGTGCAGGATCATCTCCGGCAGCTCCACCGGCCCGAAGCCCAGATTCTCGTGGGTATCCAGCTTGATCTTCTTGAACATGGACACCCGGCTGGTGACCGATACCTCGCCGCTGGTGCGGGAGACCGCGCCCGCCTCCTCCCGGAGCACGTCCAGCACCCGGAGGTTCACCGAAAGATCCGCGTCGGTGTAGTAATCCACCTCCACCCGCTTCACATAGGCCTTCTTGGCGGGGAAGTCCAGCTTCTCCACCTGGTACTGGTCGCCCTGATGCATATAGATGGCCTTTTCGTGGAGCAGCATGGGCACCGAATAGCGGTCCATCTCCCCCATGACCTTGGGAACGCCGGGCCGGGAGGTGTCCACGATGACAAAATTCTCATTGGTGGCGCTGCGAAGGCTCACATCGGAGGCGGGGAACTCCTCGCTCATCCAGTGCCAGGTGTCCCCCACCCGGCGGAGCACGCCCTGCTCCTCCAGATAGTTCAGAATTTCCTCGATGTCCTCTTCGCCGTATCGTTCGCCCTTCACAAAGGGCAGCTCGAAGGCGGCGCACTTGATGTGGCTGATGAGGATATACAGGTTGTTGGGATTGGTGAGGCCGCTCTCGGCGGGCTTGTCCAGAAGATAGTGGGGATTTTTCATGATGTACTGGTCGATGGGGCTGGAGTTCGCCACCAGCACCATGGCGGACACGCCGCTCCTCCGCCCGGCCCGGCCCGCCTGCTGCCAGGTGGAAGCGATGGTGCCGGGATAGCCGGAAATGACGCAGGCCTCCAGCTGGCCCACGTCGATGCCAAGCTCCAGGGCGTTGGTGCTCACCACGCCCACAATCTCCCCTTTCCGGAGGCCCTGCTCGATCCTGCGCCGCTGATTGGGCAGGTATCCGCCCCGGTAGCCCTGGACGGCCTCCGCCCGGCCGAGGTCGTCCCGCACCAGATCCTTGAGGTAGTTCACCAGCACCTCCACCGTGAGCCGGGCCCGGGCAAAGACGATGGTGGAGATGTCGTTGCGCAGGAAGTTCGCGGCGATCTTCCGGGTCTCAAGCAGGGAGCTCTTACGGATTCCCAGCTGGCGGTTCACCACCGGCGGGTTGTAGAAGATGATGTGCTTCTCCCCGGTGGGCGCGCCGTTTTCGCTCACCAGCGCGGGCTGCCGCCCGATGAGGGAGGCGGTGAGCTCCACCGGATTGTCGATGGTGGCGGAACAGCAGATGTAGGTGGGCCGCGCACCGTAGAAGCGGCAGATTCGGTTCAGCCGCCGCAGCACGTTGGCCAGATGGCTGCCGAAGACGCCCCGATAGGTGTGGGTCTCGTCGATGACGATGTACCGGAGGTTCTCGAAAAGCTTGACCCAGCGGGTGTGATGGGGCAGGATGCCCGAATGGAGCATATCCGGATTGGTGACCACGATATGCCCCGCCTGACGGATGGCGCTCCTGGCCGTGCCGGGGGTGTCCCCGTCGTAGGCATAGGCCTTCACGTCCGCGCCCATTTTATTGATGAGCTCGTTCATCTCCGCGACCTGGTCCCGGGCCAGGGCCTTGGTGGGGAAAAGGTACAGGGCCCGGGCGGAGGGATTGTCCAAAATCTCCCCGATCACGGGCACGTTGTAGCAAAGGGTCTTGCCGGAAGCGGTGGGGGTCACTACCACCACATCCTCACCCTTTAGAACATGCTCTATCGCTTTGGCCTGATGGATGTAAGGCCTTTCAATTCCTCTGGATTTCAGGGCGTCAACCAGGGGCTGCTTCACCCCCGCGGGCCAGGGCGCGTACACGCCCTCCCGGGCCGGAATGACCTCCCAGTCCGCCACGTTTTCCATAAACATGGGGTTCTCCTGCATCCGTTCCAGCAACTGTTCAAGATTCATAGCGCCACTCCTTTGGCACCATTATACGGCCAATCGGGCAGCGGTTCAACTACTCAAACATCAAAATGCCCATGGCTTTGTAGGCGGCGGCGTCCACCGTATGGGTGTAGGCGAGCCCATAGTCCTTCTTGAAGCGGAGCATGCCCGCCTTCATGCCCTCGCCGTACACCCCGTCGATCTCCCCCTCGTAGTAGCCCAGATTCCGCAGGCGCTTCTGCACCTCCACCACATGGGAGCCCCGGTCACCGGGGATGAGCTTTCGAAGGCCCCAGCCCAGCGGCCCATAGGGCCCGCCGTCCACCCACACCTTTGTCCCCTCCGGCACCTTCTTGTAGAGCTCCTCCACGTCCCGGTTCAGCATGCGGAAGCAGCCATGGGAGGCCATGGACCCGATGGAGCCGGGATTGTTGGTGCCGTGGATGCCGTACTTGCCCCAGCGCACGGAAAGGCCCATGAACCGGCTGCCAAAGCCCGTGCCCCAGTTCGCCGCCTTGTGGTTGATGGTAAAAACGCCGAGGGGCGAGGGCGTGGAGCTCTTGCCCACCGCCACCGCATACTTCCCCGCCACCCTGCCGTCCTCGAAATAGTACAGGGTGTTGGTCATGCCGTCGATGTAGATGTCCTTCTCCGGCTGGGTGAAGCCGGCCTCATCGCCGGCTTCCGGCGTGATCTGGCAAGCGCTGTGGCGTTCCCCCGCGGCCTGTGCCAGCGGCGCCCACAGCAGTGCCCCCAAAAAAATCAAAAGACCGAACGACTGTATCAAACGGGCCATGGTCCGTCCCCTTTCATGGCATTTGGTACAGTCTATTCGGTCCCGGGGTCAAAGTATGCCGGGATTCCTCCCTTCAGGGCCTCACTTCCACCAGCTCCGCCTTGGCAAGGGCGGCGTTCACCAGCGCCTCCACATCGAGATCCCGCTCCCCCGCCTCGATGGCGGCAAGCTTCGGATGGGTGGAGGGGTGCCGGGGCAGGAACACGGTGCAGCAGTCCTCATAGGGCAGAATGGAGGTGTCATAGGTGCCGATGGCCTTCGCCTCGTCCATGATCTCCATCTTGTCCATGGCGATGAGCGGCCGGAAGACGGGCATCCCCACCACCTGATCGGTGGCGGCGAGGCTTTCCAGCGTCTGGCTGGCCACCTGAGCCAGCGATTCCCCGGTGACCAGGGCCGCCGCGCCGTCCTTTTTCGCGATGGCTTCGGCAATGCGCATCATGAACCTTCGGGTGATGAGGGTGAGCTGGCTGTCCGGACACTTCTCATAGATGGTGGTCTGCACATCGGTGAAGGGCACGACAAACAGCCGCACAGGGCCGCTGTAAGTGCTTACAATCTTCGCCAGATCCACCACCTTGCTGCGGGCCCGGGCGCTGGTGTAGGGCGGGCTTTCAAAGTGCACCGCCGTCAGCGTCACCCCCCGCTTGGCCATGCGCCAGGCGGCCACCGGACTGTCGATCCCGCCGGAGAGCAGCACCGCCACCCGGCCGGAGGTGCCGGTGGGCATGCCGCCCACGCCGGGCACCGCGTCCAGATAAACATAGGCCCGCTCCCGGATCTCCACGCCCACGGCGTAGCGGGGCTGGTGCACATCCACGGTGAAACCCGGAAGCCTTGTGAGCACCCGGAAGCCCAGCTCCTGATTGAGCTGCATGGAATTCAGGGAAAAGGTCTTGTCGCTGCGCCGGGCCTTGATCTTGAAGGTGCCGGGCACCTCCTTGCCCAGCAGCTCCACAATCTTGTCCGCGATCTGATCAAGGTCCTTGTCCATCTCCCAGGCCAGGCTCACCGAATGCACGCCGAAAACCCGGCTGACCGCCCTGGCCGCCTTCCCGCCGTCGGAGAAACCCCGCACGTAGATGCGGCCCTGGGCCCGCTCCACCGTTCCGTCCCCGCCCAGGGCTTTTTCCATGTTCTCCACCAGCTTCTTCTCAAAGAAGGGCCGGTTCAGCCCCTTCAAGTGAATCTCCACGTATCTTGCCAGCAAAATCTGTTCCATCTATTTCCTCCTGAACCGGCGGAGCATCTTGACGCCCTCCGCCATGTGTCCTGCCGCTTCCTTCATATCCGCCTCCGTGAGCAACGGGCACAGGCTCACCCGCACTGAGCCCTCCGCCCGCACCCGCGCCACCTTCATGGCGGAGAGCACCGCGCTCACCTTGGTGTTCTTCGAGGAGCAGGCGCTTCCCGTGCCGATAATTACCCCCCGCTCCTCCAAAAAATGGAGCAGCACCTCCGCACGCACGCCGGGAAAAGCCAGGTTAAGGATGTGGGGTGCGGCCCTCTCCGGATCGGGTCCGTTGACATAAACTTCATCCAGCTGGTTCCGCAGTTCCTTTAAAAACAGGAGCTTAAGTGCCATCATATGATTTACATATTCTTTACGATTCGTCTGGTAGAGCTCCGCTGCGAGGCCCATGCCCACGATGCCGGGCACGTTCAAGGTGCCGGACCGCCGGCCGCCCTCCTGGCCGCCGCCCATCAGATAGGGCACCACCGACGCATCCCGCCGGAGGTACAGCGCGCCCACCCCCTTCGGGCCATGGAACTTGTGGGCGCTCACGGTGTAGAAATCCACCGCATCCAGCGAAAGCGGCACCTTGAGGTAGGCCTGCACCCCGTCGGCGTGGATGAGGGCCGGGCTTTTCGCCCGCACCGCCGCCGCAATGGCGGCAAGATCCTGAATGGCGCCGGTCTCATTGTTCACGTGCTGCACACTCACCAGCACCGTGTCCTCCGTGACCGCTTCCGCCGCCTTCTCCGGTTCGATCACCCCTTTGCCGTTCGGGTCCACCGCCGTCACCGTGCAGCCGAGATTTGTCAAAAACTGAACCGTCCTCAGCACCGACGGATGCTCAATGCCGCCCACCACGAAATGTTTTTTTGCCGGGTGGCGCTTCAGGGCCACGCCCAACAGGGCCGCATTGTTGCTCTCCGTGCCGCCGGAGGTAAAGACGATGCGGCCGGGCTCGCACCCGATGGGGCGGGCCGTCCGGGCCCTTGCGGCCTCCACCTTCTCCTCCACCGCCGCCGCCCTGCCATAGGGCGCGGATGGATTGTAGAAATCCTCGAGGGACGCTTGTTTTATCGTTTCCGCCACCGCCTCGAAGGGCCGGGTGGTGGCACTGTTGTCCAAATAGATCAAAGCCTTTCGCCTCCCTTAGGCATTGTACCACAAGGGCACAGGCCGGGACAAGCCCGCGGGAGGGGGAAAGGCCGCGGGCGCCCGGTACGGACGAGGCCGCGGCGGATCGTGTGGGGCCGTGGGCCGCGGGCCGCAGCGCCCGGCCCGGCAAAGCAAAGCCCGGCTGAGGCTTGAGCCTCGGCCGGGCAGACGGGTTCTTTTATTTGCAGTCGGCTCCCCGCTTAATCCCCCTGAATCTCCATGAGGGTGACGGTGAGCTCCATCTCCTCGCCCTGGACGGTGGACTGGCCTCCGCCGAAGCCCGGCCGGCCGCCGCCCTCGCTGGTGCTTTGCCGCCACACCTTGACGGTGACCGTATCGCCCACGTTGAAGTTTGCAAGCTCGTTGGTCAGGGTGGCAAAGGAGGTGACCTTGACGCCGTTCACCTCGGTGATGATGTCATAGGCCTTGATGCCGGCGGTCTCCGCACTGCCGCCCTCCTCCACGCTGCCCACCAGCACGCCGGCGGGAAGTCCGTAGATGCCCGCCATGTCCTCGGTGAGCATGGAGCCCTTGATGCCCAGGCCGGGCCGGGAGATGTGGCCCTTCGAAATCAGCTCCTCCACGATGGGCTTCACGTCGTTGATGGGCAGAGCGAAGCCGATGCCCTCGGCGGAAATGGCGTTGCCGGAGGAATCATAGCCGGCGGTGGTGCTCTTGAGGGTGTTGATGCCAATGACCTCACCGCTGGAATTCACCAGCGCGCCGCCGGAGTTGCCGGGATTGATGGCCGCATCGGTCTGGATCATGCTGAGGGTCACGCCCTCCGACTCCAGATTCCGGTTTACGGCGGAGATCACGCCCACGGTGACCGTGCCCGCAAACTCATGGCCGAGGGGGTTGCCGATGGCCACCGCCAGCTCGCCCACCTGCAGCGCGTCCGAATCGCCGAGAGGCGCCGCCGTGAGATCCAGGCCCTCGGGATCGATCTTCAATACGGCGATATCGGTGCGGCTGTCCGCACCCACCACGTCCGCCTTCACGGTCTTATCGCCGCCCAGCGTCACGGTGACGCTCTCCGCGCCCTCGATCACGTGGTTGTTGGTGACGATGTAGCCGTCGGTGGAGATGATCACGCCGGAACCGTAGCCCTGCTCCTGCTCGGTGATGCCCTGGCCCTGGGCGAAGGTGTTCACGTTGTTGCTCACGCCCACCAGGGAGGGGCCCACGTTCTTCGCGATGTCAATGACCGGGTTATCCGAGCTTGCAATCCAGCCCGCCGCGCCCCCGAGGGAGGGCACGGGATTGGCGCTCACCTCCGGCGAGGGACTGGGCGTCGCCCCGTCCGCCACCTGGCCGTTGGCGCCGGCGTCGGCGTTCCGGTCCAGAAGGGCCGTCACCCCCAGGGTGATCACGCTGCCAAGGAGCAGGAAGACCAGCCCGATGGCGATGAAAATCCACACCCGGTTCCCCTTCTTTTTCGGTTTATGATAAGGATCGTAGGGATCGTATCCATCATAGTCGTAGTAGTTGCTCATCTCTTGCCACCTCCAATATACTATGGCTACAATACCAGAAATTTATGAATGAATTGTGTCCAAATTATGATACTTGGTGCCCTTGCTCTGGCCCTTGGCCAGGGTGAAGGTGAACTCTGCGCCCTTGCCGGGAGAACTGGTGACCCAGATCTTCTGATCGTGCTCGGAGAGGATCTTTTTCACGATGGAAAGGCCAAGGCCGGTGCCCTGCCCCGCCACGTGGGCCTTCTCCGCCTTGTAGAAGCGTTCGAACACGTAGGGCAGGTCCGCCCCGGAGATGCCGGCGCCGTCGTCCTTCACCGACACATACACCTTCTTGCCATAGACATAGGTCCACACCTTGATCTTGCCGTGCTCGTTTGTAAACTTCATGGCGTTGTCAAGGAGGTTCTGCACCACCTGCTGGATGCGGGCGCTGTCGGCATAGACGAAGCAGGGGTCCTCCTTGAAGTCCACATCCAGCTGAAGCGCCTTCTCGTCGATCTTCACCTCGAAGGTGATGAGGGTTCTGCGGATGAGCTCGTTGATGTCGAAGTTCTCCATGTTCATGGGGAAGTCTCCCGACTCCATCCGGGAGAGGTCCAGAAGGTCCCGGATGAGGCCGGTCAGCCGCTGGGTCTCGCCGTGGACGATGGTGAGATAGTGCTGGTGCTCCTCCGGAGGAATGGTGCCGTCCAGCATACCCTGCACGAAGCCCTGGATGCTGGTCATGGGCGATCTCAGCTCATGGGAGACGTTGGCCACGAAGCTGCGCCGCATCTCCTCCAGATTGCCCAGGTCCTCGGCCATGGCGTTGAAGGACTGGGCCAGCTGGCCGATCTCATCCCTGCTTTTCACCTCCACCCGGTTGCCGAAGTTGCCCCGGGCGATCTCCCGGACCGCCCGGTTCATCTGTTTGAGGGGCCGGGTCACATGGCCGAAGAGCAGGAAGATGAGAACGCCGCCCAGCACCGCCGCCAGGATGGCGGATATCCAGATGAGCCGCCGCACCGAGCGCACGCCCCTTTCGATGTCCGCCACCCGGGTGTGGAGAAACACCGCGCCCTTGGGGGTGCCTTCCACCAGATAGGGCACGCCCACGGTGAGCATGGGCACGTCGAACTTGTCGGCGAAATTGCCCTCATAGGTGATGAGGCTTCCCTCCAGCACCCGCTCCATGTAGGCGCCCATGTCCTCGGAGAAGATCTCCTGGTCCTGCCCGAACTCCACCTTGTCCCCGTCGGTGGGGAACTGCAGGCCCCAGCGGAACTGGTTGACCACCCAGATGGTGCACCCCTCCTGGTGGGAGAGGATGTTGAGGCTCATGGCAAATTCGGCGGCGGTGAGCCCGCCGTCGTAGTAATTCTCCGTCAGGTCCGCCACGTAGCGCGCCTTGCCCGTCAGATCCTTCTTCGTCTTTTCAAAGCTCTGGTTGCGGTACATGGTAGACATAATCACTGCCAGTGAAACCAGCACCACAAAAAGGATGGCCCAGTACAGCGCGACCATCCTCCAATAGATCGATTTAAACATTATTTGACCTCAAACTTGTAGCCCACGCCCCACACCGTTTTGATCTGCCAGGAGGCGTCCTCCCGCCAAAGCTTTTCCCGAAGGCGCTTGATGTGCACATCCACCGTGCGGGAGTCGCCGAAGTAGTCAAAGCCCCACACCTGCTCGAGAAGCTGCTCCCGGGTGAACACCCGTCCGGCGTGCCCCGCCAGGAAGAAAAGCAGCTCGATCTCCTTGGGCGGCAGCTCGAAGGCCGTCCCGTCCACCACCACCTGGTAGCTTTTCATGTTGATGGAAAGGCCGGGAAAGCTGATCTCCCGCTCCGGCTCCTCGCTGGCCCGAGCCCGCCGCAGCACCGCCTTCACCCGCGCCACCAGCTCCTTGGCGTCGAAGGGCTTGACCATGTAGTCGTCCGCCCCCAGCTCAAGGCCCAGCACCTTGTCGAAGGTCTCGCCCTTAGCAGTTAACATAATAATAGGCGTGTTGCTGGTTCTGCGGATCTGCTTCAAAACCTCCCAGCCGTCCATGCCGGGCAGCATAACGTCCAGGAGAACCAGGGCGGGGTGAAGCTCCTCAAAGGCGGTGAGGCCCTCGTCGCCCCGGTAGGCCACCGCCGTGGTGAGCCCCTCCTTGCCCAGATACAGCTCGATGAGCTGGCCGATGTTCTTATCGTCGTCGATGATCAGGATGTCCGTCGTCTTCAAGGCTTCCTCTCCTTCCTGTCGCCGGGAAAAACGGCGATGCCCGCCGCCGTGAGCAGTGCGGCCGTCACCCCGCAGCCCGGGATGAGCCGGCCGGAAAAACTTCCGTCAAAGATTTGGCAAACCCCGCAGGAGGGGCTTTTATCCTTCAGATAGGCCCGGGTGATGCCGTTTTGCAGCGCGATCTCCACCACCCGCCTGGCGCCGGTGAGAAAGGCCTTCGTCACATCAAGGCCCTCCCGGGTGAGCACCGGGGCCCTCCCCGCCGCCACATCCCGGCCGCCGCCGCCCACGATCTCCGACGGCGGCCGGGGCAGCGCAAGCCCGCCGAGAAGCTCGGGGCAAAGGGGCACCGCTTCCCCCCGCCGCACCCGCTCAACCCACAGGGGATCGGCTGCGGCGCCGCCGTCATAGCGGCACTTCACGCCCGCCAGGCAGGCGCTCACCATCACCTTCATTTGAGCTCCACCACCGTCACGCCGGCGTCGCCCTCGCCAAAGCTGCCAAGGCGAAAGCTCTTCACGTGGGGATGCCTCCTGAGAAACTGCTGGATGCCGGTCCGGAGCGCGCCGGTGCCCTTGCCGTGAACGATGGTGACCTCCTTCAGCGAGGACAGGTACGCATCGTCCAGATATTTGTCCACGATCATGACCGCGTCGTCCACGTTCTCGCCCCGAACGTCCACCGTGAGGCCCACCGCCGCCGGCTGCTCCCGCACCGGCGCACGGCCCGCCCGTCCCGCGGGGGCCGCCGGCGGAGGCTCCGCGACCCGCACCAGGTCGGCCACCTTGGCGGTCACCTTCATGATGCCCACCTGCAGCTGCACCTCGCCGCTGCCGCCCGGGGCGGTCAAAACGGTGCCCGTCTGCCCCAGCTTCACCAGCTTCACCCGTTCGCCGGGCCTGAGGTTTTTCGGCGGCTCGCCGGGAGCCTCCATGGGCGCTTCGGCCTCGTCCAAAGCCTCCCGCTTCTGCCGGAGGGCGTCCCGGGTCTTTTGAATGGCCCGGTTCACGCTTCTCGCGTCCGCCTCGTCGGCGGCGGCCTTCAGCGCCCCGATCAGCGCTTCGCTCTCCGATTTCGCCTCGTCCAGCACGGCCTTCGCCTTCCTCTTCGCCTCCCGGAGCATCTTCTCCTTCTGGGCCTCCAGCTCCCGCTTCTGCCGCTCGATCTCCTTTTTCAGCGACTGGACCTCCTTGCGCATGGCCTCCGCCTCGGTCCGCTCCCGGTACGCCTTCTGGCGGTGGGTTTCCGCCTTCAAAATGGCGTCCTCAAAGCGCACGTCCTCCCGGGAGATGCGGGCGCGGGCCGCCTCGATGATGTGGGGGAACAGCCCCAGCCGGCGGCTGATCTCAAAGGCGTTGGACTTGCCGGGGACGCCGATGGACAGGCGGTAGGTGGGCCGGAGGGTGGAAACGTCAAACTCCATGGAGGCGTTGGTGAGCCCGTTCTCCATCAGTGCGAAAGCCTTGAGCTCGCTGTAATGGGTGGTGGCCAGCACCCGGCAGCGGATCTTCAAAAGCTCCTCCAGGATGGCCATGGCCAGAGCCGCGCCCTCGGTGGGATCGGTGCCCGCGCCCAGCTCATCCAGCAGGACCAGCGAATCGCTGTCCACCTTGGAGAGAATGTCCACGATGTTGGTCATGTGAGCTGAGAAGGTGGACAGGGACTGCTCGATGCTCTGCTCGTCGCCGATGTCGGCGAAAACATCCCGGAACACCGCCATATCCGCCCCCAGCGCCGGCACAAAAAGGCCGCACTGGGTCATGAGGGCAAAGAGGCCCACGGTTTTGAGGGTGACCGTCTTGCCGCCGGTGTTGGGGCCGGTGATGACAAGCCCGGTGAATGCCTCGCCCACCCACACGTCGATGGGCACCACCTTGGCGGGATCGATGAGGGGATGGCGGCCCTGCCGGATGTTCACCCGGCCCTCCCGGTTGATCTCCGGCCGCACGGCCTTCATCTCCCTCGCCAGCGCCGCCTTGGCGAAGGCGAAATCCAGCCGGGCCAGGAGCCCAAGGTCCTCCTCCAGTTCGTCCGCGCCCGCCTTCACCTGGAGGGTCAGCTCCCGGAGGATGCGTTCCATCTCCTCCTTCTCCTTCGCCGCCCATTCCCGGATCTCGTTGTTGATCTCCACCACCGCCATGGGCTCGATGAAGAGGGTCGCGCCGCTTGACGACTGGTCGTGGACCAGACCGGGCACGTTCTGCCTGTACTCCTGTTTGACAGGCAGCACGTACCGGTCCCCCCGGAGGGTGACGATGGGGTCCTGCAGATATTTCTGGAAGGCCGAGGAGCGGGTCATGCCGGCAAGCTTCTCCCGCACCCGCTCATGGGCCCGCCGCATGTTCCGGCGGATGGCGTAGAGGCCGTCCGAGGCCCCGTCCGCCATCTCCTCCTCCCCCAGGATGGACCGGGCGATGGCTTCCTTGAGGTCCGGCAGCGCGGAAAGGCCCTGGGCCATGCGAAGGATGGGACCGGCCTCCTCCCCCTCCGGAGCCTGACCGCCCTTCAAATCCCCCTTGGCCGCCCGGGCCGCGGAAAGCACCCGTTCCACCATGAGAAGCTCCTTCATGGTGAGCACCGACTCCACCCGCGCCTTCTTGAGGGAGCCGCGGATATCCTCGAAGGGGAATACGGGGGAATTCCCCAGGCGCAGCAGCCAGGTTTCGGCGTCGGCGGTCTCCATGAGCGCCCGCTCCACGGCCTCCGCCTCGCAAACGGGCAGAAGCTCCCCCGCCAGCGCCCCGCCCAGCTCCGAGCGGCACAGCCCCCGAAGGCGCTCCAAAATCTTGTTCAGTTCCAAAACACGATACAATCTCTCGTCCATTCTAACTCCTTATAAAAAAACAGACGCCAAGAAAAGGTTCCGAGCCCGGGGCTCAAAACCGGTTCCGACGCCCTGTCATACCGCTGAAAAGGGCGGCAAAAAGCCGCCCCCTCTTATTTAACGCCTTTGAGCTTGCCGCCGCCGCGGCCATCCCGCTGGAGAAACGCGTTCTCCCGCTGCAGACGGACCAGCTGACGCTGCAGCTCGTCGATGCGAATGCCAAGCTCCTTTGACTCATCCTTGGCCCGGATCAGGTCATCGGCCATGTTGAGGGAGGTCAAAATGGCCAGCCGCTCGCTGTCCAGCGGCAGCTTCGCCATCTTTTTGAGCTCCTTGTACTTGTACTCCACCGCGTCCACCACCCGCTGGAGATGCTCCTCCGACTCGGCGCCGGTGATGGTGTACTCCCTGCCTGCGAGTTTCACGGAAGCTTTGATCGTTTCCATAAATACCGCCTCTAACATTTTTTGATACTCTATTATAACCGATTCTACGCCGTTTGGCAAGATTCGCCGCCCTTCGCGGTACGGGAACCGCATGGGACGCGGGCAGGGGAGCACCGGCGGGCCGCATGGGACGGATGGCGCGGGACGCAGGCCCTTGAACCGCGGCCCCAAATCGGATAGAATGGAGCAAAGGGAGAAAGGGGGCCCCGTCCATGGGCAGAATTTTCGCCGTCCTCGCGCTCATTCTTGTCCTTGCCTTCGCGCCGGGCTGCGGCAGGAAGGTCCCGGAACTCGCCGCCGTGCCCGGGATGGGTGAGGCCGCGCTGACGGACGCCCTTCAGGGCATAAGCCGCGACGCGGTCCTCCAATCCTGGGGCGAACCGGACGGCGCCCTGTCCGGCATGTTCGGAGAGATCTATGATCTTCCCGGCGGCGGCGCATTCGTGATCGTCTATTACGGTCAGTCCGGCCCGGATCACGTTGTGGAGAACGTCAAGCTGGGCGCCAAGGATGAATAAGGGAGTGCAAAAAAAGGGTATGTTTTCCATACCCTTTTTGTATGCTCAGCTTCGAAGAACGGCGCCCGCATCCTTCTCGAGGCGGTCCAGAATCTTTCGCACCGCTTCGTCCACCTCCTCATCCTGGAGCGTCCGCGTGAGGCTTTGGAAGGTGAGCGCGAAGGCCACGCTCTTCATGCCCTCCCCCAGCTCCGGGCTGCGGTAGATGTCAAAGAGCTGCACGTCCGAGAGCAGCCTGCCGCCGGCCTTCTCGATGACCGCCGTCATCGCGCCCACGGTGACCTCCTCCTTCACCACCAGCGCCAGGTCCCGCTTCACTGCGGGATGACGGGACACGGCCGTGTAGTGGGCGGGCACCCGCCGGCTCAGAATGCGGGTGAGATCGAGCTCGGCCACATGGACCCGGCCCTCGGCCCCATAGGCCGCGAGGGTCAGCGGATGGACCTCGCCCATCACGCCCACCGTCTCCCCGTTCACCCTGATCTCCGCCGCCCTGCCGGGATGGAGATAGGTGCGGGTGGTTTTCTCAAAGACGGCGGGAACGCCGAAGGCCGCGAAGAGCGCCTCGATCCTGCCCTTGAAGCCGTAGAAATCCATGTCCCTGCCGTAGGCGCCGAGGCAGAGGGTGGCGGGCTCCTCGGGGAGCTCCCCGTCCCCCGGCAGGTACACCCGGCCAAGTTCAAACAGCGCCGCCTTCTCCCGCTTCTTGTTCACGTTTCCGATGAGGGCGTCCAGCATGGCGGGCACCATGGTGGTGCGCATCATGCCCATGTCCGCGGAGAGGGGGTTCAGGATGGTCACCGCCTTCCGGAGCTCGTCGTTCTCCGGAAGGCGCAGCGCCGCAAGATCGCTTTCCGACATGAAGGAGTAATGGTAGGTCTCATAGAAGCCAAGGCCCACCAGCGTATCCCGCACCCGCTCCACATCCCTTTGGAAGGGGGTGAGCCCGCCGGCGTGGCCGCCGCCCTTCGGCAGGGTGTAGGGGATCTTGTCGTAGCCGTAGAGGCGCAGCACCTCCTCGGCGATATCCGCCGGGCCCTTGATGTCCCCGCGGAAGCTGGGAACCATCACCGTGAGCTCATCCCCCTCGAGATTGGCCAGCATGAACAGGCGGTCCAGAATGTCCGCCATCTCCCTGCCGTCGATCTTAACGCCGCCAAGGTCGTTGATACGCTTCACCGGCACCCGGATCGTCCGCTCCCCCATGGGTGCGGAGAGAATGTCCACCCGGCCCTTCAGTACCTCCGCGCCGCACAGCTGCTGCATGAGCTGGGCCGCACGCTCGAGGGCCATCTGGGTGGTGAGGATGTCCACGCCCTTCTCATAGCGGGCCGAAGCCTCGGTGGCAAGCCCCAGCTTCCGGCTGGTGAGCCGGATGTTCGTGCCGTCGAACTTGGCGGACTCGATCAGGATGTCCACCGTGTCCTCCTTGATCTCCGAGTTCTCGCCGCCCATGATGCCCGCGAGGCCCACCGGGCCCACGCCGTCGGCAATGACCAGCATGCTCTCGTCCAGCTCCCGATCCTTACCGTCCAGCGTGACGAGGTTCTCCCCCGCCTTCGCCCGGCGCACCACGATCCTGTTCTCCCGGATGTTCCGCATATCGAAGGCATGGAGGGGCTGGCCCGTCTCCAGCATCACGAAGTTGGTTATGTCCACGGCGTTGTTGATGGACCGCACGCCCGCCGCCTGAAGATACCGGCGCATCCAGGCCGGCGAGGGCCCGATTCTCACGTTCTTCACCACCCGGGCCATGTACCGCGGGCAGAGGTCCTTGTCCTCCACCTCCACAGACACCGCCCACTGCATGGGGTTCCTGCTCTCCTCGTACTCGATGGCGGGGATCTCAAAATCGAGATCAAAGACCGCCGCCGTCTCCCGGGCCATGCCCATCACGCTGAGGCAGTCCGGGCGGTTGGCCAGAATCTCCGCTTCAAATACGGTGTCGGTGAGCCCCAGCACCTCCTTCATATCCGTGCCCGGCGTGAGCTCGTCCTCCTCCTTCAAGATGAGGATGCCGTCCACGTCCGCGCCGGGATAGTCGTCGTCGGTGACGCCCAGCTCCCTGCCCGAGCACATCATGCCCTCCGACACCACGCCCCGAAGCTTGCCCTTCTTGATCTTGACGCCGCCGGGGAGGCGGGAGCCGTCCAGCGCCACCGGCACCATGGCGCCCTCAAAGACGTTGGGCGCGCCGGTCACGATCTGGATATCCGTTCCGGCGTCCACCTGGCAGACCACCAGGCGGTCCGCGTCCGGATGCTTTTCAATCTTCAGGATCTTGCCCACGACCACCTTGTCGATCTCCTCGCCCAGGCGCTCGTAGCCCTCCACCTCGGTGCCGCTGAGGGCCATTCTCTCCATGTACGCCTCCGGGGAAACCTCCAGCTCCGGTACGTACTCCTTCAGCCAGTTGAGTGGCAGTTTCATCTTTCTCAGCCCTCCCTTGCGAACTGTTCGAGGAAGCGAAGATCGCCCTCGAAATTCAGCCGGATGTCGTCGATACCGTACTTCATGTTGGCCAGGCGGTCGAGACCGAAGCCGAAGGCGAAGCCGGTGTATTTTTCAGGATCAATGCCGCACATGTCGAGCACATCGGGATTCACCATGCCGCAGCCGCCAAGCTCCAGCCAGCCGGTGCCCTTGCACACCCGGCAGCCCTCGCCGCCGCACAGGGTGCAGGAGATATCCAGCTCGGCGCTGGGCTCCGTAAAGGGGAAGAAGGACGGACGCAGCCGGGTCTTGGTCTCCCCGCCGTAGAGCTTTTTGATGAAGGTGTCCAATACGCCCTTGAGGTCGCCCATGGTGATCCCCTCGTCCACCACCAGGCATTCCATCTGATGGAACACCGGCGAATGGCTGGCGTCCACCTCGTCGGAGCGGTACACCCGGCCGGGGCACACCACGTAGATGGGCGGCTTCTTTGTGGTCATCACCCGGGCCTGCACCGGCGAGGTGTGGGTGCGGAGCACCACGTTTTCGCTGACGTACAGGGTGTCCTGCATATCCCGGGCGGGATGGTTCTTCGGCAGGTTCATGAGCTCAAAGTTGAAGTGGTCGAGCTCCACCTCCGGGCCGTCGGCCACGGAAAAGCCCATGCTGGTGAAGATGGAGACCAGCTCCCGCTGAATCAGGGTCACCGGATGCAGTCCCCCCCGCTCCGGCTTTGCGCCGGGCACGGTCACATCGAGGGCCTCCTCGGCCAGCCGGCGCTCCAGCTCCGCCGCCTTGAGGCTCTTCGCCTTCTCGTCCAGCGCCGTCTCCAGCGCCTTTCTCACATCGTTGATCATCTGGCCCATGGCCGGGCGCTCCTCCGGCGAGAGGGAGCCCATACCCCGCAGAAACTGGGTCAGCTCACCCTTCTTGCCCACGATGCTCACCCGAAGGTTCTCGAGGGCCGCCGAATCGGAGATCCCCTTGAGATCCTCCAGCGCCTTTTGCCGAAGGGCTTCCAAGCGTTCCTTCATGCTTACCTGCTCCTTTCCAAAATCAAAAAACCTCCGCCCCATCGGGGCGAAGGTTCGCGGTACCACCCAAAGTTCACCAGGGTCCTCCCCTGGCCTCTTCACCGGTGTAACGGCCGGCGCCCGGCAAGGCCTACTTCCCTTCAGCCCGCAGCTCCGAAGCGAACTTCATTTATGGCCTGCTCCAGGACGCTTGCAGCCGGCGGCGTCCCGTCTCTTCGAGCGGTTCCCTAAACTACTCCTCTTCTTCCGCGCTTTTTACCCATCCAGTCTAACAAGGGTTCCTTGTTTTGTCAACCGGGCGGCGGGCAGTGCCCGCGGCCGATTCGCGTGCGCAGGACGAGGTGGGCGGGCTTCGGCGCCCGGGCGGCGTGGCGGGGCGGATCCGGCGCTCCAGGGGCGGGCAGTGCCCGCGGCCAATTCGCGTGCGCAGGGCGAGGTGGGCGGGCTTCAGCGCCCGGGCGGCGGGCGGGGCGGATCCGGCGCTCCAGGGGCGGGCAGTGCCCGCGGCCAATTCGCGTGCGCAGGGCGAGGTCGGCGGGCTTCAGCGCCCGGGCGGCGGGCGGGGCGGGTCCGCCGCTCCAAGGGTGGGCAGTGCCCGCGGCCGATTCGCGTGCGCAGGACGAGGTGGACGGGCTTCGGCGCCCGGGCGGCGTGGCGGAGTGGAGCAGTGCCCGCGGCTTCCCGGTGGGGGGGCGATCCCCCGCCTAGCTCTCGCCCGGCCCGCGGCGGACGCCGGTTCCGAAGGCTGCCCCGTACAGCAGGATTCCGCCGGCAACGGCCACGTTCAGCGATTCGGCCCGGCCCGCCATGGGCAGCTTCACCCGGCGGTCGCAAAGGGCCAGAACCGTCTCCCGGGGGCCCCTGGCCTCGTTGCCCACGATGATGAGCGTCCTTGCCGGGAAGGGCGGCGCGGCGTAGAAGTCCTCGCCCCTTAGATCGCCGGCCGCGGCGGTGTAGCCCGCCTCCCGAAAGGCCGCCACGAGGCCCGCCAGCTCCCCCCGAAGGATGGGCAGATGGAAAAGGGAGCCGGCGGCGGAGCGCACTACCTTGGGGCTGAAGGGGTCGGCGGTGTTTTCCGAGAGCAGCACGCCGGCGGCGCCGGCGGCGTCGGCGGTGCGGATGAGGGTGCCCACGTTTCCCGGGTCCATCACCTCGTCAAGGGCCAGCCACAGTCCCTCCGGCCGCTCCGGCAGGCGCGGTTCGGGCAGCCGGGCGGCGGCCACGATCCCCTGGGGCGTTTTTGCCGCGGACACCGCCTCAATCACCCGTGCGGAAGCCGTATGAGCCTCCGCAGCCTTCGGCGCAAGGGCAAAGAGGCCTTCCTCCCCTTCCCGCACCAGCACGAGGGTGATGGGAAGGCCCGCTTTTGCCGCCTCCGCCACCACCTTTCGCCCCTCCAGCAGAAATTCGCCGCTCTCCTCACGGCCCTTCCTGCTTTGGAGCGCCCGAAGCCGCTTCACCTTCGGATTTTGTACGCTTTCGATGAGCATGGGTTCCTCCTTACGAAAAAGGAGCCTCCGGTCCCTCGCGGGTCCGGCAGACTCCCTCATGCCTTTGTCTTACGCCTTCTCCTTGGCCAGCTCGGCGAGCTTTGCGAAGGCGGGCGCATCGTTCACGGCCAGATCGGCCAGAACCTTGCGATTGAGCTCCACGCCGCTCTTCTTGAGGCCGTTCATGAAACGGCTGTAGGAAATGCCGTTCAAACGGGCGGCGGCATTGATCCTGGTGATCCAAAGCTTGCGGAAATCCCGCTTGCGCAGCCGGCGGCCCACATAGGCGTACTGCAGGGATTTCATGACCGCCTGATTGGCGGCCCGGTACTGCTTGGACTTGGCGCCAAAATAACCCTTGGCGAGCTTCAAAACTTTTCTGCGTTTCTTATGGGCGTTGACAGCCCTCTTAATTCGTGCCACGGTGAAATCCTCCTTAGCCTACTTGTAGGGAATTAACTGCTTCAAGTTCTTCTCATCGGCGCTGGTCGCATAGGTCCCCTTGCGCAGATCCCGCTTGCGTTTGCGGCTCTTCTTGTTCAGGATATGGCTCTTATAGGCCTTGTTTCTTTTGACCTTCCCGGTTTTGGTCAGGCGGATCCGCTTGGCGGCGCCGCGATGGGTTTTGAGCTTAGGCATGTTCGCCCTCCTCTCTTATGTTTCCTTGGGTGACAGAATCATCACCATACTGCGTCCTTCCACCTTGGGCTGGCGTTCCATGTTCGCCACGTCCTTGACCCGCTCAAAGAAGTCCTTCATGACCTCAAGGCCGATCTGGGAGTGGCTGATCTGCCGCCCGCGGAACCGAATCGTTACCTTCACCTTGTCCCCGTCCTTCAGGAACTTGACGGCGTTTTTGACCTTGACCTCCACATCATGCTCACCGATCGTCGCAGACAGCCGGACCTCCTTGATGGAGATCACCTTCTGCCGTTTCCGGGCTTCCTTGTCCTTCTTGGCCATCTCGAAACGGTACTTGCCGTAATCCATCATCTTGCACACCGGGGGTTTGGCCTGGGGCGCAATCTTCACCAGATCCAGCTCCCTCTCCTCGGCCATCTGCAGGGCTTGACGGGTCGGCAGGATTCCCAGCTGCTCGCCATTTTGATCAATCACGCGGACCTGGGGCTCCCGGATCTCGTCATTGATCATGTAATCGATGTTAATAATGATACACCTCCGTAAAGATAAAAAATTCGGTGGGCATAGCTACCCACCGAATTGAATGAACACTCTGGTTAAAGACGAACGCCGGGCGGCCCTTCGGCCCCCATCCGCGCCCGATCCTTTTGCCCGGGTGACCCGCCCGGCAACCGGCCGGCGGGTGAGAAGTGGATAGCTTCTGCTTAACGGGTATTAGTTTATCATAGGGAAAGCGGGGTGTCAAGCCTCTTTAGGGATGGGCCTTGGAGGCGATTTCAAGGACGATTCTGTCCGCGAACTCGGCGGGCGTCATCACGCCAAGATCGCCCTCCCCCCGGCTTCGGACGGCCACGGCCCTGTTTTCGACCTCCTTGTCGCCCACAACCAGCATGTAGGGCAGCTTCTCCAGCTGGGCTTCCCGGATCTTGAAGCCGATCTTCTCGTTGCGGCTGTCGATTTTGACCCGCACGCCCCGCGCCTCCAGCTGCGCCCTGACCTCCTCCGCCCAGGCCTCGGCCCGGTCCGTGATGGTGAGAATGCGGCACTGCTCCAGGGAGAGCCAGGTGGGCATGGCGCCGGCGTACTTCTCGATGAGAAGGGCGAGGGTCCTCTCGTAGCAGCCGATGGAGGTGCGGTGGATGATGATGGGGTGCTTCTTCTCGCCGTCCCTGTCGGTGTAGACCATGCCGAAGCGCTCCGCCAGCTGGAAGTCGATCTGCACGGTGATGAGGGTGTCCTCCTTGCCGTAGACGTTCTTCGCCTGGATGTCCAGCTTGGGGCCGTAGAAGGCCGCCTCGCCCTCCGCTTCGGTGTAGTCGATCCGAAGGTCGTCCAGGATCACCCGCATCAGGTCCTGGGTGCGCTCCCATTCCTCGGCGCTGCCGATGTACTTCTCCTTGTTGTTCGGGTCCCACTTGGAGAAGCGGTAGGTGATATCCTCCGCGATGCCCAGAATGCCGAGCAGGTACTGGATGAGGTCCAGCACGCCCTTGAACTCATCCTCCAGCTGTTCGGGGGTGACGGCCAGATGGCCTTCGGAGATGGTGAACTGGCGCACCCGGATGAGGCCGTGCATCTCGCCGGAGGATTCCTTGCGGAACAGGGTGGACGTCTCCCCAAGACGCATGGGCAGATCCCGGTAGGAGCGGGTCTTGTTCAGATACACCTGGAACTGGAAGGGACAGGTCATGGGCCGGAGGGCCAGAACCTCCTCGCCCCGCTCATCCATCTCCTTGTCCCCGAGAACGAACATGGTGTCATAGTAGTGGTCCCAGTGTCCCGAGATCTTGTACAGGTCGGCTTTCGCCATGAAGGGCGTCTTGGTGAGGATGTAGCCGCGCTTTTCCTCCTCGTCCTCCACGAAGCGCTGCATGAGCTGGACGGCCTTACTGCCCTTGGGCAGCAGAATGGGCAGGCCCTGACCGATATAATCCACGGTGGTAAAGAAGCCAAGCTCCCGGCCCAGCTTGTTGTGGTCCCGCTTCCTCGCCTCCGCCTTGGCCTCGAGGAAGGCTTCCATCTCCTTTTTATCCTCGAAGGCGGTGCCGTAGATGCGCTGGAGCATCTTGTTCTTTTCGCTGCCCCGCCAGTAGGCGCCGGCCAGGGACTCCAGCTTCACGTGCTTCACCTTGCCGGTGGAGGGCACGTGGGGTCCGGCGCAGAGGTCGGTGAATTCGCCCTGGCGGTAGAAGGAGATGGTCTCCCCCTCCGGCAGGTCCTCGATGAGCTCCACCTTGTATGGCTCCTCCTTCATGAGCTCGAGGGCCTCCTGACGGGGCAGCTCGAATCTCTCCATCCGGTGGTTTTCCTTGATGATCTTCGCCATTTCCTTCTCAATTTTCGCGAGGTCCTCCTGGGTGAAGGGTTCCTCCACGTCGAAATCGTAGTAGAAGCCGTCCCGGGTGGCGGGGCCGATGGCGAGCTTCGCCGAAGGATAGAGGCGCTTCACTGCCTGGGCCAGCACATGGGACGCCGTATGGCGGAGGGCCCAGCGGCCGTCCTCATCCTCGAAGGTCAAAAACTCCAGCGTTCCGTCCCCGGTCAGCGGGCGGAACAGATCGATGGTCTCGCCGTTCAGTTTGGCGGCAAGAGCCTTTTTGTAAATCTCCTTCGGCGCGTACGCCTTGGCGATATGAAGGGGCAGCGCGCCCTGCTCCAGGGACAAGTTTTGCTCTCCCAATTTGATGTTCATGAAGGTCCTTCCTTTCTTTCTCCTGACAAATCAAAAAGCTCCCGTCCCCCTGAAGGGACGAGAGCATACTCCCGCGGTTCCACCCTTGTTGAATGAATTCCACTTTGGCTGGGCGATAACGGGCCCAAAGCGTCCGCCATCCCGGGCCGGTCTTCACCCGATCGCCTCGAGGAAGGCTTGCAGCTTCGACCTTCCCTCTCTGGCTCGGCTTCACAGGTTACTTTTCCCGTTCGCACGGCGGATTTGAGACCATTATAGGCCGCTCATCCGCCGTTGTCAATGAAAAAAGGGAGACTTTACTCCACGTGAATGGCTTCGGTGGGGCAGGACCCCGCCGCATCCTTCACCAGATCCTCGTACTCTAAGACGTCCTCCATCACCACATGGGCTTTGTCGTCCTCATCCCACTGGAAGACCTCCTCGCAGGTGTTCACGCAAAGCCCGCAGCTGATGCAGGCATCCTTGTCCACAATCGCTTTCATCTGTCCGCCTCCTTCAGTTTGATGCCCTGATTGTGCCCAGCCGGCCACCCTTTCATACCTGGGCCGGCAAGGTCGGCGCCCGGGCGGCAGTTTTTGCCCGGCGGAGCGGGTGAAGGGCCGGGGCGGGGAGACGCCGGGGCAGCAGTTCGGCCGGGCCATCGGGTGAAGCGCCGGGGGCCCGCACCGGATGCCAGCTGAACGCCGGGCGGGGACGTCACGGCTTGGCAGATTGGCCGCCGGCACCGCCGGCAAGCAGGGCCCGCGCCCGCTTCACCGCGTCCCCGCCCAGCAGCGCCCGCACGCTCACCCCCGTTTCGGTGTAGGTCTCCTCCAGCACCTTGCCGTTCTCGTGGAGGTAGGCGAGCACCGCGCCCTTGGCGAAGGGCACCTCAAGCACGACCTCCCTTTGCAGCGCGCCGAGGGCCTCCCGAATGGCGTCGGCCAGGGGCTGCAGGCCGATCCCTCTCTTGGCGGAAATGAAATAAAAGGGCACGTCCGGCTTTTCGATCTCCTCCCGGGAGGGGAGGGCATCGGCCTTGTTGAAGGCGATGATCTGCGGCTTATCCCCGGCGCCCAGCTCCTCCAGCACATCCCGCACCACCGTCATCTGGTGCTTGTATTCGGGGGAGGTCGCGTCCACCACATGGACCAGAAGATCGGCGTGCTTCGCCTCCTCCAGAGTGGAACGGAAGGCGCTGATCATGCTGTGGGGCAGCTTATGGATGAAGCCCACCGTATCCACCAGCAGAACCTCGCCCCCCTCGCCGGCGGACAGTCTGCGCTTCAAGGGGTCCAGGGTGGCAAAGAGCTTGTCCTCGGCAAAGGCGTCGGAGCCGCACATGGCGTTTAAAAGGGTGCTCTTGCCCGCGTTGGTGTAGCCCACCAGCGCCGCCACCGGCACCTCGTTCTTTTTCACCCGCTGGCGCTGGCTGTCCCGCTGCCGGCTCACCTCCTTCATCTGCTCCTCAAGGTCAAAGATGCGCCGCCGGATGAGCCGCCGGTCCATCTCCAGCTTGCGTTCGCCGGGGCCCCGGGTGCCGATGCCGCCGCCCAGCCGGCTCATGGCCGTGCCCGCGCCCATCAGCCGCGGAAGGCGGTACCTGAGCTGGGCCAGCTCCACCTGCAGCTTGCCCTCCCGGGACCGGGCCCGCTGGGCAAAGATATCCAGGATGAGGGCGGTGCGGTCCACCACCCGAACGCCCAGCACGGCCTCCAGATTCCGGGCCTGGGCGCCGGTGATCTCGTCGTCGGCGATGCAAACGTCCACCTTGAGCTTTTGATAGATCATGGCGAGCTCCTCGGCCAGGCCGCTGCCGATATAGGTGGCCGAATCCGGCCTCGGCCGTTTCTGGAACACCCGGTGCACCGTCTCCGCGCCGGCCGTGTCCGCGAGGTTCTCCAGCTCCCTGAGGGAGGACTCCCCGCCGCCGCCATCCGGTCCGCAGCCGATGAGGGCGGCCCGTTCCGCCGCGCCGTCGGCCCTGCCCACCTCGAAGCGCACCTCCTCGTCCGCCGCCCGGATGGCGTCCAGAAGCTCGTCGTGGGGCAGGCCCGCCAGCGGGAAGGGGCCTAAAAGCTTCACGCCTTCCCGCGCCGCATAGCCCACGCAGAGGAGCTCCCGGCCCTCTTCGGTGGACAGCGCCCCGAGGGCATCCAGCCGCAGCTTCCTTAGCGTGTGCTCGTCCATCTCCGACAGGGACGGATTGCCGCCGGGATGGGTGTGGATGAGCCGCACTCCGGACAGGCGGGAAAGGCCCCGCCGGGAGGTCCACACCTCCAGATTCACCCGGTCGTGGCGGCCCACCACCACCTCAAGTACGCTGCCGTCCCGGCCAAGATAGATGCAGATCTCCCGGTTAATCCGGCGGGTCATCTCCGCCATCTCCCGGAGCATGTCCTCCTCCGCAAACTTGTCCTGGGGGATCTTCACCTCGTACCAGGCCTCCATGGCCTCGAGGGCCGAACGGCGCACGCCGTCAATGTTGCCGTAAATCATATGTTTACATAAACTCCTTTAAGTCGTAATCGCTGAGCGGATAGTTTTCCCAATCGCTGTCGTCAAAATGCCACCATTCAGTGGATATGGTGCGAAATCCGCCCCCGGTCATGAGACCGGTGAGCAGGTCGAGGTTTTCCATAATCCCGGGATCACACGGCCCTTTCCGCGCCGCCCGGGGGGAAAACTCGTCGAAATAGGAGGGCATGGCCAGCTCCCGGCCCAGAAGATCGGTGAGCGTCGCGTCCACCGCCGCACCCCGGCTGTGCTTGGAGCCCCGGGCCGGGTCCGCCCAGAAGCTCTTGTCCGGCGCCGCCTCGTAAAGCAGGCGGTGGTAGCTCATGGGCCGGTAGGCGTCAAAGATCTTGATGCGGCAGCCCGCCGCCTTCGCCCGCCGGTGGATCAGGACCAGCTTTGCCGCCGTCTCCTCCCGCAGCACGGGCACGTCCAGCGGGTACACCGGCCGCCCGGAGAAGTTGTGGGGCGAAGCATACCGGATTTCAAAGATGAAATCCTCCCCCAGATCCCGTAGATTCACCAAACCATATTTTCTCATCTGCCGCCTCCCGTTCCATTCTATCATACCAACCCCCTGGGAGGCTATGCCGGCGCCCGCCAAAAAATGCGTCTTTCCCCCAAATCCCATCTTGACGGAGCGGAACAAAACCATTATAATATAAAAGTCGTTCGTAGGGGAGTAGCTCAATGGTAGAGTAGTGGTCTCCAAAACCATTGGTTGCGTGTTCGAGTCGCGTCTCCCCTGCCAGTTTGGGCATCCGCCCGTAAAATCCCGCTCGTTGAGCGGGATTTTTTATTTTACCCCCTTGACAGGGCGGCAAAACAAGTATACAGTATTAATTGATACAAAGTACTATTAAGGAACGATTTTATGCATCAACGAAATACCATTCAGGGTGCGCTGGTTTTGGAAGCCGTGCTGAGGCTGCAATGCCACGCCACCGCGGACGAGGTCTACAATGAGGTTAAAAAGGAGCATCCCCATATCAGCCGGGGAACCGTATATCGAAATCTGCAGCGGCTGTGCGACAGCGGGAAGATCCGAAAGCTGGAAATTCCCGGCGGAGCCGACCGTTACGACCATCTTTGCCACGATCATTATCACGTAAAGTGCGTGAAATGCGGCCGCGTTTTTGATGTGGATATGGACTATCTAACCGGTCTTGAAAACGCCATCAGGGATGGGAAGGGATTCATCTTTCTCAGCCACGATATCGTCTTTCGGGGTATCTGCCCAAAGTGCAGGGATGACCGGTAGTCCCCCGGCCAAGGGTTTTGGCGAACAGTCCGAGCGCCTGTGTGAGCGGGCAACCCCCCCCCGAAAATGAAATAGATAGGAGAGCGGTAAACATGAGAAGTATCACTAAATTGGACCTGCAGTACGCGCACAGATTCTACGGTTTCAAAGGAGAGGCCCAGTACCTGCACGGACATACCGGCATTTTGACCATCGAGGTGGAGGATTCGATCGAACCGGGCGTGAACATGGTCTTCCCCTGCAACGAGATTCAAAAGACCGCCTGGAACGTGCTGAAGAATTTTGACCATGCGCTGATCCTGCGGGAGGATGATCCCCTGCTTCCCGCCATTCTCAAGGTCTACGAGGAACAGGGCATCAAGGACGGCGCCCCCCAGAACAAGATGAAGGGAGCCGCCTTCCATACGGAGCTGGCCACCGCCTATCCCGACTGCCGCCTGGTCGTGACCAAGGAGACCATGACCGTGGAGGGCATGATCAAAATCGTCTATGATCTTTTGAAGGATAAGCTGAACATCGCCAAACTCACCTTCACCAGCGGCGTCAACGCCGCCAGCGCGGAGTTCAAGACCGAAAACAAGATCGACCGCTGCCCCCTTTGCGGCATCGCGCTGAACGAAAACGGCGTCTGCCCGAAATGCGGATACAGAAAATAAGAACGCGTCGATCCGGACATGTCTCCATTTTGCCGGGCCGTGCCCTTTGTTTTTCGCCTTTATTCGTGCTATACTGGAAAAAAAGACCAAGGAGATGCGTCCATGTCCACTTTGCAGCACTACGAATACATGCAGCCCACCCTCACCGCCCTTCGGGAGCTGGGGGGCTCCGCCACCGTGGCCGAGCTGAATCAGCGGGTACCCGCCATCATGGGTCTCACCGACGATCAACTGGCCCAGCTTCACAAAGGGTCCACCAGCCGCACCGAGGTGGACTACCGCATGGCCTGGGCCCGCACCTTTCTTCGAAAATATGGTGTGCTGGAGAATTCCGCCCGGGGTGTTTGGACGCTCACCCCCGCCTACGCCAGGGTGGAGACCATCGACGGCCGGGAAATTGCCCGCACCATCAATCGTCTCAGGCGGGAGGCCCGGGCCGGCGGGACATCGCCCGGCAGCGGGGACGGCATGTCGGATGGACCGATGGCAGACATCCCCGCGCCGAATGGAGCGACGGCGGATGGACCTGCCGGCCCCTTTGGCGAGGGCGGTCCGGCAAACGGCTTCGGTGGCGAAGCCGACCTTTCCACCGGGGAGCTGGATATGGACGCCCCCACCTCCTGGCGGGATCAACTGATGGCCGCGCTCATGGCCCTTGAGCCTGCCGCCTTCGAGCGGCTGACCCAACGGCTTCTTCGGGAGTGCGGTTTCGTGCGGGTGGAGGTGACCGGACGCACCGGGGATCAGGGCATCGATGGTACCGGCATCGTGCGACTGAACAACGTGATGAGTTTTCCCATGGTCTTTCAGTGCAAACGATACAGAGACGGCCACTCGGTGTCCTCCGGCGAGATGAGGGACTTTCGCGGCGCCATGGTGGGTCGGACGGACAAGGGCCTTTTCATCACCACCAGCACCTTCACCAAGGCCGCCCGGGAGGAAGCGAACAAGGCGGGCGCGCCGCCCATCGATCTCATCGACGGCGAACGGATCCTGGACCTTCTTTGCGAGCTGGAGCTGGGCGTGCGGCCCGTGATCACCTACGAGGTGGATGAAACCTGGTTCGACAATCTTTGAGGCATCTAAAAAGGATGGGCAAAAGCCCATCCTTTTTTGTTTGGCATAGAGGCGCCGTTCACCTCACCAGCACCGCCCGCACCGGCGAACCCTCGGCTCCCTCCACCTTGAGGGGCAGGGCGGCGAAGAAATAACGGCCCTCGGGCACGTCCTTCAGCATCAGGCCCTCCACCACGGCCACCTCGCTTTGCAGCAAAATGTGGTGGGTGGCGGCGGTATCGCCGTAGGCGCCGATGGACAGGTAGTCGATGCCCACCGTACGGACGCCCTTCGAGACGAGATAGTCCGCCGCGGACGGCGCCAGCGCCACAAAGTCCTTCCGGAACTCCCCCTCCGGGAAATCGCTGTTGTCCGTCCTGAAGAACACCGCGTCCGCGGTGATGGACCGCCGGCGGAGATCGGCCTCGGCGATCAGCGGCAGGCCCCTGAGGTCCAGCACCTCCACCCAGCCGATGAACCGGTCAAGATCCGTTTCCGGGATGGACTTGCCGTCCTCCACGAAATGCAGCGGCGCGTCCACATGGGTGCCGGTATGCATGCCCATATGAATGGCCGTGAGATTGCAGCCGTCGCCCCCGGCCACCGACTGCACCAGCTCCAAGGCCATCTTTTTGTCCCCCGGCCAGAAGGTCATCCCCGGATGCACCGGCCGGGTGATATCGTAAATCTCCATGGGTATCATCCTTTCCCCCAAAGCCTATTCGCCAAACAGCCTGGCAAACTTCTCGTCCTGGCTTCCGTCATGGACCACGTAGCCCACGGCCACCCGCTCGCCGGCTGCCGCGCCCACCCTGGCCGCGCCCTCCGGTCCGAAAGCACCGCACATTTCGATGAGATCGATGCCGGCCTCGCCCAGCTCCCGGGCCACCCCGGCGGCCTCCTCCAGACTGGATACCCCCACCATCAGCGCCGTTCCGCCCTCGCTTTCAAAGCGCACCCGGTGCTTCTTCGGGTCGTAGGGGCCCATCAGTAAGAATGCAAAGTTCACCATTCCATACCCTCCTTGTCCTTGATCATCTGCAGATAATCCAGCGGCTGATAGCCCAAACGCCCGTACAGGGCCACCGCCCGTTCATTGGTACGCGTCACCTCGAGGCGGAAGCGTCTGGCTTCGGGAAACTCCCGCTCCACGAACTCGAACACCGCCGTTCCGAGGCCCCGGCCCCGGCATTCCGGCCTTAGATAGGCCTCCTCCAAAAAGACCACCAGTCCGCCCACCTCATTGGAATAGGTGAGGGCGAGGAGGGCATAGCCCACCGCCCGCTCCTCATGGGTGACCATGATGCCCCTCACAAAGGGATTCCCCGCCAGAATCTGGTCGAAGGTGGTCTCAAAATTCTTCTCCGGCACCGGATGCAGCACCGCGCCGGTGCCGTAAAACTCGGCCGCCATGGCCAAGAAATCCTGCCGGTCCCCGGCTCTCATATAGCGTACCATATTAACTCTCCTTTCGCTCCCAGTATATCACGTCTCCGCCCCCTTCTTCAAGCCGGATCAAAAAGGGGGAAAAACAGCAAACCGCCCATCAAAAGATGGACGGTCTTTTACTTTCCTCCCGATGGCGGCATGTTTTCCAGCGCATAGTCGATACATTGGTTGATAAATTCGCTTCGGCTGATATCGCACTGGTAGGCCAGATGATCGATGAGCTCCACTTTCTCACAGCATATCCGGATGGTGATGGGCTCCTTCTTGTATGCCTTGGGAATAAAGTTCTTCATCAAGCATCACCTCTAACAAACAGTGTATTTGATAATATGCTCATATTATAGATTCGTTTTTAGCATACATTATCAAACACACATTAGGTGAACTGCCTCTCAGCGCCCAAACAGTACGTCCAAGGGCACATTCAACGCCTTGGAAATCGCGTCGATCTCCATATCGTTGACGGTTCTTGTACCATTCTCAATTCTGGAAAGGGAACCCCGGCAGATATACACCGCCATCAGTTCCAGCTTAACGCACAGATCCTTCTGGGTCATACCGGCAGCCTGTCGTGCGGCCTTAATACGGGGCCCAATCATGTTTGCTTTGCTGGTGCATGTTTTCGCCTTTTTCATAGACTCACCTCAAGAATACAAAATGTCTTGTTAGCAGGACATTTTTAGTGTATCCTTGAAAATGGATAGTTATGTCCCATTGATAGGACACAACTCAATAGGGCGAAAATTTTTATGGAGTTTTTGCCTAATCTTGAGCACGAAATGGACTGTTCTTGGGTGAGGCAGAACGGAAACGGCGTTCTTGAATTTCAGCGGACCGCCGGCATGAAGCGTGCCGGGAGGCTGTCGGCTGAGGCCGCCGTATACAGCAAAACCTCGGGAAACCGAGGTTTTTCTGCTCTCCTAACATTTTGCTTCTCTGTCTTCAGGAATTTTATCACCGTTTGGTGATATTGTCCATCTAAATCATGGAGAATTCCCCTAAAACAGGTTGAGGGATGTCGATTGGCGTGATCCAGCTGGCCCGGCGGGAGGCCCTCTCGGGGCCGTGGCAGGGCGCTGTGGCAGGGGGCCGCAGCGGGGCGCCGTATCCGGCGAAGGACGCGCCGGCGCAAAAAAACAAGGCCCCAAAGGAGCCTTGTTTTTGCTTTGCTTACTTGGCGTAGTCCACCACCCGGGTTTCCCGGATGAGGCTGACCTTGATCTGACCGGGGTAATCCAGTTCGCTTTCGATCTTCCTCACGATCTCCCGGGCCAGGGCCGTGGTCTCGGCGTCGCCCACCTTCTCGGGGCGCACCATGATCCGGACCTCCCGTCCGGCCTGCACGGCGTAGGACTTCTCCACGCCCTCGAAGCTGGAGGCGATCTCCTCCAGCTTTTCCAGCCTTCGGATGTAGTTCTCCAGGGTTTCCCGCCGGGCGCCGGGCCGGGCCGCCGAAATGGCGTCCGCCGCCTGCACCAGCACCGCTTCCACGGTCTGGGCCTCGATATCGTTGTGGTGAGCGAGAATCGCGTGCACCACCTCCGCGTTCTCCCGGTACTTCTTGGCCAGGTCCCCGCCGATCTGGGCGTGGGAGCCCTCGATCTCGTGGTCCACCGCCTTGCCGATGTCGTGCAGAAGACCCGCACGCTTGGCAAGCACCTCATCGGCGCCGATTTCGGCAGCCATCATGCCCGCCAGATAGGACACTTCAATGGAATGCTTCAAAACATTCTGGCCGTAGCTGGTGCGGTACCGCAGCCGGCCGATGAGCCGGACCAGCTCGTGATGGAGCCCATGCACGCCGGTTTCAAACACGGCCTGCTCGCCCGCCTCACGGATCTGGGTATCCACTTCCTTCTTGGCCTTCTCCACCATCTCTTCGATGCGGGCCGGATGGATGCGGCCGTCCAGAATGAGCTTCTCAAGGGCGATGCGGGCAACCTCCCGCCGCACCGGATCGAAGCCGGACAGGATCACCGCTTCCGGCGTGTCGTCGATGATAAGATCGATGCCGGTGGCCGTCTCCAGGGTGCGGATGTTGCGGCCCTCACGGCCGATGATCCGTCCCTTCATCTCGTCGCTGGGAAGGGCCACCACCGATACGGTGGACTCGGCCACATGATCGGCGGCGTATTTCTGAATGGCGCCTCCGATGATGTTTCGGGCCTTTTTCTCCGCTTCCTCCTTGGTTTTCGCTTCCATCTCCCGGAGCATCACGCCCAGATCATGCCGGGCTTCCCGCTCCGTGTTCTCGAGGAGAATCCCCTTGGCTTCATCCATGGTCATGCCGGAGATTCTCTCCAGTTCCTGCAGCTGATTTTTATGTAGGTTCTCGATTTCGTCCTGCAACCGTTGGACATCCTTCTGCTTGCGCGTCAGAGCGGTTTCCCGCTGTTCCAGACTGTCCAGTTTTTTGTCCAGCGTCTCTTCCCGCTGGATCAGCCTTCGCTCCGTACGCTGCATCTCATTGCGCCGGTCGCGGCTTTCCTTATCCAGTTCCGTCCGCAGCCGGTGCACCTCTTCCTTAGCTTCCAATATCTTTTCCTTGCGCATCGCTTCCACCTTGCTGTGGGCCGTGTCCAGAATGCGCTGGGCTTCCTCTTCCGCCCGGGCGATCTTGGCTTCCGCGATGTTTTTTCGATAAAAGTAGCCAATGGCGCTACCCAATACGATACATACAAGACCAATGAGAACCGGCAATAATATGCCGTCCACGAAAACAAAACACCTCCTTTACTGTAATTTCTCAAAATTTTTGTTTCGTTTTGAGCCTGTTAACCCAAGGTTAACAGGTTAATTTTATTACGTTTCGGAGGGCCTGTCAAGATTTGGCGGCTTCGCCGTAGGGGTATTTCTTTTTCTTGGCTGCGAGAAAGGCGGCGGTGACGGCAAGGGCCAGCAGCTCCGCCAGCAGGATGGCCAGCCACACGCCGTCCAGGCCCAGGATCAGAGGCAGGACCAGCACCACCGCGAGCTGGAA
This sequence comes from Gehongia tenuis, assembly GCF_014384795.1. NCBI lineage: Bacteria > Bacillati > Bacillota > Clostridia > Christensenellales > Christensenellaceae > Gehongia > Gehongia tenuis. The sequence goes on along the minus strand of NZ_JACRSR010000001.1, from coordinate 406,814 downwards.
CACCAGGGTCCTGAAAAAGGAGATGGCTGCGGAGACCGCGCCGTCCCCCAGGGCGGTGAAGAAGGCGGAGCCGAAGATGTTGAAGCCGCTGATGAGAAAGGACAGGGCGTACAGCCGGAATCCGCGAGTGGTCATGGAAAGAAGGCCGGCGTCATAGCCCACGAAGATGCCGGCCAGCGGCCGGGACAGAATGAGGGCCGACGCGGTGAGCGCCAGAGCGGCGCAGCCCGTGAACCGGAGGCTTTTTTGATAGAGGTTCCTGAGTTCACCGGCGTTGCCGGCGCCGTAGTGGTAGCCTATGAGGGGCGCGCTGCCGATGGCGTAGCCGATGAAGATGGCGGCGAAGATGAAATTGACGTACATGATCACGCCGAAGGCCGCCACGCCGTCCTCCCCCGCCAGGCGCATCAGCTGGAAATTGTAGAGCATGTTCACCAGCGAGGCGGAGACGTTGGTCATCAGCTCGGAGGAGCCGTTGGTGCAGGTCTTGAGGAGCACCCTGCCGTTCCATTTCGGCCGGGTCAGCCGAAGCAGGCTGTCGTTTTCCCGAAGGAAGTAGACCAGCGGGCCCACGCCGCCCACCGCCTGGCTCACAGCGGTGGCGACGGCCGCGCCCGCCAGCCCCCACTGGAACACGGCGACGAAAAGATAATCCAGCACGATATTGGTCACCCCCGCGCCCACCGTCATATAAAGGCCCAGCTTGGGCTTTTCCGCGGTGATGAGGAAGCTCTGGAACACGTTTTGCAGCATGAACAGGGGCAGCGAGGGAATGAGGATGGCGCCATAGAGCACGGCGTAATCCAGCATGGCCCCTTCGGCGCCGAGGAAGCGTGCGATGGGCCGCAGAAAGGCGAGGCCCGCCGCGGCCAGCACCACGCCTGCAACGACGGTCACATACACGAGCATCGAGAAGTATTCGTTGGCCTTCGCCCGGCTGCCCTCGCCCAGGGTGCGGGAGACGATGGCGCTGCCGCCGGTGCCGATCATGAACCCGATGGCGCCGATGACCATCAATAGGGGCATGATCAGGTTGAGGGCGGCGAAGGGCGTCTTGCCCACATAGTTCGATACGAAAAGCCCGTCCACCACGCCATAGATGGACGTGAAAATCATCATCACGATGGACGGGAGCACGAAACGGATCAGTTTCGGGTAGGTGAAATGTTCGGAAAGTTGAATTCTCATCATATCCTCCAATCTGGGGCGGATGGAAGCCGCCCGCCCTGCGGCCACAAAAAAAGACGCCCGGTCTCGCCAAGCGTCACTGAAATGCTGCCTCGGGTAAGGATCTATTCAGCTTTCAAAATACTGCTCCAGTGCCTTTTTCAGCAGGCGGTTGTACTTTTGGGAGGCGCGGATCATCTCCCGTCGTTCCGCCTTCGTGAGCTCGTTCCAAACCCGCTCCTCGATATCCATCATGGTATCGACGTATTTTTCCGTAAAGCTTTCGCCCGCCTCCGTCAGCACGATCTCCTTGACCCGAAGATTGCCGGGTTGGGTCTCGAGACGGACGATGCCCCGGCGAATCAGCTGTTTCAGTGCCGAGTGGACCGTTTGTTTGTTCATGGAAAGCTGCTCGCTGATCTCCGTCTGGGTGGTGCAGCCCTCCCGAATCATGACGAGGGCCCAATATTCGCCCTCCGACAGACCGCAGGCCCTTGAAAGCCGCGACCACACCCGGTCCAGCTCCTTGGCAGCCTCGCGGTACGCCTCGACCGATATGTCCAGGCCATGGCCATTCATCATCATACCTCCTTTGATCGTTTCCCCAAAAAGCCGGGGCTTCAGGCGGCGCATCGCGCCGGGCGGTCTGCCCTCGTGCGCCGTGTCCGGGTCCCGGGCCGTGCATTGCGCCGGGCGGTCTGCCCTCATGCGCCGTGTCCGGGTCCCAGGCGGCGCGGGCCCGGTTCTGGCTCCGCTCCCCTGCCCCGGGTTCCCTGCTTCATTGGTCCAAAATCAGATAGTATGAAATCGGACTATTGCCATCATAAAAGATTTCCCCGCCTTTGTCAAGGCCCCGCCGGTCCTTTTTTGCATGAAAAAAAACCGAGGGAAATTCCCTCGGTTTTCAGCGCGCAGAGTATTGACCGCCGAAACCGGGCGGCGCAGCATTTCGGCCGCCGGACCCGTGCAGGGCTTGACCGCTTCGGGGCCGGGCGGCGCAGGGTTTTGGATGCTGACCGCCGGGGCGGGTTTAGGCCTCGGGCGCGGGTGTGTCGGCGGCTTGCGGGGCTTCGGTGTCCTCGAAGTATTCCCTGCGCACCATTTCCTCGATCTTCGCCGCCACATCGGGGTTGTCCTTCAGGTACTTCTTGGCATTCTCCCGGCCCTGGCCGATGCGCTCGCCGTCGTAGGAGTACCAGGAGCCGGACTTCTCAATGATGCCCTTGTTCGCGGCCAGATCCAGAATGGAGCCCATCCTGGAGATGCCCTCGCCGTAAAGAATATCAAACTCGGCGATGCGGAAGGGCGGGGCCATCTTATTTTTGACCACCTTCACCTTGGTGCGGTTGCCGATGACCTCGGTGCCCTGCTTGATGGCCTCCTGACGGCGGATATCCAGACGCACCGACGCGTAGAACTTCAGGGCCTTGCCGCCGGTGGTCACCTCCGGGCTGCCGTAGATCACGCCCACCTTCTCGCGGAGCTGATTGATGAAGATGGCCACGGTGTTGGACTTATTGATGGTGCCGGCCAGCTTCCGAAGCGCCTGGGACATGAGCCGGGCCTGCAGGCCCACGTGGGAGTCGCCCATCTCCCCCTCGATCTCCGCCTGGGGCACCAGGGCGGCCACCGAGTCGATGACGATCACGTCGATGGCGGCGCTTCTCACCAGGGCCTCGGTGATGTCGAGGGCCTGCTCGCCGGTGTCCGGCTGGGACACGTAGAGGTTCTCGATATCCACGCCCAGCTTGCCGGCGTAGATGGGATCAAGGGCGTGTTCCGCGTCGATGAAGGCCGCGGTGCCGCCCAGCTTCTGCGCCTCGGCGATGATGTGCAGGGCCACGGTGGTCTTGCCGGAGGATTCCGGCCCGTAGATCTCGATGATCCTGCCCCGGGGAATGCCGCCGATGCCAAGGGCCACATCGAGGTCCAGGCATCCGGTGGGGATCACCTCCACGTGGCGGTGGGAGGTCTCGCCCAGCTTCATCACGGCGCCCTTGCCGAACTGTTTCTCAATGGAGGCGAGGGCAAGGCCCAGGGCCTTCTCCTTCTCCTCGGCGCTGTTCGCCGGAACCACCGGCGCTTTCGTATTCTTTTTATCCATCCGCTTCACCTCAACAATTTCTATCTTCCGGTAGTCCGAGAATTCTTCTCCGCACCCAATCGAAGGCATGGAGCATGGCGCCGTTCTGCACCCGCCTGCGGTCGCCGGTGAGGTACAGCTGGTGCACCTTCGTCTCCTCGCCCTTTTGGGCCATGCCGATGAACACCAGACCCACCGGCTTGGCGTCCACGCCGCCGCCGGGGCCGGCCACGCCCGTCACCGAGAGGGCCAGTTCGGCGCCGGAGGTCTCAAGAAGGCCCTCCGCCATCTCCTCGGCGCATTTGGCGCTGACGGCGCCGTTATAGTCCAGCGTCTCCGGGGACACATGCAGGCGCTTCACTTTGGATTCGTTGCTGTAGGTCACCAGACCTTCCAGAAAAACCTGGGAAATGCCGGGGTTGTCCACCAGCTTCGAGGCGAGAAGCCCGCCGGTGCAGGATTCAGCCAGCGCGAAGGTGACGTTCTCCTCCATCAGGAGGCGGGCCGCCAGCTTGTCCAGCGTCTCCTCGCCCATGGCGTACACCCGGTCCTCCAGCCGATCCCGGATCCTGGCTTCCAGGGGATCGAGCAGGGCGTTCGCCTCCTCGGCGGTCCCCGCCTTGGCGGTGAGCCGGAGCGTCACCTCGCCCGTGCCGGCATAGGGCGCGATGGTGGGATTGGTCTGGCCCTCGATCAGGTCCTCCAGCTCCTCCTCCAGCGCCGATTCGCCGATCCCGTAGATGCGCAGAACCCGGGAGACGATCTCCTCGCCGGTGCGGCCGGCCAGGTAGGGCGCCACCCTTTTATCGAACATGTCCTCCATCTCGAAGGGCGGGCCGGGCAGAATGATGAAGGTTTTGCCCTTCTCCTCCAGGATGCAGCCCGGAGCGGTGCCCTTGTCGTTGTCCAGCACCCTGGCCCCCCCGGGGATCATGGCCTGCTTCAGATTGGCCTTCACCATGGGCTGCGCCATGTGCTGGAAGCGGCGGCGCATGCGCTTGAGGCTTCCCTCGTGCATGTGCAGGGAAAGGCCCAGATACTTCGCCACCGTCTCCTTGGTGATGTCGTCGCTGGTGGGGCCAAGGCCGCCGGTGAGAATGATCACGTCGCTGCGGTGGAAGGCCTCGTCCAGCGCCGCGAGAAGCCGCGCCTCATTGTCCCCCACCACCGTTTGATGGTACATGTCGATGCCCATGGCCGAGAGCTTTCTGCCGAGGTACTGGGCGTCGGTGTTTACGATCTGGCCGAGCAGGAGCTCGGTGCCCACACAAATAATCTCCGCTGTCACTTTGTTTCATCTTCCTTCGTTCCAAAATTGAGCACGTGGCGGTTGACCACGAAATAATCGATGCCGCTCCAAAGGGTGAGGAACAGCGCCACATACAGCAGGATATCCGCCGCCGGCACCCCGATGAGGCTGAAGGGCATGTTGTCCATGAGGATGACCACGATGGCCACCAGCTGGATCACCGTCTTGATCTTGCCCAGCATGGACGCGGCGATGACCTTGCCCTCGGTGACGGCCACCATCCTGAGGCCGCTCACCAGAAATTCCCGGGCCACGATGATAAAGGCGATGGCCGAGGGGACCTTGCCCTGCTCCACCAAAATGATGAGGGCGGAGGTCACGAGAAGCTTATCGGCCAGGGGGTCCAGGAACTTGCCGAAGGTGGTGACCTGATTGCGGCTCCTGGCGATGTGTCCGTCCAGCGAGTCGGTGACGGAGGCCACCACAAAGATGAAGGCCGCGATGTAGTTGCCGTAGGGGATGCCCGGGACGAGCATGAACACCATGAAGATGGGAATGAGCAGAATCCGGGCGATGGTGATTTTACTGGCCAGCGTAATCATGGCAAACTTCTCCCATCATATCGTAATCGGCGGCCTCTGTGAGCCGCACCGGCACGAAGCCGGCGAGATCCTCCATGGCTGAAACATAGATGCGCCCGTCGGCGTCGTCGGGGGCCTCCCGCCAGGACCGGCCGAAGAGCACGCCCTCCTCCCGGCCCTCGAGAAGCACCTGTGTAATCTCTCCCACCCGCTTTTCCAGGAAGCCCCGGGAGATGGCCCGCTGTTTCTCCATGAGAAGCCCGAGCCGCTCCTCGGCCAGCGCCTCCGGCACCGCGCCGTCCATGCCGAAGGCCGCCGTGCCCTCCTCCGGGGAGAAGGCGAAGGCGCCGAGGTGCTGGAACGGATGATCGCCGATGAAGGCCAGCATCTCCCGGAAATCCGCGTCCGTCTCGCCGGGGAACCCGCACATGAGGGTGGTGCGGAGCACGAAGGGGGTCCTTCGCCGCTCCACCCGGGCTAAAAGCGTCTCGATGCCCGAGCGGGTGTCGTGGCGGTTCATCCTTCGCAGCATCCGGTCCGTCACGTGCTGGATGGGGATATCGAGGTAGGGCAGGACGCCCTTCTCCTCCTCCATCACACTGAGAAGTTCGTCCGTCACCCGCCCGGGATAGGCGTACAGCACCCGGATCCACTTGAAGTAATCCCTCCTGGCCAGCGCCCGCAGCAGCTCCGGCAGCCCGCCGGGCTCGTCGTAGCGGGTGGTGTCCTGGGCGATGAGGGTCACCTCCTCCACCCCGATGTCCATGAGGTCCTGGGCCTCCCGCAGCACCGAATCCACCGGGCGGTTGAAGTAGGGGCCGCGGATCATGGGAATGGCGCAGTAGGCGCAGCGGTTGTCGCAGCCCTCCCCGATCTTGAGGTAGGCGCTTTTCCCGCCGGTGGTGAGGATGCGAGGCACCTCGGGGAAGGTCCTGGGGTAGCCGGTGAGAACGGGCCGCTCCCCCCTCTCCGCCCGCCTGAGGACGTCCACGATCTCCTCCTGCTGGCCCGCGCCGAGGAAGGCGTCCACCTCGGGCAGCTCCAGGGCAAGCTCCTCCGGATAGCGCTGGGACAGGCAGCCGGTGACGATAAGGAGCCGGAGGCTCCCCCTCTTTTTGAGCTGGGCCATCTCGAGGATGGTGTCGATGGATTCCTCCTTGGCCGGCGCAATGAACCCGCAGGTGTTGACCACGATGGCGTCCGCCGCCGCCGGGTCGGACACGATCTCATAGCCCGCGCCCTCGATGAGCCCCAGCATCACCTCGCTGTCCACCCGGTTCTTGGCGCAGCCAAGGGATACCATGCCCACCCGCTTGATGCTCATAGAAGCCCCCCCTCTCCCGGGAACATGCGCTCATAGTCCTCCCGGGTGATGAGTACGTTCCGTGATTTGCTGCCCTCGAAGGCGGATACGATGCCCCGCTGCTCCATCTCGTCGATGAGCCGGGACGCCCGGGAATAGCCCACCCGGAGCCGGCGCTGGAACATGGACGCCGAGGCCTGCCCGTATTCAAGGGCGGTCTTTACCGCAAGGGGCAGCAGCTCGTCGTAGTCCTCCCCGCCGGCGGGGCTCTCCTCGCTGCCGCCCGCCGCCGCCTCGATGCCGCTTTGCACCTCCTCGGAGTATTCGGCCACGCCCATCCTCTCCCGGATGTAGTCCGCCACCCCGTTGGTCTCATCCTCGGAGACGAAGCAGCCCTGGGCCCGGGTGGGCTTTGAAGCGCCCATGGGGAAGTAGAGCATGTCGCCCCGGCCGAGCAGCTTCTCCGCGCCCGGCGCGTCCAGGATGATGCGGGAGTCGATCATGGAGGATACGGCAAAGGCGATGCGGGAGGGAATGTTCGCCTTGATCAGCCCGGTGATGACGTTGGCCGAGGGGCGCTGGGTCGCCACCACCAGGTGGATGCCCGCGGCCCGGGCCAGCTGGGCCAGGCGGCAGATGTTCTCCTCCACGTCCTTGGCGGCGACCATCATGAGGTCGGCCAGCTCGTCGATGATGACCACGATGAAGGGCATCTTCTCTTCTCCCGCCTCCGCCATCATCTCGTTGTACTGGGTGATGTTCTTCACCCGGGCGTCGGCGAAGGTGCGGTAGCGCTTCTCCATCTCCACCACCGCCCACTTGAGGGCGCCGGCGGCCTTCTTCGGATCGGTGACCACGGGGATCATCAGGTGGGGAATGCCGTTGTAGTTCCCCAGCTCCACCACCTTCGGGTCCACCACGATGAGCTTCACCTCCGCCGGGTCCGCCTTATAAAGAATACTCAGCAAAATGGAATTGATGCAAACGCTCTTGCCCGAGCCGGTGGCGCCGGCGATGAGCAGATGGGGCATCTTGGCCAGGTCGATCACAAGATCGGTGCCGGCGATGTCCTTGCCGAGGGCCACCGCAAGCTTGGAAGGATGATTCCAGAAGGTCTTCGAGTCCAGCACCTCCCGCAGGGAGACCATGGCGCTCTTCTGGTTGGGGACCTCGATGCCGATGGCCGCCTTGCCGGGGATGGGCGCCTCGATGCGAACGCCCGGCGCCGCCATGGACAGAGCGATGTCGTCGGAAAGGTTCAAAATCCGGCTCACCTTGATGCCCGGCGCCGGCTGCAGCTCGTAGCGGGTGATGACCGGGCCCCGGTTCACCTGCAGCACCTTGGCCGAGATGCCAAAGCTCGCCAGCGTCTCCTTCAGGATCTTCGCCTTCTCCCGCACATCCTCCGTCTGGCCGCCGGCCTTCGGCGGCAGGCGCAAAAGATCCACCGGCGGCCGGGTATAGGCCGGCTCCCGCTTCTCCGGCGCGCTCTCAGGGCCGCCCGCTTCCGGCGCGCTTCGGGGCCTTGGGGGCTCGTTCTCGTCAAAATCGCTCACGCTGGGATTCTTCGGCTGCTCCTCCTCAAAGAAGGAGGGCTTCGGCGCCTCCCGCCGCTTCGCCTTCCCGCCCACGCCCTTCAGCGCCTGGGCCCGCTCGATGAACGCCTCCTCCACCTCCAGCGGGTCGTTCTCGCCGTAAACCTTGATGGGCTCGTCCGGCTCGAAGGGCGGGTCGCCCAGCTCCACATCGCCGGGATAGCGGGGCCGCTTCACCATGGGGATGGGCCCCTTCTCCGTCAGAGGGTCGATGCCAAGCTTATCCTTTTTCGGCAGGCTCCCCGGCTCCAGGTCCGCCACGTACAGCTCCTTCTCCTCCCGCCTTTGCTGGCGCTTCTCCTTTTGATCCTTCACCGACTGGGCGATTCGCTCGCCCACCTCCTGACCCTTCTTGCGCACGGAGAAGTGGGTGAGCGCCACGATGCAAACAAGGATCGCCGTCACCGCAAAGATGTAGGATCCGGCGGTTCCAAAAAGCTTCATCGTCAAAAAGGCCAGGACCGCGCCCAGCGCGCCGCCGCCGGTGCGCCCGCCGATGCCCAGAAGATAGGAATCCTTCACATAGCCGAAAAAGCCCGTTTCCAGGATCTGTCCGTGCACGAACAGATGGAACAGGGTGAGAACCGCCCAGGCCAAAAGGCCCGCCACCACCATGTGCTTTGCGGTGAGCCGGAATTTGGCGTAGAAAATGATGGCCGCGCCCACCGCCAGGATGATGATGGGCGAGGCATAGGCCAGCGTCCCGAGAAGGCCGAACAGCAGCCCGGTCAGCCCCGTGCCCAGAAATCCGCCCGCTCCGGCGTACACGCTCACCCCCGCAAAAAGTCCGAGGGCGATCACGATCACCCCGGATACCTCCTGCCAAAAGGGAAACTTTTTCTTTTTTCCGCTCCCGCGGCTCTTTTTCCCCGAACTGGCCAATGGCCCGGCCCCCTTCTTATGACCTCTGTACATACGTATTCAATCTATTTTAGCACACATTCACGCCCCGCTCAACTCGGGTATTTGTCTTATTTTGGGGAGAGGCAGCCGGGGAACGCCGCGGACGGGCGAGACTGAAAACGGGGGCGGCGGGCGGGTGGGATCGATCCCGGCTCCGGGGAGCACTGCGGGCCGCAGCACAAAAAAGCGCGCCGGGGCGAACCCAACGCGCTTTTTTACGATTCCAGGCACCACTTCAGGGTGTCCAGGCAAAGCAGTGCCGCCTTCCCGCCATGGCCGCGGCCCGTGTCCACATTGATGAACCCCTCGGTGAAAATCACTCTGTCCCGATGCTCCCCGCCGTAGCAGTAGGTGGGCGTATGCCCGATGACGAGACGGGGCGAGCCGCCGTAGAAGGGTTCGGTGAGCTCCGGCCGGCCCCAGAGGAAATCGTCCAGTTCGTACTGCGCGAGGGGCGCCGCCGGATCAAAATGATCGATCCCCCCATGGCACAGCAGATAGTCCCGACCCCCGGCCCGCACCGTCTCATACAGGGGCATGTCCAGGATGTAGTCGAGTACGTCGCCCCGCCGCTCCGGGTCCAGCTTCCGGAAGGCTTCCAGGGTGGGCCCGCCGCCGTTCATCAGATAGTCGAGCACCATCTGCACCCGCGCCTCATCGAAGGCGGCCACGCTCTCCTCGGTGATCTCCGCGATGAGCCCCTCCGCCACCGACATGAACATGCGCTCATGGTTGCCCATCAGGGTGATCACATTGTCCCGGCACAGCAGGCTCTCCAAAAGGGCGATGCCGTGCTCGCCCCGGTCCAGCACATCCCCCAGAATGAACACCGTGTCCGCCGGCCCCACCCCGCCCCTGGCAAGGAGGCCGTCGAAGGCTGCCGGCGCCATGCCGTGGAGATCCGCCGTCACGTAGATCATGGGCAAAACATCCTTTCCTCGGTGATCCACAGGGGCAGCACGCTGTCGTGAGCCTCCCGGGGCAGGCCGGGCACCAGCTGGCATTCGAAGATGAGGCCCGCCCGGACCGCGTCCCTCCGCAGGCGGGGCAGATAGCGGTCGTAGTAGCCGCCGCCGTACCCGAGACGCACGCCGGCATGGTCCGCCGCCACCGCCGGCACCACGGCAAAATCAAAGAGCGCCGGGTCCGCGAAGGGCCCCGCGGGCTCAAGGATGCCCCGGGGGCCGGGCCGAAGCCCCTGAAGGTCCGTCACGAAGGCCGCCTCCATGCGTCCGCCGCCCAGATCCACCGGCAGGGCCACCGCTTTGCCCGCCTCAAGGGCCGCCTCGATCAGCGGCAGGGTGCACAGCTCCGCGCCGTAGGAGGCATAAAGGAGCACCGCCCCGGCCGCCCGGTAATCGGGAAGGGCGGCAAGACGCTCCGCCGCCCGCCGGCTCCCCTCCGCCCGGACTTCCGGGGAAAGGGCGCTTCGCCGGGCCAGAGCCGCCCTGCGGGCCGCCGCCTTGCGCTCCGCCATTACGCGCCGCCCCCCACGTACTTCCTTGGCACCCGCTTGTCATGGATGGAGGTGAGGATCTCGTAGTTGATGGTGCCGCACAGCCCGGCAAGCTCGGTGGCGTCGATGGTCTCGCCCCCGTCCGTTCCAAGGAGCGTGGCCCAGTCCCCCGGCGCCGCGGGAACGCCGGTCACGTCCACCATGGTGAGGTCCATGCACACCCGGCCCACCACCTTGCACCGCCGTCCGGCAATGAGCACCTCGCCCCGGCTGGACAGGCACCTTTTGTAGCCGTCGGCGTACCCCGCGGCAATGCACGCGAGAGTCATGGGCCTCTCCGCCCGGAAGGTCCGGTTGTAGGACACCGTCTCCCCCGCCGCCAGCTCCCGGACCTGCAGCACCCGGGCGTACCAGGAGAGCGCCGGCCGGAGCTTTCCAGTGTCAAAGCCGTAGCCGTACCCGTAGATGCCGATGCCCGGCCGGGCGATGTCGTAGCCCATCCCCGGGTAGTTGAAGATCCCGGGGGTGTTCTGCAGGTGGGTCTTGAAGGTGAATCCTGCACCCCGAAACATCTTCACCCAATGATCGAATTTCTCTTTCTGCATCAGCGTGTAAGCTCTTTCATCATCCGCGCTGGAGAGGTGGCTGAACACGCCTTCCAGCGTCACGTTCGGCGCCGAGCCCAGCGCGGCGATCATGGCCGAAACACCCTCATCCGAATCCATGCCCAGCCGGTGCATGCCCGTGTCCAGCTTGGCGTGAACCCGGGCCTTTTTTTGAAGCCGCCCGGCGATGGCGTTCACCCGGGCCACCTGCGCGGGATCGAACACGTTGAACTCCAGCCCGAGCTCCACCGCCCGCTCCTCGTCCTCCGGAAGGAGCCGTCCAAGAAGCAGCACCGGAAGGCCGATCCCCGACGCGATGAGCTCCTCCCCCTCCTCGGCGGAGGCCACGCAGCACCCGGCGAGCCCCGCCTTCTTCGCCGCCCTCGCCACCTCTACCGCGCCGTGGCCATAGGCGTCGGCCTTCATGGCGCCGTAGAGAGCGGTGCCTTCGGGGAGCTGGGAGGCGATCACCCGAACGTTTTCCATCACCCGGGCGAGATCAATTTCCACATAGGTTCTCATGGGGACACATCCTTTCCGTTACCCAAGTTTCACGGCCACCCCCAGGGCGACCTCAAAGATGGCGGAAGCCAGCGGAGCCAGCTCGCAGGCGGCCTGGGCGGGGTCCGAGAAGGCCGGGCCGACGCCAAAGGGGACCGGGCCGGTATAGGCCGTCCCGCCGCCGGCCGGGGTCACACCGGATGGGGCCGCGTTCGGGCCGGCCGGGCCGGTCCCAAAAGAACGGGACACCGGAAGCCTTTCAACGCCGGGCAGGGAGCCCACCGCGATCACGGGAAGGTCCCGGTCCAGCAGGCGGCGGATGGGACCGGCGCCCTCCTCCAGCGGCATCAGCGCCGCGGTCCGTCCCCCCGCCTCCATGGCCTCCACGAGGTTCTTGGCATATTCCAGCGCGGTGCCGTCGCCCAGCACCAGCGTGAGCCGCTTCGGCGCGGGCGGCGGCTCCAGCCCGGGCAGCATGGCGATGAGCGCGCCGTCCGCCGGCAAAAAGGGATACTCCGAAAGCTTTTCCGGCGGCACAAAGGCGATCTGCTGGCCTTCCCGGGGCCGGGGCTCGCCGAGAAGACGGCAGTGGAGAAAATGGATCATTACCTGACGCTCGCCATAGTCGTGGTAGGCGGTGTGGATCACGGGCCCGGGCAGAACCCTTACGCCCAGCTCCTCCCTGAACTCCCGGACCAGCGCCGCCCCGGCGCTCTCCATCAGCTCCAGCTTGCCGCCGGGGAACTCATAGTACCCCCCGTAGAAGCTGCCCTCCGGCCGTTTTTGGCACAGCACCGCGCCGTCCGCCCGCCGGGCCACGCCGGCGGCCACCCATTCCATCATGACAGTCACCTCACAAAAAAGGGGCTGGTCCTTGATTCGGCCCATACCCCCGTTTTTCCTCTAGTCCAGTTTATCCATGCGGTTGCGGGTCACCCGCAGACGCACCATCGCCCGGGTGAGGGCGATCTTGCTCTGGGTGTATTCCTGCATGCTCTTCTTCTGCCGGAGACGCTCCTCCGCCCGAAGCCGCGCTTCCTCGGCGCGCCGGGCGTCGATCTCGTCCGGCCACTCCACGGCCTGGGCAAGAATGATGGTCCGATCCGGGCGCACCTCAAGAAAGCCCTCCGAACAGAAGCTCTCCTTCCACTGGCCGTCCACCTTGAAGCGGATGGTGCCCACGGAAATGCCGGTGGACATGGGGATGTGGCCCGCGAGGATGCCCAGCTTGCCCTGGGTGCCCTCCACCACCAGCGATTCCACCGGCCCGTCATAGAAGCGGCGCTCCGGCGTGGTGATCTCAAGATGAAAGGTCTTCATCCCCTCATCCCTCCTCCATCTGGCGGGCCTTCTTCTTCACCTCGTCCAGGTTGCCCACCATGAAGAAGGCCTGCTCGGGCAGGTCGTCCGCCTCGCCCTTCACGATGGCCTCGAAGCTCGATATGGTCTCCTCGATGGTCACATAGCGGCCCTCATAGCTGCTGAAAACCTCCGCCACGAACAGCGGCTGGGAGAGGAATTTCTGGATCTTCCGGGCCCGGTACACGGTGAGCCGGTCCTCCTCGGACAGCTCCTCCATGCCCAGAATCGCGATGATGTCCTGCAGCTCCGCGTAGCGCTGCAAAATCTCCTGGACCTCCCGGGCCACCCGGTAGTGGCGCTCGCCCACGATGCGGGGCTCCAGAATCCGGGAGTTGGAGGCGAGGGGGTCCACCGCGGGATAGATGCCCATCTCGGCGATGTGCCGGGCGAGCACCGTGGTCGCATCGAGGTGGGTGAAGGTGGTGGCCGGCGCCGGGTCCGTGAGGTCGTCCGCCGGGACGTACACCGCCTGCACCGAGGTGATGGAGCCCTGACGGGTGGAGGCGATGCGCTCCTGCAGCGCGCCCACCTCGGTGGCCAGCGTGGGCTGGTAGCCCACCGCCGAGGGCACCCGGCCCAGCAAAGCGGAAACCTCGCTGCCCGCCTGGATGAAGCGGAAGATGTTGTCCACGAAGAACAGCACGTCCTGGTGCTCCACGTCCCGGAAGTATTCGGCCTGGGTGAGACCGGTGAGGGCCACCCGCATGCGGGCGCCCGGGGGCTCGTTCATCTGACCGAAAACGAGGGCGGTCTTTTCGATGACGCCGGACTCGGTCATGTCATGGAGAAGGTCGTTGCCCTCACGGCTGCGCTCGCCCACGCCGGTGAAGATGGAGTAGCCGCCGTGCTCGGTGGCGATGTTGTGGATGAGCTCCATGATGAGCACCGTCTTGCCCACGCCCGCGCCGCCGAACAGGCCGATCTTGCCGCCCTTCACGTAGGGCGCCAAAAGGTCGATGACCTTGATGCCCGTCTCAAACACCTCGGTCATGGGCTTTTGCTGGATGAAGTCCGGGGGCTCCCGGTGGATGGACATGCGCCGGGTTCCCGTGAGCGGCGGCTGTCCGTCGATGGGCTCGCCCAAAACGTTGATGGCGCGCCCCAGGACATCCTTGCCCACCGGCACCATCACCGGGCTTTTCGTATCGATGACGGGAAGGCCGCGGGAGAGGCCTTCGGTGGCGGTCAGCGCCACGCACCTGACCACGTCGCCGCCGAGGTGCTGGGTGACCTCCATGGCCACTTCCGGTCCGTCCCAGCGGACCCGGAGCAGATTTTGAATGGCGGGCAGTTCGCCCTTGGGAAACCGCACGTCCAGCACAGGTCCAATGACCTGCACCAGCGTGCCGGTGGATGGGCTTTGTTCCATAAGATTTCCTCCTTAGGTTGGTTGCCGCGGGGTATGGGGCCGACGGGGCCGTCCGGCCGGGTTGCCGTGGCCGGGAGCCGACCGCAGGGACCGACGGGCCGGATTGCCGGGGCCGCCAGACCGCTCGCCGGACGGGCCAGGCCGCAGGGACCCGCCCGCTAGCTCCGGCGGCTCTGCGCCTCGGTGCCGGATACGATCTCGTTGATCTCCTCGGTGATGGCGTTCTGCCGCGCCCGGTTGTACTGCTTTTGCAGCTTTTCGATCATCTCCTCGGCGTTCCTGGTGGCCGCGTCCATGGCCTGCATTCTCGCGCAGTGCTCCGAGGCGTAGGACTGCACCAGGCACGAATAGATCACGCCGATGATGTACTGGGGCACCACGTAGTCGAACATGGTGCGGGCGTCGGGCTCGTAGAGCATCTCGCCCTCGTAGGGCGCGAGGTCCTCCACGTCGTCGAAGTCCGAAAGGTAAACCGGCAGAAGCCGCATCACCCGGGCCTCCTGCTTGATGGGCGAGATCATCTTGGTGTAGCAGATATAAACCTGATTGAGGAGGTTCTGCTTGAACATGTCGATGACCGTATCGGTGATCTGCCGGGCATTGTCCAGCGTCGGGTTCTGGGCCACATGGAGGAATTCCACGTCCACCATGTACCCCTTTTTGGTGAGGAACTCCCTCGCAATCTGACCCACGGTCAGGATGGACAGCTCCTCGTGCCCCTTCATGTGCTCGGCGGCCAGGTTCAGCACGTTGTGGTTGTAGCCGCCGGCCAGGCCCTTGTCGCCGGCGATGACGATGTGGGCCGCGGTGGTGTCCGCCCGCTCCTGCAAAAAGGGATGGGTCTGCCCGCCCAAACGGTGGGCGATCATGTCCTTCATGGTCTGGCGCACCAGACTGAGATAGACGGCGTTGGCGTCGTAGCGCTTCATGGCCTTCTGCATCTTGGCCGTGGAGATGAGGTGCATGGCCTTGGTGATCTGCATGGTCTCCTGCACCGTCTTGATGTGGGTGCGGATGTCGTGCATGTTGCTGCTACTCATCTTCGTCCTCTTTCAGATAGCCCTTGTTGAAACTCTCCACGGCCAGCTTCAGGGAGTCGGCGGTCTCATCGGAGAGGTCGCCCACGGTCTCAATGACCTTCAAAAGATCGTCGTGCTCATCCTCCATGTGGCGAAGCAGCGCCTTCTTGTAGTCCTGAATCTCCCGGAGCTTGAGCTTGCGCATCAGGCCCTTATCCACGGCGTAGAGCAGCACCACCTGCTCCGCGAGGGGCAGGGGTTTGTACTGGTCCTGCTTCAAGACCTCGGTCAGCCGCTCGCCGTGATCCAGAATCTCCTGGGTGGCGGGGTCGAGGTCGGAGCCGAACTGGGCGAACACGGCCAGTTCCCGGTACTGGGCGAGATCGAGGCGGAGATGGCCGGCCACCCTCCGCATGGCTTTCGACTGGGCCGCGCCGCCCACACGGGACACGGACAGGCCCACGTTCACCGCCGGCCGCACGCCGGCATGGAACAGATCGGTCTCGAGAAAGATCTGCCCGTCGGTGATACTGATCACGTTGGTGGGCACGTAAGCGGAGATGTCCCCCGCCATGGTCTCGATGATGGGCAGCGCCGTGATGGAGCCGCCGCCAAGGTCCTCCCGAAGCTTCGCCGCCCGCTCGAGGAGCCGGGAATGGAGGTAGAACACGTCGCCGGGATAGGCTTCCCGGCCCGGCGGCCTGTGGAGCAGCAGGGACATGGCCCGGTAGGCCACGGCGTGCTTCGATAGATCGTCGTAGACGATCAGAACGTCCCGGCCCTGGTGCATCAGCTCCTCGGCCATGGCGCACCCGGCGTAGGGCGCGATGTACTGCAGCGGCGCCGAGTCGCTGGCGGTGGCGGAGACCACGATGGTGTAGGCCATGGCTCCGAAATCCTTGAAGGTGCCAATGACGTTCGCCATGGTGCTGGCCTTCTGGCCGATCCCCACGTAGATGCACACCACGTCCTTGCCCTTCTGGTTCAGGATGGTGTCCACGGCGATGGCGGTCTTGCCCGTCTGCCGGTCGCCGATGATGAGCTCCCGCTGGCCCCGGCCGATGGCGGTCATGCTGTCGATGGCAAGAAGCCCGGTCATGAGCGGCTTATTCACCGGGCTGCGCTCCACGATGCCCGGCGCCGGCGACTCGATGGGCCGGTAGGTGTGGGTCTCGATGGGGCCCATGGCGTCCAGGGGCTGGCCCAGCGGGTTCACCACCCGGCCGATCAGCTTCTCCCCCACGGGCACCTCCACCACCCGGCCGGTGCCCATGACCACCGAGCCCTGGACCACCTTCGTGCCCTCGCCGAAGAGCACCGCGCCCACCGACTGGTCCTCCAGGTTCAGGGCCAGCCCGTAGTTCATGTCCTCGAATTCGAGGAGCTCGCCGTATTTGCAGTCCATCAGCCCGGCGATCTTCACGATGCCGTCGCCGGAGGAGATCACCCGGCCGATATTCTTTTCCGTTTCATTGCCTTGGTAGTCCGCGAGCCGCTCCCGGATCGCGTCGGAGATGGCGCCATGTCCTTTTTGGAGTTCCGCCATCCACTACACCTCCTTTGCCATGATGTGCTCCTTGAGGCTCACCAGGCGGGTTCTCAGGCTGCAATCGAAGCAGACCTTGTCGATGGTGCACACGAAGCCCCCGAGGAGGCTCTTATCCACGCCCGCCTCCAGAAAGACCTTCTTGCCCATCTTCCTTTCAAATTCCGTCTCCAGCTTTGTGATTTCCTCATCGTCCATGGGGAACGCGGAGACGAGCTCCCCCCGCAGGATGGTGGCGAGATCGAGGATGAGGGCGAATTCGCCCTCCAGCGTCTCGTCCAGCGTGCGCTTCATGACGATCTGCTGGCCGATCTCCCCCTCGAGGCGTTCCCGAAGAAGGTCCATGTCGGGATGGAGCTTCTCATCGGCGAACACGAAATAGCCCTTGGAGAAGCGGGACTCGAAGCCGATGCCCGCAACGCCCCACAGGGTCTCGTCCCGGAGGGGCCGGAGGGAAACCTCGCCTTGGAGCACCTCCTCCAGGATCCTCTTGAATTTTTCGATCTGCGGGTCCCGAAGCGGGAAGGCCGTCACCAAATAGCCCTTAATCATGGCGGTTCAGCCTTTCCAGGTAATCGTCGATGACCCGACGGTTATCTTCAAGGGATACCTCCCGCTCCAGCACCTTGGAGGCGATATCCACGGCCAGGGACACGGCTTCCGCTTCCATGTTCTGCTGGGCGATCCTGCGCTCCTCCTCCATCTCCCGCCGGGCCTTCTGACGGATGAGGTCCGCTTCCTGCTCCGCCCGCTCCACGATCTCCCGCTCCTGCCGGAGACCCTTTCTGCGCGCATCCTCGATGATCTCCGCCCGCTTTTCGTCCACATCCCCGATCAGCCGCTTGTATTCCTTCTTCATGGAGGAAACCTCGCTCTGGCCGGAGGTAAGCGCCTCGTCCCGGGCGATAAAGCGCTCCTCCCGGGCGGCAAGGAACTTATGGACCGGCTTGTAGAGCAGCCAGCGGTAGATCAGGTAGATGATGCCGATGTTGAGGGCGTAGATCAGCATCTTGGTTAAACTTAGTTCCATCTTACCATCCTCATCCTATCTTGGTGATGAGCATCAGCGAGATAACGAAGCCGTAGATGGCCGTCGTCTCGGCAAAGGCAAGACCGATCAAGAGCATGGTGTTGATCTTGCCCGAGGCTTCGGGCTGACGGGACACGGCCTCCACAGCCTTGCTGGTGGCGATGCCCATGCCGATACCCGCGCCCACACCGGTGAATGCAGCTAAACCTGCGCCAATTGCGATAAGAGCTTCCATTCAAATCACTCCTCAATCATATTTGCCGCCTATTCGGTGGCTTCTTCTATAAACGTTAGGGATAACGTTATAAACAGGAAGGTCTGGATCCCCACATGGAAGAACGTGAAGTACAGACTCAAAACCGCCGGCGCCAGGACCGGCACGAACTCGGTGATCATCTCCATGATGATGTAGCCCCCCAGCATGCTGCCAAAAAGCCGGCAGGCCAGGGACACCGGCACCGCAAGGTCGGTGATGACCTTGATGGGCAAAAGGATGGGGTTGGGCTTTGCCAGGGACTTGATCCTCCCCCACACGCCCTTTCTCCAGATGCCGAAGATGTTGATGAGAAGAAAGGAGATCACCGCGAGGGCCACCGTCAGGTTCATGTCGGTGAGGGGGTTCCGAAGCCCGATGAGTTCGGACAGCCCGCAGCTAAACAGCAGCACCGCCAGCGTGAAGAAGTAGGGCGCCAGAATCCGGCCGTCCCGGGCGCCCACCTTGTCGTTCGTGAACTTGGTGGCCGTTTCCACCACCAGCTCCAAAACGTTCTGGAAACCCTTCGGCCGCTCCTTGAAGCGGGGCAGCACGAAGATGCGCAGGGCGAGCGCCGCCACCGTCAAAAGCGCCATGACAATCCACATGGCGAGAAGGGTGTTGTCCACGTCGACGCCCCCAAAGATGGGCAGATGCACCGTGGACGGGTTGATTTCGAAATTCATGATCCTCCCTCTTTCCTTTTAAGCTGGATCACGGCCGCTATGCTCATCACGATGAGCCCCGCCACCATGCCGATGGCAAGGCGGATGAGAATGGCCGCCGGCAGGAGCAGCCCCGCGGCGAGAATGAGCCCGAAGCTCGCCGGCAGGATCACCCAGTGCACCCACTTGGCTTTCCCGCCGAAAATGAACCTTTTGAGGGTCCAAAAGTTGAGCACGCCGAGGACCGCGCCCACGATAAGGGCCAAAATCTCCATTGCACTCATCTCCTATCGTTAGATCATACTCCTTGCCCAGCGAAACGTGAATCCATTTTTCAGGGCCTCAGCCCGAAACAAACGGCATGAACGCCCGAATGCTCCTGATTTCTCCATTTTTCTTCGCTTTACGGGGCAGTCTAAGGCCGCGGCGGACAGCCCGCCGCCGCACCGGGATCAGTAGGTTTCCCACATGAAAACACGCTCGCGGGAAAGCTCCGGCAGCCCGCCCCTGAGGCGGCCCGCCGCACGGAGCTCCGCCGGTGTGAAGCCGCCCATCAAATAGGCGGTGAACGCGCCGATATCGAGCTCCCCCTCCGGCTTCTCGTAGGCCGGCCGGGCGCTCATGCGCCCCTTTTCCCCGGAAAAGCGGAACACGCCGTCGTTCCAGGGCGCCCGGCTGTCCCGCACCCGCAGGGTGAAGGGCCGCTCCGGCTCGGGAAGGGCGAGGGCCGCCACCGCCTTTTCCACGTCCACCACCCGGTACATGCCCTCGGGCTGGAGGGTGAAGATCCCCCGCCCGTCGCCGAAGCCCTGATCCATCATGGCCACGCCCGGCTCCCGCCAGACCGCCCGCTTCGCCGTGGAGTAGTGGGAGGCGAGGAAGGCGAGAAGGCTCTGCCGGGCCAGGGGATCGGCATAGACCATCTCCCGCACCCTCACGCCCTCCGGCGTGATGCGGTACAGGAGGTAGCCCGCCCATGGGTCGCCGGAGCCGCCGGACGTGCCGGAGCCGCCGGGAGTCCCGGTCCCAGGGTCGCCGGAGCCGCCGGGCGTGCCGGAGCCCGCCGGGGCTTCCCGGCCGCCGCGGAGCAGGGCCACCGCCGAGCCGCCCTCCAGGGCGTTGTCCCCCATCACGTAGTCCATTTCCTTCTCGTCCCGCAGGATCACGCCGCCATAATTTTTCGCAAAGGCCCGGTAGGCCTGAAGCATGGCGGGCGTTCCCGGATCCCGCACGAACCGCTCCCCCCCGCCCGGCCGGGCGGTGATCCTGGAAAGCTCGCACGCCCCCTGGTAGCCCGAAGCCAGCACCTCAAACCCATATCTTCGGTAGAAGTCCGGGCTGAAGGGCGAAAGGGGCGCGATGGGGACGCCCTCCGCCCGGAGGGCCGCGAGAGCCGCCGCCATGAGCTTCGTGGTCACGCCGCCGCCCCGGCGCTCCGGCCACACCGATACGCCGCACAGAAACTTCGCGGGAAGCGCCCGGCCCCGCACCTGGAGCCGGTACGGCGTGAACAGCACCTGGCCAATGAGCTCGTCCCCCTCGAAGGCCCCGATGCCCCCGCCGTCCTCAAAATACGTGCCGAAATAGAGGTCCAGAAAGGCCTCGTCGTCCTGAAAACAGTAGCTCCAAAGGGACCGGCACTGGGGCAGGTCCCCTTCCGTCAAGGGCCGGATGTTCATGCGTCCTCCTTCAGGGTCACCACGTACTTTTTCACCATCTCCGCCGGCTGGTAGGACAGCTTGGCCTTCCTGAGCCCTTCAAGGCCCATATCCTCCTCCCGGTTGACAAACTCCGCGCCGGCAAGGGCGTGGATCACAAACTGCTGGTTGATGAGGGGATACAGCCCGGGAATCTCGCTGTTGGCCTTCTCGATGTGCACCACCGCCCAGCCCGGCTTCTTCATGAATTCCCCGAGGCTGAAGGCCTCCACCCGGCCGTTCACCTTGATCACGCCGCCCACCATGGAAAGCTCCTCAAAATGGTCCAGCGCCTCCCAGGTGGCCATGCGCTCCGCCTCGATGGCGGGGCCCAGCTCGTCCTCGCTCTTCTCGTCCATCCACTTGAGATAGACTTCCTTGCAGTCCCCCACCAGATCGGCGGTGAGGGGCAGGTACTCGTAGCTGTACTCCTGCAGAAACTTGTTGATATGATTCCTTTTGCCGTGATACTTCTTGCCCTTGAGTTCCGCCAGATCCTCCCAGCGGTACACGTAGTCGAAGTTATCCCGGTCCTCCTCGATAACATATTGATCCGGGCAGTCCCGCACGATCATCTCGTACAGCCATTGCGGCACGCCCCGCATCACAAAAGGAATCCGCTGTTCCCGGCAGTAGTCCACCGCCTTCTGCATGGCCCCGCAAAGGGGCTGGTCGCATCGGGGAATGAGCGCGTAGAAATGCTCCGGGCCCTCCAGCACGCCCCATTTGATCTTGATGAACAAAACGCCGTCCTCTTCCGCCCACTGAACCATGCCGCTGCCCCGCCAGATGTACAGGCTGGGAAAGGACAGCTCCGAATTCTCGATCCTCCACATCCCACAGTACTCGTCGAACATCTTCTTGTCGCTCATTTGGAGGTCTTTAAACGCTAGCATACATACCCTCTTCCCTTTTTTATTTTTCTTGAATCTATCCTATTCCATTCTGTCCCAAACGTCAACGGATGAATCGATTTCCCGGGGGAGGGCCGGGATGTACAAACGGGGCCGCCGGTGGTACACTGGAAGGCATAAGAAAGGAGTCGTGCAGCCATGGAACGAGAGCGGATGCTTTCCCTCATATTGGACGCCTATCCCTACCCCATCGTGTTCGTGGACACGGATCACATCATCCGTTACATGAACCGCATGGCCCGCTATCACTACTACGAGGAGCGGGGCTACCGGGATCTCATCGGCAGATCCCTGTTCGATTGCCACCAGCCGGCCTCCGCCGAAAAGATCCGGGCCGCCGTGGAAAAGCTGAAAAACCACGGCAACGAGATCTACATCGGCGTGAACATCAAAAACCGCCGCTACTACCTCAACCCCGTGCGGGACGAGAACGGCGAGCTGGTGGGCTATTTTGAACGCTTCGAGCTCAATCTGCAAAAGTAGGCCTCTGCCCATGAAAAAACGCCCGGCATCCAGGTACCGGACGTTTTTTTCATGCTCAGGGGCGCGCCTCCAGCAGCCCATCCTGGGCCAGCCGCGCCAGCAGGGCGCCGTCCCTGGTGGTGAAGGTGCCGTCCCGGCGGCTCTTCAGCACCTCCACCCGCCGGGTCTGCACCTCCACGGAAACGGTGTAGCTGTGGCCGGTAAAATAATTGTAGAACTCCCCGTCGATGTCCAGAATGAAGCCGTAGGCCTCCAGCTTCGCAAGATCCTGGCATTTTCTGATCCGCATACCCATCCCTCCCTATTCGTCGCAAAGAACAGTATATTCGGGAGGCCGGCAAATGATCACCCCGCAAATGAGGGAAAGGCCGGGCCAAAGGGGTGCGTCGTTAGGGAACAGGTCCCGCAGGGCGGCTTCGGTGAGACCGCTCACCAGTGCCCACCGGAAACACCGCCGCCTCGTTCGGCAGATAGGCATGGAACAGCGGATGGAGCTTCACCGCTTTGAAGCCGTGGTTCTTGATGGCGTCCCGGGCCTCGCGCACCGCCTTCTCCCCCTCCATGGGGTTCACCCAGGCCGCGCCCAGGAGCCGCTCGGGCCAGCGTTCCACCGCCGCTATGCTCTCTTCCAGCGGATAGGTGGCGATCAGCGTCTTTTCAATCCCGTATTCGTCCATCTGGGCGATCGCTCCGGTGAGATGCGGACGCCCAGCCGCCAAGCTCCCCCACATGGCTGTGGGCGTCGATCTTTTTAAAGGTATCCTTCACGCCCCCGCCTCCTTCCCATGGGTGGTGTAGGCGAAGCTTTCCGCCAGCGCCGTTTTCTGGAGCGCCTCCGCCAGCACAAAGGCCACGGCCATGCCCACCGCCGACTGCATCAGCTCCGCCGGCAGCATGGTGATGGCGGCCGGACCGCCGTAGATGAGAAGGGTGGCCAGGGTGTAAACAGCCGCATGGACGATGGCGCTCGCCGCCGCACCGACGATCCAAAGGGCCCGGCCCCGCAGGCCGAAGGGACGGCGGTTCAGCATCAGGCCCAGCGCCGCCGCCATCGCCGCCTTGGCGATGAGGGTGGGCACCGCCCACACGGCAAACCCACCGATGAGATCGGCCAGCGCCGCGCCCACCGCGCCCGCCGCCGCGCCCCGCTTCCAGCCCAGAACCATGACCGCCAAAAAGATCATGGAATCGCCGATATGGGTGTAGCCGAAGGGCAGGGGTATTTTCACCACATAGGTGCCCACGAAAACCAGCGCCGTGAACAGCGCCGTCAGCGTGAGCGCACGCATTTTGTCTCGCTGCATAGGATGACCTCCTTTTTCATGGTAATCATCATAGCAGTTCTGTGTCCTTTGCGTAAGTGCCAGTTTTGATATTTTTTAAGGGGTCAGAGGAAAGCGGAAGGTTTCCCAAACCCGAAGGGTCAGAGGAAAGGAGCCAAAGCGAGTTTCCTAAACCCGAAGGGCCCGGGGAGGCAGGGCCGGGGACCGGGCGGCGAAAGACCAGCGCAAACGTGCGAGGCGCGGCGCCCGTGGCAAAAGACCGGCGCCTGCGGTCCCGCCGTTCCAGCGGCTGGTCACGGGCGGGGAGCGGGTCCTGCCGGGGCGGAATCAAAAATGCGCCGGTACGGGGCGGGACAATAAAATCCGGCATCAGCGGGCTGCCGATGCCGGATACAGGGGGTTAGGAAAATCAGCGCTTGTAGGGGGGCACCAGGGGCCGAAGATGGTTGTAGGCCAGGATCATGCCGTTCTCCTCGGTGCTGAAGTTGTTGATGAGGTTCTGCTCCTCGCTCAGGTCCAGGCCCTTCAGCATCTGCTTCAGGAACACCTTATCCTCATGCTCCACATCCATATTGCCGTCGTAGCCCACCTCCACCAGCGCGGAGATGAACTTCGGCCAGTCGACGTCGCCCCAGCCCACGGAGCGGCCGCGCCAGTGCTTGGGATGATCGCCGAACTGGGGTCCGAACATGCCGTAGCGGCCCCATTCCTTCTTCATCACTTCCACATCCTTGGCATGCACATGGAAGATCTTATCGCCGAAATCCAGAACCGCCTGCACATAGTCGAGGCCCTGCCAGATCATGTGAGCGGGATCGAACTCGAGGCCCAGATTCTCCGCCGGCAGCACGTCGAACAGCACCGCCCAGATCTCCGGACTATAGGCCAGGTTGTTGCGGAACATGGTCTTGAAATCGCACATGGGACAGTTCTCGAGGGCGATTTTGATGCCGTACTTCGCCGCCTTGTCGCAGTAGCCGTAGAACACTTCCTTCCATTCGGGGATGTTGTCCTCGATGGATCTGAAGTAGTTGTTGCCGCCGTGGGTGCCGATGACCGTCACGCCCATGCGGCGGGCCAGCTCGATGACCTCGTACATGTACGCCTGGGCTTCCTCCGCCTCCGGCTTGTTGGGATGGAGGTGGTTGGGATAAAAGCCGATGCCGGAGATTTCGATATCCCGGTGCTCCAGATCCTTCAGCACCTTGGCGAGGTCGGCATCGCTGATCTTCGGGTTCACCGTGGACCGGCTCCATACGGCCAGCTCCATGCTTTCAAAGCCCACCCGGGTCGCGAACTCCGCGGTCTTTTCCGTGTAGTTGCAGTACATACCTAATCTCATGGGTCATCCTCCTCGTTCTTTATTGAATTTCCTGCTCCAGGTCCCGAAACACCTCGCCGCTGAAAAATTCGACCAGGGTGATCTCCAGCCCGTCGCAGAGCTTTTTGATGGTGGCCACCGTGGCGCTGTAGTTGCGCCCGCTGACGATGTTGTTGATGGTGGACTGGCTTACGCCGCTGATGGTGCAAAGGCGATTGATGGTAAGGCCGCGCTCGCCGCACAGCTGCAGAATCCGTGCCCGCACCGCCATGCCGATGTTCATGTCTCCGCCCCCTTTTTTCCATTGTACTCCATTGCGGCCCTCAAATAAAGGGGCAGGAACGGCGCCCGGCCAGGCCCGGCGGGCCGCTATCTGTGGGGCGGCACCAGGGGCCGGAGATGGTTGTAGGCCAGGATGAGGCCGTTCTCCTCGGTGCTGTAGTTGTTGATGAGGTCCTGCTCCTCGCTGATGTCCAGCTGGGCCAGCATCTGCTTCAAAAAGACCTTATCCTCGTGCTCCACGTCCATGTTGCCCTCGTAGCCCACCTCCACCAGCGCGGAGATGAACTTCGGCCAGTTGACGTCGCCCCAGCCCACGGCCCGGCCCCGCCAGTGATGGTCCCAGCCCGCGCACCAGGTGGCGGATCGTGGGCCCTTCCTGTACTTGTCGTTGCCGATCTGGGGCCCGAACATGCCGTATTTCGCCCACTGCTTGCGGCGGACCTCCACGTCCTTGGCGTGCACGTGGAAGATCTTGTGGCCGAAATCAAGGACCGCCTGCACGTAGTCGATGCCCTGCCAGATCATGTGGGCGGGATCGAATTCAAGGCCCAGGTTCTCCGCCGGCAAAACGCCAAACAAAACCTCCCAGATCTCCGGGCTGTAGGCGAGATTGTTGCGGAACTGGGTCTTCACGTCCACCATCGGGCAGTTCTCGATGGCAATTTTAACGCCGTACTTGGCGGCGTGGTCGCAGTAGCTGTAGAAGCATTCCTTCCATTCGGGAATATTCTCTTCAATGGATTTGAAATAATCGTTGCCGCCGTGGGTGCCGATGACCGTCACCCCCATGCGGTGGGCAAGATCGATCACCTTGTGGAAATAGGCCTGATTGTCCTTCGCGAATTCCTTGTCCGGATGGATGTGGTTCGGGTAGCATCCAATGGCGGAGATCTCGATGTCCCGCTTCTCCAGATCCTTCATCACCCTGGCAAGCTCGCCGTCCGTGATGTTTGGATTGACGGTGGACCGGCTCCATACGGCCAGCTCCATGCTCTCAAAGCCGACGCGGCTGGCAAATTCCGCCGTTTTTTCCGTGTAGTTACAGTACATGCCTAATCTCATACGCATCCTCCTCCATATTCGATTGTACCTGGTCCTGTGGCGCTGACAAAAAATTGGGATGGGCCGCCGGGTCATCAGAAATTGGGATGCCGGGATATCCGGCTCAAAGAAAAGAGGGTAGATGGGAACGCCGAAGGCGTCTATATATTTCCATAGTAAACGATTGCGGAGGAAATGGTTACCTCAAATGAGTTAGGTTGGCGCAAGACCGGCCAAAAAGCGGCCGGCAAACACGGCGGCGAGGGCGCCGGTGCGGGGCGTCGGTGCGAAGACGTCGGCTTTGCGGAGTGCCGGCGATCCCGGCCCGCAAAAAAGCGCCCGAACCGGCCTGCCGGCCCGGGGGTTCCCCCCCCCGCCGGCCTGGCCCATCGGGCGCTCACGGGCATTTTTGACCTACAGCCCCGTCACTTCATCCTCGGAGAGCAGACGCACGCCCTTCCCGTTGAAGAAGGCTTCCGCCTTCCCGGCGTCGCTCACCTTCAGAATCACCCAGGCGCTGTCCGTGCCGTGGGAGACGAAGGCGTACATATACTCGATCCCCACGTTCTCCTGCTCGAGGCCGGAGAGCACGGCGTACAGTCCGCCGGGCACATCGGAGACGCAAATGGCGATCACCGGGGTGCGGCGCACGGTGAAGTGGCCCTCCCGAAGGGCTTTCTCCGCCGCTTCCGGCTTATCCACGATGAGGCGCAGAATGCCAAAATCCGTGGTGTCGGCGATGGAAAGGGCACGGATGTCCACGTTTCCGTTCTTAAGATAGGCGAGAATCTCGGCCAGGCGGCCGGTCCGGTTCTCCACGAACACCGAAAGTTGCTGTACCATGGGATGACCTCCTTTTAAGTTAAAGCTGACGCTTGTCGATGACCCGCTGGGCCTTGCCCTCGCTCCTCGGGAGGGTTTTCGGGCCCACCAGATGGATCTTGGCGGAAAGGCCGAGCACGCTCTCCACCTTCTGCTGGATCTCTCCCTCCAGCTGCTCCAGGCGGCGCACCTCGTCGGAGAAGAGCTCGTCGTCCACCTCGATTTGAATCTCCAGGGTGTCGAGGTCGTGCTTTCTGTCCACCACCAGCATGTAGTAGGGGGCGGTGGCGCCCATCTCCATCAGCACCGATTCCACCTGGGAGGGGAACACGTTGACCCCGCGGATGATGAGCATGTCGTCCGAACGTCCGGCGGGCTTGCCCATCTTGACCAGGGTGCGGCCGCAGGCGCACTTGCCGTAGGTGAGGGAGGTGATGTCCCGCGTGCGGTAGCGCACCAGGGGCAGGGCCTCCTTGGTGAAGGTGGTGATCACAAGCTCGCCCATCTCCCCCTCCGGCACCGGTTCGCCGGTTTCGGGATTGATGATCTCCGGATAGAAGAAGTCCTCGTTCACGTGCAGGCCGTCCTGGCACTCGCACTCGAAGGACACGCCGGGGCCGATGATCTCCGAAAGGCCGTAGATGTCATGGGCGCGAAGGCCGAGCAGGGCCTCGAGGCGCCTGCGCATGGCGGGGGTCCAGGGCTCGGCGCCGAAGCAGCCGCCCACCATATGGATATCTTTCCCCGGAACCATGCCCATTTCCTTCATGGTCTCGCCGATATAGATGGCGTAGCTGGGCGTACAGCACAGGTGGGTGGTCCCGAAATCCGCCATCATGCGGATCTGGCGCTTGGTGTTGCCCGAGGAGGCGGGAATGACCGCCGCGCCCAGGGTCTCCGCACCGATGTGGGCCCCGAGGCCGCCGGTGAAAAGGCCGTAGCCGTAGGCCACCTGCACCGTGGAATCCTCGTTCGCGCCGGCGGCGGAGAGGGTTCTCGCCATCACCGTGCCCCAAAGGGCCAGGTCGTCCCGGGTGTAGCCCACCACCGTCTGCTTGCCGGTGGTCCCCGACGAGGCGTGGATCCGCACGACCTCCTTCTTCGGCACGGCGAACATGCCGAAGGGGTAGGTGTCCCGAAGATCCTGCTTGGTCACAAAGGGCAGCTTTGTGATGTCCCTGATGCCGCGGATATCCGAGGGCGCGACCTTTGCCGCGTCCATCTTGGCCCGGTAGTAGGGCACCTTCTCGTAGACCCGCTTCACCATGGCGCGAAGGCGCTCGCCCTGGAGGGCCTCCCGCTCGCTTCGGCTCATGGTTTCCAGTTCCGGTTGGTACATTCGATTATTCCTCCTTTAGACCGTATCCCAGCTCGAAGGCCTTCTCGTTCGCGGCGAGGAAGGCGGGCTTCACCGTGGCTTTGAGGGCGTCCCGCCAGGCCTCGTGGGAAAACTCCAGAGATTGCGCCAGCACGCCCAAAAGCGCCACGTTCACCGAACGGGTCTCCCCGGCCTCTTTGGCGAGGGCGAGGGCGTCCACCAGGGTGGTGCGCGCCTTCCCCGCCATCTCCTCCTCGATGCCGGCGGGATACTTCGCCGCGCCGGTGACCACCGGCATGGGCATCATGTGCTGGGTGTTCACGATGAGCCGGCCGCCCGCCTTGAGATAGGGCAGATAGCGGTAGGCTTCCAGCGATTCAAAGGCAAGCAGCACGTCCGCGCCGCCAAGATCGATGATGGGCGAGGACACCTTCTTCCCGTAGCGCACGTAGGTCACCACCGAGCCGCCCCGCTGGGACATGCCGTGGACCTCGGAAACTTTTACGTCGTAACCGGCGGAAATGGCCAGCCTCCCCAGGATGCGGGAGGCAAGGAGCGTGCCCTGGCCGCCCACGCCGGTGATCATGATACTCTTTGTCACTTCTTCTCCCCCTTTCTGAGAACGCCGAAGGGACACAGGCCGGCGCAGAACCCGCAGCCGTTGCACAGAACCGGGTCGATTTGGACCTTGCCGTCCTCGCCCATGGACAGGGCCGGACAGCCCGCCTTCATGCACAGCCTGCAGCTTCGGCAGTCCGCCGAGGCGGTCATGGGCGCGCCGTAGTCCACCCCGGGCAGCAGCGCGCAGGGCGCCTCCACCAGGATCACCGAGACCTCCTCCGCCGCCAGTTCCTCCCGCAGCGCATGCTCGAGGGCCGGGATGTCAAAGGGCGAGACGTGCCG
This sequence comes from Gehongia tenuis, assembly GCF_014384795.1. NCBI lineage: Bacteria > Bacillati > Bacillota > Clostridia > Christensenellales > Christensenellaceae > Gehongia > Gehongia tenuis. The sequence continues at coordinate 378,063 of NZ_JACRSR010000001.1, read as the reverse complement.
CACCCTTTTGACCCCCACGGCCCGGCAGATGGCCTCAAGGTCCGCCGCCGGCGCCGGATCCCCCTTCAGGGTCTTTCCGGTGGCCGGGTTCTGCTGATGGCCGGTCATGGCGGTGATGGAGTTGTCCAGAATGAGCACCGTGCTGGTGGCCCCGTTGTACACCATATCCAGCAGCCCGGTCATGCCCGAATGGAGGAAGGTGGAGTCGCCGATCACCGACACGGTGTGGCGGGCAAACTCCTTTCCTCTCGCCTTTTCGAGGCCGAAGTTCATGCCGATGGACCCGCCCATGCACAGGCAGGTATCGATGGCGCCGTGGGGCGGCATGGCCCCCAGGGTGTAGCAGCCGATATCGCCGGTCACGGTGAGCTTCAGCTTATCGAGCATGTAGTACACGCCCCGGTGGGGGCAGCCGGGACAGAGCACCGGCGGCCGGCCGGGCGCGCTCTGATCGGCGCTGTAGGGCGTGTCCGTCTCCTCGCCCAGCACGATTTTCCGAATCTGGCCCGGGGAGGACTCCCCAAGAAGGGTGCCCGCCGCCTTGCCGATGCAATCGATGCCAAGAGCCCGGACGTGCTCCTCAATGAAGGGGTCCAGCTCCTCGATGACGTAGAGGGTCTCCACGCTCCCCGCAAAGTCGCGGATGAGCCGCTCCGGCAGCGGATAGACCAGGCCGAGCTTGAGATAGCTCGCCCTATCGCCCAGCGCCTCCTTGGCGTACTGGTAGGCCGCGCCGGAGGCGATGACGCCGATCTTCGTGCCGTTCATCTCCAGCCGGTTGAGCGCCGTCTTTTCGGCGTATTCGGCAAGCTTTTGCTGCCGCTCCTCCACCACCACGTGACGCACCTTGGCCATGCCCGGCATCATCACATATTTGCCGATGTTCTTCTCGTAGGGACGGAGCACATAGGGCTCCCGCGCTGCCTCCTCCACCAGCGACTGGCTGTGGGCGATCCTCGTGGTGAGGCGAAGCAGCACCGGCACGTCGTACGTCTCGGACAGCTCAAAGGCCGCCTTCGCCATATCCCGGCATTCCGCCGAGTCGGCGGGCTCCACCATGGGCAGCTTAGCGCCCTTGGCGTAGTGCCGGGAATCCTGCTCGTTCTGGGAGCTGTGCATCCCCGGATCGTCGGCCACGCAGATCAGCATGCCCCCGTTCACCCCGGTGTAGGACGCGGTAAAAAGCGGGTCCGCCGCCACGTTCATGCCCACATGCTTCATGGCCGTCATCACTCGGGCCCCGCCCACCGACGCGCCCATGGCAACCTCCATGGCCACCTTCTCGTTCGGCGCCCATTCCGCGTCGATTTCCTTGTATTTTGCAGCGTATTCGGTGATCTCCGTACTGGGCGTGCCCGGGTAGCTCGCCACCACCGTGGCGCCCGCCTCGTACACGCCCCGGGCCACCGCTTCGTTGCCCAGCATCAGTCTTTTTGCCATCGTTGTTTTACCTCCTTGTGCCGGCAAGGGCCGGCAGCCATCTTTGCCAATCGTACGCAGGGTCGCCGGGTACCTGCTGGCATTCCTGCAAAGCTCCGGCCTGTCGGCTTTCTCTGCCAGCGGGCAGTGCCCGCCGCCGTTTTGCCCATCGTTCGCGGGGCCGCGCCTGTCGGCCGTCTTTGCCAGTCGCTCGCGAAGCTGCCAAGGTACCTGCTGGCATTCCAACCCCGCCCCGGCCGGCTACTTCACCCGGTTGTCCACCACCCGCTTGGCCTTGCCCGCCGTACGGGCGAGGGTCTTCGGCTCCATCAGCCTCACCTGGCAGGTGAGCCCGAGCACCGTGTGCAGCTTATGCTGCACGCTCCGGGAAAGGTTCTCCAGCTTCTGGAAATCGTCCAGCAGCGAGTCGTCGGTCAGCTCCACCTGCACCTCCAGCTGGTCGGTGTAGTTCTTCGTGGTGAGCACCAGCTGGTAGTGGGGCCCGATGGCGGGGATGCCCATCAGCACCTCCTCGATCTGGGAGGGGAAGACGTTCACGCCCTTGATGATGAGCATGTCGTCGCTCCTGCCCTTCACCCGCTCCATGCGCCGGGTCTTTCGGCCGCAGGGGCAGGGATCGTCGTAGAGCCGGGTGAGGTCGCCGGTGCGGTAGCGGATCATGGGGAGGCCCTCCTTCTGCAGCGTGGTCAGCACCAGCTCGCCCGTCTCGCCCACCGGCAGCACCTCGCCGGTCTCGGGATCGATGATCTCCGCATAGAACAGGTCCTCGTTGATATGCAGGCCCTCCTTGACGTAGCAGTTGCCGGAAACCCCCGGCCCGATGATCTCCGACAGGCCGTAGTTCTCCGTGGCCAGGATGCCCAGCTTCTCCTCGATCTTCGCCATCATCCCGTCGGTGGAGCCCTCGCCGCCGAAAAGGCCAACCCGCAGATGGATGTCGTCCTTGGTGACCCCCATCTCCTCCATGACCTCCGCCATGTACAGGGCGTAGGAGGGCGTGGAGATGAGCAGCGTGCTCCAAAGATCCTGCATCAGCATGATCTGCTTTTCCGTGTTGCCGGCGCTGATGGGGATGACCGCCGCGCCCAGCTTCTCCAGGCCGTAGTGCAGCCCGAGCGCCCCGGTGAAAAGCCCGTATCCGAAGGAGATCTGGGCGATATCCCCCTTCGTGCCGCCCGCCGCCGCAATGAGCCGGGCCATGGCCTCGGACCACATCTCAAGGTCGTGCTTCGTGTAGGCCACCACCGTGGGCTTGCCCGTGGTGCCCGAGGAGGCGTGGATCCGGACGATGTCGTCCATGGGCACGGCCAGCATGCCGTAGGGGTAGTTCTCCCGAAGATCCTTCTTCCTGGCGAAGGGAAAATTTTTGAGGTCCGCCAGGGTTTTGAGGTCCTCCGGCTTCACCCCGGCCTCGTCAAAGGCCATCTTGAAGTGGGGCACCTTCTCATAGGCGCGGCGCACCGTCTCCTTCAGGTGGAACAGCTGCAGGGCCTCCATGTCGGAGCGCTCCATGCACTCATAGGTGGGATTGAATATCATGACCGTACCTCCAAATCATCGGTATTGGCGGGGACCGGCGTCACGCCTCGGCCCCGTCCCTTTCCGGAGCGAACACCGCCTTCACGTGTTCTTCCGGGAGTTTCTTCGTAATGAGGCTGACCAGGGGCGTGACGATGAGCCCCGCCGCCATGGCGATCACGCCGAACAGGGGCGAATTTGCCGCGTCAAACCCGGACAGAACGGCCAATAGGAGGCTCACCCCCGCGCCGGAGATCATGCCCGCCCAGGCGCCGGTCCTGGTGATGAACCGGCCGTAGAGACCCCAGGCGAAGGGCCCGAGAAACGCGCCGGACACCGTGCCCCAGGAGAAGGACATGAGGGTCATGATGATGGCCGGACGCATGATCGCAATGGATAGGGAGACGAGCACGAAGGCGAGGCAGAGAATGCGCATCAGCCGAAGGGACGTCTTCTTCGCAATATCCGGCTTGATGTAGCCCTTGACCAGGTCCACGGACACCGCCGAGCTGGAGGTGAGCACCACCGAGCTCAGGGTGGACATGGACGCCGAGAGCACCAGCAGCAGGATGATGTTGAAGATGATCAGCCCGCCGGTGGAACCGGAGAAAGCCATATCGAGAATGCCCGGCATCACCGCGTCGTAGCCGCCCTCCGGGAGCTGGTTGCCATAGAACAGCCGGCCGAAGGCGCCCACAAAGTAGGCGGAGGCGGCGATCACGAGGGCGAACACCGTGGAGATCACCGTGCCCTTTTTGATGGCGTCGTCGTTTTTGATGGCGTAGAACTTATGGACCATCTGGGGAAGGCCCCAGGTGCCAAGGGATGTGAGCAGCACCAGCGAGATCAAGCTGCCGAAGTTCTCGCCGCCGAATACGGCGGTGAGGTTGGGATCGATGGCGGCGAGGCGCTCCGCGCCCGCGCCGATGCCGCCCACCTGGGGGGAGAGCACGATGCACACCACCATGATCACAATGCCGATGAGCATGATGATGCCCTGCACGAAGTCGGCCATGGCCGTGGCCACGTATCCGCCAAGGACCAGGTACAGCCCGGTCACCGCCGCAATGAAGATCATGCAAAGATTGTAGTCCAGCCCGGGAAAGACCACCTGGAACAGGTATCCAAGGCCCATGTACACCGAAGCCGAATAGGGCACCAGAAAAACGAAGATGATGATGGCCGAAACCAGCTTCATATACCGGCTCTTGTAGCGCGCCTCAAAGAATTCGGGCATGGTGCCCGCCCTGAACTTGTGGGTCATCCTGCGGGTGGGCCGGGCCAGCACCATCCAGGCCAGCATGCTCCCCAAAATCGCGTTGCCAACGCCCACCCAGGTCCCGGGCAGGCCCAGCTGCCAGCCGGTCTTGCCGGCGTAGCCGATGAAAATCACCGCCGAAAAGTAGCTCGTTCCATAGGCGAAGGCGCTCATCCAGGGCCCCATCGCCCGCCCGCCGAGAAGAAAGCCCTTGAGCGTGGTGGTTCTTTTGTAGCCCATCAGCGCCACCACCAGCATACCCACCACAAAAACCCCCACAAAGGCAATCGACATCCCCTGCTGCATCGTACTCCCCCATTTTGTTTATAGAATGATACACATTTAATTATTGTACAACAACCTTCCTCAAAAATCTATTAAATGTTGGCCAAACCGGGCAAATCCGAAGGTCGTCAAAAATTCCCTGGCATTTTCGCTGCAAGTGGAGTATTCTGATAAAAAAAAGGGAGGACAAATCATGAAACTTTGGCAGGAATTTAAGGACTTTGCCTTCAAGGGCAATGTGGTGGACATGGCCGTCGGCGTGGTCATCGGCGGCGCTTTCGGCAAGATCGTGAGCTCCATCGTATCGGATCTCATCATGCCGGCCATCGGCTACCTGACCGCGGGCGCGGACTTCGCCGAGCTCAAATGGGTGCTTTCCCCCGCGGTGGTGGAGGGCGGCGAGGTGGTGAAGGCGGAGGCCGCCATCCTTTACGGCAGCTTTCTGCAAAACGTGCTGGATTTCTTCATCATCGCCCTGTCGGTGTTCCTTGTGCTCAGGCTTTTGATGAAGCTGCGCCGAAAGAAGAAGGAGGAGGCGCCGCCCCCGCCCGCCGGTCCCACCGACACCGAGCTTCTCGCCGAAATCCGCGATCTTTTGAGGGAAAAGGTCTGAAGCGGGGACGGGCCCGGCCATACGGACCCGCACATCTTGACATCCCCCCTCTTTGCCCTTAAAATAGAGTTATAAGTGGTAAGAAATGCTTAATAAGGGCGATGTCTATGTACAATAGCACAGATAGATTCGTTTTGTCTTTTTGTGCTACCTCAACCGGCGATAGAGGCGCCCTGCCTTCCGCAGCATAGCGGAGGACGGGCGCCTTTTGTGTTCTTTAATTTTGATGAAGGAGGCTTTTTCGTTCATGAGAATTCAAAAAATGCTGGCCCTGCTGGCGGCGCTCACGCTCCTCATGGCAGCTCTGCCCGCCGCGGTGCTGGCCGATCCCCCGGACACCTTCACCATCACCTACATGACCAACACCGGGGTGGAAATGGGCACCCTCACCTATCCGGTGGGCGATCCCGGCAACGCCTTTCCCGCCAGCGGGTTCGGCACGCTCTTCCCCGATTTCTCCGCCAGGCTGTCCCAGGGCGGCGGCCTGTACCTGTCCAATAATCTCAGCGACCGATGGTATCTCGACGCGGCGTACACCTCCCCCGCCGTCTTCCCCGACGGCCAGGCCGGCGATAACTTCACCGTCTACTGCCGCTGGCGCACGGGCAGCATCTCCGCCGGCTCCCTTTCCAAGACCGAGGTCAACATGGCCTATGACGCCGATTTCTTTCATATCCTCTCCCAGGCTGGACTGACCGGCCAATATGTGACCGGCCGAAACGACGCCTACGATGCCGCCATCGCCACCTTTGAGAAAAAGGTGGACGGCGTCTGGCAGACCGTTCCGGACAGCTGCCGCACGGATAAGGACGGCAACACGTATCCCAACGCGATTTTCTTCCAGAACGTGGCGGACAGCGGCGTCTACCGGGTGAAGAACTTCCGCTACACGGCGACCGACAGCAGCGGCGTTGCCCTCTTCTACGAGGACGCCGAGGACGTTCCCACCGATGAAATCGTCGTGAAGATCACGCCGGCGGAGCTCACCATCACCGGCGTCACGGCCGTGGACCGGACCTGCGATGGCACCGCCGAGGTGGCGCTCGCCGGCGGAACGCTGGAGGGCGTGCTCTATGGGGACGCCGTTTCCTTCAATCTTGGCACCGGCACGGTGCAGGATGGGGTCCATGGCGCGGACATTCCCGTCACCACCGACATCCAGCTCACCGGCGCCAAAGCCGGCAACTACACCCTCGTTCAGTCCAGCGGTCTCACTGCCGCCATCACAGCGGACAAAATAAAGGTGGACGCCAAGGCCGCCACCTGCACCGAGGCGGGCAGCACCGCCCACTGGCACTGCAAGGGGTGCGACCGGCTGTTCAGCGACGAGGCCTGTCTCACCGCCCTGGACAGCAGCGCCGTCCAGCTCCAGCCCCTGGGCCACAGCGCCGTGAAGGTCCCGGCCAAGGCCCCCGCCGCGGCCGAGGCGGGCAACATCGAGTACTGGCACTGCCCGGCCTGCGGCCTCTGCTTCAAGGATGGGGCGCTGACGGAGCCCATCACCCTTGCGGCAACGGTCCTTCCCGCCACCGGCACGCCCGGCGTCTCCCCGGCGCCGGCGCCCGGTTCCAGCCCCGCAGCCACGCCCGGCACCGCCGTGCCGGCCACCGGCCACAACGGCGGCGGTTTGCTGTGGGCCCTCCTGTTCCTTTGCTCCGGCCTCACCCTCGCCGGAATCCAGGCCTTCCGAAGAAGAACCTGACGGCAGCGCAAAAAAGCTTTTCATCCCGCGGGATGGAAAGCTTTTTTTACGACCCTTCGCCCTTATTCGGCCTTCTCTTCCTTCATATGCTTGTATTTCAAATAGGTGGCCTGGCCGCCCCGGATGTGACGCTCCGCCTTGTTCTTATCCAGTACCTTCTTCACCTTGCGGTACAGGCTCTTGTTCAGTTTGGGCAGGCGGTCCACCAGATCCTTGTGAACGGTGGATTTGGAGATTTTATGCACCTTGGCTGCCTCGCGCACCGTGGCACCCGTGTCCAGAATATACGAAGCCAGTGTCAGCACCCGCTCTTCGATATAGTCCTTCAAGACGAACCCCCCTCGGCTATCAAAATTATTACAATATATGTGGGGGATCTCCCGACTATGCGGAAAACTTCTTGACAGAAGCCTCGTCCGCTGGCGATAATGGGAGGGATCAAAATTCAAGGAGGTTATCCGATGAAGAAATTTTGGGCGGCCGTCCTGTGCCTTGTGCTGGCGGCGGCGCTGATGGCGGGCTGCGCGAAGAAGCCCGACGAGCTGATCAAATCCGCCATGGAAAACAGCTCAAACTACGAGAGTTCCCAGGGCTGGATGGACATGACCCTCGGCATGAACGGTTCCGCCAGCGGCATCAACATGGACATCGAGGTCAATATGCACATGAACTATGCCACCATCATGGAGGGCGATAAGCCCGCCAAGATGAAGATGGACGGCAATCTGTCCATGATGGGCATGGATATCCCCTACGAAATGTACGCCCGCAAGGCGGACAGCGGCTACGAGGCGTCCATGAAGATGGGCGAGGAATGGTCCGTATCCGAGGGCTTCGACGTGGAGGCCTTCAACAACACCGTGTCCTTCGATCCGGCTCTTTTCAAGAACCTCACGGCCGCCGGCAAGGAAAAGGTGGGCAACACCGACTGCACCAAGATCACCGGCACCATGGCCCCCGCCGATATGATGAGCTATCTTGAGATGATGGGCGGCGGCGGCTTCAACGTGAACAACGACTCCTTCTCCGAGGAGACGCTGAAGGAGCTGACCGATGTGAACGTCACCGTGTGGGTCAGCGAGAGCGAGAACCGGGTGGTGCAGATCACCATGGACGGCACCGAGATGATGAACGCGGCCATGCTGAAATCCCTGGAGGAGTCGGGCGAGAGCCTGGAGGGCGATGATTCCGTGGCCGTTTCCGCCTTCAACGTCACCTTCCATGTGAGCTCCATCAACGATGTGGAGGATTTCGAGATCCCGGCGGAGGCCTTCGCCGCGGCCGAGTAACTCAAAGCCATTCAAAAAGAGACCCCGATGGGGTCTCTTTTTTATGAACTATCTCGCTTTCCTGCGGACAACCGGCAGCCCCGCCGGGATCAAAAGGGCGGCCGCCGCAATCAGCATTGGACAGCCTGCCGCTGTGGCCGGTGCCTGGGTCACGCCGGACGACGGTGTGCCCGCGCAAGCCCCGCCGGATCCAGCAAAGGCCGGTCCCCACCGCCGCCCGGGCAAGCATCCGCCGGGCGCAAGCGCAAAAAAAGGCCCCCGGGGAAACCCCGGGGGCAAGAACAGATTAGAAAGGGAGGTATTCAAAACTGGCCTCTCGGCCGAGCTGAAAGGCATCGGTCAAAAGGAGGATCCAGCATGAAAGGCTTAAATCGTGGTACCTTCCGCGGTGCCCGCGATGAAGGCTTTGGCGTCGTTGATGGGGATGGCGAACCCGAGACCCTCCACGCCGCTGGCGCTGATCTTGGCCGAGTTCACACCCACCACTTCACCCCTGCTGTTGACCAGGGCGCCGCCGGAGTTGCCGGAATTGATGGCCGCATCGGTCTGAACGAAACTCTGGGTTCCGCCCGTCTCGCCGGCCGCCAGTTCGCGGTTCACTGCGGAGACCACGCCCTGGGACACGGAGCCCTGAAGGCCGAGGGGACTGCCAAAGCACAGCACCGTCTCGCCCACGGACAGGTCATCGGAATCGCCCAGCGTGGCCGCTGGAAGATTCGCGGCCTCGATCTTGATGAGGGCCAGATCCCGCTCCGAATCGCCCTTGACAAAGGTCGCCGGGTACTCGGTGCCGTCGGAGAGGGTCACGGTGAGCTGGGTGTATTCGCCGTATTGGCCCTCGGGATCAGCGTATTCCACCACATGGTAATTGGTGAGGATGGTTCCGTCCTGGGAAACGATGATCCCCGACCCCTCGCCGGAGGTCTGCTGGGTGCCGCCGCCCCCGCCATAGTAATAGGCGTAGGGGTTGCGGCTGGGTACGGACACCGTCATCTTGATGCCCACGATGCTGGGACTGACCTCTGAGACGATCTCCTGGGTGCTCGCCGTGCCGCCGAGGGCGGTGCGGGTGAGTCCGCTTGCGGCGCCGCCCGATTGAACCTGGCTCGCCGCGATCTCCGCCATGCGCTCCTCCATCAGATGAGCGGTGAGGAAGCTCGATCCGGTGGCGGTGACGGCAATGGCCGCCGCGATGGCCGTAAAGCGCAGAACCTTAAAGGGCCGTTTTTTCGGAGGGTGGTTCCTATGGGCTGCGCCCTGTCCCTCGGGAGCGCCGGAGCCTGCCGGGGTGTACCCAGGCTGGCCGCTGGCGCCGTTGCTATGCTCAAAAGCCGGGCCCGCGCCCAAGGCCTCGTCCACCACGTGGCTGACGGCTTCGTCGTAATAATTATGATTCATCATTGCGGATGCCTCCTTGCTTGTCATCTTTCCATGGTCCCGGGAAGCCGCTTCGCTCCTTCCCTTTGACCCTCTGGGTTTGGGGAACTCGCTTCGCTCCTTCCCTTTGACCCTCTGGGTTTGGGGAACTCGCTTCGCTCCTTCCCTTTGACAAGTTTAGGATAGCCCCGCACTATGGCATGAGTGTGACACAAAATCGCGGCTTTTATACATCTTCTGTGAACAATTTATGTCCCCGACGGCCTGTTTTCATGGTGAAAGCCCCGATGGCGGCCGGGCGGGAATTCAGGCCGGACCGCCGGGCCTGTCCGAAAAAGCGCCGGGCCTGTCCCCAAATCCGCTGTGGAAAAGGGGCGGCCCTTCCAGGCGCTTTCGCCCGCCCCTTCTGGTTCTCCCGGTTTCCCAGCCTGATTTGCCCCGGATCAGTTCCGGTTTTTGTTGGCCTTGATGACCACGGTCTGGCTGGAGGCTTCCGCCGCCTGCTTGACGAGCTGGTGCCCGAACACGGCCACGCCCGCCGCGATGATGCCCTGCAGGACGCTCTCAACGCTGAACCCGAGGATGAGTCCCGCGCCCACGATGCCCAGCACCAGGAGCACAAAGGGTATCACCCAGTGGGGCGCCCGGGGAATCCTTTTGATCATGGCCCCGATCACCCACAGGGCGGGCACCAGCACCAGCGCCTGTGAAACCAAATACTCCATTAAATCCATCTCCATCACGCCGACCTCCTTCACGGTTAATCCCTTTAAAGATTATGACGGCGGAGGTCAAAACATGTCACGGGCGGCGCCTTGCGCGGGCCGGTGGAGGCCGGCCGGGCCCCCGGCACGGGCATCGGCCGCCGGGCCAGTCGAGGCCTCCCGGCCGGCATCGGCCGCTGGGGCCAGTCGAGGTCCCCCAGCCGGCGTCGGCCGCCGGGGCCCTGTCAGCCGCCGCGGCCGAAAAAGTATCCGGCGAGGGCGGCGGTGAGGGCGGAGATCATGGAAAGGACGAGCTGTTCCCAGCGTTTTTTGGGCACCGCGTCCATGGCCTCCACCCGCCGGGCGTTTTTTTCGATGTCTTCTATTATATAGTCCATCCGCTCCCTGAGCACGCCCAGATCCGTCCGCAGGCTCATCAGCTCCGAGAGCAGTTCATCCTGCCGGAGCAGCCGCCCCTTGATCTCCTTGATCTCCCGGCCCATGCCGATCACTTCCCGCTCCTGCGCGGCCATCCGTTCACTGAGCTCCGCCAAGTTCCTTCACCGCCTCGATCAAAAGAGCGAGAAGGGCGGTGAGATCCGCCGCGCCGGAGGACGCCGCCCCGGAGGGCAGTTCCCCGGCCTTGAGCCCGATCCTCCCCTCGCCGTAGCTGTAGGCGCTGACCTGGGAAAGCAGCGTGAGGGCGGAGCCGGAAAAGGCGGCGGTGCTCGATTCAGCGCCGGATAGGGTTAACAGAAGATTATCCAGCGTAAGCGCCCCTTCCACCGTCTGATCCCCTGATTTTACAATACAGTCCGGCGTATTGGTCAAGTTTCCATAATCCAATTTCACGCCGTTCGTACCGTTGTGGGTATGGGTGTCCACGGCGAGGGCTTTCGCCGATAGATCATTGAAATCGGCGGCGGTGACCACTTCGCTCGCCGCCCAGTCCGTTTTTACTGCCATGTCAAATCGCCTCCTCGATGCGCATTTCAAAGACCAGTTTCACCAGCGTGCCCTCCACCTGGGGGGCAAACAGGGTGAAGGTGGCCAGGTCCTGCTCCACGCCGTCCTGAATCTGCAGGCTTTCGATGGTGCCGAAGTTGTCCGGCAGGGTGATGGTCTGCCGAAAGGCGGTATTGCTTTCAATCAGCGCGTTGGTGTAGTTCGTCATGAACTGGCCGTTCACCTTGGGCTGGGAGACGGTGCTGTTCATTCGGCGGGAGAGCTCCTCCCGCAGCAGATCGGTAATCAAATGTATTCTACCTCCTTCGTTTCCCGCTTGCCGGTAAAGGCGTATTCCCCGAGGGCCCAGCGGCCGAGGGCCATGGGCAGGGTCTGGGTGAGCGTGATGGTGAAGTGCGGCGTGATGCGGGTGACCGCCGTGGGCATGACCCGGACCAGCACGTTGGCCGGAACCATCTCCCGCACGGTGGCGATGGCCTGGGACATCTCGCCGGGATTCTGCGGGCCGAGCTCCAGCGTGAGGGTGCGGTTGAGCAGCGACATGTTCACCTTGCCCGCCCCCACCAGCCGTTCCAGCACGGCGGTGATGGACGCGAGGTTGTAGGGCGGCGGAGCGCCCCAGCAGGTGGACAGCCGCTTTTTGCGGTAGTCCATGTCGGTGGAGGGCAGAAGCTCCAGCATCTCCTCCCGCCGCCGCACCGCCCACTCCGGAGCCGTCTCGATGAACTGGGCCGCGAGGAAATCATCGATCGCCGCGCCGAGGGCGGAGAACTCCGGGTCCAGCGCATCCGCCAGGGCCTGAAACTCCGTCAGCTCCCGGAACATCTCCGGCCAGTGCTCCATGACCGTCCTCGGCTCAAACAAAGCTCACACCTCCCGTCACCGGCACCGTGTGGTTGTCAAGGGTTATGTTGACCGTTCCGTTGTTCAGCTTCACGTCGGACACGTCCGTCACCCCCGGCACCTGCAGCAGCTTCAGCGTCACCTGGGCCACCCGGACCACCGCCGCCCGCTCGCTCCAGTCCTGGCGCAGCTCCAGAAGATAGTTCTCGTAGGCCGCCTGGGCCGCCGCCTTCACCGCCGTCTCATCGGCGTCCGCCTCCAGCGTGAGGGCTGCCGAGAGGGCGACCTCCAAGCTCCCGGCCGCCGCCACCGTCACCAGATGGCCCACCGGCGCCAGCCCAAGGCCGTTCCGGTTATCGGTGAACACGTCCTGCACCGCCGAGACCACCCCGCTTCCGGCGGGCAGATAGTTTTCGCCGATCAGGAATATGTTAACCGCACCGTTGGCGGTGTTCGGCGTCTCCAGCCGGCAGCCGGTGACGCCCTTTTGGGCCTCGCACATCTCCCGGTAGGCGGTGTAGTTGCCGGCGAAGGGGAAGGCGGTCAGCCGGTCAAAGTAACGTTTCCGCAGGTCCTCGTCGCTTTCCACATCCTTGCCGGCGCTCTCCACGGCGGTGATGGCCGCGCTGGCCACGCCCGGCGCATAGTCCACTGGCGAGAGGGGGCCCGTACCATTGCCCACCGTGCCCGCCGTCTCGCATTCCACGCGGTAGCCGCCGCTCACGGCCTCGATCACCCGGTAGTTCACCTCGCCGCCGTTCCAGCGGCTGCCGATGTCCACCCCGGCCGCCAGACCGGCGCTGTCCAGAAAGCTTGCGATGCACACGGCCTTGGTGGCGGGGGAGCGCGCAATGCCCAGCTCCTTTGCCCGCCGCTCCAGGTATTCGCCGTCGGCGGTATCGGCGAAGGAGAGATTGATGGCCGTGTCCAGGTCCATATAGGCCTGAGCCAGCAGCGCCGCCGCCGGAGCCAGCGCCGTCATGACCACCGATCCCTCCGACGTGTCCAGGCCCTCCACCCGGGCCAGCATCCGCTCCAGCAGGGTTTCATAGTTCATGGCTTCATACATTCACCGATACCTCCATTTCTTGCCGGCCGGAGTCCGCCTTCACCGCGAAGGACACGAGGAACTCGCTGCCGTTCTCCACCAGGGTCAGGTTCTCCACCGCCTGGATGCGGGGATCCGCCAGCAGCGCATCCTCCACCATCCCCGGGATCTGGGCCGCGCCGTAGGCCCGTCCGCCGCCGATGAGGGATTCCAGCTCGCTGCCATAGTCCGGCGAATAGATGGCGTAGCGGTACCGCGGCACCGCCAGAGCGAGGCCCACCGCCTGCTTCAGGGCTTCCTCGCCGTCGATGATGCCCGCCGCCCGGCCCTTTTCAAAGTCCAGCTTGAAGGTTTTCCACAAGATCCCCTACCCCCTCTCGATTCGGTCCAGCACGTAGTAGTCCTGGCCGCCCTGGGCCCGGAGCATCAGCACCCAGTCGCCCGCCTTGAGCGCCAGCGACGCCGCCCGCTCGGTCATCGTCAGGAAAGGGCCGGAGAGCACCAGATGCTGCTCCACCTTCACCGTCAGCGGCGAGGCCAGGGTCACCTCGCCGGTGACGGCCTGGCTCAGCGCCTTGGCCTCCAGCATACCTTCCACGCATCCCTTGATCACTTCCAGCATTTTTATCCCCGCCTTTTTTGACTTTGCCATGCTTCAGCTTTCGTCCCCACAGCCCGATGGCATTCCGGCTCCCATCCCCACTGCCCGGCCTGTCGGCCTTCTCTGCCACGCTTCAGCTCTCGTCCCCACTGCCCGATGGCATTCCGGCCCGGGTCAGGCGAATCTTTCCAGCTCCAGCTTCATGGTGTGCCGGGCGCCGCCGGCAAAGGCATGGCGCACGGAGGCGATCAGATAGGGCCGGGTCTCGCCGGCCGCCATCACCGCCACCACGTCGCCGGCGCGCACATCCTCCCCGGCGCCCTCGCAGGAGAAGCTCCGGTGCTCCCTGGCGTAGCGCCGCTCCGCCTGCCTCAGACGGCTGTCCATCACCGCGGCGCTCTCCTCACTGCCGGCGCTGCCCGTCCAAAGCAGCACGCCGAAGCGGTCCATGGCCGGAGCGTTCACCAGCGTTCTGACCTCCCGTCCCGAGCCCGCGGTGCGGCTGATCTCAAACTTGGTGTAAGCACTTTCATCTATGGTATGAACGTCGGAGTAGTCGGTCAGGTTGTGGGCCGCCGACAGGGCAAAGGGCCGGATCCGGTTCCGGCAGTCGGTGAGGGTGAGCCGCCCCGCCTCATCCCCCAGCACGAACAGCCTGCCGGTGTTCTCCCGGGTCTGTTTCAGCGCGGAGAGCATCATATCCAGAAGGCTCTGCCCATCGGCGGCAAACTTGGCGAACACATAGCCCGTGTCCGCCACGGCGCCCACCGCCAGCCGGAAATCCCGGGCCATGGCCCTCAGCATGGCCGAGGCCGTCACGCCGGTGAAGGTGTAGCTGTACTTCTGCAAGAGATACCGCAGCTGATCATATGCCCGCACCTTCACCCGGTCCGGGCCCGCCGTGAGGGTGAACACCCGTCCCAGGAACCGGTCGGCGCCGGACAGCGCCAGCCGGATGCCGTCCCCGGTCCGCAGGTCCGCCGCCCCCTTCATCATCTCAAACTCCACGTAGCCCGCCTGGCCCGCCGCCGAGGAGAACCACTTCACGTCCCCCGCCACCGGCGTCAGCTCAAATACGCCGCCGCCTTTGGGCTCCCAATACAGTTCCATGGTTCACCTCCTAGGGCAGCCGGATCACCAGCCCGATGGGCAGGCTGTTCAGCTTGGAATTGGGGATGTTGTTCAGGGTCTGGATCGCCTTGTACTTCGTGCCGTCGCCGTAGAAGCGCCGGGCGATGGACCAAAGGCAGTCCCCCTTCACCAGGGTGTAGGTCTCGGGAATGGTGCGGTTGTCCTCCCGCGGCGGCGCGGCCGTGCTCCCCGATCCCGAGCCGCCCTCCCCGGTGACGCTTCCGGTGATGCCGGAGGTGTTGGCGCCAAGCTCCGCCGTCAGCGCATTTTGGATCTCAAGGGAAAGGGACCCGGTGTTCACCTGAGGCGCCGCCAATTTCCTGTATTCCACCAGATCCATCTCGTAGCTGAGCGTGCCGGGCATGCCGCCCTCTTCGGTGTACGTAAAATTTTCTACAGTGACCGTCATATACACATCGATAGCGCCGCCTGTCCAGTTGAGTTTTACAGGTGTAAAGGCTTCCATCCATCCCTGAATTGCATTTACATAATATTCAGGCGAATAACCGTTTTCCACATAGGGATCGCCCTCGCCCGGAAAGACGCCCTTCAGCGTGAGCTGACGGTTCTTGTGCCACTTGAACAGGGTGCCCTGATAGGATTCGGCGGTATCGAAACGCTCGTTTGCGCCGGGCACGGTGATGCTGAGGCTCTCGGGCAGCACCGGCAGTTCAAAGGCGAAGCTGCCCGCGGCCATGTAGATCTTTTCCATTACAGATACAACCCCCTTGCCGAAGCGTTCAGTTCCTGGGAGAGCCGGGCGGTGAGGGCGTCGGCCACCGCCTCCACATCGGCGGTTTCCCGGACGTCGCCGAAAGTGACCTGGATCACCGGCGCGGCGGAGCCGGGCAGAGCGGAGGCCAGCCGGGCCAAAGTCTCGGCCAGCTGGGCCGATTCACTCTGGTAGGACACCTTGGCCATCTCGGCGCTGGCCGATGCAGCGCGGGCGGTACTGGCGCTGCCGGATGCCGTGGATCGGGCGGCGCTTTTATTCGTACCGGACACCATGCCCGCCGCCGCCTGCACCATGCCCGCCAGCGTGCTGCCCGCCTTCTGGGCCGCCGCAGGCGCACCCACCTTGTTTTTGGACGCAGCCGCCAGCGCCGCCGCTTTTTCCATCCTGGCCTTGAGGTCCATCACCGCCCGAACCTGGGTGATGGCGCCGCCAATGGACATGGACAGCGCGGCAAGCGGCGCGCTCAGCCGGTCGCTGTAGGTCAAATCCGTGGAAATCATCTGCCCGCCTCCTTCGGCCCGCGGGTCCGGAAACCCAACCGGTTTCCTTCCCCCACCAGCCCATTTTGCCAAACTTTCGTATCGATGGCGCCCTCGCCCGGCCCCCGGCCGCAAACCGCCCGCCCGGCCCCGCCCTCCGGCCCCCGGCTCAATCGCCCTGAAGCAGCAGGGCGGCGGTCACGAAGGCGATTTCCCTTTGGGAGAGGGCCAGAACCTTCCCCGGTTCCCAGCCCCATCGAATCAGGGCGGCGCAGGCGAGGGTGGACAGCCCGTCACCGCCCCGAATCAGTTTTTTGCTGTTTGAATGTCCTCGTCCAGGGAGGTATCGAAGCCGGACAGCCGCTGAATGGCGGCGGACAGTTTGAGAATCTCCCCGGCGAGAAGGGTTTTGGCCAGATACTGCTCCGGTGTGGAGCAGGACAGTTCCGCCATGGCCTCGGCGTCCCGGAAGGACGGCGCCGCCACGCCCTCAATGACAAGATATTCTGTAAACCTTCTGGCATCCAGCACCGGTCCGTTTGGGCCGGGCCGTTCGCTGGCGCGGCGGACCTTTTCAAAGGCGTCCGCAGTGAGCGCCCGGATCTCAAAGGCGAGGGGATTGCCCGCCTCGTCCCGGAGCCGTTCGCCCACGACCACCTTTTCCCGGATATCGTCCACCGGATGACGCTGTAAGAACTCTCGAAGATCCATTGATCCCGCTCCTCCTGGCGTTTTTTTTAGCTGCTTTCGGCCGCCGTCCGTACCGCCCGCGCTCCGTCAGCGCGGCCCCCGGCCTGCCGCCGTCCCCCGGCTCCCCCCTTACATCAACCCAATTCCGGGGCGGTGAAGCTTTGGAGGATCTCCACGTCGTCGAAGGTGAAGGAAACGTCCTCCTCCAGGGCTTCGGCCTCCACGTCCAGGGCGGCCATGACGACGGAATCAAGATTGACATTTTTCAGGACCACGGTCTGCCGGCCGGCGGCGGAGGTGGGGTCCTCGTTGGTGACCTGAATATCGAAATAGAGATCCCGGCCGCGCTTCATGTAATCGCACATGATCTGACGAAACAGGCTGGTAACGTAATAGATGGTCATCTCGCCCTTGCCCTCGTAGCCGGCGGCCTTATGCTGCAAGGCGCGCCTGCCCAGGGTCGCCATCTTGACCTTGTTTTTCTCCACGGAAGCGGTGAGCCGCTTGATGTAGAACATCTCCTCCACCTGGCCGTCGATGGTGGCATAGGCCCGGCCCTCCTGGCCGAACAGGGTATCACTGGCTTTCAGATAGCCCATTTTCCTCCTCCTTTACGCAACCGATACGGTCATGTAGATCTTCTCCACCGCGTCCACCGCCCGGATGGCCGCTTCCACCACCAGGCTGTCCGGCTCGCTGCCCAGCGCCACCACGATATCGCCGTCCTCCCGTGCCTCGATGGCGCCGAGGGCGGCCAGCGTGTCCAGGTAGGCGGCACAGCGCGCCGAGAACAGAGCCCGTCCATCCACATTGTTCTGCACCTTGCCCACGAACTCCCTTTCGAAGATGTCCTTGAAATCCTGAGCAATGGCGTCCAGCGTGCGGATGAGCCGCGCCTTTCTGAAGTAGCTGGGCTTGTCCGCCGTGTAGGTGGTCAGGGAGTTCACGTCCTGCTCGATCCTGACCCTCTCTCCCAGCGTAAAGATGAACATGCCGTCCGTTAAAAGCTCGCCGATCTCGGTATCGGTGTAGTTTTTCGTCACATCCACGGCTCCGGAATACTCCTGGAAGGTGAGGGACCGCGCCGGGCCCGCAGCCGCATAAGCGCCCGCCACGTAGCAGGTGGCGATGCGGCTGTCCACCACCGCGCCGTCCTCCATGATCACGCCGTTTTTCACCTGTACGATGGCCTCATGGTCCATGGGTTCCTGCCCGTCGTAGGCGGGAACCACCGCGGCGAACTTCTTGCCCACCGTGTCCCGAAGGCGCACCACGTAGGCCTTCACCACCGGCAGCACGCTTTCCGCCAGCGCCTCGGATACCGGCACCGCCATGGCGCCGAAGCGAAGGCCCTCGAGGGCCGCAAGGAAGGCGGACCAGCTTGCCGCCGTCACCGTTTCGCTGACGCCGCCGGTAAGGCTCACACTGCCCTCGGTGATGGCGCCGGTGCCGGAGAAGGCAACCCAGCCGTTGTCCGCCAGATCCCCCGCCGCCGCCACATCCTGCTCGTCCACCACGGCATTGTCGTAGAGGGTGCTCACCCGGTACTTGCCGCCGGGGAGTGCTTCCGCCTGAAGCTTGATGCGGTTGCCGGACGCGCCGCCATAGACCGCCTCGGCCGAGATGACGCCGAGGGTGCCGGACGCCTTCGTGCCGCCGCCGTTGATGCGCATGGCCAGCACCTTGGACGCGCCCCGCATGGCCTCCCGAATGGGCCGCATGGCGTCGCTGGCGAGACTGTCGCCAAAGATGCCGAGGGTGTCGGCGCCGCTTTGCAGCTCCACCACAGTGCCAGGACCAAACCCGCACTCCACCGGCACCGCCGCAACGCCGCTCTCCCCAAGACCGGTGTCCGCCTTTGCGGCGCCCTTGATGTTGATGTAAACGCCGGCACGCTTTTTGTTGTAAGCGGTAAAAATGCCTCCCGCCATATCAATCCACCTCTTTCCAAAAATGACCCAGGATCTCACGGATCTCCGTCAGGCCGTAGGCCTGGCCGTCCCGGAGATGGGCCTCGAGCACATCGCGGCGAACGCCGCGCTGAACCTCCAGCCAGTGTTTTTTGAGGAACCGGCCCGCAGACCCGCCCGAGCCGCCGTCCCGTTCCCCCCGGCTCCGCTCCTCCCGGTCCCGTTCTTCCTGGTCCCGTTCTTCTCCGGTCCCTTCGCCCGCCGGTCCGTCCATCCGTCCGTCCGCGGCGTCCAAGCCGGTCTCCCAGCCCCGCACCCTCCCGGCGCGGGCCGCAGCAGGCGCGTTCCGCCCCCGCCTCATGTCCGCTCTCCGTCCGCGGCCTGGGCGCTTCCCGCTTCGTCCTGCCTTTGCCGCACGGTGACCTCAAAGGAGGCCATGGCCGTATCGGGGGTTCTTTCCTGCAAAGCGCGGAAGGGGTAGCGCAGGATGAGATGCAGCACGCCGTCCACCAGCGCCGAATCCATACGGGCGAGGGCATAGCGCACACCCTCCCAGCTCACCTCGCTAAGCGCCCCATGCAGAGCGGGCAGCTCGGCCATGGCCGAGGCGTTGCCGCCCTCTCCGGGAAAGAACATCACGTCCAGCTCCACCTCCCAGAGACTGCGGCCCTGCAGTTCCCTTTTCACGCCGCTTTGCTCGAGGCGGATGGCGAAGCAGGGCTCCATGAATCCCTGCACCACCTGTTCGCCGTAAACGGGCAGCTTCCAGCCCTCGGACAGAGCCTTCGCCACCGCCTTTATCACTTCGGTAACCAAAAACCGTCCCCCCTCATGCCTACTGTTTCACCTGGGTCAGGATCTTTGCCTCCGCCCGCGCCACTTCCATGGCGAGGGCCGTCTGGGCGGCGATCCGTCCCCGGCTCATCATGTACCTGCCGGGGACGAAACCGCTCTTGCCCGCCCGATGGCCAAATTCCACGTAGGGGGCATAAGCAACTTCATTCAATAAACTCACTTGGTAGCTGCTGCCCGTACGGGAGACCCGTTTTTGCCAACCCATCTGCAGCCTGCCGGTCTCAACAGGGGTGAGCGCCCGGACGGCGGCAAGCCCCTTATCGGCAGCGGCCTCGCCGGCGCTCCTGTAGAGAGCGTCCACACCGTTTCTGGCGCGGTCGACGCGCATCTTCCATTTTTGCAGCCGATAGAGCTGCTGTTCCAAGGCACCCATATATTCACCCGCCTTTCGGCTGTCTCTTCAGCCTTTCAGCCATTCTCGATCCTTCACACTTCGGCCTTCTCTCCGGCCCCGGCCTTCGCCTTCACCGTTCTCCCAGCCTCCGCGCTTCGGCCTTACCTCCGGCCCCGGCCTTCGCCTTCACCGTTCTCCCAGCCTCCGCGCTTCGGCCTTACCTCCGGCCCCGGCCTTCGCCTTCACCGTTCTCCCAGCCCCCGGCCTTACCTCCGCTCTGGCAAATTCCCTCGCCTCGCACGCGGATTGCCCGCCGGGGTTTCCCGGCTACGCCTTGCCGATGAAGCTCAAATGCACCTCCACGTGGGAGTCGTAGGTGAAGGGAAACCCGGCGAGGAACTGGGTCGCGCCGTCCCCGCCGAATCTTCGGACCTTCACACTGTCCCCCTGCCGGATATCGGTGCCGGGGGGCAGAAAGAGCTTCAGCCGGAAGTTGGCGGCATTGTAGACCTCGCCGAGGCCGGACTCCCCCAGATTGACCCTGCCCTTTTGGGAGAGCCTGCAGGGGATGCCTTCCGCCACTTTTTCCAGGGTATCGGCGGTGGTAAAGGGGCCGGCGCTGCCCGCCTTGCGGCGGAAGATGTCCGCCTCATCGGTGAACAGGGCGGTCAAATCCCGGTATCCCATCACCACGCCACCCTTCGGTAGGGATGAAGGCGCGAGGCAAAAGCGGAAAGCACATCGCCCGTATCGGCCTTGCCGTAGGTGATGGACGTATCGCCCACCGACAGCTGGGAGACGCCGGCGGCGGGCCGCTCATCCCGATGGGAGAGGGCCACCGCCGCATCGGCGGCCACCGGGATGAGCGCCGCGGGGAAGTCCGGGATATGGCAGTAATCCAGGATGAGCTGCACGGCCTCCGCCGCCAGGTCATCGATGAGATCAGCCTCCACCCGGCCCGTCAGGAGGGCCGCCGCCGCCACAACCGCTTCATCCTTCGTCATATGCCCCTCCTTTTAAGCGTCGCCGCTGGGCTGCTGGGCCGCCGCGTTCTTGACGATGTAGATGCCCTTCTTCTTGCTGGTGAGCACGAAGGCATCGTAGTACACCCGGCCCTCGATCAGCCATCCGTTGATGCCCGGAGGGTTGTCATGGATCTTGTAGTCGGCCAGCTTGACCGGTGCGGTGGTGCAAAGGGGATGGGCCATGATGAGGGTGGTGCCCTCGGGCATGTAGGAGGTGGGCACCTGAATGAGGCTCACGCCGTCCACCATGCCCACCACGCCGTGGCTGAGCATCTCATGGGCCATATCCGAACCCTTCACGAAGCTCCCGTCCTGCTTGATGGCCTTGTAGAAGGCGGGGTTTACGAAGGCGACGCGGCCCTCCAGGGGAACCTTGTTGTCGGAGAGGGTGCCGCAGGCCTCCAGGAAAAGATCGTAAGCATTGCTGGAGGTGACCGTCTCCGTCTTGGTGGTGCCGGTGCCGGCGGCCATCTTGGAAAGGCGGTAGGTGTCGATCTCCGGGATGACAACCTCTTCCACCTGACGCTGCAGCGCCTCGCCTGCGGCATTGGTCATCGCCGTATCGTTGTAGTTGCCGCGGTCGATGATGAAAGCGAACCCGCGGTCCTTGGCGAGGGTAAGCTCCTGCAGGGTGTTGTCGAGCTCGCTGGGGGTGCCGTAGCGGGCCGTACCGGTGCGGGAGTAGTCGGACATGGCCACCGTGGGAATGGAGTAGACCTGAACGGTTTTTGCGCCGGTCCAGTCAAAGGAATCGTTCACCGCGGGGGTGGTCAGTGCGCTCAGACGAAAGCGTTCGTCCACAGCGCCGGCGTATTTTGTTGCATAGTTCACAGCCATTTGTAATGCCTCCTAAATCAGTCGTTTATGGAAACCGGACAGAAAAGGATCCGTACCGGTAATTCCCGAGTAGGGGACGGTGCCCTTAGGTCTTGGCCTCAGGCGCCGGCCGGGGGCCAGGTATTCCGTGCATACGTCGCCGGGCTTCGCCTCGCCCTTCTTCCCGGCTTCGGTTCCGTCTTTGCTTTCCGCGCCGTCCGTCGCCCCGGCCTTTTTCCGGTTCATCGTATCTCCGGCCCCGGGCTTCGCCCCGGCCTTCTTGCCGGCTCCGGTCCCGGCTTCGCCTGCCGCGCCGCCCGGTCCCTTCGCCCCGGCCTTCTTCCGGTTCATCGTCTCTCCGTCCCCGGGCTTCTCCGCTCCCGGCCCTTCGCGTTCAGCCTCTCCGGCCTTCGCCTCATCCTCCAGCTTCCTGGCCTCCTCCAGCTCCACCTGCACAACCCAGGGATGGTTGGCCAGAATGGTCCGTTCGGAGAGGATGCCCACGGACTTGACACAGTTGTCAATGGCATCGGTCTCATTGATGAGGATGTCGCGGTTCAGGACGAACTCCACAGGCTTGCCGTCAAAATCCTCGCCGAAGCAGGTGCGGATGTGGAAATTCACGAACCAGAGCAGGCGGTGCAGGGCGGCCTGGAACTCGCTCTCCATCTCGGAGGCGTCCATGTCCAGATCGGCGTAGAGGAACTTCAGCGCGACGCCGGAGGGACTTGCGCCGAAGCGTTCGCTCTGGGTATCCACGCCCCGCCCGAACTCGTAGATATCCTTTCTAAGCCGCTTCAGATGATCCTCCAGCGAATCGCCGTCCCCGGGCAGGGACAGCGTATCCACGCCGCCGTCGCCGGAGACCTTCACCGCCCGGTAGCTCATCAGGTTCTTCCGGAACTCCCCGAGATTTTCCCCGTCGAAATTTTTGAGCACGTACACCGAATTGGGCAGATCCTCGAGGCTGTCCGCCCGCTGGGAAACCCGTTTGTCGTATTCATCCACCAGCGCCTTGAGATTTGCGATAAGCGGCCTTCCCAGGGCGTTGTAGCGGAACACCACGAAGGGCACCCTGCCGAAGCAGGCCGGTTTTCCCTCCACCGTGAAGTGGCCCTCCCGGCCCTCCAGGATGAGGCGGCCGCCCTCCTCGCGGTAGCGGTCCACGCCGTCCCTGTGCCAGTACTCCACCTTTCGCTGAAGGATCTTGTGCCGGCCCTCATAGCCTTCAAGATCGTAGAAGCGGATCAGCCCGCCCAGCTCGCCGTCCTCATCCTCGAAAAAGGGAATGACCTGGGATGCGGGGATGAGCATGGTCCGGAGCCGCCCTTCCGGGTCGTAGAACACCTGCAAATAGGCCTCGCCCTCCACCACGGCGCTGGCGCCGACGTTTTTCAAAACCCGCATGAACTCGCGGTCAAAGAAGTCGGTGAGATGGCGCTGCTGATGGGGATCCCGGCAGTCAATGCTGATGGGCCGGGAAAGGAGGTAATCCTTCTTTTGATCCACCAGTTTTTGAATGAAGCCGTGGGCGATGCGGTTGTTGGCGAGATTTTGGATGACGGTTTCATAGCCGTCCTCGCCGATGCCCGTGCGGTGCTTCAAGAGGATGTCGTTTTCCCCCCGGTAGTAGGCCATGCCCTGGAGCATGAAGCGCCGTTTAGCGGAGCCTTCAAACTCGCGGATTTCGGTGAGCAGGATCTGCTCAAGGGACATGGGCGCATGGGCCTCGAGGGCGGCCTGAACCACATCGGTTTGGGATAAGAACAAGAATGATTCCTCCCTTGCATTACTTTCAAGGATAGCCTATCATTTTGGCGTACCGCATTGGCGCTGCACTTGCGGCTGGTAGCCGCTTCCCTTTCGCGTGCCGGCTCCCCCCGTCTCCCATCCCCTCACCCGGTCCATCCGATTCCGTCTTCAAACACCCCCATCTTGCGGCTGGTAGCCGCTTCCCTTTCGCGTGCCGGCTCCTCCCGTGCTCCGGCTCCTCACCCGGTCCATCCCATCCACCCCCCGTCTCCCATCTCCTCACCCGGTCCATCCGATTCCGTCTTCAAACACCCCCATCTTGCGGCCAGTAGCCGCTCCCCTTTCGCGTGCCGGCTCCCCCCTGCTCCGGCTCCTCGCCCGGTCCATCCCATCCACCCCCCGTCTCCCTCGTCCGATCCTTCTCCTCCATCTCCCGCGCTCCACCCGCTCCTCCATCCCGTCCAAACCTCCGTCTCCCATCCCCTCGCCCGCTTCGCCCCCCGATTTTTCCCCACAAAAAAAACAGTGGCTGCTGCCACTGTTTTCTGGTGCGGAGAAGACATCAATCTTCCTCGAGGTTTTGGAGCGCATAGGCAATACACTGATTAACAAGCCTATTAAAGGAGACCCCGCTTTGCTGGCTCAAGGAGGAAAGGCGGTCGAAGCTTTCCGGGCTCAAGCGGATGGTCCGATTGATGGAAGTAATCCTTTCGCTGGACTTAACGATCTTGAATTTTTCCATTTAAAGACCCCCTTCACCTTTTTCTCCATTATAGTTCACATTTGTAATAAAGGTAATGTGCATATCGGTAATTAAAAAATGGTTACAAAAAATGACGACGCACAAAAACGCCGTCAAAAACGAAGCGGGGGAAAGGAAAAAACTATTCAGGATCGTCCCTGTCCAAATGATCCAGCGCATAGCGGCAGCATTGCAAGACCAGGCGATTGAAGGAGACGCCATTTTCCTGGGCAGCGGCGGTAAGTTCTTCAAAGAGTCGATCGGTGAATCGGATGGTACGGGGAACATTCGGGCTCTTAAAGTCGTTTTCGATGCGGAACATGGCAGGCCTCCTTTTCCCCATCATAGACCTAAGCCGGTCACAATACTATAGTCATAAATGGTTATAAAAGTATAACCAATATCGCGAAATTCCATACAATTCAGGGGTTTGCAGGTCCGTCCAGAGGGCAAAAAATTTTTTTCTATTAGAAGCCTAGAAGGTAAAATTGGGACCTCTGCGCACCTCATCGACGGCATAGCGCAGCGCGGCGATGGCGTCGTCGGGAGCGGGTGCGGGCTCGTCCAGCAGCGCGCCGGTGAGCGGGTCCTTCTTCCATACATACCCGGCCAGCTCGCGGATGAGATGCACACACTGGGGATGGATGACGAGCTCCCGTCCGCGTAGATAGTCCAGCTGGGCCAGCACCGAACCGGCGCCCTTTTTCACCGGCCTGGCCCGGAACCCGGCGGCCCGCCAGCTGGCGATGCGGTCCGGCTCGGCGCTGTCGCAGATCATCGCCAGATCCTTCGGCACCCCGGCCGCCGTCGCCCGTTCAATGATGGCCGCCGTGTCCAGCCCCCGGAGCACCAGCTCCCGCATCACATACACCCCGCCGTCCTTCATGCCCACCTCCAGGATGGCGTTGGCGTGATTGAACCCGAAATCCTGGCCCAGCACCACCCGGTCGAAGCGTTCCCGGTCCCGGTCGAACGCCCGCACCTGATAGTGGGGCAGCACCATTTTTTCCGTGCCGCCCCACTCCCCGAGACCATACACCCGGTACCCCTCCGGGTCCCGCTTTTTCCGCATCTCCATCCTGCGGTGGTAGGCCGCGTCCATGAAGGGGTTGTCCCGGTAATTGGAACGGTGAACCAGCGCCGCGGGATCGGGATGATCGAAGAAACGGCTCTTCAGCCAGTGGCTGGCGGAAACGGGGTTAAAGGTTAACGTAATCTGGTAATACAAGCCCCGGGGCAGAACGCCGCGGAGCCTGTCGTCCAGGATGTCGAAATCGGCTTCGGAAAGCTCGGTGGCCTCCTCCACCCAGATGAAGGTGAGCTTGCCCCGTTCAAAGGCGACGGACTTGATTTTCTCCCGCTGCCTGAGATCGTTCATGCCCGCGAAGAGGATCTGGCAGCCGGTGACCCTGCATGTCATGGCGAGGGGCTCCCGGCGAACGGACCAGGCGCGGTGCCACTCACTGCCGTAGAAGGCCTTTGCGGCCTGAATGAGCTGAGGCAGCGTGGAAGCGCGGTTGGCCTCCTCCAGCTTGCGGACAACCAAAAGGTTCGCGCCGGCGAATTTGGGGTTGGACAGCTTGCCGATGAGGTCCTGCGCGACGTTCATGGACTTGCCGGAACCGGCGGAGCCCATGAGAACGCGGTAGCGTTTGGTGGAAGCGTTGACCTCCCGGAACCCCTCCACCCACCGCACGCGGCCAGTGGCCGCCTCCAATTCCCGTGCGAGCTTCTCCCGACCCCCGGCCTTACCGCCCGGTCCATCCCATCCCATTTTCAAACACCTCATCTCCGCACGCGGCCAGTGGCCGCCTCCATTTCCCGTGCCGGCTTCTCCCGACCTCCGGCCTTACCGCCCGGTCCATCCCATCCAGCCGCACCCGGTCCCACTTCCCGTGCGAGCTTCTCCCGACCCCCGGCCTTACCGCTCGGTCCGTCCCATCCAGCCGCACCCGGTCCCATTTCCCGTGCCGGCTTCTCCCGTCCCCCGGCCTTGCCGCTGTCCCCGGCCTCCCAACCGCTCTCAACCCTGTCCGGCCTTGCCGCTGTCCCCGGCCTCCCAACCGCTCTCAACCCTGTCCAGCCTTACCGCTGTCCCCGGCCTCCCGATCGCTCTTAACCCTGTCCAGCCTTCCGACCTTTCCCCGCCTCGACCTCACCCGTCCCGATCCAATCCGGCATTTTCTGATTCCGGCTGCTCCGGTGGGCGCGGCTCTTCCGCGGCGATGCCGCCGTCATAATCCACGGCGGGCAGTCCGGCGTCACCGGCGCCGCCGTCATCCCCCTCCTGGCCCACCATCTGCAAAATGATCTCCCCGGCGCGGATGCGGTCCTTAACGGCGGGCAGCTTGTCCAGCACGCGGTGGATGGTCTGGCCGTCCATCTTGTCCGCGACCACCACCTGTTCGGTGATCTCGCCGGAGACGATCCCGGCATAAAACTTCAGCGCCCGCTGATAGAGCGCGGCGCCGGCGTGTTCTTTCACATACTCTTTGGCCAGAGGATCGGACAGCACCTTGACGGCATAGCTGTCCGAGTACCCCGCCGCCCGGGCCGCCTCAGGGAGGGAGCCCCCCTCCACAAAGGCGTCCAGGAAAATTTTTTGCCGCTCGTTCAAGCGAAGCCCTCCTTCAAACGCGCAGTGTGCCGGTATCCTGATGGAGCTGGCGGGAGCGCTGATGAAGCCGGCTGTCCGGGAAGGCGAGGATGCCCCTTTGCACGGCGAGGAACGCGGCATAGAGCACCACCTCGTTTTTCCAGGCATAGAAGGTCCGGCGCTCGATGAAAAGCTCGCTGCACACATACACCTCGGTTCGGTCCTGGAAGTAGACCATCCGGAGCAGCCGGTCCTTGCCGGTGCCCTCGAAGTGGTCCAGGACCTCCTGAATAACCATCATCCACTCGTGCGCATCCTCACCGGCCAGCTCGGCGGCGCGGCCGAAGGTGGGGTCCGAGATGGCCACCGGGCCGCAGTTTTCGTAAGCCTTTAAGATATTTTGACGGACCTCGCAAAGATCCTTCATCGCTTCCGGGTAGCGGTAGAACCATTTTTCCACACTTTTGATCATGTTACGGGATAAAACGCCCACAAAAAATTCCTCCTTCAACAAATCCATGGCGCCTTTCCTTTGGCCATACCGGCCCCAGGCCGCTGAATATTCTCCAGGCCCGGATCGGTGTTTTCCCAGGCCGCCCTGTTGGAGGATTCCCCGCTCCCATCATGTCATAAAAAGGGAGAAAAGGGGTGCTGCATCAAAATTTGGTGTATAAATTGTCCAGCATGTCATCCTCCAAGCGGGAGGTTTCCCGGTGCCGGAGGATGTTTTCAGCATCCTCCACGGAATGGACGCCCCGGTGCAGCCAGTCCTCCAGCACCCTGCGGAGGTAGGCGAAGGAGCGGGCGCCGCGGTCGAGGGCGGCATCGACGGCAAGGGCAATGACGTCTTCGGGCAAAGCGAGGTGGTCCAGGAAGGCTCTTGCGGAGGGCGAGAGGTTGAAGGCACTCTCCGCTCCGCATCGTCCGGCTCCCCACGGCATGCCGCCGCTGCCGATTTCATCCCCGTACCGTCCAATCCCATGCCCGTCAATACCCCTTTTCCCGGCCTGAGTGGGCCTCTCCCCGCTGTTATCCCCATCGGCCGTTCGCTCCCGAGGTCCATGCGGCTCTCCCCCGTGCACACACGAGTCGTCCTCGTCATGGTTTGTGTTTGATTTTACGTTTGGTTTAGATAGGGGGGCAGGAAAGGCTGGCGAAAAGCCTGGCCGATATACGGCGTCATGGCCATGCACGCCGTCCCACCCCGCATTTTTTGCAGGCATCGTTTTGAAGGCGCCATTGGACCCATCTCCTTTCCCCGAGGTCCTCCTGGATCCTTCCTCCCTCGAACCCATGGTGTTTATCTTGTCAGCGAACGATCCCTCCTTTTTTCCGGCGGGCTTGTCCCCGCCCTCCCATGCAAACTCAACCGGCACGCCTCCATTCCCCGGTCCCCGGGGCCTCTTCCCGCGGTTTCTCAGCGGGTCCTGCCCGTCCCGCACAGCCCGGCGTTTCCCTCCCGGGCCTTGGGTACGGCCCGTGCCCGCATCCGTGCTTCTGGCGCCGTTTTGGCGCGTTTGACAGCCATCCCCGCTCAGGATGGAACCCTGTCCGCACCCGGGGTCCCATTCCCCCCTTCCAGCCTTCCGTCTCCCCGGCCCGCCCTCGTTCCTCTCCCGTCCGGCTTTCCGTTCCCCCGGCTCGCCCTCGGCCCTTTCCCGTTCAGTTTCCCGTTCCCCCGGCTCGCCCTCGATCCTCTCCCGTCCAGCCTTCCATTCCCCCTTTTCCCGCGGCGCACCCCATCCTTCGCTGGGCACCAAAGCATAGCGGGAGGGAAACCCCTTTCTGCCTCTCCGATAGCGGATCATGCCATGAAAAATGAGAAAATCCCGCGTTTTTATGCAGGTTTTTTCCTGTCTCATGCCGCATAACGTCATCAAACGGATATTGTCAAGGGTGACCCAATCGGGCCACCCACAACGGTTAAAAAGAGCTATCAGTTTGTACCACATTAATTGCGCGGCAGGCGGCAAAAAATTGGCTTCGACGTAGCGCTCAAAAGCGTTAATTTCTTTCAAATAGTTCATTGCGCCGCGCCTCCCGGGTCCTCGCCGGGCCGTTGACCCACCGCCCCTTCCGCCCGTACAGACACGCCGTCCCCCGACGCATCGTCTCCCGCCTGCGCAGACACGCCGTTCCCCGGCGCACCCATCTCCGCCGCGGCAACTCCGTCCCCCGTGCGCCTCTCGATGTCCCGGAGCGGCTCACGGAGCGCCTCGGCGAGATCAAAGGCATCATAGCGGGCGCGGCGTTTGAATTCCAGACAGATGAGATCGAAACAGTCTTCACAAAGCCAAGCACCTTCAAGGTCGTAGAGAAAGTCGCAGACTTCCTCACCGCAGCGGAAACAGCGCAGATCCCGCGAGAAATCATCCGATACCGGATCATGGTTACAAAAAAGCATCAAAAATTAGGCCCTCTTTCCAACTATATTGTGATGATGGGGAATCCTCACAACCGGAAAAAAACAGGCCAAAGTTTCTTTGAGGGAATCAAAACCACAAAAAAGAGCGGCATTTGTTTCCTTTGGCGCTACATTTTAGATCATAGCACAGGGAAAAATGCTTGTCAATACCTGCAAAATAGGGATATTCCCCCAATAATTACTAAGGCCCAAGGATTGCGGTTCCTCTGGGGAAACACTATAATGAAAACATGGTCAAAGAGGAGGAACGAGGATGGCTGAGCAGAAATCATGGGTACCCAACCTCTACAAATGCCGTAAGCGCTGTGGATACACGCAGACCTCGCTGGCCCAGGCGGTGGGTGTGGGGAAGAGCACCATCAGCAAGTACGAAGCGGGGGAAACGGCGCCCAGTTTGGATATACTCGTGCGGCTGGCGGACCAGCTGGGATGCAGCATTGACTATATCATGGGGCACGGCACGAAGCTGCCGCGGGTGAGCGAGCCGCCGGCGCCCTATCGCAGGACGGATACGGCGGTAACGGTAAAGGTGTACGGCCGGATCTACAGTGAGAACAACCGGACCTTCTATGAGGATTTGGGGGAGCAGTACCTGGACGTACGGGATCTCAATTCCTGTTCGGAGGAGTATTTTATTTTGCGTGTTCCGGACGAGGCGGTATCGCCGGCGGCGAAGGAAGGGGATTTTGTGCTGGTGCACCGCGGGGAAGCCGGGGACGGGAAGCTGGTGCTGGCGATCCTGGACGGGGAAGCGAAGCTGCGGTATCTGTACCGGGAATCGGATTTTCTTTTGCTGACGTCGCCCTCGCCGGCGGAGCGGCCGCGGCTCTACTATGGTGAGCGGATGGCGGAAGCGGAGATACTGGGCCAGGTGGTGCTGGTGCGCCGCAAACTCAGCTAAGCAAAAAAGAGGGAGCCAATCGGCTCCCTCTTTTCCAATCTCTCGCGCCCCGCCGCCGGCCAAACCCCGGCCCACACTTCAACTTCCCAGCTCAATGCCGGCCCTATGCTCCCTGCGGCGGTTCAGCACGTACCAAGCGCCGTACATAAGGAACATGAACACCCAGGAGAAGGCCTCGGCATAAGCGATGACGCGGCCCTCAAACACGCCCACCAGCCCGTAGGACAAGCCGATGCGCACGCCCAGGGAGAGGATGCCGCAGATACCGGAGAACAGGACGAAGCCCCGGCCCTCGACATAGCCCCTAAGCGCCATGGCGGCGCCATAGATCACGTAGAAAATACCGATGGCCTGGAAGAAGGCCCGGCCGATGGCCACCGCCTCGGGCGTCACGCCGAAGATCTGGACCAGCGGGCCGCCCAGCACCATCACAAAGGCGGTGAGGGCCAGCGATACCACGCCCATCATCACCATGCCCACGGAAAGACAGCGCCGCGCCCGGCCGGGCTCGCCGGCGCCGATGTTCTGGGAGGTCATGGTGGCGATGCCGGTGCTGAGGTTCAAAATAGGCAGCATGATGACGCTGTCCACCCGATAGGCGGTGGTGATGGCCGCCACGGTGGCGGTGCCAAAGCCGTTCATGAAGTTCTGCAGCACCAGGCTGCCCACCGATTTCATCACCGACTGCACCGTGATGGGCCAGGAGATGGCCCAGCCCTGCCGGATCACACCCTTTTCAAAGAGACTGCGCTCGGGCCGGAACCGCAGCGCCTCGTACTTACGCACGGCGTAGACCACCAGAAACACCGTCATCAGGGCCTGGGAGATGACCGTCGCCGCCGCCGCGCCGACGACGCCCCAGTGGAACGCGCCCACGAACAGGAGGTCCAGCGCCACATTGGCCACCGAGGAGACCAAAACGCCGTAGAAGGGCGCCTTGCTGTTGCCAAGGCCGCGCAGGATCGCCGCATAGACGTTGTAGACCGCCAGAAAGGGCACGCCCACCAGAATGACGGCGAGATAACCCGCCGCCATGTCAAAGATGTCCGCGGGAGTGTTGAGCAGCCGGAGCATGCCCTGTGTTCCCACAATACCGGCCACACTGACGGCCAGGAAGAAGACGCCCAGGATGGCGGTGAAGGAGAACAGCAGTTTTTTCTGCACGTCCATGTCCCCCGCGCCGTAGAACCGGGCGGAGAGGATGGAGATACCGGAGGTAAAGCCGGTAATGGCCATGACAAAAAGGCCGGTGATGGCATGGGTAGCGCCGACGGCGGCCAGGGCGCCCTCGCCCACAATGTTGCCCACGATGAAGGCGTCGGCCCAGTTGTAGAGCTGCTGCAAAAGCCCGCTCAGGATGAGGGGCACGGTAAAGGCGATCAGCGCCCTTGCAATTCCATCATTGTGTTTTGTCATCTTGAACCTCCCAAAGTATAATCGATTTCAGCCGTTCCCCGGCGAGCCCTTCCCCCAATCCGGCTCCCGCATGCCATACTTGCCAGCCCGCTTCCGCCGCCCGGCTCTCCCCTTCGGCCTCCCCGGGCGGCCGTCATCGTAAAAAAATACCACCCTTTGGCCCCGGAAACCGCTTTAGCGGGTTCCTCCGGCCGTTGAGCCGAGGCCCGGGAAAGGCGCGCCCTTCCATCAGCCTCCAGCCCATTGGGTGGCAATCTCAAATCTTGCGATTCTGACTTCTCACAAAGCCATTATAGCAGAAAGCAGCGCCGCAAGTCAAAACGTGGGAGAAAAACTGGAAAGAGGCCCCCGAAGGGACCTCTTTCCGGCGAATTCCGATCTATGTAGAATTATAGAAAGGCAAATTATTTGGCAGGCGTAGAAACGGCTGCGCCCGTAGAAGGCGTGGAAGCGTTGTCGCCGCCGCAGGCGGTCAGGCCCACAGCGAAAGCGCATACCACCAGCACCAAAGCAATGATCCTCTTCATGACTGTAGCCCTCCTTTCCCAAGACTCCATGG
Organism: Gehongia tenuis; assembly: GCF_014384795.1. Classification (NCBI taxonomy): domain Bacteria; kingdom Bacillati; phylum Bacillota; class Clostridia; order Christensenellales; family Christensenellaceae; genus Gehongia; species Gehongia tenuis. The sequence continues at coordinate 346,052 of NZ_JACRSR010000001.1, read as the reverse complement.
GGCAGTATAGTACGGAAGGACCAGCCTGTCAAATGAAAGTTTGACCGGTGTATGAACGGTTCGTGAACAATTTATGAACGGCTCCGGGAAAAAATAGCTGTAACCATTGTTTCCCAAGGGATACAGCCAAATGTTAACAATTTATAAACTCTGACAGAACCACCGGGCGGCCGAGGGACGACCGTTTCCGCAGGGATTACTCAAACGTAAATGAATCGGGGATGCCGCCCAGCACCTCATCGAAGCGGACGGTGCCCGCGGAATCGTTGGCGCCGAGCAGGAGAACCTCCATGGCGTCCCTGCCCTCGAAAAGATACATATCCATGCGGCACACGGCGAGCTCATCCTGATAGCGGTAGTAATAGGCGTCGCGGCCGCCGAGGGAAACGGTTCCCGTCTCATAGGGCTCCATCTCCACACGGATCTGGGCCTCCATGTTGTCCACCAGAATGTCCACGACCTCCTGGCGTCCGGCCTCATCGAGATCGGCCAATTTTTTGCCCTCCTCGTGGGGCATGACGGTGCAAAGATACATCTCCCCGCCCACCATGTAACGCATCTGGATCTTGTCCGGCGCGTCGTCCGAAGCCTTCTCCACCATGAATTCCTTGGGATACTGGAAGGAGAAGCCGCCGCCCTCCAGGGTGCGGGTCTCGCCGGAAAGTTCGATCTGGCAGGCGGCGAGCAGAAAGACCAAAGCTGTCAGCAGCAGGGCCAAGCCCTTTTTCTTCATCAAATGAAACTCCTCTCAAAGGTTGGATGCAACTATTTTACTCCGTAAAGGCGAGGCTGTCCAGCACACCCTGCATATCGGCGGAGAAGGAGGTTCCGGAGTTGCCGGTGAGCAGGAGGGTGATGCTGCCGTCCACATCGAAGATGAAGCAGCGGAAGATCATGTCCGTGCCGTCCTCGTTGCCGGCCATATCCACCTGAAGCACGCTCCTGCCGTCCACATCGATCATCTGGTGGGATTCGGTGAGCCCCTCCACCTCGGAGACCATGGCGGCGGTAAGGGCCTCAATCTGCTCGTCGGTGAGCTCATTCACATGGAGCTTCACACCGCCGGAGGGCACATTGTCATAGATCATCACCAGTTCCACCGAGCCTGTGGAAAGATCAAAGCGCATGTAGGTGGTCATGCCTTCGCTTTCGCTCTTTGACATATCCTCGGGAATCCTCAGCGTAAAGCCGCTGGAGACAAAGGAACCGGCCGCCGCGGAGTCCTCCGGCGTGGCCGCGGGGGTCGCGGCGGGGGTGGGCTCAGGCGTGGGCGTGGGTTCGGGGGTAGGCGCGGGCGTTGCTTCCGCGGCGGGGGTGGGCGTCACCTGGGCGCTGGCGCCCCGGTCGCCGCCGGTGAACTGCAGAATAATCAGGGCCACCAGCGCAACCACCAGGATGGCAATAATGGTGACCAGAATCCAGGTCTTGCTGTTGTTCTTTTTTTCGTAGTCAGACACGAAATTTCCCTCCCATTTCGATCTTTTCTCCATTTTACCTAAATATTAGGCATAAGTAAACAAAAAACTTTAAAAATACCCTTGACAAGGCCCGGTTTTTCCTGTAGAATGGACACGTTGATTGAGAGATCACACACATGTGCCACACGCATGTGACGCTTACGTCGCTCTTACCCAGTAGACGGGGCGTATATTCTCCTTTCATTTTGCATCTGTGTATTCATTACACAGATGTCTTTTTTTGTCCATTTATAGGTAAAGCGGAGCCTGCCCGGCCCCGCCCATCACTTGCCGTCCCCGGCCCTTCCGTCACAGGCCCTGATCCCGGCCCTCCAGCTCAATATTCTCCAGCACCTTCTGAATCGCGCCGGGCAGCGCGGGCCCCTGATCCCCCTTCTCCACAGTCTCATCATCGCCGAGGGCGCAGGTGGCCCAGATCTCCAGGATATCGCCGTCCATTTCCAGCGTATACCAGGTCCAAAGCTCCCTTCCCGCCTCCGATTCCTCCAGGGTGGTGATCCTCACGCCGACGAGGCCGGCGACCCGCACCCGTTCGGCCCAGACCTGGCTGCCGTCCTCCTCGGCCCAGCTTTCGGCCAGCTCCCGCAGCTCCTCCTCGGAGTAATCGGCCAGCCCGTTCTCCCCGCCCAGATCCTCGTAATAGTTGAGCGAGATGTATTCATCGTAGTCCCAGTCGAAATACAGCGAATCCTCAATGGCATACCAGCTCACCCCAGCCGGAAAGGTGAGCTTCATGCCGTGGTACCGGAAGAAATCCCCCTCCGCCGTGGGCCCCAGGGTTTCCCCCTCCATGGGCACGGCCATCTCGCCGGGTTCCAGAGGCCGGGCCGCCTCATCATCCAAAGGCTCATCCGTCCCCTGCCCATCCTTCGGGGTATCCTCACCGGTCCAAAGCTCCCCATCCTGCACGGCATCGGAACCGCCGGCACTGGGCGGCGGCACGTTTCGGCTGACAAAATGCCAGGTGATCAGGCCCACCAGCGCGGCCACCAGCAGCATCACCACAATGCGAAGACCCCATCGCGTCTTTTCCATCGAAAATACCCCCCCATTTTATTCCCATCCTATTGTACCGCGCCCCCGGCGCCCTGCCAAGTCCCATCCGCGCCCCGCTCCCCCCCGCGCCCTGCCAAGTCCCATCCGCGCCCCTCGCCTTCCTCCCGTCTCCTCCCGCTTCCCACAAAAGCAAAAAGGACAGAAATGCAGCATTTCTGTCCTTTTGTGGAAGGGAATCAGCTCTCGGGGGAGGGCGTGGCCGTCTCGTAGAAGAGGCTGTCCATGGCCTCGGCGAGATCGGCGGAGAGCGTGTCGCCGCCGCTGGTGATGCCGGCGACGGCGGCGATGGCGGAGCTTCCGTCAAACAGATAGGCCGTCAGCGTCACCGGCGTCTCGCCGGAGCTGTCCGTGGCGGTGATCTTTTTGGCGGGCTTGCCGTCCAGCGTGATGTCCTCGACGACGGCGTTCACCGTGCCGTTGTCCAGAAGGTTCCCCGCCCATTCCTCCATCTCCTCATCGGTGAGGGCGGCAAGGCTGGCCGCGGTGAACCCGCCGTCCGCCTCCACCATCAGCCTATCCTTCACCTCTCCGTCCTCCCGGGTGAGGGAAGCGGAGGTTTTCGTGTCCTTCTCGATGGTGTAGCCGGTGGGCAGCATGATGGAGAATCCGCCGCCGCTTTGGTACAGATCCCCGGGCTTGGTGACGGTGGCCGCAGTGGGCGTGACCTCAGCCGAGGCCTGGGAATCGGATGCTTCCGGTGTGGCGGACGCCGCCGGCGTCGCCTTCGGGGTGGTCTTTGCGGAAGCCGACGGGGTGGCAGAGTTGCCGCCGCCGCAGGCAGTCAGTCCCAGGGCGACCGCGACGACGCCCGCAATCATGAGCATGGTTCGTTTCAAAGTACATACCCTCTTTCCTCAAGGTTCACCTGAACGCCCGGGGCCCCCAGCCCGGCCCAGCAGTGCGGGGCCCTTTCAGCGGGCCATGGCCCGGGCGCCCCACAGGCCCAAACAGCCCATCGCTGCGCGGAGCAAGCTTTTCAGGATCAATTCGCGCACGATCCGTTCCTTTCCGAGTGAACGCGCTGGGCGTGCCCCGGCTTCAGGCTCAGGTCCATCCTACCGGACCCATGGGTCCTCACCGTGTCGGAAATGTGACAAAAAAAAGAAACCCGGCCCGCCAGAAACGGCTTCGGCCAGGTTTCTTTTCTTTCAATTATTCGATGACGACGCTGTCCAGCACGCCCTGCATGTCGGCGGACAGGCCCGCCTCGGTGCCGGAGGAAACCACCAGCACGGTAGCCAGGCTGTCGTTGCTGTCGAACATGTAGGCTTCACCGGTGATCACCACGGAGTCCTGGGTCTGGGTGATCTCCAGCTTCACGGCGTCCTTGCCGGAAATCTGGCTGCGGGACACGTTGGACTCAGCGTTCTCGTCGCTGGCGCCCATCATCTGCTCGCCCAGCTGGGCAAGCTGCTCATCGGTGAGATCGGACACGGAACCGCCGGCAGCGTCGGTGTTCATGATCATGATCATCTCCACCTTGCCCTCGTTCATGTCCATCTTGGTGTACATGGCGCCCTCTTCATCCGCGGTGCCGGAGAAGCCCTCGGGCAGGGTCACGGTGAAACCGGCGCCCTCGTATTTGTCGCCGGCCTTGGTCACGGTCTCCTCCGTGGTCACCGACTCGGGGGTGCTCACGCCGCCAACCTCGGCTTCAGCGGGGGTGGTTTCCGGCGCAGGCGTAGCCTCCGGGGTGGGAGCGGGGGTAGCGGCCGCGCTGGGCGTAGCCTCCGGCGAGGGGGTGGCGGCGTCGGTGCCGCCGCAGGCGGTGAGGGCCATGGCGAACATGCCCACGACCATGATGAGCGCAACAATCTTCTTCAAATGAAACCCTTCCTTCCTATACTGTACCTCGGGAGTTTTCTCCCGTGTGATACTATAATGGAAGAATGGCCTGTTGTCAACCGAATACCAGCGGCCAAAGCCCGGCCAGGCCGTGGATCAGCACGCACAGGATCACTCCGGTGAGGGTGGGCAGCAGAAAGGCGAGGGCGGTCCATTTGAGGCTGCCCGTTTCCTTTTTTATGGTCCAAAGGGTGGTGGCGCAGGGGAAGTGCATGATGGTGAGAATCATCACGTTGACCGCGGTCACCATCGTCCAGCCCTGGCCCTTCAGGATGGCGGCGAGCTCCGCCATGGAACCGGCCTCGGTGAGGGTGCCGGTGGCGAGATAGGCCATCAGCATGATGGGGATCACCGTTTCGTTGGCGGGGATGCCCAGGATGAAGGCGGCGAGGATGACGCCGTCCAGGCCCATCAGCCTTCCGGCGGGATCGAGGAAGGCGGTGAAGGCGGAAAGAAGGCTGCCCTCCCCCACCTCAATGTTGGCGAGCAGGAAGATGAGGATACCGGCCGGCGCGGCCACGGCGGCGGCGCGGCCCAGCACGAACAGCGTGCGGTCCAGCACGGACCTCACCAGCACTTTGGCGATCTGCGGTTTGCGGTAAGGCGGCAGCTCCAGGGTGAAGGCGGAGGGCATACCCTTTAGGAGGGTGCCGGAGAGGATGCGGGAGACGGCAAGGGTGGCGAAAACGCCGAGGAGCACGGCCGCGAGCACGGCCGCAGCGCCGGCGGCGGACCCCAGCGCGCCGCCGAAGAACACCGCCGAAATCGCAATCAAGATGGGAAACCGCCCGTTGCAGGGCATAAAGTTGTTGGTAAGAATGGCGATCATGCGCTCCCGTTCGGAGTCGATGATCCGGCATCCCACCACCCCCACCGCATTGCATCCAAGGCCCATGCACATGGTCAGGGCCTGTTTGCCGCAGGCTTTGGCCCGCTGGAAGTAGCCGTCCAGGTTGAAGGCGATGCGGGGAAGCACGCCCAGGTCCTCCAGCAGGGTGAACAGGGGGAAGAAGATGGCCATGGGCGGCAGCATCACGGAGACCACCCAGCCCAGGGTGCCCACCATGCCGTCCACGATGAGGCCCACGAAGAAGGCGGACATACCCAGGTTCAGCAGAACGGGCTGAAGCCAGCCCTTCAGGGCTTCGAAGGCCTGCGCCAGATAAGCGGAGGGCACGTTCGTCCCGGCGATGGTGATCCAAAGGATGAGCGCCAGAAAGGCGATCATGATGGGGATACCGAACCGCTTCGAGGTGAGGATGCGGTCCACGCGGCCGCTGCGGTGCCCACCGGAAACCACCTTAGCCGCCACCCTGCCGGCCTCCTTCGCCCGGCACTGGGCGCCATAGGTCTCGGGCGAGGCATCCACGAGCTCCTTGAGCTGCGCCCTGGCGCCCTCAATGAGGGTCCAGGTCTCTTTTTTCGTGCGGTCCGGCTGTGTTCCCGTGGCCAGTTCCAGGGCGACCAGCGCCGCATAGCGGCTGCCCAGCACGCCTGCCAGTGCGCCGATCACCGGTTCGGCCCTGCCGTAATGCACCGGATCCCGGGGGGCTTGCCGTTCCGGCACGCCTTCCCCGTCGCCGTAGAGCGCCCGATAGCGCTCAAGAGCGCTTCTCGAGGCGTAGGGGCATCCCCTGCACGCTCTTCCATGGGGGCAGTGCCCCCTTCCACTCCGCGTGCCTGTCGGCTTTCCTTGCCCGGCGTTTTCCGCCATGCGGGCCTCCCGATGGCTTCCCACCGCTTCGGCTCCCTCCTGCGCCGTTCGCATATCGTCTTTGGGGCAGTGCCCCCTTCCACTCCGCGTGCCTGCCGGCTTTTCCCGCTGTTCGTTTTCAGCCGCGCCCTCCCGCCGGTCCGGCTGTCCGGCTCCAGTCGGGCTCTCCATATCCATGGCTTTTTCCCGCTGGTTCCCGCGGTCATTTGCGGGTTCGGGGCCAGATATCCCACAATATCTGTAATCGCTTTCACTATTCGCATCCAAGGCTTTTTCCTCGCATGCACAATCTATTTTTTCACCGGTGCCTCCGCCCCTTTTGCTGGCTGCGCACGGGGCCGCGATGGGGCTGGTCTGCCCATCACCTTCGCGCTTCCGGCCGGACGCTCCATTCTCTCCCCACGGATCGGCGGTCCTCTGACACCGCCCTTCGTCCTCCGCTTGGCATGCGCCGTCCATCGCTCCCTGCCCATACTCTCCGTCTCCGGTCACGGCGACGGCAGCCTCCATGAGCTCGGCAAGCCCCTGCTTTTTTGCGGCGGCGGTGGGCACAACGAGAACGCCCAGCTGCCGTCCGAGGGCGTCCGGGTCCACCTTGAAGCCCCGCCGGGCGGCCTCATCCATGAGATTGAGGCACAAAACAACCCGGGGGGTCATCTCCAGGATCTGCAGTGCCAGGATCAGATTGCGCTCCAGGGCGGTGGCGTCCAGCACCACGATCACCCCGTCCGCGCCGCCCAGGATGAAATCCCGGGCGACCTCCTCCTCCGGCGAATGGGAGGACAGGGAATAGGTACCGGGGAGATCCACCAGCCGGACCTCCCGCTCGCCCACCCAGGTGCGGCCCTCGGCAAGCTGAACGGTCTTGCCCGGCCAGTTGCCGGTGTGCTGATGCATGCCGGTGAGGGCGTTGAACAGGGTGGATTTCCCCACATTGGGGTTGCCAGCCAGGGCGAGGGTGAGCCCGCCCTTCGTCGATCTACTCATACAAACCTCCTACACTTCCACCAGAATGCCCTGGGCGGCGTCCCGGCGGAGGGCCACCACAGCGCCTCTGAGGAAGAATGCTCTCGGGTCCCCGCTGGGCGAGATGAACAGCGGCGTGACGGCGCTGCCCTCCACAAAGCCCAGATCGGACAGCCGTTTTTCAAAACCCCCGTTTTCCCGAAGCCCGCGGATCACGGCTTTCCTGCCCTCGGGCACTTCGTTCAGAGGGATCACTTGATTCATCATAAGTCATCTTTCCTTTGGTTAAAATTTGTGTTTTAGCCAGGGGAAAAACTTTCCCCCTCACCGATATACTATGTGCCCCCTTTGCATAAGGTGATAGAAGGCGAAAGAAAGGAGCAAGGGGTCATGACGGGATTTAAAACGGTCCGGGGCTACACCGGAGAGAATCGGCTGATGGAGGAGACGGGGCTCACCACGGCCATGGAGGACTACGTGGAGATGCTGCGGCGGCTGTCCCCGAACGGGGCGCCGGTAAAATCCGGGGATCTGGCCCGGGCGCTGTCGGTGAGCGACCCCTCGGCCAGCAAGATGGCGGGGCGGCTTTTGGCCCTCGGGCTCATCGCCCATGAGAAGCACGGCGCGCTCACCCTCACCGCGGAGGGGCAGAAGCTGGGCGATCACCTGCTTGCCCGCCACCGGGAGGTGGAGAGCCTGCTGCTCAACCTGGGAATCCGCCGGGAGGTGCTGCGCCAGGCGGAGCTCATCGAGCACCATTTCACCGAGGAGGCCATGGTCCGCATCGCCAAATTCAACCGCTATGTGCGGGAGAATCCGGGCAATTTTGTGTCATTTTGGAAAGATGTTTGAAATTAGCGCCAGGACCGATTATAATAGGGGAGTATGCAACACAAACGTACGCTAGGAGGATATTCGATGAAACCAAAGAAGATACTGGCGGCGGTCATGGCCGTGGCTCTGATGGCCTCCCTCACCGCCTGCGGCGAGCCCACCCCCATGGACAGGGTGACGAAGGCCCTCAGCCGGGTGGACAAGGCCAAAAGCTACCATGGCGTGAACAAAATGTCCGTATCCGTCACCGCCGAGGGCGTGATGAATTCGGAGATCGATCTTGTGACCAGCGTGGATTTTGTCCGTTCCCCCAAGATCATCGCCCACGCCCAGGGCTCCCAGACCCAGGGCGGGGAGGACGGCTCCACCACCACCCTGGACAGCTATCTGGAGGAGAACGGCAAGAAGTTTGACAAGTACACCTCCACCAGCAGCATGCCCTTCGAGGCCGGCGAAGTGGACAGCGCCGACAGCTACGATCTTCTGGCCCAGATGGCGGTCTATAAGGACGCCGACTTCCTGAAGAACGGCGAGGCCGTCCTGGACGGCGAGGAGGAGATCGAGGGCCGCATGGCGGACCGCATTCTCATCACCGTCAAGAACGACGATCTTTTGAACTACATGGAGATGCTGGGCATGTACAGCATGCTGGAGCAGATGACGGCGGGTATGCCCTACCAGCCCATGATCGAATCCATCGGGGATGTGCCCTTCATGGTGTGGGTGGACCAGGAGAACGGCAATCTCCTCAAGATCCACGCCGACTTCACCGAGGCCTACAGCATCTGCATGGGCACGCTCTATGCCGGCACCTGTGAACGCATGATCATGGAGTACACCTTCTCGAACTACGACAGCGTGACCATCGAAATACCCCAGGACGTGAAGGATCAGGCCGGCACGTCCCTGCTCAACAAGTAAAAGGAAGAACGCTTCCGGGCGGTCCGCAGTGAAGAATATGCCGGACACGGTTAAGAACAGCCGTGTCCGGCTTTTTTTGCCCCCGCCCGCCAAAGGACGGCCAAATCATCAAATCCCTGGAAAAACCGGCCCTATTGACATCCCGCCCATGAATATGTTAAAATACTTGTGTCTGAAGGAGTCTTTAGCGTAGAACACTTTCGCACGTTTTTTTCCTCTCTCATTTCCGGTCTGCCCTTTTCTTCCGGATATTGTAGTGGCGAAAGGTTTTAAAGACTCTTTTTTTTTGCACTTTTTTGGGCAAAACTATTGACAACGGCCCCGCCAGCATGTATAGTATAAACAGTAACAGTAATCATTACTATTTACCAGCAACTGGCGTCCCGCCAGACTGTTTCCAAGAAGGTGGTGACCATGGCAGAACAGCGATACTCCCGCCAGCGCCAGGCCATTTTGGAAGCGGTGAAATCGTCCCATGCCCATCCCACGGCGGAAATGGTCCATCAGGCCATCCGGGCAAAGATGCCCAGCATATCCCTGGGCACGGTGTACCGCAACCTCAAGGTGCTCTCGGCAAACGGCGAGATCAAGCCCCTGTACGGGGACGCGAACAACCTGCACTACGACGGTCGGTGCGACGACCATCCCCATCTGGTGTGCACCCATTGTCATCAGGTGTATGATATGCCCGATGAATGGGTGAAGCGGCTGGGTCCGCTGGACGAGGTGAGCACCCGGCACGAGATTGACTTTGTGGATATCACATTCTACGGCGTGTGTGAGCACTGTCGTACAAATAAGACGAAAGAGGTGGAGTTTTCATGAAATTGGAAGGCAGCAAGACTTTGGCTAATCTGATGGCGGCGTTTGCCGGGGAGTCCCAGGCACGCAACAAGTACACCTACTATGCTTCGAAGGCCCGGAAAGAGGGTTACAACCAGATCGCGGACATCTTTGAGGAGACCGCGGGCAACGAGAAGGAACATGCCAAGATGTGGTTCAAGCTGGCCAACGGCGGCATCGGCACCACCGCGGAGAACCTGAAGGATGCGGCGGCGGGCGAGAACTACGAGTGGACGGATATGTACGCCACTTTTGCCAAGGAAGCCTATGAGGAAGGCTTCGATCACATCGCCAAGCTGTTCGAAGGCGTGGCCGCCATCGAGCGTTCCCACGAGGAGCGTTACAAGGCCCTGCTGAAGAACGTGGAAGAGGGCAAGGTATTCACCCGCGAGGGCGAAATGGTATGGATCTGCGCCAACTGCGGCCACATCCATGTGGGCAAGGAAGCGCCGGAGACCTGCCCGGTCTGCGCTCATCCCAAGGCCTACTTCCAGCTTCGTGCGACCAACTACTAAGATAGAAAAACGCGAATAGACTCCTTCAGACACACACCGTCCTTCCGCCCGCCGGGAAACCTGAGCGTTTCCTTGGGGGCGGGAGGGCGGTTTTATTTCCCCGGGCGGCTCCGTCCCCGGCCCCCCACTTGCCCACGCGCCAGCCCCGCCAGCTCTCCCGCCGCCCCCGCGCCCAATTCACCGGTCCTTCAGCCCCTTTGGCGCCCGACCCCCACTGGCACCCTCACGCCAGGCCCCATTCCGGGCTCCATTTTTCGGAGAAAAAGCTTCCTATTAAATAACGCACACCGCCGCCCCCGCGGCCCTGCCTTCCCACCTGCCAAATCCCCCCGGCAGCGCCCAGTTTTTCCTGGCGGCCCACCGTTCTTTTTCCCGGCGGCCCACATACATATAGAAGGAGCCCATAGGTTGACAAGCCGGCCTTCTTTATGGTAATCTTACCAAGGCGAGGGAGTAGTTCGCGCCTCGGCGTGATTTGTCAACATTCTGGCCCGGCGACAGGCCCGGCCTGGCAAATCTTCATGAACGAGACTCGTGCATGGGTTTTCTCATGCACGGGTTTTTTTAGTGTAGGAGGGTAAGAATGAGTATCTTAGAGATTCTGCTGATCGCCGTGGGCCTGGCCATGGACGCCTTTGCGGTCTCCATCTGCAATGGCATCACGGTGCGGGACTTCGGCAAACGGGAGGCGCTGCTCCAGGGAGCCTATTTCGGCCTGTTCCAGTTTGCCATGACCGCCATCGGATACTTTGCGGGCCGGTCCGTGTCGGTGTACATCGAGAACATCGATCACTGGGTGGCCTTCGGGCTTTTGGTGGTGATCGGCGGCCATATGATCTATGAATCCCTCACCCACAAGGAGGAAGGCTGCACAAAGGGCGATGCCAAGACGCTGATGAGCCCGAAGCGCATGACGCTGATGGCAGTGGCCACCAGCATCGACGCGCTGGCGGTGGGCGTGAGCCTGGCCATTCTCAGCGTGAACATTTGGCTCTCCGCGGCCGTCATCGGCGTGGTGGCCTTCGCCTTCGGCTTTGGCGGCGGGTTCCTGGGCCGCAAGGTGGGCAGTCTGATCCAGAAATGGGCGGAGGTCGCCGGCGGAGGCATTCTGGTGCTGACCGGCGTAAAAATTCTGGTGGAACATCTGTTTTTAGGCGGCTAACTTGACATTTTGACAAATTTCTACTTTATTCTCAAAAAGAGTTGCTTTTCCTGGGCCAAATGAACTATAATCATAGTATCAAAGAATATACTAAATATGGAAAAGTTCCCTAGGGAGTATTTCCCTAAAGCCTTAAATCTTCGCAGATTTATGATACAATGGATGAAGAGGTGGTTGCTTTGTATACACGTCTTCGTGAAATGCGAAAAAGAAGAAATTTGTCCCAGGCGATGCTGGCCAAGGAGCTGAATATTGATCAGAGCACCTATTCGGGCTATGAGACGGGCAAATCAGGGATTCCGCTTCGAATCATGGTGGATATTGCCAAGTACTATGGGGTAACGGTGGACGAGATGCTGGTCGACGAGGACGAGGACGAGACAAAAAAAATCGGACTCATCCGAATCCGATAGATCTGGCGGATCGCGGCGGTCCGGCAGTCCTGCCCGAGCCACCCGGCCCCGGCCACCCGAGCCACTGGCCGCTCCACTCAGCCGTCACCCGGCCCCGGCCACCCAAGCCGCCCGCCGCTCTGGCGCCCGCGCATCTGCTCCGCTTCCTGCGGCACCGGCATTTTATTTAGCGAGTGATTTCCGCGGTGGAAGCGCCGATGAGCGCGATGAGGTCCTGGGGTGCCAGCACGATCTGGTGACCGATCTTTCCCCCGCTGACCAAAATATAGTCCTTTTCCAAAGCCGTGCTGTCCAGCACTGTGGGAAAGGCTTTTTTCATGCCCAAAGGGGAACAGCCGCCGCGGATGTAGCCGGTGATGGGGAGGATATCCTTCACGTGGACCATCTCAATGGACTTGACGCCCACCGCACGGGCCGCAGCCTTCAGATCCAGCTCCCGGTTCACAGGAATAACAAACACGAAGAAGCTTCTGCCGCCGCCCCAGGTGACCAGCGTCTTGAATAGCCGATCCGGGCTTTCGGAGAGCTTTCTGGCCACCGACAGGCCGTCGATGGCGCCGTCCTCCACATCATATTTTCGGGTTTCATAGACCACACCCGCCTCATCCAGCTGGCGCATGGCGTTGGTCTTCATTTTTGTTCTCATCCCTATCCTCCCAAGATTCCTGAAAAGGGCCCTCAACGCCTCATCAAGGCGCAGGGCCCTTCGTCTTTTTTATGACTCCGGAGCCCTCAAGCCCCGGTATTTCCTCATGTTCGGCCTGGCCGGCGCCGCTCCCCCGGCCTTCATCCCGCCGGGCCGCTCCTGCCAGTTCTCCCGGTCCCATTCTTCCCGCCGGGCCCAGCCACCCCCCGGTCTCATTCTTCCCAGCCCCGTGTGTTCCGGCTCCTTCAGACGACGGCTCTTTCAGCCGGCGGGCTGCGGTGCGCCGCGGAAGGGTTTGACCAGGCCCTGGCTGCGCAGCCAGGCCACGGTATCCCGCAGCGTATCGGTGAGCGATCTGGGGTGATAACCCAGTTCCAGCTCCGCCTTGCCGTGACTGAACTTGGCGGGGCAGCTCAGGGTATACAGCGAGTAGGCCGTGTACAGCGGCGGCTGGCGCAGGATCTTGTAATAGGTCTCCGCCAGCGGCGCGGTGAATTTGGCAAACCATGTGGGCAGCACCGTGCGGATGGGCTTTTTGCCGCTCACCTCGGCCAGCACCCGAAGGAGGACCGGAATGGTGCAAAAGGCGCCGGAGAGAATGTAGCATTCCCCGGTGCGTCCCGATTCGGCGGCGGAAAGAATGCCGTCCGTTACGTCCCGGACGTCCACGAAATCGTAGCCGCCGTTCACGCAGGCGGTCAGCCGCCCGTCGAGAAAGTCCTTGATCAGCTGGGTGAGGTGTCCGTGTCCGTAGTCCCCCGGCCCCAGAATGCCCGATGGGTGGACCACCACGGCGTCCAGCCCCTCCAAAGTGGCGTCCAGCACCCGCTGGGTGGCCTCCGCCTTGGTGCGGGCGTACAGCCCCTCCACCCGGTCGGGCCGGAAGGAATCCACTTCGGTGATGGTCTCCCCCTTCTCCCCCGGCGGAATGGCGTGAACGGAACTCACGTGGATCAGCCGCTCCGCCCTGTGGCGCAGACAACCGTCGACGATGTTCTGCGTGCCCTTCACATTCACATCGTAGACGTTTTGATCGAACTTGGACGCAATGGACACGATGCCCGCGGCATGGATCACCACAAGCCTGTCGCCCTTTGGAACCGTAAGGAACGGCTCCAGAGAGACGGCGTGTCTCACATCGCCGGTAAACATCTCCGCCGAGACGCCCGTGAGCGTTTTGGAATGATCGCCGGGCAGCGCCAAAGCGCGCACCCGTTCACCCCTTTGGGCGAGCACGCGGACCACCGTGCCGCCCAGATGGCCCATGGCCCCGGTAACGCCATAAATCGTACTCATGGGAACCGCCTCACTTCCATCTTTAGTATAGCACAATTCTCCTCAAAACGGAAATATTTCTAGTCCTCTTCCAGCAGCCAATTGGGATCGACCCTGAGAATCCTGGCCAGCACCTTGACCTCGTAATCGGTGACGATGCGCTGGCCCTGTTCGAGGCGGCTGATGGTCTTTTGTTCCAGCGTGACCGCCTCCACCTGCAGCCGCGCCGCCAGCTCCTCCTGGGACAGTCCGAGCCGCCTGCGTGCCTCGCGGACTCTGGATCCCACGATGTTCCGTTTGCCGTTATATCCGTAAATCTTCATATATCCCCGCCCATGTACTCAAAATTTGTAACCACTTTTTTGTCATTTTTTATTGACTTTAGCATTCATCCTTGTTAGTATTACCCTAATGATGACTAATCATACAAATTATCATCATTGAATAACGACTACAAGAAGGGGCGCAAGATGAGCAGAAAGCCTAGAAAAAGATTGCCTCGGGAAGAGGAGGAGCTGATGTACATTCGCATGAAGGCGCTGAGAAATGTGTATCAGCTTCAGCAGAAATTTGTGGCGGAGCGGCTGGAAATCGATCAAAGCACCTATTCGTGCTATGAGAACGGCAAGCTGGACCCGCCCATCCGCGTTCTGTCCATGCTGGCGGATATGTACCACACCTCCGTGGACTACATGTCCGGCCGCACGCCGGAGTTCGACCCCTATCCGCTGACGGAGGGCCGGGTCTATCCCTGGCCGCAGCTCCCGCTGCCGGATACTCCGCCCAGACACACCCGGGGCCCGGCGAAGGATAAGGGCGACAAAAAATAAAGCCTGACACCCTGTCAGACTCCATTTAAATGGTTTTATTCGGGGATCATTGGATCTCCTGTTCCAGTGTATCAAAAATCTCGCTGCTGAAAAACTGGCCCAGGGTGATGCCGAAGCTGTCGCACAATTTTTTGAGCGTCACGATCCCTGGATTTTTGCTTTCCCCGTTCATGATGCTCTTGACGGTGGACTGGGGCACGCCAGCATCCAGGCTGAGTGCATTGGTTGTAATGTCCCTTTCCCTGCACAAATCGTTCAATCTTTGACGCACAGCTTCGCAGACGGTCACGCTTTCACCTTCTCCCATGATCTATATTATATAATAAACCATGGGAGAAAATCACATTAGTGACATTTCACTAATTATGTGCGTAACACAAAATTTATTGCAAAATTACCATACTATGGCTATTGCTCCTCCAGATTTTCCAGGGCCACCCGCACGGCTTCGATGACAAAGGCAGAGAAGGTGCAGTCCCTGCCCCGAATGACATCCTCCACATGGGCGATGAGATCATTGGGGAAACGGATGCATTTGTTGGTGGTGGGCGGAATGGAGGGAATCTTAAATTTTTTCAATCAATCACCCGCAATACTTTTGTAATAGCTTCAGTATACCCCCGCGGGCACAAGTTTTATGCGTAACAAACGTATTGCAGAATGCGTACCATACATGAAAGGCGCCCCCGAAGGGGCGCCTTATTTTCCACGTTATTTTAAATAAATTGTGTTTGGATCCCAGTCGAACTCGAAGATGTAGTAGCGCTCGTCGGACTGCTTGACCGGGTCCACCGGGCTCTCGTAGACCAGCTTCAGATTCTGCCGGCTGAGGGCGCCGCTGTAGTGGGCCTTGTCCAGCACCACCAAAATTTTGTCGTCCTCGTCAAAGTGGGTCTTGATCCTGCGGATGACCTCGTTCTGCTTGCTGTTGACCATGGCGTTGTATTTGGCGTTCCAGGTGACGTAGGAACCGAATTCCTGCTGATCGGCGTACCAGACCTTCTTTTCGTCCTTGAGGAAGGGCACGATGGAGGAAACATAGGCGCTGCCGTGGCCCACGATGATGTAGTCATCGTACTTCTCCTCGTTCAGGAAGCGGGCGGCGTAGACGCTCATGGAGGTGTACTGGCGGCCGCTAGGCTCGCCCACGTTCATGGTCCAGGGGTTCAGCTTGACCAGGCCCATGTACAGGCCGTCCACCGCCATGAAGGCGAGGAGCACCGCCAGCACCACCGCCACAGTGCGCCGGAGGGGCATCAGGGTGCGGGCGATGAGCCTGCGCGGGTTTTTGAGCCCGTCCTCGGCCATCAGCCAGGCGGAAGCCACCAGGAACAGAATCATCATCTCGCTGTGGCTGGCGTAGATGAAGCAGATGACCAGAAAGGGCGCGCCGCAGCAGCAGGCGGTGAGCCACAGCGTCGAAAGCTTCGGCCCGGCGCTGAGGAAGAAGAAGGCGATGAGAAAGCACATGAGCACGATGCCCGTCACCCCGGCCCGTCCGAAGAGGGCGAGGCCAAAGCGCTGCATGCCGTAGGAGATGGTGCCCACCGCCTCCCAGAAGCCGGAGGGCGTGGCGGGAACCGCATATTCGTTGGTGCCGATGCTGCCCATGAGTGAGACCACCAGCGCGATGAGGGCCGCGAGCTGGATCGCCGCGCCGATCACCCGGGCCCGGTCCAGTTCCTTTCTCCGTCCATCCCGCACCAGCTCCACCAGCGAGACCACAAAGATGCCGCCGGCCAGTCCCGCGCCGAACACGTGGGTGTTGGCCAGAAGGCCGCACCAAAGGGCGAGGCGGATGGGATGCTCCCGCCGCTTCGGGAAATCCTTCACCGCGAGGAACAGCAGCAGGAACATGAGCATGTAGCTGCGCGCCTCCACGGCGTACTGCACCATGGGCATGCTGAGGAGGATGAGCGCCTTCACCGGCCACTTGAAGGGCGCGTGCTTCACGATCACCCACACGGTCAGGGCGTAAAAGACCAGATTGATGGCGTGCATGGTGCCGTAGGGCAGTCCCAGATGGGCCAGCGGCCACAGGATGAGATACCACACCGCCGGATGCCCCTCGTACTTCAGCTGCTGGAACAGGCCGGTGAAGGAGGTATCCCGGGCAATGAGCCAGGCCTGGGCCTCGTCCCGCCAGGGCACGTAGTAGTAGAGCAGGTACAGGGCGACGGCGGTGAGCACCGCGACCACCGCCAGCTCCCAGCGGTTTTCCCGGATGAAGCCCCTGACCCTTGAGGCAAAACCGGCGGCTCCGGACCTGCCGGAGCCGCCAGGGATGCATTCACGTTCAGCCATCGTTTTTCTCCTCATGATACTCCTGATCGGTGTTGACCGCCCAGATGTTGGCCTTGTCCCGGACGCCGGCGAGGATGTTGTCGGCGGCGAGGAAGGCAGTGGCCATGGAATGGTCCATGTTGTTGTAGCGGTGCTGACCGTTCCGGCCCACGCAGTAGAGATTTTCAAGGGTGTTCAGGTAATCGATCACCCGGTCGATCTCGTAATAGGTATCGAAGTAGGCGGGGTAGGCCTTTTTGACCTTCTCCCGGTGGGCGTCGATCACATCGGAGGCGCGGATGATGCCCATCCTCTCCAGCTCGTCGGCGG
Source organism: Gehongia tenuis (assembly GCF_014384795.1). Lineage (NCBI taxonomy): Bacteria > Bacillati > Bacillota > Clostridia > Christensenellales > Christensenellaceae > Gehongia > Gehongia tenuis. Next base: position 328,941 of record NZ_JACRSR010000001.1, on the reverse strand, counting down.
CGAAGGCGATGCACGCCTCATCGGACATGTTCCAGAAATCGTCGCCCTCGTCGCAGAAGTACTCGAGACCGATCCACACCGTCTTTTCCGGGTCCTCCACCAGATAGGGGGACCAGTTGTTGAAGATCTGGATGCGTCCCAGCTTCACGTCCGTGTCCTGCACGTAGATCCAGCAGTCGGGCACGATGTTCGCGAGGGTCTTCATGTCGGTGTCGTTTTTGAGGTTGAGCCTGGGGACCAGAAGGCCCACGGTGACGAAATCCCGGTAGGGCAGGCCGCCGGCGATGCGCTTCACCTCAAAGTCGGGCTCGTCCCCCTCCATCCCGAGGATCAGGTCCTTCACCGGCATGGAGGAGATGAATTCATCGCCGGTGAGCTCCTCCTTGCGGCCGTCCTTCATGTAGCTGACGGAAACCACCCGGTTCCCCTCGATCCGAACGGCGGTGACCCGGGCCTCCATAAGGAGGGTGCCGCCCATCTTCTCCACCTCGGCGGCGGCGGTTTCCCAAAGCTGGCCCGGCCCAAACTTGGGATAATAGAACTGCTCAATGAGGGAGGTTTCCACCTTCCGGTCCTTCTTGCCGAAAGCCCGGGCGAACATATCCTTCAAAATGGCGGTGACGGAAAGCCCCTTCACCCGCTGGGCGCCCCAATCGGCGGCAATCTGGCTGGGATGCCGGCCCCACAGCTTCTCGGTGTAGCCCTCGAAGAACATGCTGTACAGGGACTTGCCGAAGCGGTTGATGTAGAAGTTCTCCAGGGAATCCTCGGGCCGCTTCACGCACATGCTCTTCAGGTAGGAGAACCCGCCCACCAGCGTGCGCCTCGCGCCCAGATTCTTCAGGGTCTTGACCTTGAGGGAGATGGGATAATCGAAAAACTTCCTTAAATAATAGATGCGGCTCACCCGGTGGCGGACCAGCATCACCCGGTCCTCCTTTTCGGGATCGGGACCGCCCTCGGCAAGGGGCATGGTCCGGCCCAGCCGCTTATCGTCGAAGGTGGGCGCGCCCTGGGTGGGCATCATTTTCTCCCACCAGTCGCTGACCCGGGGGTCCTTGGAGAAAAAGCGGTGACCGCCGATATCCATGCGGTTGCCGTTGTGCCGCACGGTGCGGGAGATGCCGCCGATCTCGCCGGTCTCCTCCAGCACCACCACCTCATAATCCTTTGAGCGGGATAAGATTTCGTGCGCCGCCGTAAGGCCCGCAGGCCCGGCTCCAATAATGACCACCCTTTTCACGTTCTACCTCCTGAAAAAGGAGGGCCTTCCAGCCCCCCGTCCGTTCAATTCATGTTAAAGTATATCGCGCTGACGCCTATTGTCAACCGATTCCACAGGAAATTCCCCGGCTTGACACAATTCTCCATAATATTGGGACCCGCGGCGCCCGGCTCCGGGGGATGCTCAGGGCTCCACGCCGTCCGGTTCGTCCGCCGTATCCGGTTCCACGTCCGCGGGCTCCGGTTCGTCCGCCGTCTTCGACCCCTCGTCCGCGGGCTCCGCCGCCGTCAGGGCCGCCGCTGCCGGCTCATCCCCGTCCCGGCCGCTGTTCTCCAGCTCCTCCACCGCTTTGAGGCGCGCCTTGTCCTCCTGCTCCCGGTAGTACTCGGCGAGCTCACGCTTTTTTCGCCGGAAAAAGACCACCGCGCCGATGGCAAAACCGATGACAATCATCAGCACGATCATCCCGCCGCCGAGGCCGTTCTCCGTGCCGGACGCGCAGCCGCCAAGAAGCGCCGCCGTCAGCATCAACAGTCCTGCCAAACCCCACTTTTTCATACCGCTCGCCTCTTTCGCAAATTGGTAAAATCGGCCCAAATGGACAGCCGTCCGAGCCATTATAGCACAAAACGGGCTTCCTGACCCCCAGGAAGCCCGCAAACAAATTGTAAACTTTTTATGTACTTTGTGGCGGGATTAAGGCTTTACCACCAAGAAGTCCCCGGTGGTGCGCACGCCCGCCGCCAGAATGCCCGAATCCACCTCGCCGCTGAAGAGCTCGGCCATGGCGCCGCCGGCGAGCGCATGGATGAGCCGCACCCGCTGTCCCTCGAGATCGGCCAGCTCCCAATGGAGCGTGAGCCCGCTCTCCGGGTCATAGCCCTCCGCCGCCACGGCGACCGCCCGTTCCGGCTCCTCCCAGTCATAGAAGGAGAAGCCCTTGATAAATCCATGAGTAAGCGCTTTCTCGTTGACGGAGATAACGCCGTTTTCCAGGAACACGCCCTCCACGCTGACGTCCCCCGCCGTGACGGCCACACTGCCGGGCGCCGCGATCACCTCGGCGCTTACCGTCTCCACGCTGACCGCCATCCTGCCGGACACCGATCCATCGCCGGCGGCGCTGCCGGTGCCGCCCGCCGCAATCCTGCCGGCGCTGCCGCCCTCGCCCACCACGGCGAAGGTGCCCGCCGCCGTGGCGCGGGTATCCATGCCCTCGGCGTGGCCGCCGCCGGTGAGGGAGGAAACCGCCGTATACACCGACGCGCTGGCGTTGCCCGCCACATTGGCCTCGCCGCTCAGCTTCATCGCCCGGCCGCCGCCGTGAACCGCGGCCTTGTCGGCCCCGGCGCCGGCGGCCACCGTCACCTGGGTGCTGATCTCCACATTGGCGTTTGCCCAGCGGCCCGAACCGTCGTTCTCCGCAAAGCCCCCGCCGTGGATCACCGGCGCTTCGCCGGTGAAGCCGCCGGCAAGATGGAGGATGGTCTGGCCCCGCACCTTGGCAGAGGCGCGCTCATGGTCCTTCGCCGTGGCCCAGCCGCCGCCGTAGACGCACCCGAGGACCGCGCCTTCATCCATTTCCATGCGCACGTCGCCGTTCACATCGGCTCGCGGCCCCAGGCTCCGACCGCCGCCCACGGCGCCTTCCGCCTGGCAGCCGTCCAAAAGCTCCATCCGCACCGAACCCACCGAGGCGTTGAGGCCGCCGCCGTGGATGTATCCCTCCACCCGGCCGCCCACCGTCACCCGGCTTCTGCCCGCGACCTCGCCCAGCCCGTCCTCGCCCCGGCCGCCGCCGTAGACGCTGCCGTGGATCACGCCGCCCATCACCGTCACATCGGTGCCCCGGCCGCCCACATCGGACCCCTGTCCGCCGCCGAACACGTCGCCATACACTTCACATTTCACCAAAGACACTTCCGCGGTGCTCCGGGTCACGGAGACGCCGTTCTCGCCCCCGCCATAAACATCCAGCCGCGCTCCCGTACTGCCCAGCACGGCGTTCACCGCCGTAACGCCCCGGCCCTGCCCGTAAAGGCAGGCGTCGCCGGCCACCGGCGTCAGCGCCACATCGTCCAGCACCACCGGACAGCCCGGCGTGACGGACCCATTCAGCAGGATCGTGTTGCCCTGGCCGCGCACCGTCAGCTTTTCCGGCGCCGCGGACCAGTACTCCCGGGAGCAGGACACATCCTCCTCCAGCACCAGCACGACTTCCCGGTCCCCATAGTCATCCAGCCGGGCCAGCGTCTCGTCGAGATCGCCGTTCGCGGTGAGGATGACGGTTTCGGGCTCGGCCTTTGCCGGTACGGGAAGGAGGATGGAAGCGGCCATGGCCACGCCCAGGAGGGCGCAAAGAACCTTCCGCATGAAAAACCTCCCCTTTTTGTGTAACATCAAGCGCCGGTCCCTCCGGACCGGTATGTTAAGTATACTATGCCCCAAAGGGGAAGAAAAGATATCACGGAAAAACGTAATACTTTTGTAGCGGAATGTTCATTTCCTCCCCGTTCCGCCGGGGAAGTTGTACACCCGAAGATCCACGCCGGCGCGGAGCGCCTCGTCGATGGTGAAGCGGGTGCCCCGCGAGCGCCCGTCCCAGAAGGCGATGACCAGATCGCTGGCCCCCACGATGAGACGGTTGCGCACCAGCGGCGCGCCCCGCCCGAAGCGCTGGTAATCGGGCAGGAAGATTTGAACGGGGATACCCCGCCGGCGGGCCCAGGCTTCGGCCAGCCTGTCGACGCCCTGGGCCCCGCCGCTGATGACGAGGTCGGGGTTGGGGGGGAGGTAGGGGGTCAAATCCAGTTCGGTGATGGCCCGGGAGCCCACAATGGCGATTTTCATAACGCACCTCCGAAAAAACTTTGTACATCATTCAAGTTTAAATGGACTTGATTCAGTTTGCAAGAAAAAAGTGTGTCTAAAATAGACTTACATTAAGTTTATTGGAGGTACAAATGGAGAAATCAAAACTCACTCGCCATATTGGATTGCGCGTCGACCAAGAATTCTATGATAATTTGCACTATCTTGCTGAGTATGAAGGTCGGACGATCAATGGTGAAATTCGCTTTATTGTCCAAAAATATATGCGTGATTTCGAATATGAAAATGGTCCGTTAAAAGAGCTGAAAAAAAGATAGGCAGGCATCCGGCCGCAACGTATGTTATTTAACATAAAAACGAAAAAAAACAAAATTTTTCAAAAACACCGGACAAGCTGCAAAAAAGAGTATATGATGTCGATATGGCTTTCTTCTCTGCATGATTAGTCATCAGTGCTCTGGAGATTTCCATGGAAACGGCCCCTCCTCGGAGGGGTCGTTTCCTTTTGCCGCCCGCTGCATGGATTGAATTTTTGGCTCCCGCCTTGACTTTTATCATTGTAATGGCAAAGGAGGAATAAGTATGTCCAATATTCGAAACATGACCATGGAAGCCCATAAACGATTGACGTTCAATTGTGAGATTGATGCGAAGTTGCACGTGGCAGAAAACCAAGCCAAAAATACGAACGTCCGAATCTCTCATCAAGACGTGCTTGCAAAGATGAAAAAGTGCATTGCCGGCAAAAAGGTCGCGCCCCGGCGTGGGGATTGAAATTCTGGCGCCGATGGGAACCGGACCTCACCGGGCGCCGCCGCCCTCACGGCATCGGGCAAAAGAAAAAGAAGCGCCGCGTGCGCTTCTTTTTCTTTCGGGTCGAACATAGGGCCGACCCCTTTCCGAGGGAAAGATCCTCCAACAATAACTGGCCTTTTATTTGGCCTATCTAAATATAGCTAAGTGATGCGCTGCATGGGCAGCGTTGCCGCGGCCTCCCAGGCCTTTTGGCGGCAGGGCGGCCAGGGCGTTCCGGCGTCCAGATGCATGGCCGTGAAGGCCGACGCGTAGGCAAGGCACGCCGTCGCGGGATGGCCCGCGCTCCAGGCCTTGATGTAGGCGGTATTGAAGGTGTCCCCCGCGCCCACGGCGTCCCGGGGCTCGATGGGAAGGCTGGCGCAGGCGTAGATGTCCTCCCCCGTCAGGAGCAGGCATCCCTCCGCGCCCCGCTTCACCGCCAGCGTGGCGCCGGGCCGAAGGCGCTTATGCAGCTTCTTCGCACACTTCACCACATCCACCGACGGGCCGGTGAGGGCCATCAGTTCGTCCTCGTTCATGAACAGCAGGTCCACCTTGTCCATCCAGGCGAGATCGGCCTTTTTGCCCACGCTCTCCCAGATCACGTCGGCGGCCACCGTTTTGCCCGCGGCCTGCCAGCGGTCCATGGCCTCGCATAGAACCGACCCCGATACATTGGGGGGCAGGGACCAACCGGTCAGGAATATCATATCGCTTTTGGGATCGTCCGTCAAGAGTTTGTCCAGATCATCCACCACGCCGGGGTAGGTCAAAAAGGAGCGTTCGCCGTCGGTTCTGACCGGCGCGTGGGTGACGGAAGTGCCCTTTCCCGGCAGGATATCCACCCCTTCGCCGTCAAAACCCAGCTCCTTCAGCCAGGCCAGAATCTCCCGGCCCGCCTCGTCGTCCCCCACCAGACTGCGGATGGCAAAGTTGTCCATCGAAAGCATCCAGGCCGCCCGCACCATGTTGCCCAGGTTGCCGCCCAGCCGCCGCTCCATACCGGCCACCCGGACCTCCTGGCCCCAGTCCGGCAGCTCCGTCATGCCCTTCAAAAGGACGTCCACCGTCAGATCGCCCAGCGCCGTAATGCTCTTCATTATTCCTCCCTCGTCACCTTGCCCACCGCCGTGGGCTTGATATCCTTCAGGCCCTTGGCCCGGGCATAGTAGTAGTAGATTTTCTCCATCGCCGCCGCAAAGGCTATGGGCGTGACGCCCCAGTGCCCCTTGGGAATCCACACCGTCTCGATGGTTTTCATCTTCCACAGGTCCACGCCCTCCTCGGCCACGATGCCCACCGTGGTGCCTGCGGCGATGAGATCCCGGGCCAGCTTCACCTTGATATCCGCCGCCTTGTCGTTCGGGATCATCAGGATCACGCCGGCGTCCTCCCGGCGGGTGAGCTCGATCAGGCCGTGACGCATCACGCCGCCCACCGAAGCCACCGCCGCCGTGCCGATCTCCTGATAGTCCAGCACCGCCTGATGCACGATGCCGGTCAGCGGCCCCTGCCCGTCGATAATGAGAACGTTCTTCTCCGCCATCATCTTGCCGATGTGACGGTCCGCATGGTCCGCGCAAAGCAGCGTCTTTTCCACCCGCTCCGCCGCCTCGTCGGCGTATTCCTGGGGCGTGAGCATGAGCGGCAGGCCCAGCGCCTTGGCCGCGAACACCGCATAGGCGATGGACAGCTGAAAAGATTTGGTATTGGTGAAAGCGGTTTCATTAGCGGAAAATCCCACCATATACTTGCAGCACATGGATAAAGTTGAGCCAATCCCTTCCGTCACCGAGATGGTGGCTCGGCTGCCCTTGGGCTCGTGGGCCAGCCGCACCGTTTCCGCCGATTCGCCGGAGCGGGACAGGATGAGCAGGGGGTTGGCGTCCAGATACAGCGACGACCCATAGTTGATGAGGTCCGACGTGTTGATCACGTTCATCTTGTAGAAAAGGCCCTTCATTTCCAGCATCTTTTGTGCCACCTCCAGCGCATACAGGGATGTGGCGATGCCGGTGGCGGTCAGCTGGGTGCCCACCGCCGTGGCGCGGACGATATCGTGGATGTCCCGGTAGCCCACGTGATGCTTTTTCAGCGTGGCGGGGCAGTCGTTCAGATCGTTCAGCAGATTTTTAATGGCCATGGACGGCCTCCTTCCATTATTGGATGCGCATGGAGCTGGCGCCAAGATCCATCTCCATGACCACCAGTTGACTGTTCAAGAGGGAATTTTCGTATTCCACCGGCCAGCCCCCGGCCAGCCGGGTGACGCCCTCCACGAAGAAGGCGGGCGCGCCGCCCTCCTGATCGAAGAGTTTCGCATCCTCGCCGGAGAGGGTGACCGCATAGAGGCGCTGTCCGGCGCTCTTGGGCTCGAGGCCGAAGCGCTCCTTCAGCACCGTGTAGAAGGAGCCCTCCATATCCGTGCTGGAAAGCTCGCCGCAAAGGTACTGGGGCACCCACAGCCGCTCGATCATCACCGGCAGCCCGTCACCCAGTCTCAGCCGCTCGCAGTACCACACCGTGGCGCCCGGCGCGATTTTGAGGTTTTCCGCCACATCGGCGCTGGCTTCCTCGCTGCCAAACTTCAGCACCTTGACCGAGGATTTCATGCCCGCCGCCTCGATGAGCCCGGAGGTGCCCTTGAGGTACTGGACGCTTCGGGAAACCCGCCGCCCCCCCATGAAAGCGGGCGCGTTCACGAAGGTGCCTCTGCCCTGTTCCCGGCGGATGAGGCCGTCATCCGCAAGATAGGCCAGCGCCTGGCGCACCGTGGTGCGGGAGACGCCGTAGCGTTCGGTCAGTTTCTCCTCCGTGGGAAAAAGGGAGTAGGCGGGATATTCGCCCTGCTCAATCTTTAGGGTTAGTTCACGCGCCAGCTGCATGGCCAGCGGCACGGAGCTCGTTCGATCCAACATCAACTCAGCCCCCTCTTTAATACAAATTTGTATGTTCCCATTATAACAGCAAACTCCGGTTCCGTCAACGGCCGGTGGCCGCAGCCATTTTTGCCATTCTCCGGCTCCCCGGCCCGGCCGTCTGCTGGCATCCCGTCCGCGCTTCCCGCCGCGGCCTGCCCAGCGGCCGGTGGCCGCAGCCATTTTTGCCATTCTCCGGCTCCCCGGCCCGGCCGCCTGCTGGCATCCCGTCCGCGTTTCCCGCCGCGGCCTGCCCAGCGGCCCGTGGCCGTCTCCATTTTTGCCATTCTCCGGCTCCCCGGCCCGGCCGTCTGCTGGCATCCCGTCCGCGCTTCCCGCCGCGGCCTGCCCAGCGGCCCGTGGCCGTCTCCATTTTTGCCATTCTCCGGCTCCCCGGCCCGGCCGTCTGCGTTTCCCCTCCGGGAGCCGGCACACACAAAGCCGCCCGGCAAACGCCCGGCAAAAAAAACCGAAGGGGCGCCCCCCGGCAGTCGGGAAGCGCCCCAAAAGCGATCTAGATCCGGGCCAGCGCCCTTTCCACATCCTCCTTGATGTCCTCGATGTTCTCGAGGCCCACGGACAGGCGGATCATGCCCGGCCCGATGCCCGCGGCCACCAGCTGCTCGTCGGTGAGCTGGCGGTGGGTGGCGGAGGCGGGATGGAGCACGCAGGTGCGGATATCCGCCACGTGCACCACGTTGGAGGCGAGTTCAAGGCTGTCCATGAACTGCACCGCCTTTTCCCGGCCCCCCTTCACGGTGAAGGAGATGACGCCGGAGGCGCCCTTCGGCATGTACTTCTTCATCAGCCCGTGGTAGGGATCGCCGGGCAGTCCGGGATAGTTCACCGACTCCACCTTGTCGGACGCCGCCAGGAACTCGGCCATGGCCAGGGCGTTCTCCACATGCTTTTCCATGCGCACCGCCAGCGTCTCAAGGCCGAGGTTCAGCAAGAAGGCGGTCATGGCGGCGGGGTAGCACCCCAGGTCGCGGATGAGCTGCACCCGCGCCTTGGTGATGAAGGCCGCCCTGCCGAAGGACTCCGTGTAGGTGAGGCCGTGATAGGATTCATCGGGGGTGGTGAGCCCCGGGAACTTGTCGTTCTGGGTCCAGTCGAAGTTGCCCGAATCCACGATCACACCGCCCACCTGCACCGCATGGCCGTCCATATATTTGGTGGTGGAGTGGATGACGATGTCCGCGCCGAACTCGATGGGCCGGCACAGGATGGGCGTGGGGAAGGTGTTGTCCACGACGAGGGGAACGCCCGCCCCGTGGGCAGCCTTCGCGAAGCGTTCGATATCCAGCACGGTGAGGGCGGGGTTGGCCAGCGACTCGCCGAAGATAAGCTTGGTGTTTGGACGGATGGCCGCCCGGATCTCCTCCTCCGTGGACTCCGGGGAGATGAAGGTGCACTCGATGCCAAGGCGCTTCAGCGTCACGGCGAACAGGTTGATGGTGCCCCCGTAGATGGTGGACGCCGCCACGAAATGGTCCCCGGCGGAGCAAAGGTTGATCACGGCGATGAGGGAAGCCGCCTGTCCGGCGGTGGTGCAAAGCGCCCCCACGCCGCCCTCCAGGGCGCTGATCTTCTCCTCCACCATGGCCACGGTGGGATTGGAAATCCGGGAATACATGTGGCCGGGCGCGGTCAGGTCGAAGAGCTGGCCGATGTGCTCGGTGGAGTCGTAGGTGTAGGTGGTGCTTTGATAGATAGGCATGGCGCGGGGCTCCCCGTTGCCAGGATGGTAGCCCTCGTGCAGGCACTTGGTTTCTATTCTCATGCCGTTTCCTCCTTCGGTAGTTCTTTCCCCAAATTATATCCGATTCCGCCGGGACACACAACAAAATATTGAAGGCGGGGTGCCGATGTGATACAATAGTTCGGGAATCGAAACGTTTTCCATGAAAAAGGAGGGACCCGGGATGAAAAAATGGACGCCTCCCCAGCGGGCCGATGTGTACAGCATGCTGGAAGTGTACGATATGAATACGAATCAGCGGGAGGTGGTGGCCGAGTTCGACCGCGTCATCGAGGCGCCGAACTGGACGCCGGACGGCCAAAGCCTCGTCTACAACTCCCTGGGCCGCATCTACCGCTTTGATCTGGACAGCCGGGAGAGCCGGCTCATCGATACCGGCTATGTGGCCTCCTGCAACAACGACCACGTGCTCTCCCCCGACGGCAAGCTCCTCGGGATCAGCGCCTGGACGGCGGAGGACCAAAAATCCCGGGTGTACATCCTGCCCATCACCGGCGGCACGCCCCGGCTCATCACCCCGGTGGGCCCGAGCTACCTCCACGGCTGGAGCCCGGACGGCAAAACCCTGGCCTACTGCGGCAACCGGGACGGCATCTTCGACGTGTACGTGCTTCCGGCGGAGGGCGGCGTGGAAACCCAGCTCACCGACGCGCCCGGCCTCAACGACGGACCGGAGTATTCGCCGGACGGCGGGCACATCTGGTTCAACTCGGTCAGAACCGGGCTCATGCAGGTGTGGCGGATGAATCCCGACGGCTCGGAGCAGACCCAGATGACCCGCGACGAGGGCTGGAACAGCTGGTTCCCCCACGTCTCCCCGGACGGCAGGGACGTGGTGTACATCTGCTACAAAAAGGGCGACGTGGACCCCGGCGCCCATCCCCCGGACAAAAACGTGGAGATCCGGCACATGCCCGCCTCCGGCGGCGCGCCCCGCACCCTGGCGAAATTCTTCGGCGGCCAGGGCTCGCTGAACGTCAACTCCTGGGCGCCGGACAGCCGGCGCTTCGCCTTCGTCAGCTACCGGCTGAAGTAGGGCCGGGCGTCCCAGCCAGCGCGGGCCGGCCATGGCGCCCAGCGGCAAAATCCAAAATTCTAAAAAGGGGGTCAACCCCCTTTTTTTGTGGGAGGAATCATCCATGAAAAATCATTACGACGTGATCATCATCGGCGGCGGCATCGGCGGCATCATGACCGCCTGGCGGCTGACCGAAAACGCGCCCGGCCTCTCGGTGCTGGTCCTGGAAAAGGGCCGGCCCATCACCGAGCGCCGCTGCCCCATCATCACCGGCCAGGCGGACAAGTGCATCAAATGCGCCTCCTGCGCCATCATGGAGGGCATGGCCGGCGCCGGCGCCTTCTCCGACGGCAAGTACGTGATCTCCACCGAGTACGGCGGCTGGCTCACCGATTTCCTGCCGCCGAAGGTGGTCATGGACTACATCGAGCAGTCGGATAGGATTCTGGTCTCCTTCGGGGCGACCACCGAGCGCTTCATGCCCGACGACGAGCTGAAGCGGCTGTGCCTGCAGCACGATCTGCACATGTCCCAGGCCCAGCTGAAGCATCTGGGGACGGACGACAACTTCAACACCATGCGCCGGCTGATCGAGGCGCTTTCCGAACGGGCGGAGATTGAAACCGGCGCGGAGGCCACCGACGTGGACCCGGACCGCTCCCGGGTGACGGTGCGGACGGCGGAGGGAGAGAAAACCCTCACCGCCGATAGGATCGTCTTTGCCGTGGGCCGGGCGGGCTCCAGCTTCTTCTCCAAGTGGTGCACCGCCCACAAGATTCCCCTTAGTAACAACCAGGTGGACGTGGGCGTTCGGGTGGAGCTGCCCGCCATGATCTGGCAGCACTTCTCGAAGAAGATCTACGAGCCCAAGATCTGGTACCGCTCCACCGGCTACGGCGACACCACCCGCATGTTCTGCTTCAACGAGCGGGGCGCGGTGGTCACCGAGAACACCCGGGGGGTACTCACCGTGAACGGCCACGCCTACCGGGACGAGGCCAAAAAGACGGAGAACTCCAACTTCGCCCTCCTGTCCACCATCCGTTTCACCGAGCCCTTCCGGGAGCCCATCGAGTACGCCCGCCACGTGGCCAGCCTGGCCAACCTGATCTCCGGCGGTTCGGTGCTGGTGCAGCGCCTGGGGGACCTCGAGTGCGGCCGCCGCACCGACGAGAAGCGGCTCGCCCAGTCCACCACCCGGCCCACCCTCCACGCGGTGGCGGGGGATCTGTCCCTTTGCCTGCCCAAGCGCCAGCTGGACAACATCGTGGAGACCCTCCACGCCCTCGACGCCATCGCGCCGGGCACGGCCAATTACGACACCCTGCTCTACGGCGTGGAGTGCAAATACTACTCCGCCCGCCCAGAGAGCGAGGATTTCCGGATCGCCGGCACGAAGAACATCTACGCCATCGGCGACGGCGCGGGCTTCACCCGCTCCCTCTCCCAGGCCGCCGCCAACGGCCTGTACCTGGCGGACCAGCTGACGAAGGAATAGGGCCCGGGCGGGGCGTCGCGCCCGCCGGCCTCTGCCGGCCCATTGCCCGCCGCCCGGCCGCCCAAAAAATGATAAACAGCCTATACGGTGAATTATTTTGCCTTACAAGAAAAGGCTGCTCTAAACGAGCAGCCTTTTTCTTCCGTTCCATTACCCTTAAATTCCAGTTTATCGCTTTCCCGTCAAAATGAAATGCATCAGCTGTTCTGCATCATCAAAGTCGTCATAGTCTCCGATCAGACCTTCCCGATGATACAAAATTCCGTTTTTCTCATTTTCCTCCAGGCAATCCAACAATTTATCTTCCCCATATTTTTTAATAAACATCGTAAAAGTATATGGTTTGATTTGGCTTAATAATCCCTTTTTACAATCCTCCTCGCACATATAGCAATGAGAAACTTCCTTTTGAAGAGAACATTTTTTATTCTCGCACGTGTCATTATCAGGACATTCATTTGAATCACAGCCATGGCAATTTACATTTTCTGAACACACACAACAGGCAAGACCACATCTTGCAATCCCCAATTCTCGTTTCATAGGCACCTCCAAAAATATAAATTTGTCAATGATAAAGACATATTTATTTTATCACGCACATATGCATTTTTCAATCCCATGCTGCACTATGCGCAGTGGCACAGTCAGCCTCCAACGGCCAAGATGAACGTGCTCCGACCCCGTTTTGCGGCGGCAGCTATTCCTCCCTGACGGCATCGGGAAAGGCCGCCATGTTCGCCAGTCCATCATGATCTCCTCGGTGTTCGCGCTGCTCCTCTATGGATTTGGCGTGCTGGTGCAGTCCGCCGGGCAACAGCTCCGGCGTCAGGGTCCCCCGCCCCAATAAAACAAATCAGGACCGGCCCTTAGGCCGGTCCTTTTCTTTCATTCACAGCACTTTGTAGTGGGGCACAATATCCTGGTAGGTGCCGTCCTTCATGAGGAAGCCGCCGGGAATGACGCCAAGGCGCACGAAGCCCAGCTTCTCATAGAGGCGCAGGGCGCGGCCGTTGGACGCGACCACCGCATTGAACTGCATGATGCGAAAGCCCAGCGCCTTCGCCCGCCAAAGGGAATCCCGCACCAGCAGTTCGCCGATGCCCCGGCCCCTCTGGTCCCTGGCCACAGCGTAGCTGGCGTTGGCGATATGGCCGCAGCGTCCCACATTGTTGGGATGAAGGATGTAAAGGCCCGCCGGACCGCTGCCGCCGTCCGCGATGCCCGTATGGGACTGCTCCAAAAAGAAGGTAAGGCCCCCCGCCTCATCCAGAGGCTCCGTCTGGGGAAAGGCCAGGCCGTCCTCCACCACGGTGTTCCAGATCGAGATGGCGGCCGCCAGGTCCTCCCGCTGAAAAGCTCTGACCCGCATGGTTCCCTATGCCTCCTCCGCCGGCGGCAGCTTCACCACCTTGGCCCACTCGATTCTTCGGCTTTTGACCTCGCCCACCTTGATGGAAAGGCCATAGATGTTCATTTCCGGCTGGGTGCCGTCCTGCGGCACCGCGTCGAGGGCGCTCATGATGAGTCCGGCCAGGGTGTCCGATTCATCAAGGGGCAGCTCCACCCCCAGCTCCTCGGCGATGGATTTGAGGTCGGCGCTGCCGGAGATCTTCCAGGTGTCCGGGCCAATCTTCACGATCTCGCCCTCCTCGGCGGGATCGAACTCGTCGTAGATGTCGCCCACGATGGTCTCAAGTAGATCCTCCATGGTCACAAGGCCGCTGGTGCCGCCGTATTCGTCCACCACCACGGCCATATGGTTCTTCATCTGCTGCATGCTGCGGAACAGTACGTTTGTGGGGATGGTCTCGGGCACGAAATAGGCGGGCCGCACCAACGTGAGGAGGGACTTCGGGCTGTCCTCCTGGGCGTTTAAAAGGTACTCCCGGGTGCTCAAAATGCCCTTCACATCATCGGCGTCCTCGCCGACGACGGGGAAGCGGGACAGGCCCGTATCCCGGATGAGCCTTAAAATATCCTCGTGGGAATCCTCCAGCCACACCATCTCCATGTCGGTGCGGTGCACCATCACGTCCTCAGCGGTGAGGTTGTTGAATTCGAACACGTTTTCGATCATTTCCTTCTCTTCGGCCTCGATCACGCCCTTCTCCTCGCCGGCGTCCACCATCATCATGATCTCGTCCTCGGAGACCTCCTCCTCGCTTTTGTGGGGATCGATGCGGCAAAGGCGCAGCACGCCGTTGGTGGACACGGTGAGCAGCCAGATGATGGGTTTCATCACCTTGGACAGCACGGTGATCACACCGGCGCTCATGCGGGCCACCGCCTCGGTTTTCTGCATGGCGATACGCTTGGGCACAAGTTCTCCCAAGATCAGCGTGAAGTAGGACAGAATGAGGGTGATCAGAATAACGGAGATGGTGTTGATGGCGTTTCGGCTGAGAGCCGTGACCCCGACGCCGTCCACCAGCCAGGCGGTGATCCTGCCCGCGAAGTTGTCCGCGGCGAAAGCGGATCCCAGAAAGCCCGCCAAAGTGATGCCGATTTGAATGGTGGAAAGAAAGGCCGTGGGCATCTCCACGATCTTCACAAGGCTTGCGGCCTTCCGGTCGCCCTCCTCCGCCTGGCGGCGGAGCCTGTTTTCATTGAGGGATATGACGGCGATCTCCGTGGCTGCAAAAAATGCGTTGAGTAAAATGAGTACGACCTGGAGCAGAAGTTGCCCCCCTATAGGGTCGGATGACAAGGAAATTCCCCCTTTAAAAATTCAGCTTCTTTGAATATACCATAGGAAGATGCTGGATGCAAGTCTTGAAAGGGGCTCCCTCCTGTGGTAGGATAAAGAAAATGTCTGGAGGACGAACCATGAATCTGGCGAAGACCTGCAAGATCTCCGCAGTCATCATGATTTGCCTGTTCGGGGCGTTGGGCCTCGTGGTGCTCATCATGCCCGATGTCCTGCTCCATGTCCCCGAGGACCTTCTCGACTCCCTCAAATCCTTTGATATCTGGGTGCTGGCCTTCGATCTGTGGGTGGTAGGCATCGGCCTTGGACTGCTCCTTTATGGGGCGGGCGAGCTGGTGCGGCTCATGTTCCGCTGGCGGGATATGGCCTTCGAGGAGCTGCAGGAGCGCCGCCGGCTCATCCGGGACCTCTCCGCCGCTCTGGGCGAGGACAGCTGCTCCCTCAAGATCAAGAAGAAGGGACCCCTGCCCGCCCTCAAGGTGATGGAGCGGCTTCACCACCTGTTTGTGATTCTCAGCGTGGTCATCGGGTTCATCGTGCTGTTCATCCTGCCCTCCGGCATCTTCATGGCGGCAAGCATCTGGGGCACGGTTTGGATCGGCCTTCTGGAGTTCCACGCGGTGATCCAGATTCTCTCCCTGCTCCACGAGATCTACGAATACGCCCACGATCACCTCTATACCAACGAGAGCCTGCGCCAGTATCTGGTCCAGATCGCCAAAAACCAAAAGGAAGCCTGACCGGCTTCTTTTTTTATGGCTCCGGGAAGGGCACCTGACGGGTCATGACCCGCCGGGCCAGGGCGGCGTCGTGGGTGACGGCGAGGATGCCCAGCTCCCGGCGCTTCGCCTCCTCCAGCATGAAGGCCCAAAGCTGGGCCTGGGTGACGGCGTCCAGCATGGCGCTCATCTCGTCGGCGATGAGGATGCGGGTCCCCGGATGGAGGGCTCTGGCGATGCAGAAGCGCTGCAATTCGCCTCCGGACAGCTCGCCGGGGAAGCGGTCCATCCAGGCGGCCTCGATGCCGAGCGCCTCCAGGGTTCTTTCGTCCACGTCCCAGGCCTCCTCCAGCACCCGCTTCATGCGCCACCGGGGGTTCACCGAGGTCTCGGGATGCTGAAAGATCATCTGCACCGGCGCAAAGCCCGGCGCGGGCGGCCTGCCGTCCCAGAGGATCCTGCCCTCCGCCGGCTTTTCATAGCCCGCCATGAGCCGGCAGAGGGTGCTCTTGCCGCACCCCGAGGGGCCGGTAAGGGCCACCACCTCGCCGGGACCCACCGCGAGGCCCAGCCCCCGGAACACCCAGCGGTCCCCGTATCGCTGTCCCGCCTTCACCGCTTCAATTCTCATCGTCACGCCTCCGCCTCTCGCCTGTCGGCTTTCTTTGCACCTGTCGGCTTTCTTTGCCCGTCATTGGCCCGCCAGCCCCAGGTCCCGCCAGCTCCCATCATCGGCCCTTCCGTCCCGGGTCCCGCCAGCTCCCCATCATCGGGCCTCCCGCCCAGGCCCCGCCGGCTCCCCTTCGCCGCGCCAATCTTCTCCCTCTCGGCTCTCTCCGCGTCCGGGCTCCTGTCGCCCCCTGCCGCAAGCCCGGGTCAGCCGGCCGCCCAGCATCGGAACTCTCCGCCCTCCCAGACCGTCACCGGCGGGACCTCGCCGCAGCGCCCGTCCCGAAGGGAACAGCGCGGCGCGAAGGGGCAGCCCGCCTCGGGCGAAAGGTGGGAGGGCTGGGTGCCGGGGAGCCCCTCGAAGGCGTTCATGGGCAGCGCCCGCCAAAGGGCCCGGGTGTAGGGATGCATGAGCGCCTCCCCCGTCCCGGCAAAGGCCTCCCGCCGCGCCACCTCCACGATGGTTCCGGCATAGAGCACCGCCACCCGGTGGGCCGAGCGGAGCGCGGCGTTCATGTCGTGGGTGATCATGATAACGCCCGCGCCGTCCTCCGCCAGCTCGGCGAGGTGGCGCATTTCCTCCCGGACCGCCGCCTCGTGCAGCCCGGTGGTGGGTTCGTCCGCCACGATGAGCTTCGCGCCGGAAAGGAAGGCCGAAGCCGCCAGCACCCGCCGGGCCATGCCGCCGGACAGCTCAAAGGGATACATCCCCATGACCGCCGGGGAAAGGCCGTACCGGGCCAGCACCGCCTCCGCCCGCTTCTTCCGCTCCCCCCGGCCGGCGCCCCGCGCCGCGTCCGCCACCTGCCGGCCCACCTTCATCAGCGGGTCCAGAAAATCCACCGACTGGGGAATGAGGGCCATCTCCCGGCCCCGGGCCCTTTCAAGGCGGTCCCCGAGAAGGAGCTCTCCTCCCAGCCGGATCTCCCCCGCGGCCCAGGCGTTCTCCGGCAGGATGCCGAAAATCCCGTGGGCGAGCAGGCTTTTGCCCGACCCGCTGGCACCGAACACCGCCACGATCTCCCCCGGCGCTACGGCGAGGTTCATCTCCCGCAGCACGGTGAAGTTCCGCCGTTTGAGTCCGGCGGTATACTGGACGAAGCCCAGGGAATAATTTTTAACCTCAAGCAGCATAGCGGCCTCCTTACCGGTGGACCTTCGTCGGGTCCACCATCATCCTTGCGCTGTCCCCCAGCCGGTCAAAAAGCCGGACCACGATGAGCAGCATGAGCCCCGGAAAGAAGGCCAGCCACCACTGGCCGGTGGCAAGGTACTTCATGGCCTCGGACAGAATGATGCCCACGGCGGGCTGCTGCACGGACAGCCCGAACCCGAGGAAGGTGAGGGACGCCTCGTGAAGAATGGCGTGGGGAAAGAGCAGGATGAACCCCACGATGATCTGGGGCCACAGATGGGGCAGGATGTGCCTTGCCGCGATGTGCATGCGGCCCCGGCCCAGACGGCGGGACACCTGAACGTAGGGCATGGACCTCAGCTGCATCACCTCCGAGCGGATGAGCCGGGTCATGCTGGGCCAGTGGGTGAGCGCCATGGACACGATGATGGCCCTTACGCCCCCGCCCAGCACGAAGGCGATGAGGATCATGAGCAGGATGTGGGGAATGCCCTGGCACAGGTCCACCATGAAGTTGATGAGAGCGTCCGCCCATTTCCCGAAGGTGGCGGCGAAAATGCCCAGCACCACGGCGATCACCGTGCTCACCGACGCGGCGATGAGCCCCACGGCGATGGAAAAGACCAGCCCCTTCAGCGTCCTTGCCAGCATATCCCGGCCCAGCCAATCGGTGCCGAAGGGATGGGCCAGGGAGGGGGAAAGGCTCTTTTCCGCAAAGTTGGTGGCGGTGCCGCCGGGGAGGGTGAGTCCCAGCGCCAGGATGAGGAGGATCACGCCGCCCGCCGCCGCCAGAGTGATGAGGGCCTTCTTCCGTTCGCTCATGCCTCCGCCCCCTTTCGGATGCGGGGATCGATCACGCCGTAGAGGATGTTGGCGGTGAGGTTGCCCAGAAAAACGAACAGGGCCATGCAAAGGACCACACCCATCAAAAGGGGCAGGTCCCCCCGAAGGCCGGCCTGGGTGGCGGCCTGGCCGAGACCGGGATAGGAAAAGACCTGCTCGGCGAGGACGCTCCCGCCGAAGAGCTCGCCGAAGGAGGCGAACTGCAGGGTGATGGCGGGCAGCACGATGTTTCTCGCCCCATGGCGGAGGTACAGCCCGAAGCCCCGCTCGCCCCTGGCCCTGGCGTAGAGCATGAAGTCGCTGTCCATCACGTCCAGAAGCTTCGCCCGGGTGTGGAGGGCGATGGGCCCGAGGCTGGTGATGGAGAGGGTGAGGGCGGGCAGGACCATGTGGGCCAGCCGCGCCCCGAAGGACGCCGCCCCCGCCTCGCCGATGGGTACGGAAAGGCCGATGGGCGTCCAGCCCAGCCACACGGAAAAGACCATGAGCATGAGAAGGCCGAACCAGAACACCGGCGTGGAGCTGAGGGTGAGGCACAGCCATTTGACGGCCCGGTCCAGGAACCTGCCCCGATGGGCGGCGCTCACCATGCCGAGAAGGAACCCGAACACGCCGGAGAACACCCACGCCACCGCCATGAGCGCGATGGAGGCGGCGAAGCGCTCCCCGATCACGTCCGCCACCGGCCGCTTGTAGATCTTCGACTCGCCCAGATCCCCGCGGAGCAGCGCGGAGCCCCACTTCACGAACCGCTCCGCCGGCGGATCATTGAGGCCCCAGTATTCGGCGATGCGCTCCCGCTGTTCGGCGCTTACGGCGGCGTTGCCGCCCACATAGGCCTGCACCGGGTCGATGGGCGCGAACTGCACCAAAACGAAGCTGACCACGGCGACGGCCAGCATCAGCGCCAGCATGCGAAGGCTCTTCAGCAGCGCAAATTTGAACACCCTCATCCATTTCCCTCCCTATCGGTTCGACGGATCACTTCCACTTCCACTCGGTGATGTTGTCGGTGATGGGCCAGCCGTGGCCGTGGGGATGGAGCTTCTGCACGCCGGTGTCCAGGCCCTCGCTGACGAAATACACGTGATCGATGTTGACCAGCCAGGCCCAGGCGGCGTCCCCGAGAAGGCTGTAGCCCTCCTCGCCGTCCCACTGGGCCTTTTGAATCAGCTCATCGGCGGCGCCGGTATCGGTGGCGTAAAGGGCGTCCTCCAGATAACGGTCCACGGCGGCGTTCGAGTAGTAGCCCACGTTGTACCAGTTCGAGGCGTCGGCCGTGGTGTGGTAGAGGTTGTAGCACTCCATGGCCGAATGGGAGCCCCAGCCCTGCATGGAGGGATCCTTCAGCATGCGGGTGCCGAGCTCATCCCAGCTCACGCCCTCCACGGTGACCTCAATGCCCGCCGGCAGCAGCATGTCCACCATGGCGAGGGACAGCGATTCCCGCACCTGATCGCCGGAGGGGTAGATCAGCGTGAAGGCGCAGCGAAGGCCGTCCTTCACCCGGATGCCGTCCTCGCCCATCGTCCAGCCCGCCTCCTCGAGAAGCTTGCCCGCCCCCTCGAGATCGCCGTCCTCAATCATCGTATCCTTGTTCCACCAGGGCATGCCGTCGCACTCGGTGTAGGCGGGCTTGCCGAAGCCGTAGAGCACGCCGTCGATCAGCGCCTCCCGGTCCACCGCCAGATTCACCGCCCGGCGCACCGCCCTGTCCGAGGTGACCGCGTTGCCCTGGGTGCCGTCCGCCGAGGGCGGATTCACCGGGAAGACGATGCCCCGGTTGTCGATGGTGGCAAGGTCCAGCATCTCCATGCCGGCCACGGTCTCCCCGCCCATGGCGTTGGTCACCGCCGCCACATCCAGCTCCCCGGCCTTGGCCGCGGCGAAGGTGGTCTCCTCGCTCAGAAAAACGAAGGTGAGCTTCTTGAAGAAGGGTTTCTTTCCATAATATAAGTCGTTCAATTCCACGATCACCTGCTGGCCCTTGTCCCACTGGACCAGCTTGTAGGGTCCGGAACCCACGGGATGGTCCGCGAAATCCTCCCCGTAGCCGTGCTCGGGCACGATGCCCAGGCGGCACACCGTGTCGATGAAGGTGGACTGGGGCGCTTTCAGGGTCAAAACGACCTCATTCCCCTCGGCGGCGGCGCTTTCAAGGTTGGTCAGGTCCACGCTGGTTCCCTCGGCGGCCTTTTGATAGGTGAAGGCCACATCGGAGGCCTTGAGGGGCTCCCCGTCGGAAAAGACCGCGTCCTCCCGCAGGGTGAAACGGTAGGTGAGCCCGTCGTCCGAGACGGTGTAGTCGGTGGCGAGATCCTTCACGATGTTCATCTCCCCGTCCCGCCAAAGAAGGGTGCTGAAGAACAGGGGATGCTGGTAGCTGCCCCAGCCGGTGATGGGCGAGAAGCCCTCCTCCGGTTCCTTGCCCGAGGCGATGGTGAGCTCATCCTCCGAGCGTCCCTGCCGTCCTCCGTCCGTGCCGGACGCGGGCTTTTCCCCGCATCCCGTAAGCGCTAACAATACTACCCCTGCTAGGGCAAATGCCCATATGCGTTTCCAAAACTTAGACATACCTATTCCTCCCCAAGAATGCAAAAACCAGGAAAGCCTGCCCGGTTCATCCGGGCTCAGCCTTCCTGGCTCCATTCATCATCGTTTCATTTGAGAGCGCGTGCGGCCTTCATGACCGCTTCTTTTCTGATTGTATCAAAAACCGGCGCGGGGGTCAACTACGCCCTTTCCGTGAGCCGGCGGACCACCCGGGCCGGGTTCCCCGCGGCCACCGTCATGGCCGGGACGTCCTTCGTGACCACGGCCCCCGCGGCGATCACCGCGCCCCGGCCGATCCTGACCCCGCCCAGCACCACCGCGGAGCCGCCGATCCAAACGTCGTCCTCCACGGTGATGGGAACGCCGTAGGCGCTGTCGTTGCGGCCCGCGGGCAGGAGCTCATGCTCCACCGCGTAGAGCGCCGCATTCGGGCCCACCATGCAGTTCTTGCCGAACCGGATCTCCCCGAGGTCCAGCAGGGTCACGTTGGCGTTGGCGTAGAAGCGGTCCCCCAGATGGATGTTGTAGCCCAGGTTGCACAAGAAGCCCTGGCCCACCATCACGTTCTCGCCGATGGAGCCCACAAGCTCCCGAAGCAGCCGCCCCTGTCCGGCATAGTCGCCGGCCGGCGCCCCGTTCAGCGCCTGCATCAGCACCTTCGCCCGGGTGCATTCCGCCTGAAACACGGGGTCCGCCATGTCGTAGAGCCGGCGCCCGTCCGCCAGCATTCTTCCCGAGGCCACAAAAATTCCCCCTTCGTACGGGAACGGGCACGATCCGTGCCCGCCCGGCGCCGGCTACAGCTGATTCATCAGGAAGCGGATGTAGTTGGCGTAATGGTAGAACACCACGCCGGGCTCCTGCAGGTCCGGGTTCCAGCGCTTGACCCATTCGAGGCTCACATAGCCCGCATAGCCGTTCTCGCTGAGGATCTTCAGCGTGTCGAAGATGGGCACGTCGCCGTAGCCCATCATGCGGTACTCCACCTTCTTTGACGTGCCCACCGAATCCTTCACGTGAATGTAGCGCACGTATTCGCCGATGTTCTCGTAGGTATACCCGGGCTTTTCCCCATAGAAGCGGTAGGGATGATGGATATCCCAAAGGACGCCCTTGTTCGCCGCGTCCACGCTGTCCAGGAAGCGCCGCATCACCCTCGAATCGGCCAGCTTGCCGTTGGTCTCGATGAGCACGTCCACGCCGGTGCCCTTTGCGTAAGCGCACAGCGCCTGGTAGCGCTCCGCCGCCCCCTCCACGTCCTCGTCGGGATAACCCTCCGGCGTATCGGAGATCATCACCCGGACATAGGGCGCGCCGATCTCTCCCGCGAAATCCACGTAGTTTTTCGCCTCCGCCATGGAGGCCTCCATATCCTTGCTCCGCCCGAGGCACGCGCCGGAGGTCACCATGCTGATGGCCACGTTCGCCTTTTGGAGGCGCTCCAGGGTGGCGGCCCGGTTCTTCTCGGAGAAGGGCTCTGCCTTCGGTGCGTAGATTTCCGGCCCGATGCCCCGGATCTCGATGCCGTCAAGGCCCATATCCTTGGCGGTGGCAAAGATCTCGTTCCAGGTCCAGCCCGGGCAGCCGATGGTGGAAAATGCAGTTTTCATCCTAATCTCCCCCTTCCTTTATAATTACGCCGTCTCGATGGCCGCATCCTTCTCAAGGCCCAAATATTCCACGGCATTTTCCCGCATCTTGAACTTCTGGATCTTGCCGGCGTTGTTCATGGGGAAGGTATCCATGAACCAGATGTATTTTGGCACCTTGTGCTTGGCCAGGTGCTGGCGGGCCATCTCCCGGTACTCCTCCTCGGTATGGGTGCAGCCTTCCTTTTTGATGATGCAGGCCATGATCTCCTCGCCGTACTGCTTGTCGGGCACGCCGATGACCTGCACGTCCTTGACGCCGTCCTGGGTGTAATAGAATTCCTCGATCTCCTTGGGGTAGATGTTCTCGCCGCCCCGGATGATCATGTCCTTGATCCTGCCCGTAATCTTGTAGTAGCCGTTCTCGTCCACCACGGCGATGTCGCCGGTGTGGAGCCAGCCGTCCTTGTCGATGGCCTGGGCGGTGGCCTCCTCCAGCTTGTAGTAGCCGCGCATGGTGTTGTAGCCCCGGGAACAGAACTCGCCGGGCTGTCCCGGCCCCAGGGTCCTGCCGGTCTCGGGATCGACGATCTTCGCCTCCACGTGGGGCAGCACCCGGCCCACGGTGTTCACCCGGGCCTCGATGGAGTCGTCGGTGGTGGTCTGGGTGGACACGGGCGAGCTTTCGGTCTGGCCGTAAGCGATGGTGATCTCCGTCATGTGCATCTCGTCCACCACCTGGCGCATGACCTTCACCGGGCAGGGGGAGCCGGCCATGATGCCGGTGCGCATGTGGGAGAAATCGTGCTTCTTGAAGTCCGGGTGCTCCAGCATGGCGATGAACATGGTGGGCACGCCGTGAACGGCGGTGCACTTTTCGCTCTCCAGAGCGTCCATCACCCAGGTGGGCCGGAAGTAGTCGATGGGCACCATGGCGGTGCCGTGGGTGAGGCAGGCCATGGTGGCCAGCACCAGCCCGAAGCAGTGGAAAAAGGGCACGGTGATGCACAGCTTGTCGTCATGGGTGAACTTCATGCACTCGCCGATGCACATGCCGTTGTTGACCACGTTGTAGTGGGTGAGCATGACGCCCTTGGGGAAGCCGGTGGTGCCGGAGGTGTACTGCATGTTGACCACGTCCTGGGGATCGAGGGAATCGGTGCGGGCGCGGAAGGCTTCCACGGGGGTCTTTTCCGCAAGATCGTAGAGATCGTTCCAGTTGATCATGCCCGCCGGGGTCTCCCCTTTGCCCTCGCCCACGTACACCACCGATTTCAGGAAGGGCAGCCGGGGGTTATTGTACCCGCCGGGCGCGCTGTCCTTGAGGTCGGGGCACAGGTCGTTCACGATGTCCACATAGCTTGAGTCCTTGAAGCTGTCGATCATCACCAGCATCTTGGTGTCCGACTGACGCAGGAGGTACTCCAGCTCAAACACCTTGTAGGCCGTGTTGACGGTGACAAGGACGCCGCCGATCTTGGCGGTGGCGAAGAGGGTGAGCAGCCACTGGGGCACGTTGGTGGCCCAGATGGCCACATGGTCGCCCTTTTCAATGCCCATGGCCATGAAGGCCCGGGCGATGCGGTTCACTTCCTCATCGAATTCACCCCAGGTGCGGCGGTAGTCCCGGATGGTGTAATTGATCATGTTGTCGTCCCGGTACTGGTCCGCCATCCTCTCCAGCATCTTTCCCATGGTGATGGAAATGAGTTCTTTCACTTCGATTACCTCCTGCTCACGCGAAATTTCTAAATAAAAAAGCTCTCGTCCTCATTTGATGAAGACGAAAGCTGTTAAACTGCTTCCGTGGTACCACTTCTCTTGACGGGCCAAAGCCCATCCACTCTGCCGCGTCCCATGAACGCGCTTTCCCGATATCGGTGGAAACTCCGTCCGTTCCTACTCCCGGTGATGGGTGTCGGCTTTTTGCGCCCGCCGTGGGTCCCTGCCGCTTGCTCACTCGCCCGCTCGTCCATTCGCCCATTCGCCCATTCGCCCGGTTTCAGCCGGCCACTCGGGGGCCAGTTCATCCGTTTTGCTTCTGCCGCTTTCCAGCACCCGCGGCTCTCTGGAAGAAGCTCCGCCGACTACTACTCCCCGTCGTCGTGTTCGCCTGATCAAGTTTTCTACATGATAACAGGGGCCTATTTTTTTGTCAACCCGTTTTCAATAAAAAATTTTCCGAACGGTTTTTGCACCTCCCGGGCGATGGTTCGGGCCGCCTCCTCCCCGTCCATGAAGGATACATTGAGCTTCGCCGCCGATACCCTTCCGTAAAGGGGCAGCCGCTGCACCGAACGCTCCATCACTTCGATCTCCCGCTTCCCCGCCGCCACATCCTTCAAGATCCGCTCCCGAAGGGCGGTCTCATTCAAGGTCAGGCAAACCTTATGTAACTCAAATTCGCAGCCCTCCACCTCCCGAAGAACCGCGTTCCAAATCTCTTCCTCCTGCATGACCCAGCAGAACAGCACCGCCGCAAAGCTTGAATTATGTAAATAAGAGCGCAGCAGGTGCCCGATGTTGGCCAGCACCATCCTCCTGTTTTCCTCGGTCACGGTGAAGGGCGCCATGCGCCAGCACCAGTCGCCGTCCAGGTAGGCCGCCGGCGCCAGCATGGGCAGAAGGGCCTCGCAGACGGTGCTTTTCCCCGCACCCATGGTGCCGCCCACCAGGATAAGCTTTTTCATCGCCGCACCTCCTAAGTTCGTCTTTTTTCATTGTACCCCCTGCCGGCGCCCCTTGCAATCCCTCCTTCAAAGAGCTACAATAAAAATAGCAAAACATGGAGGTGATCCCGTTGACGGACGTGGCTGCTCTCGGCGAAATTCTCATCGATTTTACTCCCGCGGGAGAGCGGGACGGCGTACCCCTGATGGCCCAGAACCCCGGCGGCGCACCGGCAAACGTTCTCGCCATGGCTGCGCGGCTGGGCAGCAGCACCGCCTTTATCGGCAAGGTGGGTCAGGACAGCTTTGGGGATTACCTTGACGCGGTGCTGCAGGGGGAGGGCATCGACAGCCACGGCCTGGTCCGGGGCGAACTGCCCACCACGCTGGCCTTCGTCCATCTCACGGCGGAAGGCGAGCGCTCCTTCACCTTCTACCGCAATCCCGGCGCGGACAGCTCCCTCTCGCCGGAGGAGCTGGACTGGGATATCATCACCCATACCCGGGTGTTCCATTTCGGCGGGGTGTCCCTCACCCACAACCCCGCCCGGGCCGCCACCACCTTTGCCGTGCGCATCGCCCGGCAGGCGGGCGCCCTCATCACCTTCGATCCCAACTACCGGCCCGCCCTTTGGAAAAGCGAGGCGAAGGCGGTGGAGGTGCTCTCCAAGGCCCTGCGCCTGGCGGACGTCATCAAGGTCTCCCTGGAGGAGATGATCTTTCTCACCGGCACCGACGATCCGGAGCTGGGCACCGCCCTCATCCAGGAGATGTCCGGTGCCGCCCTCATCGTGGTTTCCCAGGGGGAGCAGGGCGCCTACTACCGGCTGATGGAGCGGATAGGCCAGGTTCCCGCCTTCAAGGCGGACGCCGTGGACACCACCGGCGCGGGGGACGCTTTCTTCGGCACGCTCATCCACTATCTTGCGGGCAAAAGCCGCCGGGAAGTGGAGGGACTTTCCCCCTATCAGCTGGAAAAATTCATGGACTGCGCCAACGCGGCGGGCGCGCTCACCGTCACCAAGCCCGGCGCCATTCCCAGTCTGCCCAGCCGGGAGGAGATCCAGGCCCTGGCCGCCCTTCGTTCCTAGAAAAAATTTTGAATAATCACAAAAACAAGCAGGAGTTTTATACAAGTTTGTCTAATAACGCAATCATTCATAAAAGTATATTCATTGTTTCCTGTTCTCGGATCAACACAAGGGAGGTTACCCCATGGAAAATATGCGGAAATTGCGCAAAAGCAAAAGGGTTACCCAATTCCAGCTCAGTTTGGTAGCCGAGGTGGCTCAGGAGACCATCAGCGGGTACGAGCGAGGCAAAATCATGCCCAGTGTGGAGACGCTAGGGAAAATTGCCGCCTATCTTGAAACCAGCACCGACTATCTGCTCGACCGTACCGACGTGGCTCTGCCCATCGACACCCTGGTTCAGCAGCGCTATTCCGACGAGGAGATGGAGATGATCCAGATCTACCGGGATCTGACGCCGGAAATGCAGGACCGCATGCGGGGGTATCTGGCAGCGCTCAGGGACATCAAAGGGACGAAGTAAGAAAGGCACCGATCATTCGGTGCTTTTTTTATGCCCTGTTTTACGCTCCGGAGCCCCTTCCCATCCTCATCCCGGCTGAACCCATCGGGCGCTGCCGCATACAATAATATAGAATGCTATAGCATTCCACATTATTAGGATGAGGAGTAATACCCATGAGATACAACAACGAATCCAATATGCGAAGCCAACGGCTTCAAAATGGCAGCTTTACTCCCAACGCCCGCACGCAAGCCTACACAAACGGCGATTTCGCCACCTATCCGGTGCTGGGCTGCGGCAGCGGCATCATGCCCATTGAGACGTCTTCGGTGGGCTGCGGCGTGACCACGCCGTCCGCGCCCATCGGCTGCGGCGCCAACGTGATGCCCTCCTGTCCCTGCCCGCCGGTTCCCTGTCCGCCGGTTCCTCCCTGCCCGCCCTGGCCGCCTTGCCCGCCGCCAGTTCCCTCGGGCATCGGTCCCACCGGTCCCACCGGGCCCCAGGGCCCCATGGGTCTTCGCGGCGCCACGGGCGCTACCGGACCCACTGGTCCTCAGGGCCCCCAGGGTCTTCGCGGCGCTACCGGTTCTCAGGGTGTGCAGGGCCTGCAGGGCGTTGAAGGCCCGCAGGGTCCCACCGGTCCTCAGGGTCCCGTAGGTCCTCAGGGCCCCATCGGTGCTGCCGGAGCCGCCGGCGCCACGGGCGCTACCGGCGCTACGGGTGCTACCGGCGCCACCGGCGCGACCGGCCCCCAGGGTCCCATCGGACCCGCGGGTCCCACCGGACCCACCGGTCCTACCGGCGCCATGGGCCCCGGCCTCAGCACGGCCACGACCTTTGTGCCCGGCGCCTCCTACCGGACAGGGGATTTGGTGTTCTATAACGGTTCCCTGTACCGTGCGAACACCGACAACCCGTCGGGAAATCCGGACACCTCCGCGGGCTTTGACCTTGTGTCGGTAGCGGGCGCGACCGGCGCCACCGGTGCTACCGGCGCTACCGGCGCTACCGGTCCCATTGGGCCTGCGGGCGCTACGGGTGCTACCGGCGCGACCGGACCCACCGGTCCCATTGGGCCTGCGGGCGCTGCGGGCGCCACCGGCGCTACCGGCGCTACCGGTCCCATTGGGCCTGCGGGCGCTGCGGGTGCTACCGGCGCTACCGGCGCTACCGGTCCCATTGGGCCTGCCGGCGCAACGGGTGCTACCGGCGCCACCGGCGCTACCGGTCCCACTGGTCCCACCGGGCCCACCGGTGCTACCCCCACTTTCACCATCGGTTCGGTGACGGGCGGTTCCGCGCCCTCGGTCACCATCAGCGGCACGCCGGATAACGTGGTTCTCAACTTCGTACTGCCCTACGGCGCCACCGGGCCCACCGGTCCTGCCGGTGCTGCGGGTGCTGCGGGCACCGAAGGTCCCACCGGGCCCACCGGTCCTGCCGGCGCTGCGGGTGCTGCCGGAGCCGAAGGTCCCACCGGACCCACCGGTCCTGCCGGCGCTGCGGGCGCTGCCGGAGCCGAAGGTCCCACCGGGCCCACCGGTCCTGCCGGCGCTGCGGGTGCTGCCGGAGCTGAAGGTCCCACCGGACCCACTGGTCCCACCGGGCCTACTGGTCCCACCGGGCCTACTGGTCCGTAATCGGCCCAGCAAAGAAGGGCGGCATTTCTGCCGCTCTTTTTTTGCGCCGTCGGTTCCCGCGGGATTCCGATTCCAGGGTCGGGCCATGCCCCGGCCCCGGCGGTCCGCCCGCTGATTCTTCCCCCTCTCCCCCCGCAAAGGGGACAAAAAACGGCCCCCGCGGGGCCGCTTTTGTATTACATCACTGTTTCTTTTGATCGTTCTCCCGGATCTCCACCCGGCGGATCTTGCCGCTGATGGTTTTGGGGAGTTCCTCCACGTACTCGATGATCCGCGGATACTTGTAGGGCGCGGTGGAGTGCTTCACGTGATTTTGCAGCTCCTTGGTCAAAGCCTCGCTGCCCCCGTAGCCCTGGGCCAGGACCACCGTGGCCTTCACCACGAAGCCCCGCACCGGGTCGGGCACGCCGGTCACCGCGCACTCCAGAACAGAGGGGTGCTCCATGAGGGCGCTCTCCACCTCGAAGGGCCCGATACGGTAGCCGGAGCTTTTGATCACATCGTCGATGCGGCCCACGTACCACAAAAAGCCGAGCTCGTCCTTGTAGGCCGTGTCCCCGGTGTGATAAAGATCGTCGTGCCAGGACTTCTTCGTCAGCTCATCGTCCCGGAAATAGCCGCTGAACAGGCCGAAGGGCTTGCCGCCGCCGGCCTCGTCCGTCCTCACGCAGATCTCGCCGGTGACGCCCGCCGGGCATTCCCTGCCCTCCGGATCCACCACCGTGAGCCGCCAGCCCGGCGCCGGCAGGCCCATGGAGCCGAGGCGCGGCTGCATCCAGGGGAAGGCGGTCCAGCAGCAAAGGGTGGTTTCCGTCTGGCCGAAGCCCTCGAAGATCTTAAGTCCCGTCTTATTCTTCCACTGGCTGTACACCTCGGGGTTCAAAGCCTCGCCGGCGGTGGTGCAGTGCCGGAGGGCGCTCAAATCGTACTTCGCCAGATCCTCCTTGATCATGTACCGGTACATGGTGGGCGGCGCGCAGAAGGTGGTCACCCGATACTTCTCCATCTTCCCGAGGATATCCGGCGCGGAAAACTTTTCAAAGTCGTAGGTGAAAACGGCGCTCTCCCCCAGCCACTGGCCGTAGATCTTGCCCCAGAGGGCCTTGCCCCAGCCGGTGTCCGAGATGGTGAAGTGCAGTCCGTTCTCCTCCACCCGGTGCCAGAAGCAGCCGGTGAGAAGATGGCCCAGGGGATAGGTGTAGTCGTGCCACACCATCTTGGGATAGCCGGTGGTGCCGGAGGTGAAGAACATGAGCATCATGTCCTTCGCCCAGGTCTTCCCCTCGCCCTCCGGACGGGGGAACACGTCGGACATGCCCGCAAGCTCGGCGTCGTAGTCGATCCAGCCGGGAACCTCCTTGCCCTTGGTCACCGCCCGAAGCTCCACCGTCTCGCACTTTGGCAGCGCCTCATCCACATGCTCCGTCACATCGTTGTCCCCGGTGACCACCAGCATCTTCACGCTGGCGGCGTTGCAGCGGTAGACATAATCTTTGGCCGTCAGCAGATGGGTGGCGGGGATGGCCACCGCGCCCAGCTTGTGCAGTCCAAGCAGCGTGTACCAGAACTGATAGCCCCGCTTCAGGACCAGCATGACCATGTCGCCCTTCTTCACGCCCTTTGCGGCGAAGAAGTTGGCGGCCTTGTTGGAAAGAAGGCTCATATCCCTGAAGGTGAAGCGGCGCTCCTCGCCGTCCGCGCCCACCCACATCATCGCAAGGCCGTCCGGCTTCTCCTCGGCCAGTACGTCGATCACGTCGAAGCCGTAGTTGAAATCGTCGTGGATATGCACCTTATAGTTTCGGTTCAGGTCCTCCAGGGAGGCGAAATCGTCCCGGGAGCGGCCCAGAAATTTCTCGTAGAGCGGCATTTTTCAGCACCTCCTCTGCTTTTTCATCACGACCGCCAAAAACTTGGTGGGTTTGCCGTTCAGCGTCCTCATGGCGTGGGGCACGCCGGAGTCGAAATACACGCTGTCCCCTTCGCTGAGGACGTACACCTCCTCGCCGAAGTGGAACTCCATGGAGCCCTCCACCACGTAGTTGAGCTCCTGGCCCTCGTGCTCATGGAGCTCCGGCCTGCCCTCGTCCGCCTTGGGCTCCACCGTCACCAAAAAGGGCTCGCACATCTTGCCCCGGAAGGTGTAGGCCAGATGGCGGTAGTTGTAGGCCTTGCGGCGGTTGACCTCCAGGCCCTCGCCCTTCCTGACCACGCAGCAGCCGGAAAGCTTGGGGGAATCCCCGCTGATGATATCCACCACGTCCACCCCCAAACGGTTGGCCACGTTGTAGATAAAGCTGAAGGAAAAATCCTTTTCGCCCCGTTCCTGGGCCTGATATTCCTCCAGGGTCATCTCGCAGCACTCGGCCATCTCCGCCTCGGACACCTCCATAATTTCCCGAAGGCCCCGTATTCTCTCGGCAATTTCCCTAAGCTGTTCCGTCATCTTCTTCTCCTCCTTCTGGTAAAATAAAAACACCCCGTCCCTCCCTGGGACGAGGCGCTCCAATAAGCTCCACGCGGTACCACCCAAATTGACCTTTCGGTCCACTCTCACGGGCTCCATCAAGCCCTGCGCCGTTAACGGTGCGCCTCCGACCGCTCCTACTTGGTTCAGCGCGGCTGCTCAAGAGCGATTCCATTTCGGCCATGTCACCGGCTTTCACCCGCCGCCGGCTCTCTACGGACATGTGCGCCTGATGGGTCTCTATCCTCGCATTTTTGGCTCGTGCAATCTGAAATTAAGATGATCTTACACGAACCGCCCCCATCTGTCAACCGGAATTTTATTTTCTTTCTCCGCTTGAAAGGCCCCGCCAAAGATGCTATGCTGGAGCCAAATTCAAATGGGGCCTCTCGGCCCGGAACGGAGGATGGAATGGCCGGCTTTACCAAAAGGCAGCGGGAGATCATGGCGGCGGTGCGGCCCCTTCTGGCGCTGCCCGGCGTAACGGAGCGTGAGACGAAGACCCAGCTCGCTTTTGCCGCGGGGGTGCAGTTCGCCTGGCTCTCTCCGGCGCCGTCGGGCAAAGGGCTCTTTGTGAGCTTCGGGCTGCCCGCGCCCCTTGACAGTCCCCGGGCTCCCTCCGTTCAGCCCTATCCCGGCCGCTTCACCCATCACGTGACCCTGGAGGGGCCGGAGGGTGCGGACGGGGAGCTGGCCGGCTGGCTGAAGGAGGCCTATGATTTCGCCCGCTTCCGGGCCGCCCGCCGGAGTCCGCGCTCCCGCTGATGGATTTGCCCGCCTCCGCGCCCGCTCCACTCCCCGCCCACGAATTAAACCTTGCGGGCCCCATCCCTCCCGCCGTATAATGGAGGAAAGGCCAACGGCCAACAACGCAAGGAGGGATTCCATTGATCATCATTGTCGCCAAATCCGTGGTGAAGCCCGGGTGCAAGGCCGCCTACATCGCCGCCGCCCGGGAGCTCATCGAAAAAAGCCAGGCCGAGCCCGGCTGTCTCACCTATGATCTCTACGAGGACCTGAACGATCCTTCCACCCTCACCATGATCGAGTTCTGGAAGGACCAGGCCGCCATCGACGCCCACAACGCCTCCCCTCACTTCACCACCATCGTGCCGAAACTTGCCGAATTCCGGGAGGGCCCAGGGGAGGTTCATTTCTACCAGAAGGCTGAATAAGGCCCTAAGAGCGAATAAGCGCGGGTTTCCGCGTTTTTTCTTTGTCTTAGCCCGTCCGCCGCCGATTGATTTTTGGGCGGAAATTCCTCATTATATTATTTAATGCAATATAGATTGGGATGAGGAGGCGGGCCATGGAAACATACGGCTACGTGCGGGTGTCCACCCGGGAGCAGAACGAGGACCGGCAGGTGATTTCCCTGACGGCCTTTGGCGTGCCGCAGGAACATCTATATATGGATAAACTGTCCGGCAAGAACTTCGATCGGCCCGCCTATCGGCGCTTGGTGCGGCGGCTGAAACCGGGGGATCTTCTTGTGATCTCCTCCATTGACCGGCTGGGCCGCAACTACGAGGAGATTCTCAAGCAGTGGCGCGTGATCACCAAGGAGAGATGCGCCGATGTTGTGGTGCTGGACATGCCCCTTTTGGATACAAGGCAAAAGGGAAAGGACCTCACCGGCACCTTCGTGGCCGATCTGGTCCTTCAAATTTTAAGCTATGTGGCCGAGACGGAGCGCAGCAACATCCGCCGCCGGCAGGCCGAGGGCATCGCCGCCGCAAGGCTGAAGGGCGTGCGCTTTGGAAGGCCCCCGAAGGCCGTGCCCCTGGCCTTTCCCGCCCTCAAAGCCGACTGGGAAGCGGGCCGGATCTCCTCCCGTTCCGCGGCCCGCACCCTCGGCGTCTCCCACGACACCTTCATCCGATGGAGCAGAAAAATATGATAGATAATGTAGACTTTTATAGCCGCGAAAGGTATAATGAAACTTGTCCAAGATTTGGTGGATGCCCCGTTATCCGCCAACAAGATATGCCCTAGGGAAAGATGTCCTAAAAAGTCTACATTATCGGACGGAGCGTTGTGCTATGAGTAAAGCAGGATTGTTGGAGCGGCTGGCTCTTGCGGCGGGCTGTATGTATCTATCCGATCTGCACACAACGGAATATGGTAAAAGTCTCTGCCAGGCGGTGCTGTCCATTGATCCAGCGGAATACAGCCTCAGCGAATGGCAGGAGGCGGCCCGCTACGTGAGCGGCCGGGAACTGTCCTTTCCCGCCCCGGAGGAGGCGCGGGACTATCTTGTTTCCTTTCTTTCCAAGGATTGAACCTGACCTGAAAGCGGCCCCAAAGGGCCGCTTTTTTTATGCTTTCAGCGCTTGAACAAGCAGGCGCTGATAGGCCTCGCTGTGGGGCAGCAGATTGGCCCGGCTCAGTGTGCGGGGCCGGCCCTCCAGATCCCGGGCAGGAAGCGCGCCCCCCTGGACCAGCCACCGCTCAAAGTCGATTAGGTTAACATAAACCATATCGTCCACCTCCTCGCCCAGCCGAAAGGCCGGGGCGCCGGCGGAAATGCGGTACACCTCGCAGATCTCCCGGTCCCGGAAGCCGCCCGCCGGCGGAAAGCTTTCCCGCACCTGACCCAGATACGCCAGCGCCTCCGGGGCCAGGATAAGGCCCAGCTCCTCCCCGGTCTCCCGAATCATGGCTTCATCCCGGTCCTCGCCGGGATCGATGTGCCCGGCGGCAGCAATGTCGTAGAGCCCGGGAAAATCCTTTTTGGTCAGCGCCCGCCTTTGGAAGTACACCCGCCTTCCCTCCGGGCCGTCCTCCACCAGCCAGCCGTGAACCACCCGGTGCCAGAGTCCCTCCCGATGGGCCCGGCCGCGGCTGACCACGCCCAGAGACTGCCCCGCTTCATCATAGACTTCCAACATCTCCACCATGCTTCTCCCCTCCCGCCCCATTCTACCACCCCGCTCCCCTTTGGCCAATCCCGTCTTTTTCCGCCGCCGCTCCCCCGCCCGCACAAAAGGGCCGCCCCTCAAATGAAGAACCCTTCTACAACCCTTCTGAACTCTTCATCAATCCTCATCTTGCAGAGCATCGTAGCCTTCGCTGCCGGTTCGAATCTTGACCACGTTTTGAAGATCGTACACAAAAATCTTACCATCGCCGATATGCCCGGTGTAGAGTACCCTTTTGGCGGTGTCAATGACTTCTTGAACCGGTACCTTGGACACCACAATTTCCACCTTTACCTTGGGCAAAAGGCTCATATCCACGGCAACGCCCCGATAGTATTCGGTGCGGCCTTTCTGGGTACCGCATCCCAAAACCTGGGATACGGTCATGCCCGTGACGCCAATATTGTTCATAGCGCTTTTCAGCGCCTCAAACTTGGCCTGGTTGAACACCAACACAAGCTTGGTCAGCCGGGGCCGGCTTTCTCCGTCAAACATCCCCGTTCCATCAGTTGCCCCAATTTCGTTCCCTTGCATTGGCAGCGTTCCCTTATGCACCACCGGCACCGTCTCCCCCGGGATAGGCAGGCCGTCACCATACCGAGCCCTTCCAACCGCTACGCCGGTCATGGGCATAAAGTCTGCATAGCTCGTAGCAAGACCGTGTTCCGTCATATCTAGACCCATGATCTCCTCCTCCTTGGAAACCCGAAGGCCAATGGTGTGCTTGATGATCTGAAAGACCACCGTCATGGCCGCCGCCACCCAGATGATAACCGCGAGGACGCCGAGAGCCTGCACCCCAAGAAAGCGAAATCCGCCTCCGTAGACAAGCCCGCCATCTGTGGCCAGCACCCCTGTCAGCAGCGTGCCCAGAGCGCCGCAAATGCCATGCACACCGATGGCGCCCACAGGATCGTCAATTTTTAGCACCTTATCCACAAACTCCACGCCAAAAACGATGACTGCGCCGGCGACGATGCCGATGATGGCGGCGCCCGCCGGGGAGACCAGGTCGCAGCTGGCTGTGATCGCCACAAGTCCCGCCAACGCACCATTCAAAGTCATGGATACGTCCGGTTTTTTGTAGCGAATCCAAGTGACACACATCGTGGTTACCGCGGCCACCGCCGCCGCCAGGTTGGTGTTCACAAAAATAGTGCCCATGGTAACAAGTGTATCCTCCCCGGTTGCGGACAGTGTGGAGGTGCCGTTGAAGCCAAACCAGCAGAACCAAAGGATAAATACACCCAGGGCTCCCAGGGTCAAGCTGTGGCCGAGGATAGCTTTGGGGCGGCCCTTCTTGTCGTACTTACCGATCCTGGGTCCTAAGATTTTTGCACCCACCAGCGCCGCTACACCGCCCACCATGTGCACCGCTGTAGACCCGGCAAAGTCATGGAATCCCAGTTCCGCCAGCCATCCACCGCCCCAGATCCAATGCCCGGAAATGGGATAAATGACAGCGCTGATAACGATCGAATAGACGCAATAGGCAGAGAACTTGGTGCGCTCCGCCATGGCGCCGGAAACAATGGTGGCCGCCGTTGCGCAGAACACCGTCTGGAAGATGAGAAAAACAGGCAAGGGTACGGGCAGATCTAGAAAAGCATAATCCGCCTGAACCAGAGGGTCAAACCAGCCAAAGATGGAGCCGCCCGCACCAAACATGAGCCCAAAACCCACAATCCAGAAGATAGGCGTGCCTAAGGCAAAGTCCATCAGGTTTTTCATCACGATGTTTCCCGCGTTCTTTGCCCGGGTAAAGCCCGCCTCCACCATTGCGAAACCAGCCTGCATGAAGAATACCAGCGCCGCTCCCAGCAGCACCCAAATGGTGTCAGCCGATGTATACATAGTTAACCTCTCCTTTCAATAAAAAAAAGCGTGCACCTCCGGTCCCTTTCGGGGCCGAAAGCGCACGCCTTTGTACGCCCGGTTACACGGAGAACAACAGCTCCCCGTAAGTGGGATAGGGCCAATACTTCGCCGCGGTCAGGGTCTCCATCTCATCGGCCACCGCTCTTAGCTCCTGCATGGCGGTGAACACGTGATTGCGGGTGTACCGCGCCTCCCCGGCGGCATCCTCGGCGCCCTTTCCGGCCATGAGCGCGCTCTCCAGCGCGTCGGCCCTGCGCGCAAGGCAGGCGGCGAGGGCGGACAGCCGCTCCATGAGGGCGCTCTCCACCCCGGCAGCGTCCCCGGGAAGGACGGCCTTCTTCGCCGCGGCGGTGTCCGCCAGCGCCTTCACGTACTCCAGCACGCCGGGCAGAATGTCCCGCCGGGCCATCTCCAGCATGGTGAGCCCCTCGATATGGACGACCTTGCTGTAATTCTCCAGCATGATGTCGCACCGGGCGCGGAGCTCCTTTTCGCTGAACACCTTGTGCTTCGTGAAAAGAGCGATGTTCTTGTCGCTGACGAAGTAAGGCAGGGCCTCGGCGGCGGACCTCAGATTGAGCAGGCCCCGGCGCTTCGCCTCCTCCACCCACGCGTCCGAATAATTGTCGCCGTTGAAGACGATGCGGTTATGCTCCCGGAGGGTGCGGCGGATGAGCTCGTTGAGCGCCGTCTCGAAATCCTCCGCGCCCTCCAGTTCATCCGCGAACAGAGAGAGCTCTTCAGCAACGATGGTGTTGAGCACGATATTGGGCCCGGAGATGGACTGGGTGGACCCGGGCATGCGGAACTCGAACCGGTTGCCGGTGAAGGCGAAGGGCGAGGTGCGGTTCCGGTCGGTGGTATCCTTCGGGAAGCGGGGCAGCACGTGCACGCCCACCTTCATCTCGGCGGCGCCGCTGCCGTTGTAGGGCGCGCCCGTCTCGATGGCCTTGAGGACCGCCGTGAGCTCGTCGCCGAGGAACATGGACACAATGGCCGGCGGCGCCTCGTTGGCTCCCAGCCGGTGGTCGTTGCCGGCGCTGGCGACCGACAGCCGCAATAGATCCTGGTACTCATCCACCGCCTTGATCACCGCCACCAAAAAGAGCAGGAACTGGGCGTTCTCCGCCGGGGAATCGCCGGGTTCCAGCAGATTCGTGCCGGTGTCGGTCAGAAGGGACCAGTTGTTGTGCTTGCCCGAACCGTTCACCCCGGCGAAGGGCTTCTCGTGGAGCAGGCACACCAGGCCGTGGCGGTCCGCCACCTTCTTCATGATCTCCATGGTCAGCTGATTGTGGTCGGCGGCCACGTTGGTGGTGGTGAAGATGGGCGCCAGCTCGTGCTGGGCGGGGGCCACCTCGTTGTGCTTGGTCTTGGCCAGAATCCCCAGCTTCCAAAGCTCCTCGTCCAGCTCCTTCATGTAGGCGGAAACCCGGGGCCGGATGGCGCCGAAGTAGTGGTCCTCCAGCTCCTGGCCCTTGGGCGGCTTCGCGCCGAAGAGGGTGCGCCCGCAGTAGATGAGATCCTTCCGCCTTTTCCAAAGCGCCTTATCCACCAGGAAGTACTCCTGTTCCGGGCCCATGGTGGTGACCACCCGCTTCACGTCCCCGTTGCCGAAAAGGCGGAGCACCCGCACGGCCTCCCTGTTCAGCACCTCCATGGAGCGCATGAGGGGCGTTTTCTTGTCCAGGGCCTCGCCGCTGTAGGAGCAGAAGGCCGTGGGAATGCACAGGGTGCCGTCCTTGATGAAGGCGTAGGAGGTGGGGTCCCAGGCGGTGTAGCCCCTGGCCTCAAAGGTGGCCCGCAGCCCGCCGGAGGGGAAGGAGCTGGCGTCCGGCTCGCCCTTGATGAGCTCCTTGCCGGAGAACTCCATGATGACGCCGCCCTCCGCCGTGGGCGAGATGAAGCTGTCATGCTTCTCCGCGGTGATGCCGGTCATGGGCTGGAACCAGTGGGTGAAATGGGTGGCGCCCTTCTCGACGGCCCAGTCCTTCATGGCGCTGGCCACCACGTTCGCCACCGAGCGGTCCAGGCTCCGGCCCTCGTCGATGGTGCGTTTGAGGGCCCTGTAGGTGTCCTTCGGGAGGCGCTGGCGCATCACCCCGTCGTTGAATACCAAGCTTCCAAAGATCTCCGTCACATTGCTCATTCGCTGTTGCCTCCTTCAATTCTATAAGAGATGGATGCCCGCCTTTTCGCAGGCCGTTCGGGTCTCGTCGTCCCAGATGGATGCCTGCACCTCGCCGATGTGGGCCTTGCCGAGCAGCAGCATGGACAATCGGGACTGGCCGATGCCGCCGCCCATGGTGAGGGGCAGCCTGCCCTCAAGGAG
Source organism: Gehongia tenuis (assembly GCF_014384795.1). Classification (NCBI taxonomy): domain Bacteria; kingdom Bacillati; phylum Bacillota; class Clostridia; order Christensenellales; family Christensenellaceae; genus Gehongia; species Gehongia tenuis. The sequence continues at coordinate 291,232 of NZ_JACRSR010000001.1, read as the reverse complement.
CATGCGGTGGAAGGGCAGTTTCCGCCGCTCGTCGCAGCCGGCCTCCGTCAGCTGTTCGTCAAGGGACTTCGGGTCCACCCGGATGCCCATGGAGGACACCTCGAAGGCCCGGCCCAGCACCTCGCTCCAAAAGACGATGTCGCCGTTCAGCTTCCAATCGTCGTAGTCCGGCGCCCGGCCGTCGTGCCGCCCGCCCGACTTCAGCCGGCCGCCGATCTCCATGATGAAGGCGGTCCCCCGTTCTTTGAGGTAGGCGTCCTCCCGCTCCTTCGGGGTTTTGTCCGGGTACCGGTCCTCCAGCTCCTGGGTGGTCACGAAGCTGACCTTGCGGGAGAGGGTGCCGGTGAGCCCGGGATAGCGCTTCTCCAGTTGGACGGCCGTGTGGCACACGGCGTCCACGATGGCCTGCACCGTTTCCTTCAAATAGGCCCGGGTGCGGGTCTCGGGGGTGATCACCTTCTCCCAGTCCCACTGGTCCACGTAGACGGAGTGGAGGTTATCCAGCTCCTCGTCCCTGCGGATGGCGTTCATGTCGGTATAAAGTCCCTCGCCCGGCTGAAAGCCGTACTGGTAAAGGGCCATCCGCTTCCACTTGGCCAGGGAGTGCACCACCTGGGCCTCCCTGCCGGCGGCCGGGATATCGAAGGATACCGGCCGCTCCACCCCGTTCAGGTCGTCGTTGAGCCCGGTCGCCGGGTCCACAAAAAGGGGCGCCGAGACGCGCTTCAGATTGAGGGCCGCTGCGAGGGCATCCTCAAAGGTGCGCTTCAAAAAGCCGATGGCGGTCTGCGTGTCGTACAGGTCCAGTTTGGACCTGTAGCCTTCCGGTATCCAGGTTTGGGTCATGTTCGCTCATCCTTTCCAGCTTAAAATGAGAAAAGGCGCCGTGGGTCATTTCCCACAGCGCCATTGCTGTTGATGGGGCCAGTATAGCGCCGGATTTTTCCCTTGTCAAATGATTTTTGAAAATTTTTTTGCAGGAAACAAATTTGTGCATCGTCAAATTGGACGGGCTTTTTCGCCCAAATCTTCATAAAATAAAGTTTTTTGCAGGATCATCCTAATTTTCCTTCTTTTTTGGTTGACAGCACCTTCTTTTTGCAGTAGACTTGGAGCCGTGATGAACAAAGGCGTTCATTCCCGGGCCCCCCTTTTTTGAGGAAAGAAGGGCCGGGGAATGGGCGCCTTTTTTGATGGGAGGAATCGGTATGCTGCGTGAAGGGGAGTTTCGCAATCCGTCGGGCTGCGCCATCTCGGGGATCTTCGCCCGGGACGGGGAAAGGCTGTCCGGCGGGACGATCGCCGAGTCCATCGCGGTAATGCACGAGCGGTCCAACGGCCTTGGCGGCGGATTCGCCGGGTACGGCATCTATCCCGAGTATCCGGACGAATACGCCCTGCACATCTTCTATGACACCCCCGCGGCCAGGGAGACCTGCGAGAGGTTCCTGGAACGGCACTTTGACATCGTGAACCTGTCCAAGATCCCCACCCGCAAGGTGAAGTCCATCACCGGCGAACCGCTGATCTGGCGCTACTTCTGCCGGCCCCTCGCCGTGAAGCTCGCCGAGAGCCAGCTCGATGAAGGGGAATTCACCATGCGCTCGGTGATGCGGGTGAACAGCGAAATTTCCGGCGCCTACGTGTTCTCCAGCGGCAGGAACATGGGCGTTTTCAAGGCGGTGGGCTATCCCGAGGACGTGGCCGAATTCTACCGGCTGGAGGAATACCGGGGCTACGGCTGGACCGCCCACGGCCGCTATCCCACCAACACGCCGGGCTGGTGGGGCGGTTCCCACCCCTTCGCCCTTTTGGAATACTCCGTCGTCCATAACGGCGAGATCTCCTCCTACGACGCCAACCGGCGGACCATCGAGATGTACGGCTACCGTTGCACGCTCAAGACGGACACCGAGGTGATCACCTGCATCTTCGACTACCTTCACCGAAGGCTGGGGATGACCCTTACGGAGATCGCGGAGATCATCGCGGCGCCCTTCTGGTCCGCCATCGAGGACCGGGACGCGGCGGAGCGGGCCCGCCTGACCTATCTTCGCACCGCCTTCTCCGGGCTTAACATCACCGGCCCCTTCTCCATCCTGGCGGGCTTTGACGGCGGGATGATGGCGCTCAATGACCGGCTGAAGCTCCGCTCCATGGTGGTGGCGGAGAAGAACGAGCGGGTGTACATGGCCAGCGAGGAGGCGGCCATCCGGGCCGTCTGCCCGGACGCGGAAAACATCCATGCCCCGGCGGGCGGCGAGCCCGTCATCCTGCGGCTGAAGGGGGAAAAAGATCATGCTTAACATGCTGCAGCCCGAATACGAGGTGGTCCGGGACAAGGACCGCTGCACCCGCTGCCGGATCTGTGAGCGGCAGTGCGCGAACGGGGTCCACCGCATGGACGAGGCGGGGGGCGTGATGCTCTCCGATTCCACGAAATGCGTGTGCTGCCACCGCTGCGTGTGCCTTTGCCCCGCCGGCGCCCTCAAGATCGTGAAGACGGACCACACCTTCCGGGAGAGCGGAAGCTGGAAGGGCCAAACTATCTCGGAGATCTACCGCCAGGCCGAATCCGGCGGCGTGCTGCTCTCCTCCATGGGCAGTCCCAAGGAGTACCCCAGCTACTTTGACCGCATCCTGATCAACGCCTCCCAGGTGACCAACCCCTCCATCGATCCCCTCCGGGAGCCCATGGAGACCCGGGTGAGCCTGGGCAAAAAGCCCCAAACCCTGCGGCGGGACCGGTCGGGCAGGCTGGTGCCCAGCCTCCCGCCCCAGCTCCGGCTCTCCGTGCCCATCCTCTTTTCCGCCATGTCCTACGGCTCCATCTCCTACAACGCCCACGCCGCGCTGGCCCAGGCGGCGGAGCGTCTCGGGACCTACTACAACACCGGCGAGGGCGGGCTGCACGAGGACTTCTATAAATATGGGAAGAACACCATCGTGCAGGTGGCCTCCGGCCGGTTCGGCGTCCATCCCGGGTATCTTCGGGCGGGCGCGGCCATCGAGATCAAGATCGGCCAGGGCGCCAAGCCGGGCATCGGCGGGCACCTGCCCGGCGGGAAGATCGTGGGCGACGTGTCCCGCACCCGCATGATCCCCGAAGGCTCGGACGCCATCTCCCCGGCTCCCCACCACGATATCTACTCCATCGAGGATCTCCGCCAGCTGGTCTATTCCTTGAAGGAGGCCACCGCCTACGAGAAGCCGGTGATCGTGAAGATCGCGGCGGTGCACAACGTGGCCGCCATCGCCTCGGGCGTCGCGAGAAGCGGCGCGGACATCATCGCCCTCGACGGCTTTCGGGGCGGCACCGGCGCGGCGCCCACCCGCATTCGGGACAACGTGGGCATCCCCATCGAACTGGCCCTCGCGGCGGTGGACCAGCGGCTCCGGGACGAGGGCATCCGGGACGAGGTGTCCATCATCGCCGGCGGGTCCATCCGCTCCGCCGCCGATGTGGTCAAAGCCATTGCCCTCGGGGCCGACGGGGTGTATATCGCAACGGCGGCCCTCCTCGCCCTCGGGTGCCACCTGTGCCGCTCCTGCCAGCAGGGCAGATGCAACTGGGGCATCGCCACCCAGCGCCCGGAACTGGCGCGGCGCCTCGATCCGGCGCTGGGCCAGCAGCGCCTGGTGAACCTCGTCACCGCCTGGACCCACGAAATCGAGGAGATGATGGGCGGCATGGGTATCAACGCTATCGAGGCTCTTCGGGGCAACCGGCTGATGCTCCGGGGCATCGGCATGACCAGCCGGGAGCTGGCCATCCTCGGGATCAAGCACGCCGGGGAATGATTCACAAAAAAACGGGAGGTGTCCGCCATGAAAATCGACGGGAATGGGATGCACTTTCAGGCATTGAATGATAAAATAAGAACAAGTCCGGACCGGGATATCGAGGTCGTCCATCTCCTGGGCCAGCGCTACATCGCAAGCGGGCTTTCCGGGAAAAATCTCACCCTTCGGGGCACGCCGGGCAACGCCCTGGGCAGCTACCTTGACGGGGGCGCCATCGAGGTGTTCGGCAACGCCCAGGACGGGCTGGGTGACACCATGAACGACGGCGAGATCATCGTCCACGGCCGCTGCGGCGACGCCGCCGGCTACGCCATGCGGGGCGGCCGCATCCTGATCGAAGGCGACGTGGGCTACCGGGCGGGCATCCATATGAAGGCTTATCGGGACAAGGTCCCGGTGCTGGTGGTGGGCGGCCGGGCCGGGAGCTTCCTTGGCGAATACCAGGCCGGCGGCCTCATCCTCGTGCTGGGCCTTGGCTCTTCGGAGCCGCCGGTGGGCGATTTCTGCGCCAGCGGCATGCACGGCGGGGCGATCTGCCTTCGCACCAAAACCCTGCCAAAGCTCCCCGCCCAGGTGAACGTTCACCTGGCCACGGCGGAGGACATGGCAAAAATCCAGCCCCACCTCGCCGCCTATGAAAAGGCCTTCGCCGTGAGCCCTTCCGCGCTTTCCGGCGAATACTTCGTCCTCACCCCCAGCACCGCGAATCCCTACCGTCAGCTCTACACCCTGAACTGACCCCCCAACCGTTCCATCCAAGGAGGATTTTTATGAAAACCACCGCTTCGGAAGTCATCGCCTTTGTCCGGGAGAACGACGTGAAGTTCATCCGTCTCGCCTTCTGCGACATCTTCGGCACCCAAAAGAACATCTCCATCATGCCCTCGGAGCTGGAGCGGGCCCTGGAGGGCGGCGTCAGCTTCGACGCCGCGGCCATCCGGGGTTTTCGGAGCGACACGTCGGACCTCATGCTGAAACCGGATCCCGGCACCCTGTCCGTGCTGCCCTGGCGGCCGTCCCAGGGGCGGGTGATCCGGTTTTTTTGTAACGTGATAACTCCGAAGGGCGGCCCCTTCACCGGCGACACCCGTGCGCTCCTGTCCCGGGAGGTGGAGCGCGCCCAGCGGATGGGTCTCACCTGCCGGATCGGCCCGGAATGCGAGTTCTACCTGTTCCGCCTGGACGAGGATGGCGATCCCACGCTGATCCCCCACGACCGGGGCGGTTACGCCGATGTGGCGCCGAAGGACCGGGGCGAGAACGTGCGGCGGGAGATCTGCCTCACCCTGGAGGAAATGGGCATCGCGCCGGAGGCCTCCCATCACGAGCAGGGCCCCGGCCAAAACGAGATCGATTTTCGCTACAGCGGCGCTCTCACCGCCGCCGACAACCTCATCACCCTGAGAACGGTGGTGAAGAACATCGCCGCCCGAAACGGCCTTTACGCCTCCTTCATGCCCAAGCCCCTTCCCGATGTCAGCGGTTCCGGCCTGCATGTGAACCTGTCGCTGGCCAAGAACGGCCTCAATATCTTCCGGAACGGCCCCTTCGAGCATTCGAAGGACGCGGAGAGCTTCATCGCCGGCGTTCTTGCCCGTGCCCGGGAGACGGCTGCCTTCCTCAATCCCCTGACCAACTCCTACCGAAGGCTGGGGATTTTGGAGGCGCCCAGCCACGTGGCCTGGGCTCATGGGATGCGGGACGAACTCATCCGCATCCCGGCGGCGGAGGGTGAATACGCGAGGATGGAGCTAAGAAGCCCGGACCCCGCCATGAATCCCTACCTCGGCTTCGCCCTCATTCTGCGGGCGGGCCTTGACGGCATCGAGGCGGGCCTGCCTCTTCCCGCGCCGGCAAGCGGCGAGGAATATCTTCCAAAGACTCTGGGCGAAGCTCTCACCATCGCCGAGGAAAGCGCTTTCGTTAAGTCTGCGATTCCCCCGGACGTGCTGGCCGAATACCTCGCGGCAAAGCGGCGGGAGGCGGAGCACATTCTCGCCGCCGATCCCGAGGCGGCGGAGCGGGCGCTCTACTTCGAGGAGATCTGACCGGACCCGTATATTTATGGAAAGGAGGGGGAGCATGGACCGGGTTTTGGTGGTGTCCGGCACGGAAAAGGGACACCGGTTCTTTGCCGAGCTCATGGCCGCCCACGGCGACTACCGGCTCCGCGGGGCGGGCAGCGGCGCCGAGGCCCGGCGCATACTGGCCGAGGACAGCTTCGACCAGGTGATCGTGAACGCCCCCCTCCCCGACGAATTCGGTCACGACCTGGCTCTCCGGGCGGCGGAAGCCACCGCCGCCGGGGTGATCCTGGTGGTGAGAGGCGAGCTGGCCGACGAGGTGGCCGCCCGGGTGGAGGATTTCGGCGTGTTCGTGATCGCCAAGCCCATCAGCCGCGCCCTGTTCTATCAGGCGCTGCGGCTGACCCAGGCGGCCCACAAGCGGGTGATGGGCCTGCGTACGGAGAACGAAAAGCTGCAGGTGAAGATCGAGGAGATTCGGCTGGTGGACCGGGCCAAATGCGTGCTCATTCAGGTGCTGGGATTCACCGAATCGGAAGCCCATCACTACATCGAGAAGCAGGCCATGGATCTTCGGCTCCCCCGGCGGGAGATCGCCGAGCGGATCCTCAGGACCTACGAAAGCTGACAGGAGGTAACCTTCATTGAAACCATTCAGCAAGCTCCGGGAGGAATGCGGGGTCTTTGGCGCGGCCCTGAGAAGCGGCGAGGCCGCGGGCCTCACCTACAACGCCCTGCTGGCCCTGCAGCACCGGGGGCAGGAGGGCGCCGGCATCGCCGTGGCCCGGGAGGGCGCCGTCTTCTGCCGCAAGGAGGTGGGCCTGGTCTCGGAGGTCTTTGACGGGCGCGCCCTGGAATCGCTGGGCCGGGCCGGGCTGGCCATCGGCCATGTGCGCTATTCCACCACCGGCCAGAACATCTGCGAGAACACCCAGCCCATGGTCATCGAATATCTCCGCGGCCGCATCGCCACCGCCCACAACGGCAACATCGTCAACGCTCTGGAGCTGAAGCGGAAGCTCACGGAGCACGGATGCGTGTTCGTGGGCACCGGCGATACCGAGGTCATTGCCACCCTCATCGCCTATGAGGCGCTCCGGGCCGCTGCGCCCTCCCCGGACCCGGGGACCGCCCCGGCCGACCCGGCCCCCTCTGCCCTCTCCGCCCCGGCCGCCCCCGACTCCGCTGTGGAAGCGGCGGTGGTGCGGGCGGCAAAGCAGCTCGTGGGCGCCTTCTCTCTGGTGGTGCTCACGCCGGACAAAGTGATCGCCCTCAGGGACGGCACCGGCTTTCGGCCCCTTTGCCTGGGCAGGAGCGCCGAGGGATACGCCGTGGCCTCCGAGAGCTGCGCCCTCGACAGCGCCGGGTTCACCTTCGTTCGGGATATCCGGCCCGGCGAGATGGTGGTCATCACCCCGGAGGGCGTGACGAGCCGGCAGGTGCTTCCCGCGGCCCGGCAGGGCTTCTGCGTGTTTGAATACGTCTATTTCGCCCGGACCGACTCTGTGCTGGACGGTCAAAGCGTCTACCAGGCCCGCTACGAGATGGGCCGGATGCTGGCCGCCGAGCATCCGGCAAACGCCGAGGTGGTGTGCGGCGTGCCGGACAGCGGCCTGGAGGCGGCGGCGGGCTACGCCGCGGAGAGCGGCCTGCCTCTGGTATCCGGCTTCGTGAAGAACCGCTACATCGGCCGAAGCTTCATCTTCCCCTCCCAGGCCCAGCGTGAGGCGGCGGTTCGGCTCAAGCTCAACCCGCTGTCCTTCAACGTCGCAGGCAAGCGGGTGGTGCTGGTGGACGATTCCATCGTGCGGGGCACCACCTCCCGCAAAATCATCGCCAGCATCCGGGCCGCCGGCGCGAAGGAGGTCCATATGCGCATCTCCTCGCCGCCCTTCCGCCACGCCTGCCACTTCGGCACCGATATCGACGACGAGAAGGCGCTCATCGCCAACAACATGACCATCGAGGAGGTGGCCCGTCACATCGGCGCCGATTCCCTGGGCTACATCTCCCCCGCCGGGCTCAAGACGGCCTGCGTCCACGGGAGCCTGCCCCTTTGCATGGGCTGTTTCACCGGCGAATATCCCCTGTTTGTGGGGCGCCACACCAAAACTCAGCTTGAAACGAGGTGACGGCATGACAAAAGGCTATCTGGTCCTGGAAAACGGCCAGGTTTTTGAAGGCGTCCGCCAGGGCGCGCTGGACGACGTGACCGGCGAGGTGGTGTTCACCACCGGCATGACCGGTTATCTGGAGACCCTCACCGATCCCAGCTACTACGGCCAGATCGTGGTGCAGACCTTCCCCCTCATCGGCAACTACGGGGTGATCCCGGAGGATTTTGAAAGCGAACGGCCCAGGCTGTCCGGCTACGTGGTGCGGGATCTGTGCGCCGTCCCCTCCAACTTCCGCAGCGAGGGAGCTCTCAGCGGCTGCCTGAAGGAGATGGGCGTGCCGGTTCTGACCGGCGTGGACACCCGCGAGATCACCCGGGCCATCCGGGAGGCGGGCGTGATGAACGGGCGCATCATGGGCGAGGGCGACTTCCGCGCCCACCGCAGGGCCATCGCCGCCTACCGGGTGGAGCGGGCCATCGAATCGGTCACGGCAAAGCAGCCCTTCACCGAAGCGCCGGAGCGCCCGATTCTCACCGTGGTGCTGTGGGATTTCGGCGCCAAGGCCAACATCCGCCGGGAGCTCATCAGGCGCGGCTGCCGGGTCATCACCGTGCCCGCCCACACCTCCGCCATCGAGATCCTGGCCCAGCACCCGGACGGCGTCATGCTCACCAACGGCCCCGGCGATCCGGCGGACAATCCGGGGATCATCCGGGAGCTGAAGCGGCTCACCCGTTCCAAGGTCCCCATCTTCGGCATCTGCATGGGCCACCAGCTGCTCGCCCTCTCCCAGGGCGCGAAAACGGAAAAGCTGAAGTACGGCCACCGCGGCGCCAATCAGCCCGCCAAGAATACGTCAACAGGTCGGGTCTACATCACCAGCCAGAACCATGGCTATGCCGTGGTCCCGGACAGCATTCCCGAGAACGCATATATGAGTTATGTAAATGCCAACGACGGCACCTGCGAGGGCATCGACTACGAGGACATGCCCGCCTTCTCGGTGCAGTTCCATCCGGAAGCGTCGGCGGGCCCCATGGATACATCGTTTCTGTTCGACCGGTTTATCGACCTGATGGGAGGGAAATGACATGCCGAGAAACCCCAGGATTCAAAAGGTGCTCCTCATCGGCTCCGGTCCCATCGTGATCGGCCAGGCGGCGGAGTTCGACTATGCCGGGACCCAGGCCCTCAGCGTGCTTCGGGACGAGGGTCTCGAGGTGGTGCTCATCAACTCCAACCCCGCCACCATCATGACCGACGGCGCCATGGCGGACAAGATCTATATCGAGCCGCTGACCCTCGAGACGGTAAAGCGCATCATCGAGCTTGAGAAGCCGGATTCCCTTCTGTCCACCCTGGGCGGGCAGACGGCGCTCACCCTTTCCATGCAGCTGGCCAGGGAGGGCTTCCTTGAAAAGCACGGCGTGACCCTCCTCGGCGCGGACCCGGAGACCATCGACCGGGCGGAGGACCGGCAGCGCTTCAAGGACACCATGACGGAGATCGGCCAGCCGGTCATTCCCTCGAAGGTGGTGGAGACGGTGGAGGACGCTCTCCTTTATGCGGAGGAGATCGGCTATCCCGTGATCGTGCGGCCCGCCTTCACCCTGGGCGGTTCCGGCGGCGGCATCGCCGGCAGTCCGGCTTCCCTTGAAGAAACGGCCATGAACGGCCTGCGCCAGTCCCCCATCACCCAGGTCCTCATCGAGAAATGCATCTCCGGCTGGAAGGAGATCGAGTTCGAGGTCATGCGGGATAGCCGGGGCAACGTGATCACCGTGTGTTCCATGGAGAACTTCGATCCGGTGGGCGTGCACACCGGCGATTCCATCGTCATCGCCCCGGCGGTCACCCTCTCGGACAAGGAATACCAGATGCTGCGCACGGCGGCCCTTCAGATCATCACCGCCATGGGCATCGAGGGCGGCTGCAACTGCCAGTTCGCCCTCCGCCCGGACAGCTTTGAATACGCGGTGATCGAGGTGAATCCCAGGGTTTCCCGCTCCTCGGCCCTCGCCTCCAAGGCCACCGGCTATCCCATCGCCAAGGTGGCCACCCGCATCGCTCTCGGCTACACCCTGGACGAGATCCCAAACGCCGTCACCGGCAGGACCTGCGCCTGCTTCGAGCCGGCCCTGGACTACGTGGTGGTGAAGCTCCCCAAATGGCCCTTCGACAAATTCGTCTACGCCAGACGGGAGCTGGGCACCCAGATGAAGGCCACCGGCGAGGTCATGGCCATCGCGCCCTCCTTCGAGGAGGCGCTGATGAAGGCGGTGCGGGGCGCGGAGATCTCCCTCGATTCCCTGAGCCTGCCCGCCCTTCACGGGCTGTCCGATCTCGAGATTGAAACGCGCCTCCACGAGGCCACCGATGAGCGGCTGTTCGTGGTGTACGAGGCCGTCAAAAGGGGCGTGCCCCGTTCGGAGATCCATCGGATCACGAAAATTGACCCATGGTTCCTGGCAAAGCTGGAAAATCTCGCGGCCATGGAAAAACGCTTGGCCGCGCTGAGGGAGGCGGCTGAAGCCCCGGTCCCCGGCTCCGAAGCCCCCGCCCCCGGGCCCGCCCTTGACGGGGGCGTCTATCTCGCCGCCAAGAAGCTGGGCTTCCCGGACAGCGTGATCGAGCGGCTGACCGGCCATGCCCTCGCCGCGCCGGGGCGGCCCTTCCGCCGGCCCCCCGTCTACAAGATGGTGGACACCTGCGCGGCGGAGTTCGCCGCCGAGACCCCCTACTTCTACGGCACCTGCGGCGAGGTGAACGAGGCGGCCGAATACCTTGAAGCCCATCATGCCTCCAAAAAACGGATCATCGTCTTTGGGTCCGGGCCCATCCGCATCGGCCAGGGCATCGAGTTCGACTACGCCTCGGTGCACTGCGTCTGGACCTTGAAGAAGGCGGGCTATGAGGTCGTCATCGTCAACAACAACCCGGAGACGGTGTCCACCGATTTTGACACCGCCGACCGGCTGTACTTCGAACCCCTCACCCCCGAGGACGTGTGGGGCGTGATCGAGACGGAAAAGCCCTACGGCGTGGTGGTGGCCTTCGGCGGTCAGACGGCCATCAAGCTGACCCGCTTTTTGGACGAGCAGGGCGTAAACATCCTTGGCACCCCGCCGGACAGCATCGACGCCGCCGAGGACCGGGAACGGTTCGACGGGCTGCTGGAACAGCTCCGCATGGAGCGGCCGGAGGGCGCCGCGGTGATGAACCTTGCGGAGGCCCTTCGGGCGGCGAACGAACTTGGCTATCCGGTGCTCATGCGCCCCTCCTACGTCCTCGGCGGCCAGAACATGATCGTGGCCTACTCGGACGAGGACATCGAGGAGTACATGGACATCATCCTGATGCACGGCATCGAAAACCCGGTGCTCATCGACAAATACCTCATGGGCACCGAGATCGAGGTGGACGCCATCTGCGACGGCACGGACATCCTCATCCCCGGGATCATGGAGCACATCGAGCGGGCGGGCGTCCATTCCGGCGATTCCATCGCGGTGTACCCCGCCTGGAACCTCAACGGCGAGATCACCGAGCGCATCGTGGATTCCTCGAGGAAGCTGGCCCTCGGGCTCCGCACCCGGGGCCTCATCAACATCCAGTACGTGATCCACGGCGGGGAGATCTACGTGATCGAAGTGAATCCCCGCTCCTCCAGAACCATCCCCTACATCAGCAAGGTGACCGGCGTGCCCATGGTGGATCTGGCCACCCGGTGCATGCTGGGGGAAAAGCTTCGGGACATGGGCTACGGCACGGGACTGTACCCGTCGGTGCCCTACGTGGCGGTGAAGGTGCCCATCTTCTCCTTTGAGAAGCTGATCGATGTGGACACCCACCTCGGCCCGGAGATGAAATCCACCGGCGAGGTCCTCGGCATCGGCAAGACGCTGGACGAGGCCCTGTACAAGGGGCTGCTGGCCGCCGGGTACAACATGGAAAAATCCGGCGCCATCCTCATCACCGTGCGGGACCGGGACAAGAACGAGATCGTGGACGTGGCGAGAAAATATGTGTCCCTGGGCTTTCAGCTCTACGCCACCCGGGGCACGGCAAAGGCCCTGGGCGAGGCGGGCATCCGCGCCGAGGTGGTGGAGAAGATCCACGAGGCGGAGAGGAACACCATGACCCTCATTGAAAGCGGCAAGGTGAGCTACATCATCTCCACCTCCTCCCGGGGCCGGCTGCCCAGCCGGGATTCGGTGAAGATCCGGCGCAAGGCGGTGGAGCGGGCCATTCCCTGCCTCACCTCCATCGACACGGCGGACGCCCTTGCCAACTGCCTGATGAGCCGCTACACCCCCTACAGCACCGAGCTGGTGGACCTCAACCACATGCGCCGGCAAAAGACGAAGCTTGCCTTCACCAAGATGCAGGGCTGCGGCAATGACTACATCTATTTCGACTGCATGGACCAGGAGGTCTTCGGGCCCGAATCCCTGTCCGTGTCCCTGTCCGGCCGGCATTTCGGGATCGGCGGCGACGGCGTGGTGCTCATCTGCCCCTCCATGGCGGCGGACGCCAGGATGCGCATGTTCAACCTGGACGGCAGCGAGGGCGAGATGTGCGGCAACGCCATCCGCTGCGTGGGCAAGTACCTGTACGACAACGGCCTTGTCAAATCCGAGGAGATCACCATCGAGACCCTGGCCGGCATCAAGAAGCTCCGGCTCTACGTTCGGGGCGGGCAGGTGGTCTCCGCCCGGGTGAACATGGGCAGAGCGGAGCTTGCTCCGGCGAAGATCCCCGTGGCCCTTGACGGCGAGAACGTGATTAAGCGAAGGGTTTCGGTGGCCGGCGGCGAATATGATATCACCTGCGTATCCATGGGCAACCCCCACGCGGTGGTGTTCATGGACCACCTGAACGCCCTTGATATCGAGAAGCTGGGTCCAAAATTCGAGAACGACCCCCTCTTCCCCGAGCGGGTGAACACCGAATTTGTCACCGTCATGGACGAGAACACCCTCAAGATGCGGGTGTGGGAGCGGGGCAGCGGCGAGACCTGGGCCTGCGGCACCGGCGCTTCTGCGGCGGCGGTGGCGGCGGTGCTCGCCGGCTACTGCAAGCGGGGCAGCAAGATCACCGTCCGCCTGAAGGGCGGCGACCTCGTCATCGAATACATGGACGATGGCACCGTGTACATGACCGGCAACTGCGTCAAGGTCTACGAGGGCACCATCGAGATTTAAAGGAGGAAGAAAAAATGCGCGATTATCGTGAGGAAACGGAGCGCCGCGTGCTGTTCATTCAGGACGTGCTGAAGGGCGCAAAGGCCGAGGGCGTGGTCTACGGCAACAGCGGCGGCAAGGACAGTGCTCTGGTGGGCATCCTTTGCCGCAGGGCCACCCGGAACGTTCTTGGGGTCATCATGCCCTGCCAGTCCAGCCGCAACTACGGCGAGGACATGGAGGACGGCATCGCCGTGGCGAAAAAGTTCGACATCCCCACCCTTACGGTGGACCTGACCGCGGTAAAAGAAGATTTTCTGAAAGCCCTTACTCCAGCCGGTGAACTGGCTCCCATGGCGGCGGCCAATATCAATCCCAGGCTTCGCATGACCACCCTCTACGCCATCGCCCAAAGCCGGAACGCCCTTGTGGCCGGCACGGGCAACCGGAGCGAGGCGGCCATGGGCTACTACACCAAGTGGGGGGACGGCGCCCATGATTTCAATCCCATCGCCGACCTTACGGTGACGGAGATCTACGAATTTCTGACCTATCTTGGAGCGCCCGAATCCATCATCCGGAAGGCGCCCTCGGCGGGCCTGTTCGAGGGCCAGACGGACGAGGCGGAGATGGGCATCTCCTACGGGGAAATCGACCGCTACCTTCTCGAGCGCCAGGGCGCGCCGGAGACCATCGCCAAGATTGAGGGCGCCTACGCGAGAAGCCGGCACAAGCGGGTCCCGCCCATCGCCTATGGGAGGATCGCCAAATGATCAACCGCAACTACCTTGAACTGAAGGACAGCTATCTGTTTGCCGAGGTGGAAAGCCGCGTAGCCAAATACACGGCGGAGCATCCGGGGGCCGACGTGATCCGCCTCGGGATCGGCGACGTGACCCGCCCGCTCACCCCGGCCGTGACCGCCGCCCTCCACCGGGCGGTGGACGAGATGGGGGAAGCCGATACCTTCCGGGGCTACGGCCCCTATGCCGGCTATGCCTTTTTGCGGGAGGCCATCCGCGGCCATTATGGGAAGCGGAATGTAGCGCTGGGCCTCAATGAGATCTTCGTCAGCGACGGCGCCAAGAGCGATCTAGGGAACATCCTCGACATCTTCGGCGCCGATATTTCCGTCCTCATCCCCGATCCGGTCTACCCCGTGTACGTGGACACCAACGTCATGGCCGGCCGGAAGATCGGCTTCCTTCAGGCCACCGAGCAGAACGGATTCCTGCCCCTGCCCGATCCGGCGGTCCATGGTGACATCATCTATCTGTGCTCCCCGGGCAACCCCACCGGCGCCGTGTACGACCGGGCGGGGCTTGCCGCCTGGGTGGACTACGCCAACCGGGAAGGGGCCGTCATCCTCTTCGACGCGGCCTATGAGGCCTTCGTCACCGGGGATCTTCCCCGCAGCATCTATGAAATTCCCGGAACCGAGACCTGCGCCATCGAATTTGGTTCCTTTTCAAAGACCGCGGGCTTCACCGGCACCCGCTGCGGCTACACCGTCGTGCCCGAAGCTCTGGTGCGGGACGGCGAGTCCCTCGGCGCCCTGTGGCTTCGCCGTCAGAGCACCAAATTCAACGGCACGCCCTACATCGTGCAGCGGGCGGCGGAAGCCGTCTACAGCGAAGCGGGCTTCGCCGAGGCCATGGCGAACATCGCCGTCTATCGGGAGAATGCCCGGGTGATCGCGGACGCCCTCACAGCTGCGGGCGTGTGGTTCACCGGCGGAGAGAATTCCCCTTACATCTGGCTCAAGTGCCCCGGCGGCATGGATTCCTGGACCTTCTTTGACCGGTTGCTCTCGAAGGCCCAGGTGGTGGGCACCCCCGGCGAGGGTTTCGGCCAAAACGGCGAGGGCTTCTTCCGGCTCACGGCCTTCGCCTCCCCGGAGAACACGAGGCGGGCCGCCCGGCGCCTCCAGGACTTTCTCCGCGCCCTGTAAAACGAACAAAGAAAAAAGGCAGGTCATCCTGCCTTTTTTTGTGCCTTCAATCCGGTCGCCGGCCGGTGCGTCACCAGCCCTCGATAAAGTCGGACGCCTTGGTGTAGGGCTCGGTGCCGGGCACCGTGATGCCCTCGCCGTTCATGCCCAGATTCTTCAAGAAGATATCCCCGCCCTCGCAGGTAAAGTAGACGGGCATATTGCCGCCAAAATGCTCCTGCAGGGTCATTTTGATGCTGTCCATGGCCGAGAAGGCCGAGGTCTCGTAATCGAAGAAATGCACCACCCGGTCGTCGTCGCTGAGCTCCAAATACCCATCGGGGTTGACGGGAAAGGAATCCTTGCTGAAATTGATGGTCATGCCGCCCTTGCCGTTTGTGATGTCCAGCACCTCAAACTCCATGCCCAGCGCTTTTCCCAGCGCATGGATCAGCGTCATCGTCTGATCATTCACCGAGGCGTTGCGGTCGCATACCGCGTCATACTTCTGCACACTGTCCCCCAGCACCACGTACAGGGTGGCCCGCTGATCCTCGGGAATCCATTCCTTCTCCGGCTTGGTGCTGCTGGATTTGGGCGGCGTTTTGGCCCCATCCTGGTCCGGCGCCGGGGAGTCCTTGGCCTCCGGCGTGGCTTCAGCGGTGGCCTCCGGCACGGCCATAGGAGTACTGGGGCCCGCCGCACTGGGCTTCGCCGTGGCCGCGGGTGCGGAGGGCGTGCCTCCCGTTTCCCCGCCGCAGGCGGTTAAAAGTCCCAGCCCGATGGCCAGCGCGGGCAGCAGCATCCATTTTTTCATCTCGTATTCCCCCTTTTACCCTCTAGACGGCGGGAACCGGCCAAAGGTTGCATGGGGGCCCTCACGCGCCGGGGGACGGCTTTCCCGGTTCCTGCCTGTACTCGCTGATATCGGTGCAGCACAGCAGCGCCATGTTCTCCTTGCCCTGCCAGGAGAGCAGGGAGCCGGTGGCCCGGGTCCATACCTTGAACACGGGGTTGTAGATCTCCAGGGTGCACCGTTCCCGCTTTGCCCCCAGAGCGCGGATGGGACAGCGTTCGCAGGGCTCCTTCCGGCCGAAGAAGGCCTCGTAGCACCGCTCGCCCAGCTTGGCTTCCGGCGTCAGCTCGTGGGTCTTGCGGTTGATAAAATGCAGCTCGTAGGTGGCCCGGTCCACCACGTAGGTCCACATATCCTGGGTGTCCAGCACCGACCGGGTCATCGCATAGGACCGTTCCAGCCGCCGGCTGATGCGGGTCTTGATGAGGAAGGTGCTGAGGATTTTGGCGATAAAGCTGAGGGTTTCCACCTCATCCTTGGTCCAAAGGCGGTTCTCGCTGCACTCGTCAAAACCCACGTAGCCCTTGAAGCGGCCGTCGTCCAGGATGGCGCACTGGAGCATGGAGTGGATGCCCTGGGGCGCCAGGATATGGTACACCTTGGGCGGAAGCTCCTTGACGTCGCTGCAGTAAAAGATGTTGTCCTCGTTGAAGTTGGCGGGGTAATCGTCAAGCTCGCTGTAGGGCACCATCTGCAGCTGGTCCTTTTGAGGCTGAATGCCCTCGTTGCACCATTCAAAGGTGTTGTTGCAGCAGCTGTCGTCGTCGCTGTTCTCGAACACATAGGCCCGGCTCACGTTGAAGGTGCGGCCCACGATATCCAAGATGATGGGCACCGCCTTGTCGATGTCCTTCGACTCGTAGAGGACCTGGAAGATGTACTCGGTCACGCTGCCGTCGGTCATGGACCGCTCGCCGTCCGGCCGCGCCTCCATCTGGATCACGTAATGGTCGGCGGTAGCCTCGGAAAAGATCTCATAGCGGTCCTTGCCATGGTTCTTGGCGGCGTAGAGGGCGCGGTCGGCGGCCTTAAAGAGCGCCTTGAAGTCCCGGCCGTCCCTTGGATACACCGATACGCCCACGCTGCCGGTCACGGAAAAATCGCTGGTGCCGGCGGAGATGCGGTGAAAGATTTGCGCCAGCGCCTTCGCCTTCTCCTCGACCATGGCCTCGGACTTCACGTTCTTCATGAACACCACGAACTCGTCCCCGCCGATGCGGCCCACCACGTCGGTGCCCCGGAAGATGGAGCCAATGCCGCCGCCCACCTCCTTCAGGACGGCGTCGCCGTAAAGGTGGCCGTAGGTGTCGTTGACAAACTTGAAGTTATCCACGTCGATGGCGAAAAGGGCGTGAACGTCCCGCTCGCCGCTGTGATCCAGCACGTCCTTGATGAACGTCTCGGCGGTGGCCTTGTTGTACAGGTCCGTCATGGAATCACGCTGGGCCCGCGCCACCAGCTCGTCGGTCACGCGCTTGCGCTCATCGATGTCAAGGATGCGGCCCACGGCCTTGACCGGCTTTCCCCCGTCGTCAAAGATGGTGGTCACCCAGACGTCGCACCAGATGTAGCTGCCGTCGGCCTTGCGGATGCGCAGGGTGATCCCATGGCCCTCCTTCTTTTTTACCTCCTTCAAAAACGCCCGAAAGGCCTCGCAGTCATCGGGATGGATCATGCTCCCCCCGCCATCGGCCAGCTGGGACAGGTCCAGCTTGTAACCAAATTTCTTCTCAAAGCCGGGCTCCCGGAAGAAAGTGCCCTCCTCGATGTTGTATTCGAAGATGATGCCTTCGGACTGCTCGACGATCACCCGGTAGCGTTCCTCCTTGATGAGAAGCTCCCGGCGGTCCGCCTTGATCTTATCGATGAGCTCGTTGAAGGCCCGGCCGATCTCGCCGAATTCGTCATTCTTGTCGTAGGCGACACGGCTGTCCATGTCGCCGCCCTGCAGGCGGCGGATGGCCTCCAGCAGCAGGCTCAAAGGCCGGGAGAAATAGCGGGCCACCAGGCGGTAGACGATCACCGACAGCAGTACCACCAGCGCGACCAGGCCCACCACCGTCCAGATGGTGCGCCCGATGGGCGTCACGAATTCCGCTCGGTCCACCACGCCGATCACCATCCAGCTGGTTCCGGGCACCCTTGCGTAGTAACCCATACGCGCCTCGCCGTCCAGGCTGTATTCCACCATGCCCTGGGATTCGGTGTTCAGGTCGATGGCCCGGATCTCGTCGCCCAAGGGTCCCTCGTCCTCGAAGATGTTGTCCATCTCCTCATAGTAGGCGCTGCTGGTGGCCATCACGTCGCCGCCACCGTCCACAATGGTCAGCCGGCCGGTCTCAAAAAAATCGGTGCTCGTGACCATGTCCTCGAAAAAGAGCATGTTCATCACGTAGAGCAGATAGCCCTCGAATTCCCCGTCGATGAGCACGGGCCGGCAGATGACAAAATGAGGCATACCGTCCTTATAATCAGGGGTGGAGAGCAGATCGGTAACCACCGGCTCGCCCCGCTGGATGGCCGCGAGAGACTCCGCCGGAATAAGGCTTTCCATGCCCACCCGGTCCTTCTCGTTGCAGGCAATGATCACATTGTTTCGATTGACCAGCGAGAAGCGCATCAGATAGGGCTGGATCTCCACCCGGGTCGTCAACACATCGTTCACCAGAGCCTGATAGGTGTCGTCCTCACTGTTCCACTCGCCCCGATTGCTGTCCATGAGGTACTCCTGGAGCATCCGGAGCCGGCCCGTCACCTCGATGTTGATCTGGCGCTGGGTGAGAAAGTTCTCGATGTTGTGGGCCTGCACCTCGGCGGTGGTCTCGATGTTCTGCTCCACCAGGTCCATGGACCGCTGGGAAAAATTCAGCGCACACAGACCCGCCACCAGAAGGGAAGGCACGATGGCAAAGAGGATGAGGGTGATCAGCACCATCCTTCTAAATTTCAATGCGCCTCACTTCCTTCACGGTTCCGTTCGTCGGCATAGGTCCGGGCAAAATTCTGGAACTCGGGCAGAACTTCCTTGAAGCAGCGAAGAATTCTCGGCGAAAAGGCGCCGCATTCCCCGCCCAAAATCATCTCCACCGCCCTCTCATGGGGGAAGGCGGGCTTGTAGACCCGGTGGGTGGTCAAAGCGTCGTACACGTCGGCGATGGCCACCACCTGGGCGGAGATGGGGATGGCCTCGCCCTTGAGGCCGTCGGGGTAGCCGCCGCCGTCCCACCGCTCGTGGTGATAGCGGCAGATGTTCTTCGCGCAGTGCAGGTACACCTGATCCTCCATGCCGGAGAGGGTGTCCAGGATCTCGCAGCCCTTGACGGTGTGCCCCTTCATGATCTCAAACTCCTCCGTGGTGAGCCGGCCGGGCTTGCACAAAACCGAATCGGGAATGGCGATCTTGCCAATATCGTGCATGGCGGAGGCGCTGGTAATGGTAGTGATAATCTCGGGAGCGAGACCGTATTCCTCCCCGTGGTAGCTGGCCAGCTTGTTCAAAAGGGCGCCGGTGAACCGGCGGATTCGGCGGATGTGCTGGCCCGATTCCAGGTTTCGGTATTCCACCACCGTGCTCAGGGTGTCAATGACCATTTCATTGAATCGCTCCAGCCGCTCGGTCTGGCGGCGAAGCATACGGGTCTGCTCCTCCAGCCGCTCCGTCTGGCCCCGCAGAGCCCGGGTCTGGCGCTCCACCATCTGCTCAAGAAAATTCTTGTGCCGGTACAGCTCGATCATGTTCTCCACCCGGCGGCGCACGATATAGGGGTCGAAGGGCTTTTTAATCATGTCCGCCGCCCCGAGGTCGTAGCTTCGCTTCTCCACCTCCGGGGATTCCTCGGCGGTGATGAGGATGACGGGCACCTTCTTTAAAAGACCCCGCTCGCCCATGGCGGCCAGCACCGCGAGTCCGTCCATTTCCGGCATGACGATGTCCAGCAGAACCACGGCCAGATAATCGTGGATCTGCTCCATCTTCTCCATGGCCTCCCGGCCGTTGGACGCCTCCAGCACCGCGTAGTTTCCCTCAAACATCTTCTTCAGGATGACCCGGTTGAGCTCCCCATCGTCCACGATGAGGATGGTGTTTTTTCTTTCCATAGAGCCCCCTTAGCCGAGCAGTTCTTCAAACTTTTCGTAATCCCGCACCAGCTGCTTCAAAATCTCGTCGCAGCCCTCCGTCTCGCCATGGCGGCTCCGTTCGGTGAGGGCCGAAACCGTTTCAAACAGCTTCGTGAGCCCCAGCGTGCCGTACAGACCCTTCAGCGTGTGAGCATGGCGGAAGATGGCCTCAGCGTCCTTCCGGCGGATGGCGGAGACGAGCTCGGCATAGTTCTCGTCGCCGGGCAGCTTGCGCAGAAATTTTTCGTACAGCGCCTCATCGCCCATGAACCGCGTGAGCGCCCCGTCCACGTCCGCGCCCTCCCGGCGCAGCGCATCCAAAAGCTCCATCCAAAAACCTCCCCGGATAAAACGAATCCCGCCACATGGGACGGGAATACGTGAAAATTTACTATTCTTATTGTATTTTACGGCGGCGGACCGGCCTTTGTCAAGAAAGGAAGGCTTTGTTCATCATTTTGAGATATTCTACGGCGAATTGGACAGCATTTCGTCCCTTTTCGGCCACGATCCGGGCGGCAGCCGCCAAAATCACCCCCTCGGCGGGGCAGTCCGACGGCGCGCCGGGGCCGTCAAAGAAGAGGACGCAGGGGAGGGACGAGGCCGCCCTCGCCGCCGTGATCATCGCTCCCGGCTCCGAGAGGATACCCGGGCGCGGTCCGGCGGCGTCCACGGCGGGCAGACAGCACAGCAATCCCCTCCCGGAGCGGGCCAGCTTCTGGATGCGCTCCTTCGGCGCGGGCGCGATGAGGGGCACCAGATCGATACCGTGCTTTTCGCAAAGGGGCGCAATCTCCTCCCGTTCCTCGTAGGGCACGTCGGGGAGAATGACGCCGTCCACCCCAGCGGCCTCCGCCCGGGCCATGAAGGTCTCCACCCCGTAGACGAACACCGGGTTGGCATAGGTCCAAAGGACGACGGGCGCCGCCGAAACCCGCCGCACCCGCTCCAGCATATCAAAGACGCCGTCGGTATCGACGCCTCCGGCGAGAGCGCGGAGGTGGGCCCCCGCCGCTTCCGGCCCCTCGGCCACCGGATCGGAGAAGGGGACGGCCACGACGATGAGGTCCGCGCCCCCCTCGGCCATGGCCGCAATCAGCCTTTCGGTGGTTTCAAGATCCGGGTCCCCGGCGACGATGAAGGGCATCAGCGCCCGCCCCTTCTTAAAGGCCTTCTGAATCTTACTCATGAATATCGACCCCCCGATAGTGGGCGATGGCGGCCACGTCCTTGTCGCCACGGCCCGAAAGATTGATAACCATGATCTGGTCCCTGCGAAGAGTGGGCGCCAGCTTTCTGGCGTGGGCCACCGCATGGCTGCTCTCGATGGCGGGAATGATGCCTTCGGTGCGGGAGAGGTATTCGAAGGCGTCCACCGCCTCGTCGTCGGTGACGGGCACGTATTCCGCCCGACCCATATCCTTCAGCGCCGCGTGCTCCGGGCCCACGCCGGGGTAATCCAGTCCGGCGGAGATGGAGTAGACCGGCGCGATCTGGCCGTATTCATCCTGACAGAAGTAGGACTTCATGCCGTGGAAGATGCCCTCGGCGCCGCAGGTCATGGTGGCGGCGTGCCGGCCGGTGTGGATGCCTCGGCCCGCGGCCTCGCACCCGATGAGCCGGACCGAGGGGTCGTCCACGAAGTGGTGGAAGGCTCCAATGGCGTTGGAGCCGCCGCCCACGCAGGCGACGACGGCGTCCGGCAGCCGCCCCTCCGCCGCCAGAATCTGGGCTTTTATCTCCTTGCTGATGATGCTCTGGAAATCCCGCACGATCATGGGGAAGGGATGGGGTCCCACCGCTGAACCCAGCACATAGTGGGTGTCGGCGATGCGGCGGGTCCACTCCCGCATGGTCTCGTTCACCGCGTCCTTCAGGGTTTTCGTGCCGCTCACCACCGGATGGACCTTGGCCCCTAAAAGCTCCATGCGGTAGACGTTCATAGCCTGGCGCTTCGTGTCCTCCTGGCCCATGTAGATCTCGCACTCCATCCCGAAAAGGGCCGCCGCCGTGGCCGTGGCCACCCCGTGCTGGCCGGCGCCGGTCTCGGCGATGAGCCGCGTCTTGCCCATGCGTTTCGCCAGCAGCGCCTGGCCCAGCACGTTGTTGATCTTATGGGCGCCGGTGTGGTTGAGATCCTCCCGTTTGATGTAGATCTTCGCGCCGCCCAGGTCCCCCGTCATCTTCTTTGCATAGTAGAGCAGGGAGGGCCGGCCGGTGTAGTTCCGGTTCAGCGCCTCCAGCTCCGCCACGAATTCGGGGTCATCCTTATAGCGCTCGTAGGCGTCCTCCAGCTCCAGCACCGCGTTCATCAGGATCTCGGGAACGAACTGGCCGCCGTGCACACCGTATCTTCCTTTGGACATCGTGATTCACTCCTTCAGCATTTTTCACGGGGCCAAGACGGCTTTTCGGCATCAAAAAAAGCCTTTGCCCCTTTGAAGGGACAAAAGCTTTCAAAAACAGCTTCTGCGGTACCACCCAAATTGACCTTTCGGTCCGCTCCTTCCGCATACCATCATATGCGCCCCTTTTGTAACGGGTGGGGTTCCCGGCCCGGCATACTTTCCGCGGCGGATGGGATCCAAATCCCTTCCCCGTCCGGGGTTCAGCCTGCCCTCGCAAGTCCATTCACCGCCGCCTGCACTGCCGCATTCCCACCATCAGCGGCTCTCTACGTATGCCCGGCCGAGGCTACTCCTCTTGCTCAACGGTTTAACGTTTTGAATTGACATTATTTTAAACCAGCGCGGCTCCCTTGTCAAGAAAAAATTTCTCCTGTATGGCCCAAGAAAAGATGAAGCAAAATAGGCGGGAAGGAGGAATGAACATGTTCAAACACGACAAAAAACTGCTTCACGACGTGAAGGTGGACGGACCCAACCCCAACTATGCGGCCCTGCTGCAGGAGCAGCTGGGCGGACCCCAGGGCGAACTCAAGGCGGCCCTGCAGTACCTCAGCCAAAGCCTTCGCATCAAGGACCCGGAAATCAAGGACCTGTTTTTGGACGTAGCGGCGGAAGAGATGAGCCACTTTGAGATGGTGGCCGAGACGGTGAACCTTTTAAACGGCCACGTGCTGGACGCGGCGAACGCCACGGTGGGCAGCGTGGAGGCCCACGTGCTCACCGGTCTCACCCCCATGCTGGCAAACGCCTCGGGCTATCTGTGGACGGCGGCTTATGTAAACGAAACCGGTGATCTGGCCGCGGATATCCTCTCGGATATCGCGGCGGAGCAGCGGGCGAAAGTGGTGTACGAATACCTGTACCGTCAGATCAGCGACAAGGGCGTTCGGGAGACCATCGATTTTCTGCTCAACCGGGAGGAGGCCCACAACGCCATGTTCCGGGAGGCCTTCAACCGCATCCAGGATACGGGCTCGCAGAAGGATTACGGCGCCACGGTGGATTCCAGGATCTACTTTGATCTTTCCCATCCCGGCGGCCAGTCCTTCGATCCCGGCCATGCCCACGCCCCCAGCTTCAATCCTCCCAGCTGACGCTTTGGCGGAAGCTGAAAAACCATCCCGGGGTGGGATGGTTTTTCGTTTTGCGGCAAAAAAGAAGCGGCCCATCGGCCGCTTCCGCAAAGTCTTTAGCGTTCGGTTCTTCTGCCCTTTGCCGCGAGAACGCCGCCCGCTGCCAGAACGGCCGCCAGCGCCGCCCACAGGAAGGGCGCCGCCGAATCATGGCCGGTCTTGGGATTGCCGGACTCCTGTGAGGACGCCGGTTCCTCAGAGATCTTCTCAAATTCAGCACTCAGGCTTACGCCGCCGCCTTCCGGCATCACGAAACTGTACACGCCGTTCACGGCGCTGATCGCCGTACCGCTCACGTAAATGTTCTTCACGCGGTAGCCCTCGTTCGCCGCAGGCGTAACGATCACCGTCTCCCCGGCCTTCGCCGTGCCCGCGTTCGCGGAAAGGGTGCCGTTTGCCGGCGCTTCCACCCGCACGATGTAGTTCACATTTTTAAAAAGCATTTCAACGGCTTTGGCGCCAAAGCTGCTGTTCACCATGCCGCCGTTCTCGGAGGAGAGCTGCCACACCGTCACGTCCGGCGCTAGCGTTTTCTCCGGGTCTGCCGTCAGCGCATTAACTAAATTCTGAGCATCACTGATAGCTGATTCCAAATTCACCTCATTGACACAAGCTATGCCTTCAGTAACGGCCTCGTCAAGGTCCGTTCCCGTCAAAACCATGAGTGCGGCTTCTATATCGTTGGACACATCATTTAGATCGCTCATCGTTGCATTATCAGGGATGTCAACAGAAATTCCTAATCGATCGATTAGATTCTGCAAATATGTAGACAAAGCCTTGGCCATTGCAGCTTCGGCCTCCTCATCGCTGTCATTCATTCCATAGTTTATACTTGCCAACATGCCGGCTAAATCCCAATTTGTACCGATGATCTCACGTACCACATCCACTTGATTTTGACGATCCATTTCAGGATCTATCGCAAACTGTTTCCGCAATTCTTCCAGTCCTTGTCCGGGCATGTATTCCATGCCATCCAAATAATATGCTAAATAGAACAGACTGGCGCCGGAAGCGCCGCCCTCAGGCGCGCTGCCCCCTTCCACTACGCCCTCCACTTTTACAGAACCCCGCTCCAGGGGCTCAGCTTGGGGATCGTCGATATCCGTCGGCTGCATGAGCACAACGGCAACGCCATTGCCCGCTGCAAGATATTTGTTATTTGAATTACCGCCATTTACATTGCCACCCACATTCACCTGAGCGGTGCTCTCCATTCTAACACCATCGCCTGCATAACCAATGTCATCTTCGGGGTCGCCATTGGGATCCGCAGTCACGTTACCACCGGTCACATCGCCGCCCACTGTCACTTTACTATTGCTCTCCGCGTATACGCCCTCTCCACCGTAGGCATAAAGGCCTTCAGCGTTTCCAGCGGCCACATTGCCGCCTACCGTCACTTCAGCATTATCATCGGCATTCACACCAACACCACTGTCACTATAGGCACCCACTTCGTTAAGCTTATCCTCAGGAAGCTTGCCGCTGCCGCCGGTCACATTGCCTTCCACCATCACCTTGGCATCATCATCGGCGTCCACGCCATTACCGGCAGAGGTTTCATCCCCATATGCATCACCGCCGGTCGCATCGCCACCTACCGTCACACTGCTGTTATCGTTGGCATCAATAGCCGCATAACCCTCCTTGGAATTAGGGTCAGCGCTGGGATACGGTGCACTGCCGCCAGTTACATTGCCATCCACTGTCACCTGGGCCTGTCCATCCGCTTGAATACCATTATCTTCCTTGCTGGTCACATTGCCGCCCACAGTCACCACACTGTCATCGTCAGCATTGACACCTTGGTGTTCTGCGGTTACATTGCCGTCCACCACCACATGGCTGTTATCAAATGTGTTGACGCCATCACCATTTTCGGAAGCTACATTTCCTTCCACCGTGACCTTGCTGTTCCCCTCCGTATAAACACCATCGCCATTTTCGGCGGAGACATCGCCTTTCACGATTACTTCAGCATTATCATGGGTATCCACGCCGTACGAAGTGCTATCCACGTCCCCTGCAACGGTTACCTTCACATCACCGCCCGCCACCAGGGCCGTATCGTTGGCGTCATTGCCCACGCTGCCGCGGATCTCCGTGACGCCGCCGCCTAAAATAACCACATCTTTCAAAACAAAGGTCTGACCTTCCACAATGTAGGTCTTTCCCGCCTGACCCGTCAGCTCCTGCAACAGCGTGATATCACCCTTCAACACCAATGTGATTGCATCATCGGAATCAGTAGTCCAGGCATTGATAAAATCCTCATTGTTATAAACATCATGGCTTGCTGCCATAACATTCACTGGGATAGCCATCGCCACCAATAGCGCAATCAGGGCTACCCAAAGTTTTCTTTTCCCTCCCATGTCTATGCCTCGCTTTCGTATTGCTTTTCGCATAACAATTATTATGCCAACATAATTTTAACTTTTTTTAAAAGGGATGTGAAGATATATGGAAATCTATTTGTATATTTAATGTGTTTTTTTACTTGCTAAAATTCTAAAAAAGCCCCCGCCGAAGCGGGGGCTCATGGAATGGCCGGGGATCAGCGGTAGTAGTTCACGCCCGAGCGGAACAGGCCCTGATCCTTCTCGCCCACGATATTCTTGAAGATGTTCCGGCCGCAGCGTTCCGAGTGGCCCATCTTGCCCAGCACCCGGCCGTCGGGGCTCATGATGCCCTCGATGGCGCAGGCGCTGCCGTTGGGATTCCAGGGCTCTTCGGCGGCGGGCCTGCCCTCGCCGTCCACGTACTGGGTGGCCACCTGACCGTTTTCGATCATCCAGCGGATATCCTCCTTTGTGGCCACGAACCGGCCCTCGCCGTGGGAGACGGCAATGGCGTTCACATCGCCCACCTCCGTCTCGGCAAGCCACGGGGAGGCCTTCGAGACGATCTTCGTGTAGACCATCTGGGAGACATGCCGGCCGATGGCGTTGTAGGTGAGGGTGGGGCTGTCCTCCCGGGGATCCCGGATCTCGCCATAGGGGACCAGCCCCAATTTGACCAAAGCTTGAAAGCCGTTACATATGCCCAACATCAGGCCGTCACGGTTTTTCAGCAGTTCATGCACCGCGTCCTTCACCCGGGGATTCCTGAAGGCGGCCACGATGAACTTGGCCGAACCCTCCGGCTCGTCGCCGCCGCTGAAGCCGCCGGGCAGCATGACGATCTGGGACCTTTGAATGGCCTCCACCAGCTGGTCCAACGACTCGGCAATGGCCTGCTGGGTGAGGTTCCTTATGATGAGCACGTCCGCCTCCGCACCCGCCCGCTCGAAGGCCCGGGCGGTGTCGTATTCGCAGTTGGTGCCTGGGAAAACAGGGATGAGCACCCGGGGCCGCCCAATGGGCTGAATGCGGGCCAGGGTGCACCGCTTCGGGCTGGTGGCGTCGGCCGCCCCCTTGGCCTTCTCCACCCCGTTCCCGCCCTGGGAGCGGGTGGGGAACACCGCCTCCAGCGTGCCCGTCCAGGCCGAAAGGGCCTCCTCAAGGCCGATCTCAAAGCCCGCGCCCCGGATCACCGGTGCTTCCATCACCTCGCCCAGCAGCTCGAAGGGGAGCTCGCCCTCCGCCTCCAGCACCAGCCGGCCGTGTTCGGCGGTGAAAAGCTCCGGCGCACCGGCAAAGGTGAAGCCGAGCTTGTTGCCAAAGCCCATCTTGCTGACCGCCTCCGCCAGGCCGCCCATGCCCACCGCATAGGCGGAGACCACCTTGCCCGAAGCGATGGCCTTCGCCACGGCCTCATAGGTCTCTTCGAGGGCCGACATGTCCGGCAGACCGTTTTCGTCCACGGTTATTTGTGTTATGTAAACTTTGTTCCCCGCCTTCTTGAATTCGGGGGAGATGACGCGGGAGGCTTTCGTGGGGGCCACCGCGATGGAGACCAGGGTGGGGGGCACGTCCAGATCGTTGAAGCTGCCGGACATGCTGTCCTTGCCGCCGATGGCGGCGATGCTCCAGCGCTGCTGGGCCCAGAAGGCGCCAAGGAGCGCGCCCAGGGGCTTTCCCCAGCGTTCGGGCTTCACACCCGGCCGCTCGAAGAATTCCTGCATGGTGAGGTAGCAGTCGCGAAGATGGCCGCCGGCGGCCACCACCTTGGCCACGCCCTCCACCACGGCGTACACCGCGCCGTGGAAGGGGCTCTTTGCGGAGAGCATGGGATCGTAGCCGTAGGCCATGAGGGTGGCGTCGTCCGTCTCCCCCTCGAGGACGGGGATCTTGCCGGCCAGCGCCTGGGCCGGGGTGAGCTGGTAGCGCCCGCCGAAGGGCATGAGCACGGACCCCGCGCCGATGCTGCCGTCGAAGCGTTCCGTGAGGCCCTTTTGGCTGCACACATTGAGATCGGAAAGGGCGGCCAACCACTTCGCCTTGATATCCCCCTCCGGAAGGTCCAGGCTGTCCAGAAGGTCCGCCTTGTCCGCTTCCGGCACGTGGGCCACGGCACGCTTCATGGCGCCGTTGGTGTTCAAGAATGCCCGGGTGATGTCGCACACCGTCTGGCCCCGCCAGGTCATCACCAGTCTTGGCTCCTCGGTGACGGTGGCCACATGGGTGGCCTCCAGGTTCTCCCTCGCCGCCTCGGCGATAAATTCGTCCATATCCTCAGGGCGGATCACCACCGCCATGCGCTCCTGGGATTCGGAGATGGCAAGCTCGGTGCCGTCCAGGCCCTCATATTTCTTCGGCACCCGGTCGAGGTCGATGCGAAGGCCGTCGGCCAGTTCGCCGATGGCCACCGACACGCCGCCGGCGCCGAAGTCGTTGCACCGCTTGATCATGCGGGTGACTTTCGGATTTCTAAAGAGCCGCTGGAGCTTGCGCTCCTCCGGCGGGTTGCCCTTTTGCACCTCCGCGCCGCAGGTGGCAAGGGATTTCTCGGTGTGGGCCTTGGAGGAGCCGGTGGCGCCGCCGCAGCCGTCCCGGCCCGTCCGTCCGCCGAGGAGCACGATCACGTCCCCCGGTGCCGGGCGCTCCCGCACCACGTTCTTCTTTGGTGCCGCCGCGATCACCGCGCCCAGCTCCATGCGCTTGGCCACGTACCCGGGATGATACACCTCGCTCACGATGCCGGTGGCAAGGCCGATCTGGTTGCCGTAGCTGCTGTAGCCCTGGGCCGCGCCCCGGGTGATCTTGCGCTGGGGCAGCTTGCCGTGAAGGGTGTCCTTCACCTTCGTTCTGGGGTCGCCGCTGCCGGTGATGCGCATGGCCTGGTACACGTAGGACCGGCCGGACAGGGGATCGCGGATCGCGCCGCCCAGGCAGGTGGCCGCGCCGCCGAAGGGCTCGATCTCCGTGGGATGGTTGTGGGTCTCGTTCTTGAACATGACCAGATAGTCCTCGGTCTTCCCGTTCGCCTCCACCGGCACCACGATGGAACAGGCGTTGATCTCCTCCGATTCGTCGAGATTGGCGAGGAGCCCCCGCTTCTTCATATCCTTGGCCGCCAGCACCGCCATGTCCATCAGGCAGATGGGCTTCTCCCGCTTTCCGTACACCCGCTCCCGGGCCGCCAGATACTCGTCGTAGGCCGCCTTCGCCGCCGGCTCCTGCAAATCAACGTCGGTGAGCTCGGTCAAAAAGGTGGTGTGACGGCAGTGGTCGGACCAATAGGTGTCGATCATGCGCATCTCGGTGACGGTGGGGTCCCGCTTCTCTTCCTTAAAATAGTCCTGGCAGAACTTGAGGTCCGCCAGGTCCATGGCAAAGCCCATTTTTTCGAGAAGCGCCATGAGGCCCGCTTCATCGAGGTCCGTGAATCCCTCGACGGTCTTCACGTCCGCCGGCCGCACCGTCTCCATCGCGAGGCTTTCCGGCTTGTCCATGCCCGCCTCCTCCGCCTCCACGGGGTTGATGGTGTAGGCCTTGGCCGCCGCGAATTCAGCGTCGGTGAGTTCGCCCATCAGCACGATCACCTTGGCGTAGCGCACGGCGGGCTTGTCCCCGGCGGTGAGGATCTGAATGCACTGGGCCGCCGAATCGGCCCGCTGGTCGTACTGGCCGGGCAAAAGGGCGGTGACGAAAACCCGGCTGCCCTCCGGCGCCGTGAATTCCTCGTCCCAGCACACGTCCACCTGGGGCTCGGCGAAGATGCCCGCCTTGGCCCGCTCATAGGTCTCGTCGTCGATGCCCGAAACGTCGTAGCGGTTGATGATGCGAACGCCCGTGAGGCCCCGGATGAGCAGATTGTGCTTGAGGTCGTAGCGCATCTCCTCGGCCTGCTGGGCGTGTTCCCTCTTTTTCTCCACGTAAACCCGACGTACCCGCTGATTCATTCCCCACAACATCCTTTCCGGCGTATTTCACCTCTATTGTACCGGATTGTTCGGCTCCAGGCAAATTTTAAATCGAAAAAAGGGCGCTCCGAACAAATTTGTGCAGAAAAAAGCCCCGGACTTTTGCCCGGGGCCCCAAAAGGTTCAGTTTTTGCAGTGGATGTCGATGGCTTTGGCAAAGAATTCGGCAAAGCCCGGGCCGTGGCCCTCGAGGTTCGCCCTGAAGCGGGGATCGGCGGTGTAGAGCTCCCCAAGGCCTGCCAAAATCTCCTTCGTGCAGGGATAGAAGTTCTCGGTGATGAAGTCCTGCCACGCGGAGACCGCCCCCTGCGCCGCCGGCGAATCCGGCCCCCCGTCCATGGCAGCGGCCGCCCGGCCGAAGATCGCCTTCATGCCCGCCTCGATCCTGGCCCAGTCCGCCTTGCCGTAGCTTTTTGCTTTTTCCTCGCTGATCCGGTAGGCCTCGGTGTGCCCGTACTTTTCGCGGACCTCCGCGGCGTAGGCGTCCCGGGCCTCCTTCATTTCGCTCCCGTCAAAGGCTGTAAAATCCATGGTCCTTTCTCCTTTCAGCGCCCGCTCGGTCAGCCGGATCAGTCCCTCCAGCCGCTTTTTCTCCAGCCGGAGCAGCTGCCGCTGCCGCAGGAGCGCCTCCTTTTCGTCGAAGGCGGGATCGTCCAGGATGGCCCGAATCCCGGCAAGGGAAAAGCCCAGCTCCCGGAAGAAGAGAATCTGCTGCAGCCGCCGGAGCTCCTCCTCGCCGTAGAGGCGGTAGCCCGCTTCGCTTCTTGCCGCGGGCCGAAGCAGCCCGATCTCATCGTAGTGGCGGAGCGTCCTCACGCTCACCCCCGAAAGCCGGGCCGCCTCCTTCACCGTCATCATGGTCCATCCCCCCTTCACTCCTATCCTAGCCCCTCACGCCCCGTCATAGTCAAGGGTTTTTTATGCCCGTTTCCTTTTCAGCGTCAGCGCCGCGCCAAGACCCAGAAAGGCCGGCGCGGGGATCACCCAGCGGGCCGCGGGGCCATCCGGAGGTACGCGCCTTCAGATTTCTTACCCTTGCGAAACCCTTTTTCGTGACGTATACTGAACCTATCCAAATGAAGCATCAAGGAGCCGTCATGATCAAAAAGAAGTTCTCCCTTCTCTATGGGATCACGCTGGGGCTTGTCCTTTTTCTTGCGGCGGTGCTGATTGCCGTGGGCGTTGCCATGCCCCACTACGGCGTCCCCCTCGCGGACAGGCAGTCGAAGGAGCTCACCCTGGGCTGGACCTTTACGGACCTGGCCAGCGGCGAGCGCCGGGAGGTTTCCCTGCCCATGAACCTCGAGGACAACGGCGTGGGCTTCTCCCTCACCCGCACCCTGGAGCGGTACGGCACGGAGGACGGCTGCATTCTGGTCCAAAGCCATCATATGTATGTGCAGATCTATCTGAACGGGGAACTGGTCTGCGCTTCCCGGGAGGACGGCTGGCGGCCCTCCAAAACCCCGGGCAACATCGACTACATCGTGCGCCTGCCAGAGGATTTTGAGGGCGGCGAGCTTCGGATCGACTTCCAGCCCCTCCTCGGGGACGCCATCCTCTACACCATGCTGGCTCCGGTGGCGGGCTCCCGTTCGGCGCTCCTTTACCACCTGGTGGCCCCCGAGCTGCCCACCATCCTGTTCGTTGCGGTGCTGGGGCTGCTGGGCGCCGTCCTTTTCATCATCTGTCTCGTCGGCGGGCGGCACTTCCGCACCGGCCGCCATCTGTTCTACATGAGCGTTTTCACCCTGCTGTGCGCGCTGTACTGCCTGTGCGAGACGGAGTTCTCCCGGCTCATCATCGAGAACAGCTACGTGATCAATCTGGCGGACTTTCTGGCCCTCGCCCTCCTCCCCCTGCCCATCCTGGCCATGCTGCTGCCCAGCCTGACGCCCGGGCTGAAACGGATTACCCGCTGGCTCATCGGTCTGGTGGCCGCCAACTTCCTCGTGCAGACTCTGCTCAACTTCCTGGGCGTGGATCTTCGGCTCATGGTCAGCTTCACCCACGTCGTGATCGCCCTTTGCATCGCCCTCGTTATCCATGTGCTCATCGCCACCCGCAGGGACCGCCAGGGGGAGGCCCACCGCTTCCTCATCACCTTCGTGCCCATGGTGGCGGGCGCGGTCATCGACATGGTCCTGTTCTATACGCCCCTTATCGTGCCCAACAACTTCTTCACCGGGCTGGGTCTTCTGGCCTTCCTCATTCTGCAGCTCCGCCAGCTGGGCCGCCGCTATCTCGTGCTCTACAAACAGTCCATCCGCTCCGCCATGTACGCGCAGATGGCCTATACCGACGCCCTGACCAACATCGGCAACCGGGCCGCCTACCAGCGCCACCTGAACGGCCTGGAAATCCGCCTTAAGGACCATTCCCAGATCTGGTGCCTGGTGGCGGATCTCAACAACCTCAAGCTCACCAATGACACCTACGGCCACAGCGCCGGCGACGTGGTCATTCAGGATACCGCCTTTCTGCTCTCCCAGGCCTTCGGGGAGAAGGGGTCGGTCTACCGCACCGGCGGCGACGAGTTCTCCGCCCTGGCGGTGGACATCACCGAGGCCGAGCTTCTCGCCATTCTTGACGCCCTCCGCGGGGCCATCGGCCGCTACAATGCCAACCACCGCTTTTCCATCTCCCTGGCCACGGGCTACGCCCACTACCGGCCCGGCGAGGACGCCACCCTGGAAAAGATGGAGATTCGGGCGGACGACCGCATGTACGCCGACAAGCGAAAGACCAAGGGGGGCTGAAAATGTTTCAACAGGACTACATCCTGCGCCAGATCGAGATGCTCACCGCCGCCATCGCCCGCATCGTCTTTCACCGGGACACCGTGACCTATGAACAGCCCGAAGGAGAGGTGCTGACCGAGGGCGGAGGCCTCCGCGGGGACCTTATCGTCATGATCGGCCAGGGCCGCCTGGGCGAGGCGGAGGACCTGCTCTTTCAGCATCTCCGCCCCGGCGGAAGGGAAGAGCTTCTCATCGCCGTGGACTTCTATGAGCGGGTGGCCCGCCTCACCGACGAGGAACTGGCCCGCGGCCATTTCTCCCGGGAGGAGATCCTCCAGGGCCTCACCGACGCCGCCGGCGTCTTCGGCGTTCATCTGTGAAAATTCTAAGAAATCCCTTACATTTTTCATCCCGCCCTATTGACTTTGACCTCCCCTTTTGATACCCTGATCTAGGAACAAACGTTCTTCGGGAGGTCGCTATGAAACGGTTTAAACGGACGGAATCCCTGGATGCCATGGCCAAGAAGGGCTACATCCAGTACCTGGCGCTGCCCATTTTCTTTGAGCAGTTCCTGCAGCTTCTGGTGGGCAACATCGACCAGCTGATGATCAGCTCCTATTCGGCGGAGGCCGTCGCGGCGGTGGGCAACTCCAACCAGATCTCATCGCTGGTGATCATCACCTTCAGCTTTCTTTGCACGGCGGCGACGGTGCTCATCTCCCAATACCGGGGCTACGGGGACGCGAAGAAGGAGCATCAGATGTACGCGCTCTCCTTCAGCCTCAACCTCGCCATCGGCATCGTGGTCAGTTCCGCCCTGCTCTTTTTGAACGAACCCATCTTCCGGGCCATGAACCTGCCGGAGGAATCCATGGCGTCGGCCCACAGCTACATGTCCATTGTGGGCGGCACCATGTTCGTGCAGATGCTGTTTCTCACCTTCGCGGCCTTCCTTCGCAGCAACACCATGATGAAGGAAAGCATGATGATCTCCATCGCCGTGAACCTGCTGAACACGGTGGGCAACCTTCTTTTCATCAACGGCTATCTGGGCATGCCCGCCCTCGGCGCCACCGGCGCGGCCCTCGCCACCATGATCAGCCGCATTCTCGGCCTCGCCGCCATCATCATCGTCTACTGCAAAAAGGTGGGCATCCCCTTTTTGCCCCATCACCTTCGGCCCTTCCCCGGCGTCCAGCTCAAGAAGCTGCTCTCCCTGGCCCTGCCCGGCGCCTGCGAGCCCCTGTCCTATAACCTGGCGCAGGTGGTGATCCTGTCCTTTATCAACGTGTTCGGCCTCGCCGCCGTCAACACCCAGATCTACTGCAACCTGTTCGTGCAGCTGTCCTATATCTATACCCGGGCCCTGTCCCAGGCCTCCCAGGTGGTGGTGGGCCGGCTGATCGGCGCGGGCCGCAAGGAGGACGGGGAGCGGACCATGTCCCATGTCATCAGGACCGCGGTGCTGACCTCCTTCTGCATCACCGTGGCGGTGTTTTTCCTGGCCCGGCCCCTGTTCTCCCTGTTCACGGAGAACCCGGAGATTCTGGCCCTCGGCACCACCATTCTCGGCATCGATATCATCCGCGGCTTCCCCCGCTCCTTCAATCTCATCTTCGTGAACGCCCTGCACACGGCGGGCGACGTGGTGGTCCCGGTGGCCATCGCCATTTGCAGCGGCTGGATCATCTCGGTGGCCGGCGGATATCTGGTGGGCGTGGTGCTGAATATGGGACTCATTGGTATCTGGGTTGCGGTCACCGTGGACGAAACGGTGCGGGCGACCATCATGTACACGAGATGGCGCTCCGGACGCTGGAAAAAGCGCAATCTGGTGGAGGACTAAGTCGCCCAGGCTTTGAACGGTCTGAAAAAAACACCCCGTTTTTCGGGGTGTTTTTTAATGCGATGGATTCGATGGATGGCCTGCGGAAACGTCCGCCTGCGGCATGGGGCAAACCCCCGCGGGCTCGCTCCTGCCGCCCGGGTTCGCTCCCCCCGCCCGGGCTCCTGCCGCGGTCCTTATTTCTCCCCGCACCGGCTGGAAAGCCTGCGGTAGATCAGGATGCCCGCCAGACTCACCGCCGCCGTGACGGCAAAGACCAGAATGGCGAAGGTGTAGTTCTGCATCCCCAGGGCGTTCCCGCCGATGGTGGAGGAGATCACCGACGGGATTCTGGCCACCGAGGAGATCATGAGGAAGGTGGTGAGTTTCATGGGCGTGAGGCCAATGAAATAGGTGATCAGGTCCTTGGGCGTGCCCGGCATGAAAAAAATGATAAAAATTAATAAATTGAGTTTGCGGCTGTCCCTCAGAAACCGTAGGGAGACGATCTTCTCCCGGGATACGAAGGCCTCCACCATGCGGATGCCAAAAAGCTTTGTGAAGCCGTAGATAATGCAGGTGCCGGCGGCCGCGCCGATGAGGCACAGCAGCATGCCGCCCAGCGGTCCATAGCAGTATCCGGCGGCGATCTCGATCACCTCGCCGGGGATCATGGCCACCACCACCTGCAGGGTCATGATGCCCGTCAGGGCCAGCCGGCCCATGAACCCCCGTGCCTCCACCCACTCCCGGAAGGCCGCAGGATCGCTGGCCATTTCGAGCAGGGGTTTGCCCACATAGACGGCCACCACCGCGAACAGCGCTAAAAGTACCGCCAGGGAAACCAGGCTCACCACGCGCCTGCGGATCTTATAGCTTCTTTCATCCTTATCGTCCATTTCCGCCCTCCTTCATGCAAGGGCAGTTTATCCGGCAAATCTCAACTTTTTATCAACTTTTCCAATATATAATTTTTTCGGCTGTTTGGGTCCTCCTCTTGCTCTTTTAAGGTTTTGACGATTTAATATTTTTTGTCGAGTATGAGTCGACATCTTCTGGGAACACTAGCTCTCATAATATCCGTCCGTCTCACTTTGTTGTGATCGAAATGTCTTTATGAAATTTTAGTTTAAAAAATGATTGCTTTAAACATCGTACCAATTTGGAGGTGAAATCTTTGCCCAGCAAGGTTTATGGTTACGTGCGGGTATCCAGCACCGATCAAAATGAGGACCGGCAGATGTTGGCCATGGCCGCTCAGGCCGTACCCCTCCGGAATATCTATGTGGACAAGCAGTCAGGCAGGGATTTCAACCGTCCGGAGTACAAAAGGCTCCTCACGAAGCTCAGGGAAGGGGATCTGCTTTACGTGCTGAGCATCGACCGGCTGGGCCGGAACTACGAGGAGATTCAAAATCAGTGGCGCATCCTCACCCATCAATACAGCATCGACATCTGCGTCATCGATATGCCTCTATTGGATACCCGGAACGGCAAGGATCTGATGGGCACCTTCATCGCCGATCTGGTGCTTCAAATCCTCTCCTTCGTGGCCCAGAGCGAACGGGAAAACATCAAGAAGCGGCAGGCGGAGGGCATCGCCGCCGCCAAAGCACGAGGGGTGAAATTCGGGCGTCCGCCCTGTCCCCTGCCGGATAACTTTTTCGAGGTCCACACCGCGTGGCGGAATAAAAAAATGACACTTCAGCAGGCCGCCGAGGCCTGTGAAATGCCGGTGGG
Source organism: Gehongia tenuis (assembly GCF_014384795.1). Lineage (NCBI taxonomy): Bacteria > Bacillati > Bacillota > Clostridia > Christensenellales > Christensenellaceae > Gehongia > Gehongia tenuis. Next base: position 255,036 of record NZ_JACRSR010000001.1, on the reverse strand, counting down.
AACCTTCTACGGAAAGGCGGTTCATTACGAAAAAACGCATAACTTTGATGTCATGCGAAAAAATTTATAAAGGTGTACTTTTCAAGTTTTCCCTTATTGCCATTCAAGTATACCATTTCTCCCACGATTTTTCAAATATTTTTTAGCTCCCCTAATCAGGGGGGCTCTTTTTTTTTGCCCTTTTGAAAAGTACACCTTTGCAAAATGACTTTTCGCTTCTGGGAGGTTGTCCCCATGAAATTTGATCCAGATTTTCCACTTCATCTTCTGGACTATCTGGCCCTGCGAATGGGCTGTGAATATCTCTCCGACCTCCGCTTTCTTGAAATCGATAAGCGGATGCAGATGGCAAGAGTGCTTCTTGCCATTCCAGTCGGTGCCGCCGGGCCACTCGAGTGGAACAATACCCTCGTGTATCTGACTGGCGGTCATGGCGAACGGGATCCCGAGGCGGTTAAGGCACAACTCATCGCAAGTCTATCCGAGGAAGGAGGGTAGGGCGTACCGCAGTATCCGAATTTTTTGTGGAGGTATCCAGCATGACAAAGCATAAATTAAGAATCCATTTTCTCCTGCTTGCAGCACTCATGATAGGTTCACTGCTGCCAGCAACATCCTTCGCCTATGAAATTACCAGGGTTCCATTGACCCTCAAAATTTCCAGCTATGGGGCGCCCTTTATGAACGGTTCCACAGGCGCTCATAACGTGAATTCCGTCACGTGGACCCAGTACATTTCTAAAAATGCGGTGGGGAGCCTCAATGCTTCCGGCTCCGCCGAGGCCTACTTTGTCCAGGAGAACGGCGTTTGGTGGCTCTATCTCGATGTTGAAATAGGCAGCTACAAACAAACCTTCCCCAAGGTCTGCAACGCAAAGATTACCAACAAGGATATGAGCGAGGCCGGTGGTAATATCACCTTTGGCCTGTCCTTTCAGCACAGCGGCGGCACCAGCACGTATATCTCGATCAGCGGCGGCCAGGACCTGCCCAAGCCTGAAGTGACATACACGCTCACTTATGACGGGAAGGGCGGAAGTGGGGCGCCGGCACCGCAAAGTCTCACCTCCGCGACTGGTTCGGCCACCTTCACCGTTTCCAGTGTTCAACCCACCCGCGATGGATATACGTTCAAGGGCTGGTCCACCGCTCCCGATGCCACCGATGTCCAATATATGGGGCTCGCCAGCATAACCATCACCAAGAACACAACCTTATATGCGGTGTGGGAAAAGGTGCCGGTTCCTTCCCCCTCGGAGACGACGTCGCCCAGCCCCAGTGAGAGCATAGATCCCAGTTCGTCGCCATCCCCCAGCGGAAGCACTGATCCCAGTTCATCGCCATCCCCCAGCGGAAGCACTGCTCCCAGTCCATCGCCCAGTGAAGGCGCCCCCGGCACACCCACGCCGGAGATGAGTCCCGAGGTGTCGCCCACCCCAGAAGTGACGCCTACGCCCACCCCGATAGTGACGCCTTCCTCGGAGGCAACCCCCGTTCCCACCGCAACTCCTGTCGTCAATACGCCTCAAACGGGACACGATGGCAACGGTTTTGCCCTGATTGCTGCAGTGGTACTGCTCGCTGCGGCGGCCGCAGTCGTGATCGTCCGCCGCAGAAAAATCCACAAATCCAACTGATCGCCACCTCAACCCCATTCTAAAAAGCGCCCCCCTCCCGCGGACAGGAGGGGGGCGCTTTGCTTTCTTCAATCAGCCTTCAGCGGCTTCCACAGTTTCGGCCGCCGCCGGTTCCCGCATGGCGCTGGGATAGCTCAGCAGCGCCTTCTTGCGCCACTTGCCGAAGCGGAAGGCGAAGATGGTGATCACCGCGCCCAGAACCCAGGATACCATCATGGAGATGAACAGGCTGTCCGGGGAGCCCTGGGGCTGGGTCTCGGAGCGGGTCAGGTAGGCCAGGCCGTAGGCCAGGGGGACCCGGATGACCACGGTGGTGATGAGGGAAATCCACATGGGGGTCATGGTATCGCCGGCGCCGCGCATGACGCCGGAGAGGATCTGGGTGATGGCCATGGCCACATAACCCACCGCCAGAATGCGCATCATGTGCACGCCCAGGGAGACGACCTCGGCCGTATCGGTAAACATGCGCATGAGGCCCTCGCCAAAGACCAGAATGAGCACCACCAGCACGGCGGACACGCCGAGTCCCATCTTCATGGCGGAACGGGTGCCCTCATGGACCCGGTCCAGCTGTCCGGCACCCACGTTCTGGCCGGAATAGGTGGTCATGGCGTTGCCGAAGGTGAAGTTGGGCATGACCGCGAAGCCGTCCACCCGCATGACCACCGTGTTCATGGCGATGACCAGGGTGCCGAAGCTGTTGGTCAAAGACTGCACGATGATGGCGGCCATGGAAAAGATGGCCTGGGTGAGCCCGGCCGGAAGGCCAAGCTTGATGACCTTGCCGGAGAGGATCTTGGTGGGCCGGAGGGTGGTCTTGTTGATGGTGACCAGCCGCTTGAGCCGCAGCAGCCGCATCATGCAGAAGATGGCCGAGATGAACTGGGCGATGATGGTGGCCCAGGCTACGCCGGCCACGCCCCAGTTGAAGGCGGCCACGAACAGGATATCCAGCACAATGTTGAGTCCGCAGGCCAGCATGAGAAACACCAGCGGCATGAAGGAATCCCCAAGACCCCGCAGAATGCCCGAGACCATGTTGTAGAAGGCAAAGCCCACGGAGCCCAGAAAGAAGATGGTGAGGTAGGAGCAGGCCATATCATAGATCTCCGGCGGGGTATCGAGAAGACTCATGAGGGGCGGCGTGAGCAGCGGCCCGATGATCATGATGATGCCGGTGGCGATGAGGGTGAGGGTGAGCGTGGTGCCCACGGTATGGGACAGCAGCTCCTTCTCCCGGGCGCCGAAGTACTGGGAGACCAGGATGCCGGCGCCGGTGGCGATGCCCATGAACAGCACCAGCAGCAGGTTGAGCAAGGGCCCGCTGGCGCCCACCGCCGCCAGGGCGTTGTCCCCCACATATTTCCCCACGACGATGGAGTCCACGGTGTTGTAAAGCTGCTGCACAAAGTTGCCGATGAGCAGCGGCACCGAGAACTGGACCAGGTTCAGCCAGGGCTTGCCCTGGGTCATATCGTGGGGCTTAAAAAATTCAATAAACTTTTCCTTCATATTCATACGCATTTCTCCTTTATCTGCCGCGTTCCTCTTCGATGAGGCTCTTCTCCAATTTGAGAAGGAGGCCCCGAAATATCTCCCTATCAGCGGGCCCCAGAACTTCCGCTAGTTTCTCGTTGGTTTCCTCAAAAATGCCGCCCGCCACCGGATGCATGGCGATGCCCTTGTCCGTCAGCTTTAGATTGCGGCTTCTGCCGTCGCTCTCGTCCCGCTCCCGCACCACCAGGCCCTTCGATTCCATGTTCCGAAGGAGGCTGGTCACCGAGGGGTTGGACAGCTGCATAAATTTTTCCAGACTTCTTTGGTTCACCGTTTCCTGCTGACGCCAGAAAAGAAAGTCCAGGACCACGGCCTGGGGCAGCGTGAGACCGATCTGATTGAGCCTTTGGCTGTTCCTTTGACTGATTTGATGATCCAGGCAGTGAATGAGGAAGGATGTGGAGCGATTGGGCATAAAAAATGACTCCTAAAAAATATATAGAACTCTATACATTTATCTTAAGACCATCCTTCCGGCTTGTCAAGAGCTATTTTCTTGGTGGCCACCCGGTCCACGAAGGCGGCGTCATGCTCCACGAAAACGAGGGTGGCCGATGAGTCCAGAAGGAGCTTCTCCAGCTGCATGCGGGAGATCACGTCCACATAGTTCATGGGTTCGTCCCAAAGGTAGAGATGGGCGGGCCGGGCAAGGCTCGCCGCCAGCAGCACCTTCTTTTTCTGGCCGGCGCTCAGGGCCTGCATGGGCAGCTCGAACTGGTCCCGGGAGAAATCCAGCTTGCGCAGGAGGGTCAAAAGGAGGGTGAGGTCCACCCCCTCCGCCCTTGCGTAGTCCCGGAGGCTTCCCGCAAGGAACTCCGCTTCCTGGGGCACGTGGGAGATGACCATTCTGCCCTGCAGGAGCTCGCCCTGGTGGTCCAGCTCCCCGCCCAGAAGCAGTTTCAGCAGGCTGGATTTGCCCGCGCCGTTCCGGCCCAGCAGCGCCACCCGCTCCCCCCGGTTCACCTCGAAGGTCACCGGCTTCATGATGGCCCGGCCGCCGTAGCGCACCGCCAGGTCCCGGGCTTCCGCCAACCGGTTCTTCGGATAGGGCAGCCCCGTGAGCTTCAGGCTCTCCGCCGTCTCCAGGTTTCGCAGCAGGCTCCGCTTCTCGGTGAGCGCCGCCTCCCGCCGCTTTTCAATGGCCTTCGCCCGCTTCATCAGCTTCGCCGCCTTGTGGCCCTCAAAGCCCCGGTCGGGCCTGCCCTCGTCGGTGGCCCGCTTCTGTCCCTCGGCCCGCCCGGACCAGCCCGCCGCCCGGCGGGCCGACGCGGTGAGCTCCCGGATATCCTTTTGCAGCGCCGCCTGACGTTCCAGCTCATACCCGTCCTGACGGCGGCGGTTCTCCGCCCAGGAGGAGAAATTCCCCTTCTGCATCTCGATATCCGCCCGGTTGATGGACAGCACGTGATCCACGCACCCGTCCAAAAAGGTCCGGTCATGGGAGACCAGAATGAACCCGCTCTTGCCCGAAAGGTACCGGCTCACCGCCCGCCGGGCCTCCATGTCCAGGTGGTTGGTGGGCTCATCGATGAGCAGAAAATTTTCCTTCAAAAAGAGGGCCGCCAGCATAAGACGGGTGCGCTCCCCCGGGCTCAGGGTGGCGAGAGGCCGCTCCAGCACCGCATCGGAGAGCTCCAGCTTATCCAGCTCCCGGTAAAGCTGCCACGCCTCCGCCTCCGGGCAGACGGACAGCGCCCCCTCCATGGCCGTTCCCGCTTTTGCAGGCTCGAAGGGGAAATAGTCGAAGTCCACCGGGGAGACGATCTCCCCGCCATACGCATACCGGCCCATCAAAAGCTGCAAAAAGGTGGTCTTGCCCCGGCCGTTGCGGCCGATGAAGCCCAGCTTCCAGCGGGTGTCCAGCCGGAGGGACACATCCTGAAACACCGGCGCGGGGCTGCCTTCGTAGGTAAAATTCAAATGGGATATCTCGATCATGGCCATGGGTCACCGCTCCTTCCCAATACACAAAAAAGCCGCAGAAAAGCAAGACTTTCCTGCGGCCGATGACCCCTAAAAAGAAGAAAACGGCGTTCAAGGACTCACTTTCCTGCCGGGAACAGGGGTATCCCCCTTCCCTTCCTCCATGGGTTTCAGCAAGAAATGTGACGCATCCTTTCATCCTCCGTTTGTTTGCTACGACCCACTATATGGCATGGACGCCGTCCTGTCAAGAAAATTTTTGCAGCCCTCTAGCCATTTCTTCTCTGGTGTGTCATAATAAACGTAACGGATTTCATTATTAAGGAGGAAAGCAAAGTGAAAGTTGCCATTCAAATGTACTCGGTGCGGGAAACGCTGGCCAAGGAGCCTCTCGCCACCATGAAGAGCGTTGCGGAAATGGGTTACAAGTACTGGGAGACCTGGGAAATCCGCGACGTGGACGACGTGCCCAACAACTACGGGCTGGGCGGCCTGCCCGCCGACGAGGCCAGGGATCTTTTGAAGGAGCTTGGCGTCACCGTCATCGGCAGCCATATCTCCAGCGACAGCATGTACAACGAGAAAAAGCTGGAGGCTTTCCTCGATTATCAGCAGGCGGTGGGCTGCTGGAACCCCGGCCTGTCCATGGACTTCTTCCCCGACGTGGCTTTCATCAAGAAGTGGGGCGAAAACATGAACCGCATCGGCCAGATGTGCCGGGACCGGGGCATGCACTGGCACTACCACAATCATTATCACGAATTCCAGGTCTATGAGGGTAAGTACGTCACCGACTGGATTTTGGAATTCACCGACCCGGCGCTGGTGGACTTCGAGCTGGACACCTTCTGGGCGGCCCGGGCGGGCGTGGACCCGGTGGCCATGATCGAGCGCTATGCCGACCGGCTGGTCATGCTCCATCAAAAGGATTTCGCCAAGAACGCGCCCCAAAAGATGAACCTCTTTGACGGCATCGTGGACCCGGACACCCCCATCACCACCTTCGAGGCCTTCCGTCACACCGACGACCGCTGCTTCGCCGAGGTGGGCACCGGCGTGATGGATATTCAGGCCATCATCGACGCCGGCAACCAGGCAAACATTCCCTATATCACGCTGGAGCAGGATAAGACCCAGCTGGGCGAGCTGGAATCGGTGAAGGTCAGCATGGACGCCTTCCGCAAATATTCCGGCATCGAGTGGCAATAGAAGATTCAAAAAAGATCCCCGAATTGGGGATCTTTTTTTTGTCATGGACCGCCTGGCCGGCGTCCGTTCGCCTGGCCGGCCCTTCTCTATTGGATTATGTCAACTCATCCAGGATCTTCTGTCCCTCGCCATAGCTTTGGCCGATCTCCCGGACCAGCTCCTCGTAGTAGGCCCAGGCGGCCTTCTGCCGTTCATCGGCGATGCGCCGCGCCCGCTCGGTGAAGAGCCTCTCCTCCACGTGCTTGAGCTTGAAATGGTATTCCCTGAGGAAGGACGGGGGATCGTCCGCCTCCCTGCCCGTCTGCACCCGGCCGTTCTCCACCGTATAGATGGGTCGGCCCTTGGCGCCCTGATAGAGGAAGGTGCGGGCAACGCCAAGAGCGCCGGTCACATCCAGCTTGTCCGCGTCGAAAAGAATCTCGGCCTCCCGGCTTGCGGGCGGAAACCCGCTGCGGTAGCGGTGGGTGGCGATGCAGGCGGCCACGTGTTCCGCAAAGTCCTTGTCAAATCCCATGCCGCTCAAAAAGGTTCTGGCCATCTCGCTGCCCCGCTGGGCATGGTCCACCGCGCCGTCCCTCAGCTCGGCCGCCCGGCCGATGTCATGGAGCAGCGCCGCCGCGATCAGAACATCCCGGTTTACATCCTCATCCTCGGCCAGAAACAGCGCCATATGGAGCACCCGATAGACATGTTCTCCATCATGAGCACTGTCGCCCATGCATTCCAGCATGTAGGCCTCCAGTTTTCCATAGTCCGAACGTTTCATGACAGCACCTCTTCCCTTGGAATAATCTTAGAATACGCGTTCGCCTTTTTGCTGTCAAGAAACCGGCGGCATTTCAAAACGCGGTTTATTCGATTTTATCAATGGATACCTCGGGGATCGTCACCGATGCGCCCAAAATTGTTTTGTAGGTTTTAAGCCCATTGGCGGTGCCGTAGATGGTGATAATGTCGTCCTCCAAAATCCTGGCCTCCGTCTGGCCGAAGAAGGTACCGTAAATCACCTTGTCGTAATTGGAATTAACAGCCAGGCGGAAGGTGGAAGATCCCGACACCTGCAGCACCTTGACCTTGAATTTAACCTTTTTGCCGCAGCCTTCTCCGCGGCCTCCTGCGCCTTCTGTTCCTCCAGCGCCTTTCGGTCCTGCTCAGCCTGCAGCTCCGCCGCCGCCTTTTGGGCATCCGCTTCGGCAATGGAAAGGGCGGCATAGGGCTCCATATCCTTCTTATACTGGGTATATTCGTCGTTCAGCTTTTTATACGCACTGTCCTTTTCCTTAACGCTTTTATCCAGTTCATCCTTCTCTCCCTGAAGGGATTGATGATCCACTTTCAAGGCTTCAAGCTCGGAAAACAGCTTGTCCTTCTCCGTTTTCAAGCTCTCATTCTCCTGCACGAGTGCATCATAATCCTCCTGTTTGACGCCGCATGCACAAAGCATCATGACCGCGGCCAATACCAGCGCCAGCGCGGTTCACCGTTTCTTCATTGCATTTCCCTCCCTGATTTACAAAATACAAGATATTTCATCGAAAAATGTAGAAAATGCTATTTTGGGAATTGCCCCCGTGCTCCCAAAACGATATGATAATGGCAAAGGGGGACGCCGCGCCCCACGCCCTCTTGATCCCGCCGCCATCGCCGTCGGGGGAAGCGGCGCTACGGCCCCCCAGGGCAAAAGCTTCCCCCCAGCCAATTTAATTCGGAAAGGATGATTGAAATGACCGTACTGGAAGCCATCAACAAGCGTCAGAGCATCCGCGCCTATGAGGATACCCCTGTGGAGCCGGAGAAGCTCACAAAAATCCTGGAGGCGGGCCGCATGGCGCCCTCCGCCAACAACGCCCAGGCATGGAAATTCATCGCCGTCACCGACAGGGCGCTCATGCCCGCCATGATGGACGCCTGCAACGGGCAGAAATTCGTGGGCGAGGCGCCGGCAGCGCTGGTGGTCTGCGCCACCCTCGAGCGGACCATGGCCTGCGGCCAGCCCGCCCACACCATCGACTGTTCCATCGCCCTTTCCTTCATGATGCTGGAAGCGGCGGAGCAGGGGCTGGGCACCTGCTGGCTGGGGAGCTTCAACGCCGAGAAGGTGAAAAAGGTGCTGGGCGTGCCGGAGGACTGTCAGGTGGTGGCGGTGACGCCCCTTGGCTATGCCCGGGGCGAGACGCCCTTGCGGGGCCGCAGGAGCCTTGAAGAGGTCACCGCCATGAACGGCTGGCAATGAGCGCTGTGCCCCTTCTCCGCACCCGGCGGCTCACCCTTCAGCAGTTCACCGAGGCGGACGCGCCCGCCTTTTTCGAGATCATGAGCGATGAGCGGACGAACACCTTTCTGCCCTGGTATCCGGTGAAAACGCCGGACCAGGCGGCAAAGATGCTGACGGATCTCCAGAAGTCCGGCTGGTTTTACGGGATCTTTCTTGAAGGCCGGGCCGCCGGCTATGTGAGCCTGTCCGGGACGGCGCCCTACGATCTTGGCTACGGCCTTCTTCCGGCATACTGGGGCCGGGGCTTCGCCGCCGAGGCGGCCGGGGCCGTGCTGGCCCGTGGGAAGGCCCTTATGCCCTACGCCACCGCCACCCACGACCGGAACAACCCGGCCAGCGGCGCCGTGATGAAAAAGCTGGGCATGCGCTACTGCTACTCCTACGAGGAGCTGTGGCAGCCCAAGAACATCCCCGTGGTGTTCCGGCTGTACCAGATCAACTTCGACGGCTCGGACAGCGTCTATCCGGGCTACGCCGAGCGTTATCCCCACTTTGTGGAACGGGATGTATGACAAAAGCCGCGGAAACTTCCGCGGCTTTTTTTACCGTAGTCCAGAGATCAGCAGCTTCCACGGGCCGCCGGCGGGCAGTGCCAGCGCGGCGAACCAGCGCCATTTTCCCATGGCCGCCCCCCTTAAACCCTCGGGCCCAGCACCCGCCGCTCCTTGGCATAGGAGTAGGGCAGGTAGGCGAGGCTGATCATGAGGGCCACCGCCACCGCCTCAAGGTAGGTGAAATGGATGCCGCCCACCCAGGCGGAGGTCCAAAGGACCAAAAGCCCGTCGGCAAAGGGCGTGAAAAGCCCTAGCCCCACCAGGTTGAGGGGCAGCAGAAGGGTCAGGAGGATGGGCCGGAGCAGCACATACAGGACCGTCAGCATCACCGTACCCCAAAGCGCGCCGGACACGCTCACGCTGTCCGGAAAGAGAAGCCCCGCCACCATCAGCGCCGCGGCGGCGCCCAGCACCCGATACAAAAATGCCATTCTTTACGCCCCCCATCCCATGGTTTTGAGGTCCACCTGAATCCGCCGGCTCCCATCCTCCACGTCCACATGGACGAAGCTTTGGGGCGGCTCAGCCATCATGCCCATCAAAAATCCATCCGCCGCATCCAGCGCGCCCCGGCCCATCCGTCCGGCCGCGCCGGGGATCAGGGCCATCAGTCCGTCGAAGCCGAGGATGAGGTCGTGCAGGGCAAACAGGGCCAGCGGGATATAAAGACGCAATTTCGGCTTCATGCCCGCGAGCCGCACCCGGGCGGACAGGAAGGGCGATCGTTTAGTCCACATAGACCCGCACCTTCAGCTTCGTGTCCTCCTGATCGATATCGGCGTTCACGATATCCTCCTCCAGGGATTCGAAGGTGTCCACCAGCTCGCCGATCTTCAGCTGGCTGAGATCGATGCCGTTCGTGGACAGCTCCCGGTTCACGTCCTTGGGAACGCAGTTGGCGATGATGTTGTCGGCGTACCGGGCCAGGACCAGCGGCACGCTCACGTTCACATTGATCCGCTTATCCCCTTCCACAAAGCCGTTGACCTCCACTCGGAGCTTCTTGCCCTGCATCCTTTTGGCGTCGGAGTGCATCTGCTCGCTCCTTTGGGAGCGTTCCTGCTTTGCCCCCGCCTCCAGCGCATCCAGCAGCCGGGCGGCCTCCTCCGCCGTGATGCTGCCCTGCTCCAGCATATCCAAGACCTTCTGTTTCTCGTCACTAATCATCCTGCCTCGCTCCTTTCATTGCCTCAAGCTCCCTGAGGGCCGTTTCCACATCGATTTCGCCGTCCGACAGCCGGCCCAGAATGTCCGCCCGGTCCTCCGCTTCCCGGCTTGCCTCCGCCTCCGGCTTCCCGTCGAGGCCGAGCGCCGCAAGGGCCGCGTCCATCATGTTGCGCACCGTGGGATAGCTTACGCCGAGGGCCCGCTCCACCTCCTTGATGGAGCCCCGGCACCGGAGAAAGACCTCCACAAATTCCAGGTGTTTTTTCTCCAGCGTACAGAACCGGCAGGGCTGAAACCTGCCCGCAAGCTCCGTCTCGCAGTGACCGCACTTGAGCCGGGTCACCTCCATCTCCTTCCCGCATACCGGGCATCTGGACGGCGCATGGTAATTCATCATAGCATCCCCCTCTCTTCGACGCCCTTAGTATACCTCCGTACATTAAAAAAATCAAGTATTAAATTAATTTTTTTAATTATCAAATTAATTTTATTGATTTTAGATTCAAAAAGGCCGCCCAAACGGGCGGCCTCCGGACCCTTTTTCATCAGGCGGCGGGCTCCAGCGTGGATTTCGGCGCGAGCACGCCCTCCATCCAGCTTTCCATGTGCTTTTCCAGCACCGGGAAGGGCGCGGGGCCCGTCTCCATCAGGAAACGGTGGAACTCCTTCTCCTCGAAGGCGCCGCCCATGCCCTGCTCCGCCTTTTCCCGAAGCTTCAGGAACTCGGCGCAGCCCACCACATAGGACAGGTAGTTGCCCGGCTCCTGCACCATGGCGGTATACATGGTGTCCACCAGCTCGTCGTCCACCTCGAAGAAGCCCGCCATGTATTCGGAAAGCTCCTCCCGCGTCCAGCCCTCATAGTTGATGCCGATATCGATGATGCCGTGGAGGGCCAACGTGGCCAGATTGTTGGCCGCGTCCACCTTCGCCACATCCTCGCTGCGCTCGCTGTAGCCGTAGGCGTAGCGGTGCTCCACATAGGTGGCCCAGCCCTCGCTGTAGCCGGCAAAGGAGAAAAGGTGCCGGATATAGGGCGCGCCGCTCCCGGAAAAATAGACGTTCTGGTAAAGATGCCCGGGGTACGCCTCATGGGCCAGGGTGGTGTAGATATCCATGCTGGCGTACTGTTCCGACTCGTTGATATAGATGCTGTTGTTCTTATAGTCGTCCGCCGGCGGAATCATGTAGAAGGCCGGGCTCAGGAAGGATTCGAGGCTCTCGTTCACCGTCTTGATGGTGTAGGCGGCCTCCGGCGGTTCGGGGAAGCTTTCCCCGATCTTGCCCCTTAGATCCTCCACCATGGCCGTGGGATCGGTGAGGGTGGGCGCGTAGCTCATCATCTCCTCCAGGCAGTCGGGGTTTTCCATCATGACCGCCACCATTTCCGTCATGCTCGACTCCACCAGCTCCTCCAAAAGAGCCTTCATCTCCTCCACCGACCGCGAGGAGCCGGTGGCCTCCGCAGCCAGCAGGGCGTAGTACTCCCTGCCGCCTTCGTAGCCCGCCAGACCGCCCTCGTTTTTGCCGGTGCCCTTGAGGGCGGCAAGACCGTCCCGAAGCTTCCCATAGGCTCCAAGGACGTTTTCCTTCACCAGCTTCTCGTTCCTTTCGGCATAGTCCGCCTTCTCCTCCTCGGTAAGCCCCTCGACGGCGTTCAGCCGCTCGGGGAAGGTGACGATCATCACGTTTTCATCGGGGTTTTCCATGAAGCTGTCCATCTGCTCCAGGATGTCGTCCACCGACCGGTCGGACATGAACAGCCCCTTCTCCGACTTCGCCTTCTCGTGGTCCAGCACCTCGCCGAAATACCGGTCGAGGTCGGTGAGAAGCGTGAGATAGTTCTCCACATCCTCCCTGTCGCGGAGGGTGTATTCCACCAGGGTCACCGGCAGCTGGGCCTGCAGGCCCACCGTGGGGCTGAGATTCTCCACATAGTCGTCGTACTGCCGGGATGCCAGCTCATGCTCCAGCTCATGCTTCAATACGTCATAGGTCACCTGCTGCTGGGCGCCGAGCTCCTCGTAAGGGTACTTCTCCAGCTCCTTCAGATAGCCCTCCAGCCTGCCGTAGTCCTCGTCGGTGTAGCGGTAGCTGCCAAATCCGGTGGGAATATCGGTAACTCCCGCCTCCTTTGGATGGGCTAAAATATAATGGCAGGTGATGGCGTCCCCCACCACCAGCTCCCCAAACATCCTGTCGGTGAAACCGTCAAAGGCTTCCGCCGTGTTCTTTGCGCAGCCGGCAAAGAGGCTGATGATGATGAGCGCCGCCACCGCGGAGCTCACGATGCGTCTTTTCATGGATCGGTCCCCTTTCCTGCAAACTGGTAACAGTATACCACAACCGGTTCCCGCGGGCCATCGGTATCGCCGGCCGATCCGCCGCTCGGGGCTGCCGGCCCCCCGCTCAGAGCCAGTGAAAGTTTTCCCGGCCCGCGCCCGTCTCAAAATGATACTTCACGATGCCAAGGTCCAGCCGGGTGAGAACGCCGGGAAGGGCCTTCGCCCTGACGCCCGTCCCCTCCAGAGAAATCCTGAAGCGCTGCTGGTTCATGGCCGTGGGCGCGAGAAGCGCCGCCTCCGCACCCGCCTTGAACCAGGCAGGCACCGGCTCCCCGGCCCGGAACAGCTTATCCCAGGGCTTGTTCCTGTGGGGCACGCCCGGTTCCCTGCCATAGCCGAGGGCGACGAGACAGCAAAGCTTTTCCCCCGGTTCCAGCTGGACGCCGGCCGCGCCCCGGCTGTAGTTGAGGGCCACCCAGCAGGTGGAAAGGCCCAGCGTCTGGGCGAAGAGCACCAGCCGCTCCCCGTAATAGCCGCACCGCTGCGGGAGATCCTCCCCCCGGCCCGCCAGCACCATGTAGTTTTTCACGCCGCGGAAGGCGCCGTAGTGGGCGATTCTGCCGCCAAAGGCCCGGGGCTCGTCGAAGGCGAGCCGGATGGCAAGCCCGCCCGCTTCATTGCAGGCCGCCGCCTCCCGCTCCAGCTTTTCCGCCGTCTCCCCCTCGATGGGCCGGTCCAAATAACTCCGCACCGAATGCCGCGCCCTCATGGCCTCCATCAAATCCATCATTGTTCTCCTTTCCGCTGGGGCTGTTCAAGGGCAAAGCCCTCCTCGCCGCCCGTGAGCACATATTCATACACGCCGCCATATTCGGCGCTGAAATCCAGTCTGCCCGCGGGAGCCTCCGTCTGCTCCGCCAGCACCACGTAAAGCTCCATATGGAACCGGGACAGATCGCCGCCGTCGGGGAAATCCTCCGGCGTGAGCCTGAAGACCAGCTTCTCCCCCTTCGGCACGGCCCGGTCCATGGCGGGGGAAAGCGCCACCATCTGGCCGCCGATGCCCTCGCCGCCGGTGCCGTACTCAAGATGCAGGCCGTACACCGCCGCCGCGCACCAGCATGAGGGCCAGCGCCGCAAACAAAATTTTTTGCATGGGAAACTCCTTCTTGCTCATCCAGCGGGAATGCAAAGGGGGCCGTCAATGGCCCCTGTGCTTTTCCCGTTTCTTCTCCTGATGGAGGGCGAACTGCCGCGCCTTCTCCGCATCCCGCGCCTGACGGGTGCGCGCCTTCCGCTCCAGCCTGCCCTGCTCCAGCTGGAGCTTCAGCGCCTTCTGGGCCTTGGTGCCCACGCCCCGCGCCATTGTCTGCCGCCGGACCTGCCGCTGCATGCGCTTTGGATTCGCCCGGGGCTTTGCCGCCGTGCCGGGCAGCGCGGGGCTGAATCTCAGCTCGTGCCAGTGCCGGAGCACAAAATCGTAAATCTCATAGTCCTTGGGTTCGGCGCCAAAGACGATCCTTGCCGCCTCGTAGCCTCCGTCCAGCTCCCGTTCGCACAGGCCGATCCAAAAGGGATCGTCGAACAGGACCGTCAGGGTGGATCTTATGGTCATGGGAATTCCTCCTTTTTCGATGGGACGGGGCAAGGAACGGACAACCAAAGGAGGCAGGTTACTGACGGCGCGGACGCCGCTCCCGGACTACCTACCGGGACATGTTTTTATCCTTGCCATGAAAAAAGGGCCCGAAGCGCCATGGCTTCAGGCCCGATGGATTACAGTACCAGGGAAGGCGCCGTGTACACCCGGGCGCCCAGCTCGCTGTTGAGCATGTAAAGGCCCTTGGCGTCGGTGCCGAAAAGCTCCATCTTGGTGATGAGGTCGGTGGCGTTTTTCTCCTCCTCGCCCTGCTCCTTGACGAACCAGTCCAGCAGCTGCATGGTGCGGAAATCCTTCACCTCGTAGGCCGCGGCATAGATGTTGTTGATGAGGGCGGTGACATACTTCTCATGCTCGAGGCCCTTCTTGAGGGGCGCCATGTTGTCGGTGAGTTCGCACTCGGGCTTGTCGATGGCCATGAGGGTGACCTTCTCGTCGTTGTTCTTCATATATTGATAGAACAGCATGGCGTGATCCCGCTCCTCCTGGGCCTGCACCTTGTACCAGTTCTCAAAGCCGTCCAGGCCGACTTCGTCGTAGTAGTTGGCGAATTCCAAATACAGATAAGCGGAATAAAACTCCTTGTTGATCTGCTCGTTCAAGAGCTTCGCTACTTTTTGATCCATGTTCCCATCTCCTTTATGCTTTTGTCATCCAAAGTCCGTGAAGATTGCAGTAGGCCAGCGCCTCCACCGCCTTCTCGCCCTCGCTGAGCCGGAAGGTGGCCTCCGGCGCGCCGCCGGCCTTGAGGCACTTGCGCTGGTTGCCCTCCGTCGTATGCAGCAGGATCCACTCGATGGAATGGTCCTCACCCATGGGATGGGCCTGGGATCCGACCCGGACCGTCACCCGGTCCCCGTCCTGTTCCAGCACCGGCACGTGCTTTTCCTTCGCGCCGTCGGTGGCGCCGGGCACCAGCTCCACCATCTTCTCGCCGCAGCACATCACCGGAACCCCGGTGTTCTTGGCGTAGGCAATGATGTTCCCGCAGTGTTTGCAAACATAAAATTTCGGATTCATTAAGCTCCATCCTTTCCATTTATTTTGTCCAATTCTTCCAGAAATCATCATATCACACCGCCCCCAAAAGCACAATCAAAGGGGACGGTCTTGGGGCGGCCTTGAGCGGCCTTGGGGCGCCTACCGAAACGCGTGGTGGATTCTGTGGAAGCTTCTCGCATAGCGCATGAGCGCCATGGCGTAGCAGCCCTCCACCGCCCGCCGGGACAGGTGCACGGTCCGGCCCAGCTGGAGGAAGGTCCGCTCCTGCACCACGTGGCTCTCGAGAATGTAGGATTCCAGGGGTTTGAGGTCCTCAAAGGCCCGCCACAGGGATTTTTTGAGTTCCATGGCCAAAAAGATGTCGCAGGGGTCCCGGGAATAGAGCAGGACGGAGGGCGCGAACCGCTGCCGGTAGATCCGCTCCCGGCGGCAGAACTTGGTGTTTTCCACCCACACCTGCCGCTTGACAATGGCGCACACCCAGGTGGAGAACCGGCAGGTGCCGTCGTAGCGCTCCAGCCTGGTGTAGGCCCGGACATAGGCGTCGGAGACGGTATCCTCATAGCCGGCGGCTCCAATGGGAAAGCCGCTCCTATATTTTCTCGTGAACCCCCGCACGATGGGCAGCGATTTTGTGTAGAGCTCATCCCAGGCCTCCAAATCGCCGCCAAGGGCGCGGACGGCCAGCCCGTAATCCTCGTGCTTCAATCCCGCTCCCCCTCTCCCATCAGCAGGTCGTAGAGCTCGTCCGGCATGGCCTCGCCGCAGAGGATGTCCTCCTCCGGCCCTCGCATCAGGCTTTCCAGCGCCCCATAGACGGTCACGTGCTTCGCCCCTTCGGTGCTCCGGCTGTCCGTGCGGAGGGAAAGGCGCACCTTGTAGGGCTGCATGAACAAGTTGAGGTTCACCTGAATATGCTTCACGCCCCCCTCCAGCAGCCTGGCGTAGGCCGCCTGGGAGAGGCTGGGCCGGGTATGGGCGTAATGTTCGTTGAATTTGGGTTTGAAATAGTTGATGAGCATGGCTTCAGCGATCAGAAGAAGATTTTCCGCGCCCACATCCGCCTTCATGGGCCCTTCCCGATCCCAAACCGAGCTGGAAAGGGTCAGCTGAATGGAACCGCCCGGGCTCTGCCGGTAAAATTTCGGTTTCGGCTTCAGCAGCAGAACGAAGAGCTCCCGATTGGGCTGCGCGGTCATGATATGCCGGTAGATCTTCAGGATGGTTTCGTGACGGGTCAGTCTTTGGTAGACGTCCTTCGAGGAGCCGATGTACAAAATTTCGTAGGGGTCCGTGGTCTCCCGGTCCCGGCGGCTCTGCACCACAAGGTCCGCAAGGCCGATTGAAAGGGGCGCGTAATCGGCGAGGTGAGGGTACCGCCTGCGCCATTCCTCCCGAATGCCCACCTCCAGCACGGTGCTGGACAGAATTTTCATGTGCAGGCCCGCCCTGGGCACGGGAAAGGGAAAGAACCACAGGTTGTCCAGCCGGCCCGTTTCGCCGGTGGCCGCGTTGCGGTATTCGATGACCGGCGGGTCATGGGCGAAATCAATCCCCGTAAGTTCCAGCCGGTCGGCGGCAAGCATCATGTAGACGGCGCTCCCGCCGTATTCCGGATAGGTCAAAATGAGATCGTCCAGTCTGGCGTAGGGCGCCAGGAATTGTTTGTCAAAGATGATTTCGAAGCTGTGATCCAGTCCGAAACACTTCATGGATTTGATTTGTTCCCTGATCCGTTCCATCCCGGGGTCCATAATCCTCACCTCCATGTTGCACATATTATACCAGAACTTGGTTTGGATTTACAGACCTAATTCGTCAAATTTCGCGAAAAAGGGGACCGTCCGCCAGAAAGATGCGCACCGGCACATTCATGGCATGACATTTGTCGATGACAAAGCGGGTGCCTCGGGACCTGCCGTCCCAGAAGGCCAGAACCAGATCGGCGTGTTCGATGATGGTGATGTTGCGCCGAAGGGGAGCGCCCCGGCCGTATTTGCTGTATTCCGGGAGAAACTCGGTCAGTTTGATGGCATGGGCGAGGGCGAAGCGCCGGGCGGAGGCGTCCACGCCCCGCGCCCCGCCGGATACGATTTCGCCCGTCCCCTCGGGCAGATACTGTTCCAGATTGGGGACGGAAAGCCCCCGGGAGCCGATGACCGCCACCCGCAGGCCGCCGGCCCCTCTTTTTCCGCGAGCATTCACTTGCCTTCTCATGCCGTCCATTTTTTGCCCCCTCAAATTTCGTAGATATATCGTATAGCTAATCCCGTCCGCCGGCGGCCGTTTGGCTATATCATGGACCCACAATACATCTACTGAGTGAGGCATATGGCTATTAAAAGCGTATCCATCCGCATCGAGGAGGAGATGCTCAGGAAATTAAGCTATGTTGCCGATTATGAGGGACGCTCCATCAATAGCCACATCCTTGTCCTCATACGTCAGGATATTAAAACCTTTGAGAATAAGCACGGTGAGATTGAAGGCGAGATCGAACCCGGCCTCAACGTAAAACCGGCGCGGAAATAAAAAAGGACGGCCTCTTTTCGAAGCCGTCCTTTGCTGTGCCGGACTATTTCCCTAAAATCTCCGCCACGATCGCACAGGCGGGGCAGTCGCAGTACTTTGCGCCCGCCGCCTTGATCTCTTCCCCGTGGGCCGCAATGCCCGCCGCGGTCTCCTCGCCGAAATGCGCCTTTCCCGCATCGGACCTCGCAAAGCTGATCAGCCCGTCAACGGTCACAATATCCTCTTCCAGCTCCGCCAGGTATTTCTCGGTCTCCTCCTTTTCAGCAGCGGTGCCCACCGCATCCAAAAAACGCTGGGCCGCTTCCTTGGCTTCGGCGCAGCAGGTCTGTGACGCCATCAGTTCCCGGGTCTTTTCCACCAACAGTTTCGTATCCATATCCATCCACCGGCTTTCTGTTATCATTTGTCCTCATTATATCACATCCGCGCCAGAGAAAACAGATGAACTCACTTCGAAAGAGTACTACGAAAAAGATGCGCCTTTAACCCCAAACACAAATTTTGAAAAAAAACTGAGCCCGGAACGCAATTTGCGTCCAGGCTCATCCTGGTGGAGGCGAGGAGAGTTGAACTCCTGTCCGAAAATCCGTCAATGCAAGCATCTCCGAGCGCAGCCGATGGTTAAAGATTCCCTCCTCCCGGCCCCCAGTCGGCCGGTCCGGGATTGGGTAGCTTCATAAAGTCCCACCCGCCGCAAAGCTTAGGCGGGCTGGTTCCCCACATTCATGATGCCGGCTACCTACGCCGTGGGTAGCTTAGGGCCGACATTTCACGGCCGATTAGGCCGCGAAAGCGTAGTTTTGACGATTGTCAGTTATTGTTTTCCCAGGTTGTTGACGCGGCCCCAGGAACCGCGGCTCGCTTCTTGCACATCAAAATCCCCGTCGAAACCAAATACGCCCCCATGTCATTTCTGATGTTCGCGGAACGCACGCTCCACGTCCCGCCTGGCCGCTTTTTCGGCCATATCCGCCCGCTTGTCGTAAAGCTTTTTGCCCCGGGCAACCCCCACGGACACCTTGGCCCTGCCGGACTTGAAGTAGACCGAAAGGGGCACCAGCGCGAGGCCCTTCTGCTGGACCAGCTGGGACAGCCTCATGATCTCCCGCTTATGCAGCAGAAGCTTTCTCGTGCGCATGGGGTCCACATTGTTATAACTGCCCTTGTCGTAGGGACTGATGTGAACGCCCTGCAGATAGGCTTCCCCGTTTCGGATGAGGATATAGCTGTCCTTCAGGTTCAGCCTGCCAAGCCGAATGGATTTCACCTCGGTTCCGGTGAGCGCGATGCCCGCTTCCAGCGTCTCGTCGATGAAAAAATCATGGCGCGCCTTCTTGTTCTGCGCCGCGATTTTGATGCCTTCCACAGCCATTCCGCTCCCTCCTTTCCCTTGGAACAATGGATTATATCATAGTTTATGCCGTTTTACAAGGGTTAGTCCCGCCGTTTGTAGTTGCGGCTCACGAAGGGGCGCTCGGAAACGCCGGCAAGGGCGTTGAGGCGAAGGGCCAGCGCGAAGAAATAGCCGGAGAGAAGATTCGCCATGTCGATCACCCGGGGATCCACGTCATGGCGCTCCCCGTAACGGTAAAGGAGCCGCACCAGCGCCTTGCAGTCGGTGCGGATGACATGGGCGAGGCCAGCCGCCGGCGTGCCCTGGGGCGTGACGAACTGCTTCAGACGGTCCTGGCAGGCCGCTTCATGGCGGGCCGTTCCGTCCTTCAGGGAGGTCAGCTCCGCCTCCGTGACCGAGAAAAAGGTGCGCAGGGACGGGTTGAGGTGGTAGATGAGCTCGGCAACAGCCAGCACCTCCTCCTTCAGCTCCCCCTCCAGCATGCCGGAAAGCCAGCCCGCTTCGCTGGCGATCCGGTCGGTCAGGATCTCAAAATCGCACCTCAGATCCTCCGCCGGTTCGCTGAGGAAAGGGTACGCCTCATAGGGACTTCGATACATCCGCACACACCTCCCATTTCTTCAGGGAATCGAGCATATAGCCCGCCACATCCACGCCGTAGGCCTCCTCAAGCAGCGCCGGCCCCGCCTCGGCCAGGGACCCGAGATAGAGGGTCCTGCCCTCCTTCATGAGAAGCGCCCGGTCCGTGAGCCGCCTCGCCAGATTGATATCGTGGAGCACGCCCACCACCGACCGCTCCCCCGCGCTGGACCAGCTTTTTAAATATTCGATGAGGCCCAGCTGATGCTTGAGGTCCAGGTGATTGGTGGGCTCATCCAGAAAAATGATCCTCGGCTGCTGGGCCAGGGTGCGGGCGAGAAAGACCCGCTGGAGCTGGCCGCCGGACAGGCCCAGGATGCTGCGCCTGCGAAGTTCCGAAAGGCCGGTGGCCTCAAGGGCCTCCTCCACCGCCGCTCTGTCCCCGTCGTCCGCGCCGCCGAACAGCCGGCCCCGCATGTGCCGATACCGGCCCAGCATCACCGTCTCCTCCACCGTGTAGTCGAAGTAGGCGCCGGCGCTTTGGCTGAGCACGGCGATACGGGCGGCGATCTCGCCCCGCTTCATGGCCATGAGATTCTCCCCGTCCAGGAGCGCCTCCCCCGAAGCCGGAATGAGCCCCGCCACAGCCCTGAGGAGGGTGGTCTTGCCGCATCCGTTCTCCCCCAGGATGCACAGGTTCTCCCCATAATTCACGGTGAAGGAAATGTCGTGGATCACATCCCCCTCGCCGTAGCCCGCCGAAAGTCCCTTTACCTCCAGCATCGCTCTGCCCTCCTCTCACGCCTACCGCCCATCAGGCCGCCCTCCTTTTTCGAAAATACACGTACACGAAGAAGGGCGCGCCGATGAGCGCCGTCACCGCGCCCACGGGCAGCTCCGTGGGCGAGAGCACCGTACGGGCCGCGAGGTCCGCCACCGCCATGAAGGTGCCGCCGAACAGGGCGGACAGCGGAATCACCCACCGGTGGGCTGCACCGAAGAAGCGCCGCACCACATGGGGCGCGATGAGATCCACAAACCCGATCACGCCGGTGAAGGCCACCGCCGCGCCGGTCAAAAGGGACGCCGCCGCAATGAGGATGAGCTTCACCCGTCTGGTGTCCACGCCCACCGTCATCGCCGTGTCCTCGCCGAAGGTCATGATGTCCATCTCCCGGCTGTAGCGGCAAAGGAACAGCACGCCGAGAAGCACCAGCGGCAGGATCACAAGGACATTGGACCAGTCCCGTCCGGAGAAGCTGCCCATCTGCCACAGGATGAGCTGCTGAAGATGCTCCCGGAAGGCCGCCGACAGCAGAGTCAGGATGGCGTTCACGAAAAGGGAGAACACCATGCCCACCAGAATGATGGTGTTGCTGTGCATGCTGCGGTCCAGCTTCCGAGTGAAGCCGACGGCGGCGAACACGGTGGCAAGCCCGAAGATGAATCCGGCAAGAGGCAGGGTGAACATGCCGATTACGGGCAGGGTGAACCCGGTGACCATCACCAAAATCGCGCCGAGGGACGCGCCGGAGGAGACGCCCAGGGTGTAGGAGGAAGCCAGGGGGTTTTTGAGCACCGACTGCATCACCGTGCCGCTCGCCGCCAGCGCGCCGCCCACGAGAAAGGACAGGCACACCCGCGGCAGCCGGATATCCCACAGGATGGAGACCTTGATGGGGTCAAAATTCTCCGGCAGGGCGCTGCCGGTGATCTTGTGCCAAAGGATGCTCCCAATCTCCCCGGGGCCGATAAAAACCGTGCCGATGCCCACGGCGGCCACAAGAGCCGCCGCGGAGATCAGCACGGTTAAAATTAACTTCGTTCGATTGTTCATGAAAACCGCCGTCTTCCGGTTTATTTGTACTGGTCGGGATAGATGGCCTTCGCCATCTCTTCAAGGGCATCCGCAATATGGTGGTTCGGCAGGGAGCTTGCGCCGTTGTCGATGGAATACACGGCCCCGTTCTTCACCGCGGTCACGTTCTCCCAGCCGGCGCGGGCCTTGATCTCGCCCACCGGGTCGTCGATGTAGTTCACATTGGTGAGGATCACGTCGGGATTGGCGGCCACGGCGGATTCCTCGGTCACGGCCAGCCAGCCCTCCTGATCCGCGAGCACGTTCTTCGCGCCCAGGATCTCGATAAGCTCGTTCAAAAACACGCCGCTGCCAAAGGAGTAGATGTCCGGTGCGGAGGCGATCTCAAAGAGCACGGTCTTGCGCTCGTCCTCGGGGATGGCCTTGCCGATCTCCTCAATCTTCGCGATGGCATCATCCATCCCGTCCACCAGCACCTGGCCCTCCTCGGGCTTGTCCACGCACTGGGCGATGAAAAGAACGTCCTTTTTCACATCCTCCACGGTGTTGCTGGTGGGAATATTCGCCACGCAGATGCCGGCGTTGATGGCGGGCTGGAAGGGGTCCTCCCCGCCGGCGGCGCTGATGTTTGAAGTGAAGATGATGTCGGGTTTCAGGGCCACCAGCTTCTCCACGTCGGGCTGCATCATGTCAAAGCGCAGCGCATCGGCGGGAATCCCCTCGGCATAGGCCTCGGAGTTGGTGTCGATGGCCACGATTTTGTCCGCGAGGCCAAGATCCACCAGCACCTGGGTGGTGGAGGGCGCCATGGACACGATGGTGTTCACCTCGGCGGGAACGGTGATGGCAGCGCCGGAGCGGTCCTCCGCGGGTTTCTCGGCCGCCGGCTTTGCCGAAGCTTCGGGGGTGGCTTCCGGCGCGGCAGAAGGCGTGGTCACCGCAGCCGAAGGCGTGGGAGACGGCGTGGCGTCGGTTCCGCCGCCGCAGCCCATCAGGGCTGCAGCAAGGGCCAGCGCCAGAATCAGGGATAAGAGTTTTTTCATGGGTTTGCTCCTTTCAGCTCGCCCGGATCTCCCCCTCCAGGAGCCATCAAAAAGACCGCATTTGCGTGACAAATGCGGTCCTTGGCCTCATGGGTTCAGGGCACCTTCCTAGTCACGAAGAAGATCCTCCGCGCCGACGGGCAGGTCTTCTGGCTCAAGGCGCCCCGCTTCCCCCGCCTTCCCAGCTTTTCAGCCAGTGGCGTCTTGGGGGTCGCTCGCCTCTCACAGCAGCGGCTCTGCCGGGGATTTGCACCCCGTTCCCTATTCTCGCGGTTTCCCGCGCACCCGTCGCGTTTTTGGGCTTTTTTCAGTTCATTTCGACATTAGCACGAAATCCTTCGGGCTGTCAAGCTGATTAGTGCTGGCCGCCGCGCCGCGGACCCCTGCTTCCCTGTCCGCTCCCGGAAGGCTCAAAGCCCGCCCGGGCCGCACTGCCAAAGAGCTGGCCGCTGGGCCGCCCGTTCTTGCCCGTGCCCCGGGGCCGGTCGTGCTCACCGCCGTCCCGCAGCCGGGCCGCCGGTTTGGGCCGCCGCCTGCCGCCATCCGCCGGAGCGGCCGGTCCTTCCCCGCTTCGCTGCCGGGCGGGCGGCGGGCTCTGCTTTTTCCGGGGCTCCCGCTTCTCCGGGGCCGGGGCCGCACCGCGGGTTCCATCCCGCTTCGGTCCGCCCGGTTCGCCCGCGGCCGCATCCGGGGTTCCCGCCGCCTTTCTGCGGCCGCCCCTTCGGTTTCCGCCCCGCCGGCCCGCATTGCCGCTGGCCCGCGGAGTTCCGCCGTCTCGCGCACTTCTCCCGCCGTCCTGCGGAGTTCTCCCGCCGTCCCGCGGGCCGGGCCGCCGCTCCCCGTCCCTGCCGTTTTCTAAAAGCTCAAAGTCCACGGTGCGCCGCGCCACATCCGCGCCGGTCACCCTGACGCGCACCTTGTCCCCCATGCGGAGCACCCGGTGGCTTCTTTGGCCCACCATGCTGTACATCTTCTCGTCGTAGACATAGTAGTCCCCGGGCAGCCGGGAGACATGGACCAGCCCTTCCACGGTGTTCGGCAGCTGCACATAGATGCCAAAGCTGGTCACGCCGGAGATGATACCGCCGTATTCCTCGCCGATGTGCGCCTGCATGTATTCGGCGATCTTCATGTTGTCCGCTTCCCGCTCGGCCTCCATGGCGTTACGCTCGGCGATGGAGCATAGGTCCGCCGTGTCCGGCGCCGCCTTTTTCATGCGCCGGAGCGCCTTCTCCTCCCCCCGGGCCGCCATGGTGAGGGCGCGATGCACGAAAAGGTCGGGATAGCGGCGGATGGGCGAGGTGAAGTGGAGGTAATCCTTGGCCGCAAGGCCGAAATGCCCCAGATTCTCCTCGGCGTAGCGGGCCTTCTGCAGGGATCTCAGCATCAGCCGTCCCACCACCGATTCCTCCGGCGTGCCCTCCACCCGGGTGAGCAGCCGCTGCAGGTCCTTGGGCCGGATGGCCTTGCCCGGCTCCCTTTTCACCGGATAGCCGATGCGGCCCACAAATTCGAGAAAATCGTCCATGCGCTGCGGATCCGGGTCCTCGTGCACCCGGTAGATGCAGGGCAGCTTCGTTTTTTTCATGTGGCGGGCCACCGTCTCGTTGGCGGCCAGCATGAACTCCTCGATCATCTGATGGGCGATGGTCCTGGGCGTGCAGATGATGTCCGAGGGATGGCCCAGGGGATCGAGGTCGATCTTGGGTTCGGGCAGATCAAAATCCAGCCCGCCCCGGTCCATCCGCTTTTTGCGCAGCACCCGGCACAGGCTCTCCATCTCTTTCAAAACGGCGAGATAGGGAACGTTCTCCCCCGCCTCGAGGCCCCGGCTGACCTGGTCGTAGGTGAAGCGCTTATGGGAGTGGATGACGCTTTTCACCACCCGGTAATCTGTCTGTCTGCCCTCCTCATCAAAGTCCATGATGCAGGAGAAGGCCAGCCGGTCCTCGTCCTCGTTCAGGGAACAGATGCCGTTCGACAGCTCCCTCGGCAGCATGGGCACCACCCGGTCCACCAGATACACGCTGGTTCCCCGCCGGAGCGCCTCCTTATCAAGGGATGTCCCATACTTTACATAATGCGATACATCGGCGATATGCACCCCCAGCTGCCAGCCCCCGTCGATGCGGGTGAGGGATACGGCGTCGTCCAGGTCCTTGGCATCGGCGCCGTCGATGGTGAAGGTGACCCAATCCCGCAAATCCTCCCGGCCGGCAAACTCCGAGGGATCGACGGTCTTTGGCGCCTTCTCCACCTCGGCGACCACATTTTTGGGGAAGGCCTCGGGCAGCTCAAACTGCCGGATGATGGACAAAACATCCACCCCCACGTCGTCCTTGTGGCCCAGATCCTCCACGATCCTGCCCTCCATGGGCCGGGCATTTTGGGGGAAGCGGGTAACCTCCGCCACCACCTTGTGCCCGGATTCCACGCCCCGGGCGCTGTCCCGGTCCACCATCACCGGCTCCATCACCCGAACGTCGTCGGCGATAACCACTCCGCCGTCGCCGTCCCGGTTGAACAGGCCCACGATCCGCTGATTCGCCCGGGTGATGATGCGCTCCACCGTGCCCTCCAGCCGTCCGTCCCGGCCCGTTCTGACCCGGACCACCACCCGGTCGTTGTGCATGGCGCCGTCCCGGTTGTCCGCGGAGACGTACACATCCTCCGCCTCGGGATCGTCCGGGATCACGAAGGCGAAGCCCTTGGGATGGGAGTGCAGCCTTCCCACCACAAAGCCCATCCGCTGGGGCAGCGCATAGATGCCCTTTTGCACCTTGACGATCTCTCCCGTCTGCAGTCCCGCATTCAGGGCATCCGTCAGCTCCTTTTCCGACGCGCCGAAAAGCTCCGCCATTTGGCCAAGCTCCAGCATGGACTCCGGCCGGGCCTGAAGCGCCTCCACCAATGTTTGAAGTTCCATAAATTTTACCTCATTTTTTTAATCTTTTCATTTGTATTATACCACTTCCCCTTCAATTGGTATCGTATACCGGAAAAAAGGACCGGTAAAACCGATCCTTTTCCTAAAATCAATCGCCGTCGGGGATCATGTTGAGCATGTCGCTGGTGTTGGGAACATTTACATAATTCTGCGGTACGTCGCCCACGATGATGCTTTCGCTGATGAGCACCTGAGAGTCCGTCTCCACCGTGCGGCTGCCGGTGGGCGCGACCACCCGGACGGTGGCGTGCACTTCAAGATACACCTTGTGGCGGGTCTGGTTGATGCCCGCATCCTCGAACTCGGTCAAAAACTTGCCCTGAACCGATCCGATGGGAATGAGCTTGACGGGGATCTTCGGGCCCTGGCCGGCCAGAAGGTCGGAGCCGGTGATGGACCCCAGGGGCACATCCACGCCCTCGGTGGCGCTTTCCGCCAGGTTCTTTTCGGTGGCCAGGCACAGCTGAGAGAGCAGATCGTTCATCAGGGGAGTGTTGGCCTTCAGCATGGTGATCTTGCCCGTCTCGTCCCGCACGATGCTGACGAGTTCCTCATCGGTGGGCCGGGTGAACATGACCTCCTGCACCGATTCATACACGGCGTTCAGGGCGTCCTTGCGCACCGACGCCTCGCTCATGGACAGGATGATGGGGTTGACGGTGTGATTGACCAGCCAAAAGATCAGGATGATAGCCGCCAGCACGGCGGCGAGAATCACCCACTTCTTGCGGCTTTTCTTTCCGCCCTTTCGTCTTCGGAGCATGACCATCCCTCCCCTCTCCTATCAGTCTATGCGGGAAGGCGGCTTTTGCTCACCCGGGCTGTTTCTTTCCATTCGCATTCTGCTGTGTTTTACCGCGTGCAGCCGCGACGTGGAGAATAGTGTCTATACCGGTCATTTATCATGGAACAAACCCGATGGGAAGGGTATTACGGTGAATGAGTCGAAAAATAAGGTGCTGTTTTCAACTTCGGCCCCGCCGGGAAGGCGGGGCTTTGGTTTTCCGTGAAAACGTGGTATGCTAGGGGACAAAAGGAGGGGGAAGGGATGCTTCCGGAAAGATGCGGACTGTGCCCGAGGCGGTGCGGCGCGAACCGGCGGGCGGGGGAAAAGGGATTGTGCGGCGCAGGGGATGAACTCAAAGCGGCCCGGGCGGCTCTCCACCACTGGGAGGAGCCCTGCCTGTCCGGGGAAGCGGGATCCGGCACGGTCTTTTTCAGCCACTGCTCCCTTCGGTGCGTCTACTGCCAGAACCGGGAGATCAGCCGGGGCGAGGCGGGAAGGGCCATAACGTGGGAACGGCTTTCCGAGATTTTTCTCGAGCTTCAGGCGGCGGGCGCCCTCAACGTCAACCTGGTCACCCCCACCCACTATCTCCCCTTCATTTTCCCCGCCCTGGAGCGGGCGAAGAAGCGGGGCCTCACCGTGCCGGTGGTGTACAACACCAGCGGCTACGAGCTTCCGGAGGTGATCCGCGCCCTGGACGGGCTGGTGGATATCTATCTCCCCGATTTCAAATACGTCTCGCCGGAGCTCTCCCTTCGCTATTCCGGCGCGGCGGACTACTTCAAATATGCTTCCGCCGCCCTTTCGGAGATGGTGCGGCAGGCGGGAAAGCCCGTCTTCCGCGGGGACATTCTGCAGCGGGGCGTGATCGTGCGCCATCTGTGCCTGCCCGGATGCCTCTGGGACAGCAGGGCGGTGCTCCGCCACCTGTGGGAGACGCACGGCAGCCGCATCTACATCTCCATCATGTCCCAGTTCACGCCCATGAATCTTTCCGCCTATCCCGAGCTGAACCGCCGGGTGGCCCCAGAGGAGTACGAGGCGCTGGTGGACTACGCCGTGGACCTTGGCATCGAGCAGGGCTTCATCCAGGAGGGGGAGGCCGCTTCGGAGAGCTTCGTGCCCCCCTTCGATCTCACCGGCGTGTAACATTCTTTTCATCAACTTGTAAAGGGGATGGCACCCATTGACAGGTGCGAAATCCTTTTTCCTATGTTATAATGGGTTCACCTGTACGAAGGAGGTTCCCTCATGGATTTTTTGGAGAAGCTTAAGGCGGCGCTGGCGAAGGCCGGCGCAGCCGTTAAGAATTTCTTTTTCGCCATAGGCCGGACGGTGAAAGGCTGGGCCCTGGCCCTGGCCGGGTTCGTCGCGGGCCTGTTCCGCAAGGACGGCCGGGACAATAAGGACCGGCGGCCAAAGGACGACTACGTGATTCTCGCCGAGGAGGATCTGCCCGGCGGACCCGCGGCGCCGGCCGCCGCCGCCGCTCCCAGCCGCAAACCCATGGTCATCAAAAAGGCGGTGGAAAAATCCGACCTGCCCAAGGCCAAGCGGGAGAAGGGGGATAAGAAAACCTTTGGGCAGTTTGTCCGAAGCTGCTTCAAGCCCCGGACCAAGAGCCCCAACTTCATCCTGAGCGTCATCGTCACCACGGCCAAGCTCATGATCGTCTTTGTGCTCGCCTTCGGGATGGCGGGCTTCGGCGCCGTGATGGGCGTGGCCCAGGCCTACGTGGACACCACGCCCACCCTGGACGTAAACAAGATCGAGGATCAGGATCTGACCTCCTTCATCTATGACGCGGACGGCAATCTCATCACCGAATACAAAAACATTGAAAACCGCGTGTGGGCGGGTCTGGACGAGATCCCGAAGGATCTGCAGAACGCCTTCATCGCCATTGAGGACAGCCGTTTTTGGACCCACAACGGCATCGATATCAAGCGCATCGCCGGCGCCTTTGTGAACAACCTGCAAAATAACGACACCCAGGGCGGCAGCACCATCACCCAGCAGCTCATCAAACTGAAGCTTCTCTCCTCGGAGCAGAGCTACAAGCGCAAGCTGCAGGAGGCGTATCTCGCCATCCAGCTGGAGCAGACCTACTCCAAGGAGCAGATTCTGGAGACCTACCTCAACACCATCCACCTCGGCGGCTCCAACTACGGGGTCAAAACCGCCGCTGAGGATTATTTCGGCAAGGACCTCTCCCAGCTCACCCTTCGGGAGTGCGCCACCCTGGCCGGCATGAACCAGAACCCCTACTACTACAACGTGAGGCTCAATTACTACCCCAGCGAGGGCTCCTCCCGGACGCCGGCACGCACGGACAAGCGTACCGACACGGTGCTTCTGGTCATGTACCAGCAGGGCTACATCACCAAGGAGCAGTATGAGGCGGCAAAGAGCGACACGCTGACGGTGCGGGAGCAGAGCGACGATACCAAGCTCTACGATCATCCCTATTTTGTGGAATACGCCATCTATGACGTGTGCGTTCATCTGCTGGCCGACCGCAAGATGCCCAACACCTCGGAAAACCGGGCCCTCATGGAGCAGGAGATCCGCACCAAGGGCTACCATATCTACACCACCATGGACCCGAACGTCCAGACCGTCCTCGAGGACACCCTCTACAACTGGGAGAATTATCCCAAGCTGGCCAACTCCAACCATTCCAAGATGCTGGTGAAAAACGGCGACGGATCGGTGAGCGAGATCATCCAGCCCCAGGCCGCGGCGGCGGTGCTGGATTACCATACGGGCGAGCTCAAGGGAATCGTGGGCGGCCGGGTGGCCCCCACCCAGCAGAAGGAGCTGAACCGCGCCTACCGTTCCACCATGCCCGTGGGCTCCACCATCAAGCCCCTGTCCGTGTACGGCCCGGCCCTTGATAAGGGCAGCAATCCGGCCACCATCTTCCTCAATGTGGCGGCCAAGATCGACGGCTGGGACAGCCCCAAGGGCTACCCCAGCAACTACGGCGGCGGCAGCTTCACCGGCCCCACCACCATGCGCAACGGCCTCAAGCAGTCCTACAACGTCGTGGCGGCCCGGGCCCTCTTGGAGAAGGTGGGCATCGAGGAATCGGCCAACTATCTCATGAATATGGGCGTGGACCCGAGCCATATCAGTCATGACGGCTCCGGCCTCGCGCTCGGCACGTCGGGCATCACCCCCATCGAGATGACCGTGGGCTTTGGCACCATCGCCAACAGCGGCGTCTATATGGAGCCGCTTTCCTTCACCAAGGTGCTGGACAGCGAGGGCAACGTGGTGCTGGACGCCAAGGCGAACCAGGTCACCCGGCAGGTGTTCAAGCCCAGCTCCTCCTTCATGCTGGTGGATATGATGGAGGACGTGATCACCAGCGGAACCGGCACCACCGCCCGCTTCAGCGGCATGACGCTGGCGGGCAAGACCGGTACCCACAGCGATTATAAGGGCGTGGCCTTCGGCGGCTTCAGCCCCTACTACGCCTCCTTCGTGTGGATGGGCCACGACAGCAACGAGTCCCTGGTCTCCAACGCCACCGGCGGCCGGTACGGCGCGCCCCTTTGGAAGGCCTATATGTCTAAGATCCACGAGGGCCTGGAGGATAAGCCCATCCTGGACGGCGAGCCCGCCGATTACGGCGTCAAGCGGGGCAGCTTCTGCTCCATCACCGGTCTTGCGCCCACCTCCAGCTGTCCCACCACCAGCGATTACTACGCCGACGGCGCCTATCCCAGCCGGTGCCCCGGTCACCAGACGGTATCCATCTGTACGGAGAGCAACTGCCTGGCCACCGAATACTGTCCGGCGGACAAGGTGGAACAGCGGGTTGAGGTCTACGACGACGACGGCAATCCCATCAAGGATTATACCGACAGCCCCTGCCCCATCCACACGGCGCCGGTCACCACCCCCGATCCCAATGCCGGCGGCGGTGAGGGCGGCGACCCCCCCGCCGAGCCCACCCCGCCCCCGGCGGAATAAAAGCATAACAAAAAAGCCAATAGGGTTCGCCCTATTGGCTTTTATTTCATCCCGGCCCGGGTCAGCCCTTCCACTCGTCCGCCAGCACGGCATAGACCCGAAGGTCGCCAAAGGTGCCGTCCCGGCGCTTCGCGGCCTCCCTTTGGATGCCCTCCAGCTTCATGCCCGCCTTCTCCATCACCCTGCCGGAACCCACGTTCTGAACGTCGTGCTTGGCGTACACCCGGTGCACGCCCACCTTCCCGATCATGAAATCGATCACGGCGGCGAGCGCCTCGCTCATCAGCCCTCTGTTCCAGCAACGGCTGGCCAGACAGTAGCCGATCTCGCAGTTCTCATTGATCTCATCGAGGGTCATATTGGGGCAGCCGATGGTGCCCACGCCCTCCCCCTCGTAGACGATGATCCAATGGTAGTGGTCCGGGCGGTCCGTCTCCCAGCCCTCGATGATCCTGCGGCTTTCCGCTTCGTCCCTGTGAAGCTCCCACCAGAGGAAGTGATTGACCTTGGGATCGGCGGCCCAGTTGCGGAACATGTCGCTGCTGTCCTCCGGCCGAATCCGACGCAGCGTCAGTCTGTTGGTGTGCAGCGTTTCCGCGCCCCTGTGGGTAATCATAGGATCGCCTCCCCAAGTTTTTGCCCATTATAACCTCTCCCAGCGGCAAATGCAAGGACTTGTCAGGAACCGGCGCTTCGTATAGACTAAAAGCATTGAATTTGGAAGGGACAGATGGACCATGTTGCCCTATTACCGCGCTTCCCCAAGGAAGGGGCCTCTCTATATGCAGCTGGCGGACAACCTTCGAGGCGCCATCGTGCGGGGAGAACTGGCGCCGGGCGAACGGCTGCCCTCCATCCGGGCCGCCGCCGGGGCCATGGCGGTGAGCCGCACCACGGTGGAGAACGCTTACGGCGAACTGCTGGCCGGAGGCTATATCCTCAGCCGTCCCCGCAGCGGCTACGTGGTGGCGGACTTTGAGGGGCTGGCCCCGCCCGCCGCCGCCCGGGAGGAGATGGCGCCCCCGGCGCCTGCCTACCGCTATGATTTTGGACAAAACGGCGTTCAGGAGGCCTTTGACCTCAAGCTTTGGAAGCGCTATGTGGGACGGGCGCTCCGCATCGACGCCATCGGCGGCTACGGCGATCCCCAGGGCGAACCGGAGCTGCGGGCGGCCCTTGCCCAGTACAGCGCCGCCTCCCGGGGCGTGGCTCTCCGCGCCGATCAGATCGTGGTGGGCGCCGGCGTGCAGAGCCTTCTCAACCTTCTTCTCGGGCTCACGGGCCCGGTGACGGCGGCCCTCGAATATCCGGGCTTTCCCCAGGCGGAGCAGGTGCTGCGGGACCATGGGATCAGGCCGGACCTCTTTTCCCTGGAGGAGCTGGACCGGCTGCCCCCCTACGGGCTCATGTACCTGGTGCCCTCAAACCCCCATCACGGCTCCAGCCTGCCCGCCGAGAAGCGCCTCGCCCTCATCCGCTGGGCGGAGCGCACCGGCGCCTTTATCCTGGAGGACGACTACGACGGGGAGTTCCGCTATTCCTCCCGGCCGGTGCCCGCCCTGCAGGGGCTCACCGGCTCCAATCGGGTGATCTACATGGGCACCTTCTCCCGGCTGCTGCTGCCCTCCATCCGGATCAGCTACATGGTCCTTCCCGAGCCCCTTCTCGCCCGCTACCGGGAGCTGGCGCCCCGCTACAACCAGACCAGCTCCACCACCGAACAGCTGGCCCTCGCCGGATTCATCCGGGACGGACACCTGGGCCGGCAGATCCGGAAGCTGCGCCGGGCCTATGGGGAGAAGAGCCGGGTGCTGGCGGAGGCCCTCCGCCGGGAGATGGGGGAGCGGGTGCGGATCTGCAGCTACGAATCGGGCCTGCAGCTGCTCATCGAGGTGAAATCCCCCCATGGGCCCGAGACGCTGAAGGCGCTGGCCGCCGCCAGCGGCGTGCATGTGAAGCTTCCGCCCTCCGGGGAGGGCGTGTTCCTGCGGGTGGGCGGCATTCCCATGGCGGAGATTCCGGAGGCGGTGCATTGTCTCCGGGAGGCCTGGTTCAATCAGAATGAAGGGGAGAATGAACATGATCGATGATGTGAAAAGATACCTCGGGGCCTTCGGCTGGGCGGACCGGGTCCAGGAATTCGACGTTTCCTCAGCCACGGTGGAGCTTGCGGCAAAGGCCCTTCACTGCGAACCCCAGCGCATCGCCAAAACCCTGTCCTTCAAGGGGGAGCCCGCCCTCTTGGTGGTGGCCGCCGGCGACGCCCGCATCGACAACAGGAAATTCAAGGCCGCCTTCGGCATGAAGGCCAGGATGCTGAGCCCCGAGGAGGTGGAGCGCTACACCGGCCACCGGATCGGCGGCGTGTGCCCCTTCGCCCTGCCGGAGGGCGCGGCGGTGTATCTGGACGCGTCCCTCCGCCGCTTTGAAACCGTCTATCCCGCCTGCGGCAGCGCCAACAGCGCCATTCGGCTCACCCTGGCGGAGCTGGAAAGGGCATCCCGCGCCCTCGGCTGGGTGGACGTGTGCAAGGATTGGGCCTGACCGCGCCGCGCCCCAAAGACGGCAAAAAAAGAGCGGACCCTTTTGGGGTCCGCTCTTTTTGCGTTGTCCTACGCTTCGATCTGCACGTACCTGCGGTCCGCCATGCGCAGCATACCGGCGTAGCACAGTACCGCCGCGATGGCGCTCACCGCGGTCACGATCACAAAGACGATTGCCGGGTCCATGGCCGCTCTGAAGATCAGCATATAGGCCACAAAGCCCAGGGCCACCATCACCAGCGCCGCAACCAACATGCCGAACATGCTGTTCATGTTCTGTTTGACCGCCTCGGCGGGGCTGTTCCACATGAGCTTGGGCCGGGCGAGGTCGATCATCACCTGTAGCGCCAGCTGCACGATGAGCACCGGCAGGCACACCACCGCGCCCAGCAGCGGCACCAGGGGCGAGACGGGCACAAAGGCCCAGACCAGAACCATCAGCACCGCCACGCCGATGAGGGCGATGATGAGGGCGCACAGGAACTTGCCCGCCACCTGCTTGGAGCCGGGAACCGGCAGGCTCTTGGCCTGCCAGAAGGTCTTGCCCTCCCGGGAGATGCAGGTGGACGCCGCCACGGCGATCATGCCGGAGAAGAACAGGGCCACCGCGCCGAAGACCAGCGCGGAGAGCGGCAGGGGCACCTGAGCCAGCAAAAGGCTGAGCTGGTCCATCACCTCGGCGCTGTCCCGGCCCATGGAGAAGGCCATCACCCCGATCATGAGGGGCAGAACCACGATCTGAGCCAGGCAGTTCATGGCGTAGATGGGCGTTCTCAGGATATCCCGGAAATCCCGCACCATGAAGGCCCACACCGGGCTTTTCCGCTTGTAGGAGATTTTGCCGGCGCCCCTGCTCCTGCCCTTCGAGGATTCGCTCTGAACGAGAACGGAGCGGTAGTAAAGCCGGCCGGCGATAAGCGCCGTGGGGATGAGCACCGCCACGCTGAGGAGCACGAAATACAGCAGGTTCATCAGCCCGTTTGCCGAGCTGTCCAAGAGCGCCGTGGCCGCCCAGCCCGCCGGCGGATAGCTGCCCGCCACCATGTGGATAAGATCGGACTGGCCGAGGAGGAAGGCGGTCATGCCGCCGCTTTCCAGGTTCATCATCAGCGTCTGGGCGAAGTAGCCGTAGGCCATGGCCGGGATGAGGATGATGAGCATCTGGAAGAGGGCTAAGAGGAACTGGCGGCTCCTGAAGAAGTTGACGATGGGCATGACCAGAAGGGAAAGCACGCCGCCCACGGCCAGCGGTACGCAGGGCGCAAACAAAATGAGCACCAATCCCTTGAGGTAGTAGAGCACATCCCCGCCGGTGTGGATGCCGTTGATGACGAGCACGGGCATCAGCATCAGGAACTGGGTGCCGATCTCCGCCAGCAGCACCTGCAGGAACCGGGCCATGAACACCCGCCGCTGGGAAATGGGCAGGGCCGCATAGAAGGCGATGTCCTTTGCGAGGAACACGAAGCTCAAAAGGTACATCACGCCAAAGAGCAGCACCACCACGAAGGAGCCGATGAAAAGGGTGGACATCATGGCGGGCAGAAGGGGCGTATCCACGATTCCCGTCCAGATGCTCCACACCATGAAGCTGAAGATCCCCACGAAATACACCGCCAGGAAGGCGAAGAGGATAAACATGCCGATGGAGCGCAGCTTTGTCTTTGAGTCCATGCTCTTCATGCCCTTGAGGCCAAAGCGGGCCCGCAGGCTGAAGGCCAGAAGTTTCCTCATGCTGATCATGATTATTCTCCTTCCGTGAGCTGGAGGAACAGCTCTTCCAGCGATTCCTGGTTGCCGGAACGGAGCTCCGCCAGGGTGCCCACAAAGATGAGCTCGCCATGGTCGATGATGCCGATGCGGTCGCACAGCTTCTCCGCCACCTCCAGCACATGGGTGGAGAAGAACACCGAATTGCCGCTGTCCGCATGGCGGCGCATCTCCTGCTTCAAAAGATGGGAGGATTTGGGGTCAAGCCCCACCATGGGCTCGTCCAGCACCCATACCGGTGGGTTGTGCAAAAGGGCGCCGATCACCATCAGCTTTTGGCGCATGCCGTGGGAATAGGACTTGATGTTGTCCCCCGCCGCCTTTGTGAGCTCGAACATCTCGAGATAGCGCCCGATCCGCTCCCGCCGGTCGGCGGGCTCCACGCCGTAGACATCCGCCATGAAGCCGAGGTACTCCATGCCCGTCAGCTTATCGAACACATCCTGGGAATCGGGCACGAATCCGATCTCCATCTTGGCGCTGATCGGGTCCCGCACGATGTCGTGGCCGTTGATGAGGATTCTGCCCTCGTCCGGCGTCAGGATGCCGGTCATCATCTTGATGGTGGTGGTCTTGCCGGCGCCGTTCGGGCCGATGAAGCCGAAGATCTCGCCGTTTTCCACCTGGAGGTTCATGGCGCTGACCGCCTTCACCTTGCTTTTCGCATAGGACTTGGAGACGTTCTCGATTTGAATCATGATCGGTACCTCCTCTTATTTGAGCCCTTTGAAAAAGGCCTTCACGTCGTCTTGGATCTCCGGGGGAAGATCGTACTTGCGCACCCCGCGCACCGCGCCCTCGAGGGCCATGAGCTCGTGCAGGCAGGCCCCGGGGTCCCTCTCCCGAAGGCGCAGGAAGGCCTCCTTCGCGCCCGCCTTTTTCAGTTCCTCCGCCGTGGCGATGCCCACCGCCTCCAGCCTCTCCTCAAGCACCCTGCCCACGTTGGGCAGTTCGGTCAGTTTACCCATAACGCGCCCTCCTTTCGAGCCGTTAAAGATTTCACAATCATCATATCAGGCCCCCCATCCCCCGTCAATCAAAATCGGCGCCGCGCCGCGCCCGGTAGATCTTGACCGTCACAAACCCGAGATAAACGTCCAGAACGCCGCACAGCACCAGACAGCCGATCAGCCCCGCACGGTCCTTGCCGGACAGCGCACCGATCACAAGGCCCAGCGCCAACGCGAGAATGGCCAGGGTGCAAAGACCCGCCGAAAAGACCAGCGCCCAAAACACCCGCATGTTCCGCCGCCGGAGGTTCTCCCGGTCGCTGAAGGATTCGGGCCGGGGCTCCCCCCCGCCGTAGGGCTTGCGCCAGATGTACACGCTGGCCATCCTGCCCATCAGCTCCCAGCCGAAGTCCTGGTAGGCGGGCACGTAATCCCTGCCGGGGAAGGGCTCAAGATCGTACACATAGCGCACGCACCGGGGTTCGGCCTTTCGAAAGGTGAGCCGGAAGGCGCCCATCCCACCGAAAGGCTCCAGGCGCCAGCCCTTCTTCTCCATCTGCTCCAGCCATCCCTCGAACTCATCGGGCAGCACCTTCACATACGTCCTCATCCAGCAGTGCTTCACGTCCTTCATTTCAATCCCTCCAGATTGCGATATAGTTCCCGGATCCGCTGCCCTTCCGCATCCAGCACCCCTTCGCCCAGCTCGGTGATCCGATAGATCTTGCGCCGGCCTTCCTGCCGCACCGGACGGATGAGGCCGTCCCCCTCCAGCCTGCCGATGCTCTGATACAGCGTTCCGGCGCCCAGCACCAGCCGCCCCTCCGTGATCTCCTTCACGTGCAGCATCACCCCGTAGCCATGGTTCGCCGCCCGAAGGGACAAAAGGATGTAGAACATGGTCTCGCTCATGGGCACATAGCGCTTCACCGCCCGCTGTCAACAGGCAAAAAAAGGGCCGCTCCAAGGAGCGGCCCCATGCAAAAGGTCAGGCTTCGCGGACCAGGTTTTGGATGAGCGGCAGGTACCCCTGGCATTTCCGGTTATCCAAAAAGGGCAGCCGGGTCCGGACCTGGTGGGAACGTTCGGGATGGATCCTGCCGTACAGGCTTTGCGGCGCGCCCGCTGCCTGGGCGGTCACGTAGCCTTCGGGATCGATGAGGGCGCTGCCTCCGCCAAAGACGAAGTCCGCCTCCTCGCCGGCCCGGTTCACGTAGGCCACGTACACGCCGTTTTGACAGGCGTAGGCCTTCATCTGGGCCAGCATGGCGTCATAGGAGAGGGCCCAGGGAACGCCCAGGGCCACGATGAGCTGGGCACCGTGCAGAGCCAGGATCCTGGGACTCTCGCAGTACATGAGATCGTCCCCCACCAGAACGCCCAGGGGACCCGCCCCGGTGGAAAAGACCTTGAACTCGCCGGCTCCGGCTTCGATTTCCCGTCCGTCATAGGGCCCGCCGGGCAGCCGGTGGGCCATGGGCACGCAGCCCTCAAGCCGACCGTTCTCATCGATCACCAGCGCGCCGTTGTAGTGGTGGCCGAACAGTTTCCAGGCCACCCCCATCACCACCACCATGCTCCAGTCCTGGGCCGCCTTCTGCAGCGGGTCCAGAATGAGGGTGTCCTCCCCCATCCAGAATCGCTCGTCCTCCATTCTTCTGCGGGTCAGGTACGGGTGCAGGCACAGCTCGGGGAGCACGGCGATCTTCGCCCCCTCCCGCCCCGCATCCCGAATTTTCTCCAGCACGTCCATCAGGTTCTCCGATTCGCTGCCCCGGTCCGCCGTTTGTAACAAAGCTATGGTCATAGCGCCGCCTCCTTTATCGTCCTTGTTCATTGTAATGTCGGGCGGCACCGGGATATGACGCGAAAAATAGCGTCCTTTGGACAAAGCGGGGCGGCAGGGCCTTGTGGCGGGGCCCTTTTCATTGTAAAATACAGGCAGTATTTAGATTGCCCGGCGCACAGAAGGGGGAACGGTAATGATCGAAATCGTATTCAGCGAAAGCGCAGGCGGAAGCCTGAAAATTGCACAGCATAATGGCGAAGGAACCTATCCGGGGGGATGCGTCGGCGTCATTCTCAGCCATGCCGATGGCAGCGCGCCCACCCGGGCGGAACTGAAAGCCGCCCAGCGCGAAGCGGAAGCATCGGCCCGGGCTGCATGGGAGAAGGCCGTGCCCCTCGGCGGAAACGCGGCGGATGTTTTCGCCTTCCATCTGGCCCTCAGCGTGGGCGATATCGGGGACGGCGGCATGGGTGCGGGCCGGGAGGCGGCCCTCGGCGCGCTCTTTGCCTGCTATCCGGCGGAAGGCGAAGCCGCCGCCCGCGAGCTTTTGGAGCGCTCCCGCAGGGACTGGAGCACCGTCCGGGCCCGCATGGCCCGGGGGGAACAGGCGCGGGTGTGGTACAGCCAGCAGCCCGACGAGATGTGCGGGCTTTGCTGGTTCATGGCCCAGCTGAGGGACTGCCCCGGCGCCCCGGAGCCGGCGCTGATGGAGCTGCCCCGTTGGGAGAGCGACGGTGAAACCCTGGTGCAGAAAAACGGCTGGGCCGATGTGGCGCCGGAGGAATGGCACCGCTACCTCACCCTGCAGCGGGAAACGCCGCCGCCCTTCGTCCGGGCCTGTGCAAACCGCTGGCGGGAGCTCACCCAGGAAAACGCGCCCCTCCGCGCCGTGGTGAACGGACGGCTCATCGGCGTGCCGGAGAATTTTTATGATCCCCTGATCCTTCGGGAAATTGCCGCCGAGGAGGAGGTCTTTCAGGAGGCCCGCCTCATCGGCCGCATCCTGGGGAAGCATCCCCTGGGGATCGGCGATGGATGGATCGCCCTCCGTCTGGAGGCCCTGATCGAAAGCGGCGCGCTGGAGGCAGTATCGCCCGCGCCGAAGAAGGGCCCCCGCTACCGCCGCACTCTGAAAAAAGCCTAGTGCTTCCCGCTCCTTTTTTCCCGCACAGGGGCTCCCGGGAACCACGAGCCGCGATCGCCATGTAAAATAACGTGCGGATTTGTTTCAGGCAAGAAAGAAGTGCGGACTTTCGCAGGAGAATGTGGCAAAGAAGCTGGGGGTGAGCAGGCAGACCGTCTCAAAATGGGAGACCGAGAAATGCTGAGGCGGGAATATTTCCATGAACAGGACGCCATGCTGATCCTCAAAGATATCCTGTACAGGGTCTGGAAGGATCGCCAGGCCCGGCGCTGAGCCCCGCCGCGCCCATAAAAATATCCTGCCCGCATCACCAGGCAGGATATTCTTTTTCGCCGCCGCTTATTCGATGGGCAGCGTATGCTTTTCCGGTTCCTGAGGAATCCGCTTGGGCAGATGGATGGTGAGAACGCCGTTCTCATAGGCGGCCTTGGCGCCGGATTCGTCCACATCGTCCACCCGGAAGCGCCGCTCCATGGTACCGCAGCGGCGTTCGCGGCGGATGTAGCGTCCCTCCCTCTCATCGGTGGTCTCCTCGTCGTGATGAGCGCTGATGGTGAGAACGCCGTCCTCCAGATTCACCTGGATGTCCTCCTTTTTCACGCCGGGAATCTCCGCCCGCACCTCGTAGGCATCTTTCTGATCCAAAATATCGGCCCGAATACCCTGCATGCCCGTTCCATCGAAGAACCCTTCCATGAAGCGCGGTCCAAAAAAGTCGCGGAACAGATCGCCGGACTCCATACCACGGTTGTTGTTTCTCGGAATAAGATTGCTCATAACTCTGGCCTCCTTCAGCCTTATTTTTTCTTCTTTTGATGGTTTTATTCTAATCTATAGATCAAAGAAAGTCAAAGTTAATAATCGAATGAAAAAAGAGCTCATCGGTCATGAGCTCTCTCTTTCTCGCAAATGCTCCGTTTTTCCGGCGTTTACACCGCCCGAAGGTTTTCCGTCACGCGGCGCAGGATTTCCAGGCTTCTGCGGGCGCCGGATTCAAAATCGCCGGTCATGGCCTCCACGCTGACCGCGCCGTCGTAGCCGCAGCTCATGGCGGCGGCGATAAAGCGGCGGTAGTTGTCCATGTGGGCCTCATTAAGATAGCAGCGGTTCCCGTCCACGGGCTGGGCCACATGGAAGTGGTGCATATAGGGCGCCGCCGCCAGGATGGCGTCCGTGTCCTCGCCCATCATCTCCGCGTGGAAGGTGTCGTAGACCAGATTGAGATTGGGCAGCGCCAACGTCTCCACCACCGCCACGGCCTCCCGGGTGGTGTTGACAAGGTCGCACTGCTGGGCGCAGATGGCCTCCAGCAGGATCTCGATCCCCTCCCGCTCGGCGATCTCACAGGTGAGGGTGATGGCTTCCTTGAACTCGGCCATGGCCTTTGCCCGGTCGTAGCCCTCGGGAAGAACGCGGGATTTCGGCGCGCCAAAGCCCACCATGGTGGCGCCCAAACGGTGTGCCCGTTTCAGCACCGCCCGGGCATAGCGGGCCACCGTTTCCCGGTCATAGCGGGGGCCGGTAAGGGCCACGGACTCCGGGCAGTAGGTGTTGATGTTGACGCACTCCACCTGGCCCCGGGCCAGCGTTCTTGCGGCGTCCTCCACCTCCTCGCCGGTCATTTCGTACAGCTCCACGCCTGCCAGCTCAATGTAATCGTAGCCCATTTCGGCCAAAAGCGCGTAGTGGTCCATGGAGGTACAGCATCCAAAATTCATATCGATTCCTCCTCACTGTAAGACGGTCATGCCGCCGTCGCCGTCAGAGCCTGACTGGAGATGAGCTGGCCGTATCACTTTCCGGAAAACGGCCTGGGCCGCTGTTCCTTATTCTCCAATATAGCACGAATTCAGCAAATTGCAAAGGGCGAAGTGCAGGCCGCTCAGCGCCCCAGAAAGATCGCGGCCATGACCGCGATGAGTGCGGCGGCGCCGAGGACGATCCATGCGGCATAGCAGTACTGCCGGGCCTCCTTCGCCCGGGCCCGGGCCTCGTGAACACCGCCCCGCATGAGCGCCTTCTCCGCCTGGCAGCCGGCCCGCACCGAAAGATAGGCGAGAAAAAAGCCCGCCAGATTGAAGCACAGCGGCACGGACAGCACCATGCAGAGGATGGCGGCCGTGCGGCAGGGCGGCTCCGGCACGGACTTCGGCCATTCGGGATACTCCTCCACCAGCCTCGGGGGCCTCGGCGCGGTCACGGTCTGCACCCCGTCATTTCAAAATGCGGGAAAAGAGGGGCCGCTTCACCTTCACCGCCACCTTGGGGCAGAGCTCCTGGCAGCAGAAGCAGCGGATGCACTTTTCCATATCGGCGTAGGGTCTGCCCTCCCGGATGACGATGGCCTTGGCCGGGCAGGAATTCCTGCAGATGCCGCAGCCCACGCACTTGTCGTGAAGGAAGATGGGCTTCGGGCGGAAGAAGGGCCCCAGGAAGACCTCCACGAACTTTGGCATGTTTCGGTTCAGCATGCGGTTGTCCCGGATGGGCAGGGTCTTGAAATCCTTCACCACCAGACCGCCGATGGGCCGGTTGAGCCCGATGTCCTCCAGTCTGCCGGTGATAAGCCCCTTCTCCACCGCCCGCTTGATGGTGCACATCTCGGCGGGCTGAAGGCCGATGAGAGCCGAGCCCGCCACATCCGCAGCGTGGGGATTGTCCGAGACGATGATCTGGCCGATCTTCCTCGGATCGCCGCCGGTGGGTCCCTCCCCCTCCATGCCCCACACGCCGTCGATGATGGACAGCACCGGATGCACGTATTCGCAAAGCTCCACCAGCATCTTGGAGAACTCCTGAAGGCCCTCCATGCGGTAGTGGTACTCGATCTTGAGGGTGCCGGGAATGGACCCGAACAGATTCTTCACCGCGCCGCAGTAGCCGGTAAGCCCATGGCTCTTGAGCTTGCCCACGGTGATCACCGCATCGGCCTCGGCCAGCGTCTTCCAAAGGGTCACCTTCTTCAAAAGCTCCGCCGATTCATTGAAGCGGTCCACCGTGCTGTAGTCCCGGTTGAGGGGCACGCCGGTCTCCTTCTCCACCTCCAGCATGCCGGAGCTGGCGTACACATGCTTCATCCAGGCCTCGTTGAAGGGGCCGCCGGCGCTGTCCCCGATGATGGGCTCAGCCCCCGCCGCCTTCACCCTCCGCGCCACCGCCGCCACCACCGACGGATGGGTGGTGGCGCAGGTTTCCGGCTTTTTGGCGATGACCAGGTTGGGCTTGATTAAAACCCGCATGCCGGGCCGGATGTACTGCTCGATGCCGCCCACATAGGCAAGGCCTTCCTCGAGGGCGGCCTCCACCGTATTTCTTTCATAATTATCGCAGGATACCACCGCGGTTTTCATCGTTCTCTCCCCTTACAGCGCCCAGCGGCGGATGGCGTAGGCCACGCCGTCCTCCAGGCAGGTTAGTGTGGTGTGCCGGGCTGCCGCCTTCACCGAATCGATGGCGTTGCCCATGGCCACGGATACTCCCGCGGCCTCGATCATGGTCAGATCGTTCTCATGGTCGCCCGCGGCCATGACCCGGTCCATGGGAATGGAAAGCTTGCGGGCCAGCTCCCGCACCGCCCAGCCCTTGCACATGCCCCTGCCCATGAACTCCAGCATGTTGTGCCAGGACCGCTCGCCCTGCGCGTCATCGCCGGCCAGCTCCCGCTGGAGCCGGGCCAGTTTTTCCGGATCGTCCTCCATCAGCGTCACCTTGAGCGCGTCGTCCCCGTAGTTTTCCAGAATGGTCCGGTGGTCGGCGACCACCACCTCCATCCGCTCCTGCGGCGGCAGGCCCCGGTTCACATTTCGGTACTGCAGGATGGCGCCGTCCTCGGCACTTGCGGCAAAGCCCTTGGAGGTGAACACATGGATCAGGATATCGTGCTCTCCGGCGTAGCGGATGAGCCGCCGGGCGGCATCCGGCGCCATGCGCCGAAGGATCAGCCGCTCCCCCGTTTCCATGTCCACGCTGTGGGCGCCGTTGGCCGCCATCACCGTCACCGTCAGTCCCTTGGAGCGCATCAGCTCCCGGGCAAAGACGTAAGGCCGGCCGGTGACGATCGCCACGCGGATTCCCGCCCGCTGGGCCTCCTCCAGCGCTTCATGGTTCGCTCTTGACACCGTAAGGCCGTTCATCAGCGTGCCGTCCAAATCCAGGCAGATCAGATCCACTTTTGGCATGTTCGTCCCTCCAAAAAAGAAAATCCCCCAATTCCTTGGGGGATGCGTTTCTCCAAAAAAGACCCCTGTCCATTGTAACCGAAAAATCCCGATTTTCCAACTCTTTTTAAGCGGGCTTCGGAACACGCCTCGACCACACGCGGAACACGATGAGGGCCGAGAGCATCACCAGGCCGGACACGAAGAACATGAGATGGATGCCTGAAAAGGGGCCGATATAGACGTTCGCAAAAAGATCCGTCAGGGATCCGCCCGCCACCGATCCCAAAAAACCCGCAAGGCCCGCCACGCCCGTATGCAGGGCATAGCAGAAGCTCTGGTCCTCTGGATGGGCCAGGTAGGCGATCATGTTGAGCGTGCCCACGTTGATGCCGCCCATACCCGCGCCCGCCACAATGGAGATGGGGATGAGCAGCCAGGTCATGGATGGCGCCACCACGCCGCGGACGGCAAAACCCACAATGATGATCATGCAGGTGAAGGTGAGGCTTTTGACCCAGCCCTGATGGTCGCCGAAGCGGCCCCAGTAGCGCACCGCCACCACCAGGCTTCCCATCTGCACCACGTTGATGATGTTCATGAAGCTGTAGGACAGGCCGAGGGTGCTCACCATAAACACGCTGAAATAGGCGAAGGCCATCCAATAGCCGCCGTTCCAGAGGATCCAGATGGCGGCAAACTGCAGCACCCTGGGGTTGCGCTTCACCCGCTGGAGGGTGCCGATCTTCTCCCGCCGCTTTTCCGCCTCCCCGGGCTCAGCCGCCGGCGCCGTAGGTTCGGGGTAGCGGATGGGCCGGATGAACAGATAGTTGACCAGACAAAACACCAGGCAAAGGCAGTAGGGCACGAAGAAGGCGCCGTAGCCCTGCCCAAGGGCGTCCACCACCACGCCCACCACCATGCCGAAGATCATGCCCACCGCCTGGTAGGCCGCCTCCCGATGGGCATAGAAGGTGCCCCGGGTGCGGGGCGAGGTGAGCGCCACAATCCAGGCATTGTAGCCCGGCTGAAAGAGGGCGGAGCACAGAAAGCCCAGCAGGTACATGCCCACAAACACCGGCACCCACCAGCTCCTGGGGAAAAGCAGGGGAATGAAGATGGTGCAGCCCAGGGGCACCCGGTAGGCGAGCAGAAGTCCCTGAAGCAGACCCTTCTTATGCTTTGATTTCTCACACAGGGCAGCGCCCAGCAGCTGAAACCCGTTCATCAGCATGGGCACCGAGGCGATCAGCCCGGCCAGGTAGTCGGACGCGCCGAGATACAGCGCGTATCCCGTCATGAAAACGCCGGTGGTCATGGTATAGCCCACCGTTCCGGCGCTGGATTCCAGAATAAAGAAGTCCAGCCACCGCTTGTGTTCCCTGTCCATCCCCGGCTCCAGCGGCCCGAAAACCACTTCGTACAGCCAGTGAAACAGGGCCGGAAAAAAAGGCTTTCTCAAAAGCGTCCCGCCCTTCCGCAAAAAATGCAACGAGACCAGCATATCCGATTGGCCGGAACTTTTCAAGCCCTTTTGCAAAATTATTCGATTTCCCGGGGCGCGATGCGGCGGGACCACAGAGCGAAGACCGCCATGGAACCGGCCATGACGATGCCGGCGATGAAGAAGGTGAGATGGATGCCGGAGAAGGGCCCGATACTGACGGCGGCAAGGCCCTCGTTCAGGGCGCCGCCGGCCAGGGAGCCCAGGAAGCCCGCGAGGCCGCCCAGGGCCGCATGCATTCCAAAGCACAGGCTCCGGTCCTCGGGATCGCAGAGCAGGGCCACCATGTTGGTGGCGGCGATGTTCATGCCCGCAAAGCCCACACCGGTGATCACGCCGATGGGCAGCAGCAGCAAATACAGCTCCCGGGTCACAAATCCCCGGGTGAAGAAGCCCAAAATGACCATCACGCAGGTGAACAGCAGGCACTTCGGCCAGCCCCTGCGGCTGGCATAACGGCCCCAAAGGCCGATGGTGAGCACGAGGGAGAGGACCTGCACGGTGTTCTGCACCGTCATGAAGCTGTAGGACAGCCCCAGGGTGCTCACCATGAACACGCTGAAATAGGCGAAGGCCATCCAATACCCGAAGTACCACAGCACCCAGATGCCCGCAAACTCAAAGAGCTGCACGTTCCGCATCAGCCGCTCCTTCATGCTGCGCTTCGGGCTGTCCGGCCTTTTCGTCTCCGCCGGCTCCTCGATGC
This sequence comes from Gehongia tenuis, assembly GCF_014384795.1. NCBI lineage: Bacteria > Bacillati > Bacillota > Clostridia > Christensenellales > Christensenellaceae > Gehongia > Gehongia tenuis. The sequence goes on along the minus strand of NZ_JACRSR010000001.1, from coordinate 210,159 downwards.
CGCTGATGAAAACATAGTCCAGGATGCCGCACGCGAAAGCCACGAGGTAAGGGATGAGAAAGGCGGCATAGGTCTTATGGAAGACGTCCACCACCACGCCCATGATGAGGGACGCCGCCATGCCCGCCGCCTGAAACGAGGCCTCCCGGCGGGCAAAGAACCGGCCCCGCACCCGGGGCAGGGTGAGCCCCATCATCCAATCGTTGAAGGAGGGCGAAAGCACGGAGCAGAACAGAAATCCCAGCACGTTCATGGCCACAAAGGCCGGCACCCACCACCGCTCGGGCAGCAGCAGAGGGATGAAGATGGCCAAAGACATGATGGAACGGTAGGCCAGATTGAGGAGATTGATGACCCGCTTCTTGTGCTTCACCCGCTCCATGAGAAGGGCGGCCGCCACCTGCAGCACATTCATCAGCATGGGGATGGAAGCGATGATGCCGGTGAGGTTGTCACTGGCCCCGAGGTACAGGGCAAAGCCCGTCATGAATACGCCGGTGGTGAGCGTGTAGGTGATCTGCCCCACGCTGGCCTCCAGGATAAAATGGCTGTGGCTCTTCACCCGCCGCGGATCCATCCCCGGCTCCATGGGCCCCAGCACCGCCTCGTGCATCCGATGAAAAAGCGCCGGAACCAAACCCTTCATACTATCCCTCCATCACCCGGCCGGGCGCGCCGAGCGCCCGAACGCCCTTCGATCTCGCCCAAAAGCTGAACACGATCCAGGCCGCCGCCATCACCGCGCCCGAAGCGAGAAAGGTGATGTGCAGCCCGGTGAAGGGACCCACCTGCACGCCGCGGAAGGCCTCGTTGAGCCCTCCGCCCACCAGGGAGCCCAGGAAACCGGACAGGCCGGAAACCCCCGCCTGCAGGCCGATGAGAAAGCTGCGCTCCTCCGAGCGGCCGAGGTAGGAAACCATATTGAGCGGCCCGATGTTGGTGCCGCCCATGCCGATCCCCGTGAGGATGGCGATGGGAATGAGCAGAAAGGATACGGAGGGCACCACGAAGGCCCGGGCCACGAAGGCCGCGATGATGACCAGACAAGCCATGCGAAGGCACTTCGGCCATCCGGCACGGTCCGCGTACCGTCCCCAGAAACGGATCGCAATCACCAGCGAGAGCATCTGCACGGTGTTTTGCACCGTCATGAAGCTGTAGGACAGCCCGAGGCTGCTGATCATGAACACGCTGAAATAGGAGAAGGCCATCATGTAGCCGAAATTCCACAGAATCCAGATGGCCGAGAACTGCAAAACCGGACGGTTGCCCATCAGCCGCTTTCGGAAGGGCACCTTGGGCGGCTGGAAGTTCTCAGCTTCTTTGGGCGGCGTCTCGATTTGGCGGATACACCAAAAATTGACGAGCCCCACACAAATAGCGATGCTGTAGGGCACGGCAAAAGCGCCGTAGCCCTGGCCCAGCGCGTCCACCACCACGCCCATGGTGAGGCTGAAGATCACGCTGAGAAGCTGGCAGCGCGCCTCCCTTCGGGCGGCGAAAACGCCCCGGATGGACAGCGGCACCAGATCGAACATCCAGTCATTGAAGCCCGGCTGGCCCAGGGAGTTCGAGAGAAATCCCAGCACGTTCAGCGTCACGAAGGCCGGGACCCACAAACTCTTTGGCAGGATGAGGGGAATGAGAATCGAGGAGGAAAGCATGACCCGGAACATAAAATAGGTGATGGAGAGGTAACGCTTCTTGTGCTTCACCCGCTCCACCACGAAGGCGGCGGGGATCTGCACGCTGTTCATCAGCATCTGCACCGAGGCCAGGATGCCCGCCAGGTAGTCGGACGCCCCGAGATACAAAGCGAGCCCGGTCATGAAAACGCCAGTGGTCATGGTGTAGGAAATGGTGCCCGTGCATGCCTCCAGGATGAAAAAGTTGAAACTTCTCTTTCTCTCGTCCGTGATGCCCGGTTCCTTTGGGCCAAAGAAGATATCCTTGGCCCGCTGCCGCCACTCACTCATGCTCACTGCCCCTTTCAAACACTCATGGCAACATTGTATACGATTCCAAAAGGGAATAAAAGAGGGTCTTCCGCAAATATTTTACTTTTTTCACTTCTTTTTTAGGGGATTTGTTTACAACTCTCTGTTATGCTGATGGGGACTGGAGGGATGAATCGTGCCCATTTTGGACCAAAATCCGCAGAATATTGCCCGCTATGCCGCCTTCGTCCGCGGCTGTCCGAACGCCCACGCCATGCAGGACCCGGACTGGTGCCGGCTCAAGGCGGGCTGGAAACGGGAATGCGTCTACATCGAGGAGGAGGGCGGGATCATCGCCGCCCTCACCCTCCTCATTCGGCCCATGGGCCCCTTTTCCCTCGCATACGGGCCCCGGGGCCCGGTGTGCGATCCCCGGGACGTCCGTCTGCTGAAGCGTCTTGCGGCGGAGGCCCAGCCCGTGCTGCGCCGCCACCGGGCCTTCGCCCTTCGTATCGACCCCCTCGCCGGCTGGGACCCCGAATATGAAGCGGCCCTCCGTCAGGCCGGTTTCCGGGTGCGGGGCCGGGGCCGGGACCTCCACAGCCTCATTCAGGCCCGCTATCATATGAAGCTGCCCCTTCAGCCCACCCTGGAGGCGACCACCGCCGGCTATTCTTCCAAGACCCGATACAACATCCGGCTGGCGGCGCGCAAGGGCGTTGCCGTCAGCTTCGGCCGCACCGAACTCATGCTCAAGGAGTTCTACGCCCTCTACGAGGTCACCTGCGTGCGGGACCGGATGAGCCGCCGCCCCTACGCCTATTTCAGCACCATGGCGGAGATCTTCGGCGACCGCCTCCGCGTCTTCGTAGCCCGCTGTCAGGGCGAACCCCTGTCCGCTTCGGTGGCCATCCTCTACGGCAAAAGCGTGTGGTACCTTTACGGCGGCAGCGCGAACGAGAAACGCAACCTCATGGCCGGCTATGCCCTGCAGCAGGCGATGATCGGCTGGGCGGTGGAAGCGGGCTGCGCATACTACGACTTTGGCGGCATCCTGGCCCCGGACCGGAGCGACGGCCTCTACCGGTTCAAGGAGGGCTTCACCGGCAGGGCGGGGCTTTGGGAGCTCATCGGGGAGGCGGACCTGGTCCGCTCCCCCCTCCTCTACCTTGTTTTCACCAAGGCCGCGCCCGCCCTCCGGCGGCTCTCCGCAAAAATTCACCGGGGCCGTTGATTCCTTGGCCGTCCTGCGGTAGAATGGAGCCATGAATGCGAATGGGCGGAAAGGATGAGTTCATATGAAAAACGCCAAACCCGTGACCCCTGAAATGCTGCAGGGCTTTGAAAAACGCTACCGGGAGAACCCGGTTCTTCAGGCCATGACCCGTGCCCTCGACCGCAACGCCATCGAGAGCATTGCCTGCGTCGGGGAGGCCCGCCGGAGGACCCAGTACAAGTTCTCCATCGACATTCCCACCATGAAGGTGACCAGCCAGAACAAGAGCGGACGCTGCTGGATCTTTGCCGGACTCAACGTGCTCCGGGAAAGGGTGGGCAAAAAGTGCAACATCGAGATGTTCGAGCTCTCCCAGAACTACATCGCCTTTTGGGATAAATTCGAGAAGATCAACTATTTCCTCGAGTCGGTGATCGATCTTGCGGACCGTCCGCTGGATGACCGGCTGGTGATGTGGGTGCTGCAAACGGGCATCCAGGACGGCGGCCAGTGGGATATGCTGGTCAGCCTCATTAAGAAGTACGGCCTCATGCCGAAGGACGCCATGGCCGAGACCTTCCAAAGCGGCTGCACCATGCGGATGAACGATCTTATCAACACCAAGCTGGCCCAGGACGCGAAGCGCCTTCGGGAGCTTTATGCGGACGGTGCGGACAGCGAGCGGCTCACGGCGGAAAAGACGGTCATGCTGGCCGAATTCTACGGCATGCTTTCGGCGGCCTTCGGCGAGCCTCCGAAAACCTTCGACTTTGAATACGTGGACCGGGACAAGAACTATCACATCGACCGGAACCTCACGGCTCAGGCGTTCTACGAAAAGTACGTGGGCGACGACCTGGACGAATACGTGAGCGTCATCAACGCGCCCACCCAGGATAAGCCCTACCACGCCGCCTACACGGTGGATTATCTCGGCAATGTCCTCGGCGGCAAGGAAATCCGCTACCTCAACGTGGAGATGAACCTTTTGAAGGAGCTCATCGTAAGGCAGCTCTCGGACGGCGAGGTGGTCTGGTTCGGCAGCGACGTGGGCAAGTACGGCGACCGGGACAGCGGCGTCTGGGACGACAAGGCCTACGACTACAGCGCCGCCTTCCAGATGTCCTTCGACCTCGACAAGGAAACCTCCCTCGATTACCGCAGGAGCGCCATGACCCACGCCATGGTCATCACCGGCGTGAATCTGGACGAGGCGGGAAAGCCCACCAAGTGGAAGATCGAGAACAGCTGGGCCGACGAGCACGGCGACAAGGGCTACTATCTGATGAGCGACAGCTGGTTCGATCTGTACGTCTATCAGGCGGTCATCCATAAAAAGTACCTGTCCGAAACCCTGCTCACCGAATGGGAAAGCGAGCCCGTTCACCTCAATCCCTGGGATCCCATGGGTTCCCTGGCCCGATAAAATCCATCAAAAAAGCCCGGCAGAAGCCGGGCTTTTGTTCTGTCCTCAGGTGCGCGTGCCACCATCATTTTTGAGCATCCTCTGTACCTTCTCGTAGAGTTCAAGCATATCCCCGTCCCGGGGCGAGAGGGTGAGTCCCTTTTCGAGGGCCACCGCCGCGTCCTTGAAGCTGCCGGAGTTGTAGTAGCACACCGCCATCACGTAGTAGGCGTCGCCCTCCTCCTTCAAAGCGATCCAGCTTTTTGCCGCCGACACCGCCGTGTCGTAGTCATGCAGGTTGGTGGCGCCGTAGGCGATGGCCTTGTAAGCGTCCACGTTGTCCCCGTTCCGGGTCAGAGCGTCCCGGCCCAGGTCCACCATCTGCTGATAATCCTTCTGCTTCTGCGCCTCCGCCACCCGGTAGGTCAGGTAGCGGTCGTCGTCCCGGTTGGCGTTCATGCCAAGGGCGAAGGAACCGAAAAAAAGCACAACCGCCGCGATCACGGCCAGCACCCGCTTCACGCTGAACCAGCGCTCCTTGTACAGGCCAAGGGCCGCAGCCGCAGCGAACCCGCCGATGAGCCCGCCCAGATGGCCGAAGTTATCCACGCCGCCGCTGGTGAACCCATAGAAAAGGTTGATGCCGATGATGATGAAAAGCTGGGGGCCCAAAAGCCGGCGGAACATCTGCCGGTCGCTGATCCCGATGTAGCAAAGGGCGCCGAGAACGCCGAACAGCGCGCCGGAGGCGCCGATGGATACGGCCGGGCTCAGCCAGAAGCTGAGCAGGCTGCCCATGAGCCCGCTGAAGACATAGATGATGGCATAGCGGACCTTGCCATAAAGCACCTCCGCATACCGGCCCCAGATCCACAGACCCCACATGTTGAAAAGAATGTGGGTGAACCCGGCGTGAAGGAAGGTGCAGGTGAAAAGCCGCCACAGCTCGCCGTCCGCGATCAGCCAGTTGGCCTTCGCGCCAAGCTCGATCAAGACGCTTGTGCTCACCCCGGAAAAGAGTGTGAACCCGCTCAGCAGCATTTCGAGGAGAAACATGACGAGATTCGCCCCGATGATGACCTGGGTCACCACGGGCTTGCCGGTGTTCCAGTGCCGTTTTTTCCGCACGTGCTGAGTGCCGTCCGCCTCCTGAACCACCACCACCGAATCGTCGGGATGAAAGTTGTCGTAGCCGCTCACGCTTACCTCCTATGGGATTTCACAAATTCGCCGATGCGCCGGATGGCCTCCTGAATGTCCTCGGTGGCCGTGGCATAGGAGCAGCGCACAAAGCCCTCGCCGCTCTCGCCAAAGGCCGTGCCCGGCACCACCGCCACCTTCTGCTGCCTCAGGAGCTCCTCGCAGAAGGTCTCCGAATCCATGCCGGTGCTGGTGATGTTCGGGAACATATAGAAGGCGCCCTTCGGCTCGAAGCAGGGCAGCCCCATCTCCCGGAAGGCCTTAAGAAGCATGCGCCGGCGGTAGTCGTAGGTCCGCAGCATCTTCTTCACATCCCGGTAATCGGTCATTTTCGCACTTTTGAGGGCCTCCGCGGCCGCCGCCTGGCCCGCCACCGGCGCGCACAGGATGGTGTACTGATGGATCTTCACGATGGCCGCCGCCAGCTCCCGGGGCGCGCAGAGGTACCCGAGGCGCCAGCCGGTCATGGCGAAGGCCTTGGAGAAGCCGTTCAGCAGGATGGTCCGCTCCTTCATACCCTCGATGGACGCGAAGCTCACATGCTTCTGGCCATAGGTGAGTTCGCTGTAGATCTCATCGGACAGCACCAGAATATCCGTGCCCTTCAGCACCTCGGCGATGGCCTCAAGATCCTCCCGCGCCATGATGGCGCCGGTGGGATTGTTGGGGTAGGGCAGGATGAGCGCCTTGGTCTTTGGCGTGATGCGTCCCTTGAGGTCCTCCGGGGTGAGCCGGAAGTCCACCTCCGGCCGGGTGGGCACCGATACGGGCACGCCGTGGGCAAAAAGGACGCCCGGCACGTAGGAAACGTACCCGGGGTCGGGCACCAGCACCTCATCGCCCGGGGAGAGAATGGCCCGAAGGGCCAGATCAATGCCCTCGCTGGCGCCCACGGTGACCATGATCTCGTCCCTGGGATCGTAATGAACGTCGCAGCGGTCCGTCAAATATTCCGCGATGGCCTGCCGGAGCTCCAGCGTGCCCCAGTTGGACGAATAATGGGTGACGCCCTTCTCGATGGCATAGATCGCCGCCTCGCAGATATTCCAGGGGGTGGTGAAGTCCGGCTCGCCCACACCGAGGGAGATGGCGTCCTTCATGGTGCTCACAATATCAAAGAATTTCCGGATACCCGAGGGCGGCACCGCCGCCACATGGGGCGCAATCAGCTTATCGTAGTTCACGGGCTCACCACCAATCGTTCAGGCCTTTCCTGCTTTTCCAGGATCACGCCGTCAAACTTGTATTTTTTGAGTACGAAGTGGGTGGCGGTGCTGAGCACATTGTCCAGGCACGCCAGCTTCTGGGACACGAACAGGGATACCTCCCGAAGGGTCCTGCCCCGCACCATGACCATGAGGTCGTAGGCGCCGCTCATCAGGTACACCGACTCCACTTCCTCGTGGCGGTAGATGCGCTGGGCGATCTTGTCAAAGCCCTCCTCCCGCTGGGGGGTGACCCGCACCTCGATCAGGGCCTCCACCCGCTCATCGCCGGTCTTATCCCAGTTGATGGCGGCGGTATATTTGATGATGGTTCCGTCCTCCGTCATACGGGCGATGGCTGCTGCGACGGCTGCCTCCTCAACACCCAAAATTTCCGCGATTTCCTGATGGCTGCGGCGGGAATCCTCGTTCAGCAGCTCAAGAATATTGAGATCCAATTCCTTCAACAAACCAAAGCCCTCCTTTATCGATTTTCTCATTATTGTACCATTGCCGAAAAGGTCCGTCAATAAAGGCGGAGCCCCTTCGGGAGGCCATTCTTGTAAATGCCCTCGCTCTCCCGCATGAGGCCCACGGGATAGCCGTCCACGAGCACCACGCCCCAGCCCCTGTCCGGTGCGCCCGGCACCGTCTCCCCGCGAAGATAGGCGAGGAGCCTTGGATCATCGGCAGCAAGGGCCAGCTCCCGGCGGGCGTCGCCTTTTAAAAGCGCCATGGCCATGGCGTGATGGGGCACAAAATGCTTCCCGCGGACCTCGCCCAGCGCCAAGCCGCACCGAAGCACCCGAAGGCCCGAAAGCCGCGGGCAGCCCTCCGGTGGTACAAAACAGCTCTCCTTCAGGGGCAGCACCGGCCCTTCCTCCGATGCGGTGAAAAATCCTTCCGCGAACTCCCGAAGTGGTTTGGGCGCCGCATCCAAAGCCAGTTCGGGAAGCCGGGAAGCCTCCTCCCCCTTCTTTCGGAACCGGGCCATGAAGTGACCCTCCCCCGGCGCCTTGTGGGGCCAGATGCGCACCGTCCCCGGCAGAAGCCCCTCGGAAAAACCGGGCAGCGGCGCGATGGGCTCCAGCACAAAGTCCGAATGCCGGGCCAGAAATCCCGCCGCCGCTTCCTCGTTCTCCAGGGGCGAAAAGGTGCAGGTGGAATAGAGCAGCCGTCCGCCGCCCCGCACCAGTCCCGCCGCCGTATCCAGGATTCTGCTCTGGCGCTGGGCGCAGGCCTCGTTCGTTTTCCCGTTCCAAAGGGCGATGCCCTCCGGCTCCCTGCGGAACATGCCCTCGCCGCTGCAGGGCGCGTCCACCAGCACCCGGTCAAAATAGGGGCCGAAATGGTCCAGAAGCCTTCTGGGGTCCTCGCTCACCACCACGGCGTTTCGGATGCCCATGCGCTCCACATTGGACAGCAGGGTTCGGGCCCTCGCCGGCACGATCTCGTTTGCCACGAAAAACCCGGTGTTTTCCATCCGGGCGGCCAGCGCAGTGGCCTTTCCGCCCGGCGCCGCCGAGAGGTCCAGCACCCGCTCATGGGGCTTCGGGTCCAGCGTGCCCGCCGCCGCCATGGCGCTGGGCTCCTGGATGTAGAACAGCCCGGCCAGATGGTGGGGGTGCCGCCCCTCCGCCGCGCCCACATAACCCGCCGCCTCCCAGGGCACCGGCGTGAGCGGCCAGGGGGACAGCTCCCTGTAATCCTCCGGCGCGATCTTGAGCGTGTTCACCCGAAGGCCCCGCTCCGGCTTTTCGGCATAGCTGGCAAGAAAAGCGCCGTATTCATCCCCCAAAAGCTCCTTCATGTTCGCCAAAAAGGCGTCCGGCAGCTTCACGCTCCGCCCTCCAGACCGCACACCTTCCCAAGCTCTTCCGAAGACGCCCCCTTTGCCATCAGCTCGGCCCGCAGGCCCGCCCGGTCCGGCAGGTAGACGAGGGCGCCCCAAAGATGCCCTTCAAGGCCCCAGACCCCGGCGCCGGCCGGAATGAAGACCGAATCCCCCGCCTCAAGGAGCAGCCGCTCCTCACCCGAGACCAGGTGCCCCTCCCCGCCGAGGCAGGTGAAGGCAAAAAAGGAATCCCCCTCCCTGCGGTAGCGGCCGGAGATCTCGAGAACTTCCAGGGCAAAGGCTTCCCCGGCGATAGCGACCCGCCGCTGGCAGCCCGCCTCGTCCAGCACCACGCCCGCGGCTTCCGGCGGCCTTGCATCGAAATCGATCACATCCAGCGCCTTATCCACATGAAGCTCGCGGGGCTTTCCGTTCTCCAGCCTGCCCCAGTCGTACACCCGGTACACCACGTCGGAGGCCTGCTGAATCTCGTAGAGCAGGATTCCCCTGCCAATGGCATGCACCGTGCCCGGCGGGATCATGAGCACATCCCCCGGCGCCACCTTCCGGCGAAGAAGATACGCCTCCAGCCGGTTCTCCTCGATGGCCCGGCGGAAGGTCTCGCGGTCCGTGCCCGGCTTCACCCCCAGAATCAGTTCTGCGCCCGGCGGCGCATCAATGATAAGCCAGGCCTCCCGCTTGCCCAGGGTGTGCTCCACCCGGGCCGCATATTCGTCATCCGGATGCACCTGCACGCTCAAAACGTCGCTGGCGTCAAGAATCTTGGCCAGGATGGGGAATTCCCCGCCGCCCCCCAGCACCTCCGGATGTTCCCGAAACAGTTCGTCCAGCTTCTTTCCCGCCATGGGACCGCTTGCCACCTCGCCCACGCCGGCTGGATGGGCGGACACCGCCCAGCATTCCCCCGTCTTTTCAAAGGGAACGGTCATGCCCAGCGCTTCCCTCATGCGCTGACCGCCCCAGATCGCCGCATGATAGGCCGGTTTGATCAAAAATGGCTGCATTTTCTCGCCTCCCCCGTCATTCAATGATCTTTGTTTCCCCGCTTTGGCCAGGAAATCCTGCCTCGCGGCAGCAAAAAGGCTGGCACCAGGTGCCAGCCTCCTCATTTTCTTCAGGCTCCCCCTTCACCGGCGCCCTCCGCGGGCGGATTGGTGGCAGGCGGATCGCTCGCCGGCGGATTGGTTACCGGCGGCTGCGTCACCGGCGGATCGGTCACCGGCGGCGGCGTATTCGGCGACGGCGTCACCGAAGGCGACGGCGTGGCGTCCGGTCCCTTTCGAATAACGGCCTGGGCGGCGGGATAGCGGCTGTTGCACAGCTTCTCCGACTTGAGCTCCTTGCCGTCCTTGTAGAACACCTTGTAGGTGTCGGCCACATGACCGGTGCGGCCCTTCTTATCCACGACTTCCTCGCCGGGGTTCAGGCTGTTGTCGATGGTGACCTTGGCTTCGGGCTGAGCAATGGAGCCAAGATACACGCTCTTCAGCTTGATGGAAATCCCCGGATCCCCCTCGATGGGCGCTCCGTAGATGTTGTAGGTGAGGGTGAGGCCGTCGAGATAGCCCTCGATATAGATGGGGTACTCGGTGTTGTTTTTGAACTTGAAATCCAGGCTGGGCCAGGCCACGGTGGCGTCAAAGCCGTATTCCACATAGGTGGCGGGGATGCCGTGGGGCTGACGCTCCACGATCTCCAGGTCCGCCTTGGCCACGGCGCAGAACAGGGTGGTGGACGCCTGGCAGATACCGCCGCCGATTTCATCCACATATTCGCCCTGAACCAGTGCATGAGCGGGCTTGTAGCCGTTGGCCGCGCTTCTCGGGCCGCTGGTCTCGTTCACGGAGAAGGTTTCGCCGGGCATCACCACGTTGCCGCTGATCTTTTCGGTGATGAGGCGGATGTTGGTGTTCCGGTTGGAGTTGTTGGTCACCGTGGTCGAAGCGGTGGCAATCTTGCGCACGTTGGCCGTGAGGTCCTCCTTCGTGTGCAGGGGGGACACGGGATTCAGCGTGATGACAAGATCGGTGAAATCCTTGGCCGCGACCTTTGATTCCACCTCCGCGAGCAGCGCCTCCTGGTCCACCTTGGCGCCGTCCTTGCCCTCGGTGAAGACGAACTTCTCCTCCAGGCTGGGGTTGAATTCCCCGATGGTCGGCTCCACCGGCTCCACGTCCAGCGCGGCGGCGATCTCGGCGATTCTTGCGCCGGCGCCGCTGGCGTCCACGGTGTAGGAAATGTCAAAGTTCTGGGGTGTGACCTTCAGCGCCTCGATGGCGGCAAGCCGCTCCTCATCGGTGCCGGTGCGGCCCGCCTGATAGGCGGTTTCCAGCACCTGGTCCGTATCAAAGGTGAAAGCGAAGTCGGCCCCGGTCAATTCGTAGCGGCTGCTCTCATAGACCAAAGCGAGTTTCGTCTCATTTTGAATCTTCTGTTCCTGCTCGGCGACGAGGGTCCTCGCCTCCTCCCGAGTCTTGCCGGACAGATCCACGCCGGCAACCGATACCCCGTCGTAATAGGTATCCCGGCTGAGCGTGCCCGCCGTGCTGTTGTTCTGCCAGATCATATAGCCGCCGGCACAGCCGGCCACCACCAGCAGCACCACCAGCGCGATGATGAGGCCCTTCTTGGAGCCGCCCTTCCTGTCCGCCGTTTTCTTTTGGCCGTTTGGCTGCCCATTCTTCGGCTGCCCCTTCTTGGCCTGCCCTTTCTTTGGCTGGCCGCCGCCAGCATTTTGTTTCTTGTTTTCGTTGCTCAACTTGAACCCCATACCTTTCCATAAAACTGGTTATTTACATTGTAAAGGGTAAAGGCCGATCTGTAAATTAAACAATCCTTACGAAACCATGACAAAATACTATTCGGCCTTCTTTTTCTGCGGTTTCGCCTTCCAGAATTCATGGATTCCGAGGATGAGCAGAAAACCGCCGAAAAGCCGCCGCAGAAGATCCTCGGAAAAGACCGTGCCAAGAAGCGCGCCGCCCACCGCGCCAAGGACGCCCCCCGCCACCAGCCAGGGATAGAAAACCACCCGCTTGTTTTTGATATGGATGAAAAGAGCCACGGCCGCCGTGGGCAGAAAGGCGAGAAGATTGGCGGACTGGGCCTGGCGCTGGGAAACATCCAGGAGCACCACCAGCGCTGGGATGAGCACCGTGCCCCCGCCGATCCCCATGGCGCTGATAAAGCCGGACAAAAGTCCGATGATGCCCGCGATCAAAAGATCACCATCCTCACCGCAGCCACGATCATCAGGGCTGCAAACACCCGGGACAGCCACACGTTCGGGATCTTGCCCAGCATGAGTCCGCCCACCACCGCGCCCACGATGGAGCCGCCGCCCGCCCAAAGCAGGATGCCAAGTTCCGGCAGATTGGAAAAGGCGTACACCGCCGCCGACACCGCCGACAGGGGCAGCATCACCGACAGTGCGCTGGCGTGGGCCTTGTGGTCCTCCAGCTTGTACATTCTTTTCAGGACCGGCACCGCCAGCATGCCGCCGCCCGCGCCGAAAAAGCCGTTGGTGATGCCGATTGCGATGCCCACCAAGGCCTGCTTTACTTTGCCTACCTTCTGCAAAGCCATCCCCTCCTCATCTTCCAGCATTCCCCAAGTCCGCCCGCGCCATACGAACAAAAAAGGACCGGGCGCCAACTGCGCCGCGGTCCATCAGGATTGCCGGGAGTCCTGCCGTTCTTTTTGCCTCTTCCACAGGTCCAGGGCGATGCCGCCAAGGATGAACAGCCCATAGGCGCCTGCCCAGATGATCCAAAGATTGTTCGTTTTGCCGCCGCCGGGATCCGTGCCGCCGCAGCTAAGGAGCGCCCCCAGCAAAAAGCCCGCGGCATAGCCCAGCGCCGAGGCCCAGGCCGTCCTCCTGCCGCCGGCCAGCGCCGCTGCGATCAGAACGGCAAGGCCCGCCCCCGCCATTAGATCCGGCCAGTCCTTCATGCCGTGCATCCCAAAAAGAACGAATCGGATGAGCCCATAGCCCGCCCCAAGCACCACGAAGGGCAGCGCGGCGCCCAGCCTTCTTCTTCCCCTGGATTCCATGACCAGACCCCCTTTGCGCCATTATAGCATAAAAAAGGAACGGACCAGAAGGCCGTTCCCTCATTATAAATAAGAATAATTCCTGATTACAGTTCCTTCACAAAGCACCGGCGGCGGCGGACCTGCTTCGTCTCAAAGTACTTCCACATGGCCTGCACCTGGGCGTTGGTCTCCAGCTCCGGATTGGCTTCCGCGTAGGCGATACCGTCCTCCAGAGCCTGCTTGTTGAACTCGGTCAAAAGCACGGCGTTGATGCCCTTGCCCTGATACTTCTTGCGGATGGCCACAAGATAGAGGTCGAGGACCTTGGGCCGCTTGACCGCCCACAGCATGAACAAAAGCCCCAAGGGAAACAGCCGGCCCTTGCCCCGCTGAAACGCCCTGGTCATGGAAGGCACCCCCAGGCCGTAGGCGATAACCTCGCCCTCCTTGTCCACGATGAGCTTGACGTACTTCGGATTGATGAACTTCAAAAACTGATCCACATAGCTGTCCACCATCTCCGGCGTGAAGGGCACCGTGCCGTACAGATCGGCGTAGGCCTCGTTGGTCACGTCGAAGACATCCTGCACGTAGGGCATCACGTCCTTCATGGAATCGAAGTTCAGCACCTTGAGGCCGTACCGTTCCAGGGACCGGTCACAGAATTTGACCACCTTCTCCGGCATCTCCTTGGGCACCTTGATCTGATATTCCACCCAGTCCGCTTCCTTGACATAGCCCCGGCGCTCCAGCTGGCCCTTGTAGTAGGGCGCGTTGTACAGCGTCACGATGGTGGTGGGCAGGTCAAAGCCTTCAATCAGCATACCCTCCTTGTCGAAATCGGAAAACCCGATGGGGCCGTGGATTTCCTCGAGGCCTTCCTCCCGCGCCCAGTTTTCCACCGTGTCGAACAAGGCGTCCACAACCTCATCGTCGTCGATGAAGTCCGTGCGGCAAAAGCGCATCCGCTTCACGCCCCACTTCTCATTGTACGCCCGGTTGATGAGTCCCGCAATCCTGCCCACGATCTTGTCGTCCCGATAGGCCAGAAATAGACGCATGGTGCAGAACCGAAAAGCCGGGTTCTTTTCCGGATCCAGATTGTCCAGCTCATCCCCAATCATGTCCGGCACCCAGTTGTCGTTCCGCTTGTACAGCTTGAAGGGGTACCGGACAAAAGCTTTCTTTTGTCTTTGGGTCGTTACCTCCCTGATCTCAACCATATTTTTTTCCTCCTGTTCTTGATCTATGGAAAACGGCATCAGCCGGTTTCGTCGATTCTGGCGAGGAGCACCGGCCGCTTTTCGGCCTTCTCCCCGATGACTACCGCCTCCTTGAAGCGCTCCCGCACCGCGGCCTCGTCCATGCGCCGGCCCAGATGGACCTCGCAGAGGGGTTCGCCCGCCGCCACCGGATCGCCCACCCGCTTTTTCAGCACCAGACCCACCTTGGGGTCGATGGCATCCCCCAGCTTCTCCCGGCCCGCGCCCATCCGCTGGGCCAGAAGGCCAAGAGCCCTCGGGTGCTGGGCTTCGATCACGCCGTCCCGCCAGGCGGTGATGACAAAGGCCGGCGGGTCGTAGAGCCGGGCGGGATGGTCCGCCGTCTCCGGATCCCCGCCCTGCCGGGCGACCATCGCCCGGAATTTTTCAAGGGCTTCCCCCGTGGAGAGCGCGGCGTCCAGTCTTTTTTCGGCCTCCCTTTGCTCCAGGCCCAGGGACAGGGCCGTCATCTCCGCCGCCAGGGCGCGGCACACGCGGTAAAGATCCGAATCCTTCCGCCCGCCCTGCAGAATTTCAATGGCCTCCGCCACCTCAAGGGCGTTGCCGATGTTCTCCCCCAAAGGCTGGTCCATGGCCGTCACCAGGGCCACCGCCCGAAGGCCCGCGCTTCCCGCGATTCTCACCATTGCCCGGGCCAGCTCCTCCCCCGCTTCCTTTGTCGCCATGAAGGCGCCCTCGCCGCATTTCACGTCCAGCACCAGGCCGTCCGCGCCGGAGGAGAGCTTCTTGCTCATGATGGAGCTGGCGATAAGGGGCAGGCTCTCCACCGTGCCCGTCACGTCCCTCAGCGCATAGATCTTCTTGTCCGCCGGAGCCAGCTCCCCGCTTTGACCGGTGACCGCAACGCCCACCTCCCGCACCGCGGCGGTGAATTCCGCCATGGAAAGGTCGGTGCGAAAGCCGGGAATGGCCTCCAGTTTGTCGATGGTGCCGCCGGTAAAGGACAGTCCCCGTCCGCTCATCTTGGCCACCGGCACGCCCACCGCCGCGGCCCAGGGCCCGATCACCAGCGTGGTGGTGTCCGCAACGCCGCCGGTGCTGTGCTTATCCACCTTGACGCCGGGGATGGCGGTGAGGTCCACCCGCTCCCCGGAGCGGGCCATGGCGCGGGTGAGCTCAAAGGTCTCCTCCTCGTCCATGCCGTTCAGGCAGATGGCCATCAGAAGGGCGCTCATCTGGTAGTCCGGGATCTCGCCCCGGGTGTACCCCAGCACAGCGTCCTCGATCATGGCCCGGGACAGCTTGCCGCCCCAGCGTTTTCGTTCGATGATCTCCAGCATTTCAGGCCTCCTTGGACTATTTCTTTATTATACTCCCTTCGCCGCCCCCTCACAAGTCCCCGCCTGTCCCCTAAAATTCGATCTTTCCGCCCTTTTTCCCCTTTGGATAAAAATACCGTATTGTTTCTTGTCCTCAAAAAAGGTACAATTTAGATAAATATGTAGAAAGCGGAGGATCAGGGTTTGGATATACAAAAGCTTGTCCGGGCCGTGCGCACCATGGCCGGCCAGCTGCAAAAACAGATGGGCCGTGCCGACTACTTTGAATACGGCACGCCGGGGCTTGTCCTGCTGAACCCGCCCTTTGGCGACGTGGAAGAGGGGGAGCTCTATCCCGAATGCCGGCGGAAGGAAAATCTATATCTGCACACCCTCCTTCGGCGCATGGAAATGGGGCAGCGTGCGTCGGTGGTCATGCCCAGCGGGTTTCTCACCCGGAGCGGACAGGACGACCTCGCCCTGCGCCGGGAGCTGGTGGAAGAGTGCCGGCTTTCAGCGGTGGTGCTGCTGCCCCCCGCCGTGTTCTCCCCAAGGTCCAACGTCCGCACCGCCATCCTCGTCTTTGAGAAGGGCGGCGCAAGCGAGTCGGTGCGTCTTTTGGACCTGGCGGCGGCGGAAAGCCTTGCCGCCTTTCAGGAGGCCATCAAGCGGCCCGCCTTTGAGAGCGCGTCCATGGCCGTGTCCCGGCAGATGCTGGCCGGCCGCGGCTACGCCCTCCTGCCCGCCTACTATGCGGCGCCAAAACCCACGGCGGAGCTGCCGAAGCTCATCCAAAAGCTGGACCGGCTGGAGGCAAAGCTCCATGACATGGAGCGGCAAACGCCCATACAGATCGGCATTCTCGGGGAAGTGCCCTTCGAAAACGCCCTGTTCAGCAAAAAACGCCTCGCCCTCATCCGGGAGGTGCGGGAGGCGCTGAAGGACGTGATCCGTGCGGAGTTCGCGGCCGAGCTGGGCGCGCCGGAGAGCTCAGGCTGGCCCATGGAGCGCGGCTCCGCCCTGTTCCGGTTCCGCTCCGGCTCGCCCTGGAAGGGCAGGGCGGGAAGGGTGCCCATCTATGGCGGCGGCGGAATCCGGGGCTATGGCGAACGGGCCATACCCGTGCCCGATCCCACGCTGGTGGTGGCCCGGGTGGGCACCCACTCGGGGGAAGTCTACAAGACCCACGGCCGGGTCTGGGTGACGGACAACGCCCTGTACCTGGACGAGACGGACCTTGAGATCGACTATCTCTACAGCCTGTTCCTCGCCATGGATTTCGGCCGGCTGAAGTCCGGCTCCTGCGCGCCTCAGGTGAGCATCAAGCTGCTCATGTCCCTGTCCTACCCCCTGCCCCCGGCGGAGAAGCGGCAGGCCTTTGCCGGCCGCATCGCGCCCCGGATCCTGCGGATGCAGGAGCTGGAGGAGCTCCTCGCCCGTCCGGGCTGATCCTACCGCAGCGCTTCCAGAATACCCAGGCCCACCAACAGAACGCCGGATACGATGTTCACCCACCGGCCGTTCAGGCAGTGGGCCATTTTGTTGCCGAGAAACATGCCAAGGCCCACGCTGGCAAAGCTGCACGCGGCGATGGAAAGGCTCACCCAAAGCGCGGCAAGGCCGGTGGCGCCGGCGCCGAAGGCCACCGGCAGGCAGTTGATGGCAAGGGCCGCGCCCAGAAGCGCCGCGGCCTTGAAATCCATCCGCTGCACCAGTCCCGGGGCGTCCCCGCACCGGTTCGCGGTGACAAGGGTCCAAAGGCCCACCGCCGCGAGCATCAGCCCGCCCAGCAGGTTGGCGATGCCCGAAAAGGCCAGAAAGGATGCGGCGCCGGCGGCGGCAAAGGCCGCCGCGCCGGAGATCAGCGCGATTAGAAGATTCGCCCACACGGGCAGCGTCTTTTTCTGGACGCCGAGAGCCATGGCGGCGCACAGATTATCAAGGTTTGTGGCGATACCCACCAGCAATATGGAAAAAAGGCTCAAAAAAATCACCCCCAACCCATGCTATGTGACAGGGGGCCGGGGGGTGCGGTTTCTAGTGATAAAGAGCGAAGGCATACAGCCCGTAGGCGGCAAGGAGCACGAGACCCTGGATGCGGCTCCCTCTGCCCCGGACCAGGATGGGCAGGGTGAGCACCAGCATCACAAAGAACATGACCACAAGATCGCTCATCACCGACGGGAGGTCCACCGGCGTTGGCACCATGAGGGAGGCGAGGCCGGAGACCAGCACCAGATTGAACAGGTTCGCTCCAAGGATGTTGCCAAGGGACAGGGCGCCGTGCTTCTTTTTTAGGGCGATGACGGCCGTGGCCAGCTCGGGCAGCGACGTGCCCAGCGCCACCATGGTGAGGGCCACAACCTCCTCGGGCACCTTCATCCAGATGGCGAACTGCTCGGCATTCTCCACCACCAGCCGGGAGCCGAGGTAGACCGCCGCGGCGCCAAGGATCATCAGCACGACCTCCTTTGCCATGCTGCCCTCCACCCGCTGCACCCGGGACTCGCCGCCGTGCTCCAGCGTCCACACGCAGTAGAACACGAAGAAGGTCAGAAGCAGCGCCCCCACCATCCGGGGAATGCCGCCGAAGATCACCGCCGACAGGGTGTAGAGCACCGCCGCCGCGAAAAAAAAGATCACATTATTCGCGATGCTTCTGCGGCTGACCGCCACCGGTCGGATCAGAAGGCTGAGCCCGGCGATGAGCGCCGTGTTGCAGATCACCGAACCGATGGCGTTGCCGTAGGCGATGCCCGCGTGTCCCGTCACCGCCGCCGTGGCGGACACGGTCAGCTCCGGCAGCGTGGTACCGATGGAAACCACCGTCGCTCCGATCACCAGCTCCGAAATGCCGAACTTCCGGGCGATCCAAAGGGATCCGTCCACAAAGATGTCCCCGCCCTTGACCAGCATGGCAAGCCCCAGCAGAAAAAATGCGATACAGGTTGCTACTTCCAAATCCATCCCTCCCGGAAAATCCTATGCCGGGCGGGTCCGGGGCAGTCCAAAAAAATGCGAAAGGCCTTCGCATTCCGCGAAGGCCTCCCGCCCCTTTCATATCTCTTGCCGGCTGGCTCATCTATAAACCGAGATCATTGGAAATGGCCTGCATGGCCTTGATGGACAAATCAATAAAATCGTTGAGCTCCATGCCAAAGTCCCGGCAGGTCTCCATCTGCGTGCGGGACGCACCCTTCGCAAAGGATTTGGAGTGCCATTTCTTCCCGATGGATTCCACCGTCACATCGGCGAGCTTCTTCGAAGGCCGCACCAGCGCCGCCGCAACGATGAGCCCGGTCATGGGATCGGCGGCGTACAGGCACCGGTCCATCACGCTTTCCCGGGGCACGCCCAGCATATCGCCGTTGTGGGCCTCGACCGCATGGATCACCGCCTCGTCCACGCCCCGCGCCCGCATCCATTCGGCGCCCACTCTGCCGTGCTCCTCCGGCTTCTCACCGGTAAGCTCGTAGTCCACATCGTGGATAAGCCCCGCAAGGCCGAAAGCTTCCTCATCCTCGCCCAATCTTTGGGCCAGCGCCCGCATGATGGCCTCCGTGGCCAGTACATGCTTGACCAGGCCGGGACCCTTCAGTTCCTCCGTCACCCAGGCGTAACCTTCCTCCCGCGTCATGAAAGCTCCCTCCTTTTAAAAGAGAAAAGAACCCCGCTTTGGGGTTCTTTCAACTATTTCGTAATGATCACCAGCACGATGGACAGCACCACCAAAAGACCCGCAGCGATCTTCGTCGCCAGGGCCAGCCGTCCTTCAAAGCTCTTGGCCTTGTGCTTGCCAAAGAAGGTCTCCGCACCGCCGCTGATGCTGCCAAGACCCATAGTCCGGCCGGGCTGCAGGAGCACGATCACGATCAAAACGATGCTGGCGAGAATCAAAACGCCGCTCAATACGTACTGGAATACTTCCATGTTCAGCCTCCCTCTAGAATTAGCCTTCTTAGTTTAGCATAGTTGACCGTGAAAAGCAAGTCCTTGTTTTTGTAGCCGGGCCGGTGTATGCTGTTGAAATGAGGAGGTTTTTATGCTGCTGATCACCTGTGCCCTGCCGCTGGAAGCGGCGCCCCTCAAAAGGCGCCTCAAGCTCTCAAGACTGCCGGGGCCTTATTTTATGGCCGCCGGGGAGAAGGCCGCGCTCATTGTCTCCGGACCGGGCCGCTACGAGGCCGCCGCGGCCGCCGCCTACCTCGCCTGCGCCGTGCGGCCGGGGGAGGACGCCCTGTTCGCCAACCTTGGCCTCGCCGGCGGCGAGGGCTACGCGGTGGGCGACGTGGTGCTGGCTTCGCCGGTGGGCGCGCCGGGCGAGGCGGACCTCTACCCCGAAATGCTCTACGCCCATCCCTTCAAGACCGGACGCATGCTCACCCATGGCAGGCCGGTGCAAAAGGCGCTGGGCGAGACCGTCCTCGTGGATATGGAGGGCTACGGCTTTGCCAAAACCGCCCTGCGTCTTGCGGGGCCCCAGAACACGGTGCTCATCAAGATCGTCTCCGACGTGCTGGGCCGGGGGCTGCCCAATCGATCCCAGGCGGAGGACCTGGCGGAACGGCTTGCCGAGTCGGCCCTGCCCTTTCTTACGGAGCTAGACGAAGCCGTCTCGGCCCGGGCCCTCACCGCCTCCGAGCGGGACGGCCTTTTTGCCCTCGCGGAGGCGGCCCGTTTCACCGAAAGCCAGCGGCAGCAGCTCATCCGGGCGGCGCGCATCCACAAGGGCCGGCGGGGAGTGCTTCCGTCCCTGCCCACCCCGGGAAAGGAGGAGCGGCGGGACTACCTTTTGCGCCTTCTCGCCGCGCTTCGGTCATGAGCCCCTTAAAGACCCTCCCGCCCTTCCACACGGTGTATGTGGAGCGGGCGCTGCTGGATCACCGGCCCACCCGGACGGTGATCGCCCGGCTTCCCCGGGCCCGGGTGGTGGAGGTGGACGCCTATCAGGACGTCTTTCTCCGGCCCCGCCAGGACGTGGTTTTGCAGAAGGCGGCTCCCGCCCTCATTCTGGCCCGCCGGGAAGCCTTGCTCTACCCCCTGTCCCCCCTTTGCGAGGCCTACGGCGCGGAGCGGCCCCATTATGCCTCCACCCTGTGGGGCTGTCCCTACGACTGCGGGTTCTGCTTTTTAAAGGGTATGTTCGGCTCGGGACATGTGGTGGCCTTCATGAACCTCGAGGACTGCTTTGCGGAAGCCGAGGCCAAGGGCGCGGACGCCGTCTTTGCCAGCTTCGAGGGCGACGCGCTGGCCCTGTCCGCCCTTCTGCCCCACGCGGCGGCCTTTGTCCGCTTTGCAGCGGAGCATGGGAACGTCAAAGTGGAGCTTCGGACAAGGAGCGCCCGCATCGCGCCCCTCCTTGAGGGGCCGCCCCTGCCCAATCTCATACCCGCCTTTTCCCTCCTGCCGGAATCCCTGTCCTCCTGGGAGCGGGGGGCGCCCAGCCTCGCCGCACGGCTTCGGGCCGCCCGGGCCCTGCAGTGCCACGGCTATCCAGTGCGGCTTTGTCTCGAACCTCTGCTGGGCTCCCCCGCGGAGGAGCTCGCCCTGGTGGACGCCATCCGGCGGGCATTGGACCCAAAGCTCATTCTGGACGTCAACCTGGCGCCCTTCCGCATGGCCCGGGAACAGTTCCGCAGGCTGGAACCGCTGCTGCCCGAATCCCTGCCCGTCCGTGAATCGGGAGGGGTCGTGCGGCTGCCCTTCGGACATCTCGCCGCCCTGCGGGCGGCCCTCGGCCGGTTTCTCCCCGAGGCAAAGATTTATATTGAAGAAGAAAGGATCTGATTCCATGAAAGTGATCGCCATCAACGGCAGCCCCCACAAATCGGGCAACACTGCCGCCGCCCTTACGCGGGTAACCCAGCGCATCGAGAAGGAGGGCATTGAGACGAAGCTGGTGCAGGTGGGGCACTGGCCCCTTCGGGGCTGCATGGCCTGCGGCGCCTGCAAGAAAATCGGCAGGTGTGCCCTCGGCGACGACGCCTTCCATGGGCTGATGGATGAAATGGCAGCGGCGGACGGCCTGCTGTTTGGCGCGCCGGTTTACTACGCCTCCATCGCCAGCGGCATGAAGGCCTTCATGGACCGGGCCTTCTACAGCACCGGCGCGAGGTTCCGCCACAAGGTGGGCGGATCGGTGGCCGTGCTGCGAAGAAGCGGCGGCATCGCCACCTTCAACCAGCTGAACAACTACCTCAGCATCTCCGAGATGTTCATCGCCCCCTCCCAGTACTGGACCATCGCCCACGGCGCCGCTCCGGGCGAGGTGTTGGAGGACGGGGAGGGTCTGGAGATCATGGACGCTCTCGGGGCCAACATGGCTTACTTGATAAAGCTGATCGAGCTGGGCCGGGGAAAGATTGAAGAACCCCCGGTGCTCAAGAAGACCCGCACCAATTTCATTCGGTAAGGAGGCATTCCCTTGGCCAAAACCCTGGATCTTTTGGACAAGTCCATCCCGCCCCGGAAGATCATTCTCTTCCTCGCCTGGCCCACCATTGTGG
This sequence comes from Gehongia tenuis, assembly GCF_014384795.1. NCBI lineage: Bacteria > Bacillati > Bacillota > Clostridia > Christensenellales > Christensenellaceae > Gehongia > Gehongia tenuis. The sequence goes on along the minus strand of NZ_JACRSR010000001.1, from coordinate 188,258 downwards.
AGCAGATTTTGCAGACCCTGGTGCAGTACGTGGACACCGCCATGGTGGGCTCTCTCGGCGCCACGGCCACCGCGGCGGTAGCTGTCGGCACCTCCAGTATCTGGCTCATCAACGGCGTCATGAACGCCGTCGCCATCGGCTTTGCGGTGCAGATCGCAAGGTATATCGGTGCGGGCGAGCTGGACCGGGTGAAGCGGATCATGACCCAGGCGGTGCTCGCGATCGCCGTGGGCGGTCTTTTCTTCACCGGCCTCATGGAGCTCATTGCGCCCCATCTGCCTCATTGGCTGGGCGCCGAAGCGGCGGTGGTTCCCCTGGCCACCAGCTACCTGCGCTGGTTTGGCTCGGCGTACCTTTTCAACATGGCCATGGTGGTCTGCTCCAATGTGCTGCGCTGCTCCGGGGACACGAAGACCCCTCTGTTTTTCAACGCCATCACCAACGTACTGAACGTGGTGGGCAACTTTTTGCTCATCTTTCCCACCCGGGAGATCACGGTCTTTGGCAGCAGCTTCACGATGTGGGGCGCGGGCCTTGGCGTGACCGGCGCCGCCATCTCCACGGCCGCTTCCTTTGCCTTCTCCGGACTGGCCCTGCTTGGCGCCGTCTACTTTCGGGAATCCCCCATCCGCATCCCCATTCGCAGCAGCTATCGGCCGGACAAGCATGTTCTTCGGGAGGTGGCCCGCCTTGGCACGCCCAACGCCCTTGAGCGCATGACCCTCTCCTTTGGACAGATCGCCATGACCGCTCTCGTAACCGGCATAGGCACCACCGCCCTTGCCGCCCATCATCTGGCCATCACCGCCGAATCCATCTCCTACCTGCCCTGCTTTGGCTTTTCGGCGGCGGCCACCACGCTGGTGGCCCAAGCCCTCGGCGCCGGGGAGACGGAGCTGGCCACTCGCTACGGCCGCCTTTGCACCATCTACGGCACGGTGCTGATGACCGTGGCCGGCGCTCTCATGTTCATCTTTGCCCGAGGGCTCATGTCCATCTTCACCGGCGAGGCGGCGGTTCTGGATCTCGGGGCCGGTGTTCTGCGCATTGAGGCCCTGGCCGAGCCCTTCTTTGCGCTGTCCATGGTCATCCCCGGCGTGCTTCGGGGCGCAGGGGACACCAAGTGGCCCTTCTACATCTCGGTGATCGGCATGTGGGGCGTGCGGCTCATCTCCGCCTATATCCTGGCCTACCCCCTCGGTCTTGGCCTCACCGGCGCCTGGATCGGTATGGTGCTGGACCTGGTGGTCCGGGGCGTGCTGAGCGTGATCCGCTTCGCCACCGGCAAATGGAAAAACGCCTGGACGAGTTCAAAAAACGCCAAAAGCGCATAATCCTTGAAAATGAAAATACCTTCGGGTATTTTTCATTTTGCCCTTGACTTTAATATAATTAAAGTATAATATAATTTTATTAAAAATAAACTTAAACTAAAACTTGTATTTTTAGAAAGGAGCCCCATCATGATCTCGGAAAATCTGCCGGCATGGCTGGCGGCGCTGGACGATGAGGATCTCGCCTTCATCAAAAAATTTCTTCTCTCCTCCGGCTCCCTCAAGCAGATGGCGGAGCTGTACAAGGTGACCTACCCCACGGTGCGCCTGCGGCTGGACCGGCTCATCCAGCGGATTGAGCTGAACGACCAAGCGGCGCCCGATCCCCACATCGCCCTCATCAAGAGGCTGGCCCTCGAGGAGAAGCTGGACTACGACACGGCCAAGTTGCTGGCGAACAGCTACAGAAAAATGAAAAAGGAAGGTGATCCCCGATGGAAATAAGCTCCATGATTCTGGCGTTGCTGCTCGTACTGCCCCTTGGCCTGGTGGCGGTGGAATACTTCATGGCCCGGATGGAGGACTACCGCATCGGCCTTATTGTCCCCATCACGGCGCTCCTGCTGTCCTTTTGGATGAGCTATCTTGGCCTTGTCACCTCGCTTCTTTGTTTTCTGGTTTACTTTTTGGTGCGTCATTTTAAAAGGCTGCGGGAGCGGAAGCTCTCCGAACTGGAGCGCATGAACATCGAGGATCTTTAATTCCCCCGTTCCATTGTGCTATACTGAAGAAAACAGTGGAAAGGGGAGATTCCCATGATCACCTTAACCTGGCACGGCCATTCCTGTTGGAGCGCGGCTTTCGATGGATATACCCTCGTCATCGACCCCTACGGACCGGACACGGTGCCCGGTCTTGCCCCTCTTGCCCTCACGGCGAACGAGGTTTTGTGCAGCCATGAACACAGCGACCACGGCTACCGGGAAGCGGTGAAGCTCTTGCCCGGCGGGCCCTCCCCCTTCAAGGTCACGGTGCTGGACTCCTGGCACGACGGCGAGGAGGGCGCCCTGCGCGGCCCCAACAAAATCTTTGTCTTGGAGGCGGGCGGCCTTCGCATCGCCCATCTCGGGGATCTGGGCTGCCGGCCCGCCGCCGCCCAGCTTGCAGCGCTCAAGGATCTGGACGCTCTCATGGTGCCGGTGGGCGGTCACTACACCATCGGCCCGGAGGAGGCGCGGGACCTTTGCAAAATCCTCCATCCCCGAGTGATCCTGCCCATGCACTACACCACGGACGAGTACGGCTATCCCGTGCTGGCCCGGCTTACCGCCTTCACCGAGCTCATGGACAACGTCACCTATTCGAAAACGAACACCATTGAAATCGCCAGGGAAACCCCCGCCCAGACGGCGGTTCTCACCTATCTAGGATAGGGGGCGGCAATATGGTACCTGTCATTGAACTTTCCGGTTCGATCCGGGAACGGGGGCTCGCCTACGGTCGGGCGGCCAGGGACCGGATCGCATTTTGCATCTCGGCCTACACCAAAATCTTTGAGGCCCACGGTCACAGCTTCGGGGAGGCCCGGGCCATCGGGCGGCTGTCCGAGGCCGCGATCCGCGCCTACGCGCCGGACTATCTCGAGGAGATGGCCGCCATCGCCGAGGGTGCGGACGTGGAGTACGGGGATATTCTCGCCCTCAACAACCGCAGCGAGGTCCTGTTCATGAGCGAATGCACGGCCTTTGCGGTGATGCCGGAAAATACGGCGAACGGCCACACGCTGATCGGTCAAACCTGGGATTTTCTTCATATCCTCCGGGGCGCCATGGTGATTCTCCGGATTGAAATGGAGACCGGTTCCCTGATCCTCTTCACCGAGGCGGGCCTCATCGGCGGCAAGGGCATGAATTCCCACGGCCTCGGTCTGACGCTGAACGCCCTCAAGGCCCCGTTTCGGAGGAAGGGCACCCTGCCCCTCCATGTGCGGATGCGGGGCGCTCTCGAGCAGCCCGCCCTGTGCGCGGCCTACAACCGGCTGGTGGAGGGCGAAATCGGCTGTCCCGCCTGCGTCACCCTGGCCCACCGGGACGGCCTTGCCATCGCGGCGGAGATGACCGAGGGGGATGTGGGAGCGCTGCTGCCGGAGGACGGCTGCATTCTCCACACCAACTTCTTCCTAACCCCCCGCTTCACCGAGCGGGACGGCAACAAGAAATACGGCGGCACCCTGAGCCGTCAGGCCCGGGTGAACCAGATGCTCCGGGGCAGGAAGGACGTGACGGTGGACTTCCTCAAGGCGGTGCTGGGCGACCACAAGGGGGCCCCCGAGGGGATCTGCCGCCATGCCCAAACCGGACAGGGTCTGCCCGCCGCCACCAATTTCGGACTTATCATGGACCTCACCGCGGGTGTGGCCCACTTTTCGGAAAACAACCCCTGCGAGAATCCCTTCGTGACCCTCACACTCTAGCGCGAAAAAAAAGCGGCAGGATGCCGCTTTTTTTTGTGCCACGGCGCCGCATCCGCCGCAGTTTCCCATGCCTTCCCGGCTCTTTCCTTCATTGCCGGGGCCGAAAGGAGAGGAGCCCAATAAAAAGGGCACGGCCCGCAAGGCCATGCCCAAATATAATCTTGAATAATACCTAGCACGCGCCCATCGCCCGGAAACGGCGGTAACGCTGCTCCCGGATCTCCTCCGGGGTCCAGCCGTCCATCTCCTGCAAAGCGCCGGTGAAATAGTCCTTGATAGCGGCGGCCACCGCCTCGGGATGGGCGGAAGCGCCCCCCTCCGGCTCCGCGATCACCGCGTCCACGATGCCCATGTCCCTTACTTCCGCGGCGGTCATCTTCATGGAAGCGGCCGCTTCCTCCACCCGGCTTGCATCCTTCCAGAGGATGCTGGCAAAGCCCTCCGGGGAGAGAATGGAATATACGGCGTTTTCCAGCATGGCCACCCTGTTGCCGCAGGCCAGCGCCAGGGCGCCGCCGCTCCCCCCTTCGCCCACCAAAACGCACACGGCGGGCACGGAGAGCGCCATCATATCCATGAGGCACTGGGCGATGGCCTGGCCCTGACCCCGTTCCTCGGCGCCGATGCCGCAGAACGCGCCCTGGGTGTCCACAATGGCGAGCACGGGCCGGCGGAACTTCTCCGCCTGATGCATGAGCCGAAGGGCCTTGCGGTAACCCTCGGGATGGGCGCAGCCGAAGTTCCGGGCCACCTTATCCTTGGTGTCCACGCCCTTCTCCTGGCCGATCACGGTCACGGGCCGGCCTTCCAGCCGTGCCACGCCGCCGATCACCGCCGGATCATCGCCAAAGACCCGGTCGCCGTGCAGTTCCATAAAATCCTCAAAGATGGCGCTGATATAGGTCTGCGCCGTGGGACGGGACGGATCCCGTGCCGCCTGAACCCTCCTCCACGCGTCGGTCATGCCGTCACCTCCCTTTGATGCAGGGACAAAAGCCCGGCCAGCGCCCCGGGCAGCTCATGCCGCGGAACGATGGCGTCCACGAAGCCCTTCTCCAGCAGAAACTCGGCCCGTTGAAAACCCTCGGGCAGCGTCTGCTTGACGGTGCTTTCAATGACCCGCTTGCCGGCAAAGCCGATAAGGGCGTCCGGCTCGGCCAAAATGATATCCCCCAGCATGGCGAAGCTCGCCGTCACGCCGCCGGTGGTGGGATCGGTGAGTACGGTGATGTAGAGCAGCCCCGCCTCGTTCAGCCGGGCCAGCGCGCCGCTCACCTTCGCCATCTGCATGAGGGAAACGAGGCCCTCCTGCATCCTGGCGCCGCCGGAAACGGTGAAGATGACGATGGGCAGTTTCAGCTCGATGGCCTTTTCCACGGCGCGGGTGATCTTCTCGCCCACCGCGGCGCCCATGCTGCCCATCATGAAGAATCCGTCCATGGCGCACACCACCGCCGGGTTCCCGCCGATTTTGCCCGTGCCCGTAATCACCGCGTCGGACAGTCCGGTGAAATCCCGGGCGCTTTTCAGTTTCTCCTCATACCCGGGAAAATCCAGCGGATTGCCGCCCATGACCCTGCCATTGAATTCCTCAAAGGTGCCTTCATCCACCGTATAGTTGATGCGCTGGCGGCCGGTGATGCGGAAATGATAACCGCAGCCGGGGCAGACCTTGTGGTTCTCCATCAGGTCCTCCATGTAGATAACCTTGCCGCAGTTAGGGCACTTCTCCCACATGGCGCCGGCGGTCTCCTCCTCGGCGCCCCGCACCGGCTTTGCCGCCGGAGGCGCCGGAACCTTGGCGGGAGCCTTCGGCGGAAGCTTACCGCTGTTTATCCGGGCTCCGTCCGCTCCCGCCGGTCCGGCGGGGCCCGCAGGCTTCGGTCCGCCGATGTTTCGGACCACCACCTGCTTTTTTTTAAACAAATCAAACAATTACTTCATCTCCCTGGCGATAAACGATGTGTCGTAGCTGCCCGCTTCAAAGCCCGGATGACTGACAAGATCGAGTTCAAAGTCAATATTGGTGGGGAACCCCGACACCACAATTTCCATCAGTGCGGCCTTCATGCGGGCGATGGCATCCTCCCGGTCCCTGCCGTGGACGATGAGCTTGCCCAGCATGGAATCGTAATGGGGCGGCACCTGCCAGCCCACGTAAAGACCGCTGTCAAATCGTACGCCCGGGCCCTGGGGAATATGCAGCATCTCCACGGTGCCGCAGGCCGGCCGGAAGTCGTGTACCGGGTCCTCCGCGTTGATGCGGCACTCGATGGCGTGTCCCCGAAGAACGATATCCTTCTGCGTGAAGGAGAGGGGTTCCCCCGCCGCCACGCGAAGCTGTTCCTGGACCAGATCCACGCCGGTGACCATCTCGGTGACGGGGTGCTCGACCTGAATGCGGGTGTTCATTTCCATAAAATAAAACTCATGATTGCGATTCACTAAAAATTCCACCGTACCCGCATTCTGATAGCCCACAGCCCTGGCTGCGGCCACCGCCGCCCTGCCCATGCGCTCCCGAAGCTCGCCGTCCAGCGCGCTCGAGGGCGCTTCCTCCAGCAGCTTTTGATTTCTGCGCTGCATGGAGCAGTCCCGCTCGCCCAGATGCACCACGTTGCCGTGGGCGTCGGCGATGATCTGAAACTCGATATGCCGGGCGTCCAGCACGCACTTCTCCAAAAACAGCCGTCCGTCGCCGAAAGCCATCTGGGCCTCCGCCGTGGCCTGGGAAAAGGCGCTTTCCATCTGCTCCGGTCCGTCCACCTTGCGGATGCCCCGGCCGCCGCCGCCGGCAGCCGCCTTCACCATCACGGGATAACCCACCTCGTTTGCCAAAGCCAGCGCCTCATCCACGCTGGTTAACGCTTCAAGGGAGCCGGGCGTGATGGGCACGCCGGCCTCCCGCATGGTGCGCCGGGCGTAGAGCTTATCGCCCATCCGCTCCATGGGGTCCGGGGGCGGGCCGATAAAGGCGATGTCCGACTTTTCGCACATTCGGGCAAATTTGGCGTTTTCCGCCAGAAACCCGTAACCGGGGTGAATGGCCTCGGCGCCGGTGAGCACCGCGGCGGAAAGCACCGCATACTGGTTGAGATAGCTGTCCAGCGGGGAAGCGGGGCCCACGCACAGGGCCTCATCGGCCAGCTGGGCATGCAGGGCGGAGGCGTCGGCGGTGGAATGGATGGCCACCGTGGCGATGCCCATGGCCCGGCAGGCGCGGATAATCCTAACCGCGATCTCCCCCCGGTTGGCGACGAGAACCTTGTTAAACATTTTGGGCCTCCGGTTCCGGCAGGCCGAACATGACCCTGGCGCTTACCGCCAGTTCCCCGTCCACATAGCCTTCCCCCTCGGCCACGCCGATGATGCCCTTCTGGCGGATCACCCGGGCGGTCATGCGGATCGTGTCTCCGGGGCGGACCTGCTTTCTGAAGCGGGCTTTCTCCACGCCCGCCAGCACCGCGATGCGGCCCCTGTATTCATCCTTGCACAGGATGGCCACCGCGCCGGTCTGGCATACCGCCTCCAGCAGCAGCACGCCGGGCACCACGGGATAATCGGGGAAATGCCCCTTGAAGAAATATTCCTCACCGGTGAGCTTCCAAACCCCCGTGCAGCTCTCGCCGGACACGCACGCCTCCACTTCCGACAAAAACAGGAAGGGATCCCGATGGGGAATGATTGCCTTGATTTCCTCTTGCGTCATATTCCTGCCTCCTTAGGGACGGTATTGGAAGAGCTGCTGGCCGAATTCCACCAGATCGCCCTCTCCCGCGGAGACCCACACGATCTCCCCGTCCTCCTCCATGACGATCTCATTCATGAGCTTCATCGCCTCGATGGAGCAAAGGGCGTCGCCCTTCTTCAAGCGGTCGCCCACCTTCACTTCGTCCTTCAGCGTATGGAACGTGCCCACCATGGGGGAGAGCACTTCCTTCACGTCCGGGCCCAGCTCCTCGCCGGCGCTTTCCGGATCGGCGGTGACCGCCACCGGCATCACCGTGGGAGTGGTCACGATCTGCTGCGCCGCCTTTTCAAGCTTCAGGGAGAATTCCCCGTCCTTCAGTTCCAGCACCGATACCGACGACTTGTCGAGGGCGCCGATCAGGCGGGTGATTTCATCCATATTCATCCGCGCTTCACCTTCCTTCAATCCTTCACCTTACCAAAAAGCAAGGTCGCGTTGTGTCCTCCGAACCCTAAGGAGTTCGACAGAGCATAGTTCACTTCCTGCCTGCGCCCTTCCACCGGCACATAGTCGAGATCGCACTCGGGATCGGGCACCTGGTAGTTTGCCGTGGGCGGAATGAAGCCCTCCGCCATGGCGAGAATGCACACCATGGCTTCAAATGCGCCCGCCGCGCCCAGCATGTGTCCGGTCATGGACTTGGTGGAGCTGATGGCCGCCTTCGCGGCATGCTCCCCCAGGGCCTTCTTGATGGCGGCCGTCTCGATGCGGTCGTTGAGGGGCGTGCTGGTGCCATGGGCGTTGATATAGTCGATTTCCTCCGGGGATACGCCGCCGTCCGCCATGGCCTCGCTCATGGCCCGGGCGCCGCCGCTGCCCTCCGGTTCGGGGGCGGTGATGTGGAAGGCGTCGCAGGTGGACCCATAGCCCAGCAGCTCCCCATAGATTTTGGCGCCCCGGGCCGCCGCCGATTCGTAGGTCTCCAGCACCATGAGGGACGCGCCCTCGCCGATGACGAAGCCGGAGCGTTCCTTATCAAAGGGAATGGACGCCCGGAGGGGGTCCTCCGCCCGGGTCAGGGCCTGCATGTTGTTGAAGGCCGCCACCGCCAGAGGCGTGATGGGCGCCTCGGCGCCGCCGCACAGCATGTAATCGGCATAGCCGTGGCGGATCATCCGGAAGGCTTCGCCGATGGCGTCGTTGCCGGAGGAGCAGGCGGTCACCGTGCTGGCGCACCGGCCCCGAAGGCCGTAGCGGATGGCCAGCTGGCCCGCGCCCATGTTGGCGATGGCCATGGGAATCATGAGGGGGGAGACGCGGCGGTTGCCCCGCTCCAGAAATTTCTGCTGTTCCTGCTCGATGGTGGAAATGCCGCCGATGCCCGAACCCACCAGAACGCCGAAGCGGTTCCGGTCCACCTTCTCAAGATCGATCCCCGCATCGTCCATGGCCTCGCTTCCCGCCGCCATGGCATACTGACAGAAAAGATCCATCCTGCGGGCTTCCCGCTTATCCATATAGTCCTCGGGCTTAAAATCCTTGACCTCCGCCGCCAGCTTCACCGTGTATTCGGCGGGATCGAAATGGGAGATGGTCCCAATGCCGGCTTTCCCGGCCTTGAGGGCCTCCCAGGAAGGGATGACGCCGTTGCCCACCGGGGTGATGGCGCCCAGTCCCGTTACAACTACCCGTCTTTTCATAGTTATCCTCCTTACATGGCCAGCCCGCCGTCCACGGACAGCACCTGGCCTGTGATGTAGGCGGCGTCATCGCTCACAAGAAAGGCCACGGCTTTCGCCACGTCCTCCACCCGTCCGCCCCGCTGCATGGGGACGGTGGCGAGCACCGCTGTCCTGGCCGCTTCCGGCATGGCCGCTGTCATGTCGGTATCGATGAAGCCGGGGGCCACCGCATTGACGGTGATGCCCCGGCGGGCGAGCTCCCGGGCCGCGGCCTTGGTGAGGCCGATGACGCCCGCCTTGGAGGCGGAATAGTTGGCCTGTCCGGCATTGCCCACGACGCCCGCCACCGAGGACAGGCTGACGATCCGTCCGTACCGCCTTTGGCCCATGCCCCGGACCGCATGGCGCATACAGTTGAAGGCGCTTTTGAGGTTGACCTCGATCACCCGGTCAAAATCCTCCTCCTTCATGCGCATGAGAAGGCCGTCCCGGGTGATGCCCGCGTTGTTGACGAGTACGTCCACCCGCCCGAAGGTCTCCTCCGCCTTTTGGATGAGCCGGCCGGCGGCCTCAAAATCGCTCACGTCCGCCTGCACCGCCAGGGCCCTCACGCCCATTTCCTCGATCTCCCGAATCAAGGCGTCCGCCGCCTCGGCACTGCTGTTATAATTGATGACCACATTCATGCCCCGCCGGGCCAGCTCAAGAGCAATGCCCCGGCCGATGCCCCGGGAAGCGCCGGTGACCACCGCGCATTTAATTTCCATCACGCGCCTCCTTTCAGGGCTGCCGCCGCCGCGGCAACGCCCCCCATGTCCTCCGTGCCCCAAACGGGAAGATGCCGGTCGATCCGCTTCAGGAAGCCGGCCAGGGTTTTGCCCGGGCCCACCTCCACGAAGGCATCCGCGCCCAGCTCCATCAGCGTTCGAACGCTTTCCTCCCAGCGCACGGGACTCTTCACCTGGGCTGCCTCGAGGGCGGCGAAGTCCGCCCGGCCCATGGGCTGGGCCGTCACATTGGATACGATGGGAATCTTCGGCGCCTCAAAGGCCGCCGCCGCGAGATCCGCCTTAAAGGCTTTCGCGGCCTCCACCATGAGGGGGGAATGGAAGGCACCCGAAACCGCCAGGCGCACGGCCCGAAGCCGCCTCTCCTTCGCCAGGTCCTCCGCCCGCTCGATGGCGGGATTCTCCCCCGCCACCACCGTCTGCCCCGGGCAGTTGTAGTTCACCGGCAGGATCACGCCCGCTTCCTCCGCATCCCGGCACAGTTCCAGCGCGTCTTCCGCCGTGCCGCCGATGAGCGCCAGCATGCTGCCGGGATGGACCGAAGCCGCCCGCTGCATGTGTTCGGCCCGGGCCATGATGAGCCTAAGGCACGGCTCAAAATCAAGGGCTCCGGCGGCATGGAGCGCGCCGTACTCTCCGGCGGAGAACCCGGCGGTGAGTTCCGGCCTTACACCCGCTTCCGCCAGCGCCGCGAAGGCCGCGGCTTCCGCCGTAAACAGGGCGGGCTGGGTGTTCACCGTCTCGTTCAGTTCCTCTGCAGGGCCCTCAAAACAAAGCTTTTTCATGCCGGGCCGGATGTTCTCCGCCCGTTCAAAGATCTCCCGAGCCGCGGCGCTGCCTTCATACAGGCTGTGCCCCATGCCCGGCTTCTGCGCGCCCTGTCCGGCAAAGATAAAGGCCAGCTTACCCACGGCCGCCACCTCCCAGAAGGGCTTCCGCCTCCCGGACCATGCTTTCGATGATCTCCCGGCAGGTCTCCTCCCGGCTCACCAGGCCCGCGATCTGCCCCGCCATGAGGGAACCTTCGTCCACGTCGCCCTCCACCACCGCACGCCGCAGTCCGCCGGCGGCCTTGTTCTCAAATTCCTCAAAGGGCACTCTGGCGTCCTCCAGCTCCTTGAGCTCCCGGGCCAACTTGTTCTTGAGCGTCCTGACCGGCGCGCCGTTGGGCCTGCCCGTCACGATCGTATCGGTATCCCTGGCTTTGAGGATGCGCTCCTTGTAGGCGGGATGCACGTTCGATTCCTTGGCCACCACAAACCGGGTGCCCACCTGCACGCCGCCGGCGCCCAGCATGAAGGCCGCGGCCATGCCCCGGCCGTCGCCGATGCCGCCCGCCGCAATCACGGGAATCTTCACGGCGTCCACCACCTGGGGCATCAGCGCCATGGTGGTCATCTCCCCCACATGGCCGCCGGATTCACAGCCCTCCGCCACCACGGCGTCGGCGCCGCAGCGCTCCATGCGCCGGGCCAGGGCCACCGCCGGGATCACCGGAATCACCTTGATGCCCGCTCTCTTCCAGTCCTCCATGTACTTTGCCGGGCTGCCCGCGCCGGTGGTCACCACCGGCACCTTCTCCTCGATGACCAGCTTTGCCACTTCCTCGGCGTTCGGGCTCATCAGCATGATGTTCACCGCGAAGGGGTTCGCGGTCCGGCTTCTCACCTTGGCAATCTCGCCCCGCACCCATTCCACCGGCGCATTGGCCGCGGCAATGATGCCAAGGCCGCCCGCCGCCGATACGGCGCTGGCCAGATCGCCGTCGGCGACCCAGGCCATGCCCCCCTGGAAAATGGGCACCTCAATGCCCAACAGTTCCGTCACTCGGGTGTTCATTGTTCCACCTCATTTCAAAAGAATAATAGAAATATGATAAAATATAAAACCGCAGATTTACCAGCGCAGCAGCGCGGAGGCCGCCGTGAACCCGCCGCCGAAGGCCGCGAGGATGACGAGGTCCCCGGACTCGATGAGGCCCTTTTTATTGAGGGCATCGAGGGCGATGGGCACGCTGGCGCTCGAAGTGTTGCCCACATGCTGGATATTCACAAAGAACCGGTCCATGGGCAGCTTCAGCCGCCGGGCCGAGGTCTCAATAATCCGGATGTTGGCCTGGTGGGGCACGATCCAGCGCACGTCGTCAAGATCCACGCCGCCCTCCTTTGCCACAGCCTGAACCATTTTCGGCATGACCGTAGTGGCGAAGCGGTACACCGCCTGACCGTTCATCTGAAGATAGGAGGAGAGCAGCTGGCCGTCCATCTGGTGATTCACGCCGGGGATCACCAGAGAGCCGTCCTTATCCTCCTCACAGATCAGCTTGCAGCCCAGCATGCCCTCCTCGGGCACCGCCACCACCGCGCCGGCGCCGTCGCCGAAGAGCACGCAGGTGGAGCGGTCGGTGAAATCCACCAGCCGGGTCAGATGCTCCGCGCCGATCACCAGGACCGGCTTCGGGCAAAGGCTCATATGGGCTGCCGCCGTCCACAGCCCGTAGACGAACCCTGAACAGGCGGCGTTGATATCCATGGCCATGCACTCCGCCCCGATGGCGCCGGCCACATAGGCGGCCAAGAAGGGGCAGATCTCGTCGGGAGTCACCGTGGTGCAAAACACCGCGCCCAGCTCCTTTGGATCCAGCTTCGCGTCGGCAAGAGCGCGTCTGGCGGCCTCGATGGCCATGTGGGAGGTGCGCTCCTCATGGGCGATATGCCGCTCCTTGATGCCGGTCCGGGTGGTGATCCACTCGTCGGAGGTCTCCACCATGCCCTCCAGGTCCTCATTGGTCAGAAGTTCGTCAGGAAGGTAGCTTCCCGTACCCACGATTTTAAGTTTCATAACTTCGCCTCCGTTGAAAGTTGAATGCCAAGATTCCTGCATTCATCCTTAAAGAAATGATTGAGCCTGCCCATGGAGCCGATCAAAACCCCCTGCTCGAAAGGATCGAGGTCCTTTATGGCGGCCCGCACCATCTGCCGGTGAAAGAGGCGGTGCAGCCGCACCACCCGGTCCCCCCGGTTCGTCAGAACCAGCTGTACCTTCCGCCGGTCCGGTTCCTGCTGGATGCGCCTTGCATAGCCCTTGCGGCAGATCCGGTCCACCGTGGCGGTCACCGTGGACATGGCCACCCCGAGGGAGGCCGCCATGCGGGACATGGACCTGCCGTTTCCCTCGGCGATAGCCGAAAGGGCGTGGATTTCCCGGATGGACAGATCTTTAAAATCCTTCTGCTGGATGGTTTTTTCCTCCAGCTGCAAAATCACGCTGAAGGTCTCCACCAAAAGCTCGTTGAGCTGGCACTCTTTTTTCTTCAACCGCTCCACCGTCCATTTTCTATCTCTCTGATTATGGGTCTAATATTACGATATCCGAAATATTCTGTCAAGAAAACTAAGCGGTTCTTGACATCCCAAACGGGCTATGGGATAATAAAAAACGTTCAGCGGGCACCTATAGCTCAGCAGGATAGAGCGACCGCCTCCTAAGCGGTAGGCCACAGGTTCGAATCCTGTTAGGTGCGCCAGCAGGCCGGGCCTGCACGCGCCGGCGCTCCCACGTTGTGGGAGCGCTTTTGTTTTATCCCCTGCCGGCGCCGCGGCCAGGATGCGCCGCCCTCAGGCTTTGGCCCTTGGATGAAAAAAGCCGGGCAGTGCCCGGCCTTGAAGATCGATTCAGTCCATGGTGTCCGACCATTCGCTCCAGCTGGTGCCGCTCGCCTTCACCTTGCCCGCGACGATCTCGGTTCCCTTTGTGGCATATTGGTACTTCCCGCTGTCGGGATCATATTTATAGACCTTGATGTCGCTGGCGTTCCCCGAGCCATAGTTCGTTTCCGTGAAATACAGCCGCCAGCCGGCGCCGCTTTTCACGATGGACCAGGATATGCCGTCAAGATAGGCCTGCTGCTCGGCGGAAAGGGAATCGTACATGACCTTGGCGGACATGCCCTCCGTTTTTGCGTTCACGCCGTCAAAGGAGTCGCTGTTGTTCAGTTTGTTGTCCATCTGCAGCTGCTTGAACTTGGCGGTCAGATCGCTGAAGGTCCGGCCGGCCGTCTGCTGGGGCGTGTGTCCGCCGCCCCCGGGCACGGAACCGTCCACGGTGTACGCATCGCTGTTGCCGCACTCGGCGCATCCGCCAAGGCCGCAGTAGACCACCTTGACGCCGTCCTGCGCCGTATAGACGAGATGGCGCACCGTCACATCCGCGGCGATCTCCACGCTGTCCACAGCGCCTTCCACCTGGGCAAGAGCCAGCACCTCCGCCGGGTCCACCGCACCCGCGGCGCCGGCAGCCCCATATCCCTCGCTGGCCAAAGTCTGGGCCGCAACCACGCACACCCGGCATTCGGCGATATGCTTCTTTTGATTGGCCTTGTCGATCCAGCCCACCATGGAGGGGACCAGAATCGCCGCCAGAATGGCCAGGATGACCAGGACTACAATAACTTCAACCAGGGTGAACCCTTTTTTATTCATAACCATCACTTCTCACAGATTTTTTCTCTTCAAATATATCGAAAATTCGTGCGTTTTGCAAGATCAAAGATGATCCGTGGGTATGGAGAAGTGCACATACACGTCCTTACAGCCATCCACGGGGATCCAAAAGCGGATGCGCGTGCCCGCGGGGTTCAGGCCGTACCTGCCCTCGCCCGCCTTCAGGGCATCGGCCGCCTTACACCCCCGGTGCGCCTCCGGGGGCGGATCGTCGATGCACCGCGCACCCACCTTCATGCCCATTTCGGCGGCCTTCCGGTTGACGGCCAGGACGGTTCTGTCCCTGTGGATCAGCCGCGCCCGCTCAGGAAAAGTGTCCCACATCCGGTGGAAGCTTTCAACGATCTTTTCATCGACCATGGCTCGTCCCTCCTTTTCTTTCATTATACAACAAAAGCGTGGGATGACTCCCACGCTTTTTACCCGCATCAGCCAAGAACCCTGCCGAAGGCTTCAAGAGCGAAGTCCAGCTGGTCCCGGGTATGGGTCGCCATGTAACTGGTGCGAAGAAGGCTGCCGCCCTCCTCCACCGCCGGTGAGACCACCGGATTGACGTACACGCCGGCCTCCAAAAGATCCCGGGTGACCTTGAAGGTCGCCTCGTTGGTGCCGATGACGATGGGGATGATGGGGGCCATGGATTCCCCCGCCCGGATGCCGAGGCTCTCAAAGCCCCTGCGCATATAGGCGGCGTTGTCGTTCACCCGCTTCACCCGTTCCGGCTCGGCCTTGAGAATGTGCAGCGCTTCCAGGGCGGCCGCCACGTTGCCCGGCGGCATGGACGCGCTGAAGATAAAGGGCCGGGACACGTGCCGGACGTACTCCGCCACCTGATGGGTGGTGGCCATGAATCCGCCCAGGCTGGCGAAGGATTTGCTGAAGGTGCCCATAAGCACATCCACTTCCTTTTCCAGACCGAAATATTCGGCCACGCCCCGTCCGTGCTCGCCCATGGTGCCCACGCCGTGGGAATCGTCCACCATCACCCGGGCGCCGTACTGCTTTGCCAGCTTCACAATGGCGGGCAAATCGGCCAAGTCCCCCTCCATGGAGAACACGCCGTCCACCACGATGAGCTTGCCCTTCCTGGGGTCCGCCGCGGCCAGTTTGCTCTTGAGATCGTCCATATCGTTGTGGTCGTACTTTACCTGCCGTGCGAAGGACAGCCGCGCCGCATCGAAAATGCTGGCGTGGTCCCGGCGGTCCATAAAGATGAGATCGTGCATGCCGCAAAGGGCGCTGATGATGCCAAGGTTGGCCTGGAATCCGGTGGAAAAGGTGACCACGTCCTCCTTGCCGAAGAAATCGGCCAGTTCCTCCTCCAGCTGCACATGCAGGGTCAGCGTACCGTTCAGGAACCGGGATCCGGAGCAGCCCGCGCCGAACTTTCTCAGACCTTCCCGGGCGGCTTCGATCACCCGCTCGTCGGAGGTAAGGCCCAGATAGTTGTTGGAACCCAGCATGATGGTGCGATGCCCATCCATGATGACTTCCGAATGCTGCTTGGTAGCAATTTGATGAAAGTATGGATAAAGTCCAGCCTGACGCGCTTCCTCCGCCGCGGTGAATCCCGCACATTTTTCAAAGATGTCCATTTTTTCTCACCTCCTTTCCACGCTCCATTATACCGCAGGCTGGACCGGCTTTCAAATCTAATTTTGTCCCGCCCTCCAAGCTGGGACGTTTTATGATCCGTCTTTCCCTTCAATAAATGGAAAAAGGAACCCTTCCGGGTTCCTTAAAGCTCGATCCAGTATCGTTCCCGCACGATCCCCTGGGGATCGGGCACGCTGTTCTCATAGACGCCGCCATTTTTGACGATCACCCGGCGGGAGGCCTCGTTGAAGTCGGCGCAGGTGAGCAGCACCCGCTCAAATCCCATCTTCCTGGCGTTGATGAGGCCAAGCCGCAGAATCTCGGTGCCGCAGCCCCTGCCCCTCCGGCCCGGCCGGATGGCGTAGCCGATGTGCCCAAGATAGCTCATCACGTCCCGGGTGTTCTTGGTGCGAAGGGACAGCCTGCCCACATATTCGTCCCCGTCCACCAGCCAGTACAGATGGTAGGGCGACTGGCCCGGCGGCAGAAAGAAGGGCTTGCCGCTTTTGATCAGCCGCTTCACGTAGCCGGGAAAATCCTGCTTCACCCGTTCATAGGAGAGATAGTCGTCCATGCCGTCGGCCTGGAATTCCAAAAGGCCTTCCAGGAAGCTGTCCCGGTATGCGGCGTCCGGCTTCACAAGCTCCATCGTTCCCCTCCCCTCTCCGTCTCAACCGGTGATAGGGTATTCGAGGAAAATGTTCCCTTTCCTTCTTCGGCCCCGTAAATTAAATGGGTTTCACTTTGGGGCCCTCGGGGGTGTCCTCCACGGCATAGCCCAGGGCGGCAAGCTCATCCCGGATCGCGTCGGCCCGGGCGAAATCCCTGGCCTTTCTTGCGGCCTGGCGCTCCTCCACCAGCTTCATCACCGAATCGTCAACCCCTTCGGCCTTCCTTTGCAGAAGGCCCATCACGGAAGCGAGCTCCATGAGCCCGGCGAGCCCCGCCTCCACCGCCGCCTTCGAGGCGCCGGCGGCCACCAGGATGTTCAGCTCCCGCACGTATTCATACAGGCTTCCCAGGGCGTCCGCCGTGTTGAGATCATCGTCCATGGCCCGCTCAAATTCGCCCTTGAGCGCCTCCGCCCGGTCGGTGAAATGGGCTTCGGCGTCCGGCGCGGAAGCATCGTCCCCGGCGTTTTCAAGGTAGAATTCGCCGTCCGTCTTGGCGTTGTACAGCCGGGCCAGCCCGCTTTTCGCCTGTTCCAGCAGTTCCTCGGAAAAGTTGATAGGGCTTCGGTAGTGCGCCCCAAGGAGGAACAGCCGCACCACTTCAAGGTCAAACTTTTCCGCCACATCCCGCACGGTGAAGAAATTGCCCACCGATTTGGACATCTTGCGGTTGTCCACGTTGATGTAACCGTTGTGCATGAAGTAGCGCACGAAGGGTTTACCGGTGGCCGCCTCGGACTGAGCCACCTCGTTCTCATGATGGGGGAAGGCGAGATCCTGGCCGCCGCAGTGGATGTCCAGCGTCTCTCCCAGGTATTTCATGGACATGGCGGAGCACTCGATATGCCAGCCGGGCCGGCCCATGCCCCAAGGTGACTCCCAGGCGGGCTCGCCCTCCTTCTGGGCCTTCCACAGCGCAAAATCCAGGGGATGGCGCTTCACCTCGCCCACCTCGATCCGGGCGCCCGCCTCCAGGTCCTCCAGCGGCTGGCCGGAAACCCTGCCGTACGGCGCATAGCTGGGCACACTGAAGTACACGTCGCCGTTCACCTCATAGGCATGGCCCTTCTCGATGAGCTTTTCAATCAGTCCGATGATCTCCCCCATGTGCTGGGTGGCCCGGGGATTCACGTCCGCCCGGAGAATGCCAAGGCCATCGGCGTCCTTGTAGTATTCGGCGATGTAGCGCTCCGCCAGCTCGGCCACGGTGGTGTTCTCTTCCCGGGCCCGGCGGATCATCTTGTCGTCGATGTCGGTGAAGTTCTGCACGTAGGTCACGTCGTAACCCCTGTACTTGAGGTAACGGCGCAGCACATCAAAAACCACGAAGGGCCGGGCGTTGCCAATGTGAAAATAATTGTACACCGTGGGCCCGCAGCAGTAGATGCCCACCTTGTTCCCGTGAAGGGGTCTGAATTCCTCCTTCTGTTTGGTCGCCGTATTATAAATAACCATCAATTTTCCTCCTTTGATTGGTTGCGGTATCCACAGTTCCGGCCCTCGCACCGGATCAGCTCCTCCGTGAGAGCGACCACGCGGCTCCTCAGGGCTTCGATCTCCTCCTCCACCGGATCGGGCAGGCGGACCTGATCGAGGTCGGCCACCTTCTGGCCGGCGGTCTTGACCACCTTGCCGGGTACGCCCACCACCGTGCTGAGCGGGGGCACCTCCTTCAAGACCACGGCCCCGGCGCCGATCTTGGAGCCGTAGCCCACGGTGAAGGGCCCGAGGACCTTGGCCCCGGCGGAGATGACCACGTTGTCCTCGATGGTGGGGTGACGCTTGCCCGTCTCCTTGCCCGTTCCTCCAAGGGTTGCGCCCTGATAGATGGTCACGTTGTCCCCCACCTCGGCGGTCTCACCGATGACCACGCCCATACCGTGGTCGATGAACACCCCTTCGCCCAGCCTGGCGCCGGGGTGAATTTCAATCCCCGTCCAAAAACGGCTCCAGTTCGAGATCATCCTCGCCACGAGCTTCAGGTTATGTCGGTAGAAGAAGTGGGCCCTGCGGTGGCTCCGGACGGCATGGTAGCCCGGGTAACACAGCAGCACCTCAGCAGTGCTTCTGGCCGCCGGATCCCGGTCCTTCACCGCCGCAATATCCCGCCTCATCCGATCGAACATGGTGTTTCCCCCTCCCCTATACAAAAAGGACATCCTTCGTTTTAGAGGCGAAGGATGTCCGCGGTTCCACTCTAGTTGGCAAAACTGCCCACTCTGACCCTTAACGGGGGCAGGCGGCCTTTCGGCAGCTCCCGGGCGCACATCCTTTGTCCGGCCAGCGGCGCTTTCAGCCCGTGACGCCGCCTCTCTTGGGCCTTCCCTTTAAGGATACTTCCCGTTCATCGCTTTTATCCAACCCCATTATAAGGGGATTTCTTTTTTTGGTCAACGGCTTCCAGTCTTTACAAACCCGAACACCCGTTTTAAAATAAAAATATAAGGGGGCGATTCCTTTGCATATTCTTAAAGCGGACAGCATCCGGGACGCGGAGACGCTGAGCATTTTGGCCCAGGAGATCTGGGAGGAGCATTACACTCCCATCATCGGCGCCGCTCAGGTGGCCTACATGCTGCAAAACTTCCAGAGCCGGGACAAAATCTATGAAGATATGACCCAAAACCATTACCATTACTACATCGCCTGGGACGGGGAGATCCCGGTGGGCTACCTTGGGATTCAGCCCCAGGACGGGGAACTCTATTTCAGCAAGCTTTACGTCAAAAAGGACCATCGGGGCCAGGGGCTGTCCCGGCGTTTTCTCAAGATCGCCGTGGGCTTTGCTCAAAGCCAGCGGCTGCCCAGCATCTATCTGACGGTCAACAAACACAATGAGGACTCCATCGCCGTCTACAGGCGGCTGGGCTTCGCCACCGAGCAGGCGGTGGTCTCGGATATCGGCGCCGGCTATGTGATGGACGACTACATCATGCGCATGGCGGTGCCCCTTGGCAGCATGAGCCCGGAAGGCGTGCAGGTGGATTTCGGCGGGGGCGGCGAGCCCCGCTACGTGGTGGTGGCTGCAAGATCGGGCCGGGAATGGCTGTTCGTACGCCACGAAAGCCGGGATACCTACGAGCTCCCCGGCGGCCATATCGAGCCCGGAGAAATCCCGGAGGACGCCGCACGGCGGGAACTTTGGGAGGAGACCGGCGCCACGGATTTCGAGCTTCAGCCCATCTGTCCCTACCGGGTGACCGCCGGGGACAGAACCTCTGCCGGCCTGCTCTTTTTCGCCGAGGTGAAAACCATGGAAGAGCTGCCCGGTCTGGAGATCCGGGAAGTGATCCGCACCCGGGAGTTGCCCGCCTTTCTCACCTATCCCGCCATCCAGCCCATCCTTTTTCGCCGGGTCCGGGATTCAGTGGAGACCGCTGACTGGCGGAAAAAACTTTGATAAAAAATTGACATTCCGGAGGTTTGGTCCTATAATGGTTGGCATTACCTGAAGGAGGGGCAGCCATGGAATCATTGCCCTTGGGAGAGAGAATCAAGCTATTGCGTCAGGAGCGGAATATGCCCCAGAAGGAGCTGGCGCACATCACTCACATCAGTGCCGCCACCCTGTCCCAGTACGAGAACGGCAAGCGCACCCCGCCGGACGCTTGGAAGGTGGAGATCAGCCGGATCTTCAACGTGTCCCTGGACTGGCTGATCGGCGTGAGCCCCGTGCGGGCGCGGCTGACCGCGAGGAGTCCCCGCTGCATTCCGGTGCCGGTGCTCCAGGAGCTGGATCCCCGCGCACCCCTGTCGATGATGTTGAGCACGGCGGAGACCCATCTCTTTGTTCCGCTGGACCAGGTGCAGGAGGGGGAGTTCTTCTTCCTGCCCGTCCCCATGGAATTTCTCAAGACCTCCATGATCTCCGGCGCCATCGCTCTCATCCGCGTTCAACAGGCCGCCCGGCCGCTGGATCTTGTCCTGGCCCGGCCGTCGGACAGTCCCGCGGTCTTTGGGCAGATGCTCCGCCAGGAGGGCGGCAGCCTGACCTTCGTCCCCTGGGGCGACGCCCATTCGGTTTATGCTTCGGATACGGTATCCATCCTGGGCCGGGTGGTCAAAATTCTGCTGGACCCGCCAAAGGCGGACTAAAGGAAAACAAAAAAAGACTTGCGCTTGCAAGTCTTTTTTGTTGCCGTCAAATGAGGAAGAACAGGAAGAATCCCACCACGCCGGCGCCCAGCATCACCAAAATGGGGTTGGGCTTGAACTTTCGAAGCACGAACAGGCAGACTGCGAACAGCGCTGCGGATATCCAGTCAATGGTGCTGGGATCGAAGGATACGGGGTTGTTGCCCCAGAAGGTGAGCAGCACGATGGACATGCCCGCCGAGGCGATGAGTGCCACCACCGCCGGCCTCAGGCCTGCCAGCACCCCCTTGACCAGATTGAGCTCCCGGTACTTCTTGTAGAAGTAGGCCAGCAGCAGCACGATGATGCAGGAGGGCACGATGCAGCCCAGGGTAGCAATGAGTGCGCCGGGAATGTCCGCGATGCGGATGCCCACAAAGGTCGCAGAATTGAGGGCGATGGGGCCGGGGGTCATCTGAGAGATGGTGATGATGTCCACAAATTCCTTCATGGTCATCCAGCCGTGGATGTTCACCACCTGGGTCTGGATGAGGGGCAGAGCCGCATAGCCCCCGCCAAAGCTCAGGATGCCGATCTGGAAGAAGCTCCAGAAAAGTTGCAGCAAAATCATTTCTCCGCCTCCTTCGCTTTGCGCATACCGATATAGGTAGCGATGGCGCTGCCCAGGATGAAGGCCAGAATGATGAGGGCGGCGTTCACATCGAGGAAGAAGGTGGCCACGAAGGCCGCAATCATGAGGGCCAGGGTGAGAAGCCCCTTCTTCACGCTCTTGCCCTTCAAAACCTTCTGGCCCATGGAAATCACCACGTCGATGATCACCGCCGCAACGCCGGCCTGCATGCCTTTCAGCACCGCGGCCACGGCGGCGCTGTCCCGAAAGGCAGTGTAAAAGAGGGACACCACCGACAGGATAATGAGGGGCGGCAGTACCGTTCCCAAAATGGTGAGGCAGGCGCCGGGGATGCCCGCCATATGGTAGCCCACCAGGATGGAGGTGTTGACCGCCATGGGACCCGGCGCCGACTGGGCCATGGCGATAAAGTCCATCATCTCCTCCTCCTCGATCCAGTGGTAGTTTTCCACGAACTTTTTGCGCATCAGCGGCACGATCACGTAGCCCCCGCCAAAGGTGAACGCGCTCAGGGTGAACGTGGACATGAACAGCTTGAAGTAGAACTTTGCGTCCTTTTTCATCTTGCACCTCCCGATCAAACTCTCTTCTTTATACCCCGGGTCTTTTCATAAGTAAAATAATATATTATTATATGAACCATAAGGATTTTAATATAAGGATGGATGAACCATGACGTTGCGGCACATGAAGATCTTTGTGGCGGTGTGCGAGGCGGGCAGCATCACCGGCGCGGCGAAGAAGCTGTATCTGGCTCAGCCGGCGGTGAGCCTGGCGGTGCGGGAGCTGGAGGATTATTATGGGGTACGGCTCTTTGACCGTATCGCCAAAAAACTCTACATCACCGAGGCGGGCACCCGGTTTTTAAGCTATGCCCGACACATCACCTCTCTGTTTGATGAGCTGGAGCAGGGCGTGCGGAGCTGGGAATCCTCGGGCAGCCTCCGGGTGGGCGCCAGCGTAACCATCGGCACCTATCTGCTGCCCGGCTATGTGTCCGGCTTCGCCCGGTCCTACCCGGAGATCACCGTCAAGGTGACGGTGGACAATTCGGAGGTGATCGAGGGCATGGTCCTTTCAAACGACCTCGACCTCGCCCTCATCGAGGGAACCGCCCACGAGGCGGACCTGATCTCGGAGAGCTATCTTGGCGGTGAGCTGGTGTTGGTGGCGGCGCCGGGCCATCCCCTGGCCCAGGCGGGGCCGGTCCCCCTCTCCGCCCTCGAGGGGGAGCCCCTGCTCCTTCGGGAGAAGGGCAGCGGCACCCGGGAACTGGTGGACAGTACCTTTCTCACCCATGAGGTCAGCCTGACCCCCCTTTGGGAATCCACCAGCACCCAGTCCCTTCTCAACGCCGTGAAGGCGGGCCTTGGCCTGTCCATTCTGCCTCTGCCCCTTGTGGAGCAGGAGCTTGGGGCGGAGCGGCTGGTCCGCGTGGCGGTGGAAGGCGCGGACTTCAAGCGCCGCTACAGCCTGATCCATCACAAGAACAAATATCTCACCCCCTCGGCCCGGGCCTTCATGGCGCTGTGCCGTGCCGCGGGACAGCAATCGACAGCGATGGTGTAAATTTTATAGAATACCACAAAAAATTGGAATTGTCGATTAATTTAAGCTTTTGTTAATTTCCAAAAATATGGCAGGGAAATGCGGCCAAGCCGTAGTATAAACAAAGGGACGGGGGATACCCGTCATAATGAAAAGGGGATGGACATACGCTGATAAGCATCCCAAAAGGAGCCCGTCATGAATAACGCCTTGCTGCCCGAGTTCGACCGGTATCTGTTTGGACAGGGCATATCCCGGGAAGCCTACCGCATGCTGGGCGCCCATCCCGAAAAGGATGGGAGCTGGCGCTTTGCCGTATGGGCCCCCAACGCCCTTGGCGTGTCGGTGGTGGGCGAATTCAACAACTGGGACCCGCTCAGCCACCCGCTGGATGCGGTGGAGGGCGGCCTTTGGGCCGGCCGGATCGAGGATATGAGGGCCGGCCAGCTCTACAAGTACGCCATCACCAGCCCCGAAGGGCGCATCCTCTACAAGGCCGATCCCTACGGCGTGACCTCCGAGGTCCGGCCGGGCACCGCCTCCAGACTTTGGAGCATCGAGGGCTACGACTGGACGGACGGGGCCTGGCAAAAAGCGAAGGCCGGGGAAGGGGTCCCCTACTGCCGGCCCATGGCCGTCTATGAGGTCCATGCCGGTTCCTTCAAGCGCCGGGAGAACGGCGACGAACTGACCTACCGGGAGCTGGCGGCGGAGCTGGTGCCCTATGTGAAGGAGATGGGCTTCACCCACGTGGAGTTCATGCCCATCGCCGAGCATCCCCTGGACGCTTCCTGGGGATATCAGATCACCGGATTTTATGCACCCACCAGCCGTTTCGGCACCCCCCAGGACTTCATGTACCTGGTGGATCAGCTGCACGGCGCCGGCATCGGCGTCATCCTGGACTGGGTGCCCGCTCACTTCTGCAAGGACGCCCAGGGCCTTCGCCGCTTCGACGGCCTGGCCGTCTATGAGCACGCCGATCCCCGCCAGGGCGAGAACCCCCAGTGGGGCACCTGCATCTTCAACTACGGGCGCAACGAGGTGCGGAGCTTCCTCATCTCCAACGCCGTCTATTGGCTGAAGGAGTATCATATCGACGGTCTCCGGGTGGACGCCGTCTCATCCATGCTCTATCTCAACTACGGCAAGGAGGACGGCGAATGGGTGGCCAACGAGTTCGGCGGCGCGGAGAACCTCGAGGCCGTCCGGTTCCTGAAGGATCTCTCCATCGCCGTTGAGGAGACCGCGCCCGGCACCATCCTATGCGCCGAGGAGGCCTCCGCCTATCCCGGCATCACTGAATCCGCCAAAAACGGCGGTCTCGGCTTCTCCTTCAAATGGAACATGGGCTGGATGAACGATATGCTGGCCTACATGAAGCTGGATCCGGTCCACCGCAAGTACCACCACGACAAGGTGACCTTCTCCCTCATGTACGCCTTTTCGGAAAATTTTATTCTCCCCTTCTCCCACGACGAGGTGGTGCACGGCAAGCACACCCTTCTTGACAAGATGCCGGGCAACTACTTCGAGAAATTCGCCTCCATGCGCGCTCTCATCGGCTATCAATACGCCCATCCCGGCAAGAAGCTGCTGTTCATGGGCACCGAGCTTGCGCCCTTCATGGAGTGGCGCTTCTACGAGCAGCTGGAATGGCACCTCCTGCAGTACGACATGCACCGCCATATGCAGCACTACATTAAGGAGCTAAACCATTTCTACACCGCCCATCCCGCCCTGTGGAAGCTGGAACGGGGCTGGGACGGCTTCAAATGGCTGAGCGCCGACGACCGAAACCGCTCCACCATAGCCTTCCTTCGGATGGCGCCGGGGGAGACGGCCATCGCCGTGGTCGTCAACTTTACGCCCATGGTGTGGGAGAACTACCGGATCGGCCTGCCGGAGCCCGGCACCCTCACCCAGGTGTTCACCAGCGACGGCGGCTTCTACGGCGGCACCGACATCCACCACAACCTCGGTCAGATGAAAACGGAGGAGGTGCCCTGGAACGGCTTTGATCACTCCCTCACCCTCACCGTTCCGCCGCTGTCCGCCGTCTATTATGAATACAAACCCCAAAAGCCCGGAACGGCCGGGGCCAAGACTGGGGCGCCCAAGCCCAAGGGCAAAAGGTCAAAGGAGGCTTAAAAGATGGAACACAAATCCTGCATCGCCATGCTGCTCGCCGGAGGCCAGGGCAGCCGCCTGGGTATCCTCACCCGGGACATCGCCAAGCCCGCGGTATACTTTGGCGGCAAATACCGGATCATCGACTTCCCGCTGTCCAACTGCACCAATTCCGGACTGGACACGGTGGGAGTCCTCACCCAGTACAAGCCCCTGGCGCTCAACAGCTATATCGCCAGCGGCCAGCCCTGGGATCTGGACCGGACCAACGGCGGCGTGTTCGTGCTGCCTCCGTACATGAGCGGCAACACCGGGCAGTGGTACAAGGGCACGGCCAACGCCATCTATCAGAACATCAGCTTCATCGAACAGTTTGAGCCGGACAACGTGCTCATCCTCTCGGGCGATCACATCTATAAGATGGATTACAGCGAGATGCTGGCCTTCCACGTCAGGCGCAAGGCTGACGCCACCATCGCCGTGTTCGAGGTGCCCTGGGAGGAAGCGCCCCGCTTTGGCATCATGAACACCGACGAGAAGGGCGCCATCGTGGAGTTCGAGGAAAAGCCCAAGGTTCCGAAGTCCAACAAGGCGTCCATGGGCGTTTACATCTTCCGCTGGCCCACCCTGAAGCGCCTTCTCATGGAGGATGAAAAAAACGAGGCCTCCAGCAACGACTTTGGCAAGAACATCATCCCCGCCATGCTGGCCGCGGGCTCCAGCGTCTGCGCCTACCCCTTCAAGGGCTACTGGAAGGACGTGGGCACCGTGGACAGTCTGTGGGAGGCCAACATGGACCTTTTGAACGATCCGCCCCTCCTTGATCTCTACGATCCGGACTGGCGCATCTATTCGAGAAACCCCGGCCAGCCCCCCCACTACATCGCGCCGGAGGGCCGGGCCGTGCGCTCCATGGTCACCGAGGGCTGCATGATCTACGGACTGATCGAGCACAGCGTCCTTTTCAACGGGGTCACCGTGGAGGCCGGTGCGGAGATTCATGACTCGGTCATCCTGCCCGGCGCCGTCGTCCGCAAGGGCGCCCGGGTGTACCGGGCCATCGTGGGCGAGGACACGGTGATTGGCGAGGATGCGGTGATCGGCGAACCCGGCGCCGCTAAGACCGCCGTCATCGGCGACGGCTGCTGTCTGCCCGCCGGCATGAAGGTGGCCAGCGACGCCGTGATTTCCCACACCGACACCATGGACACCGCCACGGCTTAAGGGAGGAAGAGAGATATGATTCGCGAAGCATTGGGCCTTATTTATACGGGGGAACAGGATTCCAGCCTCAAGGATTTGACCCTTTCCCGGTCGGTCGCCGCCATGCCCATGTGGGGCCGGTACCGGGCCATCGATTTCCTTTTGTCCAATCTGGTCAATTCCGGCGTGGGCAATGTGGCCGTCATCACCCAGCGCCGCTACCACAGCCTCATGGACCACCTGGGCAGCGGCCGTGACTGGGACCTCAACCGCAAGCGGGAGGGTCTTTTCATCCTGCCGCCCTTCATGACCAAGGACGACAGCGGCATCTACCGGGGCAGCGTGGACGCGCTGCGCTCGGCCAAGGGCTTTTTGAAGCACGCCCGCCAGCAGTACGTCATCCTTTCCGGCTCCCATGTGCTCTTTAAGACCACCTACAACGAGGCTTTAGAGCATCACATGAAAACCGGCGCCGACATCACCGTATTTTACAACCATGTGAACCCGGACGAGATGAGACAGCTGGGCGAACGCACCCACTTCCAGATGGACCGCACCGGCCAGATCTATGAGATCGAATGCAACCCCGCCCACCCCAAGAGCGATCAGGTGAGCATGGGCGTCTATATTGTGGACAAAGCCCTGCTCGAATATCTGGTGGAGGAGTGCGCCTCCCGGGACGAGTTCCGCTTCACCGAGGGCATCCTCATCCCCAAGCTCAAGAACCTCAAGATCATGGGCTACGAATATCCCGGCTATGTGGCCCGGCTGGAGTCGGTGTACAGCTACTTCCACCACAACCTCATGGCCCTGAACGACAAGGTGCGCCAGGAGCTGTTCTATGAGTCCGGGCCGGTGTTCACCAAGGTCAAGGATGAGGTCCCCGCCCTTTACGGCGACGAGGGCGAGGCGGACAACTGCATGGTGGCCGACGGCTGTATCGTGGAAGGCCATGTGGAAAACTCCATTCTCTTCCGCGGCGTGAAGGTGGGCAAGGGCGCCGTCATCAGGAACAGTGTGGTCATGCAGGCCTCGGAGATCCAGGACGGGGCCCTGCTGGAGAACGTGATTTTGGATAAGCAGGCCATCGTCCGCCACGCGAGAAAGCTGGTGGGACAGCCGGGCTTCCCCATTGTCGTAGGCAAACAGACGGTGATTTAGCGGAAAGGATGGGAAAGCTATGAAAGTGTTGTTTTGCGCTTCGGAATGCGTGCCCTTCATGAAGACCGGCGGCCTGGCCGATGTGGCCGGCGCCCTGCCGAAGGAACTGGCCCGCCAGGGCGTGGACGTTCGGGTGATCGTGCCCCTCTACGCCACCGTGGCCGACCGCAAGCCCTTTTGGACGGAGAACATGGAGCACGTGTGCGATTTTGACGTATACCTCGGCTGGCGGCAGCAGTACTGCGGCATCGAGAAGGTGGAGCTGGACGGGGTGATCTACTACCTGGTGGACAACCGCTTCTACTTCGCCCGGGACTACATCTACGGCTACGGCTACGAGGAACTGGAACGCTTCGCCTTCTTCTGCCGGGCCGTGCTGGAGGCCATGCCCATGATCGGGTTTTTCCCGGACATCATCCACATCAACGACTGGCAGACGGGCATGATTCCCGCCCTTTTGAAGATCCAGTACGCCCACCGCCCGGGCTACAGCGGCATGAAGGCGCTGTTCACCATCCACAACCTGCAGTATCAGGGGGTGTTCGACCGGGGCGCCATGGTGGATATGTTTTCCCTGCCCCCGGAGGTCATGACCTTCGATAAGCTCGAATTCAACGGCGGCGGCAGCTTCATGAAGGGCGGCCTGGTCTACTCCGACTGGATCAGCACCGTGTCCCCCACCTATGCCCAGGAGATCCAGTATCCCTTCTACGGCTGCGGTCTTGACGGGATGCTGCGGGCGCGGAATCACGAGCTGTCCGGCATCCTGAACGGCATTGATCTTTTGGACTATGATCCCCTGACGGATACCGTCATCAAGGCCAACTATTCGGCGGCGGATCCCGCGGATAAGGCCAAGTGCAAGCGCGCCCTGCAAAAGGAAATGGACCTGGTGATGAGCAAGGGAAAGCCCCTCATCGGCATGGTGGGACGGCTCACCGGCCAGAAGGGCCTCGATCTTGTGGAATATGTGCTGGACGAGATCATGGCCACCGGTGCGGAGCTCGTCATCCTGGGCCAGGGCGAGGAGGGCTACCGGCAGATGTTTGAATGGGCGAAGGAGCGCTATCCCCGCCGCATCGCTACCTGCTACGAGATGAACGAGGATCTGGCCCGGAAGATCTACGCCGGCGCCGACATGTTCCTCATGCCTTCAAAGTTTGAGCCCTGCGGCCTCGCCCAGATGCTGGCCATGCGCTACGGCGCCGTGCCCATCGTGCGGGAGACCGGCGGCCTCAAGGATTCGGTGCCGCCCTTTATCGAAAGCACCAAAACAGGTGACGGATTCACCTTTAACAGTTATAATGCCCATGACATGCTGGGCGCAATCCAGCGGGCCATCGACGTCTTCCGCCGGCCCGAGGTGTGGACGGAAGTGGTGAAAAACGCCATGGCCGCTGATTATGGCTGGGAGCGCTCCGCCAAAACCTACATCAGCCTTTACGAGGACTTGTTGCAGGACTGACGCATAGACTGAATAGGGAGTTTTGAGGCGCGTGCCTTCGGGTGCGCGCCTCAAATGGGAAAGGAGTACTTTTATATGAACGAATTGAACCGGGCCGAGGCCAAAGCGCGGATTCTTAAGGAGGTGGAGGAAAAGCTCCACCGCTCCTTTGGCATCACCTTCGACGACGCCACGCCCATGCAGCTTTACAAGGCTGTGGCGCTGACGGTCAGGGACGAGGTGATGGAGCGCTGGACCCACGGCCGGGAGGAGCGTGCGGAACAGAAGCTGAAACGCCTCTACTACCTTTCGGTGGAATTTCTGCCCGGCAAGATGCTGGTCAACCACCTGCTCAATCTGGTGGAGTTCGATCTGTACCAGGAGGCCCTCTCGGAGGTCGGCGTGAACCTGATGGAGCTTGAGGCCGAGGAGCCGGAACCGGGCCTTGGCAACGGCGGCCTGGGACGGCTGGCCTCCTGTTTCATGGAATCGCTGGCCACCCTGCAGCTGCCCGCCATGGGGTGCAGCATCCGCTATGAATACGGCCTTTTCCGCCAGCAGATCGTGGACGGACAGCAGGTGGAGGCGCCGGACAACTGGCTGGAGGACGGCTTTATTTGGGAGGTCCCCGACTACGACGACGAGATGGAGATCCATTTCGGCGGCCACATCATCGAGGACTGGTCGGAGGGCTATCTCAAGGTGCGCCATGAGGACTACAACACGGTGCTGGCCCTGCCCTACGACGTGCCCGTGTCCGGCTACGACAGCGATATCGCGCTGTCCATGCGCCTATGGAGCGCCCGTTCCCCCCGGAGAATCAATATGGAGCAGTTCTCCCGGGGCGACTACATCAAAGCGTCGGAGGAGAAGGAGCTGGCCGAGGCCATCAGCAAGGTCCTCTACCCCGACGACAACCATCTTGAAGGCAAGGAGCTGCGCCTCAAGCAGCATTACTTCTTCACCTCCGCCACCATTCAGTACGCGGTGAAGGATTTTAAGCGCCGCTTCCCCGAACTGCCCATCACCCGGCTGGCCGACAAGATCGCCATCCATATCAACGACACCCATCCGGCTCTCGCCATTTTGGAGCTCATGCGGGTGCTTCTTGATCAGGAGGGGCTGCCCTGGGAGACGGCCATTGCCGTTTGCAGCAAGGTGTTCGCCTACACCAACCACACGATCATGAACGAAGCCCTCGAGACCTGGTCGGAGGATTTGTTCAAGGTGCTGCTGCCCCGGCTGTACAGCATCGTGCAGGCCATCAACCAGGATTTCTGCGAATCCCTTTGGAAGCACTACCCCGGCCAGTTCGACCGCATCGCCAAGATGGCCATTGTGAGCTATGGACAGATCCATATGGCGAACCTGGCGGTGGCCATGTCCCATGCGGTGAACGGCGTTTCCAAGCTGCACACCCGCATCCTGAAGCAGGATCTGTTCGCCGATTTCTACCGCATCTACCCCGGCCGCTTCCATGCCATCACCAACGGCATCTCCTACCGCCGCTGGAGCCTCAAGGCCAATCCCGGCCTCGCCCATCTCATCACCGAGGCCATCGGACCCGGCTGGCTTCGGGATGCGGCGGAGCTGGAGAAGCTTCGGCCCATGGCGGAGGACGGGGCGTTCCTGGAGAAGGCCGCGGCCATCAAGAAGGAAAACAAGGTCCGGCTCGCCCATTATGTGGAGAAAACCCAGGGCATCGTGCTCAATCCGGACAGCATCTATGACGTGCAGGCGAAGAGGCTTCACGAATACAAACGCCAGCTCTTGAACGCTTTGCACATCCTTTACCTCTATCAGCAGATCAAAGCCAATCCCGAAGCCGACTTTACGCCCCGCACCTTCCTTTTTGCGGCGAAGGCGGCGCCGGGATATTACCGGGCCAAGCTCATCATCAGTTTCATCTGCCAGGTGGCGGAGCTTGTGCACAATGATCCCGATGTGAAGGGCCGGCTCAAGGTGGTCTTTCTGCCCAACTACAACGTATCCCTGGCGGAGGTGCTGATCCCCGCCGCCGAGGTGAGCGAGCAGATCTCCACCGCCGGCAAGGAAGCCTCCGGCACCAGCAACATGAAGTTCATGCTGAACGGCGCCATCACCCTGGGCACTCTGGACGGCGCCAATGTGGAGATGCTGGACGCCGTGGGCGAGGAAAACATCATCATCTTCGGCATGACGCCCGAGGAGGTGCAGCAGGCCTACCGCTTCAACAGCTACCGCCAAGGCGAGCTCTACGAGGAAAATCTGGCCCTCCGGCGGGTGCTGGACATGATGGTGGACGGCTCCCTCACGCCCGCAAATCCCCACCGCTTCTCCGAGCTCTATCAGGCCCTGCTGTTCTCCGACAACGGCGGCATGGCCGATCCCTACTTTGTGCTCAAGGACTTCGATGCCTACGCCGCCGCCCAAAAGAAGGTGGAGGCCCTCTATGGCAGGCCCAAGGTGTGGCAGAAAAAATCGGTGCTGAACATCGCCGCTTCCGGCGTGTTCTCCAGCGACAAGACCATCCGGGAATACAACCGCAAGGTCTGGCATCTAAGTCCCGTTGAATCCGAGGAGTGATTCTTGTGACCGAAACCGGCATTCGCATCAGCGTCCCCGCGGCGCTGCACAATTCCAGAAAAATGCTTTTCCGGGCCCCTTTCGGGGCCCGGCCCACGTCGAGCGAGGTGGTGCTCCGCATCGCCCTGCGCGACCCGTCCCTCTCCGTGCGCCTGCGGCTGTGGCGGGACGGTGAGGAGCGCTTCATTCCCATGCAGCCCTGTTCCCTCACCTATAGGGGCATGGCCATGAAGGAGGCCTGGGTGGATCTCCCCGCGGAACCGGGCCTTGTGTGGTACTCCTTTTGGATTGACGGCCTCGGTGTGTATCAAAACGCCGGCGACTGCCTGGGCGGCGAGGGCGTTTTGGGCACCGGTCTTCAGCATTCCTACCAGATCACCGTCTACGACAAGAACTTCAAAGTGCCCGCCTGGGCTCAGAACGGGGTAATGTATCAGATCTTCCCCGACCGGTTCAGCCGAAGCTCCGAAGTGCGGCCGCCGGAGGGCCGGCGGCTCCATGCCCGCTGGGAGGACACGCCCGATTGGCAGCCCACGGAGGGACGCGGCGAGTACGTGCCTGATGATTTTTTCGGCGGAAACCTCCCCGGCATCACCGAGAAGCTGGAGTATCTGAGGTCCCTGGGAGTGACCGTGCTCTACCTCAATCCCATCTTTGAGGCGGCCTCCAATCACCGCTATGACACGGGCAATTACTTCCGCATCGACGGCATGCTGGGCACGCTCACGGACTTTCGCAGGCTCTGCCAAAAGGCCGGGGAGCTTCATATCCGGGTAATCCTGGACGGTGTGTTCTCCCATACCGGCAGCGACAGCATCTACTTCAACCGGGAGGGCCGCTATGAGAGTCTCGGAGCCTATCAGTCCCCCGGCTCCCCCTATGCCGGCTGGTACACCTTTGAACGTTTTCCGGACAAGTACCGGGCCTGGTGGGGCGTGCCCACCCTGCCCGAGACCAACGAGGAGGACCCGGGATTCATGAACATGATCCTGGGCGAGCACGGCGTGGTGCCCTACTGGCTCGGCCAGGGCGCCAGCGGCTGGCGGCTGGACGTGGCGGATGAGCTGCCCGACGCCTTCCTGGCGAAGCTTCGCCAGAGCGTCAAAAAAAAGGATAAGGACGCCCTCGTTCTCGGCGAGGTCTGGGAGGATGCCACCCATAAGTACAGCTACGGCCACGTGCGCCCCTTCGCCTGGGGCGGCCAGCTGGACACCGTGATGAACTATCCCATGCGCGGCCTCCTGCTCGACTTCCTCCGGGGCAGGACGGACGCCCGGGCCGCCCGCCGCGCCATCGAAAGCCTCCGGGAAAACTATCCCCCCTGCATGTTCTATGCCCTCATGAATATGACCGGCACCCATGACGTGCCCCGGGCCATGACCCTGCTTGGGGGCGGCCCGGACCCCGCCGGACTCAGCCGTGCGGATCAGGCACGGGTGGTTCTCACCGAGGAGCAGCGCCGTCAGGGCGTTCATCTCATGCGGGCGCTGGCCCTGCTCCTGTTTGCCCTGCCCGGCCTCCCCTCCGTCTACTACGGGGATGAAGCCGGCATGGAGGGTATGGCCGACCCCTTCAACCGGGCGGGCTTCCCCTGGCAGAATGCGAACCTCGAGCTCATCACCTGGTTCGCCTCCCTGGGCAGGCTTCGAAACGAGACGGCGGCCCTTCGCGGCGGAGACCTCGAGATCCTGACGCCCACCCCCAGGTCCATGGTGGTGATCCGGCGCATCCGGGGCGGATTGGATGAGCTCGGGGAAAGGGCGGAGGACGGCTTTGCTTTTGCGGCGCTCAATCTGGAAAAGGAGCCGGTGAGCATGCGGCTCAGTCTGCCCGGGTTCAAGGACGCCTCCATCCAGTGCCAGCTCATGCACGGCCACGGCACTCTTCGGCGAAATCCCTGGCGGCTCACGCTGCGGGAAGGCGCCATGGGCCTGTTCACCGGGTCCTGAAACGTTTACAATATTTAAAACCGTTTTTCTCTAAAAAAACGTAAAAATTCCCGGTGGGCCGGGCTTGACTTTCCATCCGCGATGTTCAACAATGGTGCTAGAAGCGAACCAAACTTTTTGAGGAGGGTTTTTACCATGAGTAAGTTTCGCGCTGTAATTGTGGGACTTGGAACCATTCATCCCATGCATGCGGTGTCCATCGGCATGTGCGACAAGGTGGAACTCGTCGCTGTGTGCGATAACAAGGAAGACCGCGCCAAGGCCGGCGGCGAGCGCTATGGCGTTCCCTATTATCTCGACTATAAAGAGATGATCGACACCGTGAAGCCCGATGTGGTGCACATCTGCCTGCCTCACTACATGCATTATCCCGTTGCCGCTTATGCCCTCAAGGCCGGCTGCAACGTTTTGTCCGAGAAGCCGATGACCATCAAGTATGAGGACGCGGTGGACGAGGTGAAGATCGCCAGGGAGACCGGCAAGACTCTCGGCATCATCTCCCAGAACCGTTACAACCCCGGCTCCGTGCTCATCAAGAATGCCATCACCAGCGGCAAGCTGGGCAAGATCTACTCCGCCCGTGCGTTCCTCGCCTGGGACCGCAGCGACGAGTACTACTCGAAGAGCGATTGGAAGGGCACCTGGGACAAGGAGGGCGGCGGCGTGATCATCGATCAGGCCATCCATACCCTGGATCTCATGCGCTGGTTCGTGGACGACGAAATCGACTGGGTGGACGCCACCATCGACAACAAGGCCCACGAGATCATCGAAGTGGAGGATGTGGCCGAGGGCGTGATCGCCTACAAGAACGGCATCAAGACCAGCTTCTACTGCATGAATTACTACACCTTCAACGCTGAGGTGGAGATTGAAATGCACTGTGAGAAGGGCATGGTCCACATGTACAAGGACCGCGCCGTCATCAAGTACAACAACGGCATCGAGGAGAGCGCCGAGATGCCGGAGAGCGAAATGATCGACTTTGGCAAGGGCATTCCCCAGTACTGGGGCGTGAGCCATTTCAAGCAGATCTGCCAGTATTACGACGCGCTGGAGAAGGGCGTGCAGCCGGAGATTAACGGCGAGGAGGCCATCAAGTCCATGCGCATGATCTGCGCCATCTACGATTCCGGCAAGGCCAAAAAGCGGATCGTGTTTGGTCGCGACATCTAAGTATTCCACGAAAAAGAAGCGCCGGCGGCGCTTCTTTTTTTGTTTTTATTCGATGGATTTCAGGGATTCAACCATGCTGATGCGCTTCAGCCTGAAGTGCATCACAAAGTTCACCAGACCCGCAAAGGCCAGCGTCAGCAGGGCTGCCCAGAGATAGCTTGGCGGCAGGATCTCCCGGCCGAACATGACGATGTTGACCTCGGCCACCTGCACCACAAATTGATGGAGCAGCACCCCAAGGCCCACGCCCATAAGAATGCCGATGAGGGTGAGCACCACATTCTCCCGGTAGATGTAGGCGGACACCTCCTTGTCGTAGAAGCCCAGCACCTTGATGGTGGCGATCTCCCGCACCCGTTCGGTGATGTTGATGTTGGTCAGGTTGTAGAGCACCACGAAGGCCAGCAGGCTCGCCGAGATGATGAGCACGCCCACCACCAGATCCAGCCGCTCGAAGATATCGGTGAAGTTCTCGGTGATGAAGCTGATGAAGGATACGCCCACGATCTCCTCATTTTGAAGAAGCTCGGAGGAAAGGGCGTTCTCCGCTTCCTCCCCCTCGCCCGACATCTGGGCCATCATGCCCTGATAGGTGCAGGGCCTGCCAAAGCCCGCCTCGTACTCGGCAGGCGGCATGTACACATAGTGATAGACATAGTTTTCGGTGACAGCGGCCACGGTGAAGTCGGCGGTGCTGTTGTCCGCGCTGAGATGGAGGGTATCGCCCGGGGAGAGGGACAGCTTATGGGCCAGCTTCTCACTCAGCACCACGCCGTTTTCCGGAAAAGCGATGCGCTCCTTGCTCCTTCGGTCCTGCAGGGTGACGAAATCGGCGAACCCCTCCCCGTCCTCCGGTACGAATACGGTGGCGGAAAGCATCTCGGCGCTGTTGTCCGAGGTGGCGCTTACCGGCTCCTGATGGACAAGCAGGGTGTTTTCCAGCCGCGGCTCCGCCCGCAGCATCTCCAGCGCTCCCTGCTGGGCCGGGGTGAGGTCATCCCCCAGGGCGTCCTTGAAGGAGAGGGACAGATCGTAGTGATACAGTTCGCCAAACTGGTTCTTCACGATGCCGTTGATGGAGTCCTTGAGTCCAAAGCCTGTGAGCATGAGCGCCATGCAGCCGGCGATGCCGATCACCGTCATGAAAAATCGCTTCTTGTAGCGCAGGATGTTCCGGGCGGTGAGCTTTTGGGTGAAGGACATGCGCCGCCAGATGAAGGCGACGTTCTCAAGAAACACCCGCTTGCCCGACTGGGGCGGCTTGGGCCGAATCAGGCTCGCGGGCACGCCCATAAGCTCGCTGTAGCAGGCGGCCAGCGTGGCGCCCAGCGTACAGGCCATGAACACCAGCGCCGCAATGAGCGCGTAGGGCACATTGAAGGGGGTTTGAATGGGCGGCAGGGCGTAGAGAATGCCGTATGCCGCCCAGATCACTTTGGGAAAGACCTGGAAGCCGACCAAAAGCCCGATGATGGAGCCCATCAAACTGGTGGCCAGAGCGTAGAAGATGTACTTCTCGGCGATAGCGCCTTTGGTGTAGCCAAGAGCCTTTAAAACACCAATCTGGGTGCGCTGGTCCTCCACCATGCGGGTCATGGTGGTCAGACACACCAGCGCCGCCACCAAAAAGAAGAACACCGGAAACACCGAGGCGATGGCGTCGATCCGATCGGCGTCCTGGGCAAAGCTAGTGTAGCCGTTGCCATAGCTTCGGTCCAGCACGTACCAATCGGGATAGGGAATGTCCGCGATGGCCGCCCTCGCATCCGCCAGTTCCTCTTCCGCCTTGGCCAGCTCCTCGTCCGCCTCCCGCTTGCCATCCTCGTATTCAGCCTTGGCATCCAAAAGGGCGGCGCGGCCCTCCTCCAACGCTATTCGGGCTTCATCCAGCTCCTGCTCTCCCTTGGCCAGCTCAGCCTCGCCCTTCGCAAGTTTGCCCTCCGCCTCGGTTTTGGCATTTTTCAGGGCCTTTTCTCCCTCGGCAAGCTCCGCCTTCTTCTGGGTCAGCAGGGTTTCCTGCTGTTCAAGATCCCGGCGCTTCTCTGCAAGGACGGTCAGTCCGTTCTGGAGGCTCTCCCGCATGCCCGTAAGCTCCGTCTCCTGCGCCGCCGTATCCTGGAGCCCCCTCTCCAATTGGTCAAGCCCCGCCTTGGCGTCGGCCACACCCTTTTCAAGCTCCGGCCGCCGGGCCAAAAGCCCGTCTCGCTGAACCTCCAGCTGGGCCTTCAGCGTCTGATCCGCGGGGGCGGCGGAGCCGACCAGGGCAGCGATCCGGTCGTTCAGGCCGGACACACTTGCATCCAGCCCGGCTAGCTGCTCCGTGAGGCCGCCCAGGACGGCTTCGGCGGCAACCTTCTTCTCCTCCAGCGCCTCCCGGGCGTTCCTTGCCGAGGCCAAGCCCGTCTCCAACTCTCTCATCTGTCCGCCGAGCTCCGCTTCCTTTGCATCCAGCTCGGTCCTACCGGCGGAAAGGACCCGCTCCCCCTCGGAAATGGCCTGCCGGCCCTCCGTCAGTTCGGACTCGCTGCTGGCAACGGTACTTTCATACTGCTTCCGCTGCCAAGCCAATTCCTCCCGACCCTCCTGGAGGGCAGCCTCACCCTCAGCGATTTTGGACTCGCCGTCCGCCACCTCCTTCTCGCCGTCATTGATCTTGGCCTCGGCCTCCCTGAGCCGCGCCTCCGCCTCCCCTTTGCCATCCTGATACTTGGCTTCAGCCTCGGCCAGCTTTTGATCCGCCTCGTCCTTCACCTTCGCATAGCGGACCTCACAGCGCTCCGTTCCCGCTTCCTCCAGCCGGGCCTCCATGGCCGCCTTCAGTTCATCGTATTCTCCGCTAAAGGCAAAGTCAGCGCTGTCCATGGTCACATACAGTTCGGTGTAGGCCTCCATGGTGAAGGCTCCGTCCAGCACGAAGCCATACCGGCTGACGGAGCCGGAACCTTTGGAGGAGCTGGCCTTCTCGATGGAAAGATACAAAGGGCTGTCCGCCACGCCCACCACGGTGAATTCGTCTACGGCCAGCGTATCCGCCATATCCGGGTCCTGCTCGAGATCGATGCGGATCCTCTCGCCCAGCGCATAGCCGTTGCCCACATCGCCCCCGGAGAGGAGCACGATTTCGTCGATGCTCTCAGGCAGCCTGCCCTCCTTCACCATGAGCGCATTGACGCTGCCATCCCCCAGGCTGTGAAGCCTCAGCACGCTGTCGTTGGCGTCGCCCTCCTTGGTGGTAAGCGCGTCGGCACGGTAGCTGGGCATAACCGAACGCACGCCCTCCACCCCCGCGATGGCCGCCGCATCCCCGTCGGTGATCCCCAGCGTGGACACCAGCCGGAAATCCATCAGTTTCCCTTGCCGATAGTACTCGTCGGCGGTGAGTTTCATGTCCACACTGGTGGCCTTGATCCCGCCAAAAAAACCGCTTCCCAGCGCCACAATGGCCACGATGGCAATAAAACGCCCCAGGGAACCCCGAAGATCCCGCAGGGTTTCCCTCACATACATCTTTTTCATCTCACCACTCCAAGCTCTCCACCGAAGCGGGCCGGGCATTCCGCTTCATGGCGGCCACCCGTCCATCCCGCACCTCGATCACCCGGTCGCCCATGGCTGTAAGGGCATGATTGTGGGTGATGACGACGACCGTCATACCGCTCTTTCGGCAGGTATCCTGCAGGAGCTTCAGGATTGTTTTCCCCGTCCTGTCATCCAGGGCGCCGGTGGGCTCGTCGCACAAAAGGAGTTTGGGATTTTTGGCCAGGGCCCGGGCGATGGCGACCCGCTGCTGCTCGCCGCCGGAGAGCTGAGCGGGGAAGTTGTTCATCCGCTTTGTAAGGCCCACGCCCCGAAGCACCGCCGCCGCCTCCAGGGGATGGGGACAGATCTCCGAGGCCAGTTCCACGTTTTCAAGGGCTGTCAAATTCTGCACCAGATTGTAGAATTGAAATACGAACCCGATATCGTTGCGCCGGTAGGTGGTCAGCTGCCGCTGGGTAAAGGCGCTCACCTCCACGCCGTCCACCACAACCCGCCCTTCATCGCAGCTGTCCATGCCGCCAAGGATGTTGAGAATGGTGGATTTGCCGGCGCCGCTGGGGCCCACCACAATGGCAAACTCCCCCTGCTCCACCTGAAAGCTTACTCCGTCCAGGGCGGTGATCTCCACCTCACCCATACGGTAGCGCTTCACCACGTCCTTAAAATCCACAAATGCGCTCATCACAAAACCTCCTTGACCTGTTACCGGTAGCATATCAGAAGTATGACCATCGGTCAATTATGGGCCAAAAAAAGCAGGCCTAAGCCTGCTTAAGGGTACGCCAATGGATTTCCACCCAGAAAACTCCTTCTGCCAGCCAGGCCTCCGTCCGATGGCCCATGGCGCCGGCGAATTCCTTCACGATGGTCAGTCCAAGACCGGAACGCTGGCCCGTGCGGGGGCCGTCGCCGGTATAGAAGCGCTCGAAAACCCGGGTGAGCTCCACCTTGGTCATCTCCGGCGCTTCGTTGCCAAAGGCGGTCACGATCTCGCCCTTTTGCAGCCGCTGACGGATCCAGAGATGGTTCACGCCGTGGCGTAGCGCATTTTGCACCAGGTTGGCGAACATGCGGGAGGCGATGGTGCGGTCCGCCCATACGCAAGGCAGGCCCTCCTCCAGGTCCACCGCCACCTCGAAGCGTCCGCTGAGATCCCCGTAATAGGCGGCCAGCACCTGGCTCAAAATCTCATGGAGGTCCACAAGCTCCATATGAAGGGGATATTCGCCGCCCTCCAGCCTCGACATGTCGTAGAAGCTTTCCACCAGGGTCTGGAGCGCCCGCGCCCGGCGTTCCACCACCCCGAGGTATTCCCGGCGCTCCTCCTCGGAAAGCTCCGGGTCCCCGAGAAGATCCGTGTATCCAAGAATGGAGGTGAGCGGCGTTCTGAGATCGTGGGAGATGTTGGTGATCTGCCGCCGGAAGGTGCGCTGGCGGCCTTCATAGTCGATGCGCTCCCGCCGCCGGAGGTCCAGCGTATGGTTCACCTCTTCAAAGAGGCCGTCCAGCGCCCGGTTCTTGTAGGTCAGGTGCACCCTTTGGTTGGTGTCGCCCTCATTGATCCTTTTCATCTCCCCGGCGGCCCGGCGGATGCTGATCCGGTCCAATGCCAGCAGCGCAGCCAAAACTACGCCCGTCAGTGCAAGAATCACGATCGCAGCCGCCATAGAACCGCGCTCCTTTCTTCGATTACTTGATTTCCTTCCTTCGGAACAGGAACATGCCGACAGCGAGGCAAACCGCCACCCGGATAAGGCCCGCCGCCCAGTATTCAAGACACAGGGCCCCGAAGTTTGGCAGCAGCGCGGTTTCCAGATAAGGTGCCAAGGCCATCATGCGGGTGTAGGCCAGGTGGGGAATGATCTCCTGACAGATGACCCAGGCGCGGGAGAAGAATTCATTGTTGAGGAAGGGCAGCACATAGAACACACCCACCGATGCGAAGGAAAACAGCGTGTTGTTCTTGATGACGAAGGAAAACAGGTGGGAGATGGCCAGCGTCCAGAAGAACAGGGGCAGCGCCAAAAACAATCTTTGTCCAAACAGCCCGAAAACCACAGCCGCGTCCTGCTGAGGCATACCCAGGATGAGGATGGCGCTCAAAAGGAAGCATCCAAAGATGGCCGCGAGGGCGATCAAGGCCACGATGAGTTCCGTGATGAACTTGCCAAAGAAGATGGTGGGCCGGGAAACGCCCCAGGAGATGAGGTTCTTCAAGGTCTGATGTTTGTATTCCTCACTGAAAACACAGTCCACAACAATAATCATGCACGGATACACGAAGGTAAGCGCTATGCCGGTGACATTGTTCAGCGGAAAGGAGGCGTCGATGGGTCCGTTCAGGGACCCCGAGGCCTGCATAAGCCCCAGCACCACGTTCACCGCAATGCCGATGCCTGCCGCGATGACGAGGGCCAGGTAGAAATATTTCCGGTGGAAGGTGCGGTACAGCTCGCTTTGGATGTAGTTAAACACGGTCCCCACCCCCGATCAGCTTGAGGAAATAATCCTCCAGGTTGGAGCCCTTCACTTCCATGGAGTACAGCTGGATCCCTTCCGGAACCACGGCGCTGGCCACCTTGGCCGGCTCATCCAGGTATTGGTAGAGGTGGATCACGCCGCCGGGCAGCACCTCGTACTCCTCGCAGTGGAGCTGGCGTTCCAGAATGGCGGCCGTGCGCTCGCCGTCGCTGACCACCAGTTCCACGTACTGGCGGCAGCGTTTTTGCAGTTCCTCCGCAGCGATCTGCTGCAGCAGTGCGCCATGGTCCAAAAAGCCGAAGCTGGTGGCCATATTGGCCAGTTCGGATAGGATGTGGGAGGAGATGAGAATGGTGATGCCCCGCTCGTGGCTCAGACGGAGCAAGAGGTTTCTGAATTCCACGATGCCGGTGGGATCGAGGCCGTTCACCGGCTCATCCAGGATCAGAAGATCGGGGTTATCCATCATCGCCAG
The DNA here is from genome assembly GCF_014384795.1 of Gehongia tenuis. NCBI lineage: Bacteria > Bacillati > Bacillota > Clostridia > Christensenellales > Christensenellaceae > Gehongia > Gehongia tenuis. The sequence continues at coordinate 147,183 of NZ_JACRSR010000001.1, read as the reverse complement.
GGCGAGACCCAGGCGCTGCTTCATGCCCAGGGAAAAATCCTTGAACTTCTTGCGGCCCGCCTTGTCCAGTTCCACCTGGGCGAGGATATCCTCCACCACCTTCCGGCCGGCCACGCCCCGCTGAATCCGGTAATATTCAAGGTTCTGCGCCGCCGTCAGGTAGGGATAAAAGCTGGGCGTCTCGATCATGGCGCCCGTCCTGTGCCGGGCCCGCTCAAGGCCCCGCGCCGTGGTCTCGCCGAAAAGCTCGACCTCGCCGTCTGTGGGCATGGCCTGCCCGGAAATCATGCGTAGAAGGGTGGTCTTGCCGGCTCCGTTCTTGCCCACAAGCCCGTAGATCTCGCCCTTGTTCACGGCGATATCCACATCATGAAGCGCGTAGAACTGGCCGTATTTCTTGGTCAGTCCCCGCGTTTTCAAAAGAGTTGTGCTCACGCTGGATCAGTCCTTTCATCTTTGTTCATCCCCTATTGTGAAGGACAAATCTTAAAGCGCCCTCAAGAAAGTCTAAAGAATTCTTAAAGCTTCTCCGTGTTCATCTTAAAGCCGATGCCCCATACGGTCTTGATGTAGTCGGCGCCGGGGTCCAGCCTGGTAAGCTTCTGGCGAATGTTCGAGATGTGGACGTTCACCGTGTTGTCCTCGCCCAGATAGGCGCCGTTCCAGACCTGCTCGTAAAGGTTCTCCCTCGTGTAGACCCGTTCGGGAGAACGCATGAGGAGGGCTAAAATTTCAAACTCCCGGGCGGTGAGCGAGAGGGGCTTGTCCGAAACGCTGGCGGTGTGGTTCACAAGGTCCAGCTTCAAATTTTTGAATACCAAAGCTTCCTGGGGCGCGGGGCTGAACATGCGGTAGCGGCGAAGCTGGGCTTCCACCCGGGCCAGAACCTCCCCCGCCTCAAAGGGCTTGGTGATGTAATCGTCGGCGCCGAGGCGGAGCAGCTCCATCTTGTCCTCCAGTCCGGACCTTGCGGAGACCACGATCACCGGCATCACAAACTTTTTCCTGAGTTCCCGGATCAGCGCCTCCCCGGTCAGTCCGGGCAGCATAAGATCCAAAAGAACCAGGTCGAAGCTCTGTCCGTCCAGGAGGAGCTTTGCCTCGCTGCCCGAATAGGCGGCGCTGACGAGGTAACCCTCTCTGGTCAGAATGCGCTGCAGCAGCACATTGATATCCCCGTCATCCTCCACCACCAGGATTTTGGCAGGCGCCATGTCCATCCCCCCTTAGCTTCTCCTATTTTACCCGATCGGGGAGAAAAGCTCAAAGCTTTTTCAAAATCCAGTCCCGGTTGGCCTTGAGCCGTTCATCCTCCGGGGCCATGGCAAGGGCCCGGTCCTCCGCCTCCAGTGCCTTTTCGGGAAGGCCCGCCCAATAGTAGGCGATGGCCGCAAGATCGTAGGGCGCGCTGCCCCAGCTCATGGGCTCGTTGATGTAGGACATGGACCGCTCCCGGATTTTTAGAGCGCTCTCCGTCATGTGGATCACCCCGAACCAGTTCTTCTTCCGATAATAAAAGCAGGCCAGGTCCATATAAGGCTCCCGAAGATAGGGCGCCTCCCCAATGGCCCGGTACATCCAGCGCTCCGCCTCAGCGTCCTCCCCCTTGTTCTCATAGGCCCGGGCGATGTAGCGCATGGACGCCGCCCGTTCGTCGGGCCAGGTGGCGCTTTTCAGCGTCAGGTGCCGCTTCAGCGTTTCGATGCAGGGATCCCACATGCGGCGGTACATGTATTCCCGGCCCAGGTAGTGCATGTTCCGGTCGTCCTCCGGGCACTCCTTTACGGACAGCTCCAAAAGGGGCAGGTACTGGGCCCGGGGCTTGGTGGGATCGGCGTGGTGATTGAGCTGCACGCCCAGAAGCTCGGCCTTTTTCGGCTCCCCCTCGCCGGTGTAGGTCAGCACCTCATGGACGGGATGCCTCCATTTGAAGCCGCAGCGCCGGTGGATCTTCTCGATCCAAAACACCACACCCTCCGAGCCGTCCTCCTGAAAGTTCCAGGTGTAGCGGTAGCGGGCCTGATCGGTATCCCCGGCCCACTGTTCCTCCAGAGCCGACCGCCAGCCCTTCTCAAAGGCCTCGTCCAGATCCGTGCACACGAGGATATCCCCATCCTCCGGCACCAGCGCCAGGGACCGATTCCGCGCCACGTCAAAGCGCCAGGGCCGAATAAGCTCCACCGTCACGTGGGCGCCCCGCGCACGCAGCTTTTCCACGGTCCCATCGGTGGATCCGGTATCCAGCACGTACACGCCGTCAGCCTCGGACATGGAATCCATCCAGGCATCCACAAAGGCCTCCTCATTTTTACAGATCGCATACCCGTACACCTTATACTTCATCGTTCACCTCTCCTTATCCTTTACAGTCTATTCCCCCCTTTCCCCTCCGTTGCCTGTCCAAACAAAACAAGAGCCCTGCCTTGCGGCAGGGCTCATTCACATGACGCTTTATACGTTCTGGGTCCGTTCCCGAATACGGGATGCGAAGGCCTTGCCCGCGCTCTCCAATGCCGGGAGCATGTATCCGCGGTTGAACTGGATAACGGGCAGCCGGTCCACGGCCGTCATGTCCATGTGTCCCAACGTTTCCTCCAGCCGGCTTAAGCAGGATACGGCGCCCCGGCCCGAGCCTCCGGCGCAGGCCACAAGAAGACATTCCTTTCCCCGTAGTCCGTGATTGTGAGCCGTCTCGCACCGCCGCAGCCGGTCCAGAAGGCTCTTCAGACTCTCCGCCAGATCGTGCCAATACACCGGCGTCACCCATACAATGCCATCCGCGGCCCTCAGCTCATCGTAGATCTGTCCAAAATCATCGGGAAGCACACAGCGGCCCTCCGCTTTGCACCTGCCCCATCCGTTGCCGCAGGCCAGGCAGCGGTCTACCCGCATCCCGTTGAGATGCAGCACCTTCGCCTCGCCTCCGGCCCCGGCAATGCCGGCAACAATCCGATCCTTGGCGGCCGCCGTCAGCCCATCCTTGTTGGGGCTCGCCCACAGCACCAGTATGGCCATTTTGCTATACCTCCTCGTCGATTCGTTCCAGCTTGAAGATCACCGGCCGGGTGCCGTCGTTGCAGCATGCAATCATCACCTTTTCATCCGCCGTCCAGCCCTCCATGATGGAGCCGCCCTGCAAGGCCGCATAGATGTAGCGGCTGACGCAGTCCCAGGCCTCGGCACAGAATCTGCCTTCCAGCATACGGTTGTAGTTCTCCCGGGTCACCATGAATTCCTGACCCTCCTCAAAGAAGGGGCACTTTCCCGATTGGGGATTGGCCAGGTAGGTTTCCTGTAAATCCTTGAAGAGTTCCCTGCGCAGCACCGTAATTTTGACCTTGTGCTGAATTGCCATACACGATCCACTCCTTTCCTTACCATATTTATTGTAATGTATTTTGCGCAAAAAGAGAAGGTGGCTTCCCGCCCCCCTCATTTGATATCTAAAAAATAATCGCTGTTAACCCGCCGTCCCTCCGTTCCCCAGGAGGGTTCGGGAACCGTATAGTCGTAGATCATCAGACCGCTGCGGCCCGCCGGCGCTTCCTTCGCAATGCTCCCGTCCTCCGTGACCACCATCGTGGGCGCCGTGGGACATCCCGAGGCGGTGTTGGTGGACACCACCGTCATGATATTCTCAGCCGCTCTGGTGACCAGATGGGACTTCAGCATGTCGTACCTTGCGGGATTCGGGGCGTCCGCGCTGTCGGAGAAACTGACAAAGCACAGCTTCACCCCTTGCTGATAAAGCTGTCTAAAGCTCTCCGGGAAACGGACGTCAAAACAGATCCGAAAGCCCACGGGGATTCCGTCGATCTCGAATACGCCAGTATTTTGCCCGCGGGCAAAATTCTCCACATCCCAGCCCCATAGAGCAGTTTTATCATAACAGCCCGCCTCATCGCCGCAGTCATCAAAAAGAAGCAGAGTGTTGAACCTTTTATCCCCTTCATACCGTACGCTGCCCACCGCAATATAAAGTCCGTATTCTCCGGCCAATCCCGCCACCTGAGACAGCGCGCCGGCGATGACGGATCTGTCAAGCGCCTCCACGCTGGTCTCCCGGGGCGGATAGCCGCAAAGGGCGCACTCATGAAAGACCAGCAGCCTTACCTTTTGGGCCGCCGCCCTTTGAACCGCCCGGCGAATGGCATTAAGATTTTTTTCCATATCGCTGCCGCTGGCAAAGGGATGGACCGCAATTCTCATGATCCCATCCTCCTTCCGGTAAAAAAACAAAACCCCTGCTGCAATTACTGCTAACAAGGGCTTCGCAAATGGTGGAGAATAGGGGACTTGAACCCCTGACCTCTTGACTGCCAGTCAAGCGCTCTAGCCAACTGAGCTAATCCCCCACATTTCGGGGACGAGAGTTATAATACCATGTTCTTTTGGTTTTGTAAAGTATCTTTTGTGGGGAAAAAGCACAAAAATTATCTTGAAAAAAGGGCCGGAAATGTTGATTTCCGGCCCTTTTCATCAATACTGTTTCCCAAAGTACATCAGGCGGGTGGCGGGCTTGCCGCAGTGGCAGCATACATCCCCCAGATGCTCCTGCTCGAAGGGCATGTTTCGGGTGGTGATGCCCGTTTTGGCCTTGAGCTCCGCCTCGCAGGCGGCGTCTCCGCACCACATGCCCTTGGCAAAGCCCTGCTTCACATCCACGGCCTCCACCATTTCCTCCAGGTTTGTGACCGTGAAAATCCGTTCATCCCGGCGCGTCCTCGCCCGGTCGTACAGGCCCTGCTGCACCTTATCCAAGGTCTCCAGCACAGCCTTTTCCAGTCCCTCCAGCGGCAGCGTGAACTTCTCCAGCGTATCCCTCCGCACCGCGGTGGCCTGGCCGTTCTCCAGATCCCGGGGACCGATCTCGAGGCGCAGGGGCACGCCCTTCATCTCCCACTCGTTGAACTTCCAGCCGGCGCTCTGCTCCCGGTCATCCAGCTTCACCCGGATACCGGCCTTCCGCAGCCGGTCCTCCAGCTTCCGCGCCTCCTCCAGCACGCCTTCCTTGTGCATGGCGATGGGCAGAATCACCACCTGAATGGGCGCCACCTTGGGCGGCAGGGCGAGCCCCCGCTCGTCGCCGTGGGTCATCACGATACCGCCGATGAGCCGGGTGGAAACGCCCCAGCTGGTCTGATGGACATACTCCAGCTGGCCGTCCTTGCTCAGGTACTGGATATTGAACACCTTGGCGAAATGCTGGCCCAGATTGTGGGTGGTCCCCGCCTGCAGGGCCTTGCCGTCCTGCATCATGGCCTCCATGGAATAGGTGGACTGGGCGCCGGCAAACTTTTCGCTCTCGCTCTTTTGTCCCACGAACACCGGCATGGCGCACACATCCTCCGCCAGCTCGCGGTAGATTTCCAGCATTTTGAGGGCATCCTCCTCGGCGCCCTCCGCCGTTTCATGGATGGTGTGGCCCTCCTGCCAGAGGAACTCGCTGGTCCGGAGGAAGGGCCGGGTGCTTTTCTCCCAGCGCACCACGTTGCACCACTGGTTCACCTTCATGGGCAGATCCCGCCAGGACTGCACCCACCGGGAGAACATCTCACAAATCATGGTCTCGGAGGTGGGGCGCACCACCAGGCGCTCCGCAAGGTTCTCCCCGCCGGCATAGGTCACCAGCGCAACCTCCGGCGCAAAGCCCTCCACATGCTCCGCTTCCCGCTGCAGAAAGCTCTCCGGGATGAGCATGGGAAAATAGGCGTTTTCCACGCCCACGCTCTTGAAGCGGGCGTCCAGCTCCTTTTGGATGAGCTCCCATACCCCATAGCCATAGGGGCGTATCACCATGGTGCCCTTCACCGGGCCGTAGTCCACCATCTGGGTCTGCAAAATCACGTCCGTGTACCAGCGGGAGAAATCCTCGCTGCGGGGCGTGATGTGACTGACAAACTGCTCCTTCTTGGCCATATCCATCATCCTTTCCAAAATAAAAAACACATCCCCCATAAGGGCGATGTGTGTCGCGGTACCACCTTATTTGGCCTTTCGGCCCACTCTTTTGGCTTTATCGCAGCGCTGCGCCGGCTCTCGCCGGTGCGTCCAGGGCGGGCAGACCGCTTTGACCGCCAAACGGTCTTTCAGCCAGTGAACCGTTCTCTCTTTTGGCGCCTCGACAGCCGTTCCCCTTCATTCGCAACTGATTTGTGGCGTCATTATATCAATCCGCCCGCCCTTTGTCAACTCTGAGTCCATGGATCGACAGCTGTCGAATCCTCAGTTTTTTCATAAAATCTTAACTTTATTTAATAAAGGTATTGACAATGTAATATTTCCGTAATATTATAGGGTTGGATGTTGGATCGGATAACGTGTTCGGTTCCCCATCCCATCAATTGATCCGTTTTGGATCTATCCTCCCTCTCCTCCCCCTCCCGCGTACCGCGGCTGAGGGGATTTTTTTGTTTGACAGTGCCTGGGCGGGGGGATAGAATTAAGGAAAAATGTAAGTGAATCAGGCAAGGAGGAAGTATCATGGCCATTCAAAAGACGCTCACCACTGCGCCCAAGCCCAAGCCCACCGATGAATCCAAGCTGGGATTTGGCAAGATCTACTCGGACCACATGTTCAAATGGAACTACAGCGAGGGAGCCTGGCACGATCCGCGCATTGAGCCCTTTGGCCCCATGCTGGTCAGCCCGGCCATGTCCGTGCTCCATTATGGTCAGGAGATTTTCGAGGGCATGAAAGCGTACCGCCGCAAGGATGGCGGCGTCAACCTGTTCCGCCCCTTCAACAACTTTGAGCGGCTCAACCGTTCGGCCGAGCGCATGTGCATCCCCAACTTCCCGGTGGAAACGGCGGTGGAAGGCATCGCCGAGCTGGTGAAGGCGGACAAAGACTGGGTCCCCGGCACGAAGGGCGCCAGCCTGTACCTTCGCCCCAATATCATCGCCACCGATGAGAAGCTGGGCGTAACCACCAGCCAGACCTACCTGTTCTACATCATCGGTTCTCCCTCCGGCCCCTACTACGCCAACGGCCTGGCGCCCACCTCCATCTACGTGGAGGACGAATACGTGCGGGCTGTGCGCGGCGGCACCGGAGCGGCCAAGACCGCCGGCAACTATGCGGGCAGCATCCTGGCCGGCGAGAAGGCCCACAAGGCGGGCTACGACCAGGTGCTGTGGCTGGACGGCGTGGAGATGCGCTATATTGAGGAGGTCGGCTCCTCCAACATCTTCTTCATGATCGATGACGTTCTGGTCACCCCGAAGCTCAACGGCAGCATCCTCAGCGGTATCACCCGGGATTCCACCATTCAGCTGGCCAAGGATATGGGCATCAAGGTGGAGGAGAAGCACATCCTTCTTGAGGAGCTCATCGAGGCCCAGGAAAAGGGCCGGCTCCAGGAGAGCTTTGCCACCGGTACGGCGGCGGTCATCTCTCCCGTGGGCAAGCTGGGCTACAGGGACAAGGAATACCTGATCAACGGCGGCAAAATGGGCGAGGTGGCCAGCCGCATGTATGACACCTTGACGGGCATTCAGTACGGTGAGATCGAGGACCCCCACGGCTGGGTCTATCAGGTCGTCTGATCAAAGCATTTTCACAAATCATCTGCCGGCAGAAGAAAAGGAACCCGGGCAGCCTCAGCTGTCCGGGTTCTTCCTATTCTGAACGCTTTGTCGGTCTATCCGTGCCGCTTTTTACCGCCCTTTCGATAAATTCCAAGACCGATGCAGCCAAGCAGCGAGGCCGCTGTCAGCAGCAGGAAGGGCAGCGGGTCGGCCGTGTTTCCGGTCCGCGGATATTTACTTTTGGCCGCCGTCAACCGTCAGGCCGTCATATTCCCAAACTTTCGCCGTAGAGACGCGGGAACTGCAGCGCTCGATGCTCGCGGGGCCTGCTTTTTCATACTCCGAGACATACATCGGGTACGCCTCTCCGCCGCCCCGATAGACAAAGTTGGAATACAGCCCGGCATCCGTCCCTTGATCTTATCATCGAGTGGTCAAGGCGGGACAAAAAGATCACCGGCGTGCCGGCCTTCTTCCGCACCGTCCGGCACACCGCGTAGCCGTCCATGCCGGGCATCATCACGTCCAGCACCATGCAGACAAAGGACTTTTGTGCCAGCAGCGCCAGCGCCGCTCCACCGCTTTCACAGGCCGCCGTCCCAAATCCCCGCTCGGCAAAGTAGGAGCGCCTCCAATAGCGCCCCGCGCCCAGGCGCGGCTTGCTGAACCTTTGATTGCTGATCCCTGCCACCCTGACACTCCGTTCACTTGGCTCCGGCCGGCATGCCTTTCTACACCGTCAAAGACTGCGTCAGCGCATCCGCCAGTGCCTTCAGCCGGCCCAGTGAGTCCTCCTTCACCGAGGATTTGAGGGTGACCACCGGTTCCAGCACGGACATATCCTTCATTTCCTCCAGCACCGCCCGCATCCTGGCGCCGCTCACCGGCATCCAGGAACCGTTCTCAATGATGCCCACGGTGCGGTTCTGCAGGTTCAGGGCCTTCATATCATGGAGGAGATTCAGCATAGCCGGATAGATCCCGTTGTTGTAGGTGGGCGCCGCAAGCACCAGATGGCTGCAGCGAAACACCTCGCCGATCAGATAGGAAACGTGGGTGCCGGACACATCGTAAACGGCGGTATTTTTAACGCCGCGCTGCGCCAGCTCAGCGGCCAGAATCTGTGCGGCGTTCTCCGTATTGCCGTACATGGAGCCGTACATAACAGCCACGGCCCGCTCCTCAGGCTGATAGAGGCTCCAGCGGTTGTACTTTTCCAAAAGATACGAAATGCTGCTGCGCCAGACGGGGCCGTGAAGGGGGCAGATCATGCGGATCTCCAGGCCGCCCACCTTTTTCAGCGCCGCCTGCACCTGCGGCCCGTACTTGCCCACGATGTTGCCGTAGTAGCGCCGGGCGTCCGCCAGCCAGTCCCGGTCGAAATCCACTTCATCATTGAAGAGATTGCCGCCGAGCGCGCCGAAGCTGCCAAAGGCATCGGCGGAGAAAAGGATTTTCTCCCGGGTATCATAGGTCATCATCACCTCCGGCCAATGCACCATGGGCGCAAAGTAAAAGCGCAGTGTGCGGCTCCCAAGGCTCAGTTCCTCCCCCTCGCTGACGGTGAGGGTGCGCCCTTTGAGCTCCATATCGTAGAACTGGCCGATGAGGGCAAGCGTTTTCACGTTGCCCACCACCTTGAGATTCGGGAAGCGGAGCATCAGCGCCTCGATATTGGCACAGTGGTCCGGCTCCATATGGTTGACCACCAGATAGTCCAGCGGCCGTCCCTCCAGCGTGTGCGTCACGTTGTCCATAAACTGTCCGGTGATGGACGCATCCACTGTGTCCACCAGGGCCGTTTTTTCATCCATGATCAGATAGGCGTTGTAAGCGACGCCCCGGGGCACGGGAAACAGGTTTTCAAACAGGGCCAGCCGCCGGTCGCTGCCGCCCACCCACACCACGGTGTCGGTTATCCTCGTTGTGCAGTGCATTTTCTTCTCCTCTCCGCCGGTTTCCCGGCTGTCCATATTCAAATCACCAGAAGTTAGTCCAGGCTAATATGATCATACAATTAGCTTGCGTAAAAACCAGATGAGAAATACCCGCGCTCTGGCTTTAAGAAATTCGTAAGGTTTTCGTGCCGTTCCCTTAAAAACATGCGCCGTCATCCCTGCTAGAATGAAGCCAGCGATTGAAAAGGAGCGTATTCCATGAGAAAAAGACTGACCCAGCGCTTTCCCTTCCTGCTGCCTCTCCGCCGCTGGCAAAGAAAGTGCTGTTTTTACATAAAGATGTTCTTCGATGGCAACGCCTACGCCAAAACCCGGGCGGCTCCCCTGCCCCATTGCGTCTACAGCGCCCGCCAGGTGATGCTGAACACCGAGAGCGGATTTGACATGACCTACCAAAGAAACAAGGTGGACAACCTCAAGATCGCCGCCGCCACGCTGGATGGGCTGGTGATCGGGCCGGGCGAGGTGTTCTCCTTCTGGCAGGCGGTGCGAAAGGCGAGGGAGAGCGCCTACAAGGACGCGCTGTGCCTCATGGACGGGGAAATCGTGCCCGTGCGGGGCGGCGGCCTGTGCCAGCTGTCCACCCTCATCTGCTGGGTGATGCTCCACGGGCCCTTCGCCATCGTGGAACGCCACGGCCACACGGTGGAGCACTTTCCGCCGCCGGATAAGACGATTCCGGTGGGCGTGGACGCCACCATTCAGGAGGGCTGGCTGGACCTCAAGCTGAAAAACCTGTGGAACACCGCCTATCAGCTTGCCATCACCTTCGATGAAACCCATATCACCGTCGCTCTGCTGAGCGAACTTCCCGAACCGCCCCAGCGGGTGGAGGAGCGGAACGTGTGCCTCTACCGGGACCAGGACAAGCTCTATCGAAGAAGCGATATCTTCCGGGGCGAGGGCGGGGAGCTGCTGTTCACCAGCTGCTGCGAACTGGGCTATGAGCCGGATAAGGAGGAATTATGCGCGTACGTCTAACCGCTGAAATGACCCATCAGGGGACGCTGATCCTGGTGAACCGGGACCATCCCCTGCCCGAAGCCTATGTGGACCTGGTGCCCGCCCTGCCCCGAACCCGGGTCTTCCTGGAACGGCGGGCGGCGGCGGCCTTTCGGCGTCTGCTTGCGGCGGCCGCAGGCAAGGGCGAAATCGTGCCGGTGAGCGGCTATCGCTCCCAAAAGGAGCAGGACAAGATTTACCGGGACTCGCTTCTCACCAACGGTCCCGGCTTCACCGCCCAGTTCGTAGCCCGGCCGGGCGAAAGTGAGCACGCCTCCGGCCTGGCCCTGGATGTGGGACAGAACCTCCCGGTGATCGATCCTCTGTGCCCTCACTTTCCCGGGGAGGGGCCCTGCCTGCGCTTTTCCGAACTGGCGCCCCGCTATGGCTTCACCCTCCGCTATCCCGCCGGCAAGGAGCCCATCACCGCCATCGCCCATGAGCCCTGGCACTTCCGGTATGTGGGTCGGCCCCATGCCGCGATCTTGGCCGAATATGGCTGGACTTTGGAGGAATATGTGGAACATCTCTCCCATGCCGGCGGACTGGTTCACCGCCAGGACGGCCGGGTCTATGAGATCACCCGTCTCGCCCCCGGCGTGTACGACCTTCCCGCCAAAACGGCGCTGTCCGGTGATAACGCCGGCGGCTTCATCCTCACCCGCGCTCTGTGACGCACAAAGGACCCGGCCTAAAGCCGGGTCCTTTTTTGTTATCTAGTCCAATACTTGGTCCAGCGCCCTTCGCAGCGCCCGCAGGTCCTCCATGTACGTTTCAGCCAGGGAGCGGTTGTAGATCACGCTGGCCGGATGATACAGGGCGAAAAGCTCCACCGGCGCACCGGGCATCATGGCGCCGTGAAGCGTTCCGATGGTGGCCTTGGGGTTCCCCGATACGGCCCTTAAGGCCACGTTGCCCAACGTCACCACCACCTTCGGCGCCACGATCCGCATCTCCTCCCGGAGGAAGGGCAGGCAAAGGGCGATCTCCTCCCGGCTTGGCGGACGGTTGGACACTCGGGCCGTCTTTTCGTTCACCCGGGTGGGCCGGAACTTCACCGTATTGGTGATATACAGTCTGTCCCGGCTGAGGCCGGTCTCGTGAAGGAAGCTGTCCAGATTCTTTCCTGCCTTGCCCACAAAGGGCCGTTTCTGCATGGTCTCCTGTTCCCCCGGCGCCTCGCCCACCAGCATCACCGGGCTGTCCAGGCCGCCTTCTCCCATGACCAGAATTTTGCCGTTCTCATACACCGTGTTCACGGTGGTTTCAAACTTCTTTACGGCGGACTTCATCTCCCGCTCCTTGTTCATCGGCTACCTCCTAAAATATCAGCGTACGATAACAGTATAACCCGTTCACGAACAAAAGTAACACCGCCGATGCCGCAAGAAGCACCGTTCTCGTGCGGCCCTCCAGCCTCCCGAGAGCCATGGGCATGGCGAAGGCCGGCAGCATGTACCGAAGGCCGGAAAGCAGGAAGGACGGTGAATAGGCCACCCAAAGGATAGCTGCGGAGAAGATCACATAGGTGGGCCGCACCTTTTTCACCGCCGCCAGGACCACCAGCCCCGCGAACAGGAAGAATCCCACCGTCTCCGGTATCCAGATCATGAAATCCTCGGCCGTGGCCAGATCTTTGCCGTATTCAAAGCATTCCCCCACCACATGCCAGAAGGGCTGGAAGGTGTGGCTCCACTTGTCCTGCTGCACATCCAAAAAGTGAAGGGGGTCGCCAAAGAGCACGGTGTTAAAGCCAAGGTAGAGCACAAAACCGCCCACCACCCACAGTGCGGACAAAGCGATCCGAAGGGCGCGCTTTTTATCCCCCTGACAGAACATATACAGCGCTTCCGCCGCGAAAAGCGCCGCCACCACCACGCCCTGGTTTTTTGTCAGCGCGGCCAGCATGCCCAGCACCCCCGCCCAGCCGTATCTGCCCCGGCGCAGCAGATAGCAGATTCCAAGAATCATCGCCACAAACAGCCCCTCGGAAAAAGGCAGTGCAAAAAAGAAGGAGAAGGGCACGCACACAAAAAAGAGGGTCTGCCAAAGGCTCCTTTCCCCCTCCATGCGGATGAGCCGGTCAAAGAGCACGCAGCTGGCCATGTAGGCCAGGTTGGAGACCAGCATGGCCGACCAGAAGGTGTCCCCCAGCGTAAAGACGGAGAAGGCCCGGACCACCATGGGATAGAAGGGGTAAAAAGCGATGCGCACGGCTCCGTCCCCCACGATGGGATAGCCGTCCCGGGCCAGCTCAATGTAGTGGGTGGCGTCCCAGATGCTGAAGATGTTCCGAAGACTGTCCGGCTCCACCAAAAGGCAGTAGGTCAGCGCGCCCAGAACGAGCAGAAGAAGCCGGGTCCCCAGCGCCAGCAGGGCCACCCGGCCATCCCGCTTTGAAAAGGCCATGGCGGGTTCCTCCAGCGGCAGCTCGGCGGGCTTTTTCAGCCACATCACGCCGTAGGCCGCGGTCACGCCCACCACAAGGCCCCCCGCCAAGAGGGCCAAAATCTCAATGATCTGCATCAATCAACCTCGAAACAAAGGCTCGTCCATATCCCGGAGCATGTCCCGAATGGATTTGAAGTCCTTCCAGGAATCCTTCTTCCATTCCGGGTTCCGGAGCAGGGCGGCGGGATGATAGGTGGGCATGAAGAAATAGTTCTTCCGCACCACCCACTCGCCCCGGTCCCGGGAGATCCGAAGATCGGGGGAGATGAGATGGCGGGCCGCCACCGACCCAAGACACACGATGACCCGGGGCTGGATCAGCGCCACCTGCTGCCGCAAAAAGGGGAGACAGGCCGCCGCCTCCTCATCGGTGGGATTGCGGTTGCCCGGCGGGCGGCACTTGACCACATTGGCAACGTAGACGTCCTGACGCCTGACGCCGATGGCCTCGATCATCTTGTCGAGCAGTTTGCCGGCCGGACCCACGAAGGGCAGCCCCTGCCTGTCCTCCTCGGCGCCGGGGCCCTCGCCCACGAACATGAGCGGGCTGTGGACGTCGCCGCCGCCGGGCACCACATGGGTGCGGGTTCTGCACAGCCCGCAGGCTTCGCACCTCTCCACGTCCTCCATCAGCTGTTTCCAGGATACCAGCATGTCCATCCCTCCGGGTCATTTTTACCCATTATACCATAACTTGACCGGGTATAAAAAAACGCGGAAATAAATCCGCGTTATTTTTCAGATGTTCAGAATAGGTCCCAGCAGCAAAAGCAGTATCACGCCGGGGATGCCCAGAAACCCCGCAATGAGGGCCGTGATGGGATTGATCACGATGCTGAAGCCGTACTGGTTGCCGATCAGGTTGATCAGCCATAGAAGCACGCCGCCGGCCACCCCGTTCAGGATAAATTTCAAGATGAACCGAGCCGGCTTTACAAAGATCTTGCCCAGGATGTAGAGCAAAACAAGGCCGCCCGCAAAGGCGAGCACCACACCCCAGTCCACGTTCAGGCCCATGCTTATCCCCCCTCAATCCAATTTATGATGAAGGGACAAAATTATGCCTGCTGACTTCCCGCGCTGACCGCCTCTGCGGCCGGCGCCTCGGGTACGGCAAGAGGTACGGCCTTGCCCGCCTCATCCTTTCGCACCTGGCCCAGCATATACATATACTTTCTGCGCGCCGCTTCCAGGTCGTAAATCGCAAAATCCACCAGCTCGGGGTCCTTCACCGTTTCAAAATAGTTCATGGCCGCCTGCCAGTCGGCCCAGGCCTCATAAACCAGTTCGCGGTAGGAGGTTTCCTCCCGCGCTTCCCGTTCCCACCATTTCATCCGATTCAAACCTCCTTTGGAATGATGTTCTTAGTCTATCCAAAGAAGGCCTATTTAAACCTACACGGCGATTTACAGTTCCCGCCTTCCGCGGAAGGCCTGGTTCAGCGTCAGCTCATCCGTGTACTCCAGTTCGCCGCCCACCGGCACGCCGTGGGCAATGCGGGTCACCTTCACCCCGAGAGGCCTCAAAAGCTGGCCGATATAGGCGGCGGTGGCCTCCCCCTCCACATCGGGATCGGTGGCCAGCACCACTTCCTTGATCTCGCCGTCCTTCAGGCGGTCCATCAGCTCACCGAAACGAAGGCTGTCCGGGCCAATCCCTTCCATGGGCGAGAGGACGCCGCCCAGCACGTGATAGAGCCCGTTGTAGTCCCGGGCCCGTTCCATGGCCACCACGTCCCGCATATTCTCCACCACCAGCAGGATATCCCGGCGGCGGCGGGGGTCCTCGCACAGCGCACAGGGCATGCCCACCTCGGACAGGGCCCCGCATACGGGACAGGGTGCCGTCTTCTTTTTAGCGTTATAGATGCTCTCCGCAAGCTCCCGGACCCAGGCCTCGTCCTGGGCCACCACATGGTAGGCCAGGCGCTGGGCGGTTTTGCTGCCGATGCCGGGAAGCCTGGAAAGGGCGTTGACCAGCCGTTCCAGCGGCGCAATGGCCGCCATTTAAAACATGCCGGGCAGGTTCATGCCGCCGGTGACCTTGCCCATCTCCTGCTGGCTCTTCTCGTCCACCTGGCGCATGGCTTCGTTCACAGCCGCGATCACCAGGTCCTGGAGCATTTCCACATCGTCGGGATCCACGGCCTCAGGATTGATTTCGAGGGCTTTGAGCTCCTTCTTGCCGCTCACCGTGGCGGTGACCATCCCGCCGCCGGCGGAAGCGCTGACCTCCAGGTTCTCCAGTTCCTCCGTCACCCGGGCCATCTCCTGCTGCATCTTCTGAGCCTGGCGGATCATCTGCTGCATGTTTGCGCCGCCGCCAAAGCCCTGGAATTTCTTTGCCATCGTCTGCCTCCTTCAATTTCCTGCCTATCCTATTCGATCTTTAAGAGGGATTTTCCTCTCTTTCCGTCATCTCCCCAAAAAAGGCCTGGGCGGCGGGAAAGAGAGGTTCGTCCGCCGGTTTCAGCCTGCGGCTTCGAATCTTCCAGCCTTCCCCCAGCGCCCGGGCGGCCACCTCATCCAGGTAATCCCGATTGTTGGCCTTCTCCATTTGGCCCTGGTAGAGCTGGTTGGCCGGCGAAGCCTCAAAGCCCACAAAGAGCACCTGGTCCTGGACCTCCTGGGCGACGCCGCTCTTGATGAGCGTATAAAGGGCGATCCGCTCCCGCTTGACCACCTTCAGCACCTTCTGCCAGGCCGCCGCCGCATCCCCGCTGAAATGCCCCGCCGGTGCGCCGGCCGGTTCCGGCCCGGGCTCGGGCGGAGAGCTCTCAGGCGCCTCGGAGGGCTGGGCGGGCGGCGCTGCGGGCAATGTTTCAGGCGCCGCTTCAGACATCTCCCAAGGCGGGCTGTCAGCCGCCGGGGCCGCCGCAGGCGGAAGGTCCGCCCTCGGCCCCGGCACTCCTTCCGCCACCCGGCGCTCCAGCTTCTCCAGCCTTGCCATAAGGGCCGCCCGCTCATCCGTCTCCGGACGGGCCGCCTCCATCAGGGCCAGCTCCAGAATGTAGCGGCCCTGGTCGCTCCACTTCATCTCGCTCTCCACTTTGGCCAGACGGCTGGCGGCATAGAACAGCTCGTCCCTGCCGTACTTTGCGGCAAGCCCGCCCATCCTTTCCAGCTCCTCCGGGGAAGCGTCCACCACATCCGCCGGATTTTTTACCGACCGGATTGCGAGAAGATCCCGAAAGTACCCGGCCAGCGCCGCGGCAAAGACCGCGAGGTCCTGACCCCGGGTGTAAACCTCCCGCACGCCCTCCAAAATGGCGGAGGAGTCCCCCTCCAGCACGGCTTCGGCCATCTCGGCCATCCGCTCCTCCTCGGGCATGCCCAAAATATCCCGCACCGTGGCTTCGGTGATGCGCTCCCCATAGGAAAGCGCCATATCGGCGATGGACAGGGCGTCCCGCGCCCCGCCCTTGGCCATGCGGGCGATGAGCATGAGCGCCTTCTCATCGGCATTGCCGCCGGCTCTGCCCACCACATCCCGGAGAAGCCCCGTGAGGGTGGCCGTATCCAGGCGGCGGAAGTCAAAGCGCTGGCATCTTGAGAGCACCGTGGCCGGAAGACGGGAGGGCTCGGTGGTGGCCAGAATGAACACCACATGGGCGGGCGGCTCCTCCAGCGTCTTTAAAAGGGCGTTGAAGGCGCCGGTCGAGAGCATGTGCACCTCGTCGATGATATAAACCTTGTAGCGGCCGTAGGCCGGCGGATACTTGACCTTCTCCCGGAGATCCCGGATCTCCTCCACGCCGTTGTTGGAGGCGGCGTCGATCTCCAGAATATCGATGAATCCCTCGTCCCCGCTTCTCTCGCACACACCGCAGTGTCCGCAGGGCGCCTCTTCAGGATGCTCGCAATTCACCGCACGGGCCAGGATCTTGGCGGCCGACGTTTTGCCCGTGCCCCGGCTGCCACAAAAAAGATAGGCGTGGGCGATCCTTCCGGAGGCCACCTGATTTTTCAGCGTGGCCACCACGGCCTCCTGCCCCACCATATCCTCAAACCGTGCCGGACGATAGGCCCGGTACAACGCGGTATACGCCACGATCATTCCCCCTTTCCTTTGATTATAAAAAAGCCTGACCGGGAAGGCAAGCTTTTATCCCTTGCCGTTCAGGGAAAACTATACTACAATGTTGTTGCGAACTTGGCGGAAATGGAGGCAGAAGCGGCTATGGAGGGCAAAATACACCTGTATTTCGGTGAGGGAAAAGGTAAAACCACCGCCGCTTTCGGTCTGGCCGTCCGGGCCCTCGGGCGGGACATGACGGTTTCCATCTGCCAATTTTTGAAGGGTACGCCCTCGGGAGAGGCGCTTTTTATGAAGAATGCGCCCCGCTGCACCCTGCTTCGGGACGAGAGCACCCAAAAGTTCGTCTTTCAAATGAATGAGGATGAGCGGACCGCCTACACGGCCTCTCAGCGGGTCCTTTGGGAACGGGCCGTTTCCGTCATGAAGGCGGACGGCGCGGATCTTTTGATCCTGGATGAAGCGCTGGGCGCTTTGGAGCTGGGCATTCTTTCGGAGAACGAGGTGGTTTCGGCTCTTGCGGACAGGCTCCCGGGCCTCGAAGTGGTGCTCACCGGCCGAAAGCCCACGCCGCAGCTCCTAAAAATCGCTGACTACGCCTCCAGGGTGGAATGCGTGAAACATCCTTTTGACAAGGGCACCCCCGCCCGAAAGGGCATCGAGTTTTAAAAATTTTGGAGGAGATTGATCCATGAAACTGATTTTCGCGTCCGATTCCGCGGGCACCGATCTAAAGAAAGCCATCTATGAATATCTTATGGGAAAGGGCTATGCGCTCACCGATGCCGGTGAATTCAAGGATTATCCCGACGCGGCCCGAAAGGCCGCCCATGCCGTTGCGGACGGCGAGGCCAGGTTTGGATTCCTGTTTTGTGGCACGGGCATCGGCATGTCCATGGCGGCCAACAAGGTGCGGGGCGTCCGGGCGGCGGTGTGCACCGAGCCCTACAGTGCCAAAATGACCCGGATGCACAACGACGCCAACGTTCTTTGCCTGGGCGGCCGGGTGCTGGGCACGGAGCTGGCCAAGCTCATCGTGGACGCATTCCTGGACGCCGGCTACGAGGGCGGACGGCATCAGCGGCGGGTGGATCTCATCTGCGACATCGAGAAACAGGGTAGGTAAGCATGAAGCGAATTGTATTGACGGGCGGCGGTTCGGCGGGCCACGTGACCCCCAATCTGGCCCTTGTGCCGGGACTTCTTGAAAGGGGCTACGAGGTCCACTACATCGGTTCCGTGGACGGCGTGGAGCGCTCCCTCCTGGCCGACGAACCGGATATCCTCTACCATCCCATTGCCTCGGGCAAACTGCGCCGCTACAAATCTCTCAAAAATCTGTCCGATCCCTTCCGGGTGATTCAGGGCCTCGGGCAGGCCCGCAGGCTCCTAAAGGAGCTTCGGCCCCACGTGGTCTTTTCCAAGGGCGGCTACGTGGCGGTCCCGGTGGTGCTGGCGGCCGCCAGCCGCAAGGTGCCCATCGTGGCCCATGAATCGGACTACACGCCCGGGCTTGCCAACAAGATCGCCCAGCCCTACGCCAAGGTGCTGTGCACCACCTTCCCGGAAACGGCGGAAGGCCGGGAAAACGCGGTCTACACCGGGGCGCTGCTTCGGGAGAAGGTCTTCTCCGGGAACCGGCGCCGCGGTCTTGAGCTTCTTGGTTTTAACGGTCAAAAGCCGGTCATGCTGGTGATGGGCGGATCCCTCGGGGCCCAGGCCATCAACGAGGCGGTGTGGGAGAGCTTCAAGCGGCTCAAAATCCGTTTTGATGTGGTTCACCTGTGCGGCAGGGGCCACCTCAATCCTCAGATGGAGGGGGAGGCGGGCTATCGGCAGCTGGAGTACGCCGATGAAAGCCTGCCCGATCTTTTCGCGGCGGCGGACCTTTTCGTGTCCCGGGCGGGCTCCAACAGCATCTTTGAGCTGCTCGCCCTGCAAAAGCCGAACCTGCTCATTCCGCTGCCCCTTTCGGCCAGCCGCGGCGATCAGCTCCTGAACGCCCGCTCCTTTGAAAAGCGAGGCTTCTCCAAGGTACTGCCCCAGGAGGAGCTCGATGAGGACACCCTTTACACGGCCACGGCGGACCTCTTCGAGAACCGCGGAAAGTACATTGAGGCCATGCGCCGGGAAGGCTACCGCAACGCTCTTTCCAGCGTTCTGGACATCATCGATAAAAACGCTCTGCCCGAATAAATCCGAAAAGGACGGTGCGGCTCCTCGCTGCACCGTCTTTTTTACAGCAATTCAAAGTCATTTCTATGATATTTAATCATACCATCCTTGGCCATGCGGGACAGTTCCCGGGACAGGGCGCTTCGGTCCACGTTCAGATATTCGGCCATGGCGTTGCGGTTCAGCGGCAGGGTGAATTTTCTCCCCCGCTCCCCGGCCATGCGCGTCAGATAGGCCATGATTTTCTCCCGCAGGGTGGGCCGAAGCAGGCAGTCAATCCTCTCGTGAAGCACCAGCCCCTTTTCCGCCACAGCCCTGATATAGTTTCTCAACAGCTGTTCGTGGCTCCGGCAGGCCTTTTCGCAGCGGCTGAGCAGCCGCTCGCAGGCGATCCACACCGCCGATGCATCCTCCTCGGCCACCACGGTCACCGGACTGCGCCGGCCGCCGCTGGCGGCCAGCATGACGCCCAGCTCGCTTCCCCGTTCCAGCAAGGTTAAAATGATGAGCCGGCCCGACGGATCCCATTTCACCGCCCGTGCACGGCCGGAAAGAAGAACCCCGAATTCCGCGGGTTCATCGCCTTCGGTGATGATGAATTCGCCCTTGCCGTAATGGGCGGTTCGGGCTCCCAGGCACTGAAGAAGTTCCCGGCATGCCCCCTCCTCCAGTCCCGCAAATAGCCCGGCCCTTTGCAGTTTCCCCATGGAACGCTCCTTTCCGTTGCCGCGGCAACAAGAATATCCCGCCCCTTCGATTATAATGGTACACACAATCGAAATTAAAGGAGTGTATCCCCATGAAAAATCAAAGCCGAATCCGCTGGATCACCCGCACCGCCGTATTTCTCGCCCTGCTGGTGGTGCTTCAGGCCCTGACCGCATCCTTTGGAAACACCCTTGTCACCGGATCGGTGGTCAATCTGCTGCTCATCGTTTCGGTGATGGTCTGCGGACCCGCCTCCGGTCTGTCCGTCGCCGTGCTCTCGCCCATCCTGGCCAAGCTTTTGGGAATCGGGCCCTTTTGGAGCCTCATACCCTTCATCATCGCAGGCAACGTTGTGCTGGTCCTCCTTTGGCATTTCCTCGGCCGGCTGAGCGGCGCCAGAGGGCCCATTCTGGCCACCGCTGCCGCCGCCTGCGCCAAATTCCTCGTGCTGTACGGGGGCATCGTGAAGGTGGCCATTCCCTTCCTGCTTCAGCTGAACGGACAGCAGGCCGCAGCGGTCTCCCACATGTTTTCCCTTCCCCAGCTGGCCACGGCCCTCATCGGCGGCGCGGCGGCCAGTTTGATCCTTCCCCTGCTGCAAAGGGCGCTGGCCGGGAAACAGGGCTAGGGCAGGGTGCGGAGCGGCTGGGCGTCCCGCCCTTCCTCGAAGGGATCATACCCGCCATTGCCATAGTCCTCATAGATCAGAACATCCTTGCCCATGGTCAGGAAATTCTGATAGGCATGGTAGTTCACCGTCACCTCAAGAAAGCTGTTCACCACCGCCACCATCCGGGCGCCGTCACGGTCCATGACATGCTCGGGCTTTATGGAAAACACGAGGCCCAAAAGCCCCGCTCTCCCTGCAAAAATCATCATCCAGAGCAGGCCTGCCGCCGCCAGCGGTCCAACGATGCGCTGCACGGTCCGCCAGCCGCCCCTGCCCAGGGGCTCAAGGACGAGTTTCACCGTGAGAACGATGAGCATGACCAAAAAAACGCATCCCAAAAGCACCCCAAGGCCGATCACCGCCGTGCTCACCCAGGGGCGGAACGCGGAACCTCCAAGGCCCAGCAGCGCCTGGCCGCCAAAATAAAGGACGGCAAGGCAGGCCAAAGCAGTGCCGGTCCAAAAGGCCCGCTTCCCCCACTTCCTCAAGGACGGCCCCTCAGGATCTCCCGCATGCGCTTTACGTCCTCGCTGGTGTAGTCATCGGGCAGCGCCTCCATCACGCCCACGCCGTAGGAGGCTTCCCGAAGAGCCAGCATGGCCTGGATCAGGATAAGCCCGTGATCGGCGCCGAAGCCGCTCTTACCCCCCTGCACCAGCCGCCTGTGGATACCGTTATGGACCGGTCTTTCCTGCCATACGGCGCTGGCCTTCACCGGGCCTTCCTTCGTATGGGCAACCACCCGGTAGCCCGCGGTCAGCTCCACCAGTCCCACCGGCACGAACATGGCCGCCGCGGCGTCATCGCCGGGCGCAACCCGGCATCCCTCCGGGACCACCGCCCAGAAAGCGCCGGTCACAATCCGGCCCCGGGGGTCCCGATGCACGCTGTCGAACCAGCCCAGAGGATGAAGCGCCGCGTCCGTGACGCCCGTCTCCTCCACCAGCTCCCGTGCCGCCGCTTCCTCCAGCGTCTCATCCATATTCATGAAGCCTCCGGGCAGCGCCCATTCCCCCAGAAAGGGGTGGTTGCCCCGCTTGATGATAAGAACCGTCAGCCGCTCATTCCTGGGCATGAACACCACCATATCCACGGTGATGCTGGGCTGATCATATTTCTTAGGATCATAGGCCGCCAGAAATTCTTCCAGCGTCCGTCCTTCGCGGTCTCTAATCATGTCCATTCCTCCTAAGCTGCCGGTTCCAGCTCGTTTTCATTTGCCTGTTCCTCCACATAGACCCTGTAGGTTTCACCATCGGTCTCCACCATCATGCTGCCCATGAGATCGGTGCGGTACACCGCCACCTTCCGGCCCATCAAGGCGTCCAGAACCTCCTCATGGGGATGCCCATAGCTGTTCCCCGCTCCCAGGGAGATGAGCGCCACCTCCGGTCCCACGGCGTCAAGAAGCTCGGGAAAGGTGGAGGTGCTGCTCCCGTGGTGCCCCACCTTGAGCACCTGGCATAGGAGGCTCTTTCGATTCGCGCTGTCCAGAATATCCTTCAGGGCCTTCCTTTCCGCATCCCCAGTGAGGAGCATGCCGAAGCCGCCATACCTCGCCGTCATCACCAGACTCACATCGTTGGTGGACTCGTAATCCTGGTGCACGGGCCCCAGCACGGTGATCTCCGCTCCGCCCAGGGGCCTTACTTCGCCCACCTGCGGCATGCGCCGGGGGATTCCCCTGGCGTTTGCCGCCTCCAGCACCTCTTTGTAGGTCTTGCTGTCGCTCACCCGGTCCGGCATCCACATCTCGTCCACCGGGAAGTTTTCCAGCACCGTGTCCAGCCCGCCGATGTGGTCCTCATGGGGATGGGTGCCCACCGCCAGATTCAGCCGCGTCACGCCGTTCCTCCCGAGATAATCGCAAACCGTGCCGCCCGATTCGTTGGTGCCGGCGTCCACCAGCATCACCTCGCCCTTCGAGGCCACCATAAGGCTGTCGCCCTGGCCCACGTCCAGCATGTGCACGCTCATCCCCTTCTCCCCCAGCCGGTCCGCGTCGTCGGGGAAGGCGGAGGCGCTCACCGCTTTTTCGCTCCACCAGCCCAGACCCGCGCCCACCAAAAACACCGCCGCCGCCAGCAGAATCACCGCAAAAGCCGCGGTAGCGGACATGGACAGATTCTTTTTTTGTTTTCTCCCTCGCCGATTGCTCAAACGAATCCCTCCAATAAAAAAACCGAAGCGGGGCGACGCCTCCCTCCGGTTTTTTTCTCTAAGCTCTTCTGCCCATCCGCCGAGATCTGGGCTCACCCAAAATTTCCGACCAGACCACGGCCCGTCTCAGATCCTCGGTATCCCAGTCCGTGAGGGACCGCCGCTGACGCAGCGCACTTTCCACCTTCTGTTCCACCTTGGAGGAAACCGCCGCCGTCTGAGTCTTCAAGGCTTCCTCCCGGCGGTGCTTGGCGGCCAACCGCCGCTTCAGCTCCACCTGGGCGTCCTTGGAGGTCCCTTCCGTCTCCCCGGCGTTCTTCATCGTCTCCAGGATCTCCGCCCGCTTGTACTCCCGCCGCTGTTCCTCCGCGGAGGCCATGCGGTGCCGCATGGGCTGCTGAGGAATGGTGGCGGCAGCCTGGGGAATGGTTCCCGGGCCCTGAGGTACCGACGCTGGCATGGAGCCGCCCATCGTGCCCGTCGGCACCCGGCCCAGATGCTCGTCATCGGGCATCATGACCGGATCATCCGGCGAGAGGCTCCCTCCCATGTCCACGGGACGGGGTCCCATGGGCGGATAGGGGTTCGGCTTTGCATTTGCCGCCTTCGGCGGATAGGGATTGGCCGGCCTCCGCACGGGCCGCTTTTGGGCTTCCTTTTGGGCCTCCTGCGCCTTCTTCGCCGCTTTCTTGTTGGCAGAGGAAACCAGGCCCACGATGGCAATGATCGCAAATACGACTAGCGAGCCGATATCATCCATGGTTATCCTCCTTCACAGCTTCATCAGCGGGTGGGCCGGGCAGAATCGTCCTTGGGCGGCGTCTTGCCGCTGTTGGCAATGGTATCCCGCATGTTGGTGTCCGCCACCACATTTTGCATGTTGTAGTAATCCATCACGCCCAGCCGTCCATTGCGGAAAGCTTCCGCCATAGCCCGGGGCACTTCCGCCTCGGCTTCCACAACCTTGGCGCGCATCTCCTGAACCGCCGCCTGCATTTCCTGCTCCCGGGCAACGGCCATGGCGCGGCGCTCTTCGGCTTTCGCCTGGGCGATGCGCTTATCGGCCTCCGCCTGGTCCATCTGCAGCTGGGCGCCAATGTTGCGGCCCACGTCCACGTCGGCGATATCGATGGAGAGGATTTCAAAGGCGGTGCCCGCATCCAGACCCTTGGCCAGCACGGTGCGGGAGATGAGGTCAGGATTCTCCAGCACGGCCTTGTGGCTGGCTGCCGAACCCACGGTGGTGACGATGCCCTCGCCCACACGGGCGATGACCGTTTCCTCGCCGGCGCCGCCCACCAGGCGGTCGATGTTGGCCCGCACGGTGACCCGCGCCTTCGCTCTCAGCTCGATGCCGTCCTTGGCGATGGCAGCAACCACGGGGGTCTCAATGACTCGGGGATTAACGCTCATCTGCACGGCCTGCAGCACGTCGCGGCCCGCAAGGTCGATGGCGGCCGCCCGCTCGAACACTAGGGGAATGTCGGCGCGCTGGGCCGCGATCAGGGCATTGATCACCCGGTCCACATTGCCGCCGGCCAGGTAATGGGCCTCCAGTTTGTTGATGGCCACGTCAAGACCGGCCTTTACCGCCTTGATCATGGGATTGACGATGCGGGAAGGCACCACACGGCGGATACGCATACCCACCAGCGTGAACAGGCCCACCCGGACACCGGCCGCAATGGCGGAAATCCACAGCCCGATCGGAATGAACGTAAAGAACAGGATCAGGAACAGGATGACCAGTACGACAATGATACCCGTCAGAATCAATGGATCCATGTCTACACCCCTTTAAACAATATTCAAACGGAATCCCCGTTTGGTTCGGTTGACTTTGATGCCTCGGCCTCCCGGCCGGCATCCTTCACGGGCTTGACCAAAACGCGGCGGCCTTCCACCGACGCGACCCGGACCTTCTGCCCCTTGAGAATATATTCTCCGTCGCTGACCACATCCATGCGCATGCCGTCAAAATCGGCGGCGCCGGCGGGCCGGAGATCGGTCAGGGCCTCGCCCTCCTGGCCCAGCAGATCCTTCAGATCCTCCACCGCAATATAGCCTTCCTCCTTGCTGGTGGAGCTGTTAAGAATGATGGGCAGTTTCTTAAAATTGCCCTTGGACATGAACTGGAGAATGATCACCAGCGCGATGCCGAGAACGAGCGCAATGATGAGGGTCAGAATGAGGCCCTCGGTAACGTTGCGGGCGGCCAGGAAAATACCAAGCAGGAGCAGCGCGCCTCCGGTGATCCCGAAAAAGCCGAAGCCCGGCACGAACATCTCGATGATCACAAAGACCAGTCCAAGGCCCAGGCAAACGATGGCCCCCCAGCTCAAAGACATGAAAAAACTAGCTACCGCAGCATCCATTAGGTCCACTCCTTTCCCTTGTTAGCATTGCCAAAGGAAGTCTATTTTACCGCCTCCATGCCAAGCTCCAGCGCCTTTTTGTTGACGTCCACCAGCTTGGCCTTGCGGCCGGTGAATTTTTCCTGCATGCAGGTGACCACCGCGTCCGGCTCCACGGTCTTTCGCAGCTTCAAATAGGCGCCCAGCATGACCATGTTAGCGGCCTTGGCATTGCCCGCTTCCACGGCCAGCTCATGGGTGTCCACCTTCACGATTTCAACATCGGTGCGGGTCACCGGAGCATCGATGAGGGAGGAATTGATGAGAATGAGTCCGCCGGGCATCAGCTGATCCACGAACTTATCCAGGGACGGGCGGTTCATCACGATGAGGGTGCTCGGCCGGCTGATGATAGGGGACGCGATGGGTTTGTCGGATACGATCACCTGACAGTTCGCCGTGCCGCCCCGCATTTCCGGGCCGTAGGAGGGCAGCCAGCTCACGTTCTTTTCTTCCACCAGGGCGGCGCTGGCGAGGAACTGTCCCATGGACAGCACGCCCTGACCGCCGAATCCGGCGAGTAAAACCTGCTCAAGCACGGCTTTCCACCTCCTTGGTCTCATCCTTGAATACGCCGAGGGGATAATAGGGAATCATGTTCTCCTCCAGCCACTTCAGCGCTTCCACCGGCGTTCTGCCCCAGTTGGTGGGACAGGTGGACAAAACTTCCACCATACTAAATCCTTTATTCTCCAACTGGTTCTGAAATGCCTTCTTGATGGCTTTTTTGGCTTTGATCACATTTTGGGCGTTGTGCACGCTCACCCGCTCCAAATAGGATGGGCCCTCAAGACCGGAAAGCATCTCGCAGATGTTGAGCGGATAGCCGTTGATCTCGGGGGTGCGTCCATAGGGGGAGGTCGTGGTCACCTGGCCCATCAGCGTGGTGGGCGCCATCTGGCCTCCCGTCATGCCGTAGATGGCGTTGTTGACGAAAATCACGGTGATGTTCTCGTTTCTTGCCGCGGCATGGACGATCTCCGCCGTGCCGATGGACGCTAGATCGCCGTCGCCCTGGTAGGCGAACACGAGAAGATCGGGATTGGCCCGCTTGCAGCCGGTGGCCACCGACGGAGCCCTGCCGTGTGCCGCCTCATACATATCGCAATTAAAATAGTTGTAAGCCAAAACGCTGCATCCCACCGGGGCCACGCCCACGGCCTTGTCACAGGCGCCCAGCTCCTCAATGGATTCAGCCACCAGGCGGTGGATGATGCCATGGGTGCAGCCGGGGCAGTAATGGGTGGGGCAATCGGTGAGCATTTTGGTCTTTTCAAAGATCACTGCCATTATGCTTTCCCCCTCAATGCCAAGATTTCATCCAGGAGATCCTGGGGTCCAGGAACCACGCCGCCCACGCGGCCCACAAAGTCCACGGGCTTTCTGCCCTCCACGGCCAGGCGGACATCCTCCACCATTTGACCCATGGACAGCTCGAAGGCCACGAATTTTTTCACGTTCTCCCGCTTCGCCGCTTCCCGGATAGCGTCCGAGGGGAAGGGCCAAAGGGTGATGGGACGGATAAGGCCAAGCTTCACGCCCTGCTCCGCCGCAAGGGCGATCACGCTCTGGGCAATCCGGGCAGGAATGCCGTAAGCCACCAGTACCAGCTCCGCATCCTCCAGGCCTTCGGCCTCATAGCGCACCTCTTCCTTTTCGCAGCGTTCATACTTTCTCCAAAGCTCATGGTTGAGCTCCTCCAGGGCGTCCGGCTCGAGGTACAGGGAATTGATGATGCGCCGCTCCCCTTCGCCGTTGTAGCCGCGAACCCGCCAGGGCTTGTCGGGGGCCGCCGATTCCTGATCATGAAATTCCACCGGCTCCATCATTTGACCCAGCATACCGTCGCCAAGAATCATCACGGGGTTGCGGTATTTGTCCGCAAGCTCGAAGGCGAGCCGCGTGAGATCCACCGCCTCCTGCACGGAAGCGGGCGCCAGGGTGATGAGCTTGTAATCGCCGTGACCGCCGCCCTTCACCGCCTGGAAGTAGTCGCTCTGGGCGGGCTGAATGCCGCCAAGGCCCGGGCCGCCGCGCACCATGTTCACCACGACGCAGGGCAGCTGGGCTCCCGCAATATAGCTTAAACCCTCCTGCTTCAGGCTGATGCCCGGGCTGGAGGAGGAGGTCATCACCCGGACGCCGGCGCCGGCCGCGCCGTACACCATGTTGATGGCCGAGACTTCGCTTTCCGCCTGGAGAAACACGCCGCCGCGCTTCGGCATATGTTTGGCCATGTACTCCGGCAATTCGCTCTGCGGCGTGATGGGGTAGCCGAAATAGCACTTGCACCCGGCCTGGATCGCCGCTTCCGCGATGGCTTCGTTGCCTTTCATCAAAAGTTTGGGCATTTTCCTTCCACCTTCCTTACTTTTCCACTACGATCGCACAGTCGGGGCACATTCTCGCGCAAAGCGCGCAGGAGATGCAAGCATCATTATCCACGCACACGCAAGGATTGTAACCCTTGCTGTTGAGCTTGTCTTCGTCAAGCTTCAAAATCTTCTTGGGGCAGGTCACGATACAAAGGCCGCAGCCTTTGCAGACCTCCCGATTCACACGAATCGCCATAGTCACCCTCCTTGTCTCGTCTTACCTCACAGTTGTTTTCTATATTCCAAAAAGGCGGTACCCTCCCGCTCAAATTTCCCGCCGGTGGGCCGAAAGCCCATCCTGGGGAAAAAGGTGCGCTCGGCAGACCTCTTTGGGATGTCACACACGATTTCCCTTGCCTCGGGAAAGAGCAGCCACAGCCGCTCCATGGCCTGTTCCCCGAGGCGCATGTCCTGGTACTTGGGGGACAGGAAGAAGGTATGCAATCGGAAACGCCGCCCCTCTTCCCGGGTCACGTACGCGCCGCCGGCCAGCTCCGCGCCGTAAAGAATCTTGATGTAGCCGCCGCCCATCACCTGCTTTAAAATAACCGGCAGCGTCTGGTAGGCTGGATTGGTGGGCTCGTTTTTCTCGGTGATCACGTCCACCAGGAAGGCCTCCCGAAGGACGCCGAGCAGAATGCCCGCCTCCTTCTTTCCGGCTTCGGCCAGCTGCAGGGGGGAATCCCCAAACTTCAAGGTTTCCTCCAGGCGGCGGTAAGGGTAGAACGTTCCCGCCTCCGCCATCGCCCGGATCTCCTCCGGCGCGGCCCAGCGGACCTCCTCCACTTCCTCCTCTTGCAGCACCAAATCCTTCAGGTCCAGGTCCCGGCGCAGAATGTACATCCTGCCGAAGCGGTTTTCATACGCTTCGGTGAGCAGCCACTTGAGATCCCTGGGCTGCACCAAAAGGCCCAATTCCTCCTCGAACTCCCGGCACATGGCCTCCTCCAGCGTCTCGCCCGTAACGGCCCTGCCGCTGGTGGCCGCCCAGATGCCCGGCGCGCTCTTTCTTGACGCCGCCCGTTTCTGGATGAGATACTTTCCCGCGCTGTTCACCACGAAGCCTTCGACGAAATAATAAAACCCGCCTTCGGGCATTTCCCCGCCGCGGACGTAGGTCTCCCCCGTCCTTTGCCCCAGGGCATCGTAAACATCGCCAATCTCCATGGTTCCTCACCTCCTGGTCCTTTCTACTATGATATACGGGAAGAAACGGTTATGGCAAGCGGATTGTGTATCCAATTTTGCCGTGTTTTCTTAATTTTTGCATGGGGAACAAAAAAGCCCGGCCAAAAGCTCCTGCGTGATAAGGATGTTAAGGAGCAGAAGGGAAACCGGGCATAAGGTGAAAGAGAGACAGACGGGGCTTTTGCGACTCTTCAATAAGGATGTTTACAGAAATCAGAATTGCTTCGCATTAAAGGCAAACGATAACCGATGAAATTGTAACGGCAGAATTGATATATACCTAAAAGCAGCCACCCCACGACCATAAAAAGTACGTGGGGTGGCTTGCCTATGGAAATTATTCATTTATCTTTGAAGGGAATGTTTTATGGCGATCAATTAGATTCTCTTTATGCCTGCATCTCAACATAGGACTGATTATTAGCGTTTCGTCCTCATAAGAAAATACTTATCATTTACTTTTTAAAAATTACCGTATAGTTTAATCAAAAATGATTCTTTTTCAACGGATCATATTTGATTTTTAATCCAATTGCTTCAAAGAACGGTAATTTAGTTTCATTTTTGGTTTCAAATAATTGATCAGGCTGCATTTCTACTTGCATCCTCCATCTGTTCTGCAATTAGTATTGAAGTTTTATCTAATCGGTCAGCTAAATCATGCCCCAGACGGTAATTGTGAAAGAAAAAGAAAAGCGACATACCATAAATACGGCAAACAGAAAAATTCGCAAAGCCAGTGTGAGCATAACGGCTCGCCCTCGCCTTGACAAAATCATCTTTTTGCACTTTTACTAAATATCACGCTCTCATAATCCCCTTAACCGGCCAAAATTTGCTGCAGCTTTTCTCTTTCTGTACGAACTGCGTCGTATTGTTGCTCCAAATTGCTGTAATCATGCTTTCTTAACGGCTCTACAATATCGGCAACCGCTGTAAGCAGAGGGCTAAGCCCCAGATTGCTGGCAACACCTTTCAGCGTATGCGCGTGATGAAAGGCGGTCTCATATTCTTTTGCCAGAATTGCGTCGTGTAATCCGTAAAAGGAGGGGTCGTCTATAAAGGCATTCAGACAATCGTAATAAAGCGCTTCATCGTTTATAAAGCGCTCCATTACCTCGTTTAAGTTGACACCATAGGCGCGAAGGGCATCATTTCGATTCATCTTTTTCAGCTTCCTTTCTTCCGTAGATAAAGTCAAACAGCGTCTGGTACATGAGCTTGGGTTGAATGGGCTTGGCCAGATGGGCATTCATACCGGCATCTTTGGATTTTTGAACATCCTCATCAAAGGCATTAGCGGTCATTGCAATGATGGGAATGGCTTTCGCATCGCTGCGTTTTAATGCCCGGATTACTTTTGTGGCTGTCAGACCATCCATAACAGGCATTCTGATATCCATAAGAATGGCGTCAAAATGCATGGGTTCGGATTGGCTGAATGCATCTACGGCTGCTTGTCCGTTTTCCGCGTATTCCACAAGCACGCCTTCCCTTTCTAACAGTCTGGTTGCAATTTGCCTGTTCAAGGGATGGTCCTCACACAGAAGTATCCTCTTTCCCTCTAGATTCTTCGGTGTATTTATCGCCTCTGTTTGTACGATCTTCTCATCGGCAACCGGAAAAGCAAGATTGATTGTAAAGCAGGTTCCTTTGTCTACTTCACTTTCAACGGTAATTCTGCCATCCATCAGCTCAACAAGATTTTTTACAATGGCCAGTCCAAGCCCCGTGCCGTCATAGTTTGCCACTTTGGTATTATTCTCTTGCTCAAAAGGCTCAAATATCTTGGGCAAGAATTCCTTTGATATGCCAATGCCCGTATCCTTGACGGTGACGGTCACTTGAACCCGAGTGTCCTTCACAACGGCACCATTACAGTGGATTTCCACAGTGCCGCCGCTGGGTGTGAATTTTATGGCGTTGGAAATGACATTCATAAATATCTGCTGCACCCGCAGACAATCCAGTAGAACAGAAGGAAGCACAGTATGATTGCAGGAGGTGTGGAGCTTAATGTTTTTTTGCTGCGCACTGACGGTAACCATACTGATTGTCTGGCTGAAAAAGCTTTGTAAATCAGTTGGTTCCGAGTTGAGAGCAACTTTTTTGCTCTCAATTTTATTCATGTCCAGTGTGTCATTAATCAGGCTTAGCAAATACTCGGCGGATTCGTCAATTTTTGCAAGATCCGCCGCTGCGTCGGGAGGCAGGTTTTTCCTGTCAAGCAAAAGCCCGGTTAACCCGATAATACCGTTCATGGGTGTTCGCATATCATGACTCATGCGGGAGAGAAAGTCGCTCTTTGCAGCATAAGCCTGCTGCAGCTTTTCGTTTCTTTTTTTATTCGTTCGATTGTAAGCAAGCAGAACGATAACAAGCACGCTTAAAAGAAGAAAAACCACAAGAATAGCGGCTACCAGAAACGGATTATCCCGCAAAATTTTTTCAATTCCGTTATTGGCGCCCTCCGATAGCGCCACGGAGAGATAGTTCTGTACATCCTTTGTGGGCATGCTGCGGATATATTTGTTGACAATAGATATTAAATTATCATCCACATTCTGCAGAAAATAAAATCCCATTTCACAGCCATATCCCGTTAAATTAAGATAATTTAACGAGGGATAAACATTTTGAGAGTTGTAAAAATCGACTGTATACCGATTGGCATACCCGAAATCAGCCAGTCCCTTATTTACAGCGTTCATGCATTCTTCGATATCTTTAAAGTATACAACCTCCCCGTATTCTCCTGTAGCAGTATCGGGGAACTCTTCGTTAACCGCCAGAACACACTCGCTCTTGGGCTTGTCTGCCGCTGATTTATTGATGAACATGGTCAGGTCGTTTTCTAAAAACTCCTGCGAGGTAATCAGATGATTGCTTTTTGCAAACTCGTTGCTTTTTGGCGGACCGATAATCACGGTGTATTGGCCTGACGCAATCTGTTCCGATAAAGGTTGTGATTCATCCTGCAGTTGATAGCGAAACTGAACACCGGCCGCTTTTCCGATTTCGTCCAAAACAGAAATTGCGATACCGCACAGCTGTCCATCCTTATTTACGAAAGAGAAGGGCGCATGTTGCGGGCACACCAGCACCGAAATTTCCTTCTGATTTGTTACATATGTACTTTCGTCCTTTGATAACGCAAAATCCGACAAGGTGTTTGTAAAGTATTTATTTTGCAGTCTGCTTTCAAAATATGGATCGGTTCTATTGATTTTATCAATCGCTTCGTCCAGCTCCGCCATCAATTCTTCGTTACCGTGTCCTGACACAAAGTAAAAGGGTCGCGGTGCGAAAGAAGCGATTTCTTTGAGTCCGGGCAACCAGGTAAGCGACACCTTCAGTAACACATCCGCCGATTGATTCTCCAGTGCCGTCAGCTGTTCATCAACCGTATCACAATAGATATATTCGCATTCTAACCCGCTGCTATTGACAAAAGAGAACAACTCATCGTTTCTCATCTTTGCAGTTTTTAAGATAGCAATACGCAAGGGCTTTTGCTGCATAAAGGTTGCTTCATTGATTGCGGTGTTACTGTCCAGTGCATCAAGAGTCGTATATACTAAGCCATAGTTCTTTTCGGGATAAATGAATTTTTCCTGCAGCCCCTCATAAAAAAGCGTGCTGCCTAATAAATCCGCTTCTCCTGTTTCGACCATTTCCATTGCTTTTGTAATTTGATCATTGAGCGACAGATCGGGGTAGGTGATGTATTCAATCTCCCAGTCTGCAAATTCCGCAACCTTCTCCACATAATCAGTCGAGTATCCATAATAGTTTCCGCTTTCGTCCACCTCGGAAAGATACTTTTGAATCGGATATGCAAGCCTTACGACGCGCCTTTCCTGTGTCCCTTCGGCGGTGGCCGTCAAGGCAGTTGACGTCATAAATGACAAAAGCAGTAGAGTTACGAAAAAGAATGAAATCATACGTTTTAGTTTTATCATTTACCCACCTCCGCTGTTTCTTTTGATCCTTCAAAAGGAAGCTCTTTACCATTTGAAAACCATTCCGCTGTCTCGGGAGAATGCACGCCGCGTTCAGTTCGTTTGTTTTTCAAATCCGTCACGTTCATTCTCCTTTCCGTAGATAAAGTCAAACAGCGTTTGGAACATATGCTTTGGATCGATGGGCTTGGCGAGATGGGCGTTCATGCCGGCAGCCTTGGATTTGTGGATGTCTTCGTCAAAGGCATTGGCAGTCATGGCGATAATCGGAATGCTCTTGGCATCCGCCTTGCGCCAACGGCGAATATTATGGGTTGCCTGCAATCCGTCCATCTCCGGCATACGGATATCCATGAGAATGGCATCGTAGTAGCCCACCGGAGTAGTGGTAAACATCTCCATGGCACGCAGCCCGTTTTCCGCATGGTCTACGATAAAGCCCTTGCGCTCCAGCAGTTTTTTTGCCACCTCAACATTGAGGGGATGATCCTCCGCGAGCAGGATTCTTTTGCCTGCAAAATTAAAATCCTCTTTTATTTCCGTGTCTTTATCGTTCTGCTTGTCGTTAAAAGCCTTTTCAAAAGCGGAAATCAGCGAGGATTTAAACATCGGCTTACTCATCAGCAGATTGACGCCCGCCAGCTTGGCGTCGTGCTCGATGGACGCCCAATCATTAGCTGTCATGATGATGATGGTAACATCCGGACCAACAATTTTACGAATTTGCCTTGCGGTTTCAATCCCGTCCATTTCGGGCATTTTCCAGTCCACCAGTACAAGATCATAATATTCCTTG
This sequence comes from Gehongia tenuis, assembly GCF_014384795.1. Lineage (NCBI taxonomy): Bacteria > Bacillati > Bacillota > Clostridia > Christensenellales > Christensenellaceae > Gehongia > Gehongia tenuis. Next base: position 113,759 of record NZ_JACRSR010000001.1, on the reverse strand, counting down.
CAATCCCATTTCTTTTTCACCTTATCAACCGCTTTTTTACCGCTGTCCACCCATTCGGATCTTACGCCAATTTCTTTAAGGGTAATGACCGCGTGTTCACACACCGTCACATCGTCGTCTACAACCAAAGCCTTTAGCTCGGAAAAATTATAGTGCGTCTTTTTCCGATATCTTTTTTTTGATTCCTCCGTAATGCCCAGCTTTACCTCCACAGTAAACTCAGAGCCTACGCCAACGATGCTGCGCACATCGATATGGCCGTCCATCATCGCCACCAGATTTTTGCAGATGGCAAGGCCAAGCCCGGTACCGCCATACATCGCCGTTGTGCCGGAATGCTCCTGTGTAAAGGCTTCAAACAAGTGCGGGATGAATTCCTCAGAAATTCCGCAGCCGGTATCATTGATGACAAAGCGAAGAACGGCGTCATTCTTTTCCTTTCGCATCTGCCGTACACTGAGCGACACCCTCCCTTTCTCAGGCGTGAATTTGACGGCGTTTGACAGAAGGTTGATCATCACCTGCTGGAGCTTCATGGCGTCGCCAATGTAGCAATCCTCCACATTGGGGTCTACGATATTCTCATAGTCAATATTTTTTGCGCTCGCCTGGGTATGGCAGATGGCGCTGATACCGTTTAAAAATTCCTCAAATGGAATTTTTTCGTTTTTTAACAGCATCTTGCCGCTTTCAATTCTGCTCATATCCAAAATATCGTTGATAAGTGAAAGCAGAAAACGGGAGGATATCCCAATTTTACTGATGCAGTCTGCAACCTGAGCGTCATCTCCGATGGACTGCGCCGCAATGGCGGACATTCCGATGATCGCATTCATCGGCGTGCGGATTTCGTGGCTCATGCGGGAGAGAAAATCGCTCTTGGCACTGTTTGCCTGCTCGGCGGCAATCAGGGCCGCCTGCAGCATATCCTGCTGCTGCTTTTGCTGATTGAGCATATCGGTTACATCGCTTCGCGTCAAAACCACACGCTGATTTCTCTCATCCAAATAGGCATATTGAATCCGTTTTTGACGCATACTCTTCTTTGCGTCGTGCGCCGAATAAACAGAAGAAAACACCTTGTGGTTTTTCAGATTTTTCCTCATGACATCCGGCGTCATGTCGGCGATAGCGCGCTCAACATCCTCTGGCGCCACCGCTGTGCGATTTACCCGCTGCATCATTTCAAAATAATCGTCGCCTTGAGCCGGAGGCATCTCGATGCTGTCTTCCTTTCCAAGGTAGAGCTTATAGCGGTCGGTGTTTAATTCTATATAGGCAATGTAATCGTGCTCCAATGTGGAGACAGCTTGAATAATGCCGTCCTTAATTTTGTTTTCGTTGATATCGTAGGTATACATAAAGGACATGACATCCTTAGTATCCGGATTTTGATAGGTTTTCACCGTGAGGTTTACCCAAATCACTGTGCCATCATGGAGTTTACGCTGATAGTCGAGATTAAAGGTGGTTTCCCCTTCCTCAAAGGCTTGCAGCACACGATCCAGGTCCAGATATGTGCGAATTACATCCTGCTCCTCCACGGTAAACCCGGTTTGTGCCAGCGCTTCGGCAGTATCTGTATACGTCATGCCGGCCTTGAAGATTCCCACGGTGTCCTTGGCAATATAGGATTCCACCACATTTTGCGATATATTCGAACGCACCTTTGCAAGAAGGTTTTCGCTTTGGGTGGCTGTGGAGTATTCCATTTCCTCCTTGTATCGCTTTTCAGCCAGCTTGATCGCTGTTACATCTCTGCCGATGGCGTGGGCACAAACAGGAGTTCCGTTTTCATCAAACACATTGGTATAGTCAATGTGCTCGCACCACCACCCCAAGTTATCTTTGGTGCGAAACCAAAAATTGCCGGAGTAGGTCTTGGCACCGTTGCGGAGCTGTTCAAACATGTCCTGATACAGCTTTGCCGAGTCCTGCCGGACGTACCCTGAGTCAATTAAGGCATTTGGAACATCTTTAATCACGTCTTGATATCCGTGGCGTATTTTTGAGGCTTGTGTCTGAATAATTTCATTGTGTGCAAAATCATAGGTCCAGAAGGATACATCGGAGTTTTCTGTGGCAATACGGAACTTTTCCTCACTGGCCCGCAGGTCGGCCTCCATTTTCTTTTGCCTGGAAATATCCGCAATATATCCGTCAAATACTTCTTCACCGGCACGGCTGTTAAAGCTGCCGCTCACCAACAAATGCTTTAGATTGTTTTTGCCGGTGATGATCCGCATTTCCCACTGGACGCTTTTGATGTTGTCTTCCCGTGCACGAGAGAGCACGGAATGCACATGTGACAGATCCTCCGGATGGATAAAAATCCCGCAGCTCTTTCCGATTAAATCTTCCGGTTCAAATTCGTGGATCTGAAAATATAAATCATTACCGTAAAGCAAAGTAAACTCATCGTCCATGCGAACGGTATAAACACCACCGATGTTGGAGGCACGATATAGGTCTAACTCATATTGCTTAAAATCAGTGATTTTTTCCTGTGTTTTATTGTCGCTCATTGAAAGTGTTCTCCTTTTTGGAGGAAACATAGCCGCTGTTGTTTATTTCCTCCTGTATTTGAGTCATATGGATCGCTGTGTAAAGTGTGCGATACAGCAGCGGCGGATCAATCGGTTTTGCCAGATGCGCCACCATGCCTGCCGCCAACGACTTCTTTACATCCTCATCAAACGCATTGGCTGTCATGGCAATGATGGGAATGCACTGTGCATCCTTGCGATGCAGCTGACGGATAGCGGCCGCGGCTGTCAGGCCGTCCATCACCGGCATACGAATATCCATGAGAATGGCATCGTAATAACCGGCAGGCGAGGAACTAAACTTTTCCAAGCCCAGCTTGCCGTTCACCGCAACGTCTACCATTGCCTTTTTGCTTTCCAAAAGGCGCGTTGCCACCATGATATTCAGCTCATGATCCTCTACCAGCAATATTCTTTTTCCAATGAAATCCATGCCGCTGCCGGGCTCACAAATCTCTTCCTGCTTCGCAGCATCGATCAAAGGTTCCTCTGCGGGTGTCAGGCATATCTCAACCGAAAAGGTTGTGCCTGTGCCGAGGGTGCTTTCCACGGCAATATCTCCGCCCATCAGCACCGCCAAATTCTTAGATATGGCAAGGCCCAGCCCTGTTCCGCCGTAGCTGCTTGTGGAGCTGGTATGCTCCTGGGAAAAGGGCTCAAAGAGGTTTGGAATGAATTCCGGGCTGATGCCGATGCCGGTATCCTGAACGATAAAGCGCAGAACACATTGATCAGCCGCCTCATAAGTGCACTCCAGAGAAAGTGTCACCTTGCCCCCGGACTTCGTAAATTTGATGGCATTGGACAGAAGGTTGATCAGGATCTGCTGCAGGCGCACCGCGTCACCCAGATAATGCTTCCCACATTTTTCCAATCCAGCCGTCTCAAAATGAACGCCAGCAGCCTCCGCCTGCATTCTTATAATGGTATCGACGCTGCGTACGAGAGTGTAAAAATCAATAATTTCTTGATTCAGCACGATATTGCCGCTTTCAATTTTTGACATATCCAAAATGTCGTTAATGAGGGAAAGCAAATACTTGGACGCATACTTTGATTTCTCAATACATTCCTTAACAAATTCAGGCTCATCCAATTGTTGGGATGCAATTTCTGCCATACCGATGATCGCGTTCATCGGCGTACGGATTTCGTGGCTCATACGGGACATAAATTCCGACTTTGCCATGTTGGCGCGCTCGGCAAAGGCCAGTGCTTCCGACAGCTCCTTGTTTTTGCGTTCCTGTTCTTCCAACGCCTGTGTGATGTCCGTTCTGGTCATTAAAAACACTTTATACTCCGGGTGGATATACGTAAAGCGCAGCTGCTTATTTCGGATTTCGCCCGTGGCCTTATCTTCAACGGAGTAGAAAATGCTGTAGGATCCGTTATCGTCCAGCTGCCGTATAATATTTTCCAGTGTGAAATCATGCAGCACACGGGGAACATCCTCTTTGCAGACGGTTTGGGTGATGTACCGATGGGTATCCGACTCAAAATGGTCAGAATAGTGCATATAGTTTATACCCAGTTGGTTTTCGCTGTAGCGCATGGCGGAGTCCCGCAATCCGTCCGCCACGACAAGATAGTCGTAATCGCTTTTGACAATGGCGTCCATTATGCTCTTCATCATTTTTTCATTGGTGATGTCCTGGCTGTACAAAAAAGCGACAACATCATTGTCATCTGGCTTTTTCATCATGTGCGCTGTCAGCGTCGTCCAATAGTATTTTCCTTCGATTGCTCGCGGCAAATCCATGGTTACGACGGTTTGATTCTGCGCAAACGCCTTGATCAGTGCGTCCCGATTGAACGCGGCAGCGCACTCCTGTACCGCTTGCTCTGTAATCAGTTCGGTAAATATGGTTTCCATATAGGCCTGCGCCGTTTTTGATTGCTGCATTTTTTGCGTGATCTCATCGTATTTGCTTTTACCGTCAATGATGGTGTTCTGCGATAAATTAAGAAGAACAGAAACCATGGTAGTATGCTGTATGGCCATACGGTAGGCAAGCTCATCCTGATACCGTTTTTGCGCATTCTTTTCCTTGGTCACATCCCGGCCAACACCAAAATATTTGAGCACCTTTCCATGTGCGTTACAGATGGCCGTGTAGGTAACCCTTTCGCACCAGAAGCCAAGCTCATTGTTGGTCTTATACCAAAGGTCGGCAGTCACTTCCGGTTCCCCTTGCTTTAATTTTTGAAATACCTCCAAATAATCCGGAATGCTGCTTTCATGAATATAACCATGGTCAATGGTAGACTGTATGTAATTTGGAACCACATGACAGCCCTTTTTCATGCGGGAAGAGTTGGAGAACACGGTGACCGTATCGGATTCCACATCATATTCCCAAATGTTGATACCGGAGGATCTTACCGCCGCCTTATAGCGAAGCTCGCTTTCCTTCAGGGCTTGCTGTGCAATTATTTGATCGTTTATGTCGGTAAAAACGGCGCAAAGAACCGGACAATCTCCCTGTTCTGCTAGCCATTCACCGGAAATGTGGGTCCATTTATAGCCGCCCTGCTTTTGCAGAAGCCGATAGGTATAATCGACCTTTCTCTTTTGTGCGAACGCGGCGTTAGCCTCCTCAATCATTCCGGTGATGTCATCGGGATGAAAAACAGAAATCGCCGATTTCTGAATGGCGGCTTTATATTCCGTACGCGTCATTCCGCAAAGCTCGCATACGCGGTCATTAAAATACGTGGGCGTGAATTTCTCGTCCAGGCGATACAGTCCCACACCGCCGGGAATGGAATTGACCAGTGTTTCGTATCTTTGTGTCTCCAATAGCAGGCTTTGCTCCAACTGCTTTTGTTCTGTGACATCTGTATAATAGGCCAAAATAATTTCGCTGCCGTTTTCCTCAAGGATATGCTGTGAACGCTGGTTGACCCAAATATAGCTGCCGTCTTTTTTTAAGGCACGGTAGGTTATTTCATAGGGGTCAAATTTTCCGTTTCGAGTAGGCGCTACCGCCCGAACACGCTCTAAATCCTCCGGATGTACGTAGCTCAATGCGGAAAACCTGAGCTTGTTTATCAGCGCTTCCTTGCTTTCATATCCCAGCATGGAAACGAGAATATCGTTGACAAAGATAATCTGATAATCCGGGTAAGTCGTCGTCATGGCAAACCCGCTGGGCAGAATATTGTTTATAAGTTCATAAGGTATGCTCATATCGCAGCGTCTCCTTTCTGCGGAATCTGGACATCCGCCTTGCGGATATAGGTGCAGTAAAAATAGGATTTCCCATCCGGTTCGGTTACGACAACGGTTTGATCGGTAACGTGGACAGGATTCCCAAGACGATTGATAAAGCAGCTGTCCATAACCACTTTCTCACCGATTTTTAATTGCTGCTGTAGTTGAATGCGATTTTCTTCCAGGCAGCTTGGCTCCACAACAGCTGCCAGCGAATTATCAAATCGGGCCTCAAATTCTTCTTTACTGTAGCCAATGATTTCATAAAATTGTTCATTTGCCTCCAGTACAGTCCATTGATCATTCAGCTGGCATTTCACCAATCCGGCCTGCAGGGAGGAGAGCATACCCGAAAAGCGCTCATTTGCTTGAACCAGCTCATTTTTAAATTGGTTCCTGGCAGTATCATCCTGTATGTATTGAATGCGGGCATATTTGTTGCCCCATTCCATCAGCTTGTCCCGGATGATATAGTGATGTTTGGTTGCATCATCCTCCACTTCTTGCTCAATGTACGCCTGAGACAGCTTGCCGCAGGAGATACAATGCTCACAGGGCCGCTCTCGTTTCCACAGGGTTTTGTAGCACGTTTGCCCTACACACAAGGATTTGTCCTTTCCTGCGATTTTGGCGGCCACACTGTTGAGATATAAAATTTCATAGCTCTTCATATCGCAAATAACGATAGCGTCACTGGTTTCATCAAGCAGCCAATCCATATTGCGGTACAACGACGGGGACGGCATTTCCATCTGCATATCGTATATTTTGTACTGATCCTTCCCAAGTCTTTTCGCAGCCAAAAGAGCGGCGTCCGCATTTTTATAAAGGGTCTGGTAATCGGAACCATGAAGGGGTGCGTTGGCAATACCGATTGTCGCGGAAACTTTGATTCCATCCAGCTGAATTTTCAGCTTTTCACAAAGCTTTTTTGCTCTTTTTTGTAAATCAGCTGGAGGTAAGCGAAACGGAACAAATACGGCAAATTCATCTCCGCCAAGCCTGGCAACAACATCTTCTTTACGGAAAGAGCTTAATAATATATTGGAGATGTCAACCAGCAAATCGTCGCCTTTATCATGGCCTAAGGTATCATTGACCGATTTGAAGCAATCGATATCCAGCATAAGCAGGGCGCCCTCTGCTTTTTCATGATTGGCAAAAAAGTTGTTAATCGAGGTTTCCATGGCGGCGCGGTTGTAGAGCCCGGTCAGACTGTCGTGCTCCGCTTTATACCGCATCTCCTCCACTTTGTGGGCAAGCTCACGTTCACGCTCGATAGCGCGAAGCTTGGACTGTGCCATTACATTGCTGACGCGATGCAGAGCGACCTCCCGGTTATATGGCTTTGGAATAAAATCCGCGGCGCCCATAGCGAGAGCCCTGGCCTCGCTGTATTCCCCTGTTTGTGTTGTGATGATGACCGGCATATTTCTCAGTTGCTCACAATTCTTCATTTTTCCAAGCATCTGAAAGCCGTCCATCACCGGCATGACCAAATCGAGCAGGACAATATCGATGATCGAAAAGTTTTCTTCCAGATACAAGTAAGCATCCTGACCGTTTTCAGCCTCTACTATGGTATACAGCTCATGAAATATCTTAGATAAAATTGTGCGGTTTATGGTACTGTCATCCACGATAACCATGATCCGATCGGATTTACTCTTTTGAATCATGACTTTATCCTTATTGCTGTCTTTTGAAGGATCCTTTTCATCAATGATTTCAGAATTATGCTGCTTTATGTGATTTTCAAACTCCTCATGCGGCATAGGTTTTGCGAAATAATAGCCCTGCGCATAATTGCAGTCCATGCTCTTGAGCATCTGTGCTTGCTTCTCTGTCTCTACACCCTCGGCTACCACCTGCAAGTCGAGCCACTTGGCAAGACTGATGATAAAGCTCAGAATGTTTTTGCGGTTTCTCTTTGCATTTTCACTTTGGATAAACCTCATATCCAGCTTCAGCACATGAATCGGCAATTCGGAAAGCATATTGAGGGAAGAATAGCCTGTCCCAAAATCATCCATCTCAATAATAAATCCCAGCTTTCTCAGTTCCAGAACTGTGCTGATAATTTGATCCGGATTTTCCGTGTATGCTGTTTCGGTAATCTCTATATGGAGATACTCCGCCTTCAGATTGTATTTTTTAATTAGCCCGGTTAAAATCCGCGTGAGCTCCGGATTATAAATATCCACCCGGGAGACATTTACAGAGATCGGGATCATGGGCTGCCCGTTATCCAACCAATGGTGCAGCTGGCGGCATACGGTTTCCCATACGTAAATATCTAAATCTGTAATAAATCCGTTTCGCTCAAAAAGAGGGATAAAATCGGTAGGGGATATGAACCCTTTGACGGGATGATTCCAGCGCACCAGAGCTTCGGCGCCGGCTATGGTTTCGTTGGATAAATCATATTTCGGCTGGTAGTATATCTCAAACTGGTTTTCCAGCAGCGCTGTTTTTATGCTGTCAAGAATAACCTGTTCAGAAAGCAGCGACTGTCTGAGCTTGTCCGAGTAATACGCATGGTGAATATCATACTTTCCCTTGATTGAGCTGCATGCAATCAGCGCCCGGTCACACATGACGCTAATTGGTATTGTGACATCGTCAATACAGTAAATGCCGTAGCAGACATTGATACTGATACCGATCGGAAACTCATTGATTGCCTCGATTGCATCGTTGAACAAATTGTCTTCGTAGTGTTCTCTGTGCGGAAGCAGGCAGGCAAATTTATCCGCACCCACACGGCCGCAAATACCATGATTGCCGACATAATGCTTTATTAGATTCGCAATATGCCTCAGTAGTTCATCGCCTTCCTGCATGCCAAACAGATCGTTAACAAGCTTAAACCGTTCGATATCCATACATACAATATCGTACTGCAAATTCTCGTTTTCCAGCAGGATCTTTTCTGCTTTTTTATAGAAAAATTCCTTGCTGTAAACACCAGTAAGCTCGTCCTTTTCAATCGCGTTGACCAATGCAGCCGTTTCTCTTAACTTGATGGTATTGGCAAGGCGGTGCAAAATAACAGCAGGCTTATAGGGCTTCAGTAAAAAGTCGTGGGCACCCAAAGACAACGCCTTTATTTCAGCACTGTAATCATCGCTTCCGGTTGTAACGATAATCGGTATTTTCGATAAAAAAGCATCTCCCCGAATTTCCTCCAACACCTCATAGCCGTTCATCACAGGCATGACAATGTCAAGCAAGACCGCAGAAATGCTCTCATATGAACGATGTAATATTGCCATGGCTTCTCTGCCATTTTCTGCCTCCAGCACCTCATATGTATCACTTAATATCTTGCATAGAACCTGCCTGTTTACGTGATTGTCATCAACGATGAGTAATTTCTTTAGCTGAAGCATACGTTACACCCCCAAATAATTATTTTTAAGTCAGTATTCTCCTGCTACTTTCTGCCATGATCGGCTTCATATTGTGGTTGTCCCGCACGAGGACAGCAATGCTAAAAGAAAAGCCGCCCGCGATGGCGGCCCTTTTACGCTTTGATAAGGCTATCTAAAATTTCAATATACTTGTCAAATATCATTTCAGTTGTTACGGTTGTAGGAACATGTTTATACGCAGCACCCATCATGGAAATCCGAATGATCATACCAGGAAAAGTAGTCACCAAATACGCATAAATCACCTCGATGTCTGAGCGTTTTTTTATGCTGCCATCGTCCAACCCTTTTTTAAACAGTTCGCCTATTACGCTTCTTTGTGTTTTACTATTAAATATTTTTTGATAAAGCAGTGTCAGCGGAATATCGTGTTTTAAAAAATACAGTTCCATTTCATGAACTACCAAGGATGCCGGCATATCCGGCCGATAGTAGTTCAAATGATTTCTTAAAAAAGCAATTAGTTGCTCGTACCCATTGGCGTTTGATTCAACTAACTGATTAAGTTCGGATTGAAGGGAGTCACTATATCTTTGCATATAGACGCCAATAGCCTCAACAATTAGATTCTCCAAGGTACCGAAGTATCTTTGTAATGAGCGCACGGTAACTCCGGCCTGTTTTGCAATGAGAACTCTTGTTGTCTTTTCAATTCCTATATTCTCGAAGCACCATATTGCCGCTTCGATGACTCGCGGCATGTTTTCTTCTCTTTGATCCACAGACGCCAATCAGGTTCACCTCTTACAAATAGACATTAATACACATAATAAATTGTACCATGGATTTGGGCCAAAATCAACGAAATACTACACATTTCTCACGTCAAGCACCCAACAGGATAAACTTGCTGAATGTCTATTATAGACAGCTACACCGATATTCGAGAGCTGACGATCGAGAGTTTATTGACAGGATTGTAATACATGAACATGCCGCGAAAAAAACTATACACAACGGGTTGATGTGTAACTTTAACTTTGTGGGTAAGTTTAACGTAAAGAAAAACCGTAGGACTTCAAAAATTCTACGTCAAATCTTAAAAAACTAAAATATTCTCATTAGACTGGCACGTTCCCTCCAGCATAACAAGGATGTTACAGAGCAAGAGGGAAACCCAGCATAAGGTGAAAGAGAGACAGGCGGAAAAAACCGCCTGTCTCTTTTTTCGTTCAATGTCTGTCATACTATAAGTGAGGCAGGAAACATACAGCCGTTGACTGTAGCAAGAGAAACAGAGCAAACACACGCGGATAAAGCGGAAACATGAATGTATGCGGCGGTATAACAGGCCTCGCCGCCTGATGAAAGATTCGAACCTTTCGTCGGACGGCTACTGCGGCGGCGCCCTCACAAAAATTGTGGGGGCGCCGTTTTTTGCGTTTTTGGGGTGCTTGAGTATCTGACATATTAGTAATGGAGCTTGAAAAGATGAAGGGAGTGAAACGCAGTAGCCCGCCAGACGATACAAGGCGGCAAGAGGTTCGAAAAAAATGCAGGTTACTCGGTAAAACTGCATGGCTAACCAGCAAAAGTGCGGGTGAGCCAAACGACACGGCAAACCGCGTAAGCGCGGTTTGGCAATTCGCAAGGCAAAATGCTTTTCCGTGGAGTGGACATGGGCAGATACGATTACACGGTCGATTTTGCAAAAAATCGACGGGTAAACGGAGCTGCCGGAGGCAGCGGAGAGAAAATCTCCACAAGCCACGGAAACGCCTATGAAATCGGGAAAACAGCACCGGGAAGCTGTCAAAAAAATCTCGCCAAAACGCCTAACTTTTCACCCAATTTCAAAGGGATAACTGCGCCCTTTTATCAGGAGGTCATAATGAAACATAAATCCATGGTGCGGCAGGTTCAGGAAACCCTGCAAGTCCAACTCCGTATCGGGGAAAGCCGACATCAGGCCAAGAACGAGGAAAGCACCCACGCCCCGGCGGGTATCTTCTCTTACCGCACCTTTGAAACCTATCTGAAGCAAAGCTGCGCCTTTGCGAGCTGGGCAAAAGCGCAATATGGAAGCCGCACCCTGTCTCAAGCCCGCCCCCATGTGGAAGCCTATCTGCAAAGCGGCATTGACCGGGGCTTGTCCGCTTACACCCTCTCCACACAAAGAGCCGCGCTGTGCAAGCTCTACGGCTGCACAGCGCGGGATTTTGCTATTAAGCTCCCGGAACGCCTACGGGCGGATATCCAGAGAAGCCGGAACGACGTACCGGACAACAAGGAATACGAGGAAATGACCGGGCTTGTCTACGACTATGTGAGCGCGGTTGAATCCGTTTACATGGAAATCGGCTTGCAGGTGGGGGCGATTCTTGCCGCGCAGGTGTGCCAAAACTTGAAAACAGCCTATGAGGGGGATTGAGCGAATGATTGATAGTGACCGGATATTCCAACGTGCCAATATTCAGGAATTGCGTTCCTGCGGCAGCACCCACTATCTTTGCAGGTGCGGGAACTGGGAGGAAAGCAAATACACCTATGTTTGCGGCAAGTGCCACACGCACAAGGAAGAATGTACGCCCCACACCATAAAAGCGGCCTATCTGCGGGAAACGGCTCTTGCAGCTATTCAGAAGGTATGTGCGGCGGCAAGGACAGACCGGGAAGCGTTTATTGCCCATTTGACCGCCAAGCAATCAGGCCAGGCAAAGCAAGAGCTGGCGGCAAAGCGCAAGGAGCTGGAGGAGGCAAAGAAACGCCTTGCGGAGGTTGACAACCTGATTGCCGTTACCTTTGAAAAGCTGGCAACGGGCATTTTGACTGACGAGCAGTTCAGACAGCTCAATGGGCGTTATCTCGAAGAACAGGAAACGTTGAAAGGCAGAAGCGCGGAGCTGGAAGCAGGGCTGGCAAAGGAGCAGGACGAGCTGAACAACATCGGGAAATTCCTCGCCATTGTTGACCGCCATATAGAAGTGACGGAGCTGACCCCGGATATTCTGCGGGAGTTTGTCCACCATATCACGGTGCATGAGCGTGACGGGGCTTACAAGAAAAAGTTTTACTCGCAACAGGTTGATATTTGCTTCAACCACATTGGAACGATACAATAGCATAAGGGCATATCCGAAGATATGCCCTCTGCTACAAATTAACTATACATCCTTATTCTACCCCGCCAAATAGCCGGGCTCTCGTTTTTCACTGCCGCGTGGGCACGATCTCCACCCAGTAGCCGTCGGGGTCCTCGATGAAGTACAGACCCATGCTGGTGTTTTCAAAGCAGATGCAGCCCATTTTCTCATGAAGGGCATGGGCGGCCTCGTAGTCGTCCACCACGATGCCCTGATGGATCTCGTTCTCACCAAGCTCATAGGGCTGGGGATGATCCTTCAGCCACGTGAGTTCAAGCAGATAATCGGTCACGCCGTCCCCGATCCAGACAATTTTGAAGCTGCCGTCCTCCGCGGTCTTTTCCTTCACCTTCTCAAAACCGAGCGCTTCCTTGTAAAAGGCAAGGCTTCGCTCAAGATCGGCCACGTTGATGTTGTTGTGGGTGAATTTAAACTGCATTTTTCTCTCCCCTTTCATTCCTGCTTCATATACAAAAAAGTCTCGCCTCGGTGCTTGATGGGCATGATCTTCACCCGCTTCATCTTCACCTTGCGATAAAAATCGGCGATGTTATGGATGCTGCCTCCAAAATGCATGGGAAAAAAGAGGGTGGGCTTGAAGACGGTGATGAAGTGTTCGGCGCCCGCCTCGTAGAACTGGCCCATTCTGGGATCCACCGGAAAAAAAGCCACGTCAATGAGCGGCCGGTCCTGGGCGATGAGCCCGATCTCGTGCATGAAAGCCTCCTCCGCCTCGTTGATCTCGCTCAACGAGGATTCGCTCCGCCAATGCCACCAGTTGAGGTCTCCCGCATGGAAGAGGTTCATGCCGTCCACCCGCACCAGGAAGGACACGCCCTCGTCGGTGCTGCCATAGGCCTTGACATAGACCGTGCCGTCCTCGAACTCGTCCTGGGGCTTCAGGATGGCCGCGCTGCGGCCGCCCTTCGGAACGCCCACGCCCAGAATGTACTGGATGTTCGCCCGCACGCCGGCAAGCTCATAGATGAACTTGTTGTAGTGGTCCGAATGGGCGTGGCTGACAAAGATATAGACCTTCTTTTCCCGGGGCACCTCCGCAAGATCCACCGTGCCCCGGCCCTCTTCGTCCGGCTTTGGATTGTAGTAGTCAAAGATGAGCAGCGCCGTTTCCGTCTCCACGGAAAAGCCGCTGTGATCCAGGTATGTAATTTTCGCTTGATCCCTTTGCACCTGCATTCCCCCTTACGCCTTTCTATTTCGCGGGCGGGCGGCAAAAATCCTGCCGGCTGCTTTGACAAAAGAACGCCTGTTCTATACAATGAAATCCATGGGAGGGCCGAACATGAAAACCGTCTACACCCTGTCGGTGCACCAGTTCATCGACATGCATTTCAAGGATGCCGATCTAGGCTACGCCTTTTCCTCGGTCAGCCGCATGCTGGAGGGTTCCGAAAGCCATCGAAAGGTGCAGGAGAGCCGGGGCGGGGATTATGAAGCCGAAAAGACTCTCCGCTACGAGATGGACGGTGGGGACTTCTCGGTGGTGGTTCAGGGCCGTGCGGACGGCCTTTTTGAGAAGGGCGGCCTGCCCTTCGTGGAGGAGATCAAAACCACCTACCGCAGAGAAGTGACCGGCGGGCTGCCCCTCCATTTGAGGCAGGCGGAGTGCTACGCCTTCATGCTGGCCCAGCGGGACGGCCTCACTGCGGTGGGCACCCGGCTCACCTACGTGACCCTTCCCGAGGGCGCGGCCCGTTCCTTTGAAAGTCTGCACACGCGAAAATCTCTGGAAGAAAAATTTATGCCGCTGGTATCGGCGACGCTTGAGCTCTATGGGAGCCGGTACCGTCACGAGAAGCTTTTGTCCAGCACCGCCGGGGGGCTCCATTTCCCCTTTCCCTCCTTTCGGAAGGGCCAGCGGGAGATGGCCGGTGCGGTTTGGCGCGCCCTCACAAACCGGGAGCGTCTCATGGTGGAAGCGCCCACCGGCATCGGCAAGACGCTGGCCGCCCTGTATCCGGCGGTGCTGGCCCTGGGCCGGGGCGAAATCCGCCGTGTCTTTTATCTCACCGCCCGCAACACCGGCCACGAATCGGCCCGGCAGGCGCTGGAGCTCCTGCGCCAGCGGGGCCTGTCCATCCATTCGCTGGAGCTTACCGCGAAGACAAAGCTGTGCCCCACCCACGGCGAATGCGCCAAGTGCCCCTATGCCAAGGGCTACTACAGCAAGGCCCGGCAGATTCTCCGGGAGGTGGCCGGGGAGGCCCGGCACTGGACCGGCGAGGACCTCATCGCCCTGGGCGAAGCACGGGAAGTGTGCCCCTTCGAGCTGGCGCTTGACCTCAGCGAGGAGATGGACGCGGTAATTCTTGACTACAACTACGCCTTTGATCCCCGGGTGCAGCTGAAGCGGTATTTTGCGGAGGGGCCGAGGGACTACGCGCTCATTCTGGACGAAGCCCACAATCTGGTGGACCGCAGCCGGGACATGTACAGCGCCGAGATCGAGAAGTCTCTCTATCTTCAGGCCAAGGGGGAGGTTCGGGCCCTGGGCGAGGACGGGGCCTTTATCCTCGGACCCATCCGGCGCCTTCAGGAACTGTTCCTGACCCTGCGGAAATCCCACCGCGGCGCCTTCCACACGCTGTCCGAGCTGCCCGAAGGATTTTCGGCGGCGCTTGCCCAGTTCGCGGCCGCCTGCGACGATTTCCTGAAAGCCCACGCCCAGCTCCGTCTGCCCGCTTTGCTGGATGCCTACTACGCATCCGCGGCTTTCCTAAGGGTGTACCAGGACTTCTCGCCAAGCTACGCCCTGGTTTTGGAGCGGGATAAGGGCGGGGAGCGGCTGGCCCTCCTCTGTCTTGACCCCTCCGCTTTTCTCCAAAAGGCGGTGAGCCGGGCCCGCTCTGCGGTGGCCTTCTCCGCCACTCTCTCGCCCATGGACTATTACCGGGACCTTCTGGGGATGGAGGGCTGCCGCACCCTTGCGGTGGACAGTCCCTTTGATCCGGCAAACTTCCTGCCCCTCACGCTGCCCCTCGAGACCACCTGGAAAAAACGGGATAAGACGGCGCCGGAGGTGGCCCTCGCCCTTCACGCCATGGTGAGCTCCCATCCCGGCCACTACCTCGCCTTCTTCCCCTCCTACGGCTATTTAAAGACGGTTCAGGAGGCGCTTCAAAGCCTCGCCGAGTATCCCATCATCCAGCAGGCCCGGGATATGACTGCCCGGGCGCGGGCCAGCTTCCTCAAGCGCTTTGACGGCGACGCGGATACCCTGCTCGGGCTCGCAGTGATGGGCGGCGTCTTTGGCGAGGGTATCGATCTTGTGGGGGAGCGGCTCATCGGCGTCGCGGTGGTGAGCGTGGGCCTGCCCCAGATCGGGCCCCGCCGCGACCTCATCAAAAAATACTTCGATGAAACCCGGGGGTCGGGCTTCAACTATGCCTACGTCTATCCCGGCATGGGCAAGGTGCTGCAGGCCGCGGGCCGGGTGATCCGCACCCATGAGGACCGAGGCGTGGCACTTTTGATCGATCAAAGGTTTTCCCGCCAGCCCTACCGCGGCCTTTTCCCCGGACATCTTCAGCCCGAGGCCGTCCGCACCTATGGGGAACTGATGGACCGTTTCAAAAAATTCTGGGAAAATTCATAAAAAATCTCTTTATGGGCAGGATAACCTTAAAAAAAGGAGTCCTGCCCATGTCCCATTCCCTTTGGCTCGACGAGGAGCTGCCCGTTTACCCCAAACTGGAGGAAAATACCGTCTGTGACGTTCTGATCGTGGGCGGCGGCCTGGCCGGCCTTACCGCGGCGTACCTTTTGGCCCGCGAGGGCAAAAAGTGCGTGCTTTTGGAAAGCCACCGCCTTCTTCGCGGCGCCAGCGGCCACACCACCGCCAAGGTTACGGCCCAGCACGACCTCATCTATGACAAGCTCATCGGGCGTTTCGGCTTTGAAACCGCAAAGGCCTACGCCCATGCCAATCTGAACGCCGTTAAATCCATAGAAGCCATTCTGCGGGAGGAGGACATCGCCTGCGACTTCGTCGTGGAGGACTCCCATCTTTTTACGAACACGGAGCCCGGCCTCAAAAAGCTGGTGAAGGAGGAGCTCGCCTCAAAGCTTCTCGGCCTGCCGGTGGTTTTCAAGAACGAGAATCCCCTTCCCTTTGCCACGAAGGGCATCCTGGCCATGAAGGACCAGGGGCGCTACCATCCGGTGCGCTACGGCGCGGGGCTGGCCCAGGCCTTTCTCCGCCTGGGCGGGCGCATCCATGAGATGAGCCGGGTCCTTGCCGTTTCCGAGGGCCGGGTCCGGACGGAAAAGGCGGCCGTGGAGGCGGCGGACATCATCATCGCCACCCATCACCCCATCCTCAACACGCCGGGCTGGTACTTCGCCAAACTCCATGAAAGCGTGTCCTACCTTGCCGCCCTTGCGGGCGTCACGCCCCTTGCCGGAACCTATCTTTCCGTGGACAAGGACGGCCTCAGCCTTCGCATGCACCGGGATCTTCTCATCGTGGGCGCCTTCAGCCACGCCACGGGCAAGGAGCACAAAACCGACCATGAGCGGCGGCTGGTGGAAACGGCGAAGCGCCTCTACCCCGCGGCCACCGTGGTCCGCCAATGGCACACCGAGGACTGCATGCCGCCCGATGACCTGCCCTATGCCGGCGCCTACAGCCCCAAAACGCCCCATCTTTTTGTGATGACCGGTTTCCGCAAATGGGGCATGACCGGCGCCTACGCTGCGGCGGACATCGTGAAGGACAAAATTTTGGGCCGGGAGAACTACTTCGCCGCCGCCTACGATCCCGCCCGCCGGACCACGCCCGCCAAGGTGGGGCAGATCCTTCGTCACGGCGCGGACAACGCCGCTCAGTATGCCGCCTCCGCCGTGCGGCCCCGGGACCCCGTGTGCACCCACATGGGGTGCCGGCTCCACGAGACCGCGGACCACACCTTCGAATGCCCCTGCCACGGCTCCCGCTTCGACGCCGACGGCGAGGTGATCGACGGGCCCGCCAACCGCCCCCTTTTCTAATGGACTGAAAACGCCCCTTCTCGCCATATACTGATAAAAAGCGAAAAGGAGCGTTTTTTCTATGGTTCAGCTATCCAAAATCAAGGGCCGCCCGGTCATGATGCTGGACGGCAGCGAGGCGGGCACCATCACCATGCCCCTGCTGGATAAAAATGGAGCCCTCACCCATCTGGTGCTGGCTCCCGAGCGTTGGTACGAGCCGCCGAGGGTGGTCTCCCTTGCCCATCTCGCCGGTCTTGAGCGGGAACTCGTTCTCGCCACCCATCCCGCCCGCTATCTCTATGAGGATCCCGGCGCGTCCTCCGCAGCCAAAGCTGAAACCCAGGTTCTTGAAAAGAAGGCGTACAGCGACGAGGGGCGCTACCTTGGCGAGGTCTGCGATCTTCTGTTCGAAAACGACGGCGCCCTTGCGGAGCTTATCCTGGACAGCGGCATTCGCCTGAGACGGCGCAACATTCTGGCCCTCGGGCCCATCCATGTCATCGTGCACACCGGGGAGGCCGCACCCCATCCCGTCTTTGATTCCCTGAAAGGGGAGCGGGAGAAAAAGGCCGATCCCGCGCCGCCAAGGCCCGAACCGGCTCCCGCCGAGAGCAGGGAGACGCCGGACCCGTCAGGGGCGGACGTCATCCGCCAGCAGAACGAATTCCTCATCGGCAAAGCCTTGGAGAAAGCGGTGGACGAGGCGGGGCTCAGTCTTCCCGAAGGCACGGTCATCGAGCAAAGACACATCGACGAGGCCCGGGAAAAGGGCCTCATCGTGAAGCTTATCATGAGCGCCGGCGAGTGATTAAAGGCTCACGCCCCGCCCTTCGGGGATGAACCACACCACCGCCTCCTTCACCGGCCTGCCGGTCAGGGTCTCAAGGGCCTTCCTGTAGAGGTTCACCTGAAAAGCATGCTTTTGTGCCGCCGCCTCCAGGCCTTCCTCCCCGGCCCGCTCGTTCTTGTAGTCCACCAGGACCCAGGCATCCCCCTCCAAAAAGCACAGGTCGATCACGCCCTGAACCCAAAGGGGCTCTTCGGCCTCGTACCCGCTTTCCTTTGGGTCCACCAGGAGGTTGAAGGGCATCTCCCGGTGGAGCCTGGCGGCGGCCATACGCCGCCCGAGGGGGCTTTGGACAAGCTTCAACAGATTCCCCAGGCGAAGGACCTCCCCCTCCTCCGCCGTCATAAGGCCGCGGCGGATCCACGCCTCCCGTTGATCCTTGAGGCCGTCCAGCGTATCGGCCCGGGCTAAATCAAGCAGTTCAAGAGCCCGGTGCATGAGACTGCCCCGTTCCATGGCGGTCATGGTTTTCTCCGGGAAGAGAGCCGGAAGCTCCGCCGGCTCCACCCTCTCCTCCCGGGCCAGCTGGGTCACCGCAAGCTTGGAGGGCACCCGGGTCTCAAGCGCATGGGGATAGACAAAATTGAGCCGGGCCCGAATCCACGCCCCATCCGCTTCCGGCTGCCGGAGCCGGGCGTGAAGCTCCGCCATCCGCTCCTCCGCGCCCGAGTCCTCGTTCTCCCCGGCCAGCTCGCCATAGGCCGTTTCCCGCACCTCAAAAAGCTCCGGCGCGGCGAGCGCGGAGGGCATCACCCAATCGAGGAAAGTCCTTGCGCTCTTTCGCCGGGTCCAGCCGTTCCGCTCCTCCGGCTTCACCGCGCCCACCAAAATGAGCCGCTCCTCCGCCCGGGTGAGGGCCACATAGAGGATGCGCATCTCCTCCGCCACGCCTTCCATACGAAGACGGGAGCGCACAGCCACCACCGGCAGCGTCATGTTCCGCACGCCGAGGTCCGGATCCACCCGCCGGAGGGCCACGCCCAGGTCCTTGTGGAACAGGGGATCGAGGGGCGCCTTCACATTCAGCCGGTGCCCCAGCCGGGCCACAAACACAATGGGGAACTCCAGCCCCTTGCTCCGGTGCACCGTCATGATGCGCACCACGTCATCGTTCTCGCCGATGAGCTGGGCGGAGGACACATCCGAGCCCTGCCGCGCCTGTTCCACGTAATCGAAGAATCCGGCAAGATCGCCCAGGCTGAACCTTTCATAGTTCCGCGCCTGCTCCACCAAAAGCCGGAGATTGGCTTTCTTGGCCGCGCCGTACAGGGCGAGGCCCGTTTGATAATAGTAGCCGCTTTGCCGCATGGCGTGCCACAAAAGTTCGCTGAGGGACAGGTGGCGGGACAGCTCCCTCAGCCCATCGATATCTTTAAAGAACGCCCGAAGCTTTTGGGCAAGCCCGTCCTCCTTCATCTCATAGGCCGCAGCTGCATCGTAAAAGGAGCCGTCCCGGCTTTCCGCCCGGATCCGTCCCAGCTCCTCCGTGGTGAACCCGCCCACGCCAAGAAGCGCCGACAGCAGCGGCACATCCTGCCTGCGGTTGTCCACCAGACGCAGATAGTTCAAAAATACCTGGATTTCCACCGCCTCGTAGAAGGCTCCGGCGGCATCGGTGGCCACGGGAATGCCCTCCCTTGCAAGGACATGGGCAAAGACCGGCCCCGCTTCCCGAACCGAGCGCATGAGGATGGCCACATCCCGGTACCGGGCCTTCCGCATGGCGGAAAGCCTGCGGTCATAGATGGGCTTTCCCACCCATTCGCGGATGCGGCGGGCCACAAGGAGGGCTTCCGCCTCGTCGCTCACCATCTCCTCGAAGGCGTCGCCCTCCTCCCTCGTGATAAGCTCCACCCGCACCTTGGGCGCTTCCCCGCCCGCCGGCGCGCCGGGATGAAGCTCGGCGTCCTCGTCGTACTCCACCTCCGCGGTGCGCTTTTTCATGATGGGCCGGAAGATGGCGTTCACGCCTTCCAGCACCCGGGGATTGCTGCGAAAATTCATATTGAGGTCGATCCGGCGGTTTTTCGCCTCCTCATCCTTCTCATAGGCGTCGTATTTGTTGAGGAACAGGGTGGGATCGCTCTGACGGAAACGATAGATGGACTGCTTGACGTCGCCCACCATGAAGAGGTTATCCTCCCCCGCAACCCGCTGCAGTATGGCTTCCTGCACCAGGCTCATGTCCTGATACTCGTCCACAAAAACCGCCTGGTAGCGCCGCCGCACCTCCGCGGCCACCGCCGGCTCCCGAAGGGCGCGGAGCGCCAAATGCTCGAGATCGCTGTAATCCATGAGCCCGCTTTCCTGCTTCAGCTCCTCATAGCGCCGGATAAACGCCTTCTCCAGCCGGAAGAAGGGCCGGAGCACCCGCCGAATCTCCTGAAAATCTCGGGCCGTTCTCAGTTCATCCAGCCCCTTGAAATGCTCAAGCGCCTTGTCCAGCTGCTTTTTCGCCCCGTCCCGGAGATCCTTCAGTTCCTCCCGCAGCGGCAGAATCTCCTCCGGCGTGTCCCTGCGCTTGCGCGGAAAGGCGGGCAGCCTGGGAAAATGGGCCGCCGCCGCAAGAAACGCGCCGTAACCCCGGTCCATGGCCAGGATCAAATCCTCCACCGTATGGATGAGCGCTCCGATATGGGCGCCGTATTCGGCAGGCAGCCTCCTGGCCCGGCAGAATTCAAGGCAGGCCTCGTAGCCTTCAAGCCCCTCTTCCAGCTCCTGCCGCGCCTCATACAAAGCCCATTCGCCGTAAGGGCTGCGGCTCAAATCGGTTTCATCGTAGAGGGCGAGCGCCTTTTCCATATAGGCGTCCCCATCCTCCTGGGATTCGAGAAAACGCTGGAAGGCCAGCATGGCCTCCACCATTTTCTGGTCCCCCCGTCCGAAGGACAGACAGGCCGCCGCATGAAGAAATTCCGGGTCCGCTTCCCCATAGAAAGTTTCAAGAACCTCCTCCACCGCCCGGTTTTTGAGGGCGTCCATCTGAAACGCTTCGCCCACCCGAAGGGCCGGGTCCACGCCCAAAACGTGGAAATAGCGGCGAATGAGTCCCGCGCAGAACACGTGCACCGTGGAGATGCTGGCCCGGTCCAGCCGCTCCAGCTGCCCGTAGAGCGCCTCGCTGCCGCCCGCCTCCAGGCGCATGGCGATCCGTTCCTTCATCTGGGAGGCCGCGGCCCGGGTGAAGGTAATGACCAGCATCCTTTCAACGTCGAGTCCTTCCTCGATCATGGAGACGATCCGTTCCACCATCACCGCCGTCTTGCCGCTGCCCGCCGCCGCCGATACGAGAAGGTTCTGGCGGCGGGCGCCGATGGCCTCCTGCTGGGCCTTTGTCCATCTCATGGCTCCGCCTCCTTCATCACATCCTCCAAAACTTTGGCGTCCCCCCGGGACTTCGCCCTTCTGTAGCGGTCCCGCCGCCCGTCGAAGCGGCAGATGCTCCCATATTCGCAGCTTTGGCAGGCATTCCAGGCGTCCATCCTGAGAGGATGGGCGGCCGCTCTGCCGCCCCCCGCCGCTTCCAGCATGGCGCCGGCCAGCTTCCTGGCCTTTTCCATGAGCTTCACAAGGGCCTCCTCCGGCACCGGGCCAAAGGGCGTCCTGCGGACGCCGCCGTCCTTTTTGAGCGCCACGGGAAGGATGAGGGAAGTGCTCTCCCCGGGCAGATGGGTGTCCATGGCCGAGAGCACCTTCACATCATCCACGACGAGACCCTTCATCTGGAAGGCCTTCATCAGCGCCTCCTCCAGCTTGTCCGCCTCAACGTCGTCAATGAGAGGCTGGGTGAGGCTGAGATAGAGCATACCCGCGGGCCTCAGCGGTTTGCCCTTGTGGGTCTCCAGCACCGCGTCCATGTAGAGCAGCAGCTGAAGCTTGAGGCCCGCCATCACCTCCGCGAGCCTCAGGGGCATCCTGCCGCTCTTGTAATCGATGATCCGGACATAGTCCTCCCGCTCCCCGGGACACACGTCGATGCGGTCCACCGTACCCATGAGCTGTGCCTTCCCGCCGCCGGGCAGCTCCACCTCAATGGGCGGCGTTCCCCCTTTGCCAAAGGACCATTCCACCGCCCGGGGTTCAAACCGGCTCGCCTTCACCTGCTGAACCAGCATCCAGACTGACCGGCGGATCACACCGTGCAGCCGCTCGCCCAGATAGGCGAGGCGCCGGCTGTCCTTCAGTACGCCATAATCGAAATCCCCCATCTTCGCCCAGGCCCGGTCCACCATAAGGTGCACGTCCCGCTCGGTGAGAGCGTCAAAATCCCGGCCCGAATCCATGAGCTCCTCCATGACCCGCTCCACCACCCGGTGCAGGATGGTGCCCTCGTCCATGGCCATAAGCTTATATTCCCGCCGCACCTCCGGCCGAAGCCCATAGGCCACGAAATGCCCGAAGGGGCACCGGGCATAGCGGTCCAGGCGGGACACGCTTCCCCGCCCGCCATAGAGCCTTCCCGCGAGCTCGGCGGGGATATCATCCTGGCGCCGCGCCCCCAGGCGGCGCATGAATTCCTGAAGAACCTCCCGCGCCGGCGTGCCCATGAAATACCGCGCCGCATCCCACCAGAAGTCCTCGATGGGCTCTCCTTCGAGGAAATCGCCCAGCCGGTCCAGCGTCCGGTCCAGAGCCGCCCGGGGGGCGCGAAGGGCGTCCCGCTGCAGCTCCGGGGCCAAATTGGTCCAGCAGGTAAGCCCCGGCAGCAGACTTTGCAGCTGGCGCACCAGCCGGGAGGGCCGGAGCGCCCCGCCGGACATATCCGCCATGGCATAGCTCACATGCAGATGCTCCGAAGGGCGCACAAAGGCAGAAAAGATGCCCAGCCGCTCCTGGGCGGTGAGGGAGCCGTCGTCCCCGCCAAGACACAGCCCGTTTTTCATGAGCTCCGTCTGTTCGAAGGCCTCCAGCAGGGCGCCGTCCCCGCCGCTTTTCGGGAGAAGCCCTTCGTTGGCGCCCACGATGAAAAGGGCCTTCACCGGCCGGCTTTTGGAACGGCCCAGACTTCCGATGAGCACCTGATCCGCCGCCGGGGGAATGAGTCCAAGGCTCAGGGCGGAAAAGCCGGATTTCAGCATCTGGTGAAGGGATTTCAGGGAAAGCCGGTATTCGCCAAGGAAGGTGGCCATCTGGCGAAGCAGGCCCACCACGTCCTCCAAAACCTGAGCGTTTTCCCTGGCATCGGAAAGGTATCCCGCCGCGGCGTCCCGCTCCGCCCAGTCCGTCAGCTTTCCCGCCACATTAAGCTCGGCAAGGTAGCCATGGACCGCCTCGGCCATGGTCCGGGCCGAACCCTTCGCCTCCGCCAGGGCTCTGTGCAGCCTTTCCATGGGCTCCACCAGCCGGCGGCGCATCCCCTCCAGCCGTTCAAGGTCATATTCCTCCCTGCCCTTTTGAAAGGGCTCCGTCCATCCCCTTCCCCGAAGATTGAAACGAAGGGCGTAGTTCTCCAGCTCCTCCGTCTCGGCTCCATCAAGGTCCGTCAGCCCGGTCTTGGCGGCGCCCAGCACCTCCTTCAGCGGGTAACCCCGGCCCGCTGCGGCCACGGCCCCCAGGATGAGCCGGGCCGCCGGGTGCCCCACAAGGGGCCGCCGCCCGTCCACGAAGGCCGCGATGCCGTACTCCTCAAAAGTCTGGGCCAGCATGCCGCCATAGGCTTCAAGATCGGTGGCAATCACTGCGATCTCCGAAAAGCGGTATCCCTTCTCCTGAACCAGCTGGAGGGTGCGCTGGGCCACCCGCTGAACCTCCTCGTAGCGGTTGGTGCCGGAGAAAAGCTCCACCCCCTCCGGCTCGCCCGCAAGGCTCCGGTAAGGATAGCGGAACAGTTCCCGTTCCAGGTGCCGGATAGCCTGCGCCTTCCTCTGCCGCTGGCGCACTACGACCTCCTCCACCGGCACGTTCGCCGCCTGGGCCAGAGCGATAAGAGCCGTCCGGGTGGACTCGCCAAAGAAGTAGAGGTCCCCGTCCCGCCTCCCGTGGTCCGGGTTCAGCGTCAAAGACACCGTCACCGAAGGGCAGCTGCGCATGAGCGCGTCCACCACCCGGAGCATCCGGGGCGGCAGATTATCAAAGGAACCAAGGAACACATCCGTTTTGGCCAGAATGGGATCCTCGCCGATGGCCTCGGCCAGGGCCGCAATGAGATCCTCCTCATCCAAAAAATCCCTGCCGAACAGCTCCTGATAGCGCCTGAAAAGAAGGGCCAGGTCCTGAAGCTTTCGGCGCAGCAGCTCATCGTCCAGCGCCTTCGCCGTATCCAAGAGCGCCTTTTCATCCACATCAAAACGTTTGAGCTGGGTAAAAATTCTGCCCAAAGCGTCCAGAAACCCCTCCTGACGGGCGGCGCCGCCGTAGACGGCGAGTTTCTCCCGCACGCCGTTCACGGCTCTTCGCATCAGCATGGCCTTGCCCGTTTCATTCATGTACGTGCGGGCGGTGCCCCGGGTGCGGGCCAAAACCTTCTGGCCCAGCCGCGTAAAGCTTAAAACCTCCATCTGAAAAAGACCGGGCAGGCCGATCTCCTCCACCAGCGCCCGTTCCGCTTCCAGCGTGAAGCGTTCGGGCACGATGAGCAGGGTTCGTCCTTCACACCGGTCCATACCGTGGTAGAGGGCCTGGTCCCGGACCGTGCCCTCCTCGCCCACCAAAAGCCGTAATTTCATATTCCCCTCACCTAGCATAAAGCCTTCCCCAGCAGCGGGGAAGGCCTGTTTTTTCAGCCGTACACGTACCCGAGTCCCAGCGAGCCGGGCCCGAGATGGGCGCCAAAGACCGGACCCACCTTGTCAATGGTCACCTTGGCGTTTTGGAACTTTTCCTGAAGGGCGGCCGCCAGCTGCTTTGCTCCCTCCAGATTGAGGATATGGGCCACGCTGATGCGGCTTACGCTCTCCGGCACCAGGCCGATCATGGCCTTCACCGCCTTCTTCATCCCCCGCTCCAGGTGCTCCGCCACCAGCATGCCGTCCTTTAGCGAAATGATGGGCGAAAGGTGCAGAAGATTCCCAATAAGGGCCTTGGAGCGGGACAGTCTGCCGCCTTGATGAAGGTAGTCCAGATTGGGCACAGTGAAAAGCACATTGGTCCGCTTCCGCAGCTTTTCCAAAGCCTCGGCAATCTCACCCAGGGCACAACCCTCCTCTTTCATAACCACCGCCTTTTCCATAAGGAAACGCTCCGTCATGCCGCCGCCCAGGGAATCCACCACCGCGATGCGGTTCTCATCCACCATATTTGCAGCAAGACGCGCAGCGTTATAGGTCCCGCTGATTTTGGAGGAAAGAGTCACCATGAGCACCTGCCTGTCCGCTTCAAGGGATTTCGTAAAAATACTTACAAATTCACCCACCGGCGGCTGGGAGGTCACGGGAAAGTCATGGGTATGACTCAGCTCATAGAAGAAGCCGTCATCCTCACCGCCCGCGTTTTCCCGGTGGTCGGTGCCCCGGAAACGGTAGGTCAGCGGGATCATTTTCACCTTGTGTTCCATCAAAAAATTTCGTTCCAGATAGGCCGTACTATCGCACATGAGCTGAATGGCCATGTCCTTCCCCCTTCCTTTCGGGTCTTTATTATATTGTAACAAGTCCTGAAGTCCGGCGCAACCGCCTCCTTCAAAGTTCGTCACTTTGTCACATTGTAACCCGAAAGCAGCCCATTCATTCAATGTTCCCCCTTTGTTCGTATTGAAATCAAGACTCAAAACCTTATAATAAAACACATAAATATACATTTTGAAGGGAGTTTGCAACGTATGCAGGAAACATTTTGGTCCCTGGTTCCCGCCATCATTGCCATCGCACTTGCCCTCATCACGAAGGAGGTCTACGTGTCGCTCATCCTCGGCATCCTGGCCGGAGCTCTGTTCTTCACCGGCTTTGACGTGCTGGGCTCGGTAAAGACCACCTTCGGCATCATGGGCGAGAAGATCGGCGGCAACGCCAACATCCTGATCTTCCTGGTGCTGCTGGGCATCCTGGTGGCCCTCATCACCAAGTCCGGCGCATCCCGGGCCTATGGCGAGTGGGCCAGCCGGCACATCAAAACGAAGCGGGGCGCCCTCGCGGCCACCAGCGCTCTTGGCGCGCTCATCTTCGTGGACGACTACTTCAACTGCCTGACGGTGGGCACGGTGATGCGCCCGGTGACGGACAAGCAGGGCGTTTCCCGGGCCAAGCTGGCCTACATCATCGACGCCACGGCGGCGCCCGTCTGCATCATCGCGCCCATATCGAGCTGGGCGGCGGCTGTGGCTTCCTCCCTGCCGGAGGGATCGTCCATCGACGGTTTCTCTCTATTCCTCAAAACCATCCCCCTCAACCTCTACGCCCTGCTCACCCTGGGCATGCTTGTGGCGCTCATCGCATTCAACTTCGATTTCGGCACCATGAAAAAGCATATCCTGAGGTATGCAGGCAAGCTGGACCAGGATCCCTCACAAAAGAATGTGGAAAATACGCCCACCGGCAAGGGCCGGGTGCTGGACGTGATCGTTCCCATTGCGGTGCTCATCGTGTTCTGCGTCGCCGGCATGCTCTACACCGGCGGCATCCTGGACGGCGTTGGCATTGTGGATGCTTTTGCCAACTGCGATTCCGCCCTCAGCCTGGTGCTCGGTTCCTTCTTCACCCTCATCTTCACCTTCATCCTCTACATTCCCCGCCGGGTCATCACCTTCCGGGAATTCTGCGGATGCTTCGTGACGGGGTTCCAATCCATGGTTCCCGCCATCATGATCCTCTGCCTCGCCTGGACCCTTTCCGGCGTATGCGGGGACAACTATCTCAACGCCGGCGGCTATGTGAGCGGCCTTGTGGGCTCAAGCTCCATGGCCCTTGGCATTCTGCCCGCCATCTTCTTCCTGGTGGCGCTGGGCCTGGCCTTCGCCACCGGCACCAGCTGGGGGACCTTTGGCATCCTCATTCCCATCATCGTCCCCATCTTCGGCGATGTGGAGAGCTCCCTCATGGTGACCACCGTGGCGGCGGTGCTGGCCGGCGCGGTGTGCGGCGACCATGTTTCCCCCATCTCGGACACCACCATCCTGGCCTCGGCAGGCGCTCAATGCAATCACATTGAACACGTATCCACCCAGATGCCTTACGCCCTCATGGTGGCCGGCTGCTGTTTTGTGGGTTATCTGGTGGCCGGCTTCACGGGCAGCACGCTGTTGGCTCTTGCCGCGGGTTTCGTGCTTCTCGCCGCCGCCCTTTTCGTGGGCTACCGGATGAGCCGCCGGACCGCGTCCTCCTGAAAGTGGGAAAGCCCGCCTTTGAGGCGGCTCAGTAAAAAAGCATAAGACAGCTTCGGGAAACGGCGTAACTTCGGCTATGCCGTTTCTTTCTTCTTTTTACAGCACGGCAGGTATTCCACAAAACCACATCGCACTCCCACGTCCGCTCTGCCGAGGATAAAAATTGTCACACGGCCTCAATTTCTCCGTCTAACTTTATAGGAGGCAAAGTTGAGACAGTCTATAACGAGAGCCTCTTCGAAAGGACGGTGCAAAATGAATTTTGAAAATGAAACGCAGTTGATCGGAAAGGCTGTTTCCGGCGATAAAAAAGCGCTGGAGGCTCTTCTTTGCGGAGCGCAGGACATGGTGTTTAATCTGTCTTTAAGGATGCTCGGGGCTATTCCCGATGCGGAGGACGCCACACAGGAGATTTTGATTAAAATTATGACGCATTTATCCTCATTCCGCGAAGAAAGCAGCCTTTCCACGTGGGTATTCCGTATCGCGATGAACCATCTGAAAAGCTACCGAAAAGGGATGTTCGCCCAGCATCCGCTCAGTTTTGAAATCTATGGGGAGGACATCGCTTCCGGGCGGGAACGCGACGTGCCGGATATGGGCGGCGGTGTGGATAAGGCCTTATTGGAACGGGAATTAAAGCTGAGCTGTTCAAACGTCATGCTTCAATGCCTCACTCCCGAGGATCGCGCCGTCTACATTTTAGGCACGATGTTCCGTTTGGACAGCCGGATTGCAGCGGAGATTCTGGAAACGACCCCGGAGGCTTATCGCAAGAGGCTGTCCCGTATCCGCAAAAAAATGGGCGCGTTTTTAAACAAATACTGCGGACTTAGCGGAGCGGGTATGTGTTCTTGCAAACGCCGGACCAATTACGCCATTGTCACCGGGCGGCTCAATCCCAGCTATCTTGCCTTCAGCGCCATGCGCGAGTGCCGCTTCAGCGACATTGTGTCCTGTACCGATGCGATGGAGCAGCTGGATGATCTCTCCCAGATTTTTGCGGGATTTCCCGCCTATCGTTCTACGGAGCGCGTCACCGTGTGGATGAAAGAGCTGATGGCAGGCAAACCGTTTTCTGCCGTGATGAAGGGACAGGAGGCGGCGACACGAATATGAACAGGATTTTAGATTATCTCGCCGCTTTGGAACAGAACAACAACAAAGAATGGTATCACGCTCATAAGGCGGAACGCGAAGCCGCCAGCCGCGAATTCGAGGTGCTGGTTGACATGCTGATGATGGAGCTTCGCAAGACCGATGAGAACATCCCGCCTGTCGAGCCAAAGAAGCTGACCTTCAAGATGGTGCGGGACACTCGCTTTTCCAACGACAAATCGCCGTATAATCCGGCATTCCGTGCCCACATTGCGCCTAAAGGCAAGCTCCCCGTCCCGGTAGGCTACTTTCTTATGCTGCGGCCAGAAGGGCGGTCATTTCTGGGCGGCGGGCTCTTCGCCGATATGTTCAAAGATGCGACGGCGATGGTGCGAAATTACATTGCCGCCCACGGCAACGATTGGAACGAGATTATCACTGCTCCAGCCTTTACAAAACACTTTGCCGTGAAGGGAACGGCGCTCAAAAAAGTGCCGCAGGGCTATGATCCCGGCCACCCGCAGGGCGAATATCTGAAATATAAAAGCTGGTATTTGGAGTATCCCCTCACGGACAAGCAGTTGATGAAAGCGGATTTTGTGGACTACGCCGCCGACATCTTCGTCAGGATGCAGGCGTTTAACGGCTTTTTGAACCGGGCGCTGGAAAACTTCCAGATGCCGCCGCGATAAGTCCCAAAAAACAGCCGCCCTTTTCGGTCATGGGATTGAAATATGAGGGAATCACTGGAAAGTCTCTGATATAATGAATGATGCGGATGGGGAAAGGACGGTGAACAATGAAAATACGGATGGCCGACTCCGGCGATCTTGAAGTGTTGGCAAAGAATGACAGCCAGCCGGCAAAAACGCCTTGGCATTCCATGATATAGACCCTTTGAGATATAATCTTTTTTGGGATCACACGCCATTTATGAATATGCTTTATCTTTTAAACGAATACAGGGGAAAGGGGCTGGGACAAAAACTCGTCTCGTTTTGGGAGGCGCAAATGAGATCGGAGGGGTATCCTCTTGTGATGACTTCCACCGTTTCATGCGAATATGCCCAGCATTTTTATTATAAGCTGGGCTATGCTGCCGTCGGGGGTTTTACCGCACAGGACGGATCCTATGAGCTCATTTTAGAAAAATCCTTATAAATTTGGCGCCGGGAAAAGCGCTTTTTCTCGAGGCGTGCGTCCGTGAAACACTGTTTTTTGCCTTCCCCCGTATGGTACAATAGGGGGAGTACGGAAGGAGGATCAGCATGGATAAACAAGCGGCCCTTCGGGTCATCGACGAACAGCAGGACTTTGTCATCGGGGTCAGCGATCGGATCTGGGCCACCCCGGAGACCAATTTTCAGGAGAAGGCGTCGGCCAAGACGCTGTGCGCCGCCCTGCGGCAGGCGGGTTTTGCCGTGGAGGAGGGTGTGGCGGATATCCCCACCGCCTTCACCGGCACCTTTGGCGCGGGCAGGCCCGTGATCGGTATTTTGGGCGAGTATGACGCCCTGTCCGGCCTCAGTCAGGAAGGCGGCTGCCCCGAAAAGAAGCCGCTGGTGGAGGGCGGCCATGGCCACGGCTGCGGCCACAACAGCCTTGGCAGCGGCTCCCTGGCGGCCGCCATCGCCGTCAAAGCCTATCTTGAGGGCACCGGAAAATCGGGCACGGTGATCTATTTTGGCTGCCCGGCGGAGGAGGGCGGATCGGGCAAGGCCTATATGGCGCGGGCCGGACTGTTCAGCGGTGTGGACATCGCTCTTACATGGCACCCCATGTCCGTCAACTGCATTGCCAGCGGCTCCTGCCTGGCCAATTATGAGGTGGCCTATCATTTCAGCGGCATCGCCGCCCACGCCTCCAGCGCACCCCATCTTGGACGCTCCGCCCTGGACGCGGTGGAGCTGATGAACGTGGGCTGTCAGTTTCTTCGGGAACACATCATCCCCGAAGCCCGCATCCATTACGCCATCACCAATGCCGGCGGCATCTCCGCCAACGTGGTGCAGCCGGAAGCGGAGGTGGTCTATCTCATCCGGGCGCCCAAGATCGAGGAAGTGGAACCCATCTATCAGCGGGTGAACGATATCGCAAAGGGCGCCGCCCTCATGACGGGCACCACCCTCAAGGCCCGCTTCATCAAGGGCACTTCCAATACGGTGCCCAACGGCGTGCTGGAGCGGGTGATGCATGAAAACTTTGCCGCGCTGCCCCTGCCCCAATACACCGAGGAGGAGCGCGCCTTTGCGGCCAAACTCATCGAGAACTTTGCCGAAGGCCGGGAGCTCCACGACACCGCCGAGGTGTACTGCCCCGAATTCAAGGAGGCTCTGCGCAGCTACCAGGCCAGGGAGGGCGTATCCATCAACAACTTCCTGCTGCCTCAGGTGAGCTACGATACAGTGTCGCCCGGCTCCACCGACGTGGGCGATGTGAGCTGGGTGTGCCCGGTGGGACAGGTCTATACCGCCTGCTCCCCCGCCACCATCGCTCTGCATTCGTGGGCCTATACCGCCTGCGGAAACACCTCCTTCGCCCACAAGGGGCTTCTCCTTGCGGCCAAGGTCATGGCGGCCTCCGCCATCGACCTGCTGGAAAATCCCGATCTGGTGGAGAAGGCCCAGGCCGAGCACCGGCACCAGCTGGGCGGTTCGGTGTACCGCTGCCCCATCCCCGAGGGCGTAAGTCCCAAACTCGATTGAAAAGGCGTCAAAAAAGGCCCGCTCACGGCGGGCCTTTTCCTATGGCTTGATATAGGCGTAACCTTCCGATTCGCGCTTTGCGATTTCCACCACGCCGGCGGGAACCACCGTAACAAAACCGCACAGGCTTTCCCGGCCTATCCCCCTTTTCCTCAAAGCATTGCTGCAGGCGGCCAGCACCGCGCCCCTGTCGCAGAGCTCCGCCATCCGCCCCGCCATTTCGCCGTCCGCGCCCTGGACCAGCGTTTCCACCGCCGCCCCGTTGGCCACAAACTCAAGCTCGAAGGTCTCCCCCTCCTTCTCGCCGTAAGCAAAGATGTTCGCTCCGTTTTCGAGGGCCAGATTCCACTTTTCATTTTCATCCACGTGCAGCAAAATTTTCATTGCGCTTCTCCTAAACCTTCAGCGTCTTCCACTTGCCCGAATTATACCGGAGCAGCACCAGGAAGGACCTGAGGAGCTGGTCGGCCACCAGAGCGATCCAGGCGCCCGCCAGGCCCCAATGCAGCACATTGATGGTCAGGATGGCGAGGATGGGCCGCACCAAAAGGGTGGTCACAAACATGATGGCCGCCGTGGCCTTGGTATCCCCCGCGCCGCGAAGAGCGCCGGAAAGAATGAACTGAGAGGACTGGAAGGGTTGGATCAGCGCCACAAACATGAGAATCTTCGCGCCCTGGCTGATAACGCTCGGATCATCCGAATAGAGCGAAACGATGGCGCCGCCAAAGCAGAAGAATACCAGCGCCAGCACCAGGGACACCATCATGCCCACCCGCCGGGTCCGCCGGCTGTAGGCCTGGGCCATATCCGGCCTGCCCTTGCCCAGACTCTGGCCCAGCAAGGAGGTGGCCGCAACGCCGAAAGCCTGGCCGTTCATGAAGGACATGGCCTGGATATTCATACACACCTGATGGGTGGCGTAGGCCACCGTTCCCAGCGACGCCACGGTGCGCACGTAGATGATAATGCCCACCCGCATGACCAGCTGCTCCACCATGGCGGGGATGCCGATATTGACGATGCTCTTCAGGGTCTTGGGATCGGGCTTGAAGCTTGCCCGGAAGTCCAGTCTGAGATAGCGCCGGTGTCCCATCACCGAGGCCATGGCCAGCACAAAGGCCACGAACTGGCCCAGGACCGTCGCCAGGGAGGCGCCGGCGACCTCCAGCCGGGGCATGCCCCAGTGTCCGTAGATGAGCAGATAGTTGAGAAAAACGTTGACCACGTTGGCGGTCAGGTTGTACAGCATGGCGGTGCGGGAATCGCCCACCCCGCGAAGGGTTGCCGTGATGGTGGTGGTGAGGGCCATAAACACGAAGCCCACCATCTGGATCTGGAGGTACACGGTACCCCCGGCCAGGGTTTCCGCATCGGAGGCGCCCATAAATTTCACCAGCGGTTCGGAAAAGAAAAATCCCACCACGGACGCCACCACCGATAAGGTCAGCGTCATGACCAGCGCCTGGCGCATAACTTTGTTGGCTTTATCCCGTTCCCCGGCGCCCTTGTGCCGGGCCACCAGCGCGGTTGCGCCCACATTCATCGCCATGAACATGGTCATCAGCAGGAATTTCGGCTGTGTCGTCAGTCCTACCGATGTCAATGCCCATGGTCCAAGCTGCCCCACCATCATGAGATCCACCATGGATGCGAGCTGGGTCAGTGTGAGTTCCACGAAGGACGGCCAGGCGATGCGCAGCACATCCTTGTAGAGCATCTTGGATTCAAGCTCTTCCGGAATGTCCCGCTTCTTTTTATCAATCTTTAGGTGCTCGGCAGCCACCTCGCCCGTGCCCGGCTCCACAAGATCGAGCGCCATCACCGGTCCTTCGATGGATTTCTGTTTTCGCCCAAACATAGCTTTCCCCCTTTCATCCTAGCGAACAAAGAGCGCCTTTCACAGGCGTTCCCATCGCATGGACGGCTTTCAAGCCGTTTCTACTTAATAATATATTTTTAGGCACTATTTTTTATATACCCTAATCGAATCCCCTTTTCCTCCTTTCAGCGCAAAAATATTTTTCCAGAAAATTTAAAGACCGCCCCGAAGGGCGGCCAAATCTAGGCGCGGGCAATGGGTATTTGGATCTCCGTCAGCCAGTCCTCCCGTCGATCCCTGTTCCAGACGCCGTCGATATAGAACTCCCGCGGACTTTCCGAGGGCTCATAGCCGTTTTCCTCCATCCACCGGTGGAGAAAGGCGTAGGCATCCCTGAGCCCGTCGTAGGCGCCCCGATGAACAGCGCAGACCGCCGGCGTGCTTTGAAGGGTCTTAAACTTGATGGTCCTTGTCTCCACCCCCGCCTTCTCCACCGCCTGGCAGTACTCGATGCGAATATCCCGTTCCCGGTATTCATCCAAATAGCGTACAAAACAGTAATCCGGCTGGGTGCAGCGGATTTTGGGGTTGGCGGCGCGGCATTCCTCAGCCGACTGCAGCACGAAGCAGCCGTAATCCGCGAAGCTTTTCACCGTGCCCTCCTTGCTGTACACCGTGCACTCGGGCAGATTCTTGATGATGGCTTGATACATGGTTTCCTCCTTTTCATGGTCCATAAGGCTGGCGATGCGGGAAAGCCTGGCGGCAATCCGCTCCGCCTCCGCTTCCAGCTCCCCTCTGCGGAAGCGGAGAATCCCGCCCAGATCCTCTCCGTCCAGGACGGCCTTCACCTCCTCCACCGACAGCCCCGCCTGACGCAGGGACAGGATGCGGCTCAGGGCTGCCAGCTGGCCGGCGTCATAGTAGCGGTAGCCGGTGGCCCCATCCACACGGGCCGGGCGCAGCAGTCCCGCCTCGTCGTAATAGCGCAGGGTTTTCACCGTGGTCCTCGTCATTTTGGAAAATTCTCCGATGCGATACATGTAAAACCTCCTCTCATCACCATGCTACCCTTTCCTGCAGGGGGAAAGTCAAGGCCTCCATGCAGGACGATAAAAAAATCTAAAATCCCCCTTCCGGAATCAAGCCCCTTTATGGTATGCTGAAGATAGCAGCGAGGGCTGCAATAGAGAAAAACGGGGAGGTATGTATATGTCCAGGGC
This sequence comes from Gehongia tenuis, assembly GCF_014384795.1. NCBI lineage: Bacteria > Bacillati > Bacillota > Clostridia > Christensenellales > Christensenellaceae > Gehongia > Gehongia tenuis. The sequence continues at coordinate 79,539 of NZ_JACRSR010000001.1, read as the reverse complement.
TTCAACTTTGCTGAAGGTGACCAGCATCCTGTTCATCATCTTTGGCGCCTATGTATGCATCGCGGCTTTGGTGCTGCTCTTTGGCGGAGCGGTGCTTCTGTCGTCGGGCATGGGCGGCGCCGGTTTGCTGGTGATCCTCGCCACGCTTATCAGCTGCGCCGGTGGCGTGCTCGAGCTTACTGCCGGCATCATGGGCGTCATCGGCAAGAAGATCGAGACCTGCCGGATCCTTGCCATCATCATTCTGGCCATCTGTGCCGTCAATCTTATCTTCGCAATCGCGGACGGCAGCTTTGGCATCTCCACCCTCATCGGTCTGGTGTTGCCCATTTTGTATTTTATCGGCGTGCAGCAGTCCCTCTGAGCATGATTTTCACGACAGTGCCGCCTCAACGGGCGGCATTGCTGTTTAAGGAGTTCGTCTATGAAGCGTAAAATGGTTCTCGCACTGGTGATCCTGGTCCTTTTTGCGGCCGGCTGCCAGCCCAAAACCCCGGCAAGCGCCGCGGGCACCCCTCCCGAGAGCGGAAGCTGGACGGTGCTCATCTATCTGTGCGGGTCCGACCTCGAATCCCAGGGCGCAAAGGCGTCCCAGAACCTGGCGGAGCTGGCGGCGGTGGACAAGCCGGACGGCATCAACGTGCTGGTGCAGGCCGGCGGCGCGTCGGACTGGCACACCGAGGGCTTTAAAAGCGAGAGATCCCAGCGCTTCCTTTTGGAGGATCATGATTGGACTTTGGTGGACGAGGGCCCTTTGCTGAACATGGGCGAGGCGGACACCCTGGGCGATTTCCTCGCCTACGGCACGGAGCGCTACCCCGCGGAGCGCACCATGGCCCTCATCTGGAATCACGGCGGCGGCAGTGTGGCCGGGGCCGCCTTTGACGAACTGTTCGACGGCGACAGCCTGACCCTGCCGGAGCTTTCCCAGGCCTTCGCCGCTTCGGGCACAAAGTTCGATCTCATCGGCTTTGACTGCTGCCTTATGGCATCCCTGGAGACGGCCGCCGCCCTCGCGCCCCACGGCGGATACATGGCGGCCTCCGAGGAGTATGAGCCCGGCGGCGGCTGGGACTACGGCGCGTTTCTTGCCTATCTTGGCGCCAATCCTGAATGCACGCCCGTCGATCTTGGCAAGGTGATCTGCGACAGCTATTATGCCAAGTGCCTCGACGCAAAAAGCGGCGCCATGGCCACCCTGTCCCTCATCGACCTTTCCAGCGTGCCCGCCCTCACCGCCGCTTTTGACGCCATGGCCAAGGAGATGAGCGCCTCCGCCGTGGATATCTCCGCTCTGCAGGCCTTTGCCCAGGGCGCCCGCCAGGCGGAACATTTCGGCGGCAACACCGAGGAGGAGGGGTTCACCAACATGGTGGATCTGGGCGATCTCGCCCGGCAGACCGAAGCCGTGCTGCCGGACACGGCCGCCGGCGTCACGGCGGCTTTGGAGCAGGCGGTGGTTTATCAGATTACCGGGGAGAGCCGCCAGGGCTCCAGCGGCCTTTCCGTATTCTATCCGCTGGCCTCCAGCACGGCTTTATGCGATGCCTACGCCAAGGCCGCCACCAGCAGCCATTACCTTCGCTACATCCAGGCCGTCACCGGCTGGAGCCCTTCGGAGGAGCTTGCCCTGCCCAATGAGCAGCCCTGTGTGCAAGCCGTGGATTACGCCGTCGCTTCGGAGAGCTACATCACACCGGACGGCTACTATGCCCTGCATATCAACAGCGACCTCGACGCGGTGGAAGCCGTGGAATTTTCCCTCTATTATATGGATTACAGGAGCGGCCGCTATGTGCTTCTCGGCATGGACAACGACATTGACGCCAACTGGACGAGCGGCCTGTTCCTGGACAATTTCAGGGGGGTATGGCCCACATTGAACGGTCTTTACTGCGCGCCCACCCTGATCTCCGGGGACGAGAACACCAATCTTTATTCCATTCCCATCAAGCTGAACGGAAAAAAGACCAACCTCCGGGCCGCCTACGTCTGGGACGAAAACGGGGAGAATGGTCATTATGAGATCTATGGCGCATGGGACGGCCTGTCCTCCGGCGGAATGAGCTCCCGGGAAGTCACGCCCCTCAAGGACGGCGACCGGGTGGAGCTGCTGTTCAGCTTGACCAACTGGGAAACCGGCGAAGATGAGCTTTACGCCATGGGCGCCTTCACCGTCCAGGGCGATGTGGTGATGGAGGAATCGGAGCTGGTGGACGGCGACTACCTCTATCAGTACCGCATCACCGACGTCTTCGGCCGGGTGACCACCTCCCCCGCCATCATCATGGAATGCAAGGAGGGCGAGATCTTCCTGTACGAGACGGCGGACCCGCCAAGCGGTGAACCCGGGAACTAAACCAGCCAAATAACCCCCGCAGCGGCCAGCACGGCCAAAAAGGCCAGAGCGGATCTTGCGATGAACCGGCAGCCCGCCTCCCTCGTGGCGGGCATGTTTGTGAGCACGAAATCCTTGAGCGGCCGGGAAGGACGCCTTCCCACCACCTCTTGGTAGCTCGTCGTCCAGGTCTCATAGCCGCCGGTCTCCCGGATCTCGAACAGGCGCACGGCCCGCTCCACCCCCGGTCCGTATTCGTTGAATCCGGCGCTTTGGGCATAGCCAAGATCCATGCCCTTCCAGCTGCCCACGAAGCTGTTCTTGTGATCGTGTCCGCAGTAGAGGCCCAAAATCTCTCCCTTCTCTGTGAGCGCCGCCCCTTCCCCACTGTTCACATCGGGCACCGAGGGCGCCTCCCCCATGAATCCGCCCGGACGGACCTTGGCCGGGTCCAGGCGGTAGAACTCATGCCTATGGGTCCGGTACGCCTCCACGGCGCCGGACTTTTTTCGTTTTACTCTTTGGAGCAGATGGTAGTATTCGGGAATCGGGATATGCTGGAACACCAGACCGGGCAGCTGGTACCGGTCCCGCACCTCCCGGTACCAGTCCAGCGTCTTTTGCGGCACCGCTTCGTAGCCGCCGCCCTTCATCCCGCCGCCGGAATCAATAAGATAGATCAAAAGAGCCGGCTCGCCGTCCCGCCCCAGCACGGGCAGCGCCTGGGTGCCCGGCTCCAGCACCTCCCCCGCCCTTGCGAGACAGCCGGGAAAAGCCTCGTAGAGAAGCATCTGCTCCGCACCCGACAAACCCACCTGCCGGTCATGGTTGCCGAAGGTGACGGCAAAGGGAATCTCCCTTTCCACAAGGGGCCGCAGGATCTCGTTCAGGGTGCGGGAAATCTTCTCCTTCCGGCGCCTGCCCCGAAAGAAGGGATTGTAGCCCTTGATCTGATCGCCGGTAAAGACCACAAGGTCCGGCCTCTCCCGCTCCAGGGCGCTGTCGATGAGCCGCACCGTGTCCCTTGAGACGCGGACGTTCTCCTGGGTGTCGGCGATCTGCATCACCCTGAACCGTCCGCCGGTGAAACGAAGGGCGTCACTCATGGGCCAGTTTCTCCAGCGTCTCGCCGGTGAGGCGATAGGTGGTCCACTCCTCCATGGGCCGGGCGCCGAGGGAACGGTAGAAGGCGATGCTGGGCGCGTTCCAGTCGAGGCACGCCCACTCCAGCCGTCCGCAGCCCCGTTCAATAGCAATCTCCGCCAGTCTTTTCAAGAGGGCCTTGCCAAAGCCCCTGCCCCGCATGGCCGGCTCCACAAAAAGATCCTCGAGATAGATGCCCGCCCGGCCCAGGAAGGTGGAAAAGTTGTGGAAAAACAGCGCAAAACCCACCGGCTCTCCCGCCCATTCGCCGATCAAAACCTCCGCCTTCCCCTTCTCAAAGATCCACTCCCGCAGCAGCGCTTCGCTGGCCACCACTTCGCTCTCCATCCGCTCATAGCGGGCCAGTTCCTCGATGAAGTGCAGAATAAGGCCCGCATCGGCCTCATCCGCAAAACGAATCTTCAACATTGATCTTCTTCTCCCTTCAAGGTCCGGATTTCGTTCTTCACCGTCTCGATAAAGCCCTTCTCGATCCGGTTCAATGCGTGGTCCTCCTTGTACACCAAAAGGTCCTTGTTCGCCGTGGCGCTGGGGCAGGGGATCTGCACCAGCCGGTTTTCCAGCAGAATCTCCTCGGGCAGCGGCGATACCCACATGTAGGTGCCCTCCACCCGCTGGAGCAGATTGTATTGGCTGCCCCGCTCATAGATGTAGATCCGCCGCTTGCTGCCCTTCATTCTGGCGTCCCGGTTGATCTGGGCAAAGGTGAGGGAGGGCACTTGGAAGTCGCCGTGAACGATTTCCGTGTAGCCATCCAAAAGATGATAGGGAATCTCCGTCTCCCCCGCCAGCGGGTGCTCCTCGCTCATCAGCAGCACCATGCCGTACTCCCATAGGAGCTCCGAATTCAGGTGCAGGTTGTCTAAAAAGTTTGTGAAATATTCCTCATAGATGTTCTGAAAGCGAATGATGGCCAGCTGGGATTCGCCGTTCACCACATCGGTGGCAGCGCCCATGCTGGAGGTCTCCTTGAACCGGACGGAAAGGGGCGCATCCCCGGGGACCTGCTTTAAAAAATCGGTGAAGGCCACCGAGATGTATGTCGCCCGGGGCACGGAAATATGCAGCTCAAAGACCTGGCTCTCCTCCTTCTTGTAGAGGGATTCCAGCTCATCCACCTGGGAAAGGATCGTCTTTGCATAGCCCAGGAACTGGGCGCCCATGGGCGTGGGCTCCACCCCTTGGGCCGTCCTTTTGAAGATGGTCACCCCCACCTCCTTTTCAAGCTCCTTGATGGCCTTGGACAGGTTGGGCTGACCCATGTAAAGGTTCTTGGCCGCCCGGGTGATGGAGCCGTTCTTTTCCACTTCCGTCACGTATCGAAGCTGCTGTAAATCCATACTTTCCCCCTCATGTTCCTAAGTATATACCGTCCATATCCATAATATATTACCCGCTCCAAAAAGACAATGTTAAAATAATATCAAAAGAACAGGGAACACTAATGAGGAATCCCAAATCAAGCAGTTTTAGCGGCTAAGCCGCGGATCAAAAGGAGGCCATTCAAATGCGTTTTACACTGCCAAGAGACATCTACTACGGAAAAGGCACCCTGGACGAGCTCAAGAACCTCAAGGGCAAGAAAGCCATCATTGTGGTGGGCGGCGGCTCCATGAAGCGGTTCGGCTTTTTGGATAAGGTCGTTGACAACTTACATGAGGCTGGCATCGAGACCCGCCTTTTTGAAGGCGTGGAGCCCGATCCTTCGGTGGAAACGGTGATGAAGGGCGCGGCGGCCATGCGTGAATTCGAGCCCGACTGGATCGTGTCCATCGGCGGCGGCTCCCCCATCGACGCGGCCAAGGCCATGTGGGCGTTCTACGAATATCCCGAGACCAAATTCGAGGATCTGATCACCCCCTTCAAGTTCCCCACGCTGCGCCAGAAGGCGAAATTCCTGGCCATCCCTTCCACGTCGGGCACGGCCACGGAGGTCACGGCCTTCTCGGTGATCACCGACTACCAGAAGGGGATCAAGTATCCGCTGGCTGACTTCAACATCACCCCCGATGTGGCTATCGTGGACCCGGAGCTGGCCGAGACCATGCCCGCCAAGCTCACGGCCCACACCGGTATGGACGCTTTGACCCACGCCATCGAGGCCTATGTGTCCACGCTCCATTCGCCCTTCACCGACCCGCTGGCCCTCAAAGCCATCACCATGGTTTTCGAGTACCTGCCGGCCTCCTACAAGGGCGACAAGGAAGCCAGGGAGCAGATGCACTACGCCCAGTGCCTGGCCGGCATGGCCTTCTCCAACGCGCTGCTCGGCATCGTGCACTCCATGGCCCACAAGACCGGCGCGGCTTTCAGCACCGGCCACATTCCCCATGGCTGCGCCAACGCCATCTATCTGCCCTACGTGATCCAGTACAACGCCAAGGATCCCGAGGCCAAGAAGCGCTACGCCGAGATCGCCGCGGCTGTCGGTCTCACGGGCACCGAGGACGAGCTGGTGAAGAAGCTTTGCGAGAAGATCGACGAATACAACGCCAAACTGGATATCCCGAAGACCCTTCGGATGTTCGGCATTGAGGAGAAGGAGTTCAACGAGAAAATCGCTGAGATCGCCAAGAACGCCGTGGGCGATGCCTGCACCGGCTCCAACCCCCGCAGCATCACGCCGGCGGAGATGGAGAAGCTGTTTGGATGCATCTATGACGGCAAAAAGGTGGATTTCTGACTGAACGGCGGCATGAACCGGGGCGGAGGGGGGTAACAAAACCTTCCACCGCCCTTTTTATTGACAGAAAGCCCCCTGCCATGGGAAAATGACGATGTAATTTTGTGCAAATGAGGAATGGCTATGTTTGAGATACTGAAAAAGCAGGAACTGAACCCCACGGTGACGCTCATGGAGATTGCGGCGCCTCTGGTCGCCCGCAAAGCCGAGCCCGGCCAGTTCATCATCCTACGGGTGGATGAGGCCGGGGAGCGCATTCCCCTTACCATCGCCGATTTCGATCGGGAGAAGGGCACCATCACCATCATCTTTCAGATCGTGGGCGCCACCACGGAGAAGCTCAACCACCTGAAGGCGGGCGACCATCTTCAGGACTTCGTGGGCCCCCTCGGAACGCCTTCCCATGTGGAGGGGCTCAAAAAGGTGGCGGTGATCGGCGGCGGCGTGGGCTGCGCCATTGCCTATCCCGTGGCCAAGAAGCTCCACCAGCTGGGATGCGAGGTCCACACCATCGTGGGCTTCCGGAACCGGGAGCTGGTTATCCTGGAGGATTCCTTCAGGGCGGTCAGTGACAAATTTGTGATGATGACCGACGACGGCTCCTACGGCGAGAAGGGGCTTGTAACCAATGCCCTTCAAGCCCTCATCGAGAGCGGCGAAACCTATGACGAGGTGATCGCCATCGGTCCTCTGATCATGATGAAGTTTGTGTGCAAGCTCACCGAGAAGTACGGCATCAAGACCATGGTCAGCATGAACCCCATCATGATCGACGGCACGGGCATGTGCGGCGGCTGCCGTCTGACCGTGGGCGGCAAAACCAAGTTTGCCTGCGTGGACGGCCCCGACTTTGACGGCCATGAGGTGGATTTCGACGAGGCCATGGAGCGCGCCAGCATGTACAAGGATTTTGAACGCCATCAATACGAAGAAACCTGCAACCTGTTTCAAAAGGAGGTGCACTGATGGCCAATATGTCTCCCAAGAAGAACGAGATGCCCGTGCAGAAACCGGACGTGCGCAACAAGAACTTTGACGAGGTCGCCCTTGGCTACACCGAGGAGCAGGCGGTGGACGAGGCCAATCGGTGCCTGGGCTGCAAGCATAAGCCCTGCGTGGGCGGCTGTCCCGTCGCCATTGATATCCCCGCCTTCATCGGCAAGATCAAGGAACGGGATTTCGAAGCCGCCTATCAGATTCTGCAAAAGCAGTCCTCCCTGCCCGCTGTGTGCGGCAGGGTGTGCCCCCAGGAGACCCAGTGCGAAAGCCGCTGCGTAAGGGGCATCAAGGGCGAACCGGTGGCCATCGGCCGCCTGGAACGCTTTGCCGCTGACTGGCATATGAAAAATGCAAAGGAAGCGCCGGCGAAGGTGCCCTCCAACGGACACAAGGTCGCGGTGGTGGGCGCGGGTCCTGCGGGCCTCACCTGTGCCGGCGATCTGCAAAAGGCCGGCTACGAAGTGACCATCTTTGAAGCCCTGCACAAGGCCGGCGGCGTGCTGGTGTACGGCATTCCCGAATTCCGCCTTCCCAAGGCCATTGTCCAGCGGGAAATCGATACCCTGAAGGAACTGGGCGTCAAGGTGGACACCAACGTGGTCATCGGCAAGACCATCACCGTGGACGAGCTGTTTGAAGATGGCTTTGAAGCCATCTTCATCGGGTCCGGCGCGGGCCTGCCCCGGTTTATGAATATTCCCGGCGAGAACCTCAAGGGCGTGTATTCCGCCAATGAGTTCCTGACCCGGACCAACCTCATGAAAGCCTATACCGAGGACAGCGCCACCCCCATCGTGCATGCCAGGAAGGTTGCCGTGGTGGGCGGCGGCAATGTGGCCATGGATGCGGCCCGGTGCGCACTGCGCCTCGGCGCCGAAGAGGTCCATATCGTCTACCGCAGAAGCGACGCCGAGATGCCCGCCCGCCGGGAGGAGATCGAACACGCCAAGGAGGAGGGCGTCATCTTTGACACCCTGACCAATCCCGTGGAAATTCTGGGCGACGAGCACAAGTTTGTTAAGGGCATGCGCTGTGTCCGCATGGAGCTGGGCGAACCCGATGAATCGGGCCGCCGCCGTCCCGTCACCATCGAAGGCTCGGACTTCGTGATGGATGTGGACGCCGTCATCATGTCCATCGGCACCTCCCCCAATCCCCTCATCCACAACACCACCGAGGGGCTGGAAACCAACAAACGGGGATGCATCATTGCCGAGGAGGACACCGGGCTCACCACCCGGGAGGCAGTGTACGCCGGCGGCGACGCGGTGACCGGCGCGGCCACGGTGATCCTGGCCATGGGCGCCGGCAAGAATGCCGCAAAAGCCATCGACCGGTATATTCAGGGCAAATAAACTATCCAAAGCGCCGCAAAATCTGCGGCGCTTTTTTTTAGGAACAGCTACCCCATCGGGCGGGTTTCAGCCGGGACGGGTCTCATCGCCGTCAGGGCTCCCGCTCCGGCGGCTCTCCGGACCGCCCGGAAGGCGATCTGGGATTTAATTGATTTACATTACACTTTCATGATTTATTTACATTATAGGTCTTTACTTTTCATTTGCGCCGTCGTATAATGGGGTTAACACCAGCAAAGGAGAGGTTATTTATGAAAGTTGCCATTCAAACATACTCGGTTCGTCAGCATATGGCCAAGGATTCCGCCGGAACCCTCCGTGCCCTCGCTGAAATGGGTTTCAAAAACTGGGAAACCTGCATGCTGTTTGGCTCGGATGCCGATTGGAACTTTGGTCTTGGGATGCCTCCCAAGGAGGGCAAGAAGTTCATCGATGATCTGGGTGTGAAGATCGTGGGCTGCCATCTGGGTCCCGATGTGATGAAGGACGAGGCCCGCCTGACGGAGTTCCTCGATTATCAGGCCGCCGTGGGCTGCTGGAGCCCCGGACTCGCCGCCGATCATTACCATGATGCGGACGACGTGAAGAAGCGCTGCGAGCTGTTCAACCATGTGGGCGAGCTGTGCCGTGAGCGCGGCATGGTGTTCCATTATCATAACCACTTCCATGAATTCCAGATCTTTGACGGCCAGTACGTCATGGATATCATCCTTGAAAACACCGATCCCGAGCTTGTGGTCATGGAGCTGGATACCTTCTGGGCCGCCCGCGGCGGCGCCGATCCTGTGGCCTTCATGAAGAAGTATGGCAAGCGGGTTATCATGCTCCATCAGAAGGACTTCCCGAAGGATTATCCCGAGGATCTGAACCTTTTCACCGCCGGCCGGATCCATATGGACGAATACATGAACTTCCCCGGCGCTTCCCTGGGTCACGAACAGTTTGCCGAGATCGGCACCGGCGTGCTGCCCATCCAGGAGTACATCGACGCCGGCAACGCCTGCGGCGCCAAGTACATCACTCTGGAACAGGATTTCACGAAGTATGATGAGCTTGAATCCGTTCAGATGAGCTACAACAACTTCAAGGCCTACAATGGCATCGAGTGGGAATAAGTCTTTTTAAAAAAACGCACCTCAAAATGAGGTGCGTTTTTTATTCGGCTGAAAATCTTCACAGGCTCTCCCAATGCTGTCTGACACGGCATCCGCTTTTCCCCGGCGGCTGACAGCAGATATCTGCTATGCGCACGGCGGCGGAAGCTGTGTTGTTGGCGAGGTTGGGGTCGGCGGTGAGGGAGAACACGCCGGCCGTATTGCAGATACAGTCCCTGGCGTACGCGCTGACGAATCCGGCCACCAGAATGGAGAGCGAAGCGCCCGCTTCAAGGATGCCTGCCCGGCAGCTTCCGGTCCAGACCTGCCAGGTTTGACCGTTATCCGCCGAGTAGAGCGTTCCGCTCAGCTCCCTTGGCAGCATATCCCGGATGATAACTTCCTCCGCCGCGGCCGGTCCGGCGTTGGATACGGTCAGTGTAAAGGTGACGTACTGGCAGCGGCCCGCCGGGTTGGGGAAAGCGGTTTTCTGAATGGAGAGGTCCGCTCCGCCGGACGCGACGGGGATATCCACGGTAGCTGTGTTGTTGTTTGGATCGGGATCGGGCGCGTCTGCCGCCGTCACCGCCGTGTTGGAGATTATGCCGCAGGCCGCTTCAGACACGGTCCCTCGGATCAATACGACTGCGCTCCCGCCGGCGGCAAGCCGGCCCACAAGATACGGGTTGGACCAGACGTTCCAATTCACGCCGCCGTCCACGGAAAACTCCGCGCCGGTGAGCTCGGGCGCCGTCTCGTCATAAAGCGTCACATTATCCGCGGCGTCCGGTCCCCGGTTGGTTACCGTGACGGCGTAGGTCATCCGCTGGCCCGGAACGGCCAAATCGGGCCGGGCGGTTTTCGTGACGGCGATATCCGCCGAGGCGGCGGCCATCACGTCGGTGGTGCTCGTATCGGTGTTGTTGCTGGGATCGGGATCGGGCGTATCGCTGTTCACCACAGCGGTGTTGACAATGGTCCCGCCTGCCAGCAGGGCAACGGTCCCCCGAAGCAGGATCGTGCGCGCACTTCCGGCGGCCAGCGTCCCCAGGGCGAGGGGACCAGTCCAGGGCTGGAAGGCGGCGCCATCCACGGAGTATTGAGGACCGATCAGGTCGGGCGGGACATTGTCCAGCACCACAACATTCTGGGCGTCGGCCGGTCCGGCATTGGCTGCACGCAGCGTATAGGTCAGAACTTCTCCCGGCCGCACCGGGTCGGGCGCGGCAGTCTTAAGAATGGACAGATCCGCCGTGGGGGTCACCGGTGTTACTTCGGTAAAGGTGTTGTTGTCCGGATCGGGGTCGGGCGTATCGCTGTTCACCACAGCGGTGTTGGTGATGATTCCGGTCGCTCCGGCGTCCGTGGTGCCGCGCAGCAGCACGGTGCGGGAACTGCCGGCGGGCAAATCCCCCAAAGCGGCGGAGCCGGACCAGGATTGGAAGGTGGCACCGTTATCCAGCGAATATTCCACGCCGGCGAGCTCCGGGGGCACGGAATCGGTCAAGATTACATCCTGCGCGTCGCTGGGCCCGCCGTTGGATACCACCACCGTGTAGGTGAGCACATCTCCGGCGGGCACGGGGGAAGGACTGCCAGATTTGATCACGGCCAGATCAGCGCTTGCCGCCACCGGGGTGGTATCGGTGGAAGTATTATTCGCGGGATCGGGATCGGGAGTGGGGCTTTCCGCCACGGCGGTATTGACGATGGGGTCCAGCGCCGATGAGCTTACCCGGCCCCGGATCAGCACCTGGACCGCGGTATTGGGCGCAAAATCCCCCAAAGCCAGGGAGCCGGTCCACGGCTGAAAGGAGATACCGCCGTTGGTGGAGTACTTCACATCGGTTAGGCCAAACGGAACGGCGTCCGTCAGGACCACGTCCGCCGCGGCGGAAGGTCCTCCATTGGAGACCGTCACCGTGTAGGTGATTTGCTCACCGGGCACGGCGGGATTGGGACTGCCCAGCTTCACCACGGAAATATCGGCGAGTTCATTGACCGGCGTCACGACCGTGTCCGAGTTGTTGGAAAGGTCCGGGTCGGGCGTGGCGGACAGCGCCGTGGCGGTGTTCTCGATACTCCCGCCTGCCGCGGGATTCACCGTGCCGCGGATGAGAATGGTCCTGCTCTCCCCGTTTTGGAGCCGGCCCAATGAATAGGGGCCTGACCAGGGGTTCCAGACTGCGCCGCCGTCTACTGAAAACTCCACATCGGTCAAAGTGGCGGAGACGTTATCCGCCAGCACCACGTTTTCAGCGGCCGAAGGCCCGGCATTGGAAATTGTGACGGTATAGGTCAGGATTTCACCGGGATACACCGGGCTGGGGCCGGATGTTTTTATCACCGACAGATCCGCCGACTCGCCAATTACCACCGGCACATAGTTGGAGACCACATTGAATTCTCCCGGGATGCCGCCCTCCACCGGCGTGTACTCATAGCGGATGGATGCGCTGTTGAGCGTAGGATTGGGGGTGGGCACCTTTGTTGCTGCAGCCGAGAATTCAATGGTGACACTTCCGCCGCCGGGAACATCCGGCAGGGGGAAGCCAATGTCCGGGTCGGCCGCCGCGGCCGGTGCGCCGTTAATGGCGGCGCTTCCGGGAACAAACGCCAGCCCATCGGGCACGGTATCCTGGAAAAACACGTTTGTCAGGGGGCTTTCGCAGGTGTTGGTGAGCGTCACCGTATAGCGGACCGTCTCCCCTACGTCGGCGCTGGATCTGTCCACGGTTTTCAAAGGAACGAAAATCGGCTCCTGGATCTCCTGAAAGGACACGTCGTCGATGGCGTAATCGTTGCCGATCACTTCCGGGCCCTCGCTCAAAAATTCAACGGTGAGGCTGGTATTGTTTTGGGAATTGATGGCGCTGCCAATCTGTTTCCACTCCGGTGCATTCACGTTGACGGGGATTAGAATTCCCAGCGTCGCACTGTACAGCACGCCGCCGTTTTGATCCAGGATACGTACTCCCAGTTCCGGGTTAGGGTAGCCCGTTACCTTAAAGAGATTGAGAATCCATGCGCTGAGCAGATAGTTTGTGTTGGGCCGCACCGGCACCTGGGCTCGGAAGAAAACCGCTCCGGGATTGAAGCCGTTGACCACCATCATCCGGCCGGTTTCATTGCCCTTAGTATGGTCAGCGATACGCCACCATGCGCCGATCACCTGGCTCAAGGTGTTGTTCATGATATTTTGCACCGTGTATTCTCCGCCAGCCGGCGTATAGACATCGGGATTGGGCAGAACATAGGTGAAATCCGGCGTCACGCCGGGATAGGGCTCGGTCGGGGCGCCGGTGTTTGCCGGTGTGCCCTGGGGAAAGGACCCGAAGGTGCCGTTGTCCGCAGCCTGAATCAGGTTATCGCCGGAAATAACAGCACAGGGATCCAGGATCACCTGGATGGGGGTATGGATGACCGGTCCATTGAAAAAATTCTGATTCACCAGATCCGCACCGGCCACCGTGACCAGCAGGGTGCTCGGGGTGACCGAATCCAAATTCGTGGAGCCGGGCGGCGGATTGCCGGCCGCACCGACGGGCGGGTTGACGCCTTCGGGAACGCTCCCCTGCTCCGCGGCGGAAAAATCTCCCGGCGTCGGGACTCCGCCTTGAGTTCCATAGGATTCTACAATCCGATAGCTGCCGTTGGGCACGTTAAGAAAGGCATAGTTGCCGGCCGCATCCGTCAAAACGGTGAGCCGAGCGGCGGTATCGACATTTTGAAGTACCACCGGTATATTGGCAAGACCGGAATCGCCCGAGGAGATCGTGGCACTTCGATCTCTGTCGAAGACGACGCGGCCCGATATTGTTGCCATAGTATTTGCACCTCTCGATCTAAATGAACGCCGCCGATGGCGGCGTAAAGAATGGTTGCGGGCAGCCGGCTGTACGGCTGTCGGGGTGCAGCATGCATAGGCCGCCCCTTCTACAATATATGCACATTTTTTACGGGGGGGCATTGGGGAATGGCAAAGGACTGGTTCCAAACAAAAAGAAAACACACCCCACAAAGTGAGGTGTGCAACTTAACGGCAGTCCGCCGCTGGCGCGCCTGGCAGGATTCGAACCTGCGACCTACCGGTTCGTAGCCGGGCACTCTATCCACTGAGCTACAAGCGCACAGCCCTTCTCACGAAAGGCTTTTTTATTATAGTACATGCCATTCAAAAAGTCAAACGCTCCATGGTAATTTTTAAATAAACCAGGAGGTCACAAATTTCAGCAGCGTGGGGAAAATCGCGAGGGTACCCACCACGCGGGCCGTCTGCATGACGGCTATTTTGGGGGTGTCCATGCCCAGTTCGTCGGCCAAAAGGCACATGTCCTGCACGCCGCCCGGCGCACAGGCCAGCATGCACGTGGTAAATTCCAGCTTGGTGACCTTGTGGATGATGGCCGCAATGAGAAAGCACCAGATGAAAACGCCCGCCATCATAATCAGCATGGGCACGACAAGCTGGGGAATCTTCATGACGTACTCCTGGGTCATGGTGGTGCCGATGTAGGCGCCGGCAAAGCACTGGGTAAACCTGCGCATATTGGTGGGCACGTAGCACTTCTCCGTTGCGATATTGACGGCAGCGGAGGCCACCATGGCGCCGATCATGGCGCCCGCCGGAATTCCCAGAAAATAACCGATGGAACCGCCGGCAACCGCCACCAGAACCGTAAGGAAAAACCGCAGAACGAGTTTTTTCCGCACCGCGGGATCATTTTTCTCCGCCAGGGGAATTTCCTGATTCTCCTTTGCCGGCTCCGGATCCATCTGATCCACCGCCCCGTCCAGAGCCGCCGCCTCCATCTCCGCCACCAGTGCCCTGCCCCCGGGCGCCGCGCCCGCCGCCGCTTTCGCTTTGCGCTTGTTGATGATCTTGGCAAAAATGGGCGGGAGCAGCGCCAAGGTCATGATCAAACGGGAAAGCTGGAGAATCACCACGTAGCTGGGGTTGGCCCCCAGGTCGCCCGCGATGATGGCCATATCGGTCATTCCGCCGGGAGCGCTGGCAAACATGGCCGTTGCCGGATCCAGTCCGCTGGCGTAATGGATGGCCGTGCCAAAGATGACGTTTAGAATCACCATGCAGCCCAGCAGCAGCACCACTGGTATGGCCATGCCCTTGAGGTCGTGCACGTCCTTCTTGCGGATGCCGGTGCCGATCACCGAGCCGGAGAACATCTGCACCACCGTCCTCAGCTCCACTGGAAAATAGACGAGGCCCGTGGCGAGATTGAGCGCAATCACCACCACCATGGCGCCCACCATGCAGCCCGCGGGCAGATGGAGCTTGTAACCAATGAACGCACCCAACGCCGCCGCGGCCATGGTCAAAAGCAGCAACAGGAACCAATTCACCCGGCATTCACTCTCCTTTATTTTGCATGTCCGCACATCCAAACTTGCAAAAGTATATCTCATTCTACCATAGATTCAGGCTTACTGCAAAATTTAAAGCTGATGACCATAATTTTATCATACAATATTGTCTGGCCGCTGTGGATATGATATCCTGAAAGAGGCGGCACACCGCCAGGAAAGGTTGAACAAAATGCTACTTAAACAGCTTCTTGAGGTCTACGATATACTGGACGACAGCGCCGCCAGCGGCGAGAGGACGGCAGCCTATCTCAGATCCATCCGCCCGGATGCCGACGTGGCCGTGGAGGTTCTCGCCGGTCCCAAAGGCTCCACGGATATGGTCAAGATCCGGATCCCCGGCAGCGCCGGCAAAGCGAAGGGGGGTTCCGCGCCCACCCTGGGCCTTCTGGGCCGGCTGGGCGGTCTTGGCGCCCGCCCGGAGCGCATCGGCTTTGTGTCCGATGGCGACGGCGCACTGGTGGCGCTGACCCTGGCGGCCAAGCTGCTGGATATGCAAAACAAGGGCGATACGCTCGCGGGTGACATCTTCATATCCACCCACGTATGCCCCAACGCACCCACTCAGCCCCATGAGCCGGTGCCCTTCATGGGCTCGCCCCTTGAGATGGCCCAGGTGAATCGGGCGGAGGTGACGGACGAGCTGGACGGCATCCTGGTGGTGGACACCACCAAGGGCAACCGGGTCATCAATCACCGGGGATTTGCCATCTCCCCCACGGTGAAGGAGGGCTACATTCTGAAGGTGAGCGAGGATCTTCTTGCCCTCATGGAGATCACCACCGGCAGGCTGCCCCAGGTCTTCGCCCTCTCCCAGCAGGACATCACGCCCTACGGCAACGGCTTGTACCATCTCAACAGCATTCTCCAGCCCTCCACCGCCACAAAGGCCCCTGTAGTGGGCGTTGCCATTACAGCCGAGACGGCGGTGCCCGGCTGCGCGACCGGCGCCACCCATTTCACCGACTGCGAGGAAGCCGCCCGCTTCATGCTGGAGGTGGCCAAGGCCTATGGCCGGGGAAGCTGCTCCCTCTATGATTCCGCGGAATATCAGCATCTGCAGGCGCTGTACGGCTCCATGAATCACTTCCAGACGAAAGGACGGTGGGAGAAATGACGCTGCGGGAGATTTCCAGGTCCTTGCTCCAGTCCAGTCTGGCGGTGCGGCGGGGCGAGACGGTGCTCATCGTCACCGACAACAGCCGCCTCTCCATAGGCCAGGCCCTCTATGAAGCCGCCGGCGATCTTGGCGCCGAAGCCCTGCTCATGGCGATGGCCGAACGGACCGTTTCCGGCGAGGAGCCTCCAAAAGCCGTGGCTGAGGCGATGAAGGCGGCGGATGTGATCGTCTGCCCCACCGCCAAATCCCTCACTCACACCAACGCCCGCATCGAGGCCGTGAAGGCCGGGGCCCGCATGGCCACCATGCCGGGCATCACCGAAGCTATGTTCACCAAGGGTGCTATCACCGCCGACTACGACCGTGTGGAGGCGCTGACGGCAGCCATGACCCAGCGGCTCACCGAGGCGAGCTGGGCCCGGGTGGTGAAGGACGGCCATGAGCTCATTTTGGATCTACGGGGCCGGAACGGGGTGCCCAGTCCCGGCGTTTACCGCACGCCGGGCACCAGCGGCAACCTGCCCTCCGGCGAGGCCTATATCGCACCATTGGAGACCGGCTCCCGGGGCTCCATGGTGATCGACGGGTCCATGGTGGGCGTGGGCAAATTGGCACGGCCCATCACCGTGACCGTGGAGGCCGGGCGACTCACAAAGATCGAGGGGGATGACGGCGCCCTCGGCATTCTTCTTGCCAACGAGCGGAACGGGACTCTGGGCGAGCTTGGGATCGGCACCAATGAAAAGGCCGTGCTTTGCGGCATCATTCTGGAGGATGAGAAGGTGTATGGCACGGTGCATATCGCCTTTGGCACCAACACCGCCTTTGGCGGCGTCAACAAGGCCGACTGTCACATGGACGGCGTCATTCTCCGTCCGGATCTCTATCTGGACGACGAGCCCGTCATCCGCCGGGGTGAATTTCTTTTGGAACTGTAATAAAAAGCGCCGGATTCCCGGCGCTTTTCTTATGCCCCAAATCGGGCGACGGCCTCGGCAATGGCGTCCAGGCCGCCCAGCCCTCCGGCCTTGGTGATGACGGGCAGACCGTCAAAGGCACCGCCCACCAGCCGTCCCGCGGGCACCATGGGCTCAAGCTCGCTCTCGATGGCAAGCGCTCTGGCAGACAGGCTCCGGCACAGGGCAAGCGCGGTGTCCCCGCCCACGATCATGAGGCCCGCCGCATAAGGCAGGGCCTCCTTTGCAATACGGCACAGCCTTTGCTGCACTTCGGCGCTGGCTTTGAGGAGCCCCTCCCGGTCCTTGCCAAAACGGCGTACAAGCTCCGCTTTGCCGCTTCCGGCCCCGTCCACCACCACGCTCCGGCCCGCTTTGAGGTCGTTTGCCGCCTTTTCTCCATCCTCCAGGGACAAAAGAAGGGCGCCCGATTTCTCCGCTCTACGAATCTGATCCTTGGTGCGCTGTGCGGGACTCCCCGACAGCACCAGCAAAGGACCATGCCCGGCGGTCCATTCCCTTTTTCGGGCCGCCCCGTGCGTCCGCGCCGCCATGGCCTTGAAAAGTCCCGCCGAGCCGCAGCGGAGCACCCTGAGTCCGCAAAGTTCCGCCGCCTCATCCAAGATCTCAAGATCGCGGTCCGTTTCCGCGTCGGCCACCACCGCTTCGCAGCCCGCACAACCTTGAAACGTTTCTGCCAGCGCTCCCGCGCCGCGGCGCACCGCCGCCAGCCCCACTTCCCGGACCGCAAGACCGGCGAGGCTGTCGGCTATCCGGTCCGAGGTCACCTGGGCGAAGGGGTCCTTGGCCAGATCGCTTGCAGTGATGGGCGTCCCGTTCACAAAATGCCGTCCGCCCGCCGTGGTCCTGCCCGAGCCTGGCAGGGCCGGCGCCACCAGGATCAAATCCGGCTTTAAAGCGCCGTGAACCGCCCTCAATTCCGCGTCCAGATTCCCTCTCAAGGTTGAATCGATTTTCTTATAAATGACCGGAATCCGGGCCTTTTCAAAGGCCTGGAGAAAGGCGCAGACCCGCTCCGCGGCCTCCTTTTCGGGCACATTCCGGCTCTCCGTATCCGCCACCGCCGCGGCCGCATTCATCTCAAAACGCCCCGCCGCCAGGGGATCCAGCAAAACCCAGGTGGGCACGCCCCTTCGGGCCAACTCCACGCCCGTGTCCATGGCCCCCGTCAGATCATCGGCAATCAGCGCCACTTTCTCCATACCGCGCCCTCCTCTTAAGAAAACGATATCATAAATTCATTATATCATGGTTCAAAGCATTGGCAAGGATGGAATTTGGGTATATAATCATCAAAAACGGTTCAACGTTTACCGAAGGAGGATTCTCATGCTGAAACCTATCCTCGCGATCACCATGGGCGACCCCGCCGGCGTGGGCCCGGAAATCATTGTGAAGGCCCTGGCCAATCCCGCCATCTATGAAATCTGCCGTCCCTTCGTGGTGGGGGACCGCAGAATCTTGGAGCGGGCCCGTGAGGTAACCCTGCTCCCCCTGCCCATTCATGAGATTGAAGGGCCGGAGGAGGGTTGCTACGCGCCGGGCGTCATCGACCTTGTTGCCTTGGATCTGGTCCCCGGGGATCTTCCCTTCGGAGAGGTCAGCGCCACGGCAGGGGATGCGGCGTTCCAGTTTTTGAAGAAGGCCGTCGAACTGGCTCTTGAAGGACGGCTGCAGGCCATCGTCACCGCGCCGCTCAATAAGGAGGCCCTTCATAAGGGCGGGCATCCCTATCCCGGCCATACGGAAATCCTGGCGGACCTGACGGGAACGAAGGACTATGCCATGATGCTCTCCGCGCCCAATCTCAAGGTGATCCACCTGACCACCCACATGGGCCTCATTGACGCCATCGAGAGCATCACTCCGGAGCGCACGTACAAGGTCATACGCCTGGCCCACGAGGTACTCGTGCGTTCCGGCTGCTCCCGGCCCCGGGTGGCCGTATCCGCCATCAACCCCCATGCCGGTGAAAACGGCCTCTTCGGCCGGGGCGAGGAGGCGGAAAAACTGGTGCCCGCCATCGAACGGGCCCGCTCGGAGGGCGTGGAGGTCTCCGGCCCCTATCCCGCGGACACGGTGTTCAACCGGGCTCTGCGGGGGGACTTTGATATCGTGGTGGCCTGTTATCATGATCAGGGCCATGTGCCGGTGAAGGTTCTCGGCTTTGAGGACGGGGTGAACATCACCGTGGGCCTCAGGGGCGGTGTGATCCGCACCTCCGTGGACCATGGCACCGCTTTTGACATTGCAGGCAAGAATCTGGCCAGCCCCCAAAGCCTCATTGCCGCCATCCGGGATGCGGCTGAGCTGGCGCCCAAGGAGTGAACAGCATGCAGTATCGTCATCTGACCCAAGACGAAATCAACGCCGATCTCTTCGCCCATTTCCAGCGCCATCAAGAGGTCAGGCGGTGCTGGCGAAAAATTGAGGGACGGTGGATGCTCATCGACCACCCCTTCGTGGAGGAATGGTCAAGGGAGGACTATGCCTTTTTGGTGGAATGCCTGCAAAATACCCTGCGGACCGGCGGCGGCGTGATGGGCGCGTTCGAGGACGGTCTTTTGAAAGGCTTCGCCTCGGTGGAAACCCGGCCTTTGGGCTCCCGTGGCCAATACCTTCAGCTTTCCGCCCTTCACGTGTCCAGCGACTGCCGGGGCGCGGGCACGGGCCGCGTTCTGTTTGGGATGGCCGCGGAAAAGGCGCGGGCGCTGGGCGCAGAAAGGCTCTACATCTCCGGCCATTCAGCGGAGGAAACCCAGGCCTTCTACCAGGCCATGGGCTGTCAGGAGGCCGAGGAATACGATGATGCGCTCCATGCCGCCGAGCCCTGTGACTGTCAGTTGGAATTCATCCTCTGACCCCTTTTGAAAACACCGGAGCACAGCCCAGCTGTGCTCCTTTTTTATCCGGTGCATAGGCTGGGTAGTAAAAGGCAGGTGTTTTTTATGGATCAACCCCGCATATCCGTCATCATTCCCGTGTACAACACGGCAAAATATTTGGCGGCGTGCCTTGACAGCGCGCTGAACCAATCCCTTCAGGAGGCGGAATTTCTCTGCATCAACGATGGTTCCACCGACGGCTCCCCCGAAATTTTGGCGAAATATGCCCAAAAGGACAGCAGGCTGCGGGTTCTAACCAAGGAAAATGAGGGATTGTCCGTGGCCCGGAACCTTGGTATCGCCGAGGCCCGGGGGGAATATCTCTGCTTTTTGGACAGCGACGATCTGATCCAGCCCGGCGCGCTTCAGGCCATGTATGAGGCGGCATCCCCGGAGCAGCTTGATCTTCTGGTCTTTGACTTTGATCTGCTGCACGACGGCGGCCCCGAGATTGGGGGAGGCCGGCCGGATGCCTGGCGCCGGAAACGGCATCATGATGGATTGAAGAGCGGAGAGGCCATGTATGTGGAGATGCTGCGGGAGGGCGATTACCGCTGCATGGCCTGGGGGCAGTGCCTGCGCCGCGCCTTTCTTCAAGAGACGGGGCACCGGTTCGTGCCGGGCATGGTTCACGAGGATGAACTGTTCACCCTGAATGCGCTGCTCCTCGCTCAAAAGGTCCGCCACCTCCACCGGTCCCTGTACGTATACCGGCTCAGGCAGGGTTCCATCATGAATTCGCCCTACTCCTTCGCCAAGCTCTCTTCCCGCATAAAAATCCTGCTGGATGAGGCGAAGCTCGCCCTTTCCCCCGAGCTTTCCCAGGACACCCGGGAGTGTATCGCCGCCGTCGCCCAGGATCTGCTGCAAAACACCCTGAAAATCTACGCCGGCTGGCTTCCCGGCCGCAAGTCTTGACAAAGTCTTCAAAGGCGGCTATACTTAGTATCACTAATTAGCAATACTAGGTATTCGGAAGGACGGCACCAAATTGGACAACCGGTACGTACAGCAATTCAAAAAGGGTTCCCTGGAGATGGTGCTTCTATGTCTGATCGGGCGGCGGGAAACCTACGGCTATGAGATCATCACTGAACTCAACCAAAGGGAGGAAACCCTCGGCTACGCCCGGGAGGGGACCATCTATCCCATCCTCTACCGCCTTGTGCAGGCCGGGCTCATCCAAAGCCGGTTGGCGCCGGCGGCCAACGGCGGCACCAAGAAATACTATTCCCTCACCGTTAGAGGCCGGGAGGTGCTTACGGAGCTGGTGGCCTTTTGGCGGGATTACACCCGCTGTGTGGATCAGTTCATTGAAAGCTACGAAATTGCGGAGGTGAAGCCATGAAGGAACAGTATCTGGCGGAAGTGGCAAAACGATTGAACGTCCCCCGTTCAAAGCGGAAAGAGATTCTCCGGGATCTCAGCGAGGCCTTCGCCTCGGCAGCGGAGCACGGCGAATCCGAGGAACAGGTCGTGCGGCGGCTGGGAACGCCTCAGGATTTTGTGGACAGCCTGGCGCCCTTTTCCCCCAGCACAAGAAAGCGGTTGGCCGCGGCCTTTGGCGTCACGCTGGTCGCAGCCGTCACCGCCCTCATCCCCTGGCTTGTGTCGCGCATGGACACCGTACCAAAAAACGCCATTGGACAGGCCGACGCCGCCACCTCCATCCAGCTGGAATCCGCTCTGCCCATCGATGCGCCCACCCTCTTTCTGATCGCCAGCCTTCTTCTTTTTGCCGGTGCGGCGCTGCTGGCCGTAAAGCTTTGGCGGATGAAGGGGCGGTCCTGATGAAAAGGATGCTGGTTCTGGCAGCCCTTCTCATGGCCGTTCTTTCGGGATGCTCCGTTCCGGGCGGCGCTTCCGCTTCCCCGGAGACGGTCCCTTCCGCCTCAAGCTTCGGCTCCGATCCGGGCGGTGCCGTACTAACCCATCAGTGGCCCCAAAATGAATACACCGAGGGCCTGCCCCGGCCTGCGGCGGGCGAGGTTGCCGGCGTCTCCATCGATGCCGAAAGAGGCTTCCTGGCTATCTTTCTGTCCGGCATAACGGAAGAGGATTCAGCGGCTTATGTGGAGGCATTGAAGCGGGAGGGCTTTCGAGAGACGGAAAAAACTTCGGAGGTCATTGCGGGCCAGGGCTACACTTCCACGGGCATCCTGCTCTTTGACGGCCAAACCTACGTGAGTCTCGCCTATTTTCCGGATCAGCTAAGTCTCTACATCAGCCGCAGGGCATAAAAAAAGCGAGTGAAAATCACTCGCTTTTTCTTTTTGATCTATTGGCCGCGGTAATAGTTGATGAGGCAGCCATCCAGCACGATCTGCCGCTCGTCCTCCGTCAGCTCAGGCAGCCCGATCTCAAAGGTGCCCTTGC
Organism: Gehongia tenuis; assembly: GCF_014384795.1. Lineage (NCBI taxonomy): Bacteria > Bacillati > Bacillota > Clostridia > Christensenellales > Christensenellaceae > Gehongia > Gehongia tenuis. The sequence goes on along the minus strand of NZ_JACRSR010000001.1, from coordinate 57,163 downwards.
CCAAAACATAAGCGGTCAGCGTTGAATCTCCCTCGGCGATCGCCTTTCGAATGCCCGGCAGGAAGATGAAATCATCCAGCTGGAATCCGGGCTCGCCTTGGTAGGTAAAGGGAATCATGCCCCAGTTGATAAGATTGGAGCGATACCGCTTGGTGGCGTATTCCCGGGCGATGTTGGCCCAGCCGCCCAGCACCTTCTGACAGGACGCCGCCTGTTCCCGGGCGGATCCGTCGCCGGGTTTGACGGCGTAGACCACGCTGCCCACGCCGGTGGCCTCCGGCCTGCTGTCAAAGCCCAGGGCCTTGACCGCCTGATACGCGGCGGACAGCTCGCCGTCCAGGAAATCCTCCCCGGCAAGCCGCGCCTTTTCATACTTCTGCACCGCTTTGGCCCGGCCCACATAGCCCGGGTCCTTGCGGGAGAGGGTAAACTCGGCCAGGCGCAGGGGGTTGGAGCGGTAGCTCGAGGTCTCGCCGGAGGGGATAAGCTCGTCGGTGGTGGTCACATCATCGGTGATATAGGAAACCACCTTGAGCAGAAGATCGTTTGTCAGCGGCGACATCTGGGGCCAGTCGGTGATATTGGGCCCAAACTTCAGCTCCGCTTCGGGGTCCGCCTTGCCGAAGCCATTGTAGCATCGGCTGTCGTACACCGCTTTGTTGAAGAAATACTTGGGCTTCGTGTAGTTCACGTCGAGGTCGGTAGCGGGCGTGATGCGGCCGCCGTTTAGTGCCGTGGCGCCGATGGAGCGGGCGTCCATGAGGGCCACCGAGGCAATCTGGCCGTCGGAGGGCTTGCTGCCCTCCCGGTTGGGGAAATTCCTCGTGGAGTGGCGAATGCTGAACCCGTGATGAGCGGGTACATCTCCCGCGCCGAAGCAGGGCCCGCAGAACGCGGTCTTGACGATGGCGCCGGCGGTCATGAGCTTCGGAATAGCACCGTTCTCAATGAGTCCCAAATAGGCGGGCTGGCTGGAGGGATAGATGGACAGGGAGAATTCACCGCTGCCCAGCTGATGGCCCTCAAGGATGTCGGCTACATCCGCCACGTTGTCGTAGGTGCCGCCGGCACAGCCGCCGATAAAGCCCTGGCTGGCCATGAGCCGTCCGTCCGCGATCCGTTCCCGCAGGCCGAGATCGAGATTCTTTAGATTCATCTGCTTTGCCGCCGCCTTCTCTACCGCATCCACGATGTCGGCGAGGTTGGCGTTCAGCTCCTCGATGGTATACACATTGGAGGGATGCAGCGGCATGGCGATCATGGGCTTCACCGCCGCGAGATCCACCACCACCGCGCCGTCGTAATAGGCCACTTCGCCAGGATTCAGCTCCCGGTAGGCCTCTGGGCGGCCATGAATCTCAAAGTACTCCTTCACCTTGCCGTCGGTGCGCCAGATGGAGCTGAGGCAGGTGGTCTCAGTGGTCATCACGTCGATGCCGTTGCGGTATTCCACAGGGAGGTTTTCAATGCCGTCCCCCACGAATTCCATGACTTTATTTTTCACATAGCCATTTCTGAACACGGCGCCAATGATGGCGAGGGCCACATCCTGAGGACCCACGCCGGGATGAGGCGTGCCCGTAAGATACACCGCCACCACGCCCGGGCGCTTCACATCATAGGTCTTCTCGAGAAGCTGCTTGACCAGTTCGCCGCCGCCTTCGCCCACGCCCATGGTGCCCAGTGCGCCATAGCGGGTGTGGCTGTCCGAGGCCAGGATCATCCTTCCGCAGCCGCTTTGCATCTCCCGCATGTACGTGTGAATCACCGCCAGATGGGGAGGCACGAAGATGCCGCCGTACTTCTTGGCCGCCGAGAGGCCGAACATGTGATCGTCCTCATTGATGGTGCCGCCCACGGCACACAGACTGTTGTGGCAGTTGGTCAAAACATAGGGAATGGGAAAGCGCTCAAGGCCGCTGGCCCGCGCCGTCTGCACGATACCCACATAGGTGATGTCGTGGGAGGCCATGGCATCGAATTTGAGCTTCAGGTTCTCCATATCGTCCGAGGTGTTGTGAGCCTTCAGGATACCGTACGCCATGGTGTTCTTTGCCGCTTCCGCCCGGGACACAGCTCTGCCCGCCGACCGTTCGATTTCGGCCGCCGCCTCCGGTCCGTCCTTCACCAGCTTTTTACCGCCGATGAGATAAGCCCCGCCTTCATAGAGTTTGATCATACGCGCTTCTCTCCTTTGCAAACCCATTTCTCAGTGCCTTTTGGTTTTCCTATTATTACATAAAAACCACCGGAATGCAAGTTCATCCGGTGGTTCATGCAAAATGGATTTGTATCATTCGGCGCTGGCATGGGCCCTGGCCTCGCTCCATCTGCCGCACTGGTCCCCCCATACGGCAAGGGGTTTGCCATCGGCCAGCACCCGCATCACCTCGCAGCTGTTGGCGCAGCCCTGACAAGCAAAACCCTGGGTGGCATACTCCCGATCCCAGCCGCCCCAGCCCCGGAAATGGGTTGCGCCGCTTCTTTGCACCGCCTGCTCCGCCAAAAGGGCGGCCCCCAGCGCTCCCATCACTTCGAAGTGCTCCGGCACTGCCACCGTAAGCCCCAGCTCCCGCTCGAAGGCCCGGACAATTCCGGGGTTCGCCGCCACGCCGCCCTGAAAAAGCACCGGCCCCTCCAGCTGTCTGCCCCGGGCCAGATTGTTGAGATAATTCCGCACCAGCGCCCGGCAAAGCCCGGCCACAATATCCGCTTCAGCGTAGCCAGCCTGCTGCTTATGGATCATGTCCGACTCGGCAAAGACGGCACACCGCCCGGCGATGGAAACATCCTTTCGGGATTTCAGCGCCAGCTCGCCGAATTCGGCGAGGTCCATACCCAGCCGTGCCGCCTGGCGGTCGAGGAAGGAGCCGGTTCCCGCGGCACACACGGTGTTCATGGCAAAATCCCGTACCACGCCGTCCTTGAGAAAGATGATCTTGGAGTCCTGGCCGCCGATCTCAAGGACGGTGCGCACCTCCGGCTCCGAAGCGGAAGCGGCTACGCCATGGGCTGTGATCTCATTTTTAACTACGTCGGCGCCCACCATCATGCCGGCAAGCTGACGCCCGCTGCCCGTGGCGCCCACACCCTCCACCGGTTCCCCTGAAAGTTCCGCGGAGAATTCCGCCATGCCTCTTTGCACCGCATCCACCGGCTTTCCCCGGGTCCGGAGATAGAGCTTTTTCAGCACCCTTCCATCCCTGTAGGCCACGAGATTGGTGCTCACCGAACCCACGTCAATACCAAGATACATGTTCCTTCTCCTTTCGCTGTTCCAGCATGTCCACAAAGGCCTCCAGCCGGGTGCGGTACCCGGCCCTGCCGCTCATCTCGTCCACCACCAGCACCATGAGGGGGATGCCGTAATCCTCGCTCACGCTGGGCAGAATGCTCTTTGCCACAATCTCCGGCAGACAGGTCAGCGGAAAGAGCTGGATGATGCCGTCATACCCTTCCCCGGCATAGCGGATGGCGTGCCCCAGCGTCTCCTGGGCGTGGCCGCCCACGAAGGTGCGCAGGTAGGGCCGGGCCACCTCCCGGATCTCCGGTTCCTGCCAGAACTTCAGCTTCAGAATGTGGTCGGTGATCCAGCTGCTGAGCCGCATGGACACCGAAACCTCCACCCCCATCTGGCCCAGCATCCTGGGGATATCCAGATTGGTGAAGGGCTCCAGCATGGTAAAGATCTCGCCCACAATACCCACCTTGAGCGCGGGACCCGGCCGAAGGGGCACCGCTTCAAGACGGGCCATCGTCTGGTCCACCGCCCAAAGCAGCTGGGAGCTTCCGCACAGGCTGAAGGCCCGCCGCTCAAAATCCTGCAGAATTTTATCGGTGGTTCCGGCTTTTCGTTCCCGTGCCCGCACCTTGAGGGCCTTGTCCTGCATCCCGTCCACCGCCTGGCTCACCTTGAGCGCCTCCCCCACGGCCCGGAGGCACCGGGACAGGCTGCGCCCCTCCACCACCCGGCCCAGCCGGGCAAGGAGAGCCTTCATGCCCGCCCGGTCCCGGGGTGCATCCAGCACGATCATCTCCATGTCATACCCGAGATCCTTCAGAATCTCCCCCTCCAGCTGGCCGTAGTAGCCAAACCTGCAGGGTCCGCAGCCGCCGGTGATCAGCACCGTGTCCGCGCCCAGCTCCGCGCTTTCCAGAAAATTGCCCAGGTTGATCTTGAAGGGCAGGCACGCCTGTTCCGGCGCATAGCGGCTGCCCAGCTCCAGCGTCCTTTGGGTGCAGGCCGGAGGCATCACGTAGGGGATCCTCAGATCATCCAGCAAAGATTTGGCCAAGATGTTCAGCGTCCCCATCTGGGGAAATGTCACCACCATCGCCCAACCTCCGTTCCAACATATCGATAAAGGCCTCCACCCGGGTTTCCATGCCCGCCGGACCGGAATGCTCATCCAGGGTCAGCGTCATGAAGGGCAGATCCCGTTTCCTTTGAATCATTCTTTCACACAGATCGCCGATGAAGGCATCGATGCCGCAGCCGTAGGCCGCCACAAAGATGATGCCGTCAATGCCCGGATCCCCGCCCATCATGAGGGCGGCGCCGGCCTGACGCTTGGGAAGGGTCCAGAAGATCTTTTTGGGCAGCTCGTCCGCGGTTTGCCGCGCCTTTCCTTCATCCAGCATCTCCGGCGTGACCACCGCCACGTTCATGGCCGTAAGCCTTCGGATCAGGTCCATGCTCACGTGCCGGTCGTACAGCGTGTAGCTGTGGCCCACCACGCCCACCCGGAGTATAGGCTCCAGCAGGGGACGCCAGCCCTCGATGGGCAGTTCCCCTGCCCGAAGGGCCTCCAGGCCGCTCATGTGCTCCGCCAGGGCCATGCCCACCGCCGTCTCCACCCGGGTCCGGTCGGAAGAGAATTCCCGGCCGAGCTCCCTGAGGGTTCGGCGCACCGAATGGAGGCTGCCCGAGATCTCAATGAGGGGCGAAATGATCCTTGGAAGTCCGGGAATGCTGTGGCGCACCATGTCGGTGAGCCCAATCATCTTCGGGCACATGTATTCATGGCGGGTCACTCCCTTGATCACCGGCAGAAAGATGGCGTCCACCCGGTCCTTCAGCCAGGCCGCGTGGCCGTGGAAAAGCTTCACCGGCAGGCACGCCTCGTCCACACATAGAGATGTACCCAGGCGCATAATTTCTTCCTGGGTGGGCGGTGAGATCACCACCTGCTGGTCCAGCATCTCAAAGAACGTTTGGGCCAGCCCGCCATACTCGTAATAGGTGAGCGCCCGGGGCAGTCCAATTCTCATGGAACCCTCCTCCTTTTTCATCAAAAAACAGTATGGACGAAAAACCAGAACTTAAACGGAGGAGAGGGCAGCTTCCAGTAAAAAACGAATGCGTCCATGGCCGAAATGTGCTATAATCGTTCCGTGTTTGAAAGATAGAAAAGAGGTATTCATTTGGTCATAGGAATCCCCCGTGCTCTTTACGATTATTACTACCATCCCCTGTGGGCTGGCATCTTTGAGAGCCTTGGCATGAAGGTGATTTCTTCACCCCCCACCAATCAGCAGATACTGCAGGCCGGCGTAAAGGTCTGTCCTGCCGAGCTGTGTGTTCCCATCAAAATTTTTTGCGGTCATGTGGCCGAACTTATGGAGAAGTCGGATTACGTGTTTGTGCCCCGGCTGGTCTCCATGCATAACCGTGAGTGGTTCTGTCCGAAATTTTTGGGACTGCCCGACCTGGTGCGGCACACGGTGCCCGGTGCCATGAAAAAGGTCCTGAGTCCGGACATCCGCAGCGACGGCACCGACCACGGCTTTACGGTGAAGTCATTGATGGAGATCGCCGGGCCGCTGGGCGTGGTCAAAAATGATATGAAAAAAGCGCTGGCCGCTGGAACGGCGGCTTTTGGTCGTTTCCGAGAACTCTGTGAGGCGGGCCATACGCTGGACGAGGCCGCTCTTCTTCTGAAGGGCCGGGCGCCGAAAGTCTCTTTAGAGTCCCCGGAGCTCACCCTCGGAATCATTGGTTATGTGTACAATATCTACGACAGCGCCATCAGCATGGATATTCTGAAGCGGCTCAGAGCCATGAACGTAAAGCCGATAACCTTCGAAACGTTGGGCGAGGAAGTACTCCAAAACCCCCGCAAGCCCGGCAAAAAAATCTTTTGGACCTTCACTCGCAAGACCTACAATGCCGCGAAGATCATGATGGAGCGGCCAGATCTTGACGGACTCATCCATGTCACCGCCTTTGGCTGCGGCCCGGACTCGGTGATGGGCAAAATGCTGGAGATGGACTGCGAGACGGCAGGCATGCCTTTCATGACCATTCGGGTGGATGAGCATTCCGGTGAGAATCATCTGCAGACCCGCATGGAGGCCTTCGTGGATATGCTGATCCGCAAAAAGCGGCGCACGAGGAGTGTGATCTGATATGAAAATTTCTTTCCCCTACATGGGTTGTGTCACCGGCTATCAAAAGATGCTGGAGCTCATGGGCCATGAGATCATCATGCCGCCCCGGCCCACTTCCCGGACGGTGGATCTTGGCGCCAAGTACGCGCCAGAATTTCTCTGTTTCCCCTTCAAGATGATGCTGGGCACCTACATCGAGGTGGCCGAACAGGGCGCGGAGCTCATCGTATCCACAGGCGGCCGGGGTCCGTGCCGTGCGGGCATGTATGGCGAGATCCATCAGCGCATTCTCCGTCAGTTGGGCTACAGGACCGAGATTGCCATCTTCGACGATCCCACTCAAAACCGCAAAGCCTTCCTTGAGCAGGTAAAGGGCCTCATCAATCACACATCTCTTCCAAAGGCCCTTCGCTCCGCCTATCTGTCCTACCGGCTGATTGAGTCCATGGACAGCCTGGAGGCAAAGCTGAAAACCCTTCGGCCCTACGAGGTTGAGGCAGGAAGCTTTGACCGGGCCTGGCGCACCATCACCGGCTGGCACGAGGGCTGTTTCTCCCAAAAGGATCTCAAAAAGGTACGCCGGGATTCGGAGGAGCTCCTTGTGAGCATTCAAATTCGGAACGTGCCCGAAGCGGAAAAACTTCGAGTGGGCATCGTGGGCGAGATCTACGTGGCCATGGAGTCGGCGGCCAACATGGACATCGAGCGCAAGCTGAACAGCCTTGGCATCGAGACGTACAACTGCCAAAGCCTTTCCCACTGGTTGCATCATCATATCTATCCCAAGTGGTCAAAGGCCAACGAGGCCATTCAGATCATGAAGAAGGCCCGGCGCTACACGCCCCTCAACGCCGGCGGCCACGATATGGAAAACATTGGCTGGATGATGGAGTACAAGGAACGGAGGATGGACGGCGTAGTCCATCTGATGCCCTTTGGTTGCCTGCCCGAGCTTATCACCCAGTCCCTCATTCCCGACATCACCCGGGATCTGGATCTGCCCATTTTGTCCATGTCCATCGATGAGCAGACCGGTTCCGTCAATAATCAGACCCGCCTTGAAGCTTTTGCCGATCTCATCGCCCAAAAAAAACGGGTGAAAAATGCTTCAGTGAAGGCTCCTTCCTTCCAGGTCCCCGCAGGGGAGGGCAAGGATACCTTTACCGCCTACCGGCAGTCCGGCTCCGAGGTCAGGATCTAACAGAAAGCGAGCGTTCATTCCATGGAAAAACTCTATCTCGGCGTGGACGTGGGCTCGGTGAGCACCAACGTCGTCGCCATCAATGGTGAAGGCCATCTCGTCTTCGACGAATACATCCGCACCCAGGGTCAGCCCCTGGAATCGGTGAGAATTGGTTTCAAGAATCTTCGAGAATCCATCGATCCCGCCAAGTATGAGGTTGCCGCCGTGGGCACTACGGGCAGCGGCCGCCAGCTGGTGGGGCTCATGGTGGGCGCAGATCTGGTGAAAAACGAGATATCCGCTCATGCCGCCGCCACCGCCCACTTCCATCCGGAGGTGCGCACCATCTTTGAGATTGGCGGTCAGGATTCCAAGATCATCTTTTTGAAGGACGGCATGGTGGTGGATTTTGCCATGAACACCGTGTGCGCCGCCGGCACCGGCTCCTTCCTGGATCACCAGGCGGAGCGGCTTGGCGTACCCATCGAAAAATTTGGCGAACTCGCTCTCAAGACCGAGAAGAGCGTCCGCATCGCAGGGCGCTGCACCGTGTTCGCCGAATCGGATATGATCGCGAAACAGCAATACGGCTTCTCCAAGGCGGAGATCGTCAAGGGCCTTTGTCAGGCTCTGGTGCGCAACTACCTCAACAATCTGGGCCGGGGAAAAACACTGGCGCCTCCCTATGCCTTTCAGGGCGGTGTGGCGGCCAACGCCGGCATCCATCAGGCCTTTGAGGAACAGATCGGCCATCCCGTCATCATTCCCAAGTATTTTAATGTGATGGGCGCCATCGGGTCGGCCATCTTGGCCAAGGAGCAGGTGGAAAAGACTGGCCAGCCTTCGAGTTTCCGCGGTTTCGAGCTGACCGACCTCGATTTTCATCCCACCACCATGGAATGCAGCGACTGTCCCAACCAGTGCGAGGTGGTCAAGGTGGAGATTGACGGCAGGGTCGTGGCCATGTGGGGCGACAAATGCGGCAAATGGGCTAACAGCGTCTATTGAACTTTAATAAGCACTTCCGCTGTCATGCTTAAATTTTTGGATCCATGGCAATGATAGATAGGAGCGGAGTATGTTTCAAAATCTGGTGTTCAGTCTCAACGGCGTGTTCCCCATCTTCTTCATGACGGCGGTGGGCTATCTGCTTCGGCGCTTCAAGTTTGTGGATGGCAAGTACGTGGATCAAACAAGCGGCTACGCCTTCAAGTTCGTGATGCCGGTGATGCTGTTTATGACCATGTATAACAGCGATTTTTCCAATGCTGTCAACCTCAATCTGGTTCTGATCGCCTACGGAACCACGCTCATCATGTGTTTTCTCATGTGGTGGCTGGCCCCGAAGTTTATCAAGGATCGGGGCGCCCAAGGCGCCTTCATCCATGGCACCTTCCGGAACAACTATGTGGTCATCGGCCTGTCCATGACCATCGCCCTTTTCGGTGAGGCGGCGGGCGCCAAGAGCGCCTTCATCCTCTCGTGCACCATGCCTCTGTACAGCGTTCTTGGCGTATGGGTGCTGGTGACCCATGCCGAGGGCACGGGTGTGAAGCGGGCGAGCATCGGCCACACCCTCAAGAGCATCGTGCTCAATCCTCTTTTCATTGGAACCATGGCCGGGCTTCTTTTTGTGATCTTCGGGCTCAAGCTGCCCACCTTTGCGGAGAAATCCCTGGATATGCTCAACAAGATGGGCACCCCTTTGGTGCTCCTTTTGGCGGGCGCCTCCCTGGATTTCTCCCATTTCAAGAAGCAGTGGAAGCTCTCCCTGTCCGCTTCCGTGATTAAAACCATCGTCACGCCGCTCATCTTTCTGCCCGCTGCCTATCTGCTTGGGCTCCGGGGCGAGGATCTTGGCGTGATCTTCCTGTTCCTGGCCTCGCCTACGGCCATCAACACCTTCCTCATGGCCAAAAATATGGGCAATGATGCGGAGCTCGCTACCGATATCGTCATGGTGTCCACCCTCATTGCCTTCGTATTCATCTTCATTGGATGCTTCGTGCTTCGAACCGTAGGACTGATTTAATTGGAGGACTCATTTTGAAAAAGCAAAGATTTGCCGTGCTTCCCATCTTGATTTCCGCCGTGTTGACCCTGGCTCTTGCGGGCTGCGACACGGGTGGCGGAAAGACCACCCCGTCCCCTTCGCCCAGCGCATCGCCGTCCGCTGCCGCGACGCCTGTCCCGACTTCGGAGCCCGTAGCTACGCCCGCTCCGGCCGCCACCCCGGAGGCTTCCTTGGCCGCCCCGACGCCTTCAAGCGTACCGGAAATGACGCCCTTCGTCAGCGGCGAGGGCTCCTGCGGCCCGGAAAGCTACACCCCCGGCGACAATCCCATTGACGACGCCTTTGCCAAGGACTTCGAGGCGGCCAGCGCCACGCCGGAGCTTCAGCTGCTGGCCGAAACCTATAAGAATGCCTGGCGGGCGGAGCTGACGAATGTATCCCGGCAGATTGACGGTCTGTTCACCTATGAGGATGACCGGGACGTGATCGAGGATTATGTGGATGATGTGCTGGATTTGGCGGAAGAAAAGGCGGCGCTTGAAGAAATCGCCTACTCCGACTACACCCTCTCCCCACGGGAGCGGGCTTCGGGCCGCGGTACCGGCGCCGGCTATTCCGCCGATTTCGCCCGGGCCTACACCTACCGCGGCGCCGTGCTGGACCTTGCAAAGACCTACGGCATCCTCACCGGCGAGCGGGGCGGGTACACCTTCGTCTATCAGGGAACGGGTGCCGGAATCGCTAAATGACGGCGCCTTTTTCCCATATCCTGCAATAAGGATTCTGTTTTGTAATCAGAAGATTCACATATCCTTCACGAACCAGGCCGTCGAAGTGCATTCCGTCCGTAAAATCTTCGCTGTCAATAATATCCGAACGCCATTCCATATCGTATATGGGAGCATATTGCGAAAGCTTTGCCTTGTAATAATCCAGTTCGTCCTGTAATTCATAGCGGTCCACTATCTGATCCCAAAAATCTCGGTGCATGGGCGGGGTAATAAAATATAATTCAATACCCTCATTATTGCAGTACTGTGCAATTTCTATCAAACCATTTAACATCTCTTCATTTATGCTATAGTCAGCGCAAGGTACGGATACATATTCCAATTCCTTGGCTCTGCGCTCAGCACGTGGAAGTTCCGGCTCAGGCTCAACTTTAATGGGTGCGACCCATTGTTTTAGGTTATTGAAGGCCAGCCTGTTATGATCAAAATTCAAATAATATTGAAAAACATTTTCAGCTTGGTCAACTACCTGCGGCACCCTATCGAGCGCATAAGCGGAATTCATCGTATAAAAACTGATTTGAAAGATAACACGTTCGGGTTTTCGCTTTTCTGCGGCAAACCAAAATAGATCAATGCTTTCTTTAAGGGACGCCCCGCCAAAAGCGAGATTGGCATACTCATCATCCACTCCCAAAGTTTTCATCTGTCTCCAAACGTAGGCTGTCCTCGAATCTCCAAGCAAAAGCGTGGACGTGTCGGAGTTTAAATATTTCCGCATGCGCGGCAAAGGCGTAACTATCCCTTCTTCGAACCCTCGATAATCATTGAAAAAATTCCAATAATCATAGGGATCCAATGAAGTAAATAGACTTATCCAAAGAAAAACAGGCATAAAAAATATCAACAATTTTACAACTATCTTTTTCATGGCAACCTCTTAAAATTGAAAATAGATAAACTGAACCGCAGATCCATATCCACCATTCTGAAAAATAAAAAATACTAAAACTAGAATACAAAGGGCCCAATAGCCAAACCATCTTATCGGTTTTGCCATACAATTTGAAATTCGGTCCAAGCTATATTTACGCCTTATATCCAAATAATCAACAAACCATAGTATCAAAATCATGATAATTAATGCAATATAATAAAAATAACTGATTGCATTTCCCGGAGCCAGAGTTTGATTGATAATGGCGCCAGCTTTACTTATCCAAGAAGTTAGACTCAAATCCACAAATAATCCTTTAATAATTGTGAATGCTTCCGTCATATTGGCAGCCCTAAAAAAGATCCATGCGAAGGCTACCAATCCGAAAGTACTTATAACTTTAGCAGTACGCTTAGCGTTGTTTAGCAGCTTGGTCTTAAAGTGTATAGGTTTGAAAATATGCCGCCAGATCTCTTCGATAATACGATAAAACCCATGCAACGCGCCCCAGATCACATAGTGCCAGCTGGCCCCATGCCATAAACCGCTAACCAAAAAAACGACCATTAGATTAAAATTTTTGCGGACAAATCCTTTCCTGTTTCCTCCTAATGGAATATACAAATAATCTCGAAACCAAGTTGACAGCGAAATATGCCAACGATTCCAGAACTCTGTAATGGACTGCGAGAAATAGGGCGATCTAAAGTTCGCCATTAAATCAAATCCCATGATTTTGGCAGAGCCAATAGCAATATCAGAATACCCGGAAAAATCACAATAAATCTGTACGGAAAAAAGCAGTACAGCAGAAATTAACGTCAGGCCGCCCCCACCGCCGAGAGGATCATTGAATACCGCATTTACATAGACTGCCGCGGTATCCGCTATTGCAATTTTTTTGAAAAATCCCCATAGCATCAACCTTAAACCTGACACCGTTCTGGCATAATCAAAGGAATGTTTTTCCTCAAATTGCGGAATAAGATTTTTTGACCGTTCAATAGGGCCTGCAACAAGTTGAGGAAAGAATGAAACAAACAGCGCATATTTTGCGAAATTTTGAATAGGATCTATATCTTTCCTATACACATCCAGCGTATAGCTCAACGCCTGAAACGTGTAAAAAGAGATACCCACGGGCAGCAGTATATCAAATTGAGGCATAGAAAGCTGGATATGAAGTGCCGAAAACAATCTTTCCAAGCTTTGCGAAGCAAACCCATAATATTTAAAAAAGAAAAGAATGGAGAGATTAAGAATCAAACTTAATGCTACCCACAATCTCTTTAATCGTACAGCCTGACGTTCTGGTTTCAGATTCGCTTTTTGTATGAGCAACCCACTTAGCCAAGTAATTACCGTTGAAAAAAGAATCAGCAGTGCATACTGTGGGTTCCAGCACATATAGAAATAATAACTGCATAAAAGCAGCCACAAATATCGTATCCGATGAGGAATCAAAAAATAAATGACTGTTACAATCGGAAAAAAAATCAAAAAATCGACTGAGTTAAATAGCATATTGTCCCCCCGTCACATATTTTTTATCTTTTTATGCTATTCATTGGGATACAGGTCCTCACGCACCACTTCAAAGGTGTCGTCGTCCTCCTGATAGATGTGGCCCGACTCGTAATTGGCGCCGTCCAGGGTGATTTTCACCTCGGGATACCCGTAATAGCTGGACAGCGTGTAGGCGATGGCCTGAAGGATCATGTTTTCCACGCCGGCGCCGGCATTCATGGAACTGACAAAGCTCCTGCTGAAATCGATGCGGATAATCCCCTCTTCAGCGCTCACCGTCACGCTGTTAATGGCGGCGTCCTCGCCCATGAGAGCCGTGAGCCCGCTGTCCGAGGGATGCTTGAACAGCGCCTCCAGCATGGCCTCCGGCCTCTCGTTGGTGGCAACCTCCACCGTGCGCTTCTCATCTTTGTACTGATTATGGGTCACATCGGGATAAGTCACGTACAGTTCTTCCGTGCGGCCGCCTTCCACGATCTCCGCCAGCTCCTTCGTAACCGTCATTTCACCGCTCTCATACAGAGTCTTCACCAGGCCCAGGCCTTTGGCATAATAGCTCTTTTCCGTGGCGCCCTCCTCCGTTCGGGTCACCTCCAGCGTCTCAAAGGTACCGGCAGGCGTGGTGATCTCCACATCCTTGCCGGTGATCTCGTAGGTGCTGGCAGCGCCCTGGCTGTCCACGCTCCAGGAGGTGCCCACCTCAAGGGGCTCCTGCAAAACAATTTCGCGGCTTTCCGCCGTCACATCCAATTTATTCTCAAGGCCATAGCTTTCTCCCCGAAAATAGATTCGTTCCAGCTTGCCGTCGGCCTTCTCAAGCACGGAGACGGACGTGGTGCCCGTGCCGATGCACCGCATCTGGGCACGGTTTCCACCGGTGAAATCAAAAAAGACCTGCTCATCGGTGTATTCGCCGCCCTCCCCGGTATAGATCAGCGTGGTGTCCGCCAGGAACGGAAAGTAGCCGGACAGTTCATCATCCGGGTCCTGGACAGGCTCAGGCGTGGCCGGGGCCTGGGACTGGGACGGAACCAAGGTGGGCCCGCTCTTCGCCACTTCCTTCGTCGGTTCAGCCGAGACCGACGGTGCCGCCGTTTCCGCAGCCGGCGCCGAGCATCCTCCCAGCATAAGCAGTGCAGCCAATATCCAAGCGATTTTCTTCAATCGCATACACCTCCTGACCATACTTGTGTTTATCATACCAAATTCACCGCCATCTGTCCAAAAGGAATCCATAAACTTTTCTTGAACCTTTGATAAACCTGACGCCGGAAACATAAACTCATTGTCAGGGTTACAAAATAAGCGAGCCATGGTATAATGGGAAAAACTTAAAATGGAGGTATGTGTGCATGGATATCTGGCAAGCGATTATCCTGGGCGTGGCCCAAGGCCTGGCCGAGTTCCTGCCCATTTCCAGCTCCGGCCATCTGGTGCTGCTGCAGCAGATCTTTGGCATTCAGGAATCGGGGCTGTTCTTTGGCGTCATGCTGCATGTGGGCACGCTGATCGCCGTGTTTGTGGTTTTTTGGAAGGACATCGTGGCCATCTTGAAAAAACCCATTCAAAAGCTCACCGGCCTTCTCATCGTAGCTACCGTGCCGGCCATCATTGTGGGTCTGTTCTTCAAGGATACGGTGGAGATGCTCTTTGCCGGTAAATTCCTGGGCTGGGGCTTTCTCGTCACCGCAGTGGTGCTGTTTCTCTCCGATCGGATTCCTGAAGGCAAAAAGAATTTGGAGCAGATGAACGGCAAGAATGCTCTTATCGTAGGTATCTGTCAGGCCATCGCCATCGTGCCCGGCATCTCCCGGTCCGGTTCCACCATCGTGGGTTCCCTGACCCAGAAGCTGGATCGCAGAAGCGCGGCACGCTTTTCCTTCCTGATGTCCATTCCCGCCATTTTGGGTTCGGCGGTCATGGAAGTCAAGGACGTGATCGTGGAAGGCACCGGCGGTATTCCCCTTCTGCCGGTCCTGGTGGGCATGGCCGTGTCCGCCGTGTTCGGCTATATCGCCATCCGGGCCATGCTTAAAATTATCACCAACAAAAAGATGAAGTATTTTGCCATCTATGTGGCGGTGGTGGGTGTGTTTGTGCTGGCCGATCAATTCATCTTTCACTGGTTCTTCTAACATGCGAATGTACAAAGGAGCGTCGAAATGAATTTCAAAGAAGTCATTGCAACCGCTTTATCGGAGAATTGTCCCCTGTCCGCTCCGGAGATTGAGGAGCTTTTGGAAGTCCCCCCCAATCCCGAGATGGGGGACTACGCTCTGCCCTGCTTTGCGCTGGCCAAGCATCTCCGCAAGGCGCCGCCCCTCATCGCCCAGGAATTGGCGGAGAAGGGCGGTTTCCCCGAATTCGTGGACCATGTGGAGACGGCGGGCGGTTATCTCAATTTCTTCGTGGACAAGTCCTTCTATGTGGCCGAGATTCTGGGACGGGTTCTGGAGGAGGGAGCGCGCTACGGCTCCACCCGCCAGGGCGAGGGGAAGACGGTGTGCATCGACTATTCCTCCATCAATATCGCCAAGCGTTTCCATATTGGCCACCTG
The DNA here is from genome assembly GCF_014384795.1 of Gehongia tenuis. NCBI lineage: Bacteria > Bacillati > Bacillota > Clostridia > Christensenellales > Christensenellaceae > Gehongia > Gehongia tenuis. The sequence goes on along the minus strand of NZ_JACRSR010000001.1, from coordinate 41,823 downwards.
TCCACCACCGTGATCGGTAACGCCCTGAAGCATCTCTACACTTTCCTGGGCTACAGGGTGGTGGGCATCAACCATCTCGGGGACTGGGGCACCCAGTTCGGCAAGATGATAGCGGCCTATCTGCGCTGGGGAGATAAGGCCCAGGTGGAGGCCGGCGGCGTGGATGCCCTGAGCCAGCTCTATGTACGCTTTCATGAGGAGGCCGAGAAGGATCCCGCCCTCGAGGAGGAGGGCCGGATGTGGTTCAAGAAGATCGAGGACGGCGATGAGACCGCCCTTTCCATCTTCAACTGGTTCAAGGAACTTACGCTGAAGGACGCCCAGCGGGTGTACGACATGCTGGGCATCACCTTTGATTCCTATGCCGGAGAATCCTTCTACAATGACAAGATGGACCGGGTCATCGACGAGCTCAAGGCGAAGGAGCTGCTGGTGGAAAGCCAGGGCGCCTACATCGTGCCCCTTGACGAATACAATCTTCCCCCCTGCCTCATTCTGAAGCGGGACGGCGCCACGCTCTATGCCACAAGGGATATTGCGGCGGCCCTGTACCGCAAGGACACCTATGACTTCGACAAGTGCCTGTACGTGGTGGCCTATCAGCAGAACCTCCACTTCTCCCAGTGGTTCCGCGTGGTGGAAAAAATGGGCTATCCCTGGTACAAGGACCTGGAGCATGTGGCCTTTGGCATGATCAGCTACGAGGGGCAGACGCTCTCCACCCGCAAGGGCGTCGTGGTCTATCTCGACGAGCTGTTGGAGCGTTCCGTGGAAAAGGCGCTGGCCATTATTGAAGAGAAGAGCCCCGATCTTGACGATAAAGAGGAAGTGGCCCGTCAGGTGGGCATCGGTTCGGTGGTGTTCATGAGCCTTTTCAACAACCGGATCAAGGACATCGACTTCTGGTGGGACCGCGCCCTCAATTTCGACGGCGAGACGGCGCCTTATGTGCAGTACACCCATGCCCGCTGCTGCTCCGTGCTGCGCAAGGCCGGCGAATGGGACAAAGGCGAGGTGGACTACGGCAGGCTCTGCGACGGCGAGGCGCTGGAGGTCGTTCGGCTCATCGAGGCCTTCCCCGGTGTTTTGCAGGAAGCCTGTCAAAGAAACGAACCTTCGCTCATCACCCGTCATGTGGTGAATGTGGCGCAGGCCTACAACAAGTTCTACTACGAGCACCGCATCCTGCAGTCGGAGCCCGGGGAAAAGCAGGCCCGCCTGGCCCTCACCTGGTCGGTCAAAACGCTCATTGCTTCAGCCCTTGGCCTCATCGGTGTGGCCGCGCCGGAGCGGATGTAATTGCATGCATGGCGCCCCTTCGGGGGCGCTTTTTTTATGACTTTGTCCACTTTACTTTGGTGATTCGTTGACGATTTTCGGCAAAGTTGTTATGCTAAGGCTAACAAAATAAGGGAGTGTTGATATTGAGTAAGACAAAAGAGCCGAGAGGCCCGCTGTGGGTCATCAAGAAGATCTACCAGCGCTATTTGCTCAAAGCCTTTAGCGCCATGGCCCTGGGACTTTTCGCGTCTCTCATCATTGGACTTATCATCGGCCAGATCGCCAAGATCCCCGGCCTGTCCTTCCTTTTGCCCATCTCCGATGCCCTGGGCGCTTCCTCCCCCGTCATCGGCGCCGCCATCGGCGTTGCGGTTGCCCACGGCCTTGGGCACAAGCCACTCGTGATGTTCTCCTCGGCGGGCGCGGGCGCCATCGGCTACATCGCGGGAGGCCCGGTAGGCGGGTTCCTCGCCGCCGTGGTGGGCGCGGAAATCGGCGGCCTTGTGGCGGGAAGAACCCCGGTGGACATCGTGGTCACGCCCTTTGTCACGCTGGTCGCGGGCGGACTTACCGGTCAGCTCATCGGGCCGGCCATCGCCGCCATGATGAACGGCCTTGGTGAATTCATCAATGCGGCAACGCTGCTCCATCCCCTGCCCATGGGCATCGTGGTGTCCGCTGCCATGGGTATGATTCTCACCCTGCCCATTTCCAGCGCGGCCCTGTGCATCTCTCTTAATCTGGCGGGTCTTGCTGCCGGTGCCGCCACCGTGGGCTGCAGTACTCAAATGATTGGCTTTGCCGTGGCAAGCTTCCGGGACAATGGCTGGGGCGGCTTTTGGGCTCAGGGCATCGGTACCTCCATGCTGCAGATGCCCAACATCCTTAGAAAGCCGCAGATCTGGATTGCACCCACCCTGGCTTCCGCCATCCTGGGGCCGCTGTCCACCATGGTCTTCAACATGGAGAACAACGCCATGGGCGCCGGCATGGGCACCAGCGGCCTTGTGGGCCAGCTGGGCACGTGGGCGGTGATGGCGCCCACCAGCGATCCTGTATGGCTGATCGTGCGCATCGCGCTCCTGCATTTCATCCTGCCCGCCGTGTCCACCCTTGTTATCGACTGGGTGCTACGCAAGATCGGCTGGATTAAGGACGGCGACATGGTGCTGCCGTCCACCTGAAGAAAGAAGGTTTGCATCCATGGCATTTCTCCCCTTCGAACGAAAGGGCTGGTCGCGCAGTACCCACTTTGAGCACTATCTCGAAGGGGATTGCAGTTTTTCCCTCACCGTGGAGCTGGCCGCCGGCGCCCTTCGCCGAAAACTGAAGGCGGAGGGGCTCAAGTTTTATCCTACACTGATCCACCTGGCGGCCCGGGTCGTCAATGGCCACACCGAATACCGCATGGCGCTGGACGAAGCGGGGAGGCTGGGATATCACGATGTGCTTGCACCCAGCTACACGGTGTTCCATGATAAGAGCAAGACCTTCTCCGCCCTCTGGACGGCGTACACTCCGGACTTTTCCCAATTCTATCAGGACGTGCTTGCCGATATGGCGGCCTATGCGGATGCATTCCCCCTTTTTCCCAAGCCGGACGAGCCGGCCACCTTCCCCCTGTCCTCGGTGCCTTGGCTGCCCTTTACAAGCTTCAGCCTGCACCTTGGCGGCCGCCCCTATCTCATCCCCATCCTCACCTTCGGCAGATTTGTGGAGCGGGACGGCGAAACCTTCCTCCCGCTGGCCCTGCAAATGCATCACGCCGTATGCGACGGCTACCATGCGGCCCGTTTTGTGGAGGAATTGCAGGAGCTTTTCAACCATTTCAATCCATAAGAAAAGCCGCGGCATCTGCCGCGGCTTTTTTATACTCAGATCTCGTAATTGCAGGCGATCCGATCCAGCCGAACCTTGGAAACGAACTCTCGGACGGCCAGATGAGCGGGATGGGAATCATAGTTCTCCAGCGCTTCATTGGACACAAATTCCGAATACAGACAAAGATCAAAATCATTTTTCACATAGTTGAAGCCCACTTCCAGCTTCAAAAGGCCGGGCACCACACCCACCAGCGCTTCCAGCCGCTCCTTGATGATGCGCATGTTGGTGTCCTTGCCGTTGCCTTCCGCTTCATCCTTCAGTTTCCAAAGTACGATATGCTTAACCATTGTGCACGCTCCTTCAGTTTTTTGTACCCTTACTATACCATAGGCCCGCCGTTTTTCAAACCTCTTTTGCCCAGCCTTTGGCCCTTTCCACCGCCCGGCCCCAAAGCGCAAGCCCGTGCTCCCGGTCCGCTGCCGCCATGGCCGGTTCAAAGATCCGCTCCGTCTCGTACAGGCTTCTCAGCTCATCCAGGCCGCCGTAGACGCCCGCCGCCAGGCCCGCCAGGAAGGCGGCACCCCGGGCGGTGGTTTCCCACACCTTGGGACGCTCGATGGGCACGTTTAGGATGTCCGCCTGGAACTGCATCAGAAAATTATTGGCCGAGGCCCCGCCGTCCACCTTGAGCCCTGTGAGGTGGATGCCGCTGTCCTTTTCACAGGCGGCCAGCACATCAGCGCTTTGATAGGCGATGGCTTCAAGGGCGGCACGCACGATATGGGCCCTCGTGGTGCCCCGGGTGATGCCCACCATTGTGCCCCGGCCGTACATGTCCCAGTGGGGCGCGCCCAGTCCGGTGAAGGCGGGCACCATGTACACGCCGCCGGTGTCCTGCACCGATTGGGCCAGTGCCTCCGAATCGGCCGAGGTGCGGATAAGCCCCATCTCATCCCGCAGCCACTGAACCACGGCTCCGGCCACAAAGACGCTGCCCTCAAGGGCGTATTGGGCGCCGCCGCCCAAATCCCAGGCCACGGTGGTGATCAGGTTATTTTGGGAGGCCACCGGCTCTTTGCCCGTATTCATGAGCAGAAAGCAGCCCGTTCCGTAGGTATTCTTTGCGGATCCCGCTTCAAAACAGCACTGGCCGAACAGCGCCGCATGCTGGTCCCCCGCCACCCCTGTGATGGGAATGGCCCGACCCAGAAACTCCGGGCGCATCATGCCAACGGGGCAGCTGGAGGGCAACACTTCGGGCAGCATAACTTTCGGGATGTCCAGCATGGCCAAAAGCTCGTCGTCCCAATCGAGGGTATGGATATTAAAGAGCATGGTGCGGCTGGCGTTGGTCACATCGGTGGCGTGACGGCCGGTGAGGTGATAGATGAGCCAGCTGTCCACCGTTCCAAAGAGGATTTCTCCCCGTTCCGCCCGTTTCTGCCCGTCCGGCAGGGCGTCCAGCATCCATCGGATTTTGGTGCCGGAAAAATAGGGATCGATGATGAGTCCGGCCCGCTCCCGGATCATGGCCTCCCGGCCCTCCTCCCGCAGCTTTTCGCAGATGGGTGCGCTCCTCCGGCACTGCCAGACCACGCCGTTCATCAGCGGACGCCCCTGGCGGTCCCACAAAAGGGTGGTCTCCCGCTGGTTGGCAATTCCGATTGCAAGCACGTCTCCGGGATCGATATTCCCCCGTTTGAGACAGCCTCTCAGCGCCTCCAGCTGACTTTCCAGCAACATTTCCGGGTTCTGCTCCACCCAGCCCGGCCTCGGATAGGACGGCGTCGCATCCTCGCAGGCCCCCGATACCATCCGCCCTTTGAGATCAAAAGCGATGGCCCGGGAGGATGTGGTCCCCTGGTCCAGCGCGACAATCACTCTGCCCATTTCGTTCCCTCCTTTTTTCCATTGTAGCCTTTTTACCCCTACACTTCAATGTTACAATCCGCCTTTTTTGTCCATACTGTATACAAAGCGAGGAGGATGTTTTAATATGAAAAGGGTATCCAACTGGCGGCTTCGCCGCCAGATTCAGCGGCGGCACCTTTTCACCGGGCTGCTGATTACGCTGGCCGCCGTCGTTCTTATTAACCGTCTGTACGATCTGCAGGTTTTGGAGGGCAAAGCCTATGCGGAAAAGGCCAGCAACACCTTGGTCCGCACCCTGTCCACACCCTCGCCCCGCGGCCGCATTCTGGATCGGAACGGCCAGGTGCTGGCGGAAAGCCGCTCCGGCTATAATCTCTCCCTGCTCAGTCAAGAGGTTTCCAAAAAGGAGCTCAACGAGACCTTGGACCGGGTGTGTCAGATCCTTCAGCATAACGGTGATGAACTGGCTGTGGATATTCCCCTTCGAGTGAACGGCAATGGGGAGCTCCAGTGGTGGGGCTCCGGCACAGCGGAATTCTTCACCAGGCGGTTGGGTTCCCTGCCTGAAAGACCGGAGGATGCTCTGGCCGCCCTCTCCATCACGGAGAGCGCCCCCTCCGGATTGTCTTTGGAGGAGCTTTTTGTCTACCTCCATATGGCATGCGTGATGGACAGCGGCGAAACCACCCTCATCGCCGCGGCTCTCGACACCGCTCTTTACAGTTCCCTGGCACCCATCGCCGAGGCCTATCCGGAGCTTGTCACCGTGGCCTTCGACGATCCCGACCATCCTTCCAGCCTACACGTGACCTTGAGCGCCTGGGACGCTGCTCCAGCGCTCAGCCTGGCAAAGGTCCTGCCCGGCGAGAAGCTGGTGCCCTCCAGTGCCTTTCCCCTGCGCTGGACGGACGGCCCCGTCTTCTACGATACCAAAGCCGTACGTTTTTTGCAGCAGATGGGCCTTGGCGAGAACCTGACGGCAGCAAAGACCTACGAAACCCTTCGGGAGCGATACGCCATCACCGGGGCGCCGGAACGGGCGCTGCCCGTGCTCGCCGTTCGGGTGAATCTCACACTGCTGGGCTATCAGCAGTACAAACCCCTGGTGCTTGCCCGGGACATCTCGGCGGCCACGCTGGCCCAGGCGGGAGAGAACGCCGATAAGCTGCCCGGCATCGTCATCGATCCCATCTATGTGCGCACCTATCCCGAGGGCAGCGCCCTGGCCCATGTGCTGGGTTCCATGGGCCTCATCACCAGCCAGCAGGCGGAACAGTACGAGGCGCTGGGCTATGACATCAGCACAGACAAAGTGGGCCGGACCGGACTTGAACTCGCCTTTGAGAAAACTCTCCGGGGCAGGAACGGCAAACGCATGGTGGAGGTGGATCGTCTGGGCCGGCTCACGCGGGTGGTCTCCGAGGAGACGGGTGCTCCCGGCGAGGATCTCATCCTCACCATTGACCTTGATCTCCAGAAGGATACGGAGAACGCCCTCCAGTACGCCCTGGAAACCGCCCAGGCGGAGGGCCATGAGAATGCCCAGGTGGGCGGCGCTGTAGCGGTCAGCGTCAAAAGCGGCGAAGTCCTGGCCATAGCCTCCTATCCCGATTACGACCCCAATCTTTTCTCCCAGGGCGTTCTCTCCCAGGAGGCCTGGGAGCTTCTCAGTCCCTTCTATCCCAGTCCCGCCGATCCCGCCAAGGAGAATCAGGACCCCACGCTGCCCCGGCCGCTGGTGAACAACGCGCTGGCCGCGGCCTTCCCGCCGGGCTCCATCTTCAAGATGATCACCGGCGCCGCCGCTCTTGAGAGCGGCTCCATCTCCCCCACGGACACCGTGACGGACTACGGACGCTACACCCGCTATTCCAACACCCACGCCCCCGCCTGCTGGCTTTGGAACAGCAGCCGCCGCACCCATGGCGCGGAAAATATCATCTCCGCCCTCCGGGATTCGTGCAACTATTATTTCTTTGACGTGGGGGACCGCATGGGTGTCCATCCCATAGAAACCATGGCCCGGCGCTTCGGCTTTGGCAGCGCCACCGGCATCGTGCTTCCAGAGGCGTCGGGCACCGTTGCAGGCGAGGCCTTCACGAGGGATCTTCTGGAGGCCTACGCGCTCAACCATCTGACAGGCTACCAAAAGTCCATGGGCCTCGGCGAAGATAAAAGCGCCGCCCGGGAAGCGGCCGCCTCCGTGGTGGACAACCCTTCCCGGGAGACCGTCTTTGCCGCCTACGAGGCTCTGGGGCTGCCCAAGGATCTTTCCCGGGCGAATCAGCTCATCAGCCATATCCGGCAAAACGGCTGGACCCCCTCCAAGACCCTTTCCGCCGCCATCGGCCAGTCGGACAACACCGTCACCGTCCTTCAGGCGGCGCTGTACTCGGCGTCCCTTGCCAGCGGCGAAAAGGTGACCCCCACCCTCATTCAGGGGGAGGACGCCGCCTTCCAAAGCCTCGGGCTCTCCGAGGGGACCCTGAACGTTCTCCGGGAGGGCATGGCCGCCGTCACCTCCACCAGCTACCAGGGGCAGGCGGGCACCGCCTACACGCCCTTTCTGGGCTTTCCCCTGGCGGTCAGCGGCAAGACCGGCACCGCCGAGGCCACGGACAAGGAAAACTACGGCTGGTTCATCGCCTATGCGCCCGCGGACGATCCCGAGATCGCCGTGGCCGTATGCACCGCCCAGTCCGGCGAAGCCTCCTATGCCGCCAAAGCCGCCCGCGCCATGATCGCCTCCTATCTTTTAGGGGACCCCGCATTGTAACACCCTGTGTCAAAGCGGCATACAATAGGATCAGGAAACGCCATTGGCTTGAAGGAGGTTCACTATGAGTCGTTATGGAATCTATCACCGTTTGATGGCCCAGCATCAGGCCGCCATCGATGCGGCCACGCGGGAGATGGAAAAGCCGCCGCAAGCTGCGGCGTCCCAACCCGCAAAGCTGCCGGAGAAGCGTCCTTTCGGGCGCCTCATCCAATCCCGCTACGAAAGCATCTCCACCGCACCCGGTCCCATGCAGATCCTGGAACAATCGGGCTATTTTGAAAAGGTGCAGCAACAGCGCCCCATCGTACAGGAGGCGCCCACACCCGCCGCCCCCGACCGCTTTCATACATATCGCCAGGTCATGGAGTCCCACCGAAGCGCCCTCGAGGCAGCGGCGGCCGTGGATCCCGAGGCCGTCTATGAGGCCGCCTACGCCGATCCCGTGCTGGTGGAAGCCGAGATGGAGGCCGCACCCAGCGGAGAAACCACGGAAGCGATGGCTGAGTAAAAAAAAGCGCTGGAAACAGCGCTTTTATTTTTTTCAGCCCTCCATGGCGTCGTTGAAGCGGACAAAGAGGGTCTTGATCTCGAAGGGCCGAACCTCAAGGGCAACACGGCATCCTTCCAGCGAGACCGGCGCCGCATACCGCTCCATGAGATCGCACTCGTAGGCCTTTTCCACCGGACGGGCGAAGGTAAGCCTTACCATACCCCGGGTGTTGTGGCATTCATACAGCCGCACGATATAGCCGTCTCCCGTTTCGGCGGCCTTAAAGGTCTCCACCGCCACGTGCTCGCTGCTGGCCCGAACCAGTGCCATCTTGGTGGGCGCAAGGCCCCGGCCGGTGATGGGCCGCACCCGGAGGGGTTCACTAAGAAAGTATCCCATGGGCACCGTGCCGCCCGCAGCGTAATCCCCTTCATGGGGATACAGGCTGTAGGTGAAATGGTGGACATGCCGGTCCATCTCCGGATTGGGGGAGCGGGGCGAACGGAGCAGCGTCATGCGCATGACCCCTTCCTTCACCTCGTAGCCGTACTTGCTGTCGCTCAGAAGGCTCACGCCGTAATCCGTCTCGGACAGATCCGCCCACTTATGCCCCACCACTTCAAACTGCGCCCTCTCATAGGAGGTGTTGTTGTGGGTGGGCCGTTCAAAGCTGCCGAACTGAATATCGTAACGGGCGATCCGGGCGTTTATCTCCACCGGAAAAGCCGTCTTCAGCATCATCTGGTCCGCCTGCCAGTCCACCAGCGTCTCGAAATCAATTCTGGGGATGCGGTGGTAGAAGATCACGTCCTGGATCACGATGGATCTTTGCAGGCGCTTGGTGAAACGCACCCTGCGGCACACCGGCCCATTCTCCACCTGCACCTTCTCCACCTGGTCCACCGGCCAGGAACGCTCCTCCTCCCGGCGGGAAATGTTCCAAGCGTCATAGGCGGCAGGCTTGTCCTCGTAGACCCGCATCTCGTTGCCCCGTGCGCCTTCCGGGATCACATCCCGCTCGTAGACCTTGTCGTAGAGCCGGGTGATCTCGCCGCTTTCGTTCATGGCGACCTCAAAGAAATCGTTGGTGAAGTGGGCGTATTCCTGATGCCTGGCGTAACGGGAAAGATTGAGCACAATGGGCGGCACCACCTCAAAGGCTTTGTAGCCCTTCGGCGGCAGATCCTCCACATACACCCACACCTCGTCCCCTTCGTCCAGTTCCATGCGCTGGCCCTCGAAGCGGCTGCCCTTCTCGTCCAGAAGATCGAATCCCTTTTGAAACCTCGGATCATCGAATCCGTCAAAGGGAATGCGCACCACATCGCTCCTCAAAAAGGGCGCCGGGTTGAAGATCACAATGCCCTTTTCAAATTCACCCTCCACATGATCGGCGATCCGGGTGAGCGCGGCGTCCAAAATTGCCTCCCCCGTCTCCTCCACCGAATTGAGGGCCGCCATGGCGTCCTCGCAGGCCTCCTTGATGCAGGTGCCGGGCAGGGTGTCATGAAACTGCTGGGCCAAAAGCTTCTTCCAGGCGCCGCGAAGCTCCCCCTCAGGATACGCGAGGCCCAACGGTTCCGCCAGGGCGCTGTAGCTTTCCGCCTCCTGGAGCAGGAATTCGCACCTCCGATTGAGGCGTTTCGCCGCCCCAAAGGTGGTGTAGGTGCCCCGGTGATATTCAAAATAGAGCTCTCCATCGTATTTGGGCAGCGGTTTTTCTTGATTGCTCTTCGCCAGCTGGTCGAAGTATTCACCCGCCGTCTGGGTCTTGATCCTGGGCAGGCCGGGAATACCCGCCTGCATGCGGCTCAGGTTCTCCAGATCCTCCCGGACCGGTCCGCCGCCGCCGTCGCCGAAGCCGTAGGTGAAAAGCGCCGTGTCCGAACAGTCCTTCTGCTGATACCGCCGCCAGGCGCCCAGCGTCTCCGCCGGCGTAAGCCGTCCGTTAACCTTGGTGTCGAAGCGGCCCCGCTCCAATTCCCCGCAGTCGATGGCCATCGCGTTGGAAACCAGCACCTCGCTGCCGTCGATTCCCCGCCAGCGGAAGCTGTCGTAGGGCCAGCGGTTGGTGTCGTTGCGGGTGAGTTTAGTGGTCAAAAGATAATCCACGCCACTCTTCTTCATGATCTGGGGCAGCGCCGCTGTAAATCCGAAGGTATCGGGCAGCCACAGCACCCGGCTGTCCACATCGAAATATTTTTGGAGATAGGCCTTGCCGTAGAGCAGCTGGCGCACCAGCGACTCGCCGCTGGTGAGGTTGCAGTCCGCCTCCACCCACATGGCGCCCTCAGCCTCCCAGCGTTTCTCCCGGGACCGTTCCCGAATGCGTTCAAAGAGCCGGGGATATTCCTCGGATAAGGTCTCGTAGAGATAGGGCTGGGTAAAGATAAACTGGAAGTTTCGGTCATAGCGCATGAGCTCGAGAGCCGTGGCCGCGATGCGGGCCGCCTTGGCGCGGGTATGCTTTTCCCGCCACAGCCACGCCACATCAAGATGGCTCTCGCCGATCACCGACAGGGTGCCCTCCCCGCCGAATCCCCGGCGATAGAACTTGTCCATCATCTCGCCCGCCCGCCGCACGGAATCATAGAAGGCGGGGCTGTAGGGCTCCCGAAGATCCAAAAGATTGGCAGCCTTTTGCAGCCATTCGAGAATGGTCCGCCGCTCCGCCGAATCGGGCAGCACCCGGGCCGCTTCCAGCGGCACCGACAGGTGATAGTAGAGCTTTTCCAGCTCCTCCTCCCGGCCGGTCACCGCCGCACGAAGGAAGGTCTTCTGCTCCAGCATGCCGCCGTGGGCCCACAGGAGCACGTCGAATTCCTCTCCCTCCCGGGCACAGGTGGACAGCAACAGCTCCCTGTGGTTCACATCCATGCCCTGACGGGCCACGCCGTTCACATAGGCCAGAAACTGAGGATTGACCGCGTCCCAGCCCTCCCGGCCGGTGGAAAGCCGCACATACAGCCGCTTGCCGAAGAAGTCCCCTGGCGGCGCCACCCTGAATCGGAAGAAAGCCTCGGCATCCCGGCCGCCCCAGGCCATCCCGGCGCCGTATTCCCGCCAGCGCTTGTCCGGCATGGCCAGGGCATCCTCCGCGGTCATGCCCTCCTCAGCGGGAAGCAGCTGCCACTGGTCCACCTCATAGTACTGGGGCTTATCAAGAGCGTTGTCCGGCCAGCCCACCAGGGCATAGTCCCGCATCATCAGAGCCTTCAGCTCAAGCACAATTCTTTGCATATTTAGGTAGGTTCTGTCCATCTCTCAGCCTCCTTGTCTACCTATGATTATACCCTGCATCGGATTTGCCTTCAACCCAGGGCAACGAAAAAGAGGCGTCGCCGCCTCTTTTCCCTACTTCTCTTTATGGAATATTTTAAGCACCCAAGGCATCCCAAGCTTCCAACAGCTCATTCACCTTGGAGCGTTCCACCGTAAAAGCCGCCCGGCCGTTCACCCGCACCGCGCAGGCGTCCATGCCATGGGGGATATACTCCACCGTCAGGGTTCCCGGTCCTTCGGAAAGCTGATAGGTGAGTGTCAAAACGGGCTCACCCTCCACCGCTTCCTCCACCTGCCGGTCCAGCGCCATATCGGACACGTCGGCCAGCCACTCCGCCGCCGCCAGATTGTCCGTCTCCCCGCCGTTCAGCGTGAAGGTGTAGGAAACGTTGCTTCCGGTGCTGCCGCTGGCATCGGGCGTGGCCGCCGCGACCTCCTGCTTGGTCACAGCGAGGGTGCCGCTCCTGCCCGAGCCCTCCACCGCCACCTCCGTGGTGGCGCCAAGGCTCACCGACAAGGATCTTGCCGCAAGGTCGCCGCAGGTCTTATCCAGAAAAGCCAGCTTGCTCTTGTCAATGGCATACACGCCGTCCATACCCTCGAAGGTACAGTAGGCATAGGTAGTCTCCGAAGTGGACAGTTCCTCCGCGTCGGCGCCCACCGTCACCTTCCGCAGAGCCCCGTCTTTATCGGAAAGCTCATAGCTGTAGACCGGCTGGTCCAGACCATAGCTCGATTCAGCCGTCTCACCCACATACTTATCCGGGGTCAGTGCGGCCGCATCGCCCAGCACCTCATCGGTGACAAGCGCGTCGGCATCCCAGGTGATGGGGGAGACGATGCGGTGGGTGTAGGGCATGGCGCCCTGCTCCGAGGAATCAATGTTTTGAATGGCCAGTTCACCGGCGGGCGAAACGGCCTTGTAACTGAGCACGTGATCCCCATCCACTTCCGGCGGGGCCATGCTTCTCAGGTCGTTCACCGACACCAGATAGGGGGCAAGAACGTCCTTGCTGACGATATACACATAGCCTCTGTGGCCGGAGCGCTGCACGTAGTAACTCATTCGATCGGAGGTCATTTCCCCGATAGAGAGCGCCTGGGAGGTGCCGTCATCAAAGATGAACGTCACCGTCGTCTCCAGTTCCTCCACCCCGTAGGGGGAGAGATCCTCCACGTCGGAGAGCACATCGCTGGCCATAAGGGTCACCGAACCCGAGATCATGGCGTCCACCACGGACTGGTCGAGAGCGATGTTCTCCTGGCCCTCCACCACCCAGCTGCCCTCCTGCTTGACCAGATTGTAGGTGATACCGTCATAGCGGATCTCCATCTTGTCAACGCTTTCGCTTTCTCCGGAGGTGAGCCTGTACTGGGCCGTGGATTCCTCCTCTTCCTGGTCCGCCTTATCCTTGGCCAGAGTGGCGGCAAAGTAGATTCCCACCGCCGCCACCAAAATGGCCGCCAGCACCAGCGTCCAGATCACAACCTTCCGGCGGCTGCCGGAGGGTGTCCGCCGCTTCTCCGTAAGGTCCATATCGAAGGTCGATTGGGGCCTGTTGTCCTTTGATTCCATGGGCATCCCCTTTCCAGTCGGATTACAGCTTCCGGCGGCGGATGCGCACCACCACGCCGACAGCAAATACGATGAGCGGAATCACCAGCACGACCAGGGCCATCAGGAGATAGACCTCAGTGCGGGAGGTGAAGTTCATGGCCTCCGAATAGAAGGACTTGGCCTCAATGGACAGGGCGGTCTGTTCCGATCCGGCCAGCCACTGAATGCTGTTCATGGCCAGGTTGACATTGCCGTATTGCTCGATATTGCCGTCCATCATGAAGTTGCCGTTGCCCACCAGCACCAGCTGGGAGTCCCCGGCCTCACTTTGTTTGGTGATGGCCGCGGCCACCGTGAAGGGGCCCTGGATATCGCCCTGCTGCTTGGTGCCGTCGGTCTGGAAGTTCTCCGTGGCAAAAGCCTCGGAGCTGGTGGTGAGCAGCGTCTCCACCGTGAGTCCCTCCACCTCCGCCGTGGGCAGGGTGAGGCTTCGTGCCGCCGGCAGCACCGCCGAAAGATTGGACGATGCGATGGTGCTTACGATCTCCTGCTCGCCCATATCGGGGATCAGGATGAGCGGGCTTTGGTAATGGTAATAGCCATTCTTCTGCTCGATGATCACATTGGTATCAAACTTTGCCTGGTAGTCCTCCAGGAGTGCGGCAAAGTTGGGCAGATTGGTCTCACTCACATCCATGGCCATGAGCATCCGCCCGCCCTGGGCCAGATACTCCTTGAGCTCGGCGAGCTCGTCGGCCGTCAGGTCCTTCTGGGGAGAGACGACCACGATCACGTCGTTTTCGCCAATGTCCAGCGCGCCCTGGGTAAGATCGAGAGCCGCCACCGTATAGCTGGCATCCTCCAGATACTGCTCCAGCGTGGTCATGCTGGTCAGATCGGTCTCCTGGTGGCCCGTCAGGAAGTGGGCCGTGGGCATATCCTCGGAGGTGACATACTGGATGGCGCCGGTCACCTTGTTCTCCGCCTGAAGACCCTCGGGATAGGCCTGATAGCTGGCATTATAGGCGATAGTGAACATATCCGAGAAGGCGAACACCCTGAAGCGGGTGTGATCCTTGTTGGTGACGATCACCGAGTTCTCAGCGATGCCATTGCCGCTCTTGTCAAAATCCTTGGTAAAGGTGGGATTGACCACCGGGTCCACGTTCTCCACGGTCACATGCTCGCCCTGGTAGTTGTCCAGGAACTTTTGCAGCATACCGCCGTAGCCGCTTCCCAGATTGGTGTTGCGGAACAGGGTGTAGATCTCCACGTCCTCCTCCAGTCCGTCCAATAGGTCCACGGACTGCTGGGTCAGGCTGTAAAGACGGTTGCCCGTCACATCCAGCTTCAGGCTGAACACATCCTGCAGGGTGGTCACGCCATAGTTGAGCAGAATGGTCGCCGCGATCACCACCACAACCACCAGCGCCGTCATGCCGCCGTAGCGCAGCTTCTTATGCTGGAACCATTTTTTCTTCGGGGCGTTTTCCGTGCCGTTATCCGGCTTTTTCATTTCCGACATCAGCCTTCACCCCACCTTCTCTTGTCTATGGTTCGAACCGCCAAAAACAGGCACACCGCAGTAAAGGACAGGTAGTAGATCACCGGCGCGGGGGCCAGGATACCCATCATGAAATCATCGAACCGGGTGTATACGGAGAACCATGCCAGCACGTCCTGCAGATTGATGCCAATGATGGTCACGTTGACCATGGACGCAAAGAAATCCATGATCCACATGATGAGAATGGCTCCAAAGGTACCCACGGCGGCCACCACCTGGTTCTCCGTGAGCGTGGAGATCAGGGTGCCCACCGAAATGAGCGTGGCGCCCATGAGGAAGAAGCCCAGGTACTCCACCAGCACCTCCAAAATATGAATACTGGCATAGATGGAGATGAGGATGGGATAGATGGCGGTGAGCACCAGCGTCACCGCGAACACGAACAGCGCCGCGAAATACTTGCCCAAAACCACCTGGGTGATGGACAGGGGCGAGGTCAGCCACAGCTGATCGGTCTTGGCCTTCCGTTCCTCACTGAAAAGCCGCATGGTCAGAATGGGGACCAGCAGCATGAAGATGAATGAAGCCGAATCCAGAATACTGGCCACGGACGAATCCCCGCCAAAGATGGAATTGGCAGAGAACAGGATGCCGGTGACCAGCATGAACGCGCCGATGAACACATAGCCGAGGGGCGCCAGAAAATAGGAGCGTACTTCCCGCTTGAAAACAGCCGTCATAGTGAACCTCCCTCCTCCTGTGTGAGCTGCATGAAGATGTCCTCCAAGGTGAGGTTCATGCTACGCATCGTCAAGATGGGGGCATTCATATCCGCCATAGCCCGAAAGAGGGGTTCACGAATATCCTGGTCCAAATCGGTGTAGGCCATAAAGTCGCAGCTTCCCGGCTCCTGCTGGCCCAGCTCTTCAACTTCCTTGCATCCGGGCAGTGCCAGGATCTTACGCCTCACGGCGTCCTTGTCGCCTTTAATGCGAAGCTGCAGGCGGTTCACATCACTGACCTTCTGGGTCAGGTTTTCCAATGTATCCTGGGCGACGATCTCGCCCTGCCGGATGATGACCAGCTTCTGGCAGACGTCCGCCACCTCGCTGAGGATATGGGAGCTCAAAATCACCGTGTGCTTCCTGCCCAAAGATTTGATGAGCTGACGGATCTCCACGATCTGCATGGGGTCGAGACCTACCGTAGGTTCATCCAGAATGATCACCGGCGGATTGCCCACCAATGCTTCGGCCAGCCCCACCCGCTGTTTATACCCCTTGGACAGATTCTTAATCAGCCGTCCGGACACGTCCTCCAGCTTGACCAACGAATAGATCTCCTCCACATGGGGTTTGCGCACATCCCTGCGCACGCCTTTGATATCGCATACGAAGCGGATGTACTCGTCCACGGTCATTTCCCCGTAAAGCGGAGGCTGCTCCGGCAAATAGCCGATGCGCTGCTTGACCTCCAGAGGGTTTTTGAGCACGTCGTAGCCATCCACGGTGATGGTGCCTTCACTGGCCGAGATGTAGCCGGTGATCATGTTCATCGTGGTGGTCTTGCCCGCGCCGTTCCGGCCCAGGAAGCCCAAAATCTCCCCTTCCTCCGTTTTAAAGGAAATGTCCCGGACGGCGTATTTTCCCTGGTAGCGTTTGCTCACATGGGAAAGTTCAATCATGGCCGTCCCTCCCTAAAATAACATGGACCCATTATAGCAGTTTCTTTTGAACAAATTGTAAACTTTGTGGATACAATTGCGTCATTTCAAGGCATTTATCCATAAAAAAGCCCCGGAGCACAAAACTCCGGGGCTTATGAACCGTTAGGCTTAGGCCTTCGGGCCCGCTTCCACGACTTCCTTGGGCATATTGACGTACTTCTTGAAGTTCTCCATAAACCGCTTGGCCAGATCCTTGGCGGATTTCTCGTAAGCGGCCTTGTCGCTCCAGGTGTTCACGGGATTCAAAATCTCGGAGGGCACGTTGGGGCAAGTCTCGGGAACCAGCACGTTGAAGATGGGGTCCAGATTGAACTTGGACTTCTCCAGTTCGCCGTTCAGAGCGGCGGTGACCATGGCACGGGTATAGGGCAGGCTCATGCGCTTGCCAACCCCGTAGGGGCCGCCGGACCAGCCGGTGTTGATGAGGTACACGTTCACATCGTATTTATCCATTTTCTTACCCAGAAGATCGGCGTAGACGCTGGGGTCCATGGGCATAAAGGGCGCTCCAAAGCAGGTGGAGAAGGAGGGTTCGGGCTCCACAATGCCGCGCTCGGTGCCGGCCAGTTTGGAGGTGTAGCCGGACACGAAATGATACATGGCCTGCTCCTTGGTAAGCTTGGCGATGGGAGGCATCACGCCGAAAGCGTCGGCGGTGAGGAACACGATGGTCTTGGGCTGACCGCCCACACCGGGAATGGCCGCGTTGGGGATGTACTCGATGGGATAGCCGGCGCGGGTGTTCTCGGTGATGGAACCATCCTTGTAATCGGACACGCGGGTGTCCTCATCATAAACCACGTTCTCCACCAGGGTGCCGAACTTCACCGCATCCCAGATCTGGGGCTCCTTCTCCTTGCTGAGGTCAATGAGCTTGGCAAAGCAGCCGCCCTCAAAGTTGAAGATGCCGTTATCGGTCCAACCATGCTCATCGTCGCCGATCAGCATGCGGTCGGGATCGGCGGACAGCGTGGTCTTACCGGTGCCGGACAGGCCGAAGAACAGTGCGGTGTCGCCGTCCTTGCCCATGTTGGCGGAGCAGTGCATGGGCAGCACGTCCTTATGGGGCAGGATGTAGTTGAGTACGGAGAATACGGACTTCTTCATCTCACCGGAGAACTGAGAGCCGGCGATGATAACCATCTTCTTCGCGAAGTTCACAATGATGGCGGCCTCGCTGTTGACGCCGTCCTCCTCGGGGATGCACTTGAATCCGGGCGCTGCCACCAGAGTGAAGCCAGGCTCAAAGGCTTCCACTTCCGCCTCCGTGGGCCGAATCAGCAGCTGGTGCATGAACATGTTCTGGCTGGCCATCTCGTTGATCACCCGAACGCTCAGGCGATACTCGGGGTCGGCGCCGGCAAAACCGTCGAAGATGTAAATCTCGCGATTTTGGAAATAGGCGCACATGCGGCCATAGATCTTGTCAAACTTCTCCTCGCTGATGGGCATATTGACCTTGCCCCAATCCACATCGTTGTGGCAGGAAGGTTCATCCACGATGAAGCGGTCGTTAGGGGACCGTCCCGTGTATTTGCCCGTATTCACGCGAAGCGCGCCATTGTCGAGAAGCACACCCTCGCCGCGGGCCAGCGCCTTTTCCACCAGAGCGGGAACGGAAAGGTTGCGGTATACCGCGCTGGGGTTGATAATGCCCAACTTTTCAAGACCATAAGTTGTCATACCCAATTCCTCCTTCAAGATTGATTCTGTTCGGCGCACATCCTGCACAAATGCGGGTTTAAGGTTCGTATCCTGCAAAATAGACGTTTCATTGGGGATATAACACCGAATCTTGATCGATTGCGATCATATATCTATCATAATGTAGAAGTAGATTTTAGGCAAGCGAATTTCGTAAAATATTTGTCAATCTCGCCATTTCCGATAAAGAAAGTTGCTCGCCCCGCACATTGGTCGAAAAACCGCAGGATTCAATGCAATAGGACAGCTTATCCTTGGGAAGGCCAAACCCTAGGCTCAGGGCGTTGAGCAGGGTTTTGCGCCGGACGGCAAAGATGGCCTTCACCACCTTAAAAAACAGCTTCTCATCCTCCACCGCAACCCGGGGCGAGGATGCAACATCCAGCCGGATAACCGCCGAATCCACCTTGGGCGGCGGCAGGAATGCGCCTCGGGGAACCCGCATCACAATGCTCGCCTCACAGCGATATTGTACCCCCACCGACAGAGCGCCATACGCTTTGGTCCCGGGCGCCGCCATCATCCGCTCGGCCACCTCCTGCTGCACCATAAAACCCAGCGTCCGGATCGGCAGTCCGCTTTCCAAAAGGCCCATCACGATGGTGCTGGTCACATAATAGGGCAGGTTGGCCACCACCTTGAAGGGTTCACCGCCCAGGTGCTCCCGCCACAGCGTGTCAAGATCCATCTTGGTGAAGTCGCCAAAGAGGATCTCCACGTTGTTTCGACCAGCCGTCATGGCGCCCAGCGCCTCCTTGAGAGCGCGGTCGATCTCCACCGAGACCACCCGTTTCGCATGGTCGGCCAGGACCGCCGTCAGCGTGCCAAGACCGGGTCCGATTTCTAGCACCCGGTCCCCTACTTCCACGCCGCAGCGCTCCACTATGGCGGTAAGAAGGTTCGGGTCCGTGAGAAAATTCTGACCCAGTCCCTTGTTGGGCTCAACTCCATAGGCTCTCAGTACATCCTGTGCCCTCATCCGTTTCTCCTTCCAATTTGTCCGCTCTCAGTCTGTCGGCATTCGCGTGTTCGAAAGCCGCCCGCTTCCAAAAAAAGCTGCCCGGGTTTCAGGCAGCTTTTTCATGCTTCATGATATTACTTAAGAATATACACCGTCACATTCCGCCGGCCCCAGTTGATACACTGGTTTTCCGTCTCCATGAACAGATCAATAATATTGCCCTTGATGGCACCACCGGTGTCCTCAGCCACGGCATAGCCGTAGCCCACCACATACACCCGGGTTCCCAGAGGAATCACCCGGGGATCCACGGCGATGGTGCCCACCTTGGGCCAAGTTCCCGTCGCGGTTTGATTGCCGGTATGGGTATAAGCCGTGGCCTTCATGTTGGCCACCCGTGCCACCTGGTCCTGCGTGAGACCGCCGGGGAGACTATCGCCGCCCGATACAGGTTCGTCCTCCGGCGTCGGAGTCGGCTCTGGTGTCGGCGCGGGGGTTACCTGCGTCTCATTGTTATCCGGCTTGGGCGTCGCCTTCGGCGTGCTGGCCGGCTGCTGCGTCTTCTTCGGGGTCGCCTTGGGCGTGGGCGTCGGCGTTGCCGCCAGCGCTTCGCTGATGCCATCATGCGCCGCATCCAGCTTATTCAGCATCAGAGCCGATACGCTGTCAGCGGAGAAGGTGCCCACCTTCACAACCTCGTTCACCGGCTGCTGGGTGACCTCATCCAGCACGATTTCCCGGCTGACCTCCGCATCGTTCTTGTAGACGATGCGGGTCACGGTGCGGCGCTGTCCCTCCTGGCCCGCCACCGCCACCTTTTCGGTACCTTCGGCAAGGGAGAAATCCTCCTCCTTCACCGTCTCAAACGGCAGAGTCTCCAGCGCCTCCTCTTCCTCGACCCGCACATCGGTGAAATAGATATGCTGGCCATCGGTAATGGGCGTATCCAGCTCCGCCGAGATTTCATCGTCACTGCTCGCGGCAAACCCGGCGTCCCGCAGGGCCTCACGAACCGTGCCGCTGGCTTTCTTGATGGGAATCACTTCATCGCCCTTGTGGATATAGATTTCCTTTGCGCGTACCACTTCAACGGTCATGCCGTCGTTTACGCTGGCGATGCGGGAGGGGATGACCTCATCCTCCACCGCCAAAGTGATATCCAGTTCCTCCAGCACCCCCATCACCGTCTTCTCGGTGGTGGTCACAAACTGCGCCCGCTCTCCGTCCTTGACGGTTACATCGTATTTTTCCGGCATGGCAAAACCGAAGATGCCATACACGGACGTGAACACGAGTGCCACAATAAGGGCGATGATCACGGGGCGGCGCCTTGTGGGGCGGCTGGCGGAAATCTTAAAGACCCCGTCGGTATGCTCGGCCTTGGGCTTCTTCCCGCCCGCTGTGCCGTTCTTGCCTTCGCTGGTCCACAGAATCCCCTTCAAGTGAGCAGTGGGGTTGACGCTGAAATCCACTTCTCGCTTTTTCTTTCTCATGTTTGCCTCCTTTGGTCCCCTGCCGGCCAAAGCCAGCAAGTAACACTATTGTAATGACTTTTAATAGATTTGTCAAGACCTAATGGGAACATATGTTTCTCGCACTTTTGGGGAATGTTTTGCCTTTTGTCGAAAGTGCATGTATAATTGAGAAAAATAATTCTCAAGGAGCCTTGTCAATGACCAAAACTCGACGCGTACTGGCTTTGTTCCTTATTATGGCCATGCTGACCCCCCTTCTATACGCCTGCTCCAATTCCACGCCCTCCACGGCCCAGAATTATCTTCGGCTGTGGGAGGCTCGGGATTATACGGCTATGTATGAACTTTTGTCCGCCTCGGCTGCCGCAAAGATCAGCCGGGAGGAGTTCGTGGACAAGTATGTCAATATCTATGACGGCATTGGGCTGACCGGGCTCACCCTGGCGGCGGGCGAGGTAAGCGAGGATGCCTTTGGCAACCGGACGCTGCCGGTGAATGTGCAGTACCAGGGCGAACGCTTTGGGACCATGGATCTCACCTTCACCCTCCCCCTGGTGGAGGAGCGGACGGGCTGGAAGATCGACTGGTCCCCCGCCCTCATCTTCCCCAACCTGGACTGGAACGAGAAGGTCCGGGCCACGGCCGTCTATGGCCGCCGGGGCGAGATCTTTGATAAAAACAACGAACTCATCGCACAAAACATTTATGCGCCCACCGTCTATGCCAACCCCTCCAAAATCGGGGATACGGCGGTGTTTGCCGCGGCCCTTTCCCCCCTTATCGAAATGCCCGCCCAGGATATTTTAAAAAAACTTGAGGGTAAGACCGGTCAGGATACGCTGGTGGCCATCAAAATCTATGATATCGGCGCCCTTGCCGAGGAGACGAAGGCGGCCGTGGCCCAGATTCCGGGAGCCGGAGTGGACGAAAGCTCCCTTTCCCTCATTCGCTATTATCCCTTCGGCAAATCGGCCTGCCATCTGATCGGCTACACCGGCGTCATCACCGCAGATGAGCTGGAAAAGAAGGATCCCGCCGACGGCTACACCGATACCAGCATCGTGGGCAAATCCGGACTGGAGGCGGCCTACGAGTCCGTGCTTCGGGGCAAGCGCGGCTATCAGATCTACATTGAATATGAAAGCGGCGGCAAAAAAGAGATCCTGTACGAGGAACCCGCCGAAAACGGCCAGGACCTGTGGCTGTCTTTGGATATCAAGATCCAGCAGGAAGCCGAACGGCTGCTCACCGCCCAGCTCAGCACCGGCATGCGGGGATCCGTCATCGTTATGGACACAAAGACCGGTTTTGTGGAAGCCATGGCCAGCTATCCGGGCTACGATCCCAACCTGTTCCGCAGCATGGATCAGGAGACCTGGGATGAGCTCAACGACCCCAATGGCGGCCGGCCGCTGTACAACCGCTGCACCAGCGGTCTTTATGCGCCCGGTTCCACCATCAAGCCTTTCACCGCTTCCCTGGCTCTTGAAATGGGCAAGATCACACCCACCTTTGTGTTCCCCCAGAAGATCGTCAATAACCAGTGGACTCCGGTATTCAACGGCGTGGAATGGGGGCCGCCCCCCATCTACCGCTACAAGGCCTACAGCGGCGACGTGAATCTCCGAAACGCCCTCATCCATTCGGACAACATCTACTTCGCTTACGCGGCGCTGATGTGCGGCGAGGACGCCTTCAACAGTTACGCTTCACGGCTGGGGCTGGGCGAGGCCATCGAGTTTGATCTTGGCACCGCTACAAGCCAGCTTCACTCCGATCCCGAGGCCGGCTTCCCCTCCGCCCGCATCCTAGCTGACGCCGGATACGGCCAGGGCGAGATGCTGATCACACCCATTCAGATGGCCTCCACCTTTGCGGCCCTCGGCAACGACGGCAACATCCCCCGGCCCAGGGTGGTCCAGTCCTACGGCCAGGCCGGCGAGGGCATCGCCGACTACACCATGACGGAGACCTTCGAGCCTTCCGTCTGGAAAAGCGGCGTGGTCAGTGCAGAAAACCTGAGCCTCCTGGTTCCCATCCTCCGGGCCGTGGTCACCGAGGGTACCGGCCGGTCGGTGGATGTGGAAGGCATGGGCGTGGCCGCCAAGACCGGTACGGCCCAGCTGGGTATGCAGCGGGAAAAGCTGATCAACTGGATCATTGCCTTCGCCACGGAAGGGGACAACCACCGGCTGGTGTGCACCACTCTCGAAACCAAATCCGGCGAGGGAGACAATGAGCGCATGGTCATCACCCGGGATCTTCTGAAGTTCTCCCATTGATCCCTATATATCTATCTATATGTGCCGGAACGAAAAAGTAGGCCTGTCCCGGATTTTCCGGGACAGGCCCCTATTTTTTCCCGCTGCAGCAGGCCTCGGACAGCCTTCACAGAACCGTCACAGGCCCGTCACACAAATGAAAAGCTCTATACAACATAAAAAGAAGGGCAAAACGCCCTTCTTTTTTATTCTGAAAGGTTGAACAGCCGCAGCCCGTTCTCATAGGTCAGGCGCTCCGTTTCCTCATAGGGGAGGCCCCAGATCTCCGCCAGCTTCGCGCACACATGGCGCACGTAAGCGGGCTCATTCCGTCCGCCACGCTTTGGCTCCGGCGCCAGGTAGGGGCTGTCCGTCTCCACCGTGACCCGGTCGCGGGGCAGCTTCGCTGCCACCTCCCGCACCTTTCTTGCGTTCTTGAAGGTGAGCGGCCCGGCAAAGGAGATGTAGTACCCGAGGTCCAGCACATCCCTGGCCGTCTCATAGCTGCCGGAAAAGCAGTGCATCACGCCCCTCACCCGCCCGGCATAGCTTTTCAGAATGGCCAGCATATCGCCGGTGCTCTCCCGGTTGTGCAGGATCACCGGCAGCCGCAGCTCCTGCGCCAGGTCCATCTGCTCCAAAAAACGCTTCTTCTGGACGTCCCGGGGTGTGAAGTCGTAGTGATAGTCCAGACCCATTTCCCCCAGCGCCACAATCTTCGGATGGGCCGCCAGCTCCCTCAGCCGCTCCACATCGCCGTCCGCCATGTCCTTGGCGTCATGGGGCGTCACCCCCACCGAGCCCACGAGCATCTCATGGCGCTCCACGAAGGCCGGCATGGCAAGGCTGGAAGGCATATCCGCTCCCGGAACCATGACCCGTCCCAGGCCCTTTTCCCGAAAGCTTTCAATCAGCCCGTCCCGGTCCCCGTCAAAACGCTCGTCAAAGATGTGGGCGTGGGTATCAAAGAGCATTCTAAGACACTCCTGCGCCGTCTTCCACCGGCGATTCCACTGTGAGAAGGCGCACATTGCCCGAAGCGTCCTCCGCCGAAAGGAGCATGCCTTCGGACAGAATACCCTTCAGCTTCGCGGGCTTCAGATTGGCCACCAGAATGAGCTGTCTGCCCACCAGTTTCTCCGGTTCAGGGTACCACTTCTTGATGCCGGAGACCACGGTGCGCTGCTCCTCCCCCACTTTGAGGGTGAACTTCAAAAGCTTCTCCGAGCCTTCCACCGCCTCGCAGGCGAGGACATTCGCCACCTTCATCTCCACCTTGGCAAAGTCGTCGATGGTGATCTTCCCGTCCTTTTTCGGCTCCTCCGGCCTTTGGGCTTCCTGCTTCCTGGCCGCTTCCTTCTTCTTTTGGGACGCACCCTTGATGTGGGCCTGTCCCGGAGTGATCCCATCGAGGGCCTCCAGTTCCTTCGCCATATCCAGCCGCGGGAACAGGGCCTCGCCCTTCTTCACCTTGGTGCCCGCTGGAATCACGCCGAACTGGCGCACCGTATCCCAAGCGGTCATGTGGCCTTCCTCGATGCCGATCTGCTGAAAGATCTTGGCCGGGGTCTTGGTCATAAACGGGCTGATCAGAATGCCGATGGTGCGGATGGATTCCACCAGGTGCACCATCACCGTCGCCAGCCGCTCCCTTTGCTGTTCGTCCTTGGCCAGGGCCCAGGGCGCCGTCTCATCGATGTACTTGTTGCACCGGGCCACCAGCTTCCAGATCTCCCCCAAAGCGGCGGAGAGCTGCCACTGGTCCATAAGCTCCTCCACCTTCTGGGGCGTGCCCATGCAAAGGTGCTGCAGATCCTTGTCCAACTCGGTGACCGGACCCACGGAGGGGATGCTGCCATCAAAGTACTTCTCCATCATGGCCACCGTGCGGCTGACCAGGTTGCCAAGGTCATTGGCCAAATCCGTGTTGATGCGCTTGATGAGAATCTCGTTGGTGAAAACGCCATCGCTGCCAAGAGGCATCTCCCGGAGCAGGAAATAGCGGATAGCATCCAGGCCGTACCGTTCCACCAGCACCACCGGGTCGATAACGTTGCCCTTGGATTTGGACATTTTCTCCCCGCCGTCCAGGATCAGCCAGCCGTGGCCGTACACCTGCTTGGGGAGGGGCAGACCCAAGGCCATGAGCACGATAGGCCAGATGATGGTGTGAAAGCGAACGATCTCCTTGCCCACCAAATGTACGTCCGCCGGCCAGTATTTTTTGAATTTGCTGTCGTCTTCGCCCAAATAGCCAAGGGCCGTGATGTAGTTCGTCAAGGCGTCCAGCCACACGTACACCACGTGTCCCGGGTCGAACTCCACCGGGATGCCCCAGGAGAAGGAGGTGCGGGACACGGCCAGATCCTCCAGACCGGGCAGCAGGAAATTGTTCAGCATCTCGTTCCTGCGGGAAACCGGCTGAATGAAATCGGGATGGGTGTTGATGTATTCGATCAGGCGGTCCTGATACTTGGACAGGCGGAGAAAATAGGACTCCTCCTTCACCCGTTCCACCGGCCGCCCGCAGTCGGGGCATTTGCCGTCCACCAGCTGCCGCTCCAGCCAGAAGGATTCGCAGGGGCTGCAGTACCAGCCCTCGTACTCGCTCTTGTAGATATCGCCCTGATCATACAGGCGCTTGAAGATCTTCTGAACCGCCTGCATATGCCGGGGCTCCGTCGTGCGAATGAAATCGTCGTAGGAGATATCCATCAGCTTCCAAAGATCCTTGATGGAAGCCACGATGCCGTCCACATAGTCGATGGGCTCCATGCCCTTCTCCCGGGCAATTCGTTCGATCTTCTGGCCGTGCTCATCGGTGCCGGTCAAAAACATCACGTCATAACCGGTCAGCCGCTTGAAACGGGCAATGGCATCCGCCGCCGTGGTGCAGTAGGCGTTGCCGATATGCAGCTTGTTCGACGGATAATAGATGGGGGTCGTTACATAAAAAGTGTTCTTTTCCATGCCTGTCCTCCTTATCTTCGTAAAAAAACAAAACCCCACCCCCCTGTAGGGGCGAGGTTCAACTCGCGGTACCACCCTGCTTTCCCGCATTCGGGCTTATGGGCGACCATCATCGCCGCACGCTGTCACGGGCGTTCCCGGCAGGGCCTAAAAGCTTCGGCCCCGCGGTTCAGGGACCATGTTCCTCCTGCTGGCCGCCGCCGGCTTGCACCCTCCCGGCTCGCTCAAGGCGCCTTGGCAAAAGTACTCTTCCCGTCATCACCTTTTTAAGATATGCTGCTAGTTTATCCTATTATATCGAGGCTATACCCTCTTTGTCAATGCGCACGAATGGCGCCGTCCTCATCGTAACTGGGAACCACGTCCAGCTTGTTCTGGGTGAAGCAGTAGGTAAGGTCGTCGAAACCCAGTTCCACCAGCCGCCGATAGTGGCCGCAATGCAGCAGCAGATCCTCGGGATGGCGCTTGTACTGATCGTAAAGGAACAGCGCGTTATAGCCAAGATCGTCCAGTTCCAGCTTTACGCCCAGCTCCCGAAGCTCCGCAATGATGGAGCCTGCGGCCATCACATCGTCCAGTGAGAATCGTTCCGCCGTACCGGAACACACGATGGCGATCTCGTCCTCATCCCGGACCCTGTCTGCCACCGCACGAGCGTTCAGATAGGCTCCCACCAGAATCCTTCTGGCTCCGCTGGTTCTCGCCCGGCGAATGGCCCGGGTGCCGTTGGTGGTGGTCGCCACGATAACCTTGCCCCGAACCTTCTCCCCGCTGTATTCCAGGGGTGAATTCCCAAGATCAAAACCCGGGATCAAAAGAGCGTTTCGCTCCCCGCCCAGCAGCACATTCTCCCGGCCGAGCCGGCCTCCCATCTTGAGGGCCTCCTCCACATCCTCCACCGGAATCACTTCCCTGGCGCCGTTGCTGAGGGCCGTCACCATACAGCTGGTGGCCCGAAGCACATCAATCACAATGGCCGTACGGTCACGAACGCATCGCTCCACCAAATTGGCATGGGTTGAAAAAACGTCCACTCTCATCTCTTATCTGCCTCCCAATTTTCTTGGCCGTAGGTCCCATTATACGACAACTTTGCACCAAGAACAAGGCTTTTATAGCCCAAACATGGTCTTGCAGAGAAATGCAGCAAACACGATCCCCACGAATTCACTGAGCATGGATACGGGCACGGTGTAGCGGGTTTTCTTCACACCCACGTAACCAAAGTAGAGACCCACCGCGTAAAGAATGGTCTCGGAGGAGCCCATTACCGTGGACGCCAGCCGTCCAGTGTAGGAGTCGGGGCCCACCGCCTCTACAAGCTGGGTAAAAATGGCCGTGGCGCCGCTTCCGGAGAAGGGCCGCATGAGCAGAAGGGGCCCCAGATCCATGGGGATCCCCACGAAGGAAAGCAGCGGAGCCAAAAGGCTCACCAGCGCATCCAGCGCACCGGAGCTTTTCAGCATCTCGACCGCCACCAGCATGGCTACAAGATAGGGCAGAATGGTGATCACGGTGGACAGCCCTTCCTTGGCGCCCTCAATGAAGGTGTCGAAGATGGGAACCCGCTTCACCATGCCGTAGATGACCACAAAGGCAATGAAGAAGGCCACGAAGCCGCCGGATATGTAAGTTACCAGCTTCATCGGCCTCTCCTCCCCGCCATGATCTTGCCAAGAATGATGGCAAGCACCGTATTGACCAGGGTGACCAGAAGGGTGCTGCCGATGATCTCCGCCGGCGCCGCGCTTCCAGCGGCTCTTCGGATTCCGATGATGGTCATGGGGATGAGCTGAATGGAGGAGGCGTTCACGATGAGCAGCATGCACATGTCATGGGTGGCCGTATCTTTATGGGGATTGAGCCGCTGCAGCTCCTCCATGGCCTTGAGCCCATAGGGCGTGGCCGCGCCGCCCATGCCCAGCACGTTGGCCAGAAGGTTCATGGAGATGTGTCCCATGGCGGGATGATTTTTAGGTACGCCGGAAAAGAGCCGCGCCATCAGCGGCCGCATCTTCTTTGCAATAGCCTCCACCAGTCCGGCCCGCTCCGCAATTTTTAGAACCCCCAGCCAAAGGGCGTACACGCCAAGGAGCGTCACCGCCACCTCCACGCTGGCCGACGCCCCGTCCAGCGCACCATCGGTCACCAGATCCAGTCTTCCGCTCAAAAGGGCGAACACGATGCTGGCCAAAATCATGCTGCCCCAAAGTGCATTCATCATAGACAATCTCCTCCACCTAAAACTATGTATGCTGGAGGGATTTTCAGAACCTTACAGATAGTCTTGTATTTTTCCTGTTTTACTGTATGAATTCCATTTTATAGAAAAATATTCATTGACTTTTTCCATAATGCTTGGTATGATAACCTCATCAATAATGTCGAATTTTGACTTAGGAGGCGAACTTTATGAAATCGACGGGTATTGTGAGAAAAGTGGACGAGTTGGGACGTGTGGTTATTCCGATCGAGCTTAGACGGACGTTGAACATTGAGATCAAGGACGCTATGGAAATCTATGTGGATGGCAATCAGATCATCCTCAAGAAGTACGAGCCTGCCTGCATCTTCTGCGATAACGCCCGTGACGTGCATCAATATAAAGGCAAAAATATATGCAAAAGCTGTCTGGCCGAACTGGCCCGGAGCCTTGACGAGGAAAAATGATCTCACATCATAAAAGCTGACGAAAGACGCCAGCTTTTTTTTTGCACTTTTTCAGGTCCTGCCGCGGAGGCGGAGTGATTCCTGGTAGACCTCCGATTTTTTTATGCCCCGCTCCCGCGCCACCGCCTTGACCGCATCCATGGCGGGCATATCCTTGAGATATTGGCGAAGCAGCTCCTGCCAGGGGCCCTCCGGCTCAGTCTGAACCGCCCCGGCCACCACCAGTACGTATTCGCCCCTTGGTTCCTGGCTCTTAAAATGCTCCGCCGCTTCACCCAGACTGGTGACAAAGGTTTCCTCATGGATCTTGGTGATCTCCCGCACCAGACTGACGGAGCGTTCCCCGCCGAAGACCTCTGCCATGTCCGACAGCACCGCCTTAAGACGATGGGGGGCCTCATAGAAGATCAGGGTTCTGGGATCCCGCACCAGCTCCCGGAGCCGCTCCTTCCGCTTGCTGCGTGGCAGAAAACCCTCAAAAGCAAAACGGGTGGTATCCTGTCCCGAGAGCATGAGGGCACTCAGCGATGCGCTTGCGCCGGGCAGTATGCTCACCCGGTGTCCCTTCTCCCGAGCCAGCGGTACCAGCCTTGCACCAGGATCGGAGATGCAGGGCAGCCCCGCATCGCTCACCATGACCACCGTTTTGCCCTCCTCCAGCCACGCCAGGATGCGGGCCTCGCCCCGCTCCAGATCGTGCTGATGGTAGCTGATCAGGGGCTTTTGAATGTCATAATGGTTGAGGAGCTTCAGCGTATGGCGGGTGTCCTCACAGGCAATGCCGTCCGCCTCCTTCATGATGCGCAGGGCCCGAAGGGTCATGTCCTCCAGATTCCCTATGGGTGTCGCGCATAGATACAGCGTTCCCGTCATCCATCTTCCCCCCTGTAGATTCTTTTCAGTGCCTCGCTGGGACCATCCCCCGATCGGGTGAACAGCACCGGCAGCCATTCCATTCCGGACGCGGCCCCCTTGATTCCCTCGAGCAGCACCAGCTCCCCGGCCGCCTCCGCATCCTTTTGCACCATGCGTCCCGCCTTGGGTTCCAGCCCTGCCGCCCGCATCTCCTGAAGGATCTCCGCAAGCCGGCTGCAGCGATGCACCATATAGAAGCGTCCCCGGTACTTGAGGAGCCCTGACGCCGCCGTCAGCACGTCCTTAAGAGTGCAGTGGGTTTCATAGCGGGCCATGCGCCGGGCGGGATGGGCGGGAAGCTCGCCGCCGTCCAGCGGCCGGTACGGCGGATTGGTCACCACCACGTCGAAGGTTCCCCGGCCCAGCAGCGCTGCAGCCTCCTTCAGGTCTCCCTCCACAATCTCGATGCGGCCGGAAAGGCCGTTGAGTTTCACGCTGCGCCGGGCCCGGTCCACGGCGCCGTGCTCCAGCTCCAGGCCCACGAAAGCCTCTCCGCGGCTGTGAGCCGCCATCAGAAGGGGAACAATGCCCGATCCGGTTCCCAGGTCCACAACCCGCTCCCCCGGCCGAATCCGGGCAAAATGGGCCAGCAGCACGGCATCGGTGCCAAAGCAAAAACCTTCGGGATCCTGATAGATCCTATAGCCCTTCACCTGAAGATCATCCAGCCGCTCGTCCATGCCCTTGCCCCCTTTCTTCCTTCATTGTACCATCCGTCCCCAAAAAGCCAAATAAAAAAGTCCGCCGAAGCGGACTTTTCAATTTCGCATTATTGAATGCGGGTAGCGCAGGTATAGTTGCGGCTGTAGTAACCGCTGGACAGATCGCTGATCGTCACACCCTTGCTGGTGCTGCAATGGATAAACTGGCCGTCGCCAATGTAGATGCCCACATGATCGATAGGCTTGCTGTTTCCGGAGATGGTATCAAAGAAGATCAAATCCCCGGTCTGCAGGTTGCTGCGGGAAACCGCCACACCATCACCGGACTGGGCCGTCGCCGTACGGGACAGGCCAATGCCGGCATTCGCAAACACATACTTCACAAAACCGCTGCAGTCAAAAGCGTTGGGGCCATTGCCGCCATACACATAGGGAGTGCCCATAAACTGCTTGGCATAGGCCACGATGTTGGAAGCCGAAGCAGAGGGCGCAGGATTGGAATCACTGCTAGAGTCACCCTGCTCCGCCGCCGAATTGGAAAAATTCGCATTGGAGGAAGATCCGGAAGAGCTGCCATACAGCGCGGCACGGGTCTGGGGACCCACCACACCGATGGGATCAATGCCGTAATCCTTCTGGAATGCGATCACAGCCGCCTCGGTGATCGAGCCGAAATAGCCGGTCACGTTGGTTCTGAAATAGCCCTTATCCCGCAGAATGGTCTGCACCTTCACGACTTCGTCGTTGCGGTCGCCCACCCGAAGGCTGCCGGAACTGGAGGAGGTATCCTCCTGGCTCACCTCGGCGTTTCCGCCGGTCATACCCAGCGCGCCCAAGGTCATGCTGGCAGCAACGCCCGTCTGAGGCAGGCCCTTGGCCTTCTGATAGGCGGTGACCGCCTGCTGGGTGATGGGGCCGTAGTAACCCGTAATCTCGCTATAGGTGTAGTAACCCTCATTCTTCAGCTTCTGTTGCAGGGTGCTGACCATGTCGCCCCGGCTGCCCAGCTTCAGGACATCATTGGACGATGCCGTGCTGCCCGTGCCGGACGAACCGGAACCGCCATCCGTAAGGCCCAGGCTTCCCAGGGTCTCAGGACCGGCCTTGCCATCCACCTGCAAACCGTTACTCTTCTGGTAGTCGATCACGGCATCCTCCGTAATCGTACCAAAGTAACCGGTGCTTTTACCAAAGGTAAAATGACCTTCATCCGCCAAAGCATCCTGCAGCTGAGTCACTGTCTCGCCTTGATCACCTCGTTTGACCACGCCGGCCGCCTGAATCTGCATGGGGTTTGCCAGCAGCAGGCCGGACACCACGACACCACTCAGGATCAAAGTTCCTAGTTTCTTCACTTGCATACGCTCCTTTAAAGGTATTTCCTCTCGCTCCTCAAAGCTGTACTTAACAGCTATGTGTCTTTTAATTCTCTATATGTTTTGGAATTCCTGCTTTTATTTTACGAAGATATTACGTTTTTATTTAAAAATATTGTGAAATTGGCCCTAAAATGAAACGAATTCACGGATTGTTATTTTTTGAATCCGTGAATTCGCAAAAAGTTTACTTATTGAAATTTTATGGCAACACTTCCCGGGGATTGATCCGGGTGGACCCGATGAACACCTCAAAGTGGACGTGGTTGCCTGTGGAATTGCCCGTGGAACCCATCTTGGCGATCTGTGTCTGCGGGGTCACCCGCTCACCGGCCTTCACCAGAAGCGCACTGCAATGTGCATAGCGGGTGGTGGTGCCATCGCCATGATCGATGTTAATGGCCAGGCCATAGTCGCCGAGTTCGCCGGCGTACTTAACCACACCAGCCTTGGATGCGTAGATGGGCGTACCCTCATTGTTCGCAATATCGATACCATAGTGGAACTTGCCCCACCGTGCACCAAACTCCGAGGTGACCACACCGGAGGCGGGCCAACGGTATTCGCTGGTGGTGCCAGGATCCTCCCCGCCGGGAGAGGGGCTGGGCGAAGGGGAAGGATCGGTTCCGCCCACCAGACCCAGCTGGGTCAGCGTGTTCTTGCCGGCAATGCCATCCACCGACAGTCCAGCGGCCTTTTGATAGCGTTTGACCGCATCCTGGGTGATGGTGCCGTAGTAACCGGTGATGGTGCTGTAAGTATAATAGCCCAAATCCTTCAGCTTTTGCTGCAGCTGCGTCACCAAATCTCCCCGGCTTCCAATGGTAAGGTTGGTTACCGTGCCCGGCGTCGTGCTGGGCGGCGGCGTCTCCGGCGTGGAGGGGGTGCCATCCGCCTTGACATAGTCCTTATGGACATAGGCGCTGCCGCCATTGAAGGAAATCTGATACCAGCTGCCGCTTGACGCCATGATGGTCACCGTGTCGCCTTTTTTGAGCCCGCCCACCACCGCGCTGGAGGTGCTGGCATTCTGGCGAACGTTGAGGGATGAGGCGGTGACCGTGCCGGTTACGTTCTCCGTGGTGGTGCCGCCGCCGGTTCCCGTGCTGCCGCTAAGACTGATATAGGACGCATGGACATAGCCCACGCCGCCATTGTACTGAATCTGATACCAGGAATCGGAAGCCTTCTTGACCACCTGCAGCGTCTGGCCTTTCCTGACCGTGCCCAGCACCGATGATGAGGTGCTGGCCGACTGACGTACATTGAGAGCCGTGGCCGTCACTTTTGCCGTCTGGGTGGCTGTTGTGGAGCCTCCGCCCGCTCCGGGGCTGGGACTGGGCGTGGAGGAAGAACCTCCTCCCATGCCGAGGGCCGCCAGCGTCTTGGGGCCCGCCATGCCGTCCACCGAAAGACCCTTCGCCTTCTGGAAAGCCTTGACCGCTTCATAGGTGATGGGGCCATAGTAGCCCGTAATGGAAGAATAGCTGTAATAGCCCGCCGACTTCAGCTTTTGCTGAAGCTCGGACACCTGATCCCCGCGGGTGCCCAGCGTGAGCACCGTGTTGGTCTCCGTGGGTGTTCCGCCGCCCCCGCTCACGCCGCCGCTCTGACCCAGGCTTGCCCAGGTCAGGCTGGCCACCACACCGGTGGAAGGAATCCCATGATCCTTTTGATAAGCAATCACCGCTTGTTCGGTGATGGTGCCAAAATAGCCCGTAATGGAAGAATAGTTGAAATAGCCCTTCTCTTTTAGCAGGGTCTGAAGCTGCTTTACATCGTCGCCGCTGCTGCCCTTGCTAAGGTTGGCTGGCGCTGCCTGGATCCTGGGCATGTTCATGAGGGACAGACCCAAAACCACTGCCGTCAGTACGGCTATCGCCGATCTTTTCATGCTGCCTCCTGTCTTATCCTCTCTCTTTGCTTCTCTATATTTGATTAGCGCACATAATCCCCATGGATATATGCGGTGCGGCCGTTAAAGCTGATCTTGTACCAAGCGCCTTCCGAACCCAGAACGGTCACCGTTTGACCCTTCCTGAGCCCGCCGATGGCGGAGCTGGAGGTGCTGGGACCGCTGCGCACATACAGCGAGGATGCGGTTACCGTCATTGTGCCGCTGCCGCCGCTCGTGCCGCCGCTGCCGTCGGTGATCCGGATGTAGGAAGCGTGCACGTAGCCTGTGCCGCTGCCAAACTTGATCTGATACCAGGAATCGGAAACCTTCTGCACAAGCTCAATGGTCTTGTTCTTCTGCAGGGTGCCAATCACCGACGAAGAGGTGGACGCGCTCGAACGGACATTCAGCACATTGGCCGTCACCACCGCCGTACCGGAGGTGGCCACACTACCGCCGCCCGAACCGCCGGAACTGGACCCGCCGTTAATCGAGATATAGGAGCCGTGCACGTAGCCGGTGCTGCCATTGTAATTGATCTGATACCAGGTATCGTTGACCTTCTGCACCACCTCAACGGTCTGGCCCTTCCTGACCGTACCCATCACACCGGAGGAGGTGGATGCGCTCCTGCGGACGTTGAGCGCCGAAGCGGTCACCGTGGCTGTCTGGGCAGCCGTGCCGCCGCCGCTGCCGCCTTCATTACCGCCGCCGGACCCGCCCACCTGAACATAGTCCTTATGGACATAAGCGGTGCCGCTGCCGTAGTTGATCTGATACCAGTCGCCGCTGGTCCCCACGATGTTCACCGTGGCGCCCTTGGAAAGGCCGCCGAGACGGGCACCGGAGGTGCTGGGCGTTTTGCGTACATTCAGGGAGCTGGCCGTCACCGTACCCGTTTGAATCACGTTGCCGCCGCCCTCATTGCCGCCGCTACTGCCGTTGAGGGTGATATAGGAACCATGGACATAGCCCACGCCATTGCCGTATTCGATCTCATACCAGGAGTCGGAGACCTTCTTGGTCACATTCACCGTCTGGCCCTTCCTGACCGTACCGATCACGGAGGAGGAAGTGGAAGCGCTCTGACGCACGTTGAGCGCCGAAGCCGTCACCGTGGCCGTCTGGGTGGCCGTGCCGCCGCCGCTACCGCCTTCATTGCCGCCGCCGCTGGAACCACCCACCTGCACATAGTCCTTATGGACATAGCCGGTGCCGCTGCCATAGTTGATCTTGTACCAATCGCCCTCCTGGGCCACGATTTGCACCGTGGCGCCCTTCTGCAGGGAGCCGATCACCATGGAGCTGGTGGAGGCGCTCTTGCGGATGTTGAGAACCGAAGCGGTCACCGTACCCGACGAGATCGGGGTCTCGTTTCCGCCGCCGCCATCGATACCGCCGTCGGGCGGCGTCTCAAGATCAGTGGTGGCGCCGGTGGAGGTGTTGTAGAGCTTGCATCCCGGAAAATAGAAGCCCAGAATCTGACTGTAATTGTGTCCATCATAGGCGCGGTTGCGGGCGCCCACCTGGCTCATGCCCACGCCATGACCATATTTCGGTCCCGGATCATAGCTGTCCGTTTTTTCAACCAAATAGGGCTGGTCGGCCACACTGGAAAAGCCCTGACTGGCCTTGTAGGTCTTGCCGCCGTTGCTGGAGCTGTAGAAGGCCCAGATCGCGCTTCCATTATAGGTCAGGATCAGGTTGTTGGTGGCCTCCACCGCTGCGGTGCAGTTGGGCGCATTGACAACACCCTTGTACACCTGGTCATTGGTGGTGTCCACAATGTCATAGGCGGAGTACTTGCCGGCATTCCTATAGAGGTAGGTCCGGGCGGCGATAGCCTGGGCCTTCTGGGTTTCCAGGGGATAGGAATTACCCACCTCGCAGGCCACCACGCTTTGCAGGTAGTCATTGATGCCCACGGAATTGATCATAAACAGCTTGCCGCTGCTCACGCTGATCTTCATCGTACCCTTGTAAAACCGGTAGCTGGTGGTGCCTGCCGAGGCGATCTTTGTCTGTCCGCCGTCGGAAGGGGTCAGCGTAACGCTTTCTCCCATGGCCGTGACCGCGTCACCCTGCACCAGTTCAAGCTGGCCGCTGGATCCCACCCTCAGTGCATAGGCTTGTCCCGACTGAAGGGTCATCGTCGTGGCGCCGGCCATCTGCACAGAACCGCTGGCCGACAGCGCAACCTCCGTTGGAGCATTGAAGGAAAGCAGATACACATCCACCGTACCATCGCTGGGATCCGCCTTCAATGCCGGCACAGCTGCCGGGACGAAGGAAGTCAAAAGGACTGCCGCGAGCAGCAGCCATGCAAGTTTCTTTTTCACGCATAAACCCCCAATTTCTTTATTACTGCCCTACATAATTCTCCATGAAACCAAAAATTCCTGCTACCTCTTTACAAGAAGATTAAATTTTTGTTACACCAACAAACAATATCTGTAAAACGCATAAAAAAAGACCCCGCATAGGGTCTTTTTTAAGTAGTCGCTTATTCGGGCTGGGGTGCATCCACCGGGCATACGCCAGCGCAAGCTCCGCAATCGATGCACACATCGGCGTCGATCTGATACTTTCCATCTCCAGCGGAAATGGCGTTGGTCGGGCACTCACTTTCACAAGCACCGCAACTGATGCACTCGTCATTAATCTTATAGGCCATTTCTTGTCACCTCCTTACCAAATTCCAAGCAATAAGCCCTTGGCTTTTGCAACCTTAGTCTACCACACCGATGCAAACATGGGAAGAGGTTTTTTAACTATTTTTCTCCGAATTTCCCGGGGGTTTATTGGCCACTCCACCCTGGCCCGACGGGCGCCGCCGGGGCCGGTTTCTCCGGCGCCTGTTCGTCCCTTCCTTGGGTGTGCCGTCTTCCTTTGGCGGAATGGGCTTTTTGTTCTGCCCATCCTTATCGGTGCGCACACGGGGCCTTTCCCCGCCCCGCTTCACCGGGGTGGGTTTTGGGCTTTGGCTTTCTCCCAGCGGCTCCCTCGCCTTGGGCGGGCGGGGACGCTCCGGTCTGGGCCGGGGTGCGGGCCGCGGACGGGGCGGCGGCAGCTCATGAACCTCCACTTTGGGTGCATCCTCCGGCGCACACAGCTCGGACACGGCGAATTCCCGGATCCCCATGGTGCCGTCGGGCAGCTGCAGCCGCACCTTCACCCGTTCCTTCAGCACCATGCTTTCCACCACGATCCCCGCGCCCTCAGGGGTTCCCACCTCGCTGCCCTGCCTGGGCATGCCCTTGCGGGTCTTTTCATAGGTGTCCTGCTCATACTTGAGGCAGCACATCAGCCTTCCGCACAGCCCGGAAATCTTGCCCGGATTGAGGGAAAGATTCTGCTCCTTGGCCATCTTGATGGATACCGGCTGAAAATCGCCCAAAAAAGCCGTGCAGCATACGGGCCGGCCGCAGGGGCCCAGTCCGCCCAGCATCTTGGTCTCGTCCCGCACACCGATCTGCCTCAGCTCAATGCGGGTGCGAAACCGGGACGCCAGATCCTTGACCAGTTCCCGGAAATCCACCCGGCCGTCAGCGGTAAAGAAAAAGGTAATCTTATTCCCATCAAAAGCGTATTCCACATTCACCAGCTTCATGTCCAGCTTGTGCTGATTGATCTTGCTCTGGCAGATCTGGAAAGCTTCCTTCTGCTTCTGCTCATTCTGTTCCTGACGTTCGTAGTCGTCAATCGTGGCCTTTCTGACCGCCTTCTTCAGCGGAGGCACGATCCGCTCATCCGGAACCTCCTTGGGCGCGACCACCACTTCCCCCAGCTCGGTTCCCCGAGTGGTGGACACGATAGCGCCATCGCCCTCTTCAAAATTGATATCGCCGGGATCAAAGTAATAGACTTTCCCGATCTTTTGAAATCGCACTCCAATTACGATTGCCATTTTGTATCCTCCGACATCTCCAAAAATAATGTCTCCGCGACCATCTGGGTGCCCAGATTCTGATCCAGCCCCCGCCTGGCCTTAAGAAGCGCCGCAAGCCAGTCCCGCGCTCTGGACGATCCCTCCGCCATATCCCGGTGGCTCAGAACCATCAAAGCGTCCAGCATCGGCCCCATGTCTTTTTTTTCTCCCATGAGCTCTGCGAGCCCAAAAGGGTCCATGCCCCCTTGGAGGCCCGCCATAATTCGTTTCGCCTTTTCCATGCGTTCGATGAAGCCCTTGTCCTTAGCCATGCGGAGCGCCTGACCCACGACACCGCCGGCAAACTCCGCCGCTTCCGCCGCCATTTCCCGGGAAATGCCCTTCCCCTCCAGCACCGTCGCCGCCTGCCCCGGCGTGAGCAGACCCATGCGCAGCAGCTGGCATCGGGAACGGATGGTGGGCAGCATGCGGTTCGCATCCCTCACCAGCAGAAAGAAGACCGTTCCCTCCGGCGGCTCCTCCAAAATTTTGAGCAGCGCATTTTGCGCCTGGGTCGTCATCTTCTCCCCGTCCTCAATCACCACCGTGCGCCGCCCGTAGTAGGCCCGAACGGACAGATCCTCAATGATCTTTCGCACCGTTGCCACGCCGAGACTCCGTCCCTCCGGTCCATAGGTAAGAGCATCGGGATGGTTGTCCGACAGCGTGAGCCGGCAGCCCCTGCACTGGCCGCAGGGCGGATGCTTTCCTTCGCAAAGCACCGCTTTGGACAGATAGGCGGCAAGGGTCCTCTTGCCCGAGCCTTCCGGCCCCACAATCATATAAGCATGAACAATCCGCCCCAGCGAAAGCCGATCCAAAAACGCTTCCACCAAGGCGGATTGTCCCTCAAGCTGACTTTTTAGCAAGAAGATCCCTCCTGCTCAGTATTACATCTTCTTGAAATCTTCCACGTTCAGAACGAACACCGTCGCTCCGCCCACGGTAACCTCGATGGGATAGGGGATATAAACGCCCGTGCCGCCGGTCATGGGGGAAGGAGACGTGGCGATCTGTTTCCTGGACTTGCAGATCTTCTCGATGATCTTCATCGCGCCCTCGATCTTCTCTTCATCCACACCCAAGAGCAGCGTGGTGTTGCCGGCGCGCAGGAAACCGCCGGTGGTTGCCAGCTTGGTTACACTGTAGCCGTCGTTCATCAGCTCTCCGATCAACCGTCCGGAGTCTTCATTCTGCACGATTGCAATAATTAATTTCATCCTTCAGCCCTCCTTCGCGGATTTGTAATTCTATTATACCCTACTCCGTTCAAAAATTCAATTCAATGGTTGTCCGAATCTTTTGCTGAATCTTTTCCACCGTCTCACTGGCATCCAGCCGCACCATTTCCGGCATTTTTGCGCATAGACTGCGGAAACCCTCGATGACCCGGCCATGGAAATCCTCGCCCGCGCTCTCCAGCCGGTCCAGCTCCTTTTGAGCGCTCTTGCGCAAAAGCGCATCGGATACGGATAGATCAAAGAAAAAGGTGGCGTCCGGCCAGACACCCTGCAGAGCGGGACGGTTGATGGCC
The DNA here is from genome assembly GCF_014384795.1 of Gehongia tenuis. NCBI lineage: Bacteria > Bacillati > Bacillota > Clostridia > Christensenellales > Christensenellaceae > Gehongia > Gehongia tenuis. The sequence continues at coordinate 3,151 of NZ_JACRSR010000001.1, read as the reverse complement.
ATCACCAGCTCCTCCCCCAAACCCCGTCCGTAGCCTTGGTAGGCCAAAGAGGAATGGATGAACCGGTCGCAGAGCACCATCTTGCCCGCACTTAGAGCAGGCCTAATCACCTCGGCCACATGCTGAGCCCGGGCTGCGGCGTACAGCAGCGCCTCCGCCACCGGATTCACCTCGTAGGCGGGGTCCAGCAGAAGCCTGCGCACCTCCTCGGACAGCGGGCATCCGCCGGGCTCCCGGCTGATGACCACATCATAGCCCTTCTCCTTCAAAAAACCTTTCAAAAGCTCCATTTGGGTGCTTTTGCCCGAACCGTCCGGGCCTTCAAAGGTAATAAACATCAGCGACTTCCTTCCAATATATAATAAGCCACGTCCGCGGGGCTGTCCGCCACAAAATCGGCGCCTTCTCCTTCCCTGGGTTCGCCATAGCCATAGGCGCAAAATACCGATCCCAGGCCCAGTTCCTTGGCCGCACCCATATCCATGATCCGATCCCCCACCATCACGGCGGATCTTCCCGCGCTGTAGCGCCCCATAGCCTCCTTCACGATGTCCAGCTTATGGTTGATGCCCTTGGGATCAAGATCGGCGCCCACCACGCCGGTAAAATAGCCGTCCAGCCTGTATTTCTCCAAAATTCTTTCAGCAAACACGGCGGGCTTGGAGGTCGCAAGATACAGATCCAGCCCCGCCGCCTTCAGCTCGCCCAGCATACCGTAGACGCCTTCATACACCCGATTTTCAAAAAGGCCTTTCTCCCGGTAGTAGGCTCGGTAGTGGGCGATGGCCTCCGGCACCCGCTCCGGATCCACGCCCAGAATGTTTTCAAAGCTATCGCTGAGAGGCGGCCCCAGCATGGCCTTCATCCGCTCATCGGCGGGCTGGGGCAGTCCCAGGGCTTCCAATGCAATCCGCGCCGAGTGAAAAATACCCTCCCGTGAATCGGTGAGCGTCCCATCCAGATCAAACAGTACGATCATCATTTCATGCCTCCTTGAAAACGGTGATCCCGCCGTTTACGCCAAAGAGCTTTCCTCCCAGCTTTGCGGTCTCCACCATATATTCGAGAACTTTCCCCCGAATCCTCTCGCCGGGAAGGATCAGCGGCACACCGGGTGGATAGGCGCCGGCGCTCCCTGCGGCGATCCGGCCCGCCGCCTGTTCCAGCGGCACGCGTTCCTTCCCGCCGTCGGGTATGCCGCAGACCTCCCCTGCCGCCCACAGTTCAGGGTGGAACCGCGGATGCCCATGCCTTTTCCCCGCAGCCCTCCGGGGAAGGGTGTTCATCACATCCCCCATCCGCTTGACATCCTCTGGCTCATCCATCACGGAGGTCAAAAAGACCACCCGCCGCTCATCGGCCATCTCGGCAAGGACTCCCCGGCCTTCCAGCCAAGCCGCGGCCTCGTGGCCCGTCCATCCCCTTTCCGTCACGTCCACGGCGATCCTCGTCCGATCCCGCACAAAGCCCGGCCGTTCCTTCAGCGCCCGCAGTCCTTTGCCCAGCCCCCCTTCCATCTGCCGACAGGCGGCATACAGCCGTCTCAGCCGCTCCCCGCCCTGTTCCTCCATGAAGCACCGGGCATCATCCAGCGCCCCCAACAGCAGGAAGCTCGGACTGGTGGTCTGAATCCGGCTAAGGGTCTCGTCCACCCGTTCCGCCAGGGTCCGCGAAATCACATGGAGATAGGCGCACTGGGTGGGCGCGGGCAGCGTCTTATGGGCGCTCATCACGAAGGCATCCGCGCCCGCCTTCCCCGCATCCTCAGGCAGCCCTCCATAGAAAGGCCAATGGGCGCCATGGGCCTGATCCACCCAGAACTCCGCACCCGCATCATGGGCCATCCGGGCCAGCAGACTGGCCGAACAGCCATAACCGTAGTAATTGGGCGAGGTGGCCAGCACGGCCTTCGCCGGTCCCGCCGCCAAAGCCTTGCGCAGGCCGGCCGGCGTCATTCCGAGACATATTTCCTGCTCCTCATCCCATTCGGGCTCCACATAGACCGGCTCCAATCCCGCCATTATAATACCGTGAATTACCGACAAATGACACTCCCGGCTTACGATCACCCGCTCCCCAGGCCTCAATGTCCACAAAAGGGCATGGAGTCCGCTGGTGGCGCCGTTGACCAAAAAGAACGTCCGCGACGCACCAAAGGCCCGCGCTGCCAGGGTCTGCGCGGCTTCGATCCCCCTAAGGGGGTGGCGCAGGTCATCGGTCCCTGCCAGCTCCGTCACATCAAGCGTCCAGCTCCATGGCCCGTAGGGCATCCTGCCCTTGTGGCCCGGCATGTGCATCCGAAGGGGCATGGAAAAAGCGTATTCTTCCAGCATATCGTGGATGGGTCTCATAAAATCCTCCTATAAAAAAACGCCCTGAGGGCGTTTATGGGTAGATCCTTGCTTCCGGGCAGCAGTTTTTGAGACTGTGCATCACACAGCGCACAAACTCTTCGCTGGCATCCAGCGTCACCTGCTTGGGCTGGCCATTCTCCATATATTGAATCACCAGCAGATCGGAACCCTTGCGAAAAGCAAAGTTATGATTCTTGCAATTCAGGCGGGGCAGTTGAGCAGCCATCCCTGCGGCGGTCACCGTTTTGAGGTCCACCTTCAGCAGCAGCTTTTCCCGTCCCCCCACGATCCGTTCCACCGTGAGTTCATCCTCCGCCACCGCATAACGAAATTCCTGAACCCGGGTCTTGATCAGCCAATAACAAAAGGCAATGATCACCACATAGACCAGATACTCGATCCAGGGCAGGCCAAAGGCCCTCTTCAGCATGTTGGTCAGGCCCACAAAAAGAATGATGCCCACCGCCATGCCCACCACCATCAGGATGTTCTGAAATCCCGAACCGGTCTTGGGCTTACAAGTTTCTTTATAGAGCAACCTCTCACTACCTCACATTCAAAGAATCGGACTCTTCCTTTATATATCAAAAAGCGTCAAAAATCAAGTGTTTTATTGGATCTTCAAAAAACCCCATGTTTGGAAATTAAAAAGGAGATATCTTTCGATATCTCCTCAAAATGGAATCCGGCGGCGACCTATTTTCCCGGGCAGTTACCCACCAAGTATCTTCGGCGCTAAAGGGCTTAACTTCTGTGTTCGGCATGGGTACAGGTGGTTCCCCTTCGCCATTGCCACC